>NC_003197.2:0-1214362 GCF_000006945.2 Salmonella enterica subsp. enterica serovar Typhimurium str. LT2
AGAGATTACGTCTGGTTGCAAGAGATCATGACAGGGGGAATTGGTTGAAAATAAATATATCGCCAGCAGCACATGAACAAGTTTCGGAATGTGATCAATTTAAAAATTTATTGACTTAGGCGGGCAGATACTTTAACCAATATAGGAATACAAGACAGACAAATAAAAATGACAGAGTACACAACATCCATGAACCGCATCAGCACCACCACCATTACCACCATCACCATTACCACAGGTAACGGTGCGGGCTGACGCGTACAGGAAACACAGAAAAAAGCCCGCACCTGAACAGTGCGGGCTTTTTTTTCGACCAGAGATCACGAGGTAACAACCATGCGAGTGTTGAAGTTCGGCGGTACATCAGTGGCAAATGCAGAACGTTTTCTGCGTGTTGCCGATATTCTGGAAAGCAATGCCAGGCAAGGGCAGGTAGCGACCGTACTTTCCGCCCCCGCGAAAATTACCAACCATCTGGTGGCAATGATTGAAAAAACTATCGGCGGCCAGGATGCTTTGCCGAATATCAGCGATGCAGAACGTATTTTTTCTGACCTGCTCGCAGGACTTGCCAGCGCGCAGCCGGGATTCCCGCTTGCACGGTTGAAAATGGTTGTCGAACAAGAATTCGCTCAGATCAAACATGTTCTGCATGGTATCAGCCTGCTGGGTCAGTGCCCGGATAGCATCAACGCCGCGCTGATTTGCCGTGGCGAAAAAATGTCGATCGCGATTATGGCGGGACTTCTGGAGGCGCGTGGGCATCGCGTCACGGTGATCGATCCGGTAGAAAAATTGCTGGCGGTGGGCCATTACCTTGAATCTACCGTTGATATCGCGGAATCGACTCGCCGTATCGCCGCCAGCCAGATCCCGGCCGATCACATGATCCTGATGGCGGGCTTTACCGCCGGTAATGAAAAGGGTGAACTGGTGGTGCTGGGCCGTAATGGTTCCGACTATTCCGCCGCCGTGCTGGCCGCCTGTTTACGCGCTGACTGCTGTGAAATCTGGACTGACGTCGATGGCGTGTATACCTGTGACCCGCGCCAGGTGCCGGACGCCAGGCTGCTGAAATCGATGTCCTACCAGGAAGCGATGGAACTCTCTTACTTCGGCGCCAAAGTCCTTCACCCTCGCACCATTACGCCCATCGCCCAGTTCCAGATCCCCTGTCTGATTAAAAATACCGGTAATCCGCAGGCGCCAGGAACGCTGATCGGCGCGTCCAGCGACGATGATAACCTGCCGGTTAAAGGGATCTCTAACCTTAACAACATGGCGATGTTTAGCGTCTCCGGCCCGGGAATGAAAGGGATGATTGGGATGGCGGCGCGTGTTTTCGCCGCCATGTCTCGCGCCGGGATCTCGGTGGTGCTCATTACCCAGTCCTCCTCTGAGTACAGCATCAGTTTCTGTGTGCCGCAGAGTGACTGCGCGCGTGCCCGCCGTGCGATGCAGGATGAGTTCTATCTGGAGCTGAAAGAGGGGCTGCTGGAGCCGCTGGCGGTTACGGAGCGGTTGGCGATTATCTCTGTTGTCGGCGACGGTATGCGCACGCTACGCGGCATTTCAGCGAAATTCTTCGCCGCGCTGGCGCGGGCTAATATCAATATCGTGGCGATCGCTCAGGGATCTTCTGAGCGTTCTATTTCTGTGGTGGTGAATAACGACGATGCCACCACCGGCGTGCGGGTAACGCACCAGATGCTGTTCAATACCGATCAGGTGATTGAAGTGTTTGTCATTGGCGTCGGCGGCGTCGGCGGCGCGCTACTGGAACAGCTTAAACGTCAGCAAACCTGGCTGAAGAACAAGCACATCGATCTACGCGTGTGCGGCGTGGCGAACTCAAAGGCGTTGCTAACCAATGTGCATGGCCTGAATCTGGACAACTGGCAGGCGGAACTGGCGCAAGCGAACGCGCCGTTCAATCTGGGACGCTTAATTCGCCTGGTGAAAGAATATCATCTACTCAATCCGGTGATTGTTGATTGTACCTCCAGTCAGGCGGTGGCCGACCAGTATGCCGACTTCCTGCGTGAAGGGTTCCATGTGGTGACGCCAAACAAGAAAGCGAACACCTCGTCAATGGACTACTACCATCAGCTACGTTTCGCCGCCGCGCAATCACGGCGCAAATTCTTGTATGACACCAACGTCGGCGCCGGTTTGCCGGTAATCGAAAACCTGCAAAACCTGCTGAATGCCGGTGATGAACTGCAAAAATTTTCCGGCATTCTTTCCGGGTCGCTCTCTTTTATTTTCGGTAAACTGGAAGAGGGGATGAGTCTCTCACAGGCGACCGCCCTGGCGCGCGAGATGGGCTATACCGAACCCGATCCGCGCGACGATCTTTCCGGTATGGATGTGGCGCGTAAACTGTTGATCCTCGCCCGCGAGACGGGCCGCGAGCTGGAGCTTTCCGATATTGTGATTGAACCGGTGTTGCCGAACGAGTTTGACGCCTCCGGCGATGTGACCGCCTTTATGGCACATCTGCCGCAGCTTGACGACGCGTTTGCCGCCCGTGTGGCGAAAGCTCGTGATGAAGGTAAGGTATTGCGCTATGTGGGCAATATCGAAGAGGATGGCGTGTGCCGCGTGAAAATTGCCGAAGTTGATGGTAACGATCCGCTCTTCAAAGTGAAAAACGGTGAAAACGCGCTGGCGTTCTACAGCCACTATTATCAGCCCTTGCCGTTGGTGCTGCGCGGCTACGGCGCAGGCAATGATGTGACGGCGGCGGGCGTGTTTGCCGATCTGTTACGGACCCTCTCATGGAAGTTAGGAGTTTAACATGGTGAAAGTGTATGCCCCGGCTTCCAGCGCGAACATGAGCGTCGGTTTCGACGTGTTGGGCGCAGCCGTCACACCCGTTGACGGCACGTTGCTGGGCGATGTGGTATCCGTTGAAGCAGCGGACCATTTCCGTCTGCATAACCTGGGGCGATTTGCCGATAAACTGCCGCCGGAGCCGCGTGAAAATATTGTTTATCAGTGCTGGGAACGTTTTTGCCAGGCATTGGGGAAAACCATCCCGGTGGCGATGACGCTGGAAAAAAATATGCCGATTGGTTCCGGGTTAGGGTCCAGCGCCTGTTCCGTCGTCGCCGCGCTGGTCGCGATGAATGAGCACTGCGGCAAACCGTTAAACGACACGCGTCTGTTGGCGCTGATGGGCGAGCTGGAAGGCCGTATCTCCGGCAGCATCCATTACGATAACGTCGCGCCGTGCTTTCTTGGCGGTATGCAGTTGATGATTGAAGAAAACGGCATTATTAGTCAGCAGGTGCCGGGCTTTGATGAGTGGCTATGGGTACTGGCTTATCCGGGCATTAAAGTTTCTACCGCAGAAGCACGGGCCATTTTGCCTGCGCAGTATCGCCGTCAGGATTGCATTGCGCATGGACGGCATCTGGCCGGTTTTATTCACGCCTGTTACTCGCGGCAGCCGCAGCTTGCCGCCGCGCTGATGAAAGATGTTATTGCCGAACCATACCGCGCGCGTTTACTGCCGGGCTTTAGCCAGGCGCGGCAGGCGGTGTCGGAGATCGGCGCGCTGGCGAGCGGGATTTCCGGGTCGGGGCCGACGCTGTTTGCGCTATGCGATAAACCGGAGACGGCGCAGCGCGTCGCGGACTGGCTGAGCAAACATTATCTGCAAAATCAGGAAGGCTTCGTTCATATTTGCCGGCTGGATACGGCGGGCGCACGAGTAGTGGGATAATCAATGAAACTCTATAATCTGAAAGACCATAATGAGCAGGTCAGCTTTGCGCAGGCCGTCACGCAAGGACTGGGCAAACAGCAGGGACTTTTTTTTCCGCACGATCTGCCGGAGTTTAGCCTGACGGAAATTGATGAGATGCTCAACCAGGACTTTGTCAGCCGTAGCGCAAAGATCCTCTCGGCATTTATTGGCGATGAAATACCGCAGCAAATTCTGGAAGAGCGCGTCCGCGCGGCGTTTGCGTTCCCGGCACCGGTAGCGCAGGTAGAAAGCGATGTCGGCTGCCTGGAGCTGTTCCATGGTCCGACGCTGGCCTTTAAAGACTTCGGCGGGCGTTTTATGGCGCAAATGCTGACGCATATCAGCGGCGACAAACCGGTGACGATTCTGACTGCAACGTCAGGCGATACCGGCGCGGCGGTGGCTCACGCGTTCTATGGCCTGGAAAATGTGCGGGTCGTCATTCTCTACCCGCGCGGTAAGATCAGTCCGTTGCAGGAAAAACTGTTCTGTACGCTGGGCGGCAACATTGAAACCGTGGCGATCGACGGCGATTTCGACGCGTGCCAGGCGCTGGTGAAACAGGCATTTGATGACGAAGAACTGAAAACGGCGCTGGGGCTGAATTCGGCTAATTCGATTAATATCAGCCGCCTGTTGGCGCAAATTTGCTACTACTTTGAAGCCGTGGCGCAACTGCCGCAGGGGGCGCGTAACCAACTGGTGATCTCCGTCCCCAGCGGCAACTTTGGCGATTTGACGGCAGGGCTGCTGGCGAAGTCGTTAGGCCTACCGGTGAAACGTTTTATCGCCGCCACCAACGTCAACGACACGGTGCCGCGTTTTCTGCATGACGGAAAGTGGGCGCCGAAAGCGACGCAGGCGACCCTGTCGAATGCGATGGATGTCAGCCAGCCGAATAACTGGCCGCGCGTGGAGGAGCTATTCCGCCGTAAAATCTGGCGCCTGACTGAGCTGGGCTATGCGGCGGTGGATGATACTACGACACAGCAGACGATGCGCGAGCTGAAAGCGAAAGGTTATATCTCGGAACCTCATGCGGCGGTAGCGTATCGGGCATTACGCGACCAGTTAAACCCTGGCGAGTATGGCTTGTTTCTCGGAACGGCGCATCCGGCGAAGTTTAAAGAGAGCGTGGAGTCCATTCTGGGAGAAACGCTGGCCTTGCCTGAAGCGCTCGCCGAACGCGCCGACCTGCCGCTGCTTTCACATCATCTGCCTGCGGATTTTGCCGCCCTGCGTAAGCTGATGATGACCCGCCAATAACCATTGCGCCCGGTGGCGCTGTCGCTTACCGGGCCTATGGGGTGGTGTCGATTTGTAGGCCGGATAAGGCGTAACCGCCATCCGGCGATGCCGTTACTGCTCGTAGCGTTTAAAGACCAGCTCGTCTTGTGTGGAGGTTTCTTCATCAAAGAAATACCCTTCACGGTCAAACGCGGTAAGCTGTTCCGGCTTCGTTAAGCGGTTTTCAATAATAAAACGGCTCATCAGTCCGCGCGCTTTTTTGGCGTAGAAGCTTACCACCTTAAACTTGCCGTTTTTCTCATCAAGGAACACGGGCTTAATCAGTTCGGCATTCAGTTTCTTCGGCTTCACCGATTTAAAATATTCCTCGGAGGCCAGATTCACCACCACCCGATCGCCCTGCGCCTCAAGCGCTTCGTTGAGCTTATCGGTAATGATATCGCCCCAGAATTGATAAAGATCTTTGCCGCGCGGATTCTCCAGGCGAATCCCCATCTCCAGACGATAAGGCTGCATTAAATCCAGCGGGCGCAATACGCCATACAAGCCAGAGAGCATACGCAGATGTTGTTGAGCAAAATCAAAATCCGCGTCGTTGAACGTTTCCGCCTGTAGGCCGGTATAAACATCGCCTTTGAACGCCAGAATCGCCTGGCGTGCATTATCCGGCGTAAAATGAGGCTGCCAGTCATGAAAACGCGTGGCGTTGAGATCCGCCAGTTTGTCGCTAATTCCCATCAGCCTGGAAATTTGCGGCGCCGAAAGCTGGCGGGCCTGTTGAATAAGCTGCTGGCTGTGATCCAACAGCTCCGGCTGGGTATAGCGGGTCGTGGCCAGCGGGCTTTGATAATCAAGCGTTTTTGCAGGTGAAATCAGAATCAGCATATTCAGTCCTTGCAGGGAATTTTCTGCGACTTTAGCAAAAAAACGCCGCAGAGTTGACCGATGGTTGCGATTGTCGGCTTAATCGCGCGATGCCGCCTCCCAGGTATCTGGCGCCAGTTGTGGTTCGATATCCGGGAAGCGCCGCGGATCGAACTGCGGTCTTACGCCCAGTTTCCGTTGTCGCAGATAATCGCTGGCGAGGGTATACACCACCGGTGAGAGCAACAAAATCGCCGTCAGATTGGTAATGGCCATACAGGCCATGATCATGTCAGCGAGCTGCCATATCAGCGGAAAACTGATAAGCGTACCGGCGATAACCATGCCAAGCGTCGCAAGGCGTAATAGCCAGATAGCCTTTGCGTTATGTAACCGCAGAAAAAACAGATTGTTTTCGGCGTAAATATAGTTGGCGACGATAGAACTGAACGCGAACAGAATGACGATAAGCGCGACAAAACTGGCGCCCCATTCACCGGTCAACGAAACCATTGCATGTTGGAGAAGCTGAATGCCTTCTGTTGACGAGTGGGACGCGTGATTCCCCGCCAGCAGGATAATCATCGCGCTGGCGGTACAGATGATAATGGTGTCGCTGAATACGCCAATCATTTGCACAATCCCCTGCGCGACAGGGTGAGGGGGATACGACGTTGCCGCTGCGGCCGCATTAGGCGTTGACCCCATTCCCGCTTCATTAGAGAACATCCCACGCTGAAAACCGCTGGTAATAGCCTGGGTGAGCGTATATCCGGCTGCGCCTGCCGCGGCTTCCTGCCAGCCAAATGCGCTTTTGACTATCGAGGCGATAACGCCAGGCATTTGCTCAATATGCCAGAGGCAAATGAATACGCTGCCGGCGACCCACAATAACGCGATGAGGGGAATCAGCCATTGCATCAGACGGGCGACGCCTTTGATGCCGCGAATGATAATTAACAGGGCACAGAACGCCAGAGCAATGCCGGAGATAAGCGGCGGAATGTTGAAGGCGAAATGGAGCGCGCGTGAGACGGCATTCGCCTGCACGCTATTAAAAATCAACCCGTAGGCGACGAGCAGAAAGAGGGCGAAAACCACGCCCATCCAGCGCATTCCCAGCCCACGCGCCATATACCACGCCGGGCCGCCGCGGAACTGGCCTGTCGGGTCACGTTCTTTATAAAGCTGGGCAAGCGAACACTCGGCGAAGGAGGTCGCCATGCCAATGATGGCCGAGACCCACATCCAGAATACCGCGCCGGGACCGCCTGCGGCGATAGCCAGCGCCACGCCGGCCAGGTTACCGCTGCCAATCCGCGCCGCGAGGCTGGTACACAGAGCCTGAAATGACGTCAGGCCGCCTGGCTGCGGGCTAAGGCTGCCTTTCAGACTGCGGCTAAATTGGCGAATATAACGAAACTGAATGAATCCGGTACGCCAGGTAAACCAACATCCTGCGCCGAGCAGCAGGTAAATCATTACCGAGCCCCAGAGTATTTCGTTAATAAAACTGAAAAACTCAGGCATTAACGTCCCTCTTGTTGATGCCGGCACGCTTTGATAATCCTGTATAAGCGTGACCCATGATGTAGATGACCTTGTCAGACTAATATTAACGGCAGTTTACCATAAATACGGTGGTATCCTTTAATTGCGCATCAACCGTCGGCAGATACGCAAACAGTGCACAAGGGCAGCCAGGTGCATGTAGGCGGTTGCGCTGTGAGTGCGTCGTGTTATCATCAGGGTAGACCGGTTACATCCCCTAACAAGCTGTTTAAAGAGAAACTCTATCATGACGGACAAATTGACCTCCCTTCGTCAGTTCACCACCGTAGTGGCTGATACCGGAGATATCGCGGCAATGAAACTGTATCAGCCGCAGGATGCTACAACTAACCCTTCTCTCATTCTTAACGCAGCGCAAATCCCGGAATATCGTAAGCTGATTGACGATGCTGTCGCCTGGGCGAAACAGCAGAGCAGCGACCGCGCGCAGCAGGTTGTTGACGCGACCGATAAGCTGGCGGTGAATATTGGCCTGGAGATCCTGAAGCTGGTGCCGGGGCGTATTTCTACCGAAGTTGACGCGCGTCTGTCTTATGACACTGAAGCGTCTATCGCCAAAGCAAAACGTATCATTAAACTCTACAATGATGCGGGTATCAGCAACGATCGTATCCTGATCAAGCTGGCGTCCACCTGGCAGGGCATTCGTGCAGCCGAACAGCTGGAAAAAGAAGGCATCAACTGTAACCTGACGCTGCTGTTCTCCTTCGCGCAGGCGCGTGCGTGCGCCGAAGCGGGCGTCTACCTGATCTCGCCGTTCGTAGGTCGTATTCTTGACTGGTATAAAGCCAATACCGACAAGAAAGACTATGCGCCAGCTGAAGATCCGGGCGTGGTTTCCGTAACGGAAATCTACGAGTACTACAAACAGCATGGTTACGAAACCGTCGTTATGGGCGCAAGCTTCCGTAACGTAGGCGAAATTCTGGAGCTGGCGGGCTGCGACCGTCTGACTATCGCGCCGGCATTGCTGAAAGAACTGGCGGAAAGCGAAGGGGCGATTGAGCGTAAGCTCTCTTTCTCCGGCGAAGTCAAAGCGCGCCCGGAACGCATTACCGAAGCCGAGTTCCTGTGGCAGCATCACCAGGACCCCATGGCGGTTGACAAACTGGCGGATGGTATCCGTAAGTTTGCGGTAGACCAGGAAAAACTGGAAAAAATGATCGGCGATCTGCTGTAATCATTAACGCGTGGCCCTGATATGGGTCACGCTACCTCTTCTGAAACCTGTCTGTCCTTCCCTTCGCAGTGTATCATTCTGTTTAACGAGACTGTTTAAACGGAATAATCATGGATACCTTACGTATTGGCTTAGTTTCTATCTCCGACCGCGCTTCAAGCGGCGTTTACCAGGATAAAGGCATTCCTGCGCTTGAGGAGTGGCTCGCTTCTGCGCTGACCACGCCTTTCGAGGTCCAACGGCGCTTAATTCCTGATGAACAGGAAATTATCGAGCAAACGTTGTGTGAACTGGTCGATGAGATGAGCTGTCATCTGGTGCTGACCACTGGCGGTACCGGTCCGGCGCGTCGCGACGTCACGCCGGACGCGACCCTTGCCATCGCCGACCGTGAAATGCCAGGTTTTGGCGAGCAGATGCGCCAGATCAGCCTGCGCTTTGTGCCGACCGCCATTCTTTCCCGCCAGGTGGGCGTTATCCGTAAACAGGCGTTAATTCTTAATCTGCCTGGACAGCCAAAATCGATCAAAGAAACGCTGGAAGGCGTAAAAGCGGACGATGGCAGCGTTAGCGTGCCGGGCATTTTTGCGAGCGTGCCGTATTGCATACAGCTGCTTGACGGGCCGTATGTCGAAACCGCGCCGGAAGTGGTTGCCGCTTTCCGTCCAAAGAGCGCCAGACGTGAGAATATGTCGGACTGACCGGAAAATACTGATAGTAGGGTTATTCCTCCCGGTGCGGGAGGAATAAAAGAGATTTAGTGCGCCTCGCCGATTGGCAGAATAGTGCGGCCAAATTGCTCGTTTAGCACTTCACCCATCGCCAGATAAATAGCGCTGGCGCCGCAAACCAGACCAACCCAGCCTGCGATATGGATAGTTGCTTCGTTACCGGTGATATTGCCGACCGCCAGCAGAGCGAACAGTACGGTCAGGCTCAGGAAAACAAATTGCAGCGCGCGGGCGGCTTTCAGCGTACCGAAGAACATAAACAGCGTGAACACGCCCCACAGACCTAAATAAGCGCCGAGTAGCTGAGCGTCAGGCGCATCCGTCAGACCCATTTTCGGCATCAGCAGGATAGCGACCAGCGTCAGCCAGAACGAACCGTAAGAGGTAAAGGCCGTTAAACCAAAGGTATTGCCTTTTTTGTACTCCAGCAGACCGGCAAAAATTTGCGCGATACCGCCGTAGAAAATCCCCATCGCCAGAATAATACCGTCCAGGGCGAAAAAACCGGCATTGTGCAGGTTAAGCAGAATGGTGGTCATGCCGAAGCCCATCAGGCCCAGCGGTGCCGGATTAGCCAACTTAGTGTTGCCCATAATTCCTCAAAATCATCATAATTGAATGGTGAAATAGTTTCCCAGAATAACGAGTTCCGTATTCGGGGCGCGGCATAATAATCAGGGGGAAGAGGACTGTCTATGATCTAATAAGGGGGAAAAGAAAATATTTCCCCCAGTGAGGGCATTCACGCCTGAACGGCTGCCATCATTCGTCGCAGGCAGGCTATTTGCAAGACCGCCGGAATAGTCACGCGATACGCGCTGCCGCTCATCGCTTTGACGCCGTTTAACGCCGCGCCGACCGGGCCGCCAAGACCTGCGCCGCGCAGCAATCCGTGGCCCAGGATGCTCATTGCGGCATGGGTACGCAAAATGCGGGTAAGCTGGGTGGAAAGCAGGTGGGAGACCCCTTTTGCCAGACTGCGATCTTTCATGAGCAGCGGCAGCAGTTCTTCCAGTTCAGAAACTTTGGCGTCTACGGCTTGCAGAAATTCCTGCTTATGCGCCGCGTCCATCTTCTGCCAGGTATGACGTAAAAAATGCTCCAGCAGTTGCTGTTCTATTTCAAACGTCGACATGCTTTTATCTGCTTTGAGTTTTAGCCGTTTTGCGACATCCAGCAGAATCGCGCGGTACTGTTTTCCGTGTCCGCGCAATTTGTTGGCGATACTGTCGCCGCCGTAATGCTGAAACTCGCCGGCAATGAGCTGCCAGTTACGGCGGTGTTGCTCCGGGTGACCTTCCATCGCTTTGAACAGCTCGTTATGGCTAAGAACGCTCGACAAGCGAGCTTTGCCCTTTTCGTTATGCGTCAGCAAACGGGCGAAATCGGCGAGTTGTTCTTCGCTACAATGCTGAAGAAAGTCTAAATCCTCGTCGTGTAAATAGGTGACGTTCATTTTCAGTCTGGCTTTTGGAATAGAAATAACAGCGATTAATCGTCGCCAATGACTTTAAGTCTCGCCATATCGGAAGAATTTACCGTATGGCCTGAGAAGGTAATCTTTGATACGCAGCGTTTGTTGTCGTTATCGCTATTAATATTGATCCAGCCTGTTGTCTGGCCCTCTTTGATTGAGGAAGGGACGTTCAGGCTTTGGCTGGCGCTACGCGCAGTTTTAAAATAGACGGATGCGCCGCTAAGTTCGATGTCGCCGTGATCCGCCGTGAGTTGAATGCGCTTCACGATGCGGCAGACGGGAATTTTCAGCGTGAGATCGTTCGTTTCATTTCTGGGCATGGCAATAACACCCAGTATTTTATGGTCGTTCGCGTGCGCGACGCTACTTAACGCCAGGCCGAAAAGCAGGCCGACGGAAATCGTTAACACAGATCGCATGGAATTTCTCTTTGACGGGTTCAATAAGCAATACCGTCTATCATACTCTGCTCATGGCAACGATTCAGTTTTGTAATCTTTTCTTTTTATTACAATTTTTCTGTGAATGGTATTCGTTATTTAATTTATTTCATGAATATTTATCTGTCTGGTTTTCCATCGTGCCCTCTCGTCACTAAAAAATTTTTTCATCTCCCCCTTGATGACGTGGGTTACGACCCCATCTTGTAGTCAACCGCAGTGGTGAGTCTGAAAAAAAACGATTCAGGGTAGTTGAAACCGCACGTTTCGCCCTTATTACAGATTCACAACCACATGATGACCGAATTTTTAGTGGAGACGTTTAGATGGGTAAAATTATTGGTATCGACCTGGGTACTACCAACTCTTGTGTAGCGATTATGGATGGAACGCAGGCACGCGTGCTGGAGAACGCCGAGGGCGATCGCACTACGCCTTCTATCATTGCTTATACCCAGGATGGTGAAACTCTGGTTGGTCAGCCGGCTAAACGTCAGGCAGTGACAAACCCGCAAAACACCCTGTTTGCGATTAAACGCCTGATTGGCCGCCGCTTCCAGGACGAAGAAGTTCAACGTGACGTTTCTATCATGCCGTACAAAATCATCGGCGCCGACAACGGCGACGCATGGCTTGATGTGAAAGGTCAGAAAATGGCGCCGCCGCAGATTTCTGCCGAAGTGCTGAAGAAAATGAAGAAAACGGCTGAAGATTATCTGGGCGAACCGGTAACTGAAGCGGTTATCACCGTACCGGCTTACTTTAACGATGCGCAGCGTCAGGCAACCAAAGATGCTGGTCGTATCGCGGGGCTGGAAGTTAAACGTATCATCAACGAACCGACTGCCGCAGCGCTGGCTTACGGTCTGGATAAAGAAGTCGGCAACCGTACTATCGCGGTTTACGACCTCGGTGGTGGTACTTTCGATATCTCTATTATCGAAATCGACGAAGTTGATGGCGAAAAAACCTTTGAAGTTCTGGCAACCAACGGTGATACCCACCTGGGTGGTGAAGACTTCGATACCCGCCTGATCAACTACCTCGTTGACGAGTTTAAGAAAGATCAGGGCATTGACCTGCGTAACGATCCGCTGGCCATGCAGCGCCTGAAAGAAGCCGCAGAAAAAGCCAAAATCGAGCTGTCTTCTGCGCAGCAGACCGACGTGAACCTGCCGTACATTACCGCAGATGCCACCGGTCCGAAACACATGAACATCAAAGTGACTCGTGCGAAACTGGAAAGCCTGGTTGAAGATCTGGTGAACCGTTCTATCGAGCCGCTGAAAGTCGCACTGCAGGACGCTGGCCTGTCCGTGTCTGATATCAACGACGTGATCCTCGTTGGCGGTCAGACCCGTATGCCAATGGTGCAGAAAAAAGTGGCTGAGTTCTTTGGTAAAGAGCCGCGTAAAGACGTTAACCCGGACGAAGCTGTGGCTATCGGCGCAGCGGTACAGGGCGGCGTGTTGACCGGTGATGTGAAAGACGTACTGCTGCTGGACGTTACCCCGCTGTCTCTGGGTATCGAAACGATGGGTGGCGTGATGACTCCGCTTATCACCAAAAACACCACCATCCCGACCAAGCACAGCCAGGTGTTCTCTACTGCGGAAGACAACCAGTCTGCGGTAACCATCCATGTGCTGCAGGGTGAGCGTAAGCGTGCGTCTGATAACAAATCTCTGGGTCAGTTCAACCTGGATGGCATCAACCCGGCGCCGCGCGGTATGCCGCAGATCGAAGTCACCTTCGATATCGATGCTGACGGTATCCTGCACGTCTCCGCGAAAGATAAAAATAGCGGTAAAGAGCAGAAGATCACTATCAAGGCGTCTTCTGGTCTGAACGAGGAAGAAATTCAGAAAATGGTTCGCGATGCAGAAGCGAACGCTGAATCCGACCGTAAGTTCGAAGAGCTGGTTCAGACCCGTAACCAGGGCGACCATCTGCTGCACAGCACCCGTAAGCAGGTTGAAGAAGCAGGCGATAAACTGCCGGCTGATGACAAAACCGCTATCGAGTCTGCCCTGAACGCGCTGGAAACTGCCCTGAAAGGCGAAGATAAAGCCGCTATCGAAGCGAAAATGCAGGAACTGGCGCAGGTTTCCCAGAAACTGATGGAAATCGCTCAGCAGCAACATGCGCAGCAGCAGGCTGGCTCCGCTGACGCTTCTGCAAACAACGCGAAAGATGACGACGTTGTCGACGCTGAGTTTGAAGAAGTAAAAGATAAAAAATAATCGCCCTTTGAACGGGTAATTACTGGCACGGGCGAAGAGGTTTCCTCTCCGCCCGTGTATGCATGTTAAGGGCAGATAAAAAGAGATGGCGAAAAGAGATTACTACGAGATTTTAGGCGTTTCCAAAACAGCGGAAGAGCGTGAAATCAAAAAGGCGTATAAGCGCCTGGCCATGAAATATCATCCGGACCGCAATCAGGGTGATAAAGAGGCCGAAGCTAAGTTTAAAGAGATTAAAGAAGCCTACGAAGTGCTGACCGATGCGCAAAAACGCGCAGCCTACGATCAGTATGGTCACGCCGCGTTTGAACAAGGCGGTATGGGCGGCGGATTTGGCGGCGGCTTTAATGGCGGCGCTGATTTCAGTGATATCTTTGGTGACGTTTTTGGCGATATCTTTGGCGGCGGGCGTGGTCGCCAACGTGCGGCGCGTGGGGCTGATTTGCGTTATAACATGGATCTCACCCTGGAAGAAGCGGTGCGTGGCGTGACCAAAGAGATCCGTATTCCGACGCTGGAGGAGTGCGACGTTTGCCACGGCAGCGGCGCGAAAGCTGGCACGCAACCGCAAACCTGTCCGACCTGTCATGGTTCTGGTCAGGTACAGATGCGCCAGGGATTCTTTGCTGTACAGCAGACCTGCCCACACTGTCAGGGACGCGGTACGCTGATCAAAGATCCGTGCCATAAATGTCACGGTCATGGGCGTGTTGAAAAGAGTAAAACTCTGTCCGTTAAAATCCCGGCGGGCGTGGATACCGGCGATCGTATTCGTCTGGCAGGCGAGGGCGAAGCGGGCGAGCATGGCGCACCGGCAGGCGACTTGTACGTTCAGGTCCAGGTGAAACAACACCCTATTTTCGAGCGTGAAGGCAATAATCTTTATTGCGAAGTGCCGATCAACTTTGCGATGGCGGCGCTCGGCGGTGAAATTGAAGTGCCGACGTTAGATGGTCGCGTGATGCTGAAAGTACCGAGCGAAACACAAACGGGCAAGCTGTTCCGTATGCGCGGCAAAGGCGTGAAGTCCGTACGCGGTGGCGCGCAGGGCGATTTGCTGTGCCGTGTGGTAGTTGAAACGCCGGTCGGTCTGAGCGAAAAACAGAAGCAATTGCTAAAAGATCTTCAGGAAAGTTTTGGCGGCCCGACGGGAGAGAAAAACAGCCCGCGTTCAAAAAGCTTCTTTGACGGCGTGAAAAAATTCTTTGACGATTTGACTCGCTAATCTTTTCCCGTTGTATTTTTCTTCAGCCCGGGTGTATATCCGGGCTTTTTTCTGCCTGTACGCGCCCAGGCTTCTGTTAAACGCATCGTATCCTCTCATTTGTTGATATTTTGTTTTTACTGATAAACAAATTGATGTTAATCAGCAGTTTTGTATACGCTTATTCTTTAAAAAAACGTGATGTGATGACATTAATGATTGCTTTTTTAGATGCTGTGAATTGATTTATCTTGAGTATTATCTATATTGCTTTTTTTAGTTTCCGGAGGCAGACAGCGAATGGGATCGAAAGGTGCCAACAAGAGCTTTGATTATAATTTAATCAAAATTCTTGACGCTGTTATTTTGTCAGGAAATGCGGCTATGGCGGCAAAAAAGTTAGGCATTACACCGGCTGCCGTTTCTCTGGCGTTAAAGCGCCTGCAGAGTTATTACCCGGAGGAACTGTTTAGCAGAGGGAAAGGCGGGCTCATCCCCACAGCTAAGGCTGTCGACATTCACCAAAATTTCAGTCAGGTGATGAAACTGGTGGATGATACATTTCTCTGTAATAGCAAAAAAGATGAAGCGTTCCAGATAACGTTATTAGGCAGTGATATTGTTGAAAGCTATTATCTTTCTCAGCTCTATAACAGCGATATATTTGACCGTATTTTGATAAATCATTTCTCCGTAAGAAATATGAGTCGGGAGCATATCAGCGAACTTCTGTTTACTGCGCAAGGCGATCTGTTGATTAGTGCCGAACCTTTGCTGGAGTCCGGCATAGAGAATCAAATCATTGATAGTTTTAAATCATTTGTTTGTATCTGCAGCAGTAAACACATGCTGAGTACCCTCTCACAACTGTCGCTACATCATTTTTATTCTTCGCGTCATGCGTTATATCAGCCGGGGATGGGGGCTTCAGTGATATATCATGATAGCGAATTATTTAAGGATGATCTTTACTATACTGGCAGGCGTATTGTCGGCTATCGCAGTGATTCGCTTAACGGTTTGATGAGCATGATCGAACGAACCTCATTGATTGCATTGATTCCTTTGAAATTAGCGCTTTTTTATAAAAATCATCGTAAATATGACATTAAATTTATTCAGCCTCCGCCCGAACTGGCTTTGAAGTCAGTTCAGGTCTATGCATCCTGGAATAAAAATAGTAGAAATATATCGACGATTAATGAGATGGTAAGTATGTTACAAACACTTTCCTCCTTCCGTCGCTAATACACCTCATTTTTACGCTTTGATTTAATATGGTTTTAAATGATGTGCTTTGATTTTTACCCTCCTGACAGGGCGCTTACACTCCTTGTGTTAATTATTCATTTATAATGATTTCGGAGTGTTAAAATGTCTATTCCCAACCATGTGTCGACAACGGAAGTTGTGCTATTGGAGCTAGAGATCTTACTCACTATTATTTCGATTGGCGCGTGGGGAGGCTTTGTCAGCTATCTTTTACGCAAAGATAAGACAGAATATAATAGTTCTCATGAAAGTATTAAATATTGCTTAACGCAGATCGTGATTTCCTGCTTCACCAGTTTCTTGTTAAGCGCGATTGCGATCGAAAAAGAATGCAGTTTCAACATTGTTCTGTTGGCGGCAGGCTTAGGCGGTGTTTTCGCGAGTCCGATCTTAAAGATTCTTGGGCGGCGGATTAAAAAAATTATCGAAGGTAATAATTCAGATTAATTATCATTTGCAGTATCAGGCTCATCCGTGAGCCTTTTACGCGTCTTTTTTCAGCCTGGTCTAGGTCACTCTATTCTTGATCCAGCCATAAATAAATTGTTCGTTATTGTGGTTTTTCTCAGCAACGTTTAAGTAGTACGTGCCCTGACTGCAATTGAGGGCTTTCACCAAAACGGCTTCCCCTTCCTGGCCTCGCCAGGCCAAATAATGTTCGAGAGCGGCAAGCGTCCGCGGGCCAATATTGCCATCCACATGAATATCCGGGTAGCGTTTACCTTCGTGATTAAAGACGTTCAACCAGCGTTGCAGCCACGCGCTGGGGTGGTAAGCGCCTATGTTGACTGCCGCATCGCACAGCTCGAAGGAGACTGGCCACGATAGCGTCGAGATGACGTCAAAACCTGGTTTTATCCAGTAATCCTCTTCGAGAATCGCGTAGGCTTCAGCGTGGGTCAGATCCCGCATATCGCCAGCATAGCCATGCGCTCGCGCCGTGGCTTCGGTAATGCCCCAATGGGTGGCGCCGCCTTTATCTTTAGGGTTAAATACGTAACCGCCTTCAAGCGCAATAATTCCATCTATAATTGGATTCATCTTCCCTTTCCTTCGCTTAGTGAATATGCAGATACATGAGAGAACCTAACGTTACTGAAAATACGGTCGTCAGGGCGGCGATGGTTTGCCGTACAATCTGTTTTTTTCTTCCCTTTGTTTCGCTATCCGTCGCGATAATGGTGATATCACTATTAACTTTGAGGCCTTGTCTTGGAATGGTAATAAAAAGATCGTTAATACCAAGCGCTTTAAGGTCACGTCTGATTAAATAGAGAATCTGCGTTAGATTTGCATCATTAACATAATGGCTTCGACTTCCCCATAACGCAGTGGTTATTTTTTGTCGCTCGATAATCTCCAGATGAGCATTCTCGATGATGAAACTGAGACATTTGGCTCTCATCGCAGTCATTTTAATAACCTGTGAATTTGAGACCGTCCTCAGTTCATATTTACCTTCATTGTAAATGCAATTGCTATTAATGATATAAGTTTTCATAACGTCTTCCTTTAGAAATGTACATCCTGGTTGTCTGTGGTGACTATATTGTATGAGAAATGTCTTAATCCAATAAATGTCACTGGTTTTATTGTATTGTCATTGTCTATAGCGAGTGTAATCACATTATTTCATTGTAATTAAATGATATTTAATTACATGATAAATGATATTTACTATGTTCTCACCAGAACGGAGTAAGCGGGCGCTGAGAGGTGTTGTTTTCTCTTCGTTAGACGGTGTTGTTAACCTCATTTTTATGATTTTTATATCATCTAAAAAGATGATGTTTTGTGATTAGCTATTTTTTATGCCTGTAACGATTATGGACCCCGCAGAACGAGCTGCGACAATTTTGAAACGTAAAAGGAAATTTGAAAATGGCTACAAGCAAACTGATTCAAGGCGATACAATTACTGAAACTACTCATGCAGCGAATGGTTTTGACCCTGCAACAAGCGATGATAAAATAAGCTATACTTCCGCTCGTGTTGCGAAACCGGTATACAATAAATATAAAAATTCCACGACTAAACCGAAGGTATTCGGTTATTACACCGACTGGTCACAGTATGACAGCCGTCTGCAAGGCAATATGTCCCAACCGGGCCGTGGTTATGATTTAACCAAAGTTTCACCGACGGCTTATGACAAACTGATTTTTGGCTTTGTTGGCATCACCGGTTTCAGAAAAATTGATACAGAAGACCGCGATGTCGTAGCAGAAGCGGCAGCGCTGTGCGGCAAAGTGAAATATGAGCCGACCTTCCTCGACCCATGGGGCGACTTCCAGTCTTATATCAACCTCGGCTTTGATGTCAGCGGCTGGGATGTGGATCCGAAGACTGTAACTCAGTCTAACGCCAAGGGTCTGCTGGGCGCGCTGCGTGATATGCAGGCAAAAGCGAAAGCCGCAGGTCACACGCTGGCGCTCTCCATGAGTATCGGCGGCTGGAGCATGAGTAACGGGTTCCACGAAACCGCCGCTTCTGACTCTTCTCGTAAAATCTTCGCCAAAGGCGTGGTGAAACTGTTCAAACAGTTCCCGATGTTCAGCGAAGTGGATATTGACTGGGAATACCCGAACAATGAAGGGGCGGGCAACCCGTTTGGTCCGGAAGATGGCGCTAACTACGCGCTGCTGATTGCCGAACTGCGTAAACAGCTGGATTCCGCGGGTCTGAGCAATGTGAAGATCTCTATTGCCGCTTCTGCTGTCACTACTATTTTTGACTATGCGAAAGTAAAAGATCTGATGGCTGCCGGCCTGTATGGCATCAACCTGATGACCTATGACTTTTTCGGTACGCCGTGGGCGGAAACGCTGGGCCACCACACCAACCGCAAAGCGCTGGAAGAGGGCGGCTGGGCTGTCGAAACTATCGTTGATCACCTGCTGGCAGAAGGTTTCTCCGCTGACCGTATCAACATCGGTTATGCCGGCTATACCCGTAACGCTCGTCAGGTAGAAATTGAATCCCTGTCGCCGCTGAAAGGTTCTTACAACCCAGGTTCAGGCCCTACTACCGGTTCCTTCGAATCCGGCACCAGCGAATGGTATGACGTCATTTATAGCTACCTGGATCTGGAAAACCAGAAAGGCCGTAACGGTTTCAACGTTTACACCGACCAGGTCGCTGATGCTGACTACCTGTATAGCCCGGAATCCAAACTGTTTTTATCCCTGGATACGCCGCGTACTGTCAAAGCAAAAGGCGAATATGCAGCGAAACTGGGCCTGGGCGGCGTGTTTACCTGGACTATCGATCAGGACAACGGCGTGCTGGTTAACGCCGTGCGTGAAGGTCTGGGTTATGAAATCGAATCTGAAGTTATCGATATGGAACCGTTCTACTTTGAAGGTATCAATGTAGAAAAAGATGAAGAGCAGAGCGACAGCGACGACGCGCAGAAGGTCAACCACGCGCCGAAAGCGGCGATTGAACTGATGGTTGTAGGCGGATCTACGGTACAGCTGTCTGGCGCAGGTTCTTCTGATGAAGATAACGATGAGTTGTCCTTTAGCTGGGGCGTGCCTTCTCAAATCGATGTGGCAGACAAAACGGCAGAAATCATTGAGGTTGTGGTACCGGAAGTTAGCGAAAAAACAGCCTTTCAGTTCACCCTGTTTGTACGCGACTGCTACAACGAACCGTCCTCTCAACAGCGCTTTGTTCTGACGGCTGTGCCTGCGCTATCTCAGGTTCAACCGGAACCGGAAGAGGAAGAAGAGATTATCGTTCCTGTACCGGACGAGGAAGAAGATACCACGCCGGCTGAGGATGATACGCCAGCAGATGACAAAACGTCACCTTACGCGCAGTGGGATGCTTCTACCGTTTATGGCGCAAACTGGGGTTCTTTCGAAATCGTTAGCTGGAAAGGCCATAACTATCAGGTGAAATGGTGGTCTATGGGCAACCAGCCTGACCTGAACTGCGGTGTCGGCGGTGCATGGACCGATCTTGGCGCTTACTAATACACGGTATTAAGCCGATGTATTGGGCTTCATGATTCAAGCCCCGGTTTACCGGGGCTTTTCTCCACCAGGGACAGAGGAAGAGTAGACCATGACCATTTCCATTCACGCCAGCGCATTTGACGTCAACAGCTGGTATCAAAAAATTACCTTAACTTTCATCAATGAGAGCGGTAATGCGGTCGATATGAACCATGCCGCAATATCATTCACGGCTTCCGGGCACATCGATCCATGGGGAAATAGCGGCGGTACGCTCAAAGGGAACCTGCCGCTTACGCTGAATGAGAGTTCGTATGGCACGCTGGAAACTAACAACATCATCATTAATAACAGCGATGCATTACTTCTTCAGCCGGGCGAACGCGGGACGCTCTCTTTCAGCCTCGCGGCGACGCAGGTGCCGGTAAAAATGTCCGCCATCACCTTGACGCTGGCGTCATCGTCATCCGAAGACGCAGAGTCTGCAACCCCATCCGATCAGGAGACGCCAGCGATACCCGCCGCAGACGAACAACCCGCCGAACCCGATGTGCCGGAAAAGGACAATGACCTTCAGGAACACGGCCTTACGCTTAACGTTAGCGAGTTGAATACCGCAAGTTGGTATCAACGCGTCACCTTTACGCTGACCAACCTCTACGCCCAGGCGGTAGATCTCAATCAGCTTCAACTGAATTTTACGGCCAGCGCGCACCCCGATCCCTACAGTCCGTTTCAGGGAACAATGTTGGGGAATCAGGCCGTGACGCTGGCCAGCGATGGGGGATGGCCCATCGAGAAGAATACCATCACCATTAATCATGACGGCGCGCTGATACTGGCGGCGGGGGATACCGCCGAATTACAGTGCTATCTGGCCGCCACGCAGACGCCAGTTGCCATCAGCGATTTGAACGCGACGTTGGCCCATGATCCTGCCCGTCAGGGAAAAGTTTGCGTTCATTTTCCTGCCATGACGCAGACCGTGGCGCTCAAACCGGTGATTGAGCTGCTGTTTCCTGCCGGCGAAACCCGGCGCTTTGTCGGTGAGTGGGGCGAGGTTCTGACAATAGGCGATCTTAGCGCAGGAACGTATCGGCTTACCGTACCGGTACTGGCGAATGATGAGATGCAAATCGCGCCAGTCGAGTCCTCTTTTACCGTTACGCTGCAATCCGGCGATGCCGCCGCGCAGGTCCAGGTATCCTGTCTGCCGATTGTCCGTTATGCCAGCGCGCGTCTGATGATTGACGCCCCTGCGCTTGGTAATGCGAAATTGACCGTTGAGATCGCCGATGCTACGCAAGCGGATGAGCGTACCGTCACGCTGATCGCCAACCAACCGCAGTTAATCACCCGGCTACTGGCGGGGCATCATTATACGGTCAATCTGCAGCCTGCGATGATTAATAACCGCTTTATATCGGCACCCATACAGCTTACGGGGTTTATCCCTGCTGCGGCGCAGATTGCCGAGGTTGCTGTCGCTTACCAACAGTCGGCGCTCGACACGGCGAGTTTCGTGACGGTGGATGCCACTATACTGGGCCTGCCCGATGGCGTCGCGCCGCAGCGTTATCTGTTCAGCAGCGGTAAATATCAGTACTCATTAATGCTGGAGAGCGGCAGCGATCGGCAGACGTTGGCATTACGCTTTGCACCCGGGCTGTATGATGTTCAGACGGACGACATTTTCATCGACAGTGTGCCGTGGCGTTGTGAACAGGCCGGGCCGCTACGGTTGTTGCAAAAGGTCAACCATGTGGCGCTGGAGTTTCTGCCCGGCGTGACGCTACAGGTAAAAGGTTGGCCTGATTACCTTGCTCATGGCGGCGTGACGGTTAACGCGCCAGAGACGGTTTCTCTTTATCGCGATATACCGTTTAGCGCGTTGTTTAAATACGATGGTTTTGACGGCGGCGGCGATCCGGTTCCGGCCGCGGAGGTTGACGTGAACGGGGATGGTTTTCTGGATTACGCGACGTTACCGATCCATAAAACCGTTGCGCTGGTGCGCCAGATAGAAAAAGAAGCCGGGCGTAGCGTCATGCCGGTAATGGTCATTTATACCGCGAATGCCAGCGGCGGTAGCGCGCTGGCGGATTTACAGGATGCGCAAAAGCTACGTAACCATTTTGGTAACTTTATTACCCAGTGTCTGGCGGCGCAGTCATACAAAGATGAGACGCATCCTGTCCCGGCCACCTTTGTGCTTAACCCGGATTTTCTCGGGGCACTACAGCAAGGACCGTATGGCTATACCGTAGTACGGCAAAAAAACAGTGTGCCGGTGAATGCCCAACTGGCGGCGGCGATACAAGCATTACCGGCGATGGCTGGCTTTATCGCGCCTTCGTTGCCGACGTTTAGCGACGATCTCTACGGCTATATTCAGGCGGTGAACTATCTTGTTCGTCAGTTTGCCCCGGATGTGGCTTTTGGCTGGCAGACGAATGTCTGGGCGACAGGAACGGCGGACTGGGTGCTGCGCGATACCGCTGATCCGGTAGCTGAAGGGCAGGCGATCGCCGGATTTATTCATGAACTGGGCGTTTACAGCGGAGAATATGCGCCGGACTTTATTGCGTTTGATAAATTTGAGTGTGACTGTTTCAGTCCTGATGCGCTTGCCCACTATGGCTGGAATGCGACATGCTGGCTTAATTACCTGGCGATGGTCAAACAGGTGACGAAAGCGCTGCTGACGCCCGCCATGCTGTGGCAAATCCCAGGCGGCCATATGCCTACAGTAGAAGAGGGCGTCAGTAAAATCAGCGCTGCGCACTTTGCATCCGGCGGAACCTTTTTTATGGGTGACGCCCGCATTGGCAGCGATCCTGACACGCTCTCTTTGCAGCTACTCAATACGGCCTTAAATAGCGCGACTTACGGCGTCCCGACCGTCGGCGACTTTTTACGTAAAGATAAAGGGTATGACTGGGGCCAAATGCAGGCGCTGAACCTACCGGACTTTAACGTCTTTTCGATCTTATGGGGCGGTGGTTCTACTATCAGTATTACGACAATCCATTCTAACGGTGAAGACGGCGGCTGGCTGGCGGATAAAATGGTAGAGTATTATGCTGCCCCTCGCTATTTCAGATAATATCACTGCTTATTTGCATTAATCTGGACTATTAGTTTGAGATTCGAAGGCGCGTTCTTTCGAATCTCTTTTCCTGCGCCCCCTGACCTCTCATTCTTTATACGTAATTTGTTATTAATTTTCTGTAATCATTTTGTATTAAGAATTGTCTTAATCTTAAAAATATTGCGTATTAGTGCGTTGTGAATACAGAAATACTGCATAGCGATGTTATTTATTATTAATTTAAGTACTTTTTGAGAGGTTATACTGTGACGCTACATTGAGTAGACAACCGTTAATGAAAAAAATGATGAACGACGCTTTTGCTAAAGATAATAATGAGAATTCATTACACTCTTTTCTTTTTTCTCAGCAGGCTAAACCTCACGCGGCAATTGATGCCTTATTTTCGGCCTTGTTGCCATTTGGTCAACCGTTTACGCTGGGTATCGGCGATGAGTTTTATTTACAGGCAAACGATGAACACTACATTGTATTACTGGAGTCAGGCGTTGTTTCTTTCTGTCATGATGACAAACGACTCCATATATCTTCATCGTTTGCGCCATCGGTCGTGGGTATGGTTGACAGCTATGGCGCTACCTATAACGTCCCCGCGCGACCGGAACACTTTTTGCTCGCAGAAACGGTTTGTACCGGTAGATTTGTTCGCCTGCCGGATTTTATAAAAATCGCCGATGAATGCGATTTGTGGCACGACGTGGCCCGTTGTCTGGCTTACCGTCTGATGGTGATGAGCGCGCGCGATCGTGAATTAGTCGGCGTCGATTCTTATCTGAAAGTTCGGGCGCTGCTGACTGAAATCTGGGCTTATCCACAGGCCTACCGGGAAAGCATTATCGTGTTGAATTTTATTCAACGGCGTACCGGGATATCGCGCAGTCGGACCATGAAGATTCTGTCTGAACTAAAAAAAGGCGGGTATATCCATATTGATAATGGGCGGCTGACGGCGCTCGGAAAACTGCCAGTGGCGTATTAATGCACTATCCGCAACGATATATTTACATATCTCGACTGAATTTGCCTGGTATCGTTAATAGAATGTTTTACTGAAGGTTGTTATGAAAGCTATTTTTAAAAAGTCAATATGGCTAAAGGAGATAGGCCGAACGACTGGTGTAAAGTTAATATAAAACAACAGGTTATGCCTGGTCCTATAAAACCAAATGTCGATGATTGCAACTTGCCGTTGGCTTGCTAATAATTAATAACATCGTTATCTCATTATAACGTAAAGATAAACTCACGACGTTGAGTGGCTGTTTTATTGCTTCTGACATTTATATCAGAACAAGAAGACACTTTTTTTCGCATAAGAAAAAGTCGTGATATTGCTGTGAAGAAATATCAGCAGCCGTTTCGTTAAAAAATCTGATTACCCTTATTTTTATATTTAAAAGGAGCTTGAATGAAAAAGCCTGTACTAGCATTAATGGTCTCTGCCATTGCCTTTGGCGGAATGTTGTCCACCGCGCAAGCGGATACTACAACCGTCACTGGCGGTACGGTAAATTTTGTCGGACAGGTCGTTGACGCCGCCTGTTCTGTTTCCGCTGACTCTGTCGATCAGACCGTGACATTAGGCCAGGTTCGCGCCAGTAAATTAACCGAGGCCGGTATGGTGGCGAATCAAAAAGAAGATTTCACCATCAAACTGGAAGACTGCGATACTCAGACCAGCCAGAATGCGGCGGTGATTTTTAATGGCCAACAGGACGCAAACCAGCCGGGGTCGCTGGCGAATACCGCTGGGGCAGGTTCGGCGACGAATGTGGCATTACAACTTTATGGACCAGATGGCCAGGCGCTGAATATCGGTGAATCGTCCAGTACTGTTACCTTGAATGATGGCGAAAACGTTATTCCGCTTAGCGTGGATTATATCGCTACCGGTACGGCGACTGCCGGTAATGTTACCGCGACGGCGACATTTAGCATGGTTTATTCCTGATTCCTTATCGGGATTTTTTTCTCGTCTGTTGGGAGGCGAGAAAGGGGCGTTACGCGCGTCACTGCGCGTAACAAACCGACGGCATCAGGATATTACGCAGATGAAAAAAAACGTACCGATTTTCCTTCGATTATTGCTACTGCTGTCGGCGGCCGGCCTGTCGTTTGCCGCGCAGGCGGGAGGCATTGCGCTGGGCGCGACCAGGGTGATTTATCCGCAGGGAAGTAAGCAAACCTCCTTGCCGATTATTAATTCTTCTGCCAGCAATGTTTTTTTAATTCAGTCATGGGTCGCCAATGCCGATGGTTCACGCTCGACGGATTTTATCATTACGCCGCCTCTCTTTGTGATCCAGCCTAAAAAAGAAAATATATTACGTATTATGTATGTCGGGCCGTCATTACCGACCGATCGCGAAAGCGTATTTTATTTAAACAGTAAAGCGATACCCTCTGTCGATAAAAATAAATTGACCGGCAACTCCCTGCAAATTGCGACGCAAAGCGTGATTAAGCTATTTATCCGCCCGAAAAATCTGGCGGAGGCGCCAGCTCATGCCCCGTCGACGCTTCGCTGCCGTAACGAGCGCGGCCAGCTAACGATTACTAACCCTTCGCCGTACTACGTTTCGATGGTTGAACTGTATAGCGCGGGGAAAAAACTGCCGAATACTATGGTACCGCCGAAAGGCGCGATCACTCTCCCGGCGACGCCCGGCCAGGTATCTTTGCGCACGGTAAACGATTTTGGCGCAACGAC
Organism: Salmonella enterica subsp. enterica serovar Typhimurium str. LT2; assembly: GCF_000006945.2. Lineage (GTDB taxonomy): Bacteria > Pseudomonadota > Gammaproteobacteria > Enterobacterales > Enterobacteriaceae > Salmonella > Salmonella enterica. The sequence continues at coordinate 25,771 of NC_003197.2, forward strand.
GCCAGCACGCGTTTGTCCAGCTTCATGATGTTATGCGTAATCAGCTTTTCATGACGCGATATTACTCCAGCGTAACTAAACCCGTATTAACCCCGCTGGCGTTGGCTATCGCACTGGCGCCTGCGCCGGGGTGGGCGGAAAACTATTTCAACCCGGCATTTCTGTCTGACGACCCGTCTGCGGTGGCCGACCTATCGACCTTTTCCCGTAATGCCCAGGCGGCGGGGATGTATCGCGTTGACGTTTACCTGAACAATACGTTTCTCGCAACCAGAGACATTGCCTTCCAGGCGGTGAAAACGACGGGAAAAAGCGCGCCCACCGATGACAGCGGATTACGCGCCTGCCTGACGCCTGAAATGCTTAAAAATATGGGGGTAAACACCGGGGCGTTTCCACTGTTGGCGAAGGCGGCGGCGGGAAGTTGCCCGGATCTCGCCAGTGCGATACCGGCCGCCCGGACCCGCTTTGATTTTGCGCAGCAACGTCTCGACATTAGCATCCCGCAGGCGGCGATGGTTGCCAGCGCCAGAGGCTATATCCCACCGAAATACTGGGATGAAGGTATTAATGCGTTGCTATTGAATTACACCTTTACCGGCGCGAATAGTCAGGATCGGAGCCCAGGCGGCAGTGCGGAGAACAGCTATTTTCTTGGATTGAATAGCGGCCTTAATCTGGGGGCCTGGCGGTTACGCGACTACTCCACATGGAACGCGAATAGCGGCGATCAGAATAGCGACAGCGACTGGCAGCACATCAGTACTTATCTGGAACGTGATGTGGTCTTTTTGCAGGGAGAACTGACGGCAGGCGATAGTTATACCCCCTCCGCATTATTCGACAGCCTTCCTTTTCGCGGGCTACAACTGGCGTCTGACGACAATATGTTGCCAGACAGCATGAAGGGCTTCGCACCGACCATTCACGGCATTGCCAGAAGCAACGCGCAAGTGACCATTCGGCAAAACGGCTACATCATTAATCAGCGCTATGTGCCGCCCGGGGCATTTACTATTAATGATCTCTATCCTACCGCCGCCAGCGGCGATTTGACTGTGGAAGTCAAAGAGTCCGACGGTTCTATTAATCGTTATAACGTGCCCTATTCCGCCGTGCCGATTCTACAACGAGAAGGGCGGCTGAAGTATGCGGCGACGGTGGCGGAGTATCGCAGCGATAGTAGTCAAAAAGAGAAGGTGAAATTCAGTCAGGCGACCTTGATATGGGGGTTACCGCATGGTTTTACGCTGTATGGCGGAACACAACTTTCCAGTCATTATCACGCGCTGGCGATCGGCAGCGGCGCAAATCTGGGCGACTGGGGCGCGGTGTCGCTGGATGTCACCCAGGCTACCAGTACGCTGGCGGATAATAACACCTACCAGGGGCAATCGCTGCGTTTCCTGTATGCCAAATCGCTTGCACAGTCAGGAACCAATTTACAGCTTATGGGCTATCGCTATTCAACCTCGGGCTTTTACACGTTGGATGATACCACGTGGAAACGGATGAGCGGCTATGACGATGACAGTCGGACTGACAGCGATAAAAGCAGGCCGGAATGGGCGGATTATTACAACCTTTATTACACCAGGAGGGGGAAAGTACAACTCGATATCAATCAACAGCTAGGCGGGTTGGGATCGCTTTTTATTACCGGCAGCCAGCAAAGTTACTGGCACACTGATGAAAAGGATTCTTTGTTGCAGGTGGGATACAGCGATACGCTGGCGGGTATTGCATGGAGCGTTTCTTACAACAATAACAAATCCGCAGGCGATGCGGAGCGCGATCAAATTTTCGCGCTGAATATCTCGGTGCCGCTAAGTCAATGGCTGCAACACGGTGATGAGGTCACGCGCCATCACAATGTTTACGCTACCTTTAGCACCAGTACGGACAAACAGCATAACGTTACGCAGAATGCGGGCCTTAGCGGCACACTGCTGGACGAAAACAATCTTAGTTACAACATACAGCAAGGTTATCAGAATCACGGTATTGGCGAAAGCGGCGCCGCTAGCCTGGAATACGATGGCGCGAAAGGCAACGCCAATATTGGCTATAACGTTAGCGATAACGGCGATTACCAGCAGGTGAATTATGGCCTGAGTGGCGGCCTGGTGGCGCACGCGCATGGAGTGACGCTAAGCCAGCCGTTAGGCAATACCAATATTTTGATTGCCGCGCCGGGCGCAGCCAATGTCGGCGTTGTCGACCAGCCGGGTATTCATACGGACGCGCGTGGCTATGCGGTGGTGCCGTATGCGACAACATATCGCCAAAACCGTATGGCGCTGGACGTTAACGCCATGGCGGATGATGTCGATATTGATGACGCGGTGACTCGCGTTGTGCCGACCGAAGGCGCGCTGGTTCTGGCCCGCTTTAAAGCGCGGGTCGGCGCGCGTGCCCTGGTAACGCTGAATCATAACGGTAAGCCTGTACCCTTTGGCGCAACGGTGACGGTGAATGATCGCCATGCGGAGGCGATTGTTGACGAGGCCGGGGAGGTCTATCTTTCCGGGTTGTCAGCGCAAGGCGTTCTGCACGTTCGCTGGGGGAACCTACCGGATCAACAGTGCGTCGCGTCCTATCATCTCTCTTCCTCCCGTCAGATTCTGAGTCGACAACATGCGGAGTGTCATTAAATGAAAATACCTCTTTTATTTGCTCTGCTGGCGGGAAGTGTCGTATCGCAGTACGCCTTCGCAGACGTGTGTAAAAACGTTAACGGCGTGCCTTCCAGTATTAATTACGATTTAACGACCACTCTGACGGCAGAACAAAACCAGGTGGGAAAGACGGTTCAACTGGAAAAAAGCCAGGAAGTTAATGTACAGGCGGTGTGTCCCGCCGGCGCGTCGACCTATAGCCAGACTTATCGCTCCTATGTGTCGCCATATCCGGTCGTAGAAACGAGCGGTAACTGGAAATATTTAAAGCTGGACCCGGACTACCTTGAAGGCGGAATGCGAATTGAGGATTCTTCGGCGGGCGATATCTATCCGCCAATGAACAATGTCCTGATGGGATATGATGAAAATGTGAAAGCGGGTCAACCGTTTTACGTTCGTGACTCAAATCTGGAGTTTCAGCTCAAAATTGTTAAACCGTTCGTCGGCACGGTGAATATTAGTCCTAAGACTATGTTTAATGTTTATGTCATGACCGCCGCAGGCGATCCGCTGACAGATGTCGTGTACAGCATTCTTTATAGTGGAACGGTGACCGTACCGCAAAGCTGTGAAATCAACGCCGGACAAACGATTCTGGTAAATTTCGGCGCATTATACAGCGGCAATTTCAACCATGCAGGCCAAAAGCCGGAGGGGGTACGAGCGAAAAAATTCAGCGTACCGGTAAAGTGCAGCGGTCTGGATTCGCAGGTCAATTTAACAATGCGTCTTATCGCTACGCCGGATAGCCACGTTCCCCAGGCTATCGCTTCGGATAATGCCGATGTCGGCGTAGTGGTCGAAACCGATGAAGGAAACGCGCTTATCCCCAATGATGTACAGAGCGTCGCGCCTTTTATCACCGATAGCGCCGGACGCGCTAACATCACATTGCAGGCCTACCCGGTAAGTACAACAGGCGAAACGCCTGCGGAAGGGGCATTTACCGCACTGGCCAGCCTGCGAGTGGACTTTGACTAAATGAACAGATCACACTGCGCTCTTTTTGCCATGGGACTGATGCTGTGTCCACAAATCAATGCCAGCGCTGACGACCTCGCTTATAACCTCGAATTTACCGGCACTATTGTGGCGCAAACCTGCGACATAGATATTTCCAGTCTCAGTCAAAGTATTGATTTAGGGCAGTTTGCAGTTGGCGATTTCCCCTCGACGGGAACAACGACAAAATTTAAGCCCTTTAATATCAACCTCAAAAATTGTTCCCGAGGAATTACCGGGGCGAAGATCTGGTTTACCGGCGAACCCGATCCGGACAATCCCGCGCTACTGGCGATAACCGACACCGGGATGGGAAGCGGAAACATGTTAGCAAGCGGGGTTGGGGTGGAAATTCTGAATGATGATCAGGATACCATCAGTATCAATAATGCCGACTCGGTGGTCTATCCGTTGAAAGCCGGACGCAACACGCTGTCTTTTTATATTCGCTATAAATCGACCCGGCCGACGGTCACGTCCGGGAACGCGACGGCGGTCATGTATTTCGATATGCAGTATGAATGAGGAGCCATCGTAATTATGCGTAACGATATCCTGTACGGCATCGGGATGCTGCTGGCGGCATCCGGCGTCCAGGCGCACGATGGCCGGGTCTATGTTTCCGGAACCATCACGGACAATACGTGTTCGCTCTCTCCTGGCTCGGAAAATATTAACGTGGCGATGGGCGCGGTTTCTCAACGGCAGTTTTATCGCGCAGGCGACGGTTCCGCATGGCAACCTTTTGCTATCGATTTACAAAACTGCGGCAGCACTGCCAGCGGCGTAACGGTCAGTTTTAGCGGTGCGGCGGACAGCCGTAATACGGATTTATTGGCGCTTACCGCAGGGGAAAGCGACGCTTCAGGCATTGGGATTGCGCTTTATGATCAAAATAAAACTTTAATCCCACTGGGGCAAGAGAGTGATGTGGTGACGCTCAGTCCGGGTCAGGCGTCGGCGCATCTGCAATTTTACGCGCGTTATCTTGCCGATGGCGGCGCGGTAACGCCCGGGGACGCCAATGCCTCCGCAACCTTCATTCTTGCCTATGAATAAGTTCTTTTTACGCTGCGCGATATATTGGTGCTTGCTTCCCATATCATGGGCGCAGGCTGGCGTGGTAATTGGCGGTACTCGCTTTATCTATCATGCGGGCGCCCCGGCATTAAGCGTACCGGTAAGTAACCGTTCAGAAGCGTCCTGGTTAATTGATACGCATATTTTACCTGGTGGCCGCTGGCCAGGAACCAAAAACGAAGGGAATATCATGCCCTTCGTGGTCACGCCGCCATTATTTATGCTTTCAGCGCGCCAGGAAAACTCAATGCGGGTGGTTTATACCGGCGCACCGCTACCCGCCGACAGGGAAAGTCTGTTTACCTTGAGTATCGCCGCTATTCCCTCCGGTAAACCGGAAGCGAACCGTGTACAAATGGCGTTTCGTTCGGCTTTAAAATTGCTCTATCGCCCTGATGGACTCGCCGGCAATCCGCAGCAGGCCTACCGGCATCTGATCTGGTCGCTTACCCCCGATGGCGCGACGGTACGCAATCCTACACCCTATTACGTTACGCTCTTTTTATTACGTGCTAACGAGCGCGCCCAGGACAACGCCGGGGTCGTGGCTCCCTTTGCAACGCGTCAAACGGACTGGTGCCGGCACACGGTTCGCTGCACTGTGCGCTGGCAAAGTATTAATGACTATGGGCGGGTAATGCCAGCGCAAACCGTGGATCTGACGCGTATTCATTAACCTATTTTTCAGGCGTCTCCCGATAGCGGGAGGCTTTCCGAACTTATCGAACGAGACTTTTATTATGTATTATCACGCGTTAAAACTTTCCCGACTGGCGATGTTGACGTTGGCAGGCGTTGCCGTATCCGCCTCGGCAATCGCCGCCGATTCTGCCCCGACGTCGCAAATTGGTCCGACGGCGGAAGCCTACATCGTCAGTCATCCGGATAAAGTGGGAGAGGTCGTGGCAACGTATTTGGCCGAACATCCGGAATTTTTGGTCGCCGCCAGCGAGACGTTGCATCAGCGTCAGCAGATTGCGCAACAACAGGCGTATGTTCAACTGGCATTACAGTATCGTGCTGAGTTGCTCAGTAGCAGCAGTCCTTCCGTTGGGCCCAACGAGGCAAAAGCGGCGGTGGTGATGTTCTTTGATTACCAGTGCTCGTGGTGCAGCAAAATGGCGCCTGTGGTCGAAAACCTGATTAAGGCGAACCCGGATACCCGGTTTATTTTCAAAGAGTTTCCTATTTTTTCCTCCCGCTGGCCGGTATCCGGACTGGCGGCCAGAGTCGGCGAACAGGTATGGCTTACACAGGGCGGGGCGAAATATCTCGACTGGCATAATGCGCTTTATGCCACAGGGAAGGTGGAAGGCGCGTTAACGGAACACGATGTCTACACCCTGGCGCAACATTATCTAACGCCGACGCAGCTGGCCGCCGTAAAAGAAGCGCAAAGCAGCGGTGCAGTACATGATGCGCTCCTCACTAACCAGGCACTGGCGCAGCATATGGACTTTAGCGGCACGCCTGCTTTTGTCGTCATGCCTCAGACGCAAGACGGTGATGTAAAACGGGTGACCGTGATCCCGGGAAGCACGACTCAGGATATGTTGCAAATGGCGATTCAGAAAGCGAAGGGGTGATATTCGCTCAGAGGAGAACGCACAGGAGTGAAAGTAAAATGAAGTCTATGCGTTGCGTCATACCGGTGATTTTACTTTCCTTTATCGTTCATGAAGGGACAGCGAAACCGACCGCTCAGATTCATTTTATGGGATCGGTTGTTGAGGCAGGCTGCTGGAATGACGTAGGAACCTTAGAAATTCAATGCCATAATAAAGAGGGAGTTGAACGTTATATTATTGTCGAGAATATTATCACGCCGATATCGTCTCCTCATGCAACGGTAAAACGAGATTATTTGGATGAAGATAAGCAATTAACAGTGCTACGCATTGTCTATGACTGAACCGCGTAGCAGACCGCAGATGGTGTCCCGTCAGTGTCGTGTGAGAATATTATGAAAAATGTTCTCACCTTCCCGGGACACGGTCTACAGACTTTATCTTCAGATAAACGGCGCTAAAAAGAAAAGCACGAACAATAAAAAAAGAGTGGGAATACCAATAGATATAATTTTATTACATCGGTGAGTATGATATTGAATAGCTTGTGGCGGTATGTCAGCAGCGTCAATGATAAATCTTTCATCGATTTTTATCCCCTGCCTGGGGAGCGTAACGAACAGTTCGAAAAGCCCGATTTGTTGTAAATCTCGTCGCAGCAGATAAAGAAGTTGCGTCAAATTAGCATCGCTAACAAATTGACTTCGCTCTCCCCAAACTGCGTGTGAAATCATCTCCCGCGTAATCAGTTTCTTGTAGGCATTTTCAAAAAGATAGCTTAAACAACGCGCACGCATTAGCGTCACCTTTAGCACTTTTTTATCATGTAATGATATTATTTCTCTTAACGACTCATTATAAATAAATTCGTTATTAATAGTATATTGTCTCATGAATTCACTCCGTTTTGATATTCATAAGGTACGTTTCACACTGTCAGTGTGTTCACTGGCGGTAAAGTACTCCTTACATCAGTACGGATAAGCGTAGAGAACCGCAAAGAAATAAGAGAATCATTTATGATTAAACGGGATAATATTATGCTTTTTTACTTTTTTATAAAGTGTGCCAGATATTTTTGATGTTTTTTATAAAATAGCATCATGTGTTTTTATTTTACACAGGCTGAAATGATATCAATAAAATTATAATTTAATAACAAACAGATAGAGGAAATGATTTACTTATTGAAATAAGTGTGGTGCAAGGTTAATCTGCGCCTTAAATGATGGTGCCAGATTATACCAGCCAGGATAACCTATATGCGGCCAATAAAAAATGCTAAAAAAATTGACTACAATCTGATCAAAGTGTTCGATACGGTTATTACTGAAGGAAATGCAACCAGGGCGGCGAGGAAACTGGATGTCACGCCTGCGGCGATCTCTCAGGCTCTTCTTCGTTTACAAAATCTTTATGGCGAAGAGTTATTTATCAGAACCCGCAAAGGATTAGTTCCGTCCAGCAAAGGTAAATCGCTTCACCAGGTATTTCGCCAGGCAATTGAATCTATAGAAAGCACACTGTGCGATAAAACAGATGCTCAGGAGAGTAATGAACTCATTGTTCTGGGAGGTGATATCACTGAAAATTACTATTTTCCGGCATTGCTGGATACTGTGTTGATGAATCGATATATTATTAAACACTATGCGATTAAAAAAACAGGGGAATACTCACCAGCCTCCATGCTGACGCATGGCTATGCGGATGTCATCATGGGAATTCTGGAAATTAAGAATGAGATGATCGAAAGTTATCTTATTGATAATTTATCTGATTTTGTTTGTGTTTGTGGTGAAAAAAGTCCATTGGTTGGGCTTGAAAAAATGTCTTTATATAATTTTTATGCTGCCAGACATGCTGTCTATCATTCAGATATGTTCTCTTCTTTCACCGCTGATAGCATTGATTTATTCAAGAGCAGTACGCCTTATGCGGGGCGCAGGGAAATAGGTTATTATAGTGATTCACTATTTGGCGTTATCGATATTGTTGAAAAAAGCGATATGGTTGCGATTTTGCCAGGAAAGATTGCTACTTATTTTAGAGATGTGCGGCGTTATAATATAAAAATACTACGTATGCCTGATGAAATGATTTTTCGTACGTTACCCGTTTATGCTTATCTGGCTACAAACAGCACCCATTATAAAAATGTCAAAAAACTGATATCAACATTTCAGTCGACCTTTCTTTTTAGCCAGGAAAAGCAGCCTGACGCTTTGGTTGAAGGAAGCACATCCTTATGCGATTTGTCGGTTTAATATCAAATTATCGTATTAAATAAATAACCATTATGACCATGGTCAGTAAAGCGAAAAATAATGCCATATATTTATACTCTTCTTTTTTTAAAGAAGAGGGGAGGCAGCTTTTGTTTTCATTGCTGATAATAATGTTAGCATCTACTTTAATACCCGTTCGAGGCACCGTGGAAAAAAACTGGCTCAGGCCAAAGCCTTTAAGGTCGCGCCGCAGTAGATATAATATCTGGGTCAGGTTGGCGTCGCTGATAAATTGACTTCTTTCCCCCCAAAGTTCATTAGTGAGTTGTTTTTTATAAATAATCTCTTGTTGTGCATGATTCAGCATATATTCCAGACACTTTATGCGCATTGCGGCAATTTTTATCATCTTTCCCGTTTTTATCTTTTTTAGCTCATTGGTCTTATCATTGTAAGTGTGCGTGCTGTTAATTAAATAAATAGTCATGATGTTATTTAATGGGTTTAATTAGGGTGGCGATAATAATATGCATATTAAATTTATGGATCAACTGGTGTGATTGTAATAGCGTCTTTTTTCCAGAGAAAATCGTATCGTGTCACAAAAATGATGGTTTTTTAGAAAAACTAAAATTTTATTTTTAGTCGCTCTAAAAATAAAATGATAGTAGTGTTAATTTTTATCAGTATATTGATATGCTTTGATTGATTTATTGTTGACATAAAATAATTTGAATTATGGCGCAAGGCCTATGCCAACCATAAAAAAGGTATAGGCTATTGGTCACAATGCATTAATGCTACATAATTGTTATGCTTTTATAGTAGCGCCAGGGAAATAAAATCTTCGGACGATAAAGAATAGTTTTAGTCTGGGTGTTATTTTATGGATGTTTTATTTTAAATTATTAAACCGATTTCTCTTGTTGACGTAGGGTTATTTGCTAAGCAACGGGCTGGCATGTTGTAGCCGCTCGTTGCCTATATCCCAATTAATCAGGAGAAACGTATGAATAAGAAAAGTTCGTCAATGGTTAACATGCCCGCACCGCGTGAGCCGATTAACCAGAAAATCGATACCAATAACGCACTGGTTTTAAACCATAACGCCATATATGAACAACGATTAGCGGAGATCACGCAATCTAATACCTGTGACAAGGCCATTGTCACCGTAAATCCCTACGGGACCGCCCCGTTGAGTCTCTATCTGGGGGTTTGGATGGATGAAGCTGCCGCGCTTGAGATCAATGTTGTTGATAGCGAAGCGACGACAGAGGAAGTGCGTTATCAATATGATGTACATCCGGGCGCTAACCTTATTCCTGTGTGTGGGATGGTATCCGCGGTGAATAATCAGATTACCCTACGCCTTGCCTCGCAAATTGTCGGGCAATATACAGTAATGACAGACGCATTACCGCCCACGGATTCGGCTAACGTGAGCCTCGGCTTCCCTATTATTAGCGTCTCCTGTCCTGCGCAGCAGGCCTCGCTGATGGAGGAAGGACTTTATTTCTCCACTTATTTTGATCGGTATAATCTGGCTTTTGATCATAACGGGATTGTCCGGTGGTATGTAAGTCAGGAAATCCCTTCTTATAATTTTGTCAGAATGGATAACGGCCATTTCCTAGCGACGTCACAGGGAATAAACCATTGTCTGAATATGTATGAATTTGACATTATGGGACGGGTTTATACGGTTTATCTTCTCGACAATGAGTTCCATCACTCCATTCTTCCCATTGAGAACAATCTGGCGATTGCGCCTTCAGAATATAGCAATGGACGGCCAGACGGTTACTCAACCGGGAAAGATGGCGTTTCTATTATTAACTTATCTACCGGACTTGAAGTCGCCTATTACGATATGCTGTATGTGATGGATTATTCCAGATCGCCGCGTCCTTCCGGAAGCGCGCCAGGTCAGGACGTATCAATGGATGACTGGCTGCATATCAACCAAAGCTATATTAATGAACCCAACAATTTGCTGATCTGTTCCGGTCGACATCAGAGCGCGATTTTTGGCGTAAATGTGGATTCCGGCGAACTGCGCTTTATTATGGCGAACCATGAGGATTGGTCTGACGAATTCAAGCAATACTTATTAACCCCTGTCGATGATGATGGTGTCCCGCTGTACGATCTTACCTCGCCGGGAGGGATTGATGCGGCAGATAAGAATTTCTGGACCTGGGGGCAGCATAACATTGTTGAAATTCCAAACGATGAGCCTGGTATCCTGGAGTTTATGGTCTTTGATAATGGTAACTATCGTTCACGCGAAGATGCGAAAAGTCTGTTGCCGCTCGATAACTTCAGCCGGGTGGTGCAGTTTAAAATAAACCTAAATACGATGACCGTAACGCGTCCGTATGAGTATGGTAAAACGGAAGTCGGGAACCGGGGCTATAGCAGTTTTGTGAGCGCTAAGCATTTATTGACTAATGGTCACCTGGTTATTCACTTCGGCGCGACGACGGTTGATGAGTTTGAACATACCATTACCGCGCAACCAGGTTCCAGCGATCTTGTCGATCCGGATGAAGGGCAACAGGCGTTAGGTCGACTGGTATTACAAGAAATCAATAAAGAGACGAAAGAGGTCTTATTCGAAGCGATGGTGACGTCGGGCTATTTCAAGAACGAAGAGACGAATGGCACGAATTATCGTTATGATATTTCTGCATTTCGGGTATACAAAATGCCGCTGTTTGCATAACTAAGTATGTTATGCGGCCGGTTATCGACCGCATAACATTATGGCTTATTTGCTAATATCATCCACGCGCATGGTGTGGTCAGGTTGAATATTGTTAACCTGCTTCATATAGTTAACCAACGCCGGTGCGGTTTGTATCCCTATATATTTGATATTTTTACCTTTAGTGAAGGTAAATCCGCCACCACCTTTACCGATAAAGGAGTCCAGCGCGACGGTATAGAGTTTATTGTCTTCTACCGGTTTGCCTTTGATATCAAATTCAACAATACGCTGGCCCAGCGGTTTGGTGCTGTCATATTTAAACTGGACGGTTTTAGATACGTGCAGCATACCGTTTTTCAGATCGGCAGCGTGTGACATGATGGATTTCAGGTCCTTACCGCTGATTTCCATGCTCATGACATCGTTGGTGAACGGATACATACTCAGCACATCACCATAGGTGATATTACCTTTAGGCAATTCGGTACGGATGCCGCCAGCATTATAGAAGGAAGCGTCGGCGCCAGGAACGGTAGCCATCAGGGCATCGGTGATTAAGTTGCCGGTTGGCGCGGATTCACCGTAAGAACGGGTCAGCACTTCCGGAGAGTGCGCGACCACCTCATCGGTAATTTTCTTAACCTTGTTATCCCATTCGTCAATTTTGGCCTGCGTGACCGGATCTGGCTTATAAGTATCCGCATACATGGTGATCAACTTACCATTGTAGCTGTCCACTTTTTTGGTTTCCGGGTTCCAGTCAAGCACCAGTTTACCTAATTCGATGGTGTACGCATCCGTGGAAACGACAAGGGTATCGCCCACTTTAATCGGTTCTGGCGTACCTTTATGCGCATGGCCGGTAATCAGGACGTTAAGTCCATAGCCTTCCAGCGATTTCGCCATATCAACGTCGGTTTTCAGTGCGCGTGCGACATCAGCCTCGCCTGCGCTGGACTGCATACCCGGCACGCCTTCGTGGGCGAGCAGCACGGTCAGGTCAACTTTCCCTTTTAACTCTTCCAGCTGTTTTTTCACATAAGGAATCGGATCGCGGCAGTCAACGCCTTCACGCACGCCTGCGGCAATCGCTTCATAGAATGCGGAAACGCCGTGCATACCGATGACGCCGATCTTGAATCCATCTTTTTCCACGATGGTATACGGTTCTTTAATTAATGGCGTATCTGTGCCGCTGTAAAAAACATTATCCAACAATACCGGGAATTGCAATTTGCTGAGTTGTTTAACCAGATTCTCATGGCCATGGTCAAATTCATGGTTACCGACAGAGACGGCGTCGTAAGGCATGGTATTTAAAATATCAATAATAGCCTCGCCTTTGGTCAGCGTACTGATAAAAGGTCCGGTGAAATAGTCGCCAGCATCAAAGAAAAAGACATCTTTCTCTTTCGCTTTTGCATCTTTGACAATTTTCGAGATGGGCGCAAAGCCGCCTACCGGACGTGTCTTGGATACATAGGGGATAATTTCTGGGGTTACATGGGCATGTAAATCGTTTGTATAATAAATTGTGATGTCACGCGCATCGGCTGAAAAGGAAATGGCTGAAGACAAACCAATGCACAGCGACAGTAGGGATATCGAAAACTTTTTGTTCATATAAACCATCCATTTACGCTACATTAAAGAAAAACAATGCCTGTAGTCGTGTCATTCACGACTACAAACCGGGGAAATTAAGTAATATTCATCAAGTTTATTAATTATTAAAACTCGAAGCCGATCAGGTAATTCATACGGTCGCCGTAGCCGTCATACCCCAATTTATTATTGAAGTAACGGTAAGAGACGGAGGCGGTCCATCGCGGCATAAATTTCCATGTAAACGTTACCGCGCCGTTCAGGCCGGTCGTCCCACCCTGTTGTTCGGCGTAGGCATCATTACGATCCATTTCAACTTCGTTCCAGTTTGAAATGACGAACTTTTCATTAAACATATCGAAGTTATAAGCCGCGACCCAACCGAGAACATAACCGTTAAAGCCTGTCGCCTGTCCATACTTTTTAGAGGTATAATCGTTCGATAAGTTATGAACAGCGAAATAGGGCTTAATAAAGCCTGATGGGCTGGTTAAACCCAGATAACCTACCCCGTACATCATGTTTAATTCATCACCGAATTTATTCTCCATCGACATATAGAGTTTCATCATTGCGGTAAAGTTAGAGCCTTCTACTACCCTATAATGTCCCAGAAATTGGGTTACATGGTTACGGCCTTCTACCGGATGGTTGAGCACGTTCATTTCATAAAATGATGCAAATTCGCCCCTGTCAAACACGGCGCCGAAATCGGCTACCGCTTTCCACACTTCGCCGCGATCGACATTGACAAAGCCTTTATTCCAGTCGCCATATCCGAAGCTAAGTTTACCGTATACGCGTTTCAATTCCGCTGCCTGGCCATTAAAGCAAGAGAAAAGAACACATGCGGCGAGTAGACTATTAATATATTTCTTATTTTTCATGCTCAACTCCATGAGGTAAAAACACAGTGAAATGTTGTGTAAAGAAGCGAATTCTAAGGAGTGTCTTTTTATACGTAGGTGATAGATGTCTCAAAAATATCAGCGACATATAATCGTCAAATATTCGTGTCAGATAATGTTGTTTATTACGTGATAACTATTTGATTTATAGTTTATGTCTCTGTTGTAAAAGTCACACCGGATAGCATGAAATTAATGAAACTTCGAATGGGAATAATCTCTCGCAAAGACAACTTACTGCCATTAAATGAGGGTGTTACCGTTCAAACAGCAACATATATTGACATCACAATAGCGGTTCTGACATATGGGCCATATTTGAGATCTGCATCACTCGTTCGCGATTTCTTTTTTTATAGACTGCTTCAGGCGTGTTTTCTTTAGCACGAAATATATTTATGGTATTAATATTATAATGAGTGTGAATAATTTTCTACGATAAAACGATGTTAATGGAAGAAATATAAGACAAATCGAATATATATATAGTGCAATTAATTTAGGCTGTATTCCGCAGCCGGGTCTATCGGCAAATATATCGTAATCAGACCGTGCGATAACTCAAAGGAGTTGAAATGAAAAGAACAGTCGTTGCCAGTATGATAGGGTTGGCGCTATGCGCTGGATGCGTATTATCAACCGCGCAAGCGGCAACCGCAAAGCGTCCTAACTTAGTCATTATTCTGGCGGATGATTTAGGGTATGGCGATCTCGCCACCTACGGGCACCGCATCGTTAAAACACCTAACATAGACAAATTGGCGCAGGAGGGGGTGAAGTTTACCGACTATTATGCGCCAGCGCCTCTGTGTTCTCCTTCCCGCGCGGGCCTGTTAACCGGTCGTATGCCGTTCCGTACCGGAATCCGTTCCTGGATACCGGAAGGCAAAGATGTTGCGCTGGGGCGTAATGAACTGACTATCGCCAATCTGCTAAAACAGCAGGGCTACGATACGGCGATGATGGGGAAATTACACCTGAATGCGGGCGGCGATCGCACCGATCAGCCGCAGGCGAAAGACATGGGCTTTGACTATACGTTGGTTAATCCGGCGGGATTTGTCACCGATGCTACGCTGGATAACGCCAAGGAGCGCCCGCGCTATGGCGTGGTGCATCCTACGGGGTGGATTCGTAATGGCCAACATATTGGCCGCGCAGATAAGATGAGCGGCGAGTTTGTGAGCTCTGAAGTGGTGAACTGGCTGGATAATAAGAAAGACGATAATCCGTTCTTCTTATATGTCGCCTTTACCGAAGTCCATAGCCCGCTGGCGTCGCCGAAAAAATACCTTGATATGTATTCGCAGTACATGACCGACTACCAGAAGCAGCATCCGGATCTGTTCTACGGCGACTGGGCAGACAAACCGTGGCGCGGCACCGGCGAATATTACGCCAATATCAGCTACATGGATGAGCAGGTCGGTAAAGTGCTGGATAAAATTAAGGCGATGGGCGAGGAAGATAACACCATCGTCATCTTTACCAGCGACAACGGCCCTGTCACGCGCGAAGCGCGTAAGGTATACGAGCTGAACCTGGCCGGGGAAACCGACGGTCTGCGCGGGCGTAAAGACAACCTGTGGGAAGGTGGCATTCGCGTACCGGCAATCATCAAATACGGCAAGCACATTCCACAGGGGATGGTAACGGACACGCCGGTATATGGTCTTGACTGGTTGCCGACGCTGGCCAACATGATGGACTTTAAACTTCCGACCGATCGTACCTACGACGGTCAGTCTTTAGTTCCGCTCCTGAAGGACAAGACTTTAAAACGCCAGAAACCGCTGATCTTCGGTATCGATATGCCGTTCCAGGACGATCCGACGGATGAGTGGGCGATCCGCGACGGCGACTGGAAGATGATCATCGATCGCCAGAATAAACCTAAATATCTCTATAACCTGAAAACCGATCGTTTCGAGACGCTCAATCAAATTGGTAAACAGCCGCAGATTGAGAAACAGCTTTACGGTAAGTTCCTGAAGTATAAAAAGGATATTGATAACGATTCGCTGATGAAAGCCCGTGGCGATAAGCCGACGCCTGTCACCTGGGGCTAATGGAATAATTATAAAAAATTAAGTATGCCACTTAGGGCGATGCCCACCTGATCCGGTCACTCTGTGCCGGATCAGGTTCTTTTATTTCAGGGAAGGTAATGATGTTTGGGAAAAGTTGTCAGGTCATGGTTAAACCGACCGGATCGGTGTGTAACCTTGACTGTAAGTACTGTTTTTATCTGGAGAAAGAAAAGCTCTATCCGGATCGAAAAAACCATTACAAAATGTCGGAAGAGACCCTCGAACTCTTCATCAGGCAGCAGATTGCCGCACAGGATATTGATGAGGTCATTTTTGCGTGGCAGGGCGGGGAACCCACATTAATGGGCATCCCGTTTTATCGTAAAGCCGTTGAGTTTCAGCAGCGCTATTGTGGCGGCAAAACCATCGTCAATACCTTCCAGACCAACGGCATCCTGATCAACGATGACTGGGCGACCTTCTTCCGGGAGCATGATTTTCTGGTTGGCGTCTCTATTGATGGCGATGCCGCGTTACACGATGAATGGCGAGTGACGCGCTCCGGAAAGCCGACGCATGAAAAAGTAGAAAATGCGGTGCGTTGTCTGGCGCAGCACGACGTAGAATTTAATACCCTCACGGTGGTTAACCGTACCAATATGCATCATCCTGTTCAGGTCTATCGCTACCTGAAAAGCATTGGTAGCCGCTATATGCAATTTATCCCTTTAGTTGAACGCTGTGGGGAAAATGGGCTGGCGCAGCCGCAGGATAAACATATCGCGATGACGCCGTGGTCGGTCGATAGCCTGCAATTTGGTCAGTTTCTGAATGCGGTATTTGATATCTGGATCCGTGAGGATATCGGCGATATCGGCATCCAGCTATTTGAACAGACGCTGGCGGCCTGGTGCGGCCTGCCGCCGCAGGTTTGCGTTTTTGCTCCCACCTGCGGCAGCGCGTTTGCGATGGAAATGAACGGCGATGTTTATAACTGCGATCACTTCGTATATCCGCAATTTAAACTGGGGAATATCCACCAGAAGACGCTGCGTCAAATGAATCAGGGCGAACAAAATCGCCAGTTCGGCAGCGATAAACAGCGTTCAATGGCGCAGGAGTGTCATCGCTGTCAATGGAAGTTCGCCTGCTATGGCGGCTGTCCGAAACATCGTTTTTTACCCTCTGCGTCAGGCGCAACCAATCATAACTATCTGTGTGCAGGTTATCAGGCTTTTTTCTCGCATACCGCGACGGCGATGAGTGCCATGCGAACCCTGTATGAAAAAGGCATCTCACCTGCAGAAATAAAGTCAATATTTGTTTGAAGGTAGTATTCGCAGGGAGTGAATATGTTTTCTCACATTAATGTCGATGCTTGCAAAACGCCAGGCTGCAAAAATCTGGGGATTCTGGGGAGCCCAGACTATCTACCGCAAGGGAAAAATGTTCTCTGTCGAGCGTGCGGTTTTTTGTTCCCCATTATCTCAGCCAGATCGCTTAATCTTTTTCGCCAGGCGGCGAATCAACCCTGGAAAGGTCTGGTGAAGTCCTGTCCGCATTGTGGCGGGACGTCGCTGAAAAAATATGGATTTTCCACTAAAGGTGAACGGCGTATGTATTGCCGCCAGTGTAATAAAACGTTCATCTCCTATACCGCTATCAGGAGCGACGCCAGACAAGAGAACCTTGCCACGTTGATTGGCGAAGGAGCGTCGCTAGTTGAAATACGCGCGGCGCTGGCGATAGACAGCACGGGTTTTAGCCGCGAATTACAAAAACTGTCCCGTCGCGCTAATCAAGCGGAACGCGATTTTGTGTTTCCCGCGTTTGATATCGCTATGAGCACGCGGGCGTTTCGTGTGAAATTTAACGGCGGCGACAGCAGCTTATACGTGCTGGTGACGGCGGAAGAGGAGAGCGGTAAGGTCGTCGCGATCTCAACGAATTACTCCGCCCAACCGGTGGAAGCGGATTATCAATATCATTCTGATTACGAAGAACGACTTCCGTCCGGCACGCTGGCGCATCTGGTGCAGCGAAAAGAGGCGCTGACCATGCGCCGCAATGTATTATTTGATGTGGATTACGGCCCCGCCGTTTTATATAAAAACGATCCGGGGATGTTAGTAAAACCCGTATTACCTGCTTATCGACATTTTGAGTTGGTTCAGGCGTTGACGGATGAGCGTTCCCTGAATGTCCAACATTATCTCGATCACGAATGCTTCATTCTGGGCGGCTGTATGATGGCGAATTTTAGCTATCTTCGTCAGGGGCGCTGTCATATTTCGTTTGTGCGTGAAAGAGGCGTTACGCCGCCCAAACGCGATCTCCCTCCGCGGTTGTTTTTGAGCGGCGGAATTCGCAACAACGTCTGGCGTACATTTTCCACACGGGATTATGCGATGGCGGTATGCAATCTCACAGGAAATAAAAAGGTGAGTTTGTTACGCCATGCGACGTTAAATAGCGCGACGGCGTTTATTCGCTATGTTCACAACCATCCCTTCCTGCCGCATCTTAACCGGATGTCTCCTGGCAATGTTGTTGCCGTACTGGATTACCTAAAATTTGAATATAACGCTTCACGTAACTGAATTGCTAAAATAAAAAGTGTGATGAGGTGTTGTTGCGGTATTTTATTCGGACGGCTTAAAAATCCAGAGTATTAATTTTCGTGGTCCCCATGAGGGGCGATGAGATTAATACACTGGAGATTTATCATGAATACGTTAACTACAACGTCTGTTGTCCTTCCTGCGCCGCGTCCGGCGATTAATCAGGGTATCGATATCAATAATGAAATGGTGCTTAACCATACCGCTATTTATGAAAATTGCCTTGCGCAGGTCACGCAAGAGAATACGGTAGAAAATGCGCTCATGTTGTTAGACCCTTACGGCACGGCGCCTTTAAGCGCTTATGCCGGGGTCTGGAGTCTGGAACCGGCTGAGATCATAGTCACGGTCCAGGATGCGGCAAAAACGGCGATGCCGGTAGAACATCTTTACACCCTTACGGCAGGCGCAAATCTGTTGCCGGTTCTGGGGCTGGTAGCGGATACTGAAAACCGTATTGTCTTTTCTCAGGCAGATACGCCGCTTGCCGTCTATACGCTCATCACACAGCCATTACCGCCGGTAGATTCCGCGGAGGTCGTATTAGGTTTTCCGATTATCAACGTGACGCAACCTGCTACCGATGCGAACAAGATGGCGCCAGGGTTTTATTTTATTACGCATTTCGATCGTTATAATTACGCATTAGATCAGAATGGTCTGGTGCGCTGGTACGTTACTCAGGATTATCCGTCTTATAATTTTGTTCGAATTGATAATGGCCATTTCCTCACTACTTCAGAAGCGAAAAATACCTATCTGGATATGTATGAGTTCGACATGATGGGGCGTCTTCACACATTCTATAATCTCGATAATCAATTTCACCATTCTATCTGGCCGTGGGATAGCAATACCATTGTTGCGCCCTCTGAATATACCTCGGGTCGGCCCGACGATTTGAAAACCAATGAAGACGGCGTATCGGTTGTCGATCTGACTACCGGACTGGAGACGGCTTACTACGATATGGCGAAGGTGCTGGATACGACGCGGGTTTCCCGTCCTTCAGGTACGGCGCCGGGAGAAGACCCGACGGTTAAAGACTGGCTGCATATAAACCAGAGCTACGTGAATGAGACGAATCAGTTGTTAATTGCGTCCGGGCGTCATCAGAGCGCGGTGTTTGGCGTCGATCTGCAAACGCAAGCGCTACGCTTTATTTTGTCAACGCATGAAGACTGGGACGACGCTTATCAGCCTTATCTTTTAACCCCGGTCGACAGTGAAGGTGTGGCGCTTTATGACTTTAGCAAACAGGAGGATATCGACGCGGCCGACCGTGACTTTTGGACTTGGGGCCAGCATAACGTCGTTGAAATCGCCAATAATACGCCGGGTATAGTGGAGTTTATGGTATTTGATAACGGTAACTACCGTTCGCGTGATGACAGCAAAAGCCTGTTACCGCCGGATAACTACAGCCGCATTGTCCATTTCGTGGTGAATATGAATGAGATGACCGTTATGCGGCCATTTGAATACGGCAAGGAGCTGGGCGCGCGTGGCTACAGTAGCTGCGTTAGCGCGAAAGCGATCCAGCAGAATGGCAATATTGTGGTGCATTTTGCCGACTGCACGTTTGATGAAAATGGCCGCGCCATCTCTTGCCAGCCTGGCGAGAGCGATATTATCGATCCGCAGGCGGGCAGTGAGGCGATGGGGCTGCTAATTTTACAGGAGATTGCGCCTACGGAGAAAACCGTGCTTTTTGAAGCGACCATGACGTCAGGTTACTACAAAAACGCGGAAACGAACGGGGAAGGCTATCGCTACGATATTACCAGTTTCCGGGTGTATAAAATGGATCTGTACGCGTAGCGGTCTATCATCAATGACTGACTGCACTAAAAAAGTCCGGCGTAAGTCGGACTTCATTTCGTAAAAAACGAGCTATTCATCATATATAATCTAATTTTAACGATGAGTCAGGCGAGGTAAGATAGTAGATCCGAAGAATTCACCTGATTGAGAGAATAAAAAGTGAAACATCTGCACCGATTTTTTAGCAGCGATGCCTCTGGGGGCATCATTCTCATCATCGCCGCTGCGCTGGCTATGCTGATGGCCAATATGGGCGCGACCAGTGGATGGTATCATGATTTTCTGGAGACGCCGGTTCAGCTACGGGTTGGGGCGCTTGAGATCAACAAAAACATGCTGTTGTGGATCAACGATGCGCTGATGGCCGTGTTTTTCCTGTTGATTGGCCTGGAAGTTAAGCGCGAACTGATGCAAGGCTCGTTAGCCAGTCTGCGCCAGGCCGCTTTTCCGGTGATTGCCGCCATCGGCGGGATGATTGTACCGGCATTGCTCTATCTGGCCTTTAACTACTCCGATCCGGTCACTCGCGAGGGCTGGGCTATTCCTGCCGCGACGGATATCGCCTTTGCGCTGGGCGTGTTGGCGCTGTTGGGCAGCCGGGTTCCGCTGGCGCTGAAAATTTTCCTGATGGCGCTGGCGATCATCGATGATCTCGGCGCCATCGTTATTATCGCACTGTTTTATACCAGCGATCTTTCTATCGTCTCGCTGGGCGTGGCGGCGTTCGCGATTGCCGTGCTGGCGCTGCTGAACCTGTGCGGCGTCAGACGGACTGGGGTATATATTCTGGTCGGGGCAGTGCTGTGGACGGCGGTACTGAAGTCCGGCGTTCACGCGACGCTGGCAGGCGTCATTGTCGGTTTCTTTATTCCGCTGAAAGAAAAACACGGTCGCTCGCCGGCGAAGCGTCTGGAGCATGTTCTGCACCCGTGGGTCGCGTACCTGATCCTGCCGCTCTTCGCTTTTGCGAATGCTGGCGTTTCTCTTCAGGGCGTCACGATTGACGGTCTGACCTCCATGCTGCCGTTGGGAATTATTGCCGGTCTGCTGATTGGTAAGCCGCTGGGGATTAGCCTGTTTTGCTGGCTGGCGCTGCGTTTCAAGCTGGCGCATCTGCCACAGGGGACCACTTATCAGCAAATCATGGCGGTCGGCATTTTGTGTGGCATTGGCTTTACGATGTCCATCTTTATCGCCAGCCTGGCATTTGGCAATGTCGATCCGGAACTTATTAACTGGGCGAAATTGGGCATTTTGATTGGTTCATTGCTCTCCGCAGTGGTGGGGTATAGCTGGTTGCGCGCGCGTTTGAACGCGCCGGCATAATCAGTACGAAGGAAAGGGGGAGCGATGTATCGCTCCCTTGCGACATTGAACAGGGAGAGAAATGAGCATGTCTCATATTAACTACAACCATCTTTATTATTTCTGGCATGTCTATAAAGAAGGTTCTGTCGTGGGTGCCGCAGAGGCGCTTTTTCTGACGCCGCAAACCATTACTGGTCAAATTAAAGCCCTGGAAGAGCGTTTACAGGGGAAGCTATTTAAACGTAAGGGACGCGGTCTTGAACCCAGCGAACTGGGCGAGCTGGTTTTTCGCTATGCGGACAAAATGTTTACGCTAAGCCAGGAGATGCTGGATATCGTCAATTACCGCAAAGAATCAAACCTGTTGTTTGATGTCGGCGTCGCCGATGCTTTATCCAAGCGTCTGGTCAGCAGCGTTCTGGATGCGGCGGTGGTGGTGGACGAACCCATACATCTGCGTTGCTTCGAGTCCACGCACGAAATGTTGCTCGAACAGCTCAGCCAGCACAAGCTGGATATGATTATCTCCGACTGCCCGATAGATTCCACGCAGCAGGAGGGGCTATTCTCAGTCAAAATCGGCGAATGCAGCGTCAGTTTCTGGTGTACGAATCCGCTTCCTGAAAAAGCGTTCCCTGCCTGCCTGGAAGAGCGACGGTTGCTGGTGCCGGGACGGCGCTCAATGCTGGGGCGTAAGTTGTTGAACTGGTTTAATTCACAGGGGTTGCAGGTTGAGATCCTCGGTGAATTTGATGATGCGGCCTTAATGAAGGCGTTTGGCGCGACGCACGATGCGATTTTTGTGGCGCCGAGCCTTTATTCGCTGGATTTTTATGCCGATGAGTCGGTAATAGAGATTGGGCGCGTGGAGAATGTCATGGAAGAATATCATGCGATTTTTGCCGAGAGAATGATCCAGCATCCGGCGGTGCAGCGTATTTGCAATGCGGACTACTCGGCATTGTTTAAACTACAGTAGACGTACCTACCGTAATACTTCCGGCTGCGGTATTAACCCGCAGCCGGAATCATTCTACAAGTTCAGCAGGCTACGGTACTGCCCACCTTCGCGGATAAACACCGGAATTCTGTTCAGTGGCGTAGCGTACTGCAGCGTCTGCCCTCCTGAATAGCTTTCACCGGTCGCAAGATCCGTCCATGTTTCCCCTTCTGGTAGCCAGACATCACGTTCGCGCATACCTTCATGCATGACGGGGGCGATCAGCAGGTCAGGACCAAAACAATACTGGTCGGTGATTGTCCAACTTGTTTCCTGTTCGGGGAATTCAAAGAACAGGGGGCGCATCACTGGCGTATTGTGCTTATGGGTTTCCTCCATCAGCGCTTTGATATAGGGCTTGAGTTTTTCTCGCAACGCCAGGCAACCTGTCAGTACCTCGCATACTTCCTCACCGTAGCTCCAGACCTCGTTCGGCGCACCTGTAGGGCACTGGGCGATACCATCCCGATACGGTTGTGCGGGTAAAATCTGCGGATCGCGGTTGCCGTGCAGACGCATCACCGGGCTAAAGACGCCCCACTGGAACCAGCGAATCAGCAATTCATGGAATTTCGGGTCGTGAATATTGCCACCATGAAAACCGCCGATATCCGTCGTCCACCACGGTATCCCCGCGATTCCCATATTGAGTCCGGCAGCAAACTGGTTGCGCAGCGATCTAAACGAGGAGTGAATATCCCCTGACCAGACCAGAGCGCCGTACTTCTGACTGCCGGCCCAGGCGCAGCGTAGCAGGTTGATAACCTGGTCTTCGCCATCGGCTTTCATGCCGTCAAAAAAGGTTTTAGCGTACATACGTGGGTAGATATTGCCCACTTCCAGTACCGGCCCGGCATGGTAGCGATAGTTGTCGTAGTCGTAAACGCTGAACTCAGGTTCGGCTTCATCTAACCAGAATAACTTCACGCCTTTATCGTAATAGTTGCGTTTGGCTTTGCCCCAGACGTAGTCGCGCGCGCCCGGATGAGTCGCATCAAAGTAAGTGGTATTGCCGAGGAAATCCATATTGATCGGCAAGCCACGTTCCGTTTGTACCAGCCAGCCGTTTTCGCGCATCTCCCGATAGCTTTCGGTACGGTTATCCACCGTCGGCCAGACGGAGACCATCAGCTCAATTCCCAGCGATTTCAGCTCGGCAATCATGGCATCAGGATCGGGCCAGTCGCGCGCATCGAACATCCAGTCACCCTGATTCGGCCAGTGAAAGAAGTCGATTACGATCACTGAGATAGGCAGATTGCGGCGCTTATATTCGCGGGCGACCTCCAGCAGCTCTTCCTGCGTACGATAACGGAGTTTGCACTGCCAGAAGCCCATGGCGTAGTCCGGCATCATCGGCGGTGTGCCGGTAGCCAGCGCGTAAGCCCGGCTAATTTCTGCCGGGGTATCGCCAGCCGTGATCCAGTAGTCCAGCTGTTCGCTGACCTGCGCTTCCCATTCGGTAACGTTTTGGGCAAAGGTTACGCGTCCGACTGCCGGGTTGTTCCATAAAAATCCGTAGCCCAGACTGGAGAGCATAAACGGTACTGAGGCCTGGGAGTTACGTTGCGCCAGCTCAAGCACGCATCCTTTGAGATCCAGGTTGGCCTGTTGATACTGCCCCATGCCATAAATTTTTTCCCCTTCGGTGGCTTCGAAGCGGGCTTTCAGTGAATATTTCCCACCCTGAATAGGGCGGAACTCGCGTCCCTCAAGGTTGAGTGCGCTGACGTACTGGCCGTGAGATGATTCATCCTCGCCAATTTCGCCCCGCAGGCGCCAGAACTCCTGCAACAGGGGTTTGTGTGGATGGCGGTAAAAGGTAACCTGTCCTTTTTGATTGACGATAGCGATAATTTTGCCGTTGGTCAGCGTTGCCTGGTGGTGCTCATAATCAATGTGGCACTGACTTTCTGCGACTGGCTCAGTCAATGCCCAGTCTTCATTTCTCATTACCGGCAGATGACGGCCGCTGCGTACGCGCAGGCTGTTCTCGCCCCAGGGTTCAATCCATAAATAGCGATCGTTTTGCTGCCAGACCAGACGACGCGGGTCTTGTTGCATAAATGGCATGGTGGTGCCTCCCATATTCGAGGGTGAAGGTAAAGAACGTTATGAGTTGACGGTTTCCAGATCGTGGCGAATCTTCTCTTCCATCGCTTCGTATTTGCGAAAGAAAAGTAGTGGGATCGCTGCGAGCGCGAAGAGTAGGGCGGGTGCCCAGATAAAGGCCCAGATAATGCCCTCCAGACCCGCAGCACTCTGGGCATGGTTGGGGACATAGCCAAAACTGTTCATGATCCAGGCGGCGAAAGCGGTGCCGAGGCCACTACCCATCTTGATGCAGAAGGTACTGCCGAAGGCGATAAGAATGCCGGTAGCCTTAATACCGGTCTTCCAGGCGCCAAAATCAACGGCGAAGCCCAGCATGGCAAATGGCATTGAGCAGGCGATACCGCTGCCGATATTGCCGAGTATCCAGGCGGCGATGAGGAAAGTAATGTTGTCCGCTGCCAGCCACATCATGACGCCGCCAAACGTGGCGACCAGCAGACCGCCTACCCATATCCAGGTTTTAGCCAGGTATTTGCTAAAGAAGGGGATAGCGATGATAAACAGGATCTGAATCGTCGCCAGGCTGTTAATCAGCGGTACCAGATCTTTACGGTCGAGGTTGTAGGTCAGATAATAGACAATGGTCGTGTTGCGCTGCTGTAGGGCAATCCAGAAGATCAGATTAGCCAGCACCATCAGGATCCACGGCCAGTTACCTTTCATCGCCGCGAAACTTTTTTTCATCGGCAACTTAGGTTCATGCTGTATTTTATCCGTATCCATTTCACGAATGTTTTTAAACGCAAAGAGCGTTAGCGCGCAGGATATAATGGCAAACGTAATTGCCGTATAAATAAAACCAGCGTGATCATCACCGTTACCTAAAAAAGCGACTAACGGCAAGGCGGTCGCGTTCATTAATAAAACCCCAATTTGCCCACCGGTCATTCGCCAGGAATTTAAAACCAGTCTTTCTTTGGGAGATAAGGTCATCAGGGGTAATATTGCACTGAGTGGTGTATTAAGTCCGGTAAATAGAATGCTGGCAATCATATAAGATATTGCTGCATAGATGGCTTTTCCTGTCATACTGATATCAGGAGACCAAAATGACAGCGCGCTGAATACCGCAAAAGGCAGCGGTAACCATAAAAACCAGGGACGACATTTACCGTAGCGTGAACGTGTTTTATCGATGATGATCCCCCATATGGGGGCGTCTATGCCATCGATAATACGCGCCAGCAGCAGGATAACGCCTGCTACGGCAAGGCTAATGCCCGCAACGTCTGTGTAGAAATATAAAATGTACGTTGAACTGAAGCAGTACAGCAGATTACCCGCCACATCCAAAGAGCCGTAGCTAATACGCTGTAGTAAAGACAATGATGCTGACCCGGAAGGCTGGGTATCCTCAATGACAGAACTCATAATGATAACTCCGATATTGGTACGATACGCCCAGAAAAACAACCTCTACTTTCTAAGCAAGTTTTGAATATTATTTTTATGTCGTTTCTGAATTTAACCTCAGATTAAAATGAGTAAGTAAGGTGTACATGAAAAGTAGTTAACCCGACGGCATCAATCAATTATTAAATCTTACATCAGGATTGCGTTTATTAGTTTTTGAATGAGCGATGTTTTTATTTGCTAAGGTGGTCACAGTTTTTTCAGTAATGAAATAAGAAAAGGAAAACAGTGAAAGAAAATAACTTTCAAGTATTACGTGACTAAGGGAGGGGTAGCTGAAAAAATAGGCTGGTCAGGAAGAGCGTGAACGAGTGAGGTCAGAGCCAGCGGTTGTCGAGCAAAACGGCAGATAGCAGGCATAAAAAAACCCGCTTTACGCGGGTTTTTCTACAAAGCTGATAACAAGCAGGCGATTAAGCCAGTTTGTTGATCTGTGCAGTCAGGTTAGCTTTATGACGTGCAGCTTTGTTTTTGTGGATCAGACCTTTAGCAGCCTGACGGTCCACGATCGGTTGCATTTCGTTAAATGCTTTCAGTGCAGCAGCTTTGTCGCCAGCTTCGATAGCTGCGTATACTTTCTTGATGAAAGTACGCATCATAGAGCGACGGCTTGCGTTGTGCTTACGAGCCTTTTCAGACTGAACGGCGCGCTTCTTAGCTGATTTGATATTAGCCAAGGTCCAACTCCCAAATGTGTTCTATATGGACAATTCAAAGGCCGAGGAATATGCCCTTTTAGCCTTCTTTTGTCAATGGATTTGTGCAAATAAGCGCCGTTTAAATTGCAGCACTCGTTGCGTAGTGATGGCGCAGGATTCTACCAGCTTGCGTGCTGTGAATACAGCCTTTCCATGAGAAAAATTGCATTAAGCGGCGGGTTTTGGGGCGGAGTTTGCCGCATGGCGATGAAAAGCATCTTCTTTATGTTTCATCAGGGCAATCGCCGGTTAACCTTAACCGCTGTACAAGGTATACTCTTGCGATTTTCACTGTTTTGAGTCAGACATGAAGCTGATACGCGGCATACATAATCTCAGTCAGGCCCCGCATGGGTGTGTGCTGACCATTGGTAATTTCGACGGCGTACATCGGGGGCATCGCGCTCTACTGCAGGGTTTGCAGGAAGAAGGACGCAGACGCGGTCTGCCGGTGGTGGTCATGATTTTCGAACCGCAGCCGCTGGAGCTGTTCGCGACGGATAAAGCGCCCGCTCGCCTGACGCGCCTGCGTGAAAAACTGCATTACCTTGCGCAGTGCGGCGTGGACTATGTGCTGTGCGTGAAATTCGATCGCCGCTTTGCCGCTTTGACGGCGCAAACGTTTATCAGCGAACTGCTGGTGGAGCGACTTGGCGTGCAATTTCTTGCCGTCGGCGATGATTTCCGCTTTGGTGCTAGCCGCGCGGGCGATTTCTTGTTATTACAGAAGGCGGGGGCGGAGTATGGTTTTGCGGTTTCCAGCACCCAAACCTTTTGTGAAGGCGGCGTGCGTATCAGTAGTACCGCAGTGAGACAGGCGCTGGCGGAAGATAACCTGGCGCTTGCCGAAAGTCTGCTGGGACATCCCTTTACTATTTCCGGGCGTGTCGTTCATGGCGACGAGCTGGGACGTACCATTGGCTTCCCGACGGCGAACTTACCGCTGCGCCGTCAGGTCTCCCCGGTCAAAGGGGTCTATGCGGTGGAAGTCACCGGGCTTGGCGATAAGCCGTTACCCGGCGTAGCGAACATTGGCACTCGTCCAACGGTGGCTGGCGTGCGTCAACAACTGGAAGTGCATCTGCTGGACGTTGTAATGGACCTCTACGGTCGCCATATAGATGTAATACTGCGTAAAAAGATACGTAATGAGCAGCGATTTGCGTCGCTTGATGAGCTAAAAGCGCAAATCGCACGCGATGAGTTAACGGCCCGCAAGTTTTTTGGGCTAGCCGGGCAGGTGTAACCCTGACGGTGTTTATCAAACCGAAATACGGAACCGAGAATCTGATGAGTGACTATAAATCGACCCTGAATTTGCCGGAAACAGGGTTCCCGATGCGCGGCGACCTCGCCAAGCGTGAACCGGGAATGCTGGCGCGTTGGACCGATGATGATCTGTACGGCATCATTCGTGCGGCCAAAAAAGGCAAAAAAACCTTCATTCTGCATGATGGCCCTCCATATGCGAATGGCAGCATTCATATTGGTCACTCAGTTAACAAGATTCTGAAAGACATTATCGTGAAGTCCAAAGGACTGTCGGGATTTGACTCGCCTTACGTGCCGGGCTGGGACTGTCACGGTCTGCCTATCGAGTTGAAAGTCGAGCAGGAGTTCGGTAAGCCGGGCGAGAAATTCACTGCCGCTGAATTCCGCGCCAAGTGCCGCGAATATGCCGCTACGCAGGTTGACGGCCAGCGTAAAGACTTCATTCGTCTGGGCGTGTTGGGCGACTGGTCGCATCCGTACCTGACCATGGACTTCAAAACCGAAGCCAACATCATCCGCGCGCTGGGCAGAATTATCAAAAACGGTCATCTGCACAAAGGCGCTAAGCCGGTGCACTGGTGCGTTGACTGCCGTTCCGCGCTGGCGGAAGCGGAAGTTGAATATTACGACAAAACGTCACCGTCTATCGACGTGGCGTTCCGCGCCGTCGATCAGGATGCGGTGAAAGCGAAGTTCGGTCTGCCGGGCGTGAGCGGCCCTGTGTCGCTGGTTATCTGGACCACCACGCCGTGGACACTACCGGCTAACCGCGCCATCTCCCTGGCGCCGGACTTTGATTATGCGCTGGTGCAGATTGACGGCCAGGCGGTGATTCTGGCGAAAGATCTGGTTGAAAGCGTCATGCAGCGTATTGGCGCGGCTGAATACACCATTCTCGGCACCGTTAAAGGCGCGGAGCTGGAACTGCTGCGCTTTACCCATCCGTTTATGGGCTTTGACGTGCCGGCGATCCTCGGCGATCACGTCACCCTGGACGCCGGTACCGGCGCGGTACATACCGCCCCTGGCCACGGCCCGGATGACTATGTGATTGGTCAGAAATACGGTCTGGAAACCGCTAACCCGGTTGGCCCGGACGGCACTTACCTGCCAGGCACATATCCAACGCTTGACGGTGTTAACGTCTTCAAGGCGAACGATATCGTTATTGAACTGCTGAAAGAAAAAGGCGCGCTACTGCATGTCGAAAAAATGCAGCACAGCTATCCGTGCTGTTGGCGTCACAAAACGCCGATCATTTTCCGCGCGACCCCGCAGTGGTTCGTCAGCATGGATAAAGAAGGGCTTCGTCAACAGTCCCTGAAAGAGATCAAAGGCGTTCAGTGGATCCCGGACTGGGGTCAGGCGCGTATTGAATCAATGGTCGCTAACCGTCCTGACTGGTGTATCTCACGTCAGCGTACCTGGGGCGTACCGATGTCGCTGTTCGTGCATAAAGAAACGCAGGAGCTGCTGCCGATTGAGCGTACTCTGGCGGCGATGGAAGAGGTGGCGAAACGCGTTGAAGTTGACGGTATCCAGGCGTGGTGGGATCTCGACCCGAAAGAGATCCTCGGCGAAGATGCCGATCAATACGAGAAAGTTCCGGATACGTTGGACGTTTGGTTTGATTCCGGTTCCACCAGTTACTCCGTGGTTGATGCACGTCCGGAATTCGCCGGTCATGCTGCCGATATGTATCTGGAAGGGTCTGACCAGCATCGCGGCTGGTTTATGTCCTCCCTGATGATTAGCGTGGCGATGAAAGGCAAAGCGCCATACCGCCAGGTACTGACTCACGGCTTCACCGTCGATGGTCAGGGGCGCAAGATGTCCAAGTCCATCGGTAACACCGTGTCGCCACAGGATGTGATGAATAAACTGGGCGCGGATATCCTGCGTCTGTGGGTGGCGTCTACTGACTATACCGGCGAAATGGCGGTCTCTGACGAAATCCTGAAACGTGCTGCCGACAGCTATCGTCGTATCCGTAATACCGCGCGCTTCCTGCTGGCGAACCTCAATGGCTTCAATCCGGCCACCGATATGGTCAAACCGGAAGAGATGGTGGTGCTGGACAGGTGGGCGGTGGGCTGCGCGAAAACGGCGCAGCAAGAGATTCTGAAGGCATACGAAGCTTACGACTTCCATGAAGTGGTACAGCGCCTGATGCGCTTCTGCTCCGTTGAAATGGGTTCGTTCTACCTCGACATCATCAAAGACCGCCAGTACACCGCGAAGGCCGATAGCGTCGCGCGTCGTAGCTGCCAGACTGCGCTGTATCATATCGCAGAAGCGCTGGTTCGCTGGATGGCGCCGATCATGTCCTTCACGGCTGATGAAATCTGGGGCTACCTGCCGGGCGAGCGTGAAAAATATGTCTTCACCGGCGAATGGTACGACGGGTTGTTTGGCCTGGAAGAGAATGAAGAATTTAATGACGCATTCTGGGACGATGTCCGCTATATCAAGGACCAGGTCAACAAAGAGCTGGAAAATCAGAAAGCCAATGGCATCAAATCGAACCTGGAAGCAAAAGTGACGCTGAAATATGCTGACGATGCTAACGGTACGATCAAGAAGCTGAAACTGTTGGGCGAAGAGGTCAGATTTATCTTCATTACTTCCCAGTTCGTGATTTCTGAGCAAGCGGGGGGTATTGATGATGAAAATATTCAGTACAATGCTGGTAATACGACAGTTCAGGCAGTGGTAACGCGTGCCGAGGGTGATAAGTGTCCGCGCTGCTGGCACTACACTACTGATGTCGGCAAGGTGGCGGAACATGCAGATATCTGCGGACGCTGTGTCAGCAACATCGCCGGTAATGGCGAACAACGTAAATTTGCCTGATGAGTAAACCACTCTGTTCAACAGGACTACGCTGGCTATGGCTGGTAGTAGTCGTGCTGATTATCGATTTGGGCAGCAAATACCTGATCCTCCAGAATTTCGCTCTGGGGGATACGGTAGGGCTGTTCCCGTCGCTTAATCTGCATTATGCGCGTAACTACGGCGCGGCTTTTAGCTTCCTGGCGGATAGCGGCGGCTGGCAGCGCTGGTTCTTTGCCGGGATTGCGATAGGGATCTGCGTAATTCTTTTGGTGATGATGTATCGCTCGAAAGCGACGCAGAAGCTGAATAACATCGCTTATGCGTTAATCATCGGCGGCGCGCTGGGTAACCTGTTCGACCGCCTGTGGCACGGCTTTGTTGTCGATATGATCGATTTTTACGTCGGCAACTGGCATTTCGCGACGTTCAACCTTGCCGATAGCGCGATCTGTATCGGCGCGGCGCTGATAGTACTGGAAGGCTTTTTGCCGAAGCCGACAGCGAAAGAACAGGCATAAGCGTAAATACCGGGTGGCGCTTATCCGGTTTTGTAGGTCTGATAAGCGCAGCGCCATCAGGCAAACGTGGTGCCGGATGGCGGTGAAAACGCCTTATCCGGCCTACGGTTTTATCGTCCTTTGTGCCTCCGGGCAAAACACGTGAGCAATTTGCATGTCTAAATCCGTACAGAGCAACAGCGCGATCCTCGTTCACTTCACCCTGAAACTGGATGATGGCTCAACGGCGGAATCTACCCGCAATAACGGCAAGCCAGCCCTGTTCCGTCTTGGCGATACCTCGCTTTCCGAAGGTCTGGAGCAGCAGCTTCTGGGGTTGAAAGAAGGGGAAAAGAAAGCGTTTTCGCTGGAGCCTGACGCCGCGTTTGGCGTCCCCAGTCCGGACTTGATCCAGTATTTCTCGCGCCGTGAGTTTATGGCGGCGGGCGAACCGGAAGTCGGGGCGATTATGCTTTTTACCGCAATGGATGGCAGCGAAATGCCTGGCGTGATTCGCGAAATCAACGGCGACTCGATTACCGTTGATTTTAACCATCCGCTGGCCGGGCATACCGTTCACTTTGATATTGAAGTGCTGGAAATCGATCCGGCGCTGGAGGCATAAACATGCAGATCCTGTTGGCCAACCCACGCGGTTTTTGCGCCGGGGTAGACCGCGCTATCAGCATTGTTGAAAATGCGCTCGCTATTTACGGCGCGCCAATTTACGTTCGGCACGAAGTCGTGCATAACCGCTATGTAGTGGACAGCCTGCGCAAGCGCGGGGCGATCTTTATAGAGCAAATTAGCGAAGTGCCGGATGGCGCCATTCTGATTTTCTCCGCTCATGGGGTTTCCCAGGCGGTGCGTAACGAGGCGAAAAGCCGCGATCTTACCGTTTTTGACGCCACCTGCCCGCTGGTGACGAAAGTCCATATGGAAGTGGCGCGCGCCAGCCGTCGCGGTGAGGAATCTATTCTCATCGGCCACGCCGGGCACCCGGAAGTGGAAGGCACCATGGGCCAGTACAGCAACCCGGAAGGGGGGATGTACCTGGTGGAGTCGCCAGAGGACGTCTGGACGCTGAATGTCAAAAATGAAGGCAAGCTCTCCTTCATGACGCAAACCACGCTTTCCGTGGACGATACGTCCGATGTGATTGATGCGCTGCGTAAACGCTTTCCGAAAATCGTCGGCCCGCGCAAAGACGATATTTGCTATGCCACAACTAATCGTCAGGAAGCGGTGCGGGCGCTTGCGGAGCAGGCTGACGTAGTGCTGGTGGTCGGCTCGAAAAACTCTTCTAACTCTAACCGGCTGGCGGAACTGGCCCAACGGATGGGAAGAACCGCGTTTCTTATCGACGATGCGGCGGATATCCAGGAGGCGTGGGTGAAAGAAGCCGCCTGCGTCGGCGTCACCGCTGGCGCTTCCGCGCCGGATATTCTGGTGCAGAATGTTATTGCGCGTCTGCGCGAGTTTGGCGGCGGCGAAGCTGTCACGCTTGAGGGGCGCGAAGAAAATATTGTTTTCGAAGTGCCGAAAGAGCTGCGTGTGGATGTTCGTGAGGTCGAATAAGATTTCACAATTCAGAAATCTGCCTGATGACGCTACGTTGACCAGATCTTAAGAATTTCTTTTGATATTCAATGTGCGACAGGAAGAATAAGGCGTAGTCGTCATCCGTTGCTAATGCCCCACCTTTTTGCTATTCATCTGAAAAACCAGCACAATCGTTGCTGGTTTTTTGGTTGTAATGCCTACAGGGATAAGGGAAATGGGCAAAATAAAATATGGATTGCCAACGTTACTCGCCATCGGCTTTTGGATGGACGCAACAAGCGCCACGGTGCTGGAGCTACCTGCCTGGGAGCGAAACTATACCGGGACTATCGCGGGGAAACCGGTAAACGTTAATATCACGCGATTTGGTAACTCTCTTAATGGGTATTACTGCTATGAACCTTGCAATCAGCACAAGGCAGTGATTGTTCTACGCGGCTCACTCCAGGATAAAGAGGTGCATCTTGAAGAACGCGTAAAGGCGCTTTCGGGTTACTGGAATGCGGAAATCTCCAGCAGTGAGATTAAAGGCGAATGGACGTCCGCAGATAAAAAACGACATTTTCCTGTTGCCCTTATCTATTACAAACCTAAAAACTCCCCTGATATTGTGCTGGTCACGAACACGAATGATGCAGGGGGTTACGACCCTTCCAAAGAGATTGATTGCGGCAATACGCCGGCCATTTCGGCGATAAAATTATACCGTGATGGTAAACTCATACAGACCTTAGATACCGCCTCGGTGGGCACTTGTAGCCCGTTTATGCCTCAATGGGGGGATGTCAATTTTGATGGCTACCCGGATCTGTCGATTGTAACAGAGTTACTTGCTGGGCCGGATGCTCCAGTTCAAACATGGCTCTATGACCCCGCCAAACAGCGTTATGTTGATGCGCCAGCGTCTTATCAGGAAATCACTTCACCAGAGATCGATGCTGAACATAAACAGATTGTCAGCTATTGGCGCGGCGGTTGCTGCAGCCATGGCGTCAATGTGTATCGCTGGAAAGGAAAAACGATTGAACT
This sequence comes from Salmonella enterica subsp. enterica serovar Typhimurium str. LT2, assembly GCF_000006945.2. GTDB lineage: Bacteria > Pseudomonadota > Gammaproteobacteria > Enterobacterales > Enterobacteriaceae > Salmonella > Salmonella enterica. The sequence continues at coordinate 59,761 of NC_003197.2, forward strand.
GATCGATCGCGGTGAAAGCTACTTTCAGCCTGTGATCAGTAAAGGCAAAATGTATAACTGCTACATGACACCTTCCTACGCTGATGGGCGTATTATTTATCCGCTAGTACGTAAAAATGGTCATTTGACGCCGCCTCTTAGCCTTGATGGGACGTGTCAATCTTTTTGGCTAACCGGTAATGTTCGTACCGTGATTCAGGCAGAAAAACCCGGCGCTGAGCCCGAATCGCTTGAGATTCAGTGGCAGGAAAACAAAGCATCGCCAGGGCGTTTTTGCCCATTAGTTCCGTTTGTCGAAGGTGATAAGCTAAGTCCGCGTCTGGTGACGGATGACGATGTGCCTGATGCCTGTATCAGTCGCGCTGAGTATGAAGATATAAAACAATAGGTCAGGAGAGCATTAATGACAGCATCCCTACACATTATTCTTGATACCGATCCGGGCATTGATGACGCGGCTGCGATTGCCGCTGCGCTGTTCGCCCCCCAGCTTGATCTGCAACTAATAACCACCGTCGCAGGTAATGTTTCCGTTGAAAAAACGACCCGTAATGCGTTGCAGCTTCTGCATTTCTGGAACAGCGATATCCCACTTGCCCAGGGGGCCGCGACACCGCTGCTGCGTCCGTTACGCGATGCGGCATACGTCCACGGCGAATCCGGTATGGAAGGCTATGATTTTGTCGACCATCAGCGCCAACCGTTGGCGAAGCCTGCGTTTATCGCTATCCGGGATGTGCTGATGAACGCCCCGGAGCCCATGACATTAGTGGCGATTGGGCCATTGACCAATATTGCGTTGCTACTGATGCACTATCCGGAGTGTGCGTGTAACATTCGCCGTCTGGTGTTGATGGGCGGTTCCGCAGGGCGCGGCAATTTTACGCCTAATGCTGAATTTAACATTGCTGTCGATCCGGAGGCCGCGGCGCTGGTGTTCCGCAGCGGTCTGGAGATTGTGATGTGTGGGCTGGACGTTACAAATCAGGCAATGCTCTCGCCAGATTTTCTGAATAAACTGCCCGCGCTGAATCGCACCGGTAAGATGTTGCACAGCCTGTTCAACCATTATCGCAGCGGTAGTATGCGCACTGGCGTCCGGATGCACGATCTCTGCGCTATCGCCTGGCTGGTGCGTCCGGAGCTTTTTACCCTGCAATCCTGTTTTGTGGCCGTAGAAACGCAGGGGCAATATACCGCCGGTACCACGGTGGTGGATATTGAAGGGCGTCTGGGGCAGCCCGCCAACGCGCAGGTGGCGCTGGCGCTGGATGTGGACGGTTTTCGTCAGTGGGTGGCTGAGGTGTTTGCCTATGCGCCGTAATTACATGTTGGCGCCATAATCTCATACTTTGCCGCGATAGAGTCTCTCCGGCCTGCCCACTTTCCCGTAGCTGATCTCCGCTTCGAGAAAGTTATTTTTCACGCCTTGTTCCAGATAGCGTCGGGCAGTGGTTTTACTGCTGCCCAGAATTTGCGCCAGAGTGTCTGCTGTATGTACTGCCTGCGGGTCGGCGAATATTTGTCGTACCCGGTTGAAGGTGTTTTCATCAATTCCCCGCAGTCCGCTATTCGGTTCTGCGGTTTGTTCTTTGGCCTGGATATTAAATAAGGCATCAACGTGCGTCTGGTTTGCCTGCTCACTGGAACGTAACGAACTGCGGTAACGGGTGAACCGCTCCAGGGTATGCTGCAGGCGCTGATAATGTACCGGCTTAATCAGGTAATCGAATACGCCCATGCGTAAGGCATCGCTGATGGTATCCATATGATTGTCGGCGGTAATGAAAATAATTCGCCCCGTGTAGTTGGTGCTGATGGTATGACGAATTAAATCGATCCCTTTGCCATCGGGTAAAAAATTATCCAATAGAATTAACTGTGGTTGATAGAGGCGTATTTGCTTCTTCGCACTTTCCAGTTTGTCTGCGATGCCGACGATTGAAAACTGGGGAAAAATCTTGATGGTGTCCACCAGGATTTCCGCTAGCATCGGTTCGTCTTCAACGATGAGTGTCGTAATGCTATCCATGTTATTCTTCTCTGGTAAAAGGGATATAGAGGGTAAAAATGGTGCCAAAAGGATTATTGTTATCGACGATAATGTCACCATTGGCCTGCTTGACGTAGCTGTGCACCAACCATAATCCAATTCCGTGATCGCCGTTGTTGTGGGTGGTCACTCCACGCTCGAAAATATGCTGGCGGATATTTTCGTCAATACCACATCCCTGATCGGCAACTTCAATAATGACTTCATTACCTTCGCTGTTGATCAGGCACTCAATCTGTCGCGAGCCTTCGCGATTGAGCAGGGTGGCGTTATAGGCGTTGTCCAATAAATTGCCAACAATCGAAATCCATTCATTATGCGAGAGCGATGACGGCAGGTGTTCAACAAAGCTTGAAGGATCGAAAATCAGCTCCAGCCCCAGCTCTTTTGCCCGATAATATTTACCGATTAATAGCCCCGCAAGGTGGTGGTCGCGGAAATTATGGGAAATAAAATCGAGTACTTTCTGGTGGCTTTCCGACTGCTGCTGAATCAGCGCCAGCGCATTATCGTAGCGCTTCAGGAACAGCAGTCCGGCAATGGTGGAAATAAGGTTGCGATGCTCATGCTGCACGGCGCGCAGGTTATCGGCGTATTGCCGCACCTGACTTAACTGCAGGCTGAGTGTATTGATATCGTCTTTGTTGCGAAAGCTAATAACCCAGCCCTGAGGCTGGTTGTCAATAATGACCGCCATGCGACTGGCGATGACTTTCATTTGGTTAAAGGTGACGATCTCATCTTTTTTGTTTTTTTGCGGCGCATCGTAAAAGAAGGCCTCCGGCAACACGACATGGTGGATTGCATAGCCAATGAGTTCAGACTCCGGTTGGCTCAGATTCAGTAAGCGGCGAGCCGTTTGGTTAATGGCGGTAATACGGTGATGGGAGTCAATGGCGATCAACCCTTCAAATACCGACTCAAATAACACGCTTTGCTGAATTAATAGTTGTGAAAGCTGCTGCGGCTCCATGTTAAGCATCTGCTTTTTAATATGCAGCGAGAAGCGGCGGGCACAGTACAACAGTACCAGCAGCAGTAACGCCATCGGGAACAGCAACGAGCTGATTTGTAAGTTAAGCCAGCTCTCCAACTGTTCCAGAGTATAGCCGACGGAAACAATACCGATGACTTTACCGGTACTGTCCTGAATCGGGGATTTACCACGTAGGGAAGAGCCTAATGAACCTTTGCGCACCGATACGTAGCTTTTAGCGTTATACAGCGCGTCGTCGCTATCGCCGCCCTCCATATATTTGCCGATCTCATCCGGGTTGACGTGATACAGTCGCTGACCTTTTTCGTTGCCAACGGTAATGTAAGTCGCATCCGAAAACGAGCGCATTGGGTCAATCAACGCTTTGATGCGTGACAAATCATGCGCTTCTACGGCTTCAACTAATTCTGGCATAGCGGATATTTGCATTGCCTGAATAAGCGCACGTTGGCCCACCTGATAATGCAGGCGTTCTTTCGTGATATCGGTCAGATACCAGGTGATTGCCAGCATCACGATGGTGGATGTAAACAGGATCAGTAGAAATATCCGGTTTTGAAACGAGTGTCTGGCAAACCAGCGTGTAATTTCCCGTATAAACATATTGGTATTTAAATATTTAATTACGGTATTTTCTTGCATTCGGCATCACCGGAACCTGAACCAGTTCATACTTACTTTTCTTTCAGAAAAAATTTGGATGAAAATGGGATACGACATGCGTATCCCATCCACTATTACATCGCCAGCACGTATTTCAGCATCACGCCCGCGGCAATGGCCGAGCCAATCACCCCCGCCACGTTCGGGCCCATCGCGTGCATCAGCAGGAAGTTCTGCGGGTCTGATTCCAGCCCCACTTTGTTCGATACGCGGGCCGCCATCGGCACCGCCGAGACCCCCGCCGAACCGATAAGCGGGTTGATTTTGTTCTTACTGCACAGGTTCAGCAGCTTCGCCATCAGCACCCCGGCCGCCGTCCCGATACCAAACGCAATCACCCCCAGCAGCAGAATGCCCAGCGTCTGCGGTTGCAGGAACTTATCCGCGACCAGCTTCGCGCCCACCGACAGCCCGAGGAAAATGGTGACGATATTAATCAGCCCGTTCTGTACCGTGTCGCTCAGACGCTCCACCACGCCGCTTTCGCGCATCAGGTTGCCAAAACAGAACATCCCCAGCAGCGGCGCCGCGTCCGGCAGCAGCAGGGCCACCAGCATGAGCAGCACCACCGGGAAGAGGATTTTTTCCCGCTTACTCACCGTGCGCAGCTGCACCATGCGGATTTTCCGCTCCGTCTCGCTGGTCAGCGCCTTCATAATCGGCGGCTGGATTAACGGCACCAGCGCCATATACGAGTACGCCGCCACCGCGATGGCCCCCAGCAGCTCCGGCGCCAGCTTGCCCGACAGGTAAATCGCCGTCGGGCCGTCCGCGCCGCCGATAATGCCGATGGCCGCCGCCTGCGGCAGGGTGAAGCTGATAAGGCCGAAGTAGTTCAGCGTCAGCGCCCCGAGCACCGTGGCGAAGATACCGAACTGCGCCGCCGCCCCCAGCAGCAGGGTGCGCGGGTTGGCCAGCAGCGGGCCGAAGTCGGTCATCGCGCCGACGCCCATGAAGATGACCAGCGGCGCGACACCGGAACCAATCGCCACTTTGTAGAACAGCGCCAGTACGCCAGGCGTGTAGCCCATGTCCACCGCCAGGTTCTCCATCTGGCCCTGCACCGACGGTAGCGCCAGCGCTAACGCCTCTTTAATGGCATGCACGTCCGGCGCGCAGTTCAGCTTCGCGGCAATCACCGCCAGTTGCCCGGCGTCGTGGTGCGCCAGCAGGCTTTCCAGCGCGGTCAGCGCCATACCCGCTTCCGGGATGTTGGAGAGCAGCCCGCCGAAGCCAATTGGCAGCAGCAGTAACGGCTCGAACTTCTTCGCAATCGCCAGCCACAGCAGCAGCAGGCTCACCAGCAGCATGATGGCCTGGCCTGCGCCAAGGTGCATCAGCCCCATGCCCTGAAGCAGGGCGTTCAGACTTTCCATTTCAGTTCTCCGTTACGCCAGCGTCATCAGGGTGTCGCCGACGGAGACCGCGTCCCCGGACTTCACCGCGATACCGCGTACCGTCCCGGCCTGCGCGGCGCGGATTTCGGTTTCCATCTTCATGGCTTCCAGAATCAGCAGCACGTCGCCTTCGGCCACCGTCTGGCCCTCGGTGGCAATCACCTTCCAGATATTCCCCGCCAGCGGCGCGGTGACCGGGGTGCCGGCGCCTGCCGGGGCGGCAGCCTGAACCGGTGCGGAAGAGGCCGCCGGAACAGCCGCAGTGAGCTGGCTGATATCGCCGCCGTCGCTGACCTTCACCACAAAGGCTTTGCCTTCCACTTCCACGGTGTAGATACCGGAGGCGGCAGGCTTCTCTGCTTTTGCCACCGGCTGCGCGGCTTCCGCCTGCGGCAGTGGCTCAAACGCCGCCGGGTTATTGCGGTTCTCAAGGAATTTGAGGCCGATTTGCGGGAACAGCGCCACGGTGAGCACGTCGTCGATGGCGTTTCCCGCCAGAGTAATCCCCTTCTCCTGCGCCTGGCGCCTGACGTCCGCTTCCAGTTCAGCCAGTTCCGGTTTGAGTAAATCCGCCGGACGGCAGGTCACCGGGGCGCCCCCTTCCAGCACGCGGGCCTGTAACGCGGCGTTCACCGGCACCGGGGTGTGGCCGTATTCGCCTTTCAGAATGCCCGCCGTTTCTTTGGCAATGGTTTTGTAGCGCTCGCCGGTCAGGACGTTGAGCACCGCCTGGGTGCCGACAATCTGCGAGGTTGGGGTCACCAGCGGGATAAAGCCGAGGTCCTCGCGCACGCGGGGGATTTCCGCCAGCACCTGGTCGAGTTTGTCCGCCGCGTTCTGCTGCTTCAGCTGGCTTTCGAGGTTGGTGAGCATTCCGCCCGGTACCTGGGCCACCAGAATACGGCTGTCGTAGCCCTTCAGCTGGCCTTCAAAGGCGTGATACTTTTTGCGCACCTCGCGGAAGTACGCGGCGATATTTTCCAGCTTCAGGATATCCAGCCCGGTGTCGTGTTCCGTGCCGGCAAGCGTTGCCACCAGCGCTTCGGTGGCCGGGTGGCCGTAGGTGGCGCTCATGGAGGAAATCGCCGTGTCCACGCCGTCGACGCCCGCCTCGATAGCCTTCAGCAGGGCCATCTCCGCCATCCCGGTGGTGGCGTGACAGTGCAGGTGCAGGCGCACCTCAAAACGTTTTTTGATTTCGCTGACCAGCTCATACGCCGCCATCGGTGTGAGAATGCCGGACATATCCTTGATGGCAATCGAGTCAACGCCGGTTTCCAGCAGTTGCTCCGTTAAATCCAGCCAGGTCTGCAGGGTGTGCGCCGGGCTGGTGGTGTAACTCAGGGTCCCCTGGGCGTGCGCGCCGTGGCTGCGCACCGCCTGTAATGCGGCTTTCATATTGCGCGGGTCGTTCATGGCATCGAAGACGCGGAACACATCCATGCCGTTTTTCACCGCGCGTTCGACGAAGCGCTCCACCACGTCATCGGCGTAGTGGCGGTAGCCGAGCAGGTTCTGGCCGCGCAGCAACATCTGCAGCGGGGTTTTGGGCATGGCTTTTTTGAGTTCGCGCAGGCGCAGCCACGGGTCTTCGCCGAGAAAGCGGATACAGGCGTCAAAGGTGGCGCCGCCCCAGCACTCCAGCGACCCGTAGCCCACGTCATCGAGCGCGGCGGCAATCGGCAGCATGTCATCAAGGCGCAGGCGGGTGGCGAACAGAGACTGGTGGGCGTCACGCAGGACGACGTCGGTAATGGCAATGGTCATGGATCCCTCCGGGAAATTAAACGTGGTGGCGGTGATGGTGAATGGCGGCGGCAATCACCGGCTTTAAGCGGGTGAAGTCGTCCACGACGGGAACGGCGCGCGGTGCGGGCGCGGCGACGGGTTCCGGGAAGAAGCGAGTAATCACGGCAGACATGCCGCGAATGGCAAAGATGAGCAGGAACAGAAAGCTCAGTACGAACCCCATCCCTAAAAACATCAGGGTGAAACCTTCACCCAGTAGTACAGCTTCGTTCATGAATCATTTTCCATAATGAGAGGCACGACGGTGGCCTTGACGACAACCTTCCTGGTGAATCCGGCTAAGGAGTAGAGTGGATTTCCCTTGGCCACCTCTGGCTTTGGCCTCTACTTTTCTCCAGGTCGTTTGCTGCCAAGACACCGCCGTGCGTTTTTTTACACCATCATGCTGAACACGATGCTAGCGATAACCAGCACAATACCGCCGCCCAGACGAGAGGAAATTTGTGCATATGAAATGAGGTTCATACGGTTACAGGCGGAGAGCACTTCCAGATCGCCGGAGCCGCCGCGGTTGGCCATACAAAGACCCGCAGTAATGGATGATTCAATCGGGTAGAAGCCAATCAACCAGCCCCCGATAGCTGCGCCAACGACTGCGCCGACCACAATGATTGCGGCGATAACTACGTTCGCGAACGTCAGGGCATCGATGATCTCTTGCAGATCGGTGTAGCAAACACCCACACCTACCATCAGCACCCACAGTAGCTGTTTGGAGAAGAAGTCAGAAAGACGTTTCGCCCCGGCTTTAATCTCCGGTGAGCAAAGACCTGATGCGTTCAGCGCAGCAACAATCAGGACCATCCAGGCGAAGTAGTGAATAGAGACGCCGCCGATGCTTGGCAGAATTTTCTTGGCAACAACATAGGCCAGCAGGAAGCAGGTGGTGGATAGCACCATGCCAACCGCCGTTTCACGATGGGTAATCTGACCGGCCTTTTCATCATCTTCGGTTTTGAAGGAAGCCTTACGAACCAACTCGCCTTCACCGCTAAGCCAGGTGTATTTTTTGCCTATCATATCGAGGAGGGCGGCGAAAATAATGGCGAAGATATTCGCAATGGTCAGAATAGCAATAGCCGTTGAGTAATACTCTTCGCGAGAACGTCCGGTAACCGAGTGATAAATTTCAGACAGAGGCACGGCGCCCGCGCCGTTACCACCGCCCATAATCGGCAGAACGTACAGCATCATGATACGGTCGACCGGGATACCGAAGCACAGACCAATGACGATACCGAAAAGGGACGCGCCGACAATCCCGGCGAGGATGGTTGGGATATAGCCCAGCAGTGATTTTAATAGCAGCTTACGGTTTACCGACAGGATCGCGCCTGTGATCAACACTGCGATAAACAGGTTAAGGAAGTTGCTTTTATCCATTACGTTGCTGATCGCATCAATTTCTTTCTGCGTAAATATGCCAGCATAGACAAAATAAGCTGCAACCAGAAATATCATAACCGGTGCGCCGCCAATATATTTATTGAAGATCGGTAAACGTTTGCCGATTTCACCAAAAATGGCCCCCATCACAAACATAAGGGCAAAACCACCTACTAAGTCAGTCGGTATAGCATTATAAAAATGAGAAAGTAATAAAGTAATTAATGCAAAGGCATAAAGCGGTAGCGGCATACCAAAGATTTTGAATCTGAGTAAATCGCTAGCCCCCTTTTTCTCCGTCGCCGAAGCCTGGGTCATGTTGGTCATAAACATTTTCCTGTGTATTGATGGGTAACAAGACCCGCGCATACTAATAAATTCAATGAACCATGAGATGTGACTATCTTCACTGAATGGTTGTGTTTTTAATTAATTTAATTATTTTTATTAACTCTGGTTAATTAAGGAAATAAAAACCATAAAGCTTATAAAAGCAAGGGGGAAAGTGTGATGTCTATTCCAGACGAGTAATACAAACGCTGGCGAAATATGCGACGTTATTTGCTGACGGATGCAGAATAGAGTGAATCTAATATTTAAACGCATTTATTTGCAAAAGGATGTATTGCGTCGCGAGTCGGTCGCCATGTTTCTGGAGGGCGTGGGACTCGCCCTGGAAGACGATTGTGAAATCGCGGTATGCGCATATTGGCAGGGTGAGATAGTCGGGTGCGGTTCTCTGGCCGGGAGCGTACTGAAATGCATCGCCGTTTCCCCGGTTTTACAAGGGGAAGGGCTCAGCCTCAAACTGCTGACCGAGCTGCTTACATTGGCCTACGAGTTAAACCGCAGCGAGCTTTTCCTGTTCACTAAGCCGCAAAATCGGTTGCTGTTTTCTGGCGCGGGGTTTTGGCCCATTGCGCAGGCAGGTGAGCTGGCGGTGTTAATGGAGAACAGCAGTGAACGGTTAGCGCGCTTTTGTCGCCAACTGGCGCTTTATCGTCAACCGGGAAAAACGATCGGCGCCATCGTCATGAACGCCAATCCGTTTACATTGGGCCACCGTTATCTGGTGGAGCAAGCGGCTGCGGCCTGTGACTGGTTGCATCTGTTTGTAGTCAAAGAAGATGCTTCATTTTTTTCCTATACCGACCGTTGGGCGCTGATCGAACAAGGAATCGCGGGCATTGACAACGTCACGTTGCATTCCGGCTCCGCTTATATGATCTCGCGTGCGACGTTTCCCGGCTATTTCCTCAAAGAAAAAGGGGTTGTGGACGACTGCCATTGCCAGATCGATCTGCAACTCTTCCGTGAACATCTGGCTCCAGCGCTGGGGATTACCCATCGTTTTGTCGGCAGTGAACCGTTTTGTCCTCTGACCTGTGCCTATAACCAGCGAATGCACGACATTTTGCACGATCCGAAGCGTAGCGGCCCGGTTATTGAGGTCGTCGAGCTGGCGCGGGTGGAGAAAAACGGCGCGGCTATTTCCGCCTCTCGCGTCAGAAAACTGTATAGCGAACGTAATTGGTCGGCAATAAGCGCGCTGGTGCCTGCTGGCACCCTGGCATATCTGCAGCGGCATGCCGCCAGACACACTGAAACCATATGACGTAACACCGTTAACAAGGAACATAACTAATGAAAATCATTAAAGATGCCCTGGCAGGCACGCTGGAATCCAGCGATGTGATGATCAGGATTGGTCCATCCAGCGAGCCAGGAATTCGGCTGGAGCTAGAGAGTCTGGTGAAGCAGCAGTTTGGCGCGGCGATTGAGCAGGTGGTGCGCGAAACGCTGGCGAAGCTGGGCGTTGAACGCGCGCTGGTTAGCGTCGATGACAAAGGCGCGCTGGAGTGCATTTTACGCGCCCGAGTGCAGGCGGCGGCGTTACGCGCTGCAGAACAAACGGAAATTCAATGGAGTGCGTTATGAGACCACGTCGCAGTATGTTGTTTATCCCCGGCGCAAATGCGGCCATGTTGAGCACCTCGTTTGTCTACGGTGCGGACGCGGTGATGTTCGACTTAGAAGACGCCGTAGCGTTACGTGAGAAAGATACCGCCCGTCTTTTAGTCCATCACGCGCTTCAACATCCGTTCTATCAGGATGTTGAAAAAGTGGTGCGCATTAATCCACTGAACACGCCGTTTGGTCTGGCCGATCTTGAAGCCGTCGTGCGTGGTGGCGCGGATATCGTGCGTCTGCCGAAAACCGACAGCAAAAACGATGTGCTGGAGCTGGAAGCGCAGGTCGAACGGATCGAACGTGAATGTGGACGCGAGGTCGGCAGTACCAGGCTGATGGCGGCGATCGAATCAGCGAAAGGCGTGGTCAATGCCGTCGACATCGCCACCTCCAGCCCGCGCATGGTGGCAATTGCGCTGGCGGCATTTGATTACGTGATGGATATGGGCACCAGCCGGGGCGATGGCACCGAGCTGTTCTACGCCCGCTGCGCAGTGCTGCATGCGGCGCGCGTTGCGGGTATTGCCGCCTATGATGTCGTTTGGTCGGATATCAATAATGAAGAAGGCTTCCTGAAGGAAGTGCAGTTGGCGAAAGGGCTTGGTTTTAACGGTAAGTCCTTAGTGAACCCACGTCAGATTGAGCTGTTACATCAGGCTTATTCTCCGACACGTAAAGAAGTTGAGCATGCGTATGAGGTGATTGCCGCCGCTGAAGAGGCTGAGTCTCGCGGTCTGGGCGTCGTTTCACTCAACGGCAAAATGATTGACGGCCCGATTATCGACCACGCGCGCAAAGTGGTGGCGCTGTCGGCTTCCGGTATTCGTGATTAAGGAAGGAACCATGAAAGAGACTGTAACCATGCTCAACCAGCAATATGTCGTACCGGAAGGATTACAGCCCTACCAGGGGGTAACAGCGAACAGCCCGTGGCTTGCCAGTGAAACGGAAAAGCGTCGGCGTAAAATTTGTGACTCGCTTGAAGAGGCTATCCGTCGTTCCGGGCTTAAAAATGGCATGACGATATCCTTCCACCATGCGTTTCGTGGTGGCGACAAAGTCGTCAATATGGTGATGGCGAAGCTGGCGGAAATGGGATTCCGCGATCTGACGCTTGCCTCCAGCTCATTAATTGATGCCCACTGGCCGCTTATCGAACACATTAAAAATGGCGTGGTGCGGCAGATTTACACCTCCGGGCTGCGCGGCAAGTTAGGGGAAGAGATCTCCGCTGGCCTGATGGAAAACCCGGTACAGATCCACTCTCACGGCGGCCGCGTAAAGCTGATTCAGAGCGGTGAGCTGAATATTGATGTCGCTTTCCTCGGCGTGCCGTGCTGCGATGAATTTGGTAATGCTAACGGCTTTAGCGGCAAGTCACGCTGCGGCTCTTTGGGGTATGCGCAGGTTGATGCGCAGTACGCTAAATGTGTGGTGCTCCTGACTGAAGAGTGGGTCGAATTCCCCAATTATCCGGCCAGTATCGCGCAGGATCAGGTTGATTTGATCGTACAGGTGGACGAAGTAGGGGATCCGGAAAAAATCACCGCGGGTGCGATTCGTCTGTCCAGCAACCCGCGTGAACTGTTGATCGCCCGGCAGGCGGCCAATGTGATCGAACACTCAGGTTATTTTTGTGATGGTTTCTCGCTGCAAACCGGCACCGGTGGCGCTTCTCTGGCGGTCACCCGTTTCCTGGAAGACAAAATGCGTCGCCACAACATTACGGCGAGTTTTGGCCTGGGTGGGATCACCGGCACCATGGTGGATCTGCATGAGAAAGGGTTGATCAAAGCGCTGCTGGATACGCAATCATTCGATGGCGATGCAGCCCGTTCGCTGGCGCAGAACCCGCATCATATTGAAATTTCGACCAATCAATACGCTAACCCCGCCTCTAAAGGCGCGGCATGCGAACGCCTGAACGTGGTGATGCTGAGCGCGCTGGAAATTGACGTGAATTTTAACGTTAACGTGATGACCGGTTCAAACGGCGTACTGCGTGGCGCATCGGGCGGCCATAGCGATACGGCAGCAGGGGCCGATCTCACCATTATTACCGCACCGCTGGTCCGTGGCCGAATCCCATGCGTGGTGGAAAAAGTGCTGACTACCGTCACGCCTGGGGCAAGTGTTGATGTGCTGGTTACCGACCATGGTATTGCGGTGAACCCCGCGCGTCAGGATCTGCTTGATAACCTGCGTGCTGCGGGCGTGGCGCTGATGACCATCGAACAACTGCAACAGCGCGCTGAGCAACTGACCGGTAAACCGCAGCCGATTGAGTTTACCGATCGGGTGGTGGCTGTGGTGCGTTATCGCGACGGTTCAGTGATTGACGTGATTCGCCAGGTTAAAGGCTGATGAAGGGCACAGACCTGTTGTACCTGGGCCAGGCAGTTACGCTGGAGGAGATGCTACAAGCGCGCGATAAACGTGCCGCCAGGCAGCGTCAGGCGTTGAACTGCTATCGGCTACCGTTGATTTCCCTCACGCTGGTTGCACCGGGCGCCGTTAAAAACTCAGCGGTCTGGCGGCGTGTCGCCGATTACGCAATTGCCGAAATACTGGCGCTTTGCGAACAGATGGAGTGGGTCAACGTCTGGGAAATGCAGGTAAATGAACGCAGCGGCCCGGAATGGATGGCAGCGGTCTGTGCGCCGGCAATGGCGTTGAAACAGCACATGTCGACACTGGAGATGAGCCATCCGTTAGGGCGGCTTTGGGACATCGACATTATTGATAGCGACGGTAAGTCGCTATCACGCCGTGAACTCGGGCATCCTGCCCGGCCATGTTTGATATGCCAGCAGGATGCTCATCTCTGTGCCCGGGGCAAGCATCACACCCTTGACCTTTTGTTGGATGAAATTGCACGAAGGATTGAATGCTATGAACGTGAGCGTTGTGACTGAACGGCGTACGCCAGCGTACTCATCGCTGGCGGCTGGCGAACTTAATGGGTTGGTTGCAAGAGCGCTGCTGACGGAAGCCAGGCTGACACCAAAACCCGGTCTGGTCGATATTCGTAATTCGGGAGCGCATAGGGATATGGATCTGGCGGCATTTGAACGTAGCACTACCGCCATTGCTCCGTGGATGGAAAAGTTTTTTATCATGGGCAACAACACGGCGGCGCTGGCGGCAGAAAATGTCCTGGTGATGCTGCGTCCGCTGGGGATGGCCTGTGAGAACGATATGCTACAGGCGACCAATGGTGTGAATACCCATCGCGGGGCGATTTTCGCTTTTGGCCTGCTGAGCGCAGCGATTGGCCGACTTCTCGCGCGGGGAGAACCGTTGGAGCAAAATCGTATCTGCGACCAGGTTGCCCGCCTGAGTCGGAATATTGTTGCCCACGAGCTCTCAGCAAAAAAAGCGGGAAAACTGACAAAGAGTGAAACCCATTTCCAGTGTTATGGCCTGTCGGGCGCGCGGGGAGAAGCGGAAAGCGGTTTTCGAACCGTCAGAACGCAGGCTTTGCCGGTGTTTAACCGGGTCGTGCAGGAGCATGACGATACCCATCTTGCCCTACTGCAAACATTGTTGCATCTGATGGCGTGGAATGATGATACCAATCTGGTGTCACGGGGAGGCCTGGAAGGGCTTTACTACGTGCAGCAGCAGGCACAAAAATTGTTGTGGCAAGGGGGCGTATTGGTTGAGGGGGGCATTGAAGCGATGCAGTCCCTCGATGATGAACTCATCCTGCGTAACTTAAGCCCTGGCGGTAGCGCGGATTTACTGGCAGTGACCTGGTTTTTAAGTCATTTTCCTGCCGGTTCCCTCTATCCTGAGTAAGTTTCTCTTCTTTCATTCTCTCCAGCAATGATTCATCCTGCGGGATGAATCATGTCTTTTACTGATATCGCTCCCTGTTTATCATTAATTTCTAATTATCGGCGATTTTAGATGGCGGCCTCCGGGCGCGCTGGTTACTCTGAAAACGGTTTACGCAATTTTTACAAAAGAGAATAGCTATGCATGAAGCACAAATCCGCGTCGCCATTGCCGGCGCCGGTGGCCGCATGGGACGGCAGTTAATCCAGGCCGCCATGGCGATGGAAGGTGTTCAGCTGGGTGCCGCGCTGGAGCGCGAAGGCTCTTCCTTGCTGGGCAGCGATGCTGGCGAACTGGCAGGGGCGGGAAAGTCCGGCGTGATCGTTCAAAGCAGCCTTGAGGCGGTAAAAGATGATTTTGACGTTTTCATCGATTTTACCCGTCCGGAAGGCACGTTGACGCATCTGGCGTTTTGCCGCCAGCATGGTAAAGGGATGGTGATTGGTACTACCGGCTTTGACGACGCCGGTAAACAAGCCATTCGCGAGGCGTCACAAGAGATTGCGATCGTTTTCGCCGCAAACTTTAGCGTCGGCGTTAACGTCATGCTCAAGCTGCTGGAGAAAGCCGCGAAGGTAATGGGCGACTATAGCGATATTGAAATTATTGAAGCGCACCACCGCCATAAAGTGGATGCACCGTCGGGTACGGCGCTGGCAATGGGCGAGGCAATCGCCGGGGCGCTGGATAAAAATCTGAAGGACTGCGCGGTCTACTCGCGTGAAGGTTATACCGGCGAGCGCGTAGCGGGCACGATTGGCTTTGCGACCGTTCGGGCGGGCGACATCGTCGGCGAACATACCGCGATGTTTGCCGATATTGGCGAGCGCGTAGAGATTACGCATAAAGCTTCCAGCCGCATGACGTTTGCAAATGGCGCGTTGCGATCGGCGTTATGGCTAAAAACGAAGAAAAATGGGCTATTTGACATGCGGGATGTGCTGGGGCTGGATGTATTATAGCGACTAAATACCTTCGTGATGTGGTTGTGGTAATCAAGATTAATTGATTACAAAGGGCAATATATTATTGCCCTTTTGTTTTTGCCCCCCGGTTATTCGGTCAGATAAATAACGCCTTTCACCATTCATGTTTCGACAGTTTCTTCGCCCACGGCATGTTCTGCCGTTGTTTTCGCGTTAAGAATAGTCCGTTTAAAGACATCCGGGCCAACGGCATCCATTTGCGTGACGTAATTGCCATTACGATAAATGCGGTTAATTGGCCCTTCAGACGCATCGGTACGGGTCATTACGTTCAACGGGAAAAAATTACTGCCTGAACTGACGTTAGTCATATTCAGCCGCAGCGCCTTACCGTATGCAAAAGGCACCTCGACCAGACTGATAAGACTGATATCCATCGGAGGGGGAGTGCTGTTCCTCGGGGGGGCGTTTTATCTCTTTTGCTTCAATAGGTTGGCTTTTTTATGCTGTAGTGAGGCTGGTTGTGGTCCAATCGTATGTGCCTGTCTTAAAGAAAAAGAAGCTGGATCTTTATATCGCGATTGTAATTCTTATTACATTGTCTTAATTTGCTGTTTTTTGTTGATTTTATGATGCATTTGATTTGTTTTTTATATTTTTAATATATTGATTTTTAAAATTTTTTTGTCGTTAACTTTCTTGATTTTGAATTTTTATGCATTTAATGGCATTGATGGCTATTAAGTGAGTTTTTATCGTTGTTTTTTGTTGTTTTAATGTCAAATTTGACCATTTGGTCCACTTTTTATCATGCCAGCCAGTTTTTTGCGAACTCAAGGAAGCGCAAGCGTTTTCTATCGTAACTTAGTTGATCTTTTTGCCTCTTAAACAGAATAACTTCCTTATAATGTGCAAAATAACATAAAAAACACCCTCTTTAAGTTGACTTTTATCCGGCTTAACTTCAGAATGCCGCCGTTTGCCAGAAATCCACGGGTAAGCAAATTTGCATTGCTTCATACTGACTGAATGAATTAATATGCAAATAAAGTGAGTGAATATTCTCTGGAGGGTGTTTTGATTAAGTCAGCGCTATTGGTTCTGGAAGACGGAACCCAGTTTCACGGTCGGGCCATTGGGGCAACGGGTTCGGCGGTTGGGGAAGTCGTTTTCAATACTTCAATGACCGGTTATCAAGAAATCCTCACTGATCCTTCCTATTCCCGCCAAATCGTCACTCTTACTTATCCCCATATTGGTAATGTCGGCACCAATAAAGCCGATGAAGAATCCTCTCAGGTTCATGCGCAAGGTTTAGTGATTCGCGATCTGCCGTTGATTGCCAGCAACTTCCGTAACACCGAAGACCTCTCTTCTTACCTCAAACGGCATAACATTGTGGCGATTGCTGATATCGATACCCGCAAGCTGACCCGACTGCTGCGTGAGAAAGGCGCACAGAACGGCTGCATCATTGCAGGCGATAGCCCGGATGCGAAGCTGGCGCTGGAAAAAGCGAAAGCATTTCCTGGACTTAACGGTATGGATCTGGCGAAAGAAGTGACCACGGCGGAAACTTACCGCTGGACGCAGGGTAGCTGGACGCTGAAAGACGGTTTACCGGAAGCGAAATCTGAGGATGACCTGCCGTTCCATGTGGTGGCCTATGATTTCGGCGCGAAGCGCAACATCCTGCGTATGCTGGTGGATCGCGGCTGCCGCCTGACGGTGGTGCCAGCGCAAACCTCTGCTGAAGAGGTGCTGAAAATGAATCCGGACGGCATCTTCCTGTCAAACGGCCCTGGCGACCCGGCTCCGTGCGACTACGCGATTACTGCTATCCAGAAATTCCTCGAAACCGACATTCCGCTATTTGGCATCTGCCTCGGTCATCAGCTACTGGCGCTGGCGAGCGGTGCGAAGACCGTTAAGATGAAGTTCGGCCATCACGGCGGCAACCATCCGGTAAAAGATATGGACAGAAACGTGGTAATGATCACCGCGCAGAACCACGGCTTTGCGGTGGATGAAGACTCGCTGCCCGCCAACCTGCGCGTGACCCACAAGTCGCTGTTCGACGGCACCCTGCAAGGGATTCACCGTACCGACAAACCGGCGTTCAGCTTCCAGGGCCACCCGGAGGCGAGCCCCGGCCCGCACGATGCGGCGCCGCTGTTCGACCACTTTATCGAGCTTATTGAGCAATACCGTCAGTCCGCGAAATAATCAGGAGTAATAAGAGCCATGCCAAAACGTACAGATATAAAAAGCATCCTGATTCTGGGCGCGGGCCCGATTGTTATCGGTCAGGCGTGTGAGTTTGACTACTCCGGCGCTCAGGCGTGTAAAGCCCTGCGCGAAGAGGGCTATCGCGTCATTCTGGTGAACTCCAACCCGGCCACCATCATGACCGACCCGGAAATGGCCGATGCCACCTACATCGAGCCGATTCACTGGGAAGTGGTGCGCAAAATCATTGAAAAAGAGCGTCCGGATGCGGTGCTGCCGACCATGGGCGGCCAGACCGCGCTGAACTGCGCGCTGGAGCTGGAGCGGCAGGGCGTGCTGGAAGAGTTCGGCGTCACCATGATTGGTGCGACCGCCGACGCCATTGATAAAGCCGAAGACCGTCGTCGCTTCGATATCGCGATGAAGAAAATTGGTCTCGACACCGCGCGTTCCGGTATCGCGCACACTATGGAAGAAGCGCTGGCGGTTGCCGCTGACGTGGGCTTCCCGTGCATCATCCGGCCTAGCTTTACCATGGGCGGCACCGGCGGCGGTATCGCTTACAACCGTGAAGAGTTCGAAGAAATCTGCGAACGCGGTCTGGACCTCTCGCCAACCAACGAGCTGCTGATTGATGAATCGCTGATCGGCTGGAAAGAGTACGAGATGGAAGTGGTGCGTGATAAAAACGACAACTGCATCATCGTCTGCTCTATCGAAAACTTCGATGCGATGGGTATCCACACCGGTGACTCCATCACCGTGGCCCCGGCACAGACGCTGACCGACAAAGAATACCAAATCATGCGTAACGCCTCGATGGCGGTACTGCGTGAAATCGGCGTCGAAACCGGCGGTTCTAACGTCCAGTTCGCAGTGAACCCGAAAAACGGCCGTCTGATCGTTATCGAAATGAACCCGCGCGTATCCCGCTCCTCGGCGCTGGCGTCGAAAGCCACCGGTTTCCCGATTGCCAAAGTGGCCGCCAAACTGGCGGTAGGTTACACCCTTGACGAACTGATGAACGACATCACCGGCGGGCGCACTCCGGCCTCCTTCGAGCCGTCCATCGACTATGTGGTTACTAAAATTCCGCGCTTTAACTTTGAGAAATTCGCCGGTGCCAACGACCGTCTGACCACCCAGATGAAATCGGTCGGAGAAGTGATGGCGATTGGCCGCACGCAGCAGGAATCCCTGCAAAAAGCGCTGCGCGGCCTGGAAGTCGGCGCCACCGGTTTTGACCCGAAAGTGAGCCTCGACGACCCGGAAGCGCTGACCAAAATCCGCCGCGAGCTGAAAGACGCGGGCGCAGATCGTATCTGGTACATCGCCGATGCTTTCCGCGCAGGCCTCTCCGTCGATGGCGTCTTTAACCTGACCAACATCGACCGCTGGTTCCTGGTGCAAATTGAAGAGCTGGTGCGTCTGGAAGAGAAAGTGGCTGAAGTCGGGATTACTGGCCTCAACGCCGACTTCCTGCGTCAGCTCAAGCGTAAAGGTTTTGCCGATGCGCGTCTGGCAAAATTGGCGGGCGTGCGCGAGGCGGAAATCCGCAAACTGCGCGACCAGTATGACCTGCACCCGGTCTACAAGCGTGTGGATACCTGCGCGGCGGAATTCGCCACCGACACCGCCTATATGTACTCCACTTATGAAGATGAGTGCGAAGCGAACCCGTCCATTGACCGCGATAAAATCATGGTCCTCGGCGGCGGCCCGAACCGTATCGGCCAGGGTATCGAATTTGACTACTGCTGCGTACACGCCTCGCTGGCGCTGCGCGAAGACGGTTACGAGACCATTATGGTCAACTGTAACCCGGAAACCGTCTCCACCGACTACGACACTTCCGACCGTCTGTACTTCGAGCCGGTCACGCTGGAAGACGTGCTGGAAATCGTGCGCATCGAGAAGCCGAAAGGCGTTATCGTGCAGTACGGCGGCCAGACGCCGCTGAAGCTGGCGCGCGCGCTGGAAGCGGCAGGTGTGCCGGTAATCGGCACCAGCCCGGACGCCATCGACCGCGCGGAAGACCGCGAGCGCTTCCAGCACGCGGTTGACCGTCTGAAGCTGAAGCAACCGGCCAACGCCACCGTCACCGCCATTGAACAGGCTGTCGAAAAAGCGAAAGAGATCGGCTACCCGCTGGTGGTACGTCCTTCTTACGTGCTGGGCGGTCGGGCGATGGAAATTGTCTATGACGAAGCCGACCTGCGTCGCTACTTCCAGACGGCGGTCAGCGTCTCTAACGATGCGCCGGTGCTGCTGGACCGCTTCCTTGATGACGCGGTTGAAGTGGACGTGGACGCTATCTGCGACGGCGAAATGGTGCTGATTGGCGGCATTATGGAGCACATTGAGCAGGCGGGCGTACACTCCGGCGACTCCGCCTGTTCCCTGCCGGCCTACACGCTGAGCCAGGAAATTCAGGACGTGATGCGCCAGCAGGTGCAGAAGCTGGCCTTCGAGTTGCAGGTGCGCGGCCTGATGAACGTGCAGTTTGCGGTCAAGGACAACGAAGTCTACCTGATTGAAGTCAACCCGCGTGCGGCGCGTACCGTACCGTTCGTCTCCAAAGCCACCGGCGTTCCGCTGGCGAAAGTGGCGGCGCGCGTGATGGCCGGCAAATCGCTGACCGAGCAGGGCGTGACCCAAGAAATTATCCCGCCGTACTACTCGGTGAAAGAAGTGGTGCTGCCGTTCAACAAATTCCCCGGCGTTGACCCGCTGTTAGGGCCAGAAATGCGCTCCACCGGGGAAGTGATGGGCGTGGGCCGTACCTTCGCGGAAGCGTTCGCTAAGGCGCAGCTGGGCAGTAACTCCACCATGAAGAAACAGGGCCGTGCGCTGCTCTCCGTCCGCGAAGGCGACAAAGAGCGCGTGGTGGATCTCGCCGCCAAGCTGCTGAAACAGGGCTTTGAGCTGGATGCCACCCACGGTACGGCGATTGTGCTGGGCGAAGCCGGTATCAACCCGCGTCTGGTGAACAAGGTGCACGAAGGTCGTCCGCACATTCAG
The DNA here is from genome assembly GCF_000006945.2 of Salmonella enterica subsp. enterica serovar Typhimurium str. LT2. Taxonomy (GTDB): domain Bacteria; phylum Pseudomonadota; class Gammaproteobacteria; order Enterobacterales; family Enterobacteriaceae; genus Salmonella; species Salmonella enterica. The sequence goes on from NC_003197.2 coordinate 80,053, forward strand.
GACCGTATCAAGAATGGCGAATATACCTATATTATCAACACCACCGCAGGTCGCCGCGCGATTGAAGACTCCAGGGTGATTCGCCGCAGCGCGCTGCAGTATAAAGTGCATTATGACACCACGCTGAACGGCGGTTTTGCCACGACGATGGCGCTCAATGCCGATGCCACCGAGAAGGTAACCTCGGTGCAGGAAATGCACGCGCAGATCAAAAAGTCGTAAACAAAGGGTCCGGCGGATATTGCTCTAACCGGACCTGTAATATAATGTTGAAAGGGTTTCTGTAAAGAAACCCTTTTTTTATCTTGCGTAAGGTCATTCCTGGAGAAGTCCGTTTCCGTAACCACATTTTCAATGTAATAAGCACGATATTGCTCACACTAATCAATATTTAAGTCGCATACTATCTTGCATATCCACAATTTTAATATGGCTTAGTTTTTATTAGTTTGGACAGGCCGTAGCCAGATTTTTAATTTGTGAAATGGTGTGCTTATGTGTGAAAAATATGTTGAAAGACCGCTTTATTTGTTAATTGCTGACTGGATGATGGCAGAGAACCGATGGATCACTGCCAGGGAGATTTCCCGTCAATTTGATATTGAACATTGCAAAGCAATTAATACGCTCTCCTATATTCTGTCAGAAGTGGGGGAAATTGTTTGTGAAGTGAAGATGATCCCTAACCAAATTGCAGGACGAGGCTGCCAGTGCCAGCGTCTGGTGAAAGTCGTGAGTATCGACTCTCAACTCTATCGCCGATTGAATCATAATTTGCAGGAAAGAAAAGTGAGCGTGGCGAAAGCGCCGCGGCTGTCTGCCGTTCCCCCCACAGAGCTAAACCGTGAGCAGAAATGGCAGATGATGCTCTCCAAGAGTATGCGTCGCTAATTGTCTGTTTACCTGCTGGCGGGGTAAACGGTAATTGACGCGTAGGCCGGATAAGCGTGAGCGCATCCGGCATCAATTACTGTGCTGATTTTGGCTTCACGTCCGTCGTGCCTTTCAGGCGCGGTCGGTTTTCTTCGGCCTGCGTTAACGGCTTCGTTTCAGATAACCCCGTTCGACAACGGATCGCAAGATCCTGATATTCTTTGGTATTGAGGTGTTTCCAGTGCAGCTCCTGGTCCGTAACCTGGCGTAGTACGCGCGCCGGTGATCCCACCAGGAGTTGCCTTGCCTCACCCTGAAATCCGGCTTTGACAAAACTCATGGCGGCGACAATGCTCTCTTCGCCAATCACTGCGCCGTCCATAATGACGCTATTCATGCCGACCAGGGCGTCCCGTCCCACCACGCAGCCATGTAAAATAGCGCCGTGGCCGATATGGCCGTTTTCATGCACGATGGTATCGGTATCGCAGTAGCCATGCATAATGCAGCCATCCTGCAGATTAGAGCCTGCCTCCAGGATCAGGCGACCATAATCCCCACGCAATGACGCGAGTGGGCCAATATAAACACCGGCGCCCACGATGACATCGCCAATCAGCACGGCGCTGGGGTGGACAAACGCGTCCGGATGCACCACCGGGATCAGTCCTTCAAAGGCGTAATAGCTCATAGTTGTACCTCGGTTTTTTGCCGGATGGCGGCGTAAACACCTTATCCGGTCTACGGTTGCGCATGTGCTGTAGGCCGGATAAGCGAAGCGCCATCCGGCATAGTCACATTAACGACCTTTCCACACCGGATCGCGTTTTTCGGCAAATGCCTGCGGTCCTTCGAGCGCATCTTCTGAATGCAGCACCGACGGATAATGCTTCAGTACGCCGCTGCGGATGTAGCGGTAGCCTTCTTCTACCGGCATTTCGCTGGTCGCGCGATAAATCTCTTTCAGCGCCGCGATAGCCAGCGGGGCGCTATTGACCAGTTGTTGCGCCAGTTCGCGCGCACTCTCCATCAGTTCGCTCTGGCTGACAACGCGGTTCACGACTCCCCAACGCAGCGCTTCTTCGGCGCTCATTCGTCTGCCGGTCATTACCATTTCGTTGACGATAGCCGGTGGCAGCAGCTTAGGCAGACGCAATACGCCGCCGCTGTCAGGCACGATGCCGAGCTTGGCTTCCGGCAGCGCGAAGCTGGCGTTTTCGGCGCAGACAATAAAGTCCGCCGCCAGCGCCAGCTCAAAACCGCCGCCAAACGCGTAGCCGTTCACCGCGGCGATAACCGGCTTATCGAGGTCAAATATTTCGGTTAAACCGGCAAAGCCGCCGGGACCAAAATCGGCATCCGGCGCTTCACCTTCCGCTGCCGCTTTTAAGTCCCAGCCAGCAGAAAAGAATTTCTCCCCGCCGCCGGTAATGATTGCTACGCGTAATTCCGGATCGTCACGGAAATTAAGAAAAGCTTCACCCATTGCAAAGCTGGTTTTGGCGTCAATGGCATTCGCTTTAGGTCGGTCGAGGGTAATTTCCAGGATCGGGCCGTTACGGGTCAGATGTAATGACTCACTCATAGTTCATCTCCAGATAAATAGTTTTCCGGCGGGAGGGATTCCTGCCGGAAGGTTTATTTCAGATTTTTTTTGATTATTTTTCCTGAACAGTTGCGCGGCAGGTCGGTTCTGATCTCCATAAAAGAGGGAACCTTGAACTTCGCCATATTGTTTTCGCAGAAGCTGAAAAACTCGGCTTCGCTTAATGTTTCACCTTCATTAAGGACAATAAACGCTTTAATGGCTTCATCACGGATCGCGTCTTTAATACCAACCACCACAATGTCCTGAATTTTCGGATGCGCAGAAATAATATTTTCCAGCTCGACGCAGGAGACATTTTCTCCGCCGCGTTTAATCATGTTGCAGCGCCTGTCGACGAAATAAAAATAGCCATCCTCATCCTGATAGCCCGAATCACCGGTATGTAACCAGCCCTCAGGTTCCAGCGCTTTGGCGGTAGCCTCCGGCTGCATGTAATACTCTTTGAAGATAGTCTTGCCGGGGATGCCTTTAATACAGATTTCGCCAATTTCTCCGGCGGGCAGCGGGCGATTTTGATCGTCGCGAATTTCAGCTTCATAGCTAAAACCCACGCGACCAATGGAAGGCCAGCGCCGTTTGTCTCCGGGACGGTCGCCAATAATTCCGACAATGGTTTCAGTCATACCATAAGAGGTCAGCAGCCTGACGCCAAAGCGTTCGGTAAAATCGTCTTTTTCCTGCTCGGATAAATTGAGATAGAACATCACTTCGCGCAGGTGATGCTGCCTGTCCGTTGGTGCGGCGGGCTGGACCATCAGCGTGCGGATCATCATCGGGATGCACTCGGTCACCGTTGCCTGATATTTACGTACCTGATCCCAGAAGGCCCTGGCGCTGTACTTCTCTAGCAGCACAAAGGTGCTGCCGGCGGAAAAGGCTGGCATTGCGGCGGTACACTGACAGTCGATATGAAAAGCGGGCATCACCGTCATGTACACGTCATCATCGCGCAGGGCGATTTGCCAGGCAGAGTAGTAGCCTGCAAAACGCAGGTTGTAGTGGGTAATTACCACCCCTTTAGGCCGTGAGGTGGTGCCTGAGGTAAACAGAATTTCCGCCGTATCGTCAGTGGATAACACGGGCGTATAGCACAGCGTGGCCGACTGGCGTGCTTGTAGTTGGGTAAAGTGGCTCACGCCGTCGTCAGCCGGAAGCTGCTCGCCAATCAGACAGATATGATTAAGCGGAGTGCTATTGTCCTGGCGTATTTCACGGTACATAGGATAAAACTGGGCGCTGGTAACCAGCAGACTCACCTGGCTGTTTTGCAGGATCCAGGCGCTTTCTTCGCCCAGTAAGCGGGCATTAATCGGCACCATAATGGCGCCGATTTTTGCCAGTCCAAACCAGCAAAAGATGAATTCCGGACAGTTATCCAGATGCAGCGCGACCCTATCACCCTTGCGGATCCCTAAGGAATAAAAAAGGTTCGCCGTGCGGTTAATCTCTTCATTGAGCGAAGCATAGCTAAACTGCCGAACGATTCCCTCACAGGATTCGAAAATTAACGCCGTTTTATCTCCGTACACCCCGGCCAGGTCGTCCCACATCTGACGTAAGTTTTGTCCGCCAACGATATCCATATTGCTTTATCCACTGAAATCAGGCGTGAGCGCTAACCGGAAAACCGATTAGCGCATCGCGTTTAATCCTCAACTTTGGCCAGGCCTTTGCCGACCAGTTCCTTAATATCTGCTTCGCTATAACCAATGTTTTTCAGAATGGCGGCGGTATCCATGCCGTGTGACGGCATGCCACGCCAGATTTTCCCCGGGTTGTTTTTAAATTTCGGCATGATGTTCGGCCCTTTACAGGTGCGACCGTCCATTGTTTGCCACTGAGTAATCGATTCGCGGGCAACGTACTGCGGGTTACCTTCCAGTTCCGGAATGGTGAGCACCTTCGCACAGGCGATATTCAGTTCAGCAAAACGCGCCTGAACGTCGGCGATGGTGTGTGTTGCCAGCCAGGCGTCCAGTTTCTCTTCGACGAGCGGGCCGTAAGGGCATTCCACGCGATGGATGAGTTGTGTGCCTTCCGGAACTTCCGGCGTACCGAGAATGTGGGCCAGGCCAATATCTTTAAAACACTCGTTGATTTGCGTGATGCCGACCAACTCCATGACGATGTAACCATCGGCGCATTTATACAGGCCGCAACCAGCGTAGTAGGGGTCTTTCCCTTTCGTCATACGTGGACAGATTTCGCCGCCGTTGAAGTAGTCCATCATGAAATACTGACCCATGCGCAGCATCACTTCGTACATGGCGATATCGATGCTTTCACCTTTACCCGTTTCGCGTACTTTGTGCAGGGCTGCCAGCGCGGCTGTCGTCGCGGTCATCCCGGAGAAGTAATCGGCGGTATACGGGAAGGCTGGCATCGGCTGATCAACGTCGCCGTTTTGGATCAGATAACCACTGAATGCCTGCGCGATGGTGTTATACGCCGGAAGATTGGTGTACTCCTCGGTACCATACTGACCGAAGCCGGAAAGGTGGGCAATGACCAGTTTCGGGTTATGTTCCCACAGCACTTCATCAGTAATACCACGGCGGGCAAAGGCCGGGCCTTTACTGGCTTCAATGAAAATATCGGTGGTTTCCATCAGTTTCAGAAACGCTTCCCGACCTTCATCTTTGAAAATATTCAGCGACAGGGCGTGCAGGTTGCGGCGTGAGAGCTGCGGGTAGTTAGGCTGTACGCGGATGGTATCGGCCCATGCGACGTTTTCAATCCAGATAACCTCTGCGCCCCATTCGGCGAACATCTGTCCGGCGAATGGACCGGCGATTTCGATTCCTGAAAAAACAACGCGTACCCCAGCAAGCGGGCCAAAGGTTGGCATTGGTAAATGATTCATCATTTTTCTCCTGGCATTTTTTGCGGTATGTAGGCCGGATAAGCACAGCGCCATCCGGCATGATTGCCTGATGGCGACGCCCCGCGTCTTATCAGGCCTACAAGGGATCGATTAGCGGTATTGCTTAAGTACCGCACGACCCAACGTCAGGATCTGCATTTCATCAGAACCACCAGAAACACGGTCAACGCGCAGGTCACGCCAGAAACGCGTGATGCGGTGGTTGCCCGCGATACCAACACCTCCCAGTACCTGCATGGCGGTGTCTACCACTTCAAACGCGGCGTTGGCGCAGAAGTATTTGCACATTGCCGCGTCGCCGGAGGTAATGGTGCCGTTATCCGCTTTCCACGCGGCTTCCAGCAGCATATTTTTCATGGAGTTCAGTTTGATCGCCATATGCGCAAACTTCTCCTGAATCAGCTGGAAACGGCCAATAGCTTCACCAAACTGCACGCGCTGATTCGCGTAACGCGCAGCGTCTTCAAAAGCGCACATTGCGGTACCGTAGTTGGTCAGCGCGACGAGGAAGCGTTCATGGTCAAACTCTTCTTTCACGCGGTTGAAGCCGTTACCTTCCCGACCGAACATGTCTTTCTCGTCCAGTTCAACGTCGTCAAAGGTGATTTCACAGCAGCTGTCCATGCGCAGACCGAGTTTCTCCAGTTTGTTGACCTTGATACCTGCTTTGCTCATGTCCACAAACCACTCGGTGTAAACCGGTTTATCCGGCGATGCACCGTCTCTCGCCATGACCACGATGTACGGGGTATAGGCGCTACTGGTGATAAAGCACTTACTGCCATTGAGATAAACCTTACCATTTTTGCGCGTATAAGTGGTTTTCAGACTACCAACATCCGATCCCGCTCCTGGTTCGGTGATAGCAGAGTTCCACATCTGCTTACCGGTGCCCCGGAACGCCATGATTTTATCAATTTGCTCCTGAGTCCCTTCACGCAGGAAAGTGTTAAAACCTCCCGGCAATTGGTACAACACGTAAGTTGGCGCGCCAAGACGTCCCAGTTCCATCCAGACGGCGGCGACGGTAACAAAACCCGCTTCCAGACCGCCGTGTTCTTCCGGGATCAGCAGGCTATCAATACCCATATCCGCCAGCGCTTTTACAAAACGCTCAGGGTAGACGCTGTCACGATCGCACTCGGCAAAATAAGCTTCCCAGTTCTCACTGGCCATCAGTTCGCGAATACCGGCGACAAACAGCTCCTGTTCGTCATTTAAGTTGAAATCCATCTTTCAGCCTCTTGATCAATTGGGTTAATAAGAATTACTTGTCTTTCCAGTGCACTTTGGCGTCTTTAATAAAGGACAGCGTCACCATAATGTTGACGAAGAACAGCGGACATCCTCCGGCGATAATCGCGGTCTGAATCGGCTTCAACCCACCCAGCGCCAGCAGAACGATACCGATGATGCCGACCAGCACTGACCAGCCGATACGCACTAACAGAGGCGGCTCTTCACCATCGCGAACTTCGCGACAGGTCGACATCGCCAGGGTGTAAGAGCAGGCGTTAATCAGCGTGACGGTGGCAATAAAGCAGAGGATGAAGAAGCCCCACATGGTGGCGGTGCTGAGCGGCAAGGCGGCCCAGGTTTCGATAATGGCGCGCGCCACGCCGTGTTGCTCAATCAGTTGCGGAATGTTGAGGATGTTTTTATCCATCAGCAGCAGCGTGTTACTGCCCAGCACTGTCCACAGGATCCAGGTAGACGCGGTCAGACCCATCACCATCCCGAAGCACAGCTCACGTACGGTACGACCACGGGAAATACGGGCCAGGAAGATACTCATCTGGATGGCGTAAATAACCCACCACGCCCAGTAGAAAACGGTCCAGCCCTGCGGGAAGCCGCCTTTACCGATGGCGTCGGTATAGAACAGCATCCGTGGCAGGTGCATTAACAGCATCCCGACGGAGTCGGTGAAGTAGTTCATGATGAAGCTGGCGCCGCTGACGATAAACACCCAGCCGAGCATCAGGAAGCTCAGGTAGCTACGCACATCGCTGGCGATTCTGACCCCTTTTTGCAGGCCGCAGGCCACGCAAATCGCGTTCAGAATGATCCAGCAGGTAATGATGATGGCGTCGAGTTGCAGCGTATGCGGAATACCGAACAGCCATTGCATACACTCGGTGACCAGCGGGGTAGCCAGACCGAGGCTGGTGCCCATCGCGAAGATCAGCGCCACCAGGTAGAAGTTATCGACGATGGTACCGAACAACCCTTTCGCATGCTTTTCACCGACGAGCGGTACCAGCGTGGAGCTGGGGCGGATGACATCCATCTTGCGTACAAAGAAGAAGTAGGCGAAGGCCACGGAAAGGAAGCTATAGGTTGCCCACGGCAGCGGCCCCCAGTGGAACAGGCTGTACGCCAGGCCTATCTCTTTCGCGCCCGTGGAATTTGGTTCCAGGCCGAACGGCGGGGTGGAGATATAGTAGTAGATCTCAATAGAGCCCCAGAACAGAACCGCAGCGGATGTACAGGAGGCGAACATCATGAAAATCCAGCTGGCGGTGCTAAACTCCGGTTTTTCGTCACCTAATCTCTTTTTGGCATAGGGGCCAAAAACCAGCCAGAACCAGCCGAAGAGCATGACGACCATATACCATTCAAATGCCCAACCCCAGACGTTGGTGACATAACTGAATACCGCATTAATAACGACGTTAGCGGCATCAAGATCTCTGACTGTTAGCCAGCAAAGTATCCCGACAATTATTAATGGCGGAAAAAAAACCTTCGGTTCAATTCCCGATTTTTTCTTTTCATTTTTCATAAGTGAATTCCAGTGTGAAAACGAAATTTATTTAGCGTGCCAGTCCATGAACGTTTGTTTATTTATTATTAATGATTTGTTGATAAGTTTTTAACCTCTGGGACGCCTCAATGAGTAACTCATGATGGGTATTCACTTCGGGTGATTCTGTTATCTTCGTCACACTTTTTTGCGTTGATTATTTTGTGTCTAAATTTTGATTTTTGCTTTATTTATCAATTGATTGGTTGTGGTTTTTTAACTTTTTTAAGTATCTGGCGTTCAATATTGTTGAGCCAGCAAACAATATTGAAAATTTTCATATTTGGCATATTTCTTTCAATATTGGTGAGGTGCGTAACACTATTGAAAGTTACGAATATCAATGTGTGACATTTTCAATATTGGTGATTAAGGTTTTATTTCCGAATTAAAGAGCGTGATATCTGTATTTAACACCGCCGATATAAATACGTTTCCTTCATGATTTCTGGAGATGCAATGAAGATAATTACTTGCTACAAATGCGTACCTGATGAGCAGGATATTGCGATTAATAATGCTGACGGAACACTCGATTTCAGCAAAGCGGATAGCAAAATCAGCCAATATGATCTGAATGCAATTGAAGCTGCTTGCCAGTTAAAACAGCAGTTGGGAGACGCTCAGGTTGTCGCCATGAGCGTTGGCGGCAAAGCGCTGACTAATGCAAAAGGGCGCAAAGATGTCCTCTCTCGTGGCCCTGATGAACTGATTGTGGTCATTGACGATCAATTTGAGCAGGCGCTGCCGCAACACACCGCTACCGCGCTGGCCGCCGCCGCGCAAAAATCAGGTTTCGATCTACTTATCTGCGGCGACGGTTCTTCCGATCTTTATGCTCAGCAGGTTGGTTTGCTGGTGGGCGAAGCGCTGAACATTCCGGCGATTAACGGCGTGAGTAAAATCCTCTCTCTTACCGACAGCACATTGACAGTAGAACGCGAACTGGAAGATGAAGTTGAAACGCTGAGCATCCCGCTCCCGGCGGTGATCGCGGTTTCCACCGACATTAACACCCCACAAATCCCTTCGATGAAAGCCATTCTTGGCGCGGCGAAAAAACCGGTTCAGGTCTGGTCGCCTGCGGATATCGGGCTGAACAGCGTACCCGCGTATTCCGCACAACAGGTTGCCGCACCGAAGCAGCGCGAGCGTCAGCGTGTGGTGATTGAAGGTGACGGTGAAGAACAAATCGCCGCGTTTGTCGAGAATCTGCGCAAAATCATTTAATTATCAGGGGATGTTATGAACAAATTTTCCAGTGTCTGGGTATTCAGCGATACCCCTTCTCGTCTGCCCGAACTGATGAGTGGCGCGCAGGCTGTAGGTGAAAAAGTTAACGCGTTCGTACTGAACGAAGCAGACAGCGCGACAGCATGTCATTTGGGCGCGGATCATGTCTGGCTGCTCAGCGGCAAACCAGAAGACCGCATGATCGAAGACTACGCTGCTGCGATGGCTGAGACTATTCGTCAGCATAGCGAGGGCGGCGCGGTGCTGCTGCCGAATACGCGTCGGGGCAAGCTGTTGGCGGCAAAGCTGGGCTATCGCTTGTCGGCTGCGGTTTCCAACGATGCCAGCGACGTCTCCCTGCAGGATGGAAAAGCGGCGGTTAAACATATGGTCTACGGCGGTCTGGCGATAGGGGCAGAAACCATCGCTTCGCCGTTTGCCGTGATCACACTCAGCAGCGGAACGTTTGACGCACAACAACCGGATGCTTCTCGCAGCGGCGAGATGCACACCGTGCAGTGGCAGGCTCCGGCCACTGCCGTGACCCGCACCGCAACCCAGGCGCGTCAGAGCAACAGCGTTGACCTCGACAAAGCGCGTCTGGTGGTCAGCGTGGGACGCGGCATCGGCAGCAAAGAGAATATCTCGCTGGCCGAAGCGCTGTGCCAGACGATTGGCGCCGAGCTGGCCTGTTCCCGCCCGGTGGCGGAAAACGAGAAGTGGATGGAGCACGAGCGCTACGTCGGTATCTCCAACCTGATGCTCAAACCTGAACTGTATCTGGCGGTGGGGATCTCCGGGCAGATCCAACACATGGTCGGCGCCAACGGCGCGCAGACGATTTTCGCCATCAACAAAGATAAAAACGCGCCAATCTTCCAGTATGCAGATTTTGGCATCGTTGGCGATGCGCTGAAGATCCTGCCTGCGCTGACGGCTGCCTTAGCGCGATAAACCATTTCGGGCAGGATGCGAAGGTATCCTGCCGCTGACAGGAGTACGTATGTCCGAAGATATCTTTGATGCCATCATCGTGGGTGCAGGTCTGGCCGGTTCGGTTGCGGCGCTGGTGCTTGCTCGCGAAGGTGCACAGGTGCTGGTTATCGAGCGCGGCAATTCTGCTGGCGCGAAGAATGTCACCGGTGGGCGCTTGTATGCACATAGCCTGGAACGCATCATTCCCGGCTTTGCGGATCAGGCCCCCATTGAACGCATGATCACCCACGAAAAACTCGCCTTTATGACCGACAACGGGGCGATGACTATCGACTACTGCAATGGTGAAGATGCTTCAGCGTCGCAGGTTTCCTATTCCGTCTTACGCAGTAAATTTGACGCCTGGCTGATGGAGCAGGCCGAAGAGGCGGGGGCGCAACTGATCACCGGTATTCGCGTGGATAACGTTGTTCAGCGTGATGGCAAAGTCGTGGGCGTGGAAGCCGATGGCGATATTCTGGAAGCCAAAGTCGTGATCCTCGCTGACGGGGTGAATTCTCTGCTGGCTGAAAAGCTGGGCATGACCAAGCGTGTTGAGGCATCGCATGTTGCTGTCGGCGTGAAGGAACTGATCGAATTGCCGAAGTTGGTCATTGAAGATCGTTTCCAGTTACAGGGCAACGAAGGTGCCGCCTGTCTGTTTGCCGGAGCGCCGACCGATGGTCTGATGGGCGGTGGCTTCCTGTATACGAATGAAACAACCCTTTCCCTGGGGCTGGTCTGCGGTCTTCATCATCTGAAAGACGCGAAAAAATCGGTCCCGCAAATGCTGGAAGATTTCAAACAGCATCCGGCAGTTGCGCCGCTGATCGCCGGTGGCAAGCTGGTGGAATATGCCGCGCACGTTGTACCCGAGGCGGGAATGAATATGCAGCCTGAACTGGTGGGCGATGGCGTACTGATTGCCGGGGATGCTGCCGGCATGTGTATGAACCTCGGCTTTACCATCCGGGGTATGGATCTCGCCATATCCGCAGGCGAAGCGGCGGCGAAGACGGTGCTTTCGGCGATGAAGCGCGACGATTTTAGCAAGCAGTCGCTGGGTGAATACCGTCAGCATCTGGACGAAGGTCCGATGCGCGATATGCGCATGTATCAGAAACTACCGGCTTTTCTTGATAATCCCCGCATGTTTACCGCTTATCCCGAAATGGCGGTCAATATCGCGCGCGACCTGTTCACCGTGGATGGCTCCGCTCCGGTGCCCATGCGTAAAAAAATCCTGCGCCATGCGAAGAAAGTGGGCTTCATTAATCTGATGAAAGATGGCCTGAAAGGAGTGACCGTATTATGACATCTCCCGTTAATGTGGACGTCAAACTGGGCGTCAATAAGTTCAATGTGGATGAAGACAGCCCGCACATCATTCTCAAAACCGATCCTGATAAACAGGCGCTGGAGGTGCTGATTAAGGCCTGTCCGGCGGGACTGTATAAAAAGCAGGACGACGGCAGCGTTCGTTTTGATTACGCCGGGTGCCTGGAGTGCGGAACGTGCCGGATCCTCGGCCTTGATACGGCGCTGGAAAAATGGGAATACCCGCGCGGGACGTTTGGCGTAGAGTTCCGCTACGGCTAATAAGTACGAAGTTGTGCCCCCGTTGGCCGGATAAGATGCGGTAGCGTCGCCATCCGGCAATCATGTGGCGCCAATGCCGGATGGCGGCGGAAACGCCTTATCCGGCCTACAGATGCGCTTTGCCCGTGTTGAAACAGGACATCACCATGCAGCAGCCCAGGAACTTTGATGACCTTAAATTCTCCTCCATTCATCGCAGAATTATGCTGTGGGGAAGCGGCGGCCCGTTCCTTGATGGCTACGTGCTGGTGATCATTGGCGTGGCGCTGGAACAACTGACGCCGCTATTGCACCTTGATGCTGAATGGATTGGCGCGCTCGGCGCGGCTACGCTTGCCGGACTGTTTATCGGCACCTCGTTGTTTGGCTATATTTGCGATAAAGTCGGGCGGCGTAAAATGTTCCTGCTTGATATTATCGCTATCGGCGTTATCTCCGTGGCGACCATGTTTGTTTCCACGCCGCTTGAATTACTGGTGATGCGCGTTTTAATTGGCATTGTTATCGGCGCGGATTACCCTATCGCTACTTCCATGATTACGGAGTTTTCCAACACCCGCCAGCGCGCGTTCTCCATCGGTTTTATCGCCGCGATGTGGTACGTCGGCGCGACCTGCGCCAACCTGGTGGGCTACTGGCTGTATGACATGGAAGGCGGCTGGCGTTGGATGCTTGGCAGCGCCTTTATCCCGTGCTTAATCATTTTGATTGGCCGCTTTGACCTGCCGGAATCGCCACGCTGGCTATTGCGAAAAGGACGGGTAAAAGAGTGCGAACAAATGATGATCAAACTGTTCGGCGAACCGGTCTGCTTTGACGATGAGCTGCCGCAGGAGACCCGCTTCCTGCAGCTGTTTAACCGCCGTCATTTCCCGTTTGTACTGTTCGTTGCGGCTATCTGGACCTGTCAGGTGATCCCGATGTTCGCTATCTATACCTTTGGGCCGCAGATCGTCGGGTTACTCGGCTGGGAGCAGGGGCGCAACGCGGCGCTTGGCAATGTGGTGATTAGCCTCTTTTTTATGCTGGGCTGTATACCGGCGATGTTCTGGCTAAACAGTATTGGCCGTCGCCCTCTGCTTATTGGCAGCTTCGCCATGATGACTATCGCGCTGGCGCTGCTGGGGCTGGTGTCAAATCTGGGCATCATACTGGTCGTGGTGGCGTTTGCGGTATACGCCTTCTTTTCCGGCGGACCGGGCATACTGCAATGGCTTTATCCTAATGAACTCTTCCCGACGGATATTCGCGCTTCGGCCGTGGGGGTCATCATGTCATTAAGCCGCATCGGAACCATTGTCTCCACCTGGGCATTACCGATTTTTATTACTCGTTACGGTATTAATAACGTCATGCTGATTGGCGCGTTGATTTCGTTAGTCGGGCTTGGCGTATCGGTGATGTTTGCCCCGGAAACCCGCGGCTTGACGCTAACACAGACCGGAAACATGACTTTGCGCGGAACGCCATCGGATAACCCTCGTTAAGAGTGTTCTGCATTTCTCCCTGCTTTTCGCCAATAACGCTACAGTTAACAGTCACATGCTAAAACAACTGAAAAGCAGGGAGAACACCATGCAAAAACGTCTTATGACCGCACTGTTTACCGCAGCAACACTATTCACCGTCGCAGGATGCTCTTCTAACCAGGCGGTTGAAACCACGGATGGCAAAACTATTGTCACCGACGGGAAACCCGAGGTCGATAACGATACCGGTATGGTGTCTTACAAAAACGCCGCCACCGGGAAAACCGAACAGATTAACCGCGATCAGCTGAAAAATATGAGCGAGCTGGATAATTAATTCAATCTTTTCTGGTTAGCCGCGCAATAATATTTTCTCTTTATGCGCATCCATTTATTCCCATGCGAATAAACGGATGCCTGAACAGGCAGGGACGCCGGAAAACGTCGAAATACGTTAGACCATTCGCCCGTGTTCCCGCTTTCCCCACCGCGCTGTCCGCTTACATGAGGTTACACTCATCGACATTTCTCTGAACAGCGGCTCAACATTTCCCGGAAAAAAACATATCGCAGGGCATTTATCCTTATGATTAGGTATAAATGATGAGGTATAAGGAACAGGAGTCTGTAATGAAACCAATACCTTTTTATTTGCTCGCGCTATTTTCTGCCGCCTCCGGGGCTACGGAGATAAACGTCTGCAAAGACCTGATCGGAACATGGAAAACCACGGCAGATAACCCGCCTTATACCATGACAATATCGCCGCCAGTAGAAAGCTGCGGGGAAAAATGTGTGAAACTGAACGTGCAGTATGAACTTGACGTGACTCACCGCAACGCGCTTTATTGCCATGAAGGACAAGAGGGGGTAAAAGGGCAGGGACCCATGGTGATAGCATTTGAAGGGGCGTATGGTGGACACGCTATTGGAACCTATAACCGACAGCTGCAATTACTTTGGGCTGGCGTAATATCGAAAAATAAAAAGGGGAAATGGATAACGAAAATGGAAAATTACTGGTTCAGGCAGGTAAAAGCGCACTAAACATCATCTTAAAACAGCCCGCAAAACCGTCTTATTCACGAAGGGCTTACTGCCTGCGCGCGCACATTCCAACGGCTTGCCTGCCCCGGATGAACTGTTGATAAAAAAGAGGGCCAGCATCCGTTTCCAGACGGCCCTGAGTGGATTGTGACGTAACATGGCACCTTGCTGGCGCTCTCTTATTATTTCATGCCAGTGCCCTCGTTATGGCGCAATCAGAGCTTTATTTCGTCGCATCGTTATAAACTTCGGCAACGGCTTCAAAATTCGGACCATGCTCACGTGCAGCGATAATATGGTAATATTTTCCGCCTTTCGCATCGGCTAATTCTGACAGTTTTTCGCGTAGATCAGAGGGTGAGGAAATCTGTCCGCCACTCTGGGACACATTTATGGTGCCGACCTTAACCAGTTTGAAGTGGCTGATTTCTTGTTTAGAGACCTGCTCTGCCGCAAGTGTGCTGAATGAAGCAACCGTTGCCAGTAATGCGGCGGCAATAATGCGTTTTTTCATAGTTCTGTTCCTGTTGCATTGATGATAAGGTTTGCGCAATATCAGTAATCCGTAACGAAATTATTTATCCCCTTCATACTTCAGGTTGCTTATGGGTTGGCTACGGATTACTCGGCCCACCCATGGGCCTCGCCCTGACGGGCCGTCGCACGCGACGTTCAAATCTGCTCCCGGCAAATTTGTCGCTCACCTCAGTCACATAATTATCTATGCTCCCGGGGACTCACTCCCTTGCCGCCTTTAAGCAACTCGAATTATTTTGGGTAATAACCTCGGTTGATTATCTGAAAATAGCCTTATTTGGTGTGACCGTCTTTTATCTTGTTATAGTCACCTCTTTATGTTGTTGTCAATGTAAAATAATGCACTGCCAGCTAAAAAGAAACTTAACCCCCTGTAAATAATAGTTTTTATATTATTTCTTTTAATGGCGTAATTTTTATTGAATCACGCGGCAATACGCTAGTTTTATTCATAAGCAACATAACAGAATTGAGTTATGTTTTAATTTCCCAGAGTGATATTACCGGTTGTATGTCTATGGTTGCGCGGCCTGTTACTGATAGTGTTTCTTTCGGGGCGATTTTATTGTAGCGGCATAGGGTAATCACCGTAGCTGAAGGGAAAAGGCACGAACACAGCACTATAGAGTATGTTTAATAATGTATTTTTTTATGAAGTAATGTCTGCAGTTGTATCTCTAAAATAAAAACAATGAACTTTTCATCTAAATAATTTTTCAGTGAATTATGGTTATTTATTAATATATTTCTAATTTGAAATACAAATCAATTTATAACACATATTCTTACCCGGAAGGCATTGATACATATCCACGCTTCCTCGTACAGTAATAAATGAATATGTGATAAAGTTACTGACTACAGGTATAATAATATGAGTAATAAAAAAAATCTGTCCGCAGAAGAGACGGATCTTACGCGTAGGAAACTGTTAACCAGTGCCGGTATTCTTGCCGCAGGCGGTATGTTATCCGGCGCGGTAAAGGCTGATGAAAAATGCGCCGTCAAGGCGAAACCGGCGTGGGATAAACCGTTTACTGGCGAAATCCCGGAAAAATTGCCAGAAGGATATAATATTCTGTTAGTCGTGACCGACCAGGAGCGTTTTTTTCCTACGTTTCCTTTCCCGGTACCCGGCAGAGAGCGGCTCATGAAAACGGGGGTGACATTCTGTAATCATCAGAATACCAGTAATGTCTGTACGCCTTCCCGCTCCGTATTGTATACCGGCTTACATATGCCCCAGACAAAGATGTTTGATAATTTGGGATTACCCTGGATGCCTTATGACCTTGACCCCGCTCTTGGAACCACAGGTCATATGATGCGGGAACTGGGATACTATACGGCCTATAAAGGTAAGTGGCATCTTACAGAAAAACTGGAGAAGCCTTTGCCTGACGAAAAAGATGAGGATATTGATGTCGGGGATATTCCTGAACCAGAATTACATAAAATTATGGAAAAATATGGTTTTGCTGACTATCACGGCATCGGCGATATTATAGGCCATAGTAAAGGCGGCTATTTTTATGATTCAACCACCACGGCTCAGACTATAAATTGGTTAAGATGCAAGGGGCAGCCCTTGAATGACCAACACAAGCCCTGGTTCCTGGCCGTTAACCTCGTTAATCCTCATGACGTCATGTTTATTGATACCGATAAAGAGGGAGAAAAGGTACAGTGGCGTGGCGAGTTGGATCAGGATGATAATACCCTGGCGCCCACGCAGCCACCGGAAAACGAACTTTATCAGGCAAGCTGGCCGAACTATCCGCTGCCGGCAAACAGGCATCAATCATTCAATGAGCAGGGAAGACCGCCGGCGCATCTTGAATACCAGACGGCGCGCGCTGCGCTGGAAGGGCAGTTTCCTGATGAAGATCGTCGTTGGCGTAAACTGCTTGACTACTATTTCAACTGTATCCGCGATTGTGATACTCACCTTGACCGGATATTAAATGAACTTGATGCCCTCAAGTTAACTGATAAAACGATTGTTGTATTTACTGCCGATCATGGCGAATTAGGCGGAAGCCATCAGATGCACGGTAAAGGCGCTTCCGTTTATAAAGAACAGATCCATGTACCGATGATTATTTCCCACCCGGCGTACCCCGGTAATAAGAAATGTCAGGCGTTGACCTGTCATCTTGATATCGCGCCGACATTAGTTGGACTGACCGGTTTGCCGGAAGAAAAACAGCACCAGGCGTTAGGCAACCGCAAAGGCGTTAATTTTAGCGGATTGCTAAAAAACCCGGAGAGCGTTGCGGTTAATGCGGTGAGAAATGCCAGCTTATATTGCTATGGCATGATCTTGTATACCGATGCCCATTATCTCCACCGCGTTATTGCGCTACAAAGAGATAAACAAAAAACGGTGGCGCAAATCAAGCAGGAAATATCTCATTTGCATCCTGATTTCAGCCATCGTTCAGGGACGCGCATGATTAACGATGGTCGTTATAAGTTTGCACGCTATTTCTCGCTAAGGGAGCATAATACGCCGGAAACCTGGGAGGATCTTATTAAGTACAACGATCTTGAACTTTACGATCTTAAAAATGATCCCGATGAGAACCATAACCTTGCTGCTGATAAACAGAAATATCAGGATCTCATTCTTACGATGAATGAAAAACTGAATAAAATTATCAAAGACGAAATTGGCGTGGATGACGGCAGTTTTATGCCGGATGCGGCCCATGAGCCGTGGGATCTTACTATTGAGCAATTTAACCGCATGGCGAAAGATTAAGAGCCTGGCCCATTAGGCTATTTTATTCGTCGGCGATCTGGCATCCAGCGTGTCTGGAGGTTCAGATGCTGTTGGCGCTGCGCTTATTGGGTCTGTATCATCATGTAATGGATTGATATTACAGTCATTACAGGCAAATTTAGCGCAGCGCCGCCCGACAAGAAGGCCTTAAACCGATTGGTCAGCGATTTAAGGCTACTATCATCACCGACCTTTCCACACCGGATCGCGCTTTTCCGCAAACGCCTGCGGCCCTTCGAGAGCGTCTTCCGGAGGCAGGACGGCGCCAGCTCCTGGCTGGCGTTAATTCAATTTTTTCTGATTAGCCGCTCAATAATATTCACTATTAGCCTGGCGAATTTGTCACTACACTTTGTAATAAAAAACAGATCATCACAGGCTAATCATGATCCTCATTATTTATGCGCATCCGTATCCGCATCATTCTCATGCGAATAAGCGGATGCTTGAACAGGCAGGGACGCTGGAAAACGTCGAAATACGTTCGCTTTATCACCTCTATCCCGATTTCAATATTGACGTTGCCGCCGAGCAGGAGGCGCTGTCGCGCGCGAGTCTTATCGTCTGGCAGCATCCGATGCAGTGGTACAGCGTCCCTCCTTTACTCAAATTATGGATGGATAAAGTCCTCACCCACGGCTGGGCTTACGGTCATGGCGGTACGGCATTGCATGGTAAACATCTGCTGTGGGCGGTAACGACCGGCGGTGGTGAAAACCACTTTGCTATCGGCTCCCATCCCGGATTTGACGTCCTTTCTCAGCCGCTACAGGCGACGGCGCTCTATTGCGGCCTCAAATGGCTGTCGCCGTTTGCCATGCACTGCACGTTCATTTGCGATGACGACACCTTACAGGCGCAGGCGCGTCAGTATAAACAGCGTTTACTGGCATGGCAGGAGGTGAATCATGGATAGCCATACTCTACTGCAGGCGCTGATCTATCTTGGTTCGGCGGCGTTGATTGTGCCGATTGCGGTACGTTTGGGCTTAGGATCGGTGCTGGGGTATCTGATTGCGGGTTGCATTATCGGTCCCTGGGGGCTACGGCTGGTGACGGACGCCGAATCTATTCTGCATTTTGCGGAAATCGGCGTCGTGCTGATGTTGTTTGTTATTGGACTTGAGCTGGACCCGCAACGGTTATGGAAGCTGCGCGCCTCGGTATTTGGCGGCGGCGCGTTACAGATGGGGGTCTGCGGCGGACTGATTGGTCTGTTCTGTATGTTTCTTGGCCTGCGTTGGCAGGTGGCGGAACTGATTGGCATGACGCTGGCGCTTTCGTCCACGGCTATCGCCATGCAGGCAATGAATGAGCGTAACCTGACCGTTTCGCAAGTAGGGCGTAGCGCATTTGCAGTGCTCTTGTTCCAGGATATCGCGGCGATCCCGCTGGTGGCGATGATTCCGCTGCTGGCCGCCAGCGGCGCATCCACCACGCTTGGCGCGTTTGCGCTATCGGCGTTGAAAGTCGCAGGCGCGTTGGCGCTGGTGGTGTTGCTGGGACGCTACGTTACGCGCCCGGCGCTGCGCTTTGTCGCGCGTTCTGGTTTGCGGGAAGTGTTCAGCGCCGTGGCGCTATTTCTGGTGTTTGGTTTCGGCCTGTTGCTGGAAGAGGTTGGGCTGTCAATGGCGATGGGCGCGTTCCTGGCGGGCGTTCTGCTGGCGAGTTCGGAATACCGTCATGCGCTGGAAAGCGATATTGAACCCTTTAAGGGGTTGCTGCTGGGGCTGTTCTTTATTGGCGTCGGCATGTCGATTGATTTCGGCACGCTGGTGGAGAATCCGCTGCGCATTCTGCTGTTGTTGGCCGGTTTTCTGGCAATCAAAATCGTCATGCTGTGGCTGGTCGCGAGGCCGCTGGGCGTACCGGCAAAACAGCGTCGCTGGTTTGCCGTCTTATTAGGCCAGGGAAGTGAGTTTGCGTTTGTGGTTTTTGGCGCGGCGCAAATGGCGGATGTACTTGAGCCGGAATGGGCAAAAGCGCTGACGCTGGCGGTCGCGCTGTCGATGGCGGCTACGCCGATTTTTCTGGTGCTGCTGACGCGCATGGAGAAGACCGCGACGGGTGAAGCGCGCGAGGCGGATGAAATCGACGAAGAGCAACCGCGGGTTATTGTGGCCGGGTTTGGACGATTTGGTCAGATAGCCGGGCGTTTGCTGCTGTCGAGCGGGGTGAAGATGGTGGTGCTCGATCACGACCCCGATCATATCGAAACGCTGCGTAAATTCGGCATGAAGGTTTTTTATGGCGACGCGACGCGTATGGATTTACTGGAATCTGCCGGAGCGGCGAAGGCGGAGGTATTGATTAACGCCATTGACGATCCGCAAACCAATTTGCAACTGAGTGAACTGGTGAAGTCGCATTTCCCGCATCTGCAGATTATCGCCCGCGCCCGTGATGTCGATCATTACATTCGCCTGCGCCAGGCTGGTGTGGCGATGCCCGAACGTGAAACCTTCGAAGGCGCGCTCAAAAGCGGGCGACAGGCGCTGGAGGCGCTGGGGCTGGGGCGTTATGAAGCCCGCGAGCGCGCGGATCTGTTCCGTCATTTTAATACCCGGATGGTGGAAGAGATGGCGAAAGGGGAAAACGATCCGTTATCTCGCGCCGCCGCCTATAAACGTACCAGCGCGATGTTGAGCGAAATTATTACCGAGGACCGGGAGCATCTGTCGTTGATTCAGCGCCACGGCTGGCAGGGAACGGCTGAGGGCAAACATTCCGGGGAGGTCGCCGATGAACCCGAGGTCAAACCGTCAATCTAAAGTAAAAAATGTGATGTTCTGCAAACTTTACTGCTAATTGGCTGTTTTTGAACTACTGTAATGCTGGCGCTCCACATCAAATGAGTGGCGTCGCCAGCAGAACGAAAAATTTTCGTGCTCATCCTCTTTTCGTCAGTCGACGAAAGATTGCGCTTTACGTATAGTGGCGGCAATTTTTTTTGTATCAGGAAATAATTAATGATCAGTCTGATTGCGGCGTTAGCGGTGGATCGCGTCATCGGTATGGAAAACGCCATGCCGTGGAACCTGCCTGCCGATCTCGCCTGGTTTAAACGTAACACGTTAAATAAACCTGTCGTCATGGGACGTCACACCTGGGAGTCCATCGGACGCCCCTTACCGGGACGTAAAAATATTGTTATCAGCAGCCAGCCAGGCACCGACGATCGCGTGCAGTGGGTGAAGTCTGTCGATGAGGCGATTGCCGCTTGCGGCGATGCGCCGGAAATTATGGTCATTGGCGGCGGGCGCGTGTACGAGCAGTTCCTGCCAAAGGCGCAGAAGCTTTATCTGACGCATATTGATGCGGAAGTCGAAGGCGATACCCATTTTCCGGATTATGAACCGGATGACTGGGAATCGGTATTCAGTGAGTTTCACGATGCCGACGCGCAGAATTCTCACAGCTATTGTTTCGAGATTCTGGAGCGTCGTTAACGCTGTAGTGCCGGATGGCGGCGAAACGCCTTATCCGGCCTACTCTTGAGCCAGATGTCGCCAGATGTAGGCCTGATAAGCGTAGCGCCATCAGGCATAAACCTATCAGGCGTTGACCGCTTCGCCTTCGCCCATATCCATCTGGCGGTTTGACGGCTGCACAAAATACTGTTTATCTTCCCAGCGTAAACAGGTCAACTCCCCGCCCCAGCAGCAGCCGGTATCCAGCGCGTAAATACCTTCCGGCGTCCCTTTCCCTTCCAGCGACGCCCAGTGCCCGAACGCAATACTGTAAGCCTCGCTCACCGGCCCCGGAATGGCGAACCACGGCTTCAGCGGCGCAGGGGCATTTTCCGGCGACGCTTTGCTGTACATATCCAGTTGACCGTTAGGAAAGCAGTAACGCATACGGGTAAAGGCATTAGTAATAAAGCGTAGCCGCGCCAGACCGCTTAACTCCGGCGACCAGTTATTCGGCATATCGCCATACATCGCGTCGAGGAAAAACGGGTACGAGTCACTCGACAGCACCGCTTCAACATCGCGGGCGCACTCTTTTGCCGTCTGCAAATCCCACTGCGGGGTAATACCCGCATGCGCCATGACCAGCTTTTTCTCTTCATCTACCTGCAACAGCGGCTGACGGCGTAACCAATTCAACAGCTCATCGGCGTCCGGCGCTTCAAGAAGCGGGGTCAGCCGGTCTTTAGGTTTGTTGCGGCTAATCCCGGCGAATACGGCCAACAGGTGTAAATCGTGATTCCCCAGCACCAAACGCACGCTATTGCCAAGCGATTTGACGTAGCGTAACACGTCCAGCGAACCGGGACCGCGGGCGACCAAATCGCCAGTCAGCCACAGAGTGTCTGTGTCTGGCGTAAATTCCACTTGCTGTAATAAGGCGATCAGTTCGTCGTAGCAACCGTGAACGTCGCCGATGAGATAAGTTGCCATTGTTATAATTTTAGTGAATGAGTGTAGGGACGGCGAGTCGAAACACGGGGATGTCGATGGTAAAGGCGTCGCCATTTTCATCGATCATTTCGTAATGACCCTGCATGGTGCCCAGCGGCGTTTCAATTACCGCGCCGCTGGTGTACTGGTACTCTTCGCCAGGCGCAATGCGCGGCTGGACGCCAACCACACCTTCGCCCTGGACTTCGGTTTCACGGCCATGACCATTGGTAATCAGCCAGTAGCGGCCCAATAGCTGCACTGGCGCCCGGCCCAGATTGCGGATGGTTACGGTATAGGCAAAAACGTAACGTTCATCGTCAGGTGAGGATTGCGCCTCAATGTAGACGCTTTGCACCTGAATACACACTCTGGGCGAATTGATCATGTTTAACTCTCCTTCAAAGGCGCGTTTTCCGACAGATAGTTGGCCATCTGGCAGTACTGCGCGACAGAGATATTTTCCGCGCGCATTGCCGGGTCAATACCCATTTCCGTCAACGTCTCAACGCTAAAAAGATTGCCGAGACTGTTACGGATCGTTTTACGGCGCTGGTTAAAGGCCTCGGTGGTAATACGGCTCAACACGCGAATATCTTTAACCGGGTAAGGCATTGTTGCGTGTGGAACCAGACGCACCACGGCGGAGTCCACTTTGGGCGGCGGCGTGAAGGCGGATGGCGGCACTTCAAGCACCGGGATCACCTGACAGTAATATTGCGCCATCACGCTTAAACGACCATACTCTTTGCTGTTCGGCCCTGCAACCAGACGATTTACCACTTCTTTTTGCAACATAAAGTGCATGTCGGCAATGGCATCAGTATAGCTAAAGAGATGGAACATCAGCGGGGTGGAGATATTATAGGGCAGATTGCCGAACACACGCAGCGGTTGGCCCAACTGCGCAGACAGTTCGCCAAAGTTCATGGTCATGGCGTCCTGCTGATAAATAGTCAGCTTCGGCCCTAAAAACGGATGGGTTTGCAAACGCGCCGCCAGATCGCGGTCAAGTTCAATGACCGTGAGCTTATCCAGTCGTTCGCCGACCGGCTCCGTCAGCGCCGCCAGACCGGGGCCGATTTCAACCATCGCCTGGCCTTTTTGCGGATTAATAGCAGAAACAATACTGTCGATCACAAACCGATCGTTGAGAAAGTTTTGCCCGAAGCGTTTACGGGCTAAATGGCCCTGATGGACTCGATTATTCATTGGGTATTAACAATCATTTTGATGGCGAGATTAAGCGCCGTAATAAAACTGCCGACATCCGCTTTTCCACGGCCCGCCAGTTCAAGCGCGGTGCCGTGGTCAACGGAGGTTCGAATAAAAGGTAGGCCGAGCGTAATATTCACTCCCCGACCGAATCCCTGGTATTTTAGCACGGGCAGGCCCTGATCGTGGTACATTGCCAGCACCGCGTCGGCATTATCGAGATATTTGGGCTGAAACAGCGTATCAGCAGGTAGCGGCCCGTTGAGTTTCATCCCCTGCGCCCGCAGCTCGTCGAGCACCGGAATGATGGTGTCTATCTCTTCCGTGCCCATATGACCGCCTTCGCCCGCGTGCGGATTCAGGCCACAGACAAGAATGCGCGGTTCGGCAATACCAAATTTGGTCCGCAAATCGTGATGCAAAATAGCAATCACTTCGTGCAAAAGCGCAGGGGTGATGGCGTCTGCAATCGCCCGTAGCGGCAGATGCGTGGTCGCCAGCGCCACGCGAAGTTCTTCGGTTGCCAGCATCATCACGACTTTTTTCGCCTGCGAACGCTCTTCGAAAAACTCGGTATGACCGGTAAACGAAATGCCTGCGTCGTTAATAACGCCTTTGTGCACGGGGCCTGTGATCAGCGCGGCAAATTCACCGTTCAGACAGCCATCACACGCTCGCGCCAGCGTCTCTACCACGTAGGGGCCATTTTCTACCGTCAACTGACCGGAGATGGCAGGCGCGCGCAGCGAGACCGGCAATAGGGTCAGCGTTCCCGCGGGCTGCGGCGCAGCGGGGACATCAGGCGAGTAAGGGAGAAGCGAGAGAGGCAGGCCGAGCATGGCGGCCCGCTCCGTCAGGAGCGCGCCGTCCGCACAGACGACCAGTTCAATCGGCCACGCGCGTTGCGCCAGTTGGACGACAAGATCGGGGCCACTCCCGGCGGGTTCGCCGGGAGTGATAACAACGCGTTGCGCACTGCTCATTAGTTACTCAAAATCTTAACGTAAGCGCTGGCGCGCTGTTCTTGCATCCAGGTCGCCGCTTCTTCTGAGAATTTACGGTTCATCAGCATACGATAAGCGCGATCTTTCTGCGCCGCATCGGTTTTGTCTACCTTACGCGTATCCAGCAATTCGATCAGATGCCAGCCGAAAGAGGAGTGTACCGGCGCGCTTATTTGGCCTTTATGCAGCTTCGTTAGCGCGTCGCGGAACGCCGGGTCGAAAATATCTGGCGTAGCCCAACCCAAATCACCGCCCTGGTTAGCGGAGCCCGGGTCCTGAGAGTACTCTTTCGCCGCAGCGGCAAAGGTGGTTTTACCACTCTTAATGTCAGCCGCGATTTCTTCCAGCTTCAGGCGCGCCTGCTGATCGTTCATGATCGGCGACGGCTTAAGCAGAATGTGACGAGCGTGAACTTCGGTCACGGAGATACTCTGGCTCTGACCGCGCAGGTCATTTACTTTCAGAATGTGGAAGCCGACGCCGGAGCGAATCGGGCCGACAATGTCGCCTTTCTTCGCGGTGCTCAGCGCCTGGGCGAAAATCCCCGGCAGCTCCTGGATACGGCCCCAGCCCATCTGACCGCCTTTTAGCGCCTGCTGGTCGGCAGAGTAGGTAATCGCCAGTTTGCCGAAATCTGCGCCGTTACGCGCTTCTTCAACAATGCTTTCCGCCTGGCGCTGCGCGTCGTTAACCTGCTCGGAGGTTGGGTTTTCCGGCAGAGCAATCAGGATATGGCTCAGGTTCAGCTCGGTGCTGGCATCGTTTTGGGTGCCAATCTGTTTTGCCAGCGCGTCAACTTCTTGCGGCAAAACGGTGATACGGCGACGAACCTCATTGTTGCGCACTTCAGAGATAATCATCTCTTTACGAATCTGGTTACGGTAGGTTGAATAGTTCAGCCCATCGTAAGCCAGACGGCTGCGCATCTGATCCATCGTCATATTGTTTTGTTTGGCGATGTTGGCGATGGCCTGATCCAACTGCTCATCCGTGATCTTCACCCCCATCTTCTGACCCATCTGCAGGATAATTTGATCCATAATCAAACGTTCCAGGATCTGGTGACGCAGCGTGGCGTCGTCCGGAAGCTGCTGACCTGCCTGACCCGCGTTGAGTTTGACTGATTGCATTAAGCCATCAACGTCGCTTTCCAGCACGACGCCATTATTGACGACGGCTGCGACTTTATCGACTACCTGGGGGGCAGCGAAACTGGTATTCGCGATCATGGCGATACCGAGAAGCAGCGTTTTCCAGTTCTTCATACTTTTTCCATTTCAATTAACCGCAATGCGGATTACGTTGTAAATCAATCAGATTACATAGAGCTTTGGTACGGCAGAATGTTCGAACGCAACATTTCTTGCGTGCCGAGGCCGTAGTTAGAGCTCAAACCGCGCAGCTCAATGTTGAAGCCAATCGCGTTATCATAAATCGCGTGTTGTTTATCGTTATCCCAACCGTTCAGCTTACGTTCGTATCCGACGCGGATCGCATAGCAGCAAGAGTTGTACTGCAAGCCGAGCATCTGGTCTGCAGGTTTGCTCGAATTGGTATCGAAGTAGTACGCGCCGACAATCGACCAGCGATCGGCAATCGGCCAACTTGCCACCGCGCCCACCTGATTGATGCCGTTTTTATACTGCTCTGCCGTGGAATAATACGAAGGCAACGTAGCCTGAATATATTCCGGGCTGGCATAGCGGTAGTTCAACTGTACCAGACGATCCTGATCCCGACGGTATTCGAGGCTGCTGCTGCTGGTAGCGACGCTATCCAGACGGGTATCGTACTGCACTCCGCTACGCAGCCCCCAGCGTTCTGAAATACGCCAGTAAGTGTCGCCTGCCCAAACCAGCGAACCGGTTTTGTCGTCATTCTCCCATTTAATGTTGTCATCGCCGGTGCGAGACTCCGTGAAATAGTAGATTTGACCAACAGAAACGTTAAAACGTTCAACGGCGGCATCATCATAAATGCGTGTTGTGACGCCGGTTGTGACCTGGTTGGCGGAAGCAATACGGTCGAGACCGCCATAAGTGCGGTCGCGGAACAGGCCGTTATAGTCGGATTGCAGCAAAGAAGAATCGTAGTTATAGATGCCGCTCTGGTCGCGGTACGGCACATACAGGTACTGCACGCGTGGTTCCAGCGTCTGGGTATACCCCGGCGCCAGCATCGCCATATCGCGTTCGAAGATGAGCTTACCGTCGACTTTAAACTGCGGCATGACGCGGTTAACCGAATCTTCCAGCTTATTTTTATTGTTTGGATCGCTGTTATAGCTGTCCAGATTCGTTTGCTGATAGTGCGTCGCCATCAGCTTCGCTTCGGTGTTCAGGCTGCCCCAGCGGTTGGAGAGCGGCAAATTGATGGTTGGCTCCAGGTGGACGCGGGTCGCTTCCGGCATATTGTCTTTGGTGTTAACAAAGTGCACCGCCTGGCCGTAAATCCGGGTATCAAACGGGCCGAGATCGTTATGGTAGTAGTTAACGTCTAACTGCGGCTCCGCTGAATAGCTGCTGGTGTTTTGATCGTTAAAGACCTGGAATTGTTTGGTCGACACCGTAGCGTCAAAGTTTTGTACGGCGTAGCCGACGCTGAATTTCTGCGTTGCGTAGCCGTCGGTACTGGAACCGTACTTACTGTCGAAATCGTTAAAGTAGCTGGAGTCGCTGACTTTGGTGTAATCGACGTTAAAACGCCACACCTGATCCATCACGCCTGAGTGCTGCCAGTAGAATAACCAGCGGTGCTTATCGCCCTCTTTGGGGTGATCGTCCTCGTAGACTTTATCAGAAGGCAGATAATCTAATTCCATCACTCCCTCGCCTGCCTGCGTGAGATAACGGAATTCGTTCTCCCACATAATATTGCCGCGGCGGTGCATATAGTGCGGGGTGATGGTGGCGTCCATATTGGGCGCGATGTTCCAGTAATACGGTAAGTAGAACTCGAAATAGTTCTTGGTCGTGTATTTCGCGTTCGGGATCAGGAAACCTGAGCGACGCTTGTCACCGACGGGTAGCTGTAAATAGGGGCTATAAAAGATCGGAACCGGACCTACTTTAAACCGGGCGTTCCAGATCTCCGCAACCTGTTCTTCGCGGTCATGGATGACTTCACTCCCCACCACGCTCCAGGTATCGGAGCCAGGCAGACAGGAGGTAAAGCTGCCGTTTTCCAGAATGGTATAGCGGTTTTCGCCGCGCTGCTTCATGAGATCGGCTTTACCGCGCCCCTGACGGCCCACCATCTGGTAATCGCCTTCCCAGACGTTCGTGTCTTTGGTGTTCAGGTTCGCCCAGCCCTTCGGCCCTTTAAGGATGACCTGATTGTCATCATAATGCACATTACCCAGCGCATCGACGGTGCGTACAGGTTCCGGCTGACCTTCCGCCTGCTTCTGATGAAGCTGCACTTCATCCGCTTGCAGGCGGCTATTCCCCTGCATAATGTCCACGTTGCCGGTAAAAACGGCATCGTCCGGGTAGTTACCTTTAGCGTTATCGGCATTGATAGTAACCGGCAGATCGTTGGTATCGCCTTTTACCAGAGGACGATCGTAGCTCGGCACGCCCAACATACACTGTGAGGCGAGATCGGCTGCCAGCCCCTGATGACTATAAAGGGCGCTGGCGATCATGGTGGCCAGAAGAGTGGGAATACGTTTTTTCATACGTTGTATTTATTGTTCCATCATCGGTAGCGTTGCGCGTGACAAACGGTCACAGCCTAACTTACTCATCTTCGCTGCGCCAGTGTTAATCCTGCCGTTTAGCGTCTGTGGTGTTAGGCACGGCATTGAATGACAGGTATGATAATGCAAATTATAGGCGATGTCCCACAATTGACCGTAGCCTTCATTTGCAGAAAAGCACCTTATTTTGTGGGAGATAGCCTCACCGATAGCGTAACGTTTTGGGGAGTCTATGCAGTACTGGGGAAAGATAATTGGCGTCGCCGTAGCCCTGATGATGGGCGGCGGCTTTTGGGGCGTGGTCCTGGGTCTGCTGGTGGGCCATATGTTCGACAAAGCCCGCAGCCGAAAAATGGCGTGGTTTGCCAACCAGCGGGAACGGCAGGCGCTGTTTTTTGCCACCACCTTTGAGGTGATGGGCCACTTAACCAAATCAAAAGGACGGGTGACGGAAGCGGATATTCATATCGCCAGTCAGTTGATGGATCGTATGAATTTACACGGCGATTCACGTACTGCCGCGCAGAACGCCTTTCGGGTCGGAAAAGCGGATAATTACCCATTACGTGAAAAGATGCGGCAGTTTCGTAGCGTCTGCTTCGGGCGTTTTGATCTGATCCGGATGTTTCTGGAAATTCAGATCCAGGCGGCGTTTGCCGATGGCTCGCTACACCCTAATGAGCGGGAAGTGCTGTATGTGATTGCGGAAGAGTTAGGTATTTCCCGCGTACAGTTCGATCAGTTTCTGCGCATGATGCAGGGCGGCGCGCAGTTTGGCGGCGGTTATCATCAACAGTCCGGCGGCGGCTGGCAGCAGGCGCAGCGCGGCCCGACGCTGGAAGATGCCTGTAATGTGCTGGGGGTTAAAACCACCGACGATGCAACCACCATTAAACGCGCTTATCGCAAACTGATGAGCGAGCATCATCCTGATAAGCTGGTGGCCAAAGGGTTGCCGCCGGAAATGATGGAGATGGCGAAGCAAAAAGCGCAGGAAATTCAGAAAGCGTATGAGCTAATCAAAGAACAGAAAGGCTTCAAGTGATTGAATTGCCGGATGCGGCTAGCGCCTTATCCGGCCTACGTTAATGAATGTAGGCCGGGCAAGCGAAGCGCCCCGGCATAAATTGGCTCAGAATTTAAAAATCTGCCGGGACTTTAAACGTCATGCTGTTACCGTAAGCGGGATGGGTAATGGTCAGCATTTCGGCGTGTAACTGCAAACGCGGCGCCAGCGACAACGCTTCCGGCGAGGCGTAAAACCGATCGCCTAAAATCGGGTGGCCTAACGCCAGCATATGCACACGAAGCTGATGCGAACGTCCGGTGATCGGCTTGAGCACCACGCGGGCGGTATTATCCGCCGCAAACTCCACCACGTTATATTCCGTTTGCGCCGGTTTGCCGGTTTCATAACACACTTTCTGCTTTGGCCGGTTCGGCCAGTCGCAGATGAGCGGTAAGTCAACCAGCCCTTCCGCCGGGGAGGGATGACCCCATACGCGCGCTACATACTGCTTTTTCGGCTCACGTTCGCGGAACTGGCGTTTTAGCTCCCGCTCCGCGGCTTTGGTCAGCGCCACTACAATCACGCCGCTGGTGGCCATATCCAGACGATGCACCGATTCTGCCTGCGGGTAGTCGCGCTGGATACGCGTCATAATGCTGTCTTTGTGCGCTTCCAGACGCCCCGGCACGGACAACAGGCCGCTGGGCTTATTGACCACCATAATGTGCTCATCCTGATACAGGATAACCAGCCAGGGTTCCTGCGGCGGATTGTAGTTTTCCATCCCCATGTACGGCTCCGTTATTGGTGCGTGACGACGATAAGACGCAGCGCGTCCAGACGCCAGCCTGCCTGATTCAGGCTTTCCAGCACCTGCTGACGGTTGCTGTCGATAGCGGCAAGTTCGTCGTCGCGAATGTTCGGGTTGACGGCGCGCAGCGCTTCCAGACGCGACAGTTCCCCGGACAGTTTTTCATCCGCCTCGCGGCGCGCGTTATCAATCAGCGCTCTGGCGGACTTTTCAATCTGCGTCTCGCCCAGTTGCAAAATGGCGTGGACGTCCTGTTGAACGGCGTTCACCAGTTTGCTACCGGTGTGGCGATTCACGGCGCTGAGCTGGCGGTTGAAGGTTTCAAACTCGACCTGGGCGGCCAGATTGTTGCCGTTTTTATCTAACAGCATACGTACCGGCGTCGGCGGCAGGAAGCGGTTCAGTTGTAGCTGTTTCGGCGCCTGCGCTTCCACGACGTAAACCAGTTCGACCAGCAGCGTGCCGACGGGCAGCGCTTTATTTTTCAACAGCGAAATGGTGCTGCTGCCGGTGTCGCCGGAGAGGATCAGATCCAGTCCGTTACGGATGAGCGGATGTTCCCAGGTAATAAACTGCGCATCTTCGCGAGACAGGGCTACGTCACGTTCAAACGTGATAGTACAGCCGTCTTCCGGCAGGCCGGGGAAATCCGGCACCAACATGTGGTCGGACGGCGTCAGCACGATCAGGTTGTCGCCGCGATCGTCCTGGTTAATGCCGACGATATCGAACAGGTTCATGGCGAACGCAATCAGGTTGGTGTCGTCGTCCTGTTCTTCAATGCTTTGTGCAAGCTGTTGGGCTTTTTCACCACCGTTGGAGTGGATCTCCAGCAGGCGGTCGCGGCCCTGTTCTAACTGGGCTTTTAGCGCTTCATGTTGCTCGCGGCAGGATTTGATCAGATCGTCAAACCCGTCGGTTTCTTCAGGCGCGGCCAGATAGTTAATCAGACTGGCGTAGGCTGAATCATAAATCGCGCGGCCGGTTGGACAGGTGTGCTCAAAGGCGTCCAGCCCTTCGTGATACCAGCGAACCAGCACCGACTGGGCGGTTTTTTCCAGGTACGGGACGTGGATCTGGATATCATGCGCCTGGCCGATGCGATCCAGACGACCAATACGCTGTTCCAGCAGATCCGGGTTAAACGGCAAGTCGAACATCACCAGATTGCTGGCAAACTGGAAGTTACGTCCTTCGGAGCCGATTTCGGAACATAACAGCACCTGCGCGCCGGTATCTTCTTCGGCGAACCAGGCGGCGGCGCGGTCGCGTTCGATAATCGACATGCCCTCATGGAACACGGCGGCGCGGATGCCTTCGCGTTCGCGCAGCACCTGCTCCAGCTGTAACGCGGTGGTCGCTTTGGCGCAGATCACCAGCACTTTTTGCGAACGATGGCTGGTCAGATAGCCCATTAGCCACTCAACGCGTGGGTCGAAGTTCCACCAGGTGCCGGTATCGCCTTCGAACTCCTGATAAATTTGTTCCGGATAGAGCATATCGCGGGCGCGATCTTCCGGGCTTTTACGCGCGCCCATAATGCCGGAGACCTTAATGGCGGTCTGATACTGGGTCGGCAGCGGCAGTTTTACCGTATGCAGTTCACGTTTCGGGAACCCCTTGACGCCGTTACGGGTGTTGCGGAACAGAACGCGGCTGGTGCCGTGGCGATCCATCAGCATCGACACCAGCTCATCACGGGCGGCCTGCGCATCGTCGCGATCGCTATTAGCGGCCTGCAACAGCGGTTCAATATCCTGTTCGCCGATCAGATCGCCCAGCCTGTTCAGTTCGTCGTTGCTGAGTTTATTGCCCGCCAGCAGCATGGCCACCGCATCGGCGACAGGTCGGTAGTTTTTCTGTTCTTCGACAAACTGTTCGAAATCGTGGAAACGGTTCGGATCCAGCAGGCGCAGACGGGCGAAATGGCTTTCCATCCCCAGCTGTTCTGGCGTGGCGGTCAGCAGCAGCACGCCCGGTACGCGTTCAGCTAACTGTTCGATGGCCATATATTCACGGCTCGGCGCATCGGTACTCCACACCAGATGATGCGCTTC
Source organism: Salmonella enterica subsp. enterica serovar Typhimurium str. LT2 (assembly GCF_000006945.2). Taxonomy (GTDB): domain Bacteria; phylum Pseudomonadota; class Gammaproteobacteria; order Enterobacterales; family Enterobacteriaceae; genus Salmonella; species Salmonella enterica. The sequence goes on from NC_003197.2 coordinate 112,069, forward strand.
GTCGACCACCAGCAGATCCCACTCGGCGTCGCACAAATGTTCCAGACGCTGCTTATTACGGCGGGCGAAATCCAGCGAGCAGATCACCAGTTGTTCGGTTTCAAACGGGTTATACGCGTCGTGCTGCGCTTCGGTATAGCGTTCGTCATCGAACAGCGCGAAGCGCAGGTTGAAACGGCGCAGCATTTCTACCAGCCACTGGTGTTGCAGGGTTTCCGGAACGATGATCAATACGCGTTCCGCCGCGCCGGATAATAACTGTTGATGCAGAATCATCCCGGCTTCAATGGTTTTACCTAAGCCCACTTCATCCGCCAGCAGTACGCGCGGCGCGTGGCGACGACCTACATCATGAGCGATATTAAGCTGATGCGGGATCAGATTGGTCCGCTGACCGCGCAGACCGCTGTATGGCATCCGGTACTGCTCGCTCTGAAATTTACGGGCGCGATAGCGCAGCGCGAACCGATCCATTCGATCGATTTGACCGGCGAACAGACGATCCTGGGGCTTACTGAAAACCAACTTGCTGTCGAGCAGAACTTCGCGCAACGTCACATTGGTCTCTTCGGTATCCAGGCGGGTGCCGACATAAACAAGCAGGCCATTTTCTTCTTTTACTTCATCGATATGTAGCTGCCAGCCTTCATGGCTTGTAATCGTATCGCCAGGGTTGAACATGACGCGGGTCACGGGAGAATCACTGCGCGCATACAGGCGGTTTTCCCCCGTGGACGGGAAAAGTAAGGTGACGGTTCGCGCATCCATCGCAACAACGGTTCCAAGTCCCAGCTCGCTTTCTGTATCGCTGATCCAGCGTTGACCAAGTGTAAAAGGCATATGTGTTCGGCTCTATATCTTTAATTGCAGGCATTACTCGCCATTCCCAGGCGACAGCACTGGATAATTGCGAGTATACGACCCCGCTACCAGGCTAATGTGGTAGTGGCGTTAATTAGGTCCAGGAATGGAAAGGGCGCTATGGTACTGGAAGGCGGCGCTTTCGTCACGCGTCAAAATAACCCCAGTTGCCCGGTCAGTAGTGTAGCAAAATTATCTTCAACGAAGGGAAGAATTCCTTCCGCCACGGGTTGTAGCTGGCGGGTAAGATAGTGTTCGTAATCCAGCGGCGACTGCTGGTAATCCACGGGCTCGGGGCCGTTAACAGTCCAGACATATTTTATGGCGCCGCGATTCTGATACTGCGCCGGACGACCCTGCTTCAGGTTTTGTTCATCCGCCAGCCGGGCGGCGCGAACGTGCGGCGGAACGTTACGTTGGTACTCATGTAAAGGGCGACGCAGACGCTTACGATAAACCAGCTGTGCGTCCAGTTCGCCCGCCATCAGTTTATCGATAGTCTCGCGCACATAGTCTTGATAAGGTTCATTGCGAAAAACACGCAGATACAGCTCCTGTTGAAAGCGCTGCGCCAGCGGCGTCCAGTCGGTCCGCACCGTTTCCAGACCTTTAAATACCATGCGCTGGCTGTCGCCTTCCTGAATCAGGCCCGCGTAGCGTTTTTTACTGCCAGTATCCGCGCCGCGGATGGTCGGCATCAGAAAACGGCAAAAGTGGGTTTCAAACTCCAGCTCCAGCGCGCTGGTCAAATTTTGCTGTTGTAACGTCTGCGCCCACCATTCGTTCACGTGACGCACCAGCCTGTGCCCGATTTCCGCCGCATCGGCTTCTGAATGCGCGCGCCGGAGCCAGACGAAAGTGGAATCGGTATCGCCATAAATCACGTCATAACCCTGCGCCTCAATCAGCGCTTTGGTCTGGCGCATAATCGCATGACCGCGCATGGTGATTGACGACGCCAGACGGGGATCGAAAAAGCGACAGGCCGTGGTGCCGAGTACGCCATAAAAGGCGTTCATAATGATTTTAAGCGCCTGCGAGAGCGGTTTATTACCCTGACGTTTGGCTTCATCGCGCCCGTGCCAGATTTGGCTAACAATTTCCGGCAGGCAGTGCTTTTCTCGTGAAAACCAGGCGTCAAGGAAACCTTCGGTACTGTGTTCCGGATCCGGCTGCGCCATGCCTTCGACCAGCCCGACGGGATCAATCAAAAACGTGCGGATAATCGACGGGTACAGGCTTTTATAATCCAGCACCAGTACTGAATCGTATAATCCGGGTTGTGAATCCATTACGTAGCCGCCGGGACTTGCCAGCGGCGGCACTTCGCCGAGATTGGGCGCGACATAGCCGGCGCGGTGCATTCGCGGAAAGTAAAGATGCCCGAATGCGGCGACCGAACCGCCGTGGCGATCGACCGGCAGGCCGTTGATCGTCGCGCGTTCCAGCAAAAACGGCATGATCTCGGTTTTATGGAAAATGCGCGTGACCAGCTCGCAGTCTTTCAGGTTGTAGGTGGCGAGGGCGGGTTTATCCTGGGCAAAGCGGCGATCGATCTCATCCATACGATCCCAGGGGTTATCAATGGATTTTCCTTCGCCGAGCAGTTCCTGCGAGACGGCTTCCAGCGAAAAAGACGAAAAATTCCAGAACGCGGATTTAAGCGCGTCGATACCATCGATAATGACTCGCCCTCTGGCCTGGGCGAAAAAAACGCCGTTTTTGAAGCCATGTTCGCGCCACTCCAGTTCGCTATTGTCTCGCCCCAGCCGTAAAGGGATACGGTAGCGTTCGGCATGTTTTTGCAGCATACGCAGGTCGAACTGCACTACGTTCCAGCCGATGATGACATCAGGATCATGTTCGGCAAACCAGGCGTTGAGTTTTTCCAGCAGCTGCGGGCGGCTGGCGACATACACAAGCTCGAAGTCCAGTTGGTGGTCATCGCCATTCGCCGGGCCCAGCATATAAACGGTACGCTGGCCGCAGCCTTCCAGACCAATGCAATACAGTTCGCCGTGTCGCGTGGTTTCGATATCCAGCGAGACCCATTTTAGCGGCGGTCGATAGTCGGAGTGGGGTTTAAGACGCGCATTGCGGATAACGCCGTTGCGCATCTCGCCGTCTACCCAAACGGGCGACGTAATAAAACGCTCCATCAGGTAACGTTCCGGCGGGCGTACATCCGCTTCATAAACGGTGACGCCGTTTTCGCGCAGCAGTTTCTCCATCCGCATAAGCTGGCGGTGAGTGCGGCAATACAGACCGGATACCGGCTGACGATGAAAGTCTCGCAGCTGGAGCGGCGTCAGGCGATAGTCTTTTTCCGCCTGTAGCAGCGAGGCGGCGCGGGAGGTCTGGCTGGTCGGAATAAACGCCACGGACTCTTGCGGCGCCAGCGTTGCCTGCACAGGGCCGTTGTCTGTCGCCAGCCAGAAAGAGACCTCCGTCCCTTGCGGCGTATCCCGCCAGTGCCGGGTTAAAATGAAACCTGCCTGCGCCACGATGATTACCTGTCTAAAAAATTCACGCTAATTATAACCTGTTTTAGGGGGTAATACTGTTATTTTGTACAGGCATATAACGTAAAAGCCGATATCCGCTGTAATAAAAAGTTTCTCGCAGTAAGAAGCGGGTTTGCGCCCACCAGGATTTATAGCGGGTGGATCGCGTGGGTGATGAGCGGCTATCGATACCATTATCCTGAGCGATAGTTTTCAGACGCAGCATATGCAGCGGATCGCTGACCAGTAACGCTGTGCGCCATTGTTGTTGTCGCAGTATCTGTTTTGCGTAACGAATATTTTCGCGCGTCACGGTAGAGCGCTCTTCAATAAAAATTGCCTTAGCCGGAATCCCTTTTTCCAGAACGTATTGACGGGCTATCGCCGCGTCGGAAACCGTTGCGCCAGCGCCGTAGCCGCCGGTTAATACCAACGCGCGGACAATGTGTTGTTGGTAAAGCCAGATGGCATGATCCAGTCTGGCCTGAAAAACGGGAGAAGGCGTTTTTCCGCTAACGCCTGCTCCTGCGACAATCGCGCAGTCAGCTACGCGCGTCTGGTTTTGCTGACTGAACTGATAAATAGCGATGGCATTATGGATAAACACCGTAGCCATAATGAGAATTATGCCTGCCGCGATTCTGATGATGTAGCGATATTTCATGAATGAGTTCGTTCCCCGTGACGGGTGTAATGGATATTTTAACGATAAAATGGCTTTTAGCGTCAGATATTTTTGCTGACGTATATTTATCAATATATACCCAAAATAATTCGAGTTGCTTAAAGGCGGCAAGGGAGTGAGTCCCCAGGAGCATAGATAACTATGTGACTGGGGTGAGCGACAAATCTGCCGGGAGCAGATTTGAACGTCGCGTGCGACGGCCCGTCAGGGCAAGGCCCATGGATGGGCCGAGTAATCCGTAGCCAACACATAAGCAACTCGAAGTATGAAGGGTATAATGATGCTGGTGTAGACAGCAGATATAATTATCCTATAACTGCTAATTTTGAATCATTTTTATTTACAGTTTTTACCCATGTATTAGCCGTTTTGTGTCAAGTCTGTTTTCATACATTAAGTATTTTTCAGAAAGGCGCTTGTTCGAATCTGTTACTTATTTCTCGGATTAACAAAAAAGCGATATTTTTTGTTTGTTTTAATTAATGAAAAGTGTAACAATTTCATTTGGAACATCCGCACCGTCAGGTAGAAATATAATATTCCAATTGGCCGCTATGGTTAAATAAAAATGGATTACAGTGCGAATTCGTCGGGAACTCTCTGCATAATTTAATTTTTATTTTAGAATATAATTTTATTTTGACTTTCGGGTGCGGGTGTTTTTATCAAAATTTGTGGTATTCGGGAATGATCTTTTATGAATGTGAGTATGCAGGCGCGTCTGGTAGGGAACGACCGTTATCTTTTCGTCAATACTCAACGCGCTAACCCTTCCATAAAAACCGTGAGTCGATTTTTTGAGTATAAAACATGGACAGAACAGATTTGGCGTACCGAGATTATTGAAAACGGCAATGCTTTTTTTCACTGGCAAGGACACGACAGAAAAAACGGACATCGGGATACCATTATTAACTATCTGTTAAATGGGCAACGCTGGCAGTCAACAATCGAAGATTATATTTTCTTCCATGCGCTGGAAGGAAAAGCGTGGCAGGGACATTATGACAATATTATTGAATATGTGAGTTCTGATCATTACGTCTATCAAAGCGCATTTGCTGAATATATCACCGACCAGATTCATCAACGCGCCCCCCATGGGACGCGTTTTTAGAGGCATTACTGCCCGTAATAGGCTTTTGCGCCGTGTTTGCGTAGATAGTGTTTATCCAGCAGGGATTGCTGCATGTCGGGCAACTGCGGCGCAAGCTGGCGGCAGAAGATCCCCATATAGGCCACTTCTTCCAGCACGATGGCGTTATGCACTGCATCCTCGGCATTTTTACCCCAGGCAAACGGGCCGTGCGAATGGACAAGCACGCCGGGCATTTGAGCGGCGTCAATGCCTTGTTTTTCAAAGGTTTCAACAATGACATTGCCCGTTTCCCATTCATACTCGCCATTAATTTCCGCCTCGGTCATTTTGCGAGTGCAGGGAATCGTACCGTAGAAATAGTCGGCATGGGTGGTTCCCGTCGCCGGAATTGGCTGACCCGCCTGCGCCCAGATAGTCGCGTGGCGCGAATGGGTGTGTACGATGCCGCCGATAGTCGGAAATGCCTGGTACAACAGACGGTGGGTTGGCGTATCGGACGACGGTTTCTTATGACCTTCAACGACTTCACCGCTCTCCAGGCTGACCACCACCATATCGTCAGCGGTCATGACGCTATAATCGACGCCGGACGGCTTAATCACCAGTACGCCGCGTTCGCGATCGACGGCGCTAACGTTACCCCAGGTAAGGGTGACCAGGTTGTGTTTTGGCAGCGCCAGATTAGCTTCCAGTACCTGGCGTTTGAGATCTTCTAACATTGTTTTCTCCCTGCCGGATGGCGCTTCGCTTATCCGGCCTACGAGCGACGGTGTGCCGGATGGCGACATAAATGCCTTATTCGGCCTACAGGACCGTAGGCCCGGTAAACGCAGTGCCACCGGGCAATCCGTTTCACCAATTAACGTTTGAACCCGTAATACACCTCGTTCCAGCGCAGCGCGTCCTTAAAGGCCGGCAGATGGGTATCGTTATCAATCACCGCGATTTCGATATCGTGTATTTCTGCAAACTGGCGCATATCGTTCAGATCCAGCGCGTGGCTGAAGACGGTATGGTGCGCGCCGCCAGCCAGAATCCACGCTTCGGAGGCGGTCGGCAGATCCGGCTGCGCCTTCCACAGCGCGTTAGCCACCGGCAGTTTCGGCAGGGAGTGCGGCGTTTTTACGGTGTCAATGCAGTTGACCAGCAGGCGATAACGATCGCCGAGGTCGATCAGGCTGGCGACGATCGCCGGGCCGGTTTGGGTATTGAAAATCAAACGCGCCGGATCTTCCTTGCCGCCAATGCCGAGGTGCTGGACGTCGAGGATCGGTTTCTCTTCCACCGCGATGGACGGACACACTTCCAGCATGTGCGAGCCGAGCACCAGATCGTTGCCTTTCTCGAAGTGGTAGGTGTAATCCTCCATAAATGAGGTGCCGCCCTGCAGACCGGTTGACATCACTTTCATAATGCGAAGCAGAGCGGCGGTTTTCCAGTCGCCTTCGCCCGCAAAGCCGTAGCCTTGCTGCATCAGACGCTGTACGGCCAGACCCGGAAGCTGTTTCAGACCGTGTAAATCTTCAAAGGTAGTAGTGAATGCGTGGAAGCCGCCCTGTTCCAGGAAACGCTTCATACCGAGTTCAATACGCGCCGCCTCCCGCACGTTCTGGCGTTTATCGCCGTGGATTTGGGTGGCGGGCGTCAGGGTATAGCTGCTTTCATACTCGTCAATCAGAGCGTTGATATCGCCGTCGCCGATAGAATTCACCACCTGCACCAGATCGCCGACCGCCCAGGTATTGACCGAAAAGCCAAATTTGATTTGCGCGGCCACTTTATCACCGTCAGTCACTGCGACTTCACGCATATTGTCGCCGAAGCGGCAGACTTTTAGCTGGCGGGTATCCTGTTTAGAGACCGCCTGGCGCATCCAGGCACCGATACGCGTATGGGCCTCTTTATCCTGCCAGTGACCGGTGACGACCGCGTGCTGCTGGCGCATCCGCGCGCCGATAAAACCGAACTCACGACCGCCGTGCGCAGTCTGGTTCAGGTTCATAAAGTCCATATCAATGCTGTCCCACGGCAGGGCGGCGTTAAATTGGGTATGGAATTGCAGTAGTGGTTTGTTAAGGATACTCAGCCCGTTGATCCACATTTTGGCCGGGGAGAAGGTGTGCAGCCAGACCACCAGCCCTGCGCAGCGATCGTCATAATTGGCGTCACGACAAATGGCGGTAATCTCATCCGGCGAGGTGCCCAGCGGTTTTAATACCAGTTTACATGGCAGTTTGGCTTCGGTATTCAGCGCGTTGACCACATGCTCGGCATGTTGGGTGACCTGACGCAGGGTTTCTGCGCCATACAAATGCTGGCTGCCAATCACAAACCATACTTCATAATTATCAAAAATCGTCATTGTCGTGTCCTTAATGAGTCAGGATTGCCTGATTGGCCGGGGTCGTTGGCGCCGGCGCGGCAGTCGGAAGATAATGTTGTTCTGCGCTTAGCGCCCACTGCTGGTAGCGGCGGTAAAGCTGTTCGAAGCGTTGCGCCTGTTCAGGGTGGGGGCGCAGAGTGCGTTCTACCGCGCTCGCCATGCTTTGCTGGGCGGCTGGAATGTCGGCATGGACTTTCGCAGCGACGGCGGCAAAGATAGCGGCGCCTAATGCGCAACACTGGTCGGAAGCGACGATCTGCAACGGACGATTCAGTACGTCGCAGCAGACCTGCATAATGACCTGATTTTTACGGGCGATGCCGCCAAGCGCCATCACGTTATTGACCGCGATACCCTGATCGGTAAAACACTCCTGAATGGCGCGCGCGCCGAAGGCGGTCGAAGCGACCAGACCGCCAAACAGCGCTGGCGCGTCGGTGGCGAGATTGAGATCGGTAATGACGCCTTTCAGACGCTGATTAGCGTTTGGCGTGCGGCGACCGTTAAACCAGTCGAGCACCACCGGCAGGTGATCCAGGGACGGATTTTTCGCCCAGGCGTCGGTGAGCGCTGGCAGTAGCTGCTTCTGGCTGGCGTTAATCTGGGGTTTCAGTTCCGGGTGCTGCGCGGCAAGTTGCTCCAGCGGCCAGCTCAACACGCGGCTAAACCAGGCGTAGATATCGCCGAAAGCAGATTGCCCCGCTTCCAGACCGATAAAGTTCGGCACCACGCTGCCGTCAACCTGACCGCAAATGCCTTTCACGGCGCGATCCCCGACGCTCTGTTTATCCGCAATCAGAATGTCGCAGGTAGACGTGCCGATGACTTTCACCAGCGTATTGGGCTGTGCGCCCGCGCCGACCGCGCCCATGTGACAGTCGAACGCGCCGCCGGAAATCACTACGCTTTCCGGCAAGTCGAGGCGCTGCGCCCATTCGGCGCACAGGGTGCCCACGGGCAGATCGGCGGTGAAGGTTTCGCTAAATAACGGGTAGCGCAGATGACGGTTAATGCACGGATCGAGTTCATCAAAGAAGCTCGCGGGCGGCAGACCGCCCCAGCTTTCATGCCACAGCGTTTTGTGCCCGGCGCTGCAGCGGCCACGGCGGATATCCTGCGGGCGAGTGGTGCCGGAAAGCAGCGCCGGCACCCAGTCGCACAGCTCAATCCACGAGACGGCGGCCTGCGCGACGGCGCTATCCTGCCGGGTGACGTGCAGAATCTTCGCCCAGAACCATTCGCTGGAGTAAATGCCGCCAATATAGCGGGAGTAGTCGACCTTGCCTGGCTTATGGCACAGACGAGTGATTTCGTCGGCCTCTTCCACGGCGGTGTGATCTTTCCACAGCACAAACATCGCATTCGGGTTCTCGGCGAACTCTGGACGCAGCGCCAGGACGTTACCGTCGGCGTCAATCGGCGCTGGCGTAGAGCCGGTGCTGTCAACGCCAATGCCAACGACATTTGCGCGTTGCGCGGCGCTTAATTGTGCCAGAACGGCTTTCAGCGCGGCCTCCATTGACTCCATGTAGTCGCGCGGATGATGACGGAACTGGTTGTTCGGGCCGTCGCAATAACGGCCTTCTTGCCAGCGCGGATACCACTCTACGCTGGTGGCGATCTCGTCGCCGGTGGCGCAGTCCACTGCCAGAGCGCGCACTGAATCACTGCCAAAATCGAGGCCAATTGCAATTGCCATCGTCTTACTCCATCCAGAAAAACAGGTATGGAGAAACAGTAGAGAGTCGCGGCAAAAACCGTCAGGCAGGATCCGCTAATCTTATGGACAAAAATGCTAATGCTTTGCAAAGTGTGACGCTGTGCAAATATTCAATGTGGACATTCCAGCCATAGTTATAGACACTTCTGTTACTTAATTTTATCGCCTGAACTGTACGCTTTTGTTACAAAGCGCTTTTCACAAGCGGGGTTGATACGTGCTTTCATCAAGCGCAAAGTCTTGCGGAGACGGAAGCTCTGTCGTCCTGGTCGATATGGACAATTTGTTTCTTCTCTGAACATCGGGGGGTAGAGAAATCATGGCTGAAACGCAAAATGATCCGCTATTGCCGGGATATTCATTTAATGCCCATCTGGTCGCCGGGCTGACGCCAATTGAAGCGAATGGATATCTGGATTTTTTTATCGATCGTCCGTTGGGCATGAAGGGATATATTCTTAACCTGACCATCCGCGGAGAGGGCGTCATTAATAATAATGGCGAGCAGTTTGTCTGTCGGCCTGGCGATATATTATTGTTTCCGCCGGGCGAGATTCATCACTATGGACGGCATCCGGACGCCAGCGAGTGGTATCACCAGTGGGTTTATTTCCGGCCTCGCGCCTACTGGCAGGAGTGGCTGACCTGGCCGACAATCTTTGCCCAGACAGGATTTTTCCGCCCGGACGAGGCGCGCCAGCCGCATTTCAGCGAACTGTTCGGGCAGATCATCAGCGCCGGGCAAGGGGAAGGTCGCTATTCTGAGCTACTGGCGATCAATCTGCTGGAGCAGTTGTTGCTCAGACGTATGGCGGTAATTAATGAGTCGTTGCACCCGCCGATGGATAGCCGTGTGCGCGATGCCTGCCAGTATATCAGCGACCATCTGGCGGACAGCCATTTTGATATCGCCAGCGTCGCCCAGCATGTCTGCCTGTCGCCCTCCCGGTTATCACATCTGTTCCGCCAGCAGTTAGGCATTAGCGTATTGAGCTGGCGCGAAGATCAGCGTATCAGCCAGGCGAAACTTCTGCTTAGCACTACGCGAATGCCGATAGCGACCGTTGGGCGCAATGTTGGATTTGACGATCAGCTCTATTTTTCGCGGGTATTTAAAAAATGCACCGGGGCAAGTCCTAGCGAGTTCAGGGCCGGATGTGAATAAAAAGTGAATGATGTGTCCACAAAGATGTCATAAGCCGTAACTATTCGGATAATTGACGGCTTGACGAAGGGGGACGGGGTAAGCAGAATCCCTGCTTCATCACGCTGACGGACACACTATGCAAGCACTGCTGGAACACTTTATCACCCAATCCACTCTGTATTCGCTCATCGCCGTGTTGCTGGTCGCCTTCCTGGAATCGCTGGCGCTGGTGGGGTTGATTTTACCCGGCACGGTACTGATGGCGGGGCTGGGCGCGCTTATCGGCAGCGGCGAGCTCAATTTTTGGCATGCCTGGCTGGTGGGTATTATCGGCTGTCTGATGGGCGACTGGATTTCGTTCTGGCTGGGGTGGCGCTTTAAAAAGCCGCTACACCGCTGGTCTTTTATGAAAAAGAACAAGTCGCTGCTGGATAAAACCGAACACGCGCTGCATCAGCACAGTATGTTCACGATCCTGGTCGGACGTTTTGTCGGTCCGACGAGGCCGCTGGTGCCGATGGTGGCAGGGATGCTGGATCTTCCCGTGGCGAAATTTATTGGGCCGAACTTGATTGGCTGTTTGCTGTGGCCGCCGTTTTATTTCCTGCCGGGCATTCTGGCGGGAGCGGCAATCGATATTCCTTCCGATATGCAGAGCGGAGATTTCAAATGGCTGCTGCTGGCGACGGCGTTGCTGCTGTGGGTCGGAGGCTGGCTATGCTGGCGGCTGTGGCGCAGCGGCAAAGCGGCAGTCGATCGTTTAACCGCGTATTTCCCCCGCAGCCGTTTGCTGTATCTGGCGCCGTTGACGCTCGGGATCGGCGTGGTCGCGCTGGTGGTGCTGGTTCGCCACCCGCTGATGCCGGTATATATCGATATTCTGCGCAAAGTTGTGGGTTACTAACGATTCCTTTGCCGGATGGCAGCTTCGCCTTATCCGGCCTACAAAATATGGGATTTGATGCCCAATAGCGCTGAGGCGCTGGCTTGACCGCTTAGTAGCTCGTCTGTTTTGCCTTGCCACGCGATACGCCCGTCGGCCACGACGATTGACCGGGGCGCAATTCGCGCCGCATCTTCCACGCTGTGCGAGACCATCAACAGCGTGAGCTGTCGCTCGCGGCAGATATCGCTGACCAACGTCAGCATCTCCTGGCGCAGCGCGGGATCGAGCGCGGAGAACGGTTCATCCAGCAGCAGTACCGGCTGTTCGCGTACCAGGCAGCGCGCCAGCGCTACCCGCTGACGCTGGCCGCCGGACAGTTCGCCCGGTAAACGCGTCATCAGACTCTCAATGCCCATCTGATGTGCGATAGCGTCCCGTTTTTCCCGCTGGCTGGCGTTGAGCGTTAACCCAGGGTTTAGCCCCAGACCGATATTTTGCTGCACATTCAGGTGGCTGAATAAATTATTCTCCTGAAACAGCATTGAGACCGGACGGCGTGAGGGCGGCGTAAGCGTATGATCGTCGCCGGCAATCAGTAGCGTACCGCTGGCAGGCGCAAGAAAACCGGCAATTAAATTCAACAACGTGCTTTTCCCCGCGCCGCTGGGGCCAAGAATCGCCACCTGCTCGCCGCGTTCTACCGCCAGCGTAAAACGCATCGGCAAATGATGGTAAAGCCAGGTGATATCAATCAGTTTTAGCATGTCGGCCCGGTAGTTTCTCTATGAGGGTAAATAACGTAAAGCAGAGCAGCAGCAGTATCAGCGCGGTCACTGCGCCGTCCTGGCTGCGGTAGGAGCCGATCTGCTGATACAGATAAAACGGCAGCGTGCGGAAATTGTCATTGCCGAAAAGCGCGACGACGCCAAAATCACCGATAGAAAGTACGCAGGCAAACGCCAGCGCCTGCGCCAGCGGACGTTTCAGCGCCCGCAGTTCCACGATCTTTAACCGCGACCAGCCTTCAATTCCTAATGACTGGCACAGCATTCCATAACGGGCGGTAATATCGCGCATTGGGTTTTCCAGGACTTTTAGCGCGTAGGGGATTGCCATCAGCGCATTGGTGAAAATCACGATGCCGTCGGCGGATTCCGGTAAGCCAACGCTGTTATTGAGCAGTAAAAAGAAGCCTGTCGCCAGCACGATCCCCGGCATCGCGAGGATCAACATTCCGCTGAGTTCCAGCGTTTGTCCGGCGAATAGTTGCTGGCGTTGGCGTAGCTCGCGGCTACTCCACAGCAGCATCATGGTCAGCACCACACACAGAACGCCCGCCGCCAGCGCAATGCGTAGCGATGTCCAGACAGCCTGCCACAGAATGGGTTGCGCCAGCACCTCCGGCAGGCTGCGGTTGACGCCATCGACCACCACGGCGACCAGCGGCGGAAGCAGCAGCAGCAGCGCCAGCACGATTAATAAGGCGTCCGTCAGACGGCTGTGGAGACGATCGTCAGGATCGCGCCAGCCCTGCGTCAGCGTCATCCCCGGCGCAATCGCTTTGCTCAACCGTTGGCTTAGCAGTACCAGCGCCAGGCAGCAGACCATCTGGATTAATGCCAGCATCGCCGCGCGGGCGGGATCGTAGTCATAACTGAGCGCCTGAAAGATAGCCAGTTCGATAGTGGTGGCCTGCGGGCCGCCGCCGAGCGACAGAACCGTTGCGAAACTGGCGAAGCAGAGCATAAAAATCAGCGCCGCGACAGGCGGAATTTGGCGGCGCAGCCACGGCCATTCGACAAAACGGAAAAAATGCCAGCCGCGCATACCGAGCTGGGCGGCGAGCTGGCGCTGCTCGCCGGGAATGCTTTCCAAAGATTGCAGCAACAAACGGCTCGCCATTGGCAGGTTAAAAAAGACGTGCGCCAGTAAAATGCCCTGCAAGCCGTAGGGGGAGAATGTCCACTGAAGCCCCAGCATCTGCCACAGCGAGGCCAGCCAGCCCTGACGGCCATACACGCTAAGAATGCCGAACACGGCAACCAGTACCGGCAGAATCAGCGTCATGGCGCACAGACGCAGCAGCGCCAGACGTCCAGGAAAACGGCGTCGATAAAGCGCGCGGGCGAGAAAAACCGCCGGGACCACAGACAGCACTGCGGACAGAAACGCCTGCCAGAATGAGAAGCGCACCACATGCCACAGGTAGCTATCCCGCCAGATTGTCGACCACGCGCCCGACGGCGCATTCAGCCAAAGCGCCAGAAAGGCCGCCAGCGAGACGGTTATCATCAGCGCGGCGGCGCACAGCCCCGGAATCAGCCAGCCGGGAATTAACGGCTGACGGCGCGTTGCCATTCGCTAATCCATGCCTGGCGTTGTGCTGCCACTTGTTGCGGCGTGAATTCCAGCGTTGTGGCGGGTTTGGCCAATGATTCAAACCCTGCGGGTAAGGCGACGTCCGCTACCGGGTACATCCAGTTGCCGGTGGGTATGGCGTTCTGAAACGCCGGAGAAACCATAAATTTGAGGAATTTCTCCGCCAGTTCCGGCTGCTTACTGGCGACGGTACGCGCCGCGACTTCTACCTGTAAGTAATGGCCTTCGCTGAAGTTCGCGGCGGCGTAATTGTCCTTCTTCTCTTCAATAATGTGATACGCCGGAGAGGTGGTGTAACTGAGCACCAAATCGCTTTCACCTTTCAGAAATAAACCGTAGGCCTCGCTCCAGCCTTTCGTCACCGTCACCGTTTTGGCCGCCAGTTTTTGCCAGGCCTGCGGCGCGTTATCGCCATAGACTTTGCGCATCCACAGTAACAGCCCCAGCCCTGGCGTACTGGTACGTGGGTCCTGATAAATCACCCGCCATTTTTGATCGCTCTCGACCAGTTCTTTCAGGCTTTTCGGCGGATTTTTCAGCTTGCTTTTATCGTAGACAAAGGCGAAATAGCCGTAATCGAATGGCACAAATGTGTCGTTTTTCCAGCCGCCGGGCACCTTGACCGCTTCATTCGCCACGCCGCTTTTGGCAAAGAGTTTAGTTTGCGTGGCCGCTTCCAGCAGATTGTTGTCCAGCCCCAACACCACATCGGCTTTGCTGTTCTTCCCCTCCATCCGCAGGCGGTTGAGCAGCGAAACGCCATCCTCCAGCGCCACCAGTTTCAGCTCGCAGTTGCAATCGGCTTCAAACGCTTTTTTCACCGCCGGGCCTGGCCCCCAGTCGGCGGCGAACGAGTCGTAGGTATAGACGGTGAGAACGGGTTTGGCGAAAGCAGGCGCCGCGCACAGGAGTAAAAGTGGAAGATATTTTTTTAACACTTTGCACCTCAGTTAAAGAGTGGCAAAGGACTTGAGAGGTAGCCTCAAATCCCTTCGCCGGCATTATCCGGATCAGGTTCGACGGGTATTTTCTCAGCGCGCGCATGAGCGCGGCACCCCGTTGAGTTCGGCGTTAGTGTAGTGATTTTGTTGCCGGGCAGCAATCAAGAGCTGGCGTTAAGGATCTGGCGGCGCAAACCACGCCGATTTAAAATCAAACCAGCCGAGGGTATTCATGCGCAGCCCGCGCATACTGCGCTGTCCCTGGATAATCAGCCAGTGGTGGATCAACGGCACAATCGCTTTGTTGGCCAGCAGTTGCTGGCACCAGTTCGCCAGGTTCATCTCGCCAGCGCGCCACTGCGCGGCGTCGCCCTGCCAGTCGCGCGGAATGCAGTTCTGCAAGAGCGGTACTTCGCACAAGTGCGCGAACAGCGAGAAATCCAGCGGCAGCGTAAAGTTAGCGCTATTGAGCCAGATATCGCTTTCGATCTCGCCGGCGTGCCATTGATCGTAGTCGATCTCCTGAATATGCAGATGCACCTGATGTTCAGCCAGAAGCGCGCTCATGATACGGGCGATAACCCGGTGCTCAATGTGTTCGCGATAGAAGGTCAGCGTGAGGGTTTCCAGCCCGGCGGGTTTTTCGCCCGGGCCTGGACGGGCGTGATGCCAGCGCGGTAAAAGCCCATAGGCCGGGAACCAGAGCTGCTGTAGCGGTTCATCGGCATGATAGAGTAAATTGGTGGGGGAGAGGACGTGGCTTACCCATTCTCTGACCTGCGGATGTGCGCCGCGCGGCGTTCTGGCGTCGAATAGCAGGTAATAGCACCCCTCTTCCAGTCGGCTTTCTATCGCTTTTTCACCGCCTTGTATCGGCCCTTCCAGCATCAAGCCGCAGGCCGGTTCTTCACTGATATCCGGCAGTACCCAGACGTTCACTTCGTCTATCAACGCCCGATAGCCGAAGTAATCATCAAAGGCGAGTATCTTGAGCTGGTTTGGCGTATTACGCCGCACGGCATAAGGCCCGGTGCCGATAGGGTGGCTGGCGAAATTAGCCAGCGTTTCCCACTTCCGCGGCAAAATCATCGCCGGGACCTGGCCCAGCAGCCACGGCAACCAGCGATCCGGCTGGGAAAGATGAATATCCAGCGTCCACGCGGTAGGGGAGTCTATCTTTGTGATGTGCGAGTAAAGCGGAAGCGTATTGATACGCGTCAGCGAGGAGATGACATCTTCCATCTCCAGCTCGCGGCCATGATGAAAATGAATGCCGGGGCGCAGGTAGAAGCGCCACAGTAAAGGGGAAATTTGCTGCCAGTGGTGCGCAATGTCCGCTTCCAGTTCCCCGTTTTCCTCATTTACCCGCGTGAGCGAACTGAAAATTTGCCGGGCAATATGAGTTTCCGAGCGACGTAATGCGGTTCCCGGCAGAAGATTGTGCATCGGACGATAGTAAAGAACCCGCAGAATATGCCGCCCCTGGCGGAAGCTGCGTCCCAGATGGGAAATCAGCATTTGCCTGACAGCGCTTTTATCGCCGACCAGTTGTACCAGTTGATCGATTCGATCTTGTTCCAGCAGGTCTTCCGCCCGCTGCTGTTGCAGCGCCAGTCCGGTATACAGGAACGTCAGACGCGAACGCTTTCCGCGTCCAACCTCGGCTTCCCATGTTAGCCAACCGCGCGCCTGCATCGTATTTAGCAGCGTACGCATATGGCGACGCGAACAGTTCAGCAGATCCGCCAGCTCATTAAGCGTGGTGTCTTGCGTTTTACCGTCACAACATTGCCAGAGACGGATAAATTGTTGTTGCAGGCGACCTGAGGGCATAAAAGGGGAACTCCGATGAAAAACTCAGCAATTTTATTATCCCTATATTAGGCCAATAATATCTTTCGATGAAGCAAGAGGAAGAGGTCACTATGCGCCAGTTCTGGTTGAGATATTTTGCCGCGACGGAAAAAACGTCCTGGCTGGCTTGCCTGAGCGCACCGCAGCGCTTAAAAATGCTCGCGGAACTGATGCAGTGGGAGGCGACCGATTGAAGCCAATTGCAGACATCATGTGTGACTGAGTATTGGTGTAGGCGATAGCCTAAAATCACCCGCCAGCAGATAATATCTGCTGGCTTTTTTTATTTCGGCTGTTTCTGGATGACGATGATGGGACGGCGTTTCAACGGGATTTATACGGCGGTTTCTGTGGTCACGCAGGTGGTGACCGGGCGAGTAAAAATCGTATAAAAAATGCCGGAATATCCCCGGCATGAGCGACTGATGAGTAACCCGGAGCTTGATGGCGCTACGCTTATCAGGCCTACAGAATATAATGGCAACCGGGTGATATTGCATAACCTGTAGGCCCGGTAAGGCGTCAAGGGTTACCGCATAAATGCCGGTTGTTTATTTTCGTAGGCGGCAATCGCGTCTTCGTGCTGCAGCGTCAGCCCAATGCTGTCCAGACCGTTCAACATGCAGTGGCGGCGGAAGTCGTCGATTTTAAAGCTGTAGGTTTTATCGCCTGCTTTCACCACCTGTGCTTCCAGATCCACTTCAAATTTAATGCCCGGATTGGCTTTCACCAGGGCAAACAGCTCATCGACCTGTGCGTCGCTCAGGGTTACCGGCAGCAGTTGATTATTGAAACTGTTGCCGTAGAAGATGTCGGCGAAGCTTGGCGCGATCACCACTTTAAAGCCGTAATCGGTCAACGCCCACGGCGCGTGCTCGCGTGACGAGCCGCAGCCAAAGTTTTCCCGCGCCAACAGTATCGACGCGCCTTGATATTCCGGAAAGTTCAACACGAATTCCGGATTTGGCTGTTGGCCCTTTTCGTCCAGGAAACGCCAGTCGTTAAACAGATGGGCGCCAAAACCGGTGCGCGTAACCTTCTGCAAAAACTGTTTAGGGATAATTGCATCGGTATCGACGTTGGCGGCATCCAGTGGGACAACCAGGCCGGTATGCTGGGTAAATTTCTCTGCCATGGTAGTTTCCTTATTTGATGCTGCGAATGTCGGCGAAGTGGCCGGTAACGGCGGCAGCGGCGGCCATCGCCGGGCTGACTAAATGCGTGCGACCCCCGCGGCCCTGACGACCTTCAAAGTTACGGTTGCTGGTGGAGGCGCAGCGCTCGCCCGGGTTCAGGCGGTCGTTATTCATGGCCAGGCACATGGAACAGCCCGGTAAGCGCCATTCAAATCCTGCTTCGATAAAGATCTTGTCCAGACCTTCCGCTTCCGCCTGCGCTTTCACCGGACCTGAACCCGGCACCACCAGCGCCTGCACGCCCGGCGCAACTTTGCGCCCTTTGGCGACTTCCGCCGCCGCGCGCAAATCTTCAATGCGTGAATTGGTACAAGAGCCGATAAAGACTTTATCGATAGCAACGTCCGTTAACGGTACGCCCGGCTGTAAGCCCATATAAGCCAGCGCTTTTTCGGCGCTGGCGCGCTCAACCGGATCGCTAAAGGAGGCGGGATCGGGGATGATGTCGGTGACGGAAATCACCTGGCCCGGATTCGTGCCCCAGGTCACCTGCGGCGCGATCTCTTCTGCTCGCAGGGCGACGACAGTATCAAAGGTCGCGCCGTCATCGGTTTTCAGCGTTTTCCAGTACTCGACGGCTTCGTCAAAATCGCGGCCCTTCGGCGCGTGCAAACGCCCTTTTACGTAGTTGAAAGTGGTTTCATCCGGGGCGACCAGACCGGCTTTGGCGCCCATCTCAATCGCCATATTGCACAGCGTCATGCGGCCTTCCATACTCAGCGCGCGGATAGCGTCGCCGCAAAATTCAACCACGTGTCCGGTGCCGCCGGCGCTACCGGTTTTACCGATGATCGCCAGCACGATGTCTTTGGCGGTAATGCCCGGCGCGGCGTTGCCCGTGACTTCAATCTTCATGGTTTTAGCGCGTCCCTGTTTCAGGGTTTGCGTCGCCAGTACATGTTCTACCTCAGAAGTGCCGATGCCGAAGGCCAGCGCACCAAACGCGCCGTGGGTGGCGGTGTGGGAGTCGCCGCAGACGATGGTCATGCCCGGCAGGGTGACGCCCTGTTCCGGCCCCATCACATGGACGATGCCCTGATATGGGTGATTCAGGTCATACAGCTCGACGCCGAACTCGTTACAGTTCTTAATCAGCTCCTGCATCTGGATACGCGCCATTTCACCGGAAGCATTAATGTCTTTAGTCTGCGTCGAGACGTTGTGATCCATCGTAGCGAAGGTTTTCCCTGGCTGACGTACCGGACGATGGTGCGCGCGCAGACCGTCAAACGCCTGCGGAGAGGTGACTTCATGCACCAGGTGGCGGTCGATGTACAGCAGCGGCGTTTCGTTTGGCGCCTCAAAGACCACGTGGGCATCAAATAATTTTTCGTATAACGTTTTGGCCATGATTACACCCCTTCTGCGACATAGCGGGCGATAATATCGCCCATCTCATCGGTACTGACTGCGGCAGCGCCCCTGGCTAAATCGCCGGTGCGAACGCCCTCTTCTAATGCGCGATTGATCGCCTGTTCAATGGCCGTTGCCGCATCGTTGGCATCCAGGCTGTAGCGCAGCAGCAGCGCCAGTGACAGGATCTGCGCAATTGGGTTGGCGATATTTTTCCCGGCGATATCCGGCGCGGAGCCGCCAGCCGGTTCATACAGGCCAAACCCTTGCTCGTTCAGGCTGGCGGAGGGCAACATCCCCATTGAGCCGGTGATCATGGCGCATTCGTCGGACAGAATGTCGCCGAACAGGTTAGAGCACAGCAGTACGTCAAACTGCGACGGGTCTTTAATCAACTGCATGGTGGCGTTATCGATATACATGTGCGCGAGTTCCACATCGGGATACGTTTTCGCGACATCATTGACGATTTCACGCCACAGGATAGAGCTTTGCAGTACGTTGGCTTTATCAATAGAGGTGACTTTACGGCGGCGTTTACGCGCCGATTCAAAGGCGATACGGGCAATGCGCTCGATCTCAAAGCGGTGATAAACTTCGGTATCAAAGGCTTTTTCGTACTGACCGCTGCCTTCACGGCCTTTTGGCTGTCCGAAATAGATCCCGCCGGTCAGCTCGCGCACGCACAGGATATCGAAACCGTTAGCGGCGATATCGGCGCGCAACGGGCAAAATGCTTCCAGTCCCTGATACAGTTTCGCCGGACGCAGGTTACTGAATAATTTGAAATGTTTGCGCAGCGGCAGCAGGGCGCCGCGCTCCGGCTGGCTTTCCGGGGGCAAATTTTCCCATTTCGGGCCGCCGACGGAGCCAAACAGAATGGCATCCGCCTGCTCGCACCCTTCAACGGTGGCTTTCGGCAGTGGATGACCATGATTGTCGATAGCAATACCGCCGACGTCATAGTGGCTGGTGGTTATACGCATATCAAAACGGCTGCGTACCGCATCCATAACTTTCAGGGCTTGCGCCATGACTTCCGGGCCGATACCGTCGCCCGGCAGTACGGCAATATGATAGTTCTTCGACATTACACGGTTTCCTTGTTGTTCTCTTTATTTTGAGCTTTGCGTTGCAATTCTTTTTCAACTTCGGCGGCGCGCCAGATATTGTTCAGTACGTGCACCATCGCTTTGGCGGAGGATTCGACGATATCCGTCGCCAGCCCGACGCCGTGGAAGCGGCGACCATGATGGTTCACGACGATATCGACCTGACCCAGCGCGTCTTTGCCCTGGCCTTTGGCGTTCAGGTCGTATTTAACCAACTCAACGTCGTAGCCAGTGATGCGGTTAATCGCCTGATAGATGGCGTCGACCGGACCGTTGCCGTTCGCCGCTTCGGCCTTGATCTCTTCACCACAGGCCAGCTTCACGGAAGCGGTGGCGATATCGCTGGAGCCGGACTGCACGCTGAAGTAATCCAGACGGAAATGCTCTGGTTCTTCTTGCTGTTTATTAATAAACGCCAGCGCTTCCAGGTCATAGTCGAACACCTGGCCTTTTTTGTCCGCCAGCTTCAGGAACGCGTCGTACAGGTGGTCCATGTTGTAGTCTGTGTCCTTGTAACCCATCTCTTCCATGCGATGTTTCACGGCGGCACGGCCAGAGCGGGAGGTCAGGTTCAGCTGTATCTGGTTCAGACCGATGGACTCTGGCGTCATGATTTCATAGTTTTCGCGGTTCTTGAGGACGCCATCCTGGTGGATGCCGGAAGAGTGGGCGAAAGCGCCGCTGCCGACAATCGCTTTGTTGGCTGGGATCGGCATGTTACAGATCTGGCTGACGGTCTGGCTGGTGCGCCAGATTTCGTGGTGATTGATGTTGGTGTGTACGTTCATGATGTCTTTGCGCACTTTAATCGCCATGATCACTTCTTCCAGTGCGCAGTTACCGGCACGTTCTCCGATACCGTTCATCGCGCCTTCAACCTGACGCGCGCCCGCATGTACTGCCGCCAGCGAGTTGCCTACTGCTATCCCTAAATCGTCGTGGGTATGAACGGAGATGATAGCTTTGTCGATATTGGGGACACGTTCATACAGGCCGGAAATGATTCCCGCAAACTCAAACGGCATGGTATAGCCCACGGTATCGGGAATATTAATGGTTCTCGCGCCGGCGTTTATAGCGGCTTCCACCACGCGCGCCAGATCGTCAACAGGCGTCCGGCCAGCATCTTCGCAGGAGAACTCTACGTCATCAGTGTAATTACGCGCCCGCTTAACCATGTATACCGCGCGTTCGATAACCTCATCCAGCGTGCTGCGCAGCTTGGTGGCGATGTGCATTGGCGAGGTGGCGATAAAAGTATGGATGCGAAACGCGTCGGCGACCTTCAGCGCCTGTGCCGCGACGTCGATGTCTTTTTCTACACAACGCGCCAGGGCGCAAACGCGGCTGTTTTTAATGGTGCGGGCGATGGTTTGGACGGATTCAAAATCACCCGGAGAAGAGACCGGGAAGCCTACTTCCATGACATCAACACCCATGCGCTCAAGGGCCAGGGCAATCTGCAGCTTCTCTTTCGCGCTCAGGCTGGCCTGTAACGCTTGTTCGCCGTCGCGTAAGGTCGTATCAAAAATAATGACTTGCTGGCTCATGATGTGGTCCTTGTCTCCAGGGGCGCCTTGCGTCAGGCATAAAAAAACCCGCGCAACGGCGCGGGTTTTGTTTGACTTCGAGCTGACTTAATGTTGAATGCCGCCCACCGGTCTACCGCGCACAATAAATGCGTTGAGTAGTAGTAGCCCAGTGAAACGAACGATATGTGACATTAATTCAGCTCCAGCGAATGCGTTATGCTTTTAGTGGTACTGGATATGCCGTTTAATGTCAACTCTATTTTCTGTCGCCATTGCATTTTGTTGACGATATCCGGATACGTACTTTAGCTAATTGTGCTGGGCTGCGCGTCCAATAAAGGATAAAAGAACGAGTGGACATTCATACTTTTCATTGTTTGAAATATTTAGGCATTTTTGTTTGCAAATTGGTTAGGGGAATGGCCTGTTAAAGGTATGCTAAAGGTTTGGTTTATCTTTTTGATTTGTTTTATATTTTAACAAATAACCTTGTTTGCTTAATGGATAAGGATAAAGTTATTGATAAATTAATGTTAACTTTTTAGCTATTAATAATATAAACATTTAATTGAAACTTAAATGATCATTCACTTGGTGTATGATTGTGTATTCGCCATAGTTATGGTTATATTGCTTGCGTAATTTAAACATTATGAATCGCAATGGTGTGACTCAGGACACATTACGCTTGCGCTGGCATTCTATTTGTCTCTGTCAGCGTCTTTATGTTTTCCGAATTTTAACGCTTTCCCTTTTTCTTATTTTATATGCATGGTAAATCATATTTTCAGGAATTATTTCTGCCTTCAGCCAGAAAAAGGGAGTTAAGCGTGACAGTGGAGTTAAATATGCCAGAGGTCAAAACCGAAAAGCCGCATCTTTTAGATATGGGCAAACCACAGCTTCGCATGGTTGATTTGAACCTATTGACCGTGTTCGATGCGGTAATGCAAGAGCAGAATATTACGCGCGCCGCCCACACGCTGGGAATGTCGCAGCCTGCGGTCAGTAACGCCGTAGCGCGTCTGAAGGTTATGTTTAATGACGAACTTTTTGTTCGATATGGACGAGGAATTCAGCCGACTGCCCGTGCATTTCAGTTATTTGGTTCAGTCCGTCAGGCGTTGCAATTGGTGCAAAATGAATTGCCGGGATCGGGGTTTGAGCCGACCAGCAGCGAACGTGTATTCAATCTTTGCGTGTGCAGTCCGCTGGATAATATCCTGACGTCACAGATTTATAATCGTGTAGAAAAAATTGCGCCAAATATTCATGTCGTTTTTAAAGCGTCGTTGAATCAGAATACTGAGCATCAGTTACGCTATCAGGAAACCGAGTTCGTTATTAGTTATGAAGAATTCCGTCGTCCTGAGTTTACCAGCGTACCGCTATTTAAAGATGAAATGGTTTTAGTCGCCAGCCGAAAACACCCGCGTATTAGCGGCCCGCTACTGGAAGGCGATGTTTATAATGAACAACATGCGGTTGTTTCCCTCGATCGTTATGCGTCATTTAGTCAGCCGTGGTATGACACGCCGGATAAACAGTCGAGCGTGGCTTATCAGGGCATGGCGCTTATCAGCGTTCTGAACGTGGTTTCGCAGACGCATTTGGTCGCTATTGCCCCGCGCTGGCTGGCGGAAGAGTTTGCGGAATCGCTGGATCTGCAAATATTGCCGTTGCCTTTAAAACTGAATAGCCGGACATGCTACCTTTCCTGGCATGAAGCGGCTGGGCGTGATAAAGGGCATCAATGGATGGAAGATTTATTAGTCTCTGTTTGTAAGCGATAAAACCGGGCAGAATAAATCAGAAACAAATTCTGGTTTATTCTGCTTTTTAGCGTATATCAAAAATTTTATGCTGAATTAACGGTGAGCGATGCTTTTCGTCGCTGTGAAAAATAGATGAATTGCTGTAAGTCTGCATTTATAAGCGATTATTTATTACCAGGTGTGATTCAGACGGAGTATTTCTCCATTTCTTCTCTTCTTGCCTCCTGATTATTCTAACCTTCCCCATCTTTACGTCATTCCACCCAATTGCCAGGCGTGATAGCGAGCGGTTAAGGTGTCCGTCAAACCGTGATGACAGGTATAAAGTGGAGGCAAGCCGTGGAAATGTTGTCTGGAGCCGAGATGGTCGTCTGATCGCTTATCGATCAAGGCGTAAAGCAGGTGTTCGGCTATCCTGGAGGCGCAGTGCTTGATATTTATGATGCGCTACATACCGTTGGAGGGATCGATCATGTGCTGGTGCGTCATGAGCAGGCCGCGGTGCATATGGCGGATGGCCTGGCGCGAGCCACTGGCGACGTTGGCGTGGTGCTGGTGACTTCCGGACCGGGAGCGACCAATGCGATTACCGGGATTGCTACGGCCTATATGGATTCCATTCCGCTGGTGATTCTTTCCGGCCAGGTCGCCACCTCATTGATTGGCTATGATGCCTTTCAGGAGTGCGACATGGTGGGGATTTCCCGACCGGTGGTCAAACATAGCTTCCTGGTCAAACAGACGGAAGATATTCCCCTGGTGCTTAAAAAGGCCTTCTGGCTGGCGGCAAGCGGACGTCCTGGGCCGGTGGTCGTGGATTTGCCGAAAGATATTTTGAATCCGGCGAAAAAAATGCCGTATGCCTGGCCGGAGACGGTCAGTATGCGCTCTTACAATCCCACAACATCAGGACATAAAGGACAAATTAAGCGTGCCTTGCAAACGCTGGCGTCGGCAAAAAAGCCGGTGGTCTACGTTGGGGGAGGGGCGATAAGCGCGGCCTGCTATGCGCCGTTGCGCCACATCATTGAAACCTTTAACCTGCCGGTGGTCTCTTCATTAATGGGACTGGGCGCGTTTCCTGCTACTCATCGCCAGTCGTTAGGAATGCTGGGAATGCATGGCACTTATGAAGCCAATATGACCATGCATAACGCCGACGTGATTTTCGCTGTTGGCGTACGATTTGACGACCGCACGACGAATAATCTCGCTAAATATTGTCCGAACGCGACGGTATTACACATCGACATTGACCCGACGTCCATATCCAAAACGGTTAACGCTGATATCCCGGTGGTGGGCGATGCCCGCCTGGTACTGGAACAAATGCTGGAGCTACTGGCGCAGGATGCGCCGTCTCAGCCGCAGGATGATATTCGCGACTGGTGGCAGCAGATAGAGAGCTGGCGCGCCCGTCAGTGCCTGAAATATGACGCGGAAAGCGAAAGCATTAAACCCCAGGCGGTGATTGAAACCCTCTGGCGTCTGACGAAGGGCGATGCGTACGTGACGTCCGATGTAGGACAACACCAGATGTTTGCCGCCCTCTATTACCCGTTCGATAAGCCACGTCGCTGGATTAATTCCGGCGGGCTCGGCACGATGGGTTTTGGCCTACCGGCTGCGCTGGGCGTTAAAATGGCCCTGCCGAAAGAAATGGTGGTCTGCGTGACCGGCGATGGCAGTATACAGATGAACATTCAGGAGCTGTCGACAGCCTTACAGTATGAACTGCCGGTACTGGTTTTGAACCTGAACAACCGTTATCTGGGGATGGTGAAACAGTGGCAGGATATGATCTATTCCGGTCGCCATTCTCAGTCTTATATGCAGTCGTTACCGGATTTTGTGCGCCTGGCGGAAGCATATGGCCATGTCGGGCTGCAGATTAACCGTCCGGATGAGCTGGAAAGTAAACTCAGCGAAGCCCTTGAGCATGTGCGTAATAACCGACTGGTGTTCGTCGATGTCACCGTTGATGGCAGCGAGCATGTCTATCCGATGCAGATTCGCGGGGGCGGGATGGACGAAATGTGGTTAAGCAAAACGGAGAGGACCTGATGATGCGCCGGATTTTATCGGTATTACTGGAAAACGAATCTGGGGCGTTATCGCGGGTTATCGGCCTCTTTTCGCAACGCGGATATAATATTGAAAGCCTGACCGTCGCGCCGACAGACGATCCGACGTTGTCGCGCATGACTATCCAGACGGTAGGCGATGAAAAAGTGCTTGAGCAAATTGAAAAGCAACTGCACAAGCTGGTTGATGTGCTGCGCGTCAGCGAGCTGGGACAGGGAGCGCACGTTGAGCGGGAAATCATGCTGGTGAAAATCCAGGCCAGCGGCTACGGACGGGAAGAGGTGAAGCGTAATACGGAAATTTTCCGTGGTCAGATTATTGACGTTACGCCAACGCTGTATACCGTTCAACTGGCGGGCACCAGCGATAAACTGGATGCTTTTCTGGCCTCGCTGCGCGACGTGGCGAAAATTGTTGAAGTGGCGCGTTCAGGCGTCGTCGGGCTTTCGCGCGGCGATAAGATTATGCGCTGAGCAGATTCGCCGGATGACGACGCGCGTGCGTTTTATCCGGTCTACTGGCTGATATCTGGCCCAGGTCCGATAAGCGTAGCGCCATCAGGCAGGTTTGCCGGATATCAGCCAACAGGAATTATCGCCCAACCCAATATCATCGGTTGGGCTTTTTTTTGCGAAATCCGTGGTAACCCGGAATAAAAGCGGTTGCCGGAGTGATCAAACTGCGCTTAGATGTTAACGATTTTAACCCATGCCGACATAAAGGTTATGGTTTGTACAATTTACACAAGGGGCAATTGTGAAACTGGATGAAATCGCTCGGCTGGCCGGTGTCTCGCGCACAACTGCAAGCTACGTTATAAACGGTAAAGCAAAGCAATACCGCGTGAGCGACAAAACCGTAGAAAAAGTCATGGCGGTAGTGCGTGAGCACAATTACCATCCTAACGCTGTGGCTGCCGGGCTGCGTGCTGGACGCACACGTTCCATTGGTCTGGTGATCCCGGACCTTGAAAACACGAGCTACACCCGTATCGCAAACTATCTTGAGCGCCAGGCACGCCAGCGTGGCTACCAACTGCTGATCGCCTGTTCTGAAGATCAGCCGGATAACGAAATGCGCTGCATTGAGCACCTTTTGCAACGCCAGGTGGATGCAATCATTGTTTCAACTTCGTTACCGCCGGAGCATCCCTTCTATCAGCGCTGGGCCAACGATCCGTTCCCCATCGTCGCGCTCGACCGCGCGCTGGATCGCGAACATTTCACCAGCGTGGTCGGCGCCGATCAGGATGATGCCGAGATGTTGGCGGAAGAGCTGCGTAAATTCCCGGCGGAAACGGTGCTTTATTTGGGCGCGCTGCCGGAGTTGTCCGTCAGTTTCCTGCGCGAGCAGGGGTTCCGCACCGCATGGAAAGACGATCCGCGGGAGGTGAATTTCTTATATGCCAACAGCTATGAGCGCGAAGCCGCCGCGCAGTTGTTTGAGAAATGGCTGGAAACGCATCCTATGCCGCAGGCGCTCTTTACGACATCGTTCGCGCTATTACAGGGCGTGATGGACGTAACGCTGCGGCGCGATGGAAAACTGCCTTCGGATTTAGCGATTGCGACCTTCGGCGATCATGAGCTGCTGGATTTTCTGCAATGCCCGGTACTGGCGGTGGCGCAGCGTCATCGTGATGTCGCGGAACGCGTGCTGGAGATTGTGCTGGCAAGTCTTGATGAACCGCGTAAACCGAAACCCGGCTTAACGCGTATTCGGCGAAACCTTTATCGTCGCGGCATTCTGAGCCGTAGCTAAAGGACCGGCGGTAAAAGACTCTCTCTTCTGCCGCCGTCAAACAAATGCGTATCAGTAAAAATATCCCTTAAATAATTAAGATTATTCCTTAAAATTATCCGAAAATTCTTTTTTATTACCTTTCTTTTGTCCGAAATCGTCCACATTCCACTAATTAAGACGTAACGAGTCTTTTCCTTTGTATTGTTTTGTTACAAGCAGGCAAGAAATCGTCGAATTAACAGCCACTTTTTGTCTTTGGCGCGACAGTCGCTCGTAGGCGCTGGTATAGCAGGCACCGCACACGTTAAACAGGCACTGTTAACACGGTGCAATATGTCCTAAAATGCCGCTCGCGTCGCAAACTGACACTTTATATTTTTCTCGGATTATATTGAGTCCGTTTTAAACGGCGGTGGGCCTTTGGTTTTTTTCTTACAAATATTCATAACGTTAATTTGGCTTGCACGCTGGGCGGAAATTAATCAACGCAGATATTCGCCGTAAACATTGGCTTTTTTACTTAGGTAAGCGTTGTGACTTGCTTGACAAGCTTTTCCTCCGCTCCGTAAACTCCTTCGAGTGGGAATTTGTGGGATAAAGTGGTAAGAAGGGGTGAGACTGGCATGTTCCGGGGGGCAACGTTAGTCAATCTCGACAGTAAAGGGCGCCTGACCGTGCCGACCCGTTATCGGGAGCAACTGATCGAGAGCGCTACCGGTCAAATGGTATGTACCATTGACATCCATCACCCATGCCTGCTGCTTTACCCCCTGCCTGAATGGGAAATTATTGAGCAAAAGTTATCTCGTCTGTCGAGCATGAACCCGGTAGAACGTCGCGTACAGCGTTTACTGTTGGGCCATGCCAGCGAATGTCAGATGGATGGTGCAGGTCGATTACTGATCGCGCCAGTTCTGCGGCAACATGCCGGACTGACGAAAGAAGTGATGCTGGTTGGACAGTTCAACAAATTTGAGCTGTGGGATGAAACGACCTGGTATCAACAGGTCAAGGAAGATATCGACGCTGAACAGTCAGCTACCGAAACGTTATCGGAGCGGCTGCAGGACTTGTCTCTATAAGATGATGGAAAATTTTAAACACACTACGGTACTGTTGGATGAAGCCGTTAATGGGCTGAATATTCGTCCGGATGGTATCTATATTGATGGCACATTTGGTCGCGGCGGCCACTCGCGCCTGATCCTCTCGCAACTGGGCGAAGAGGGGCGCTTGCTGGCGATCGATCGCGATCCGCAGGCGATCGCCGTTGCGCAGACCATTAATGATCCTCGCTTCTCCATCATTCATGGACCTTTTTCCGCGCTGGCTGATTATGTAGCCGAGCGCGAGCTTACCGGCAAGATTGACGGGATCCTTCTCGATCTTGGCGTCTCTTCTCCGCAGCTTGACGATGCGGAGCGCGGTTTTTCATTTATGCGCGACGGTCCGCTGGATATGCGAATGGACCCGACGCGCGGCCAGTCTGCCGCCGAGTGGTTACAAACGGCGGAGGAAGCGGATATCGCCTGGGTGCTGAAAACATTCGGCGAGGAGCGTTTTGCCAAACGTATTGCTCGCGCCATTGTTGAGCGCAATCGCGAACAGCCGATGACCCGCACCAAAGAGCTGGCGGAAGTGGTTGCGGCGGCGACCCCGGTAAAAGACAAATTCAAACATCCCGCGACCCGTACCTTCCAGGCGGTGCGCATCTGGGTAAACAGTGAACTGGAGGAGATAGAGCAGGCGCTAAAAAGCTCGCTCAGCGTACTGGCCCCAGGCGGGCGGCTTTCAATCATCAGTTTCCACTCGCTGGAAGACCGTATTGTGAAACGCTTTATGCGTGAGCAAAGCCGCGGTCCGCAGGTACCGGCGGGATTACCGATGACGGAAGCGCAGCTCAAAAAACTGGGCGGTCGTGAGTTACGAGCGTTAGGCAAGTTGATGCCGGGTGAAAAAGAGGTAGCTGAAAATCCTCGGGCCCGTAGTTCAGTTCTGCGTATCGCAGAGAGGACGAACGCATGATCAGCAGAGTGACAGAAGCCCTAAGCAAAGTGAAGGGATCGATAGGAAGCAACGAGCGCCATGCCTTGCCTGGCGTGATCGGTGACGATCTTTTGCGGTTCGGGAAGCTGCCACTCTGCTTGTTCATTTGCATCATTTTAACGGCGGTGACGGTGGTCACGACGGCGCACCATACTCGTTTACTCACCGCGCAGCGTGAACAATTGGTTC
This sequence comes from Salmonella enterica subsp. enterica serovar Typhimurium str. LT2, assembly GCF_000006945.2. Classification (GTDB taxonomy): domain Bacteria; phylum Pseudomonadota; class Gammaproteobacteria; order Enterobacterales; family Enterobacteriaceae; genus Salmonella; species Salmonella enterica. The sequence goes on from NC_003197.2 coordinate 141,559, forward strand.
TGGAGCGCGATGCATTGGACATTGAATGGCGCAACCTGATCCTTGAAGAAAATGCGCTCGGCGATCACAGCCGGGTGGAGCGGATCGCAACGGAAAAGCTGCAAATGCAGCATGTTGATCCGTCCCAAGAAAATATTGTAGTGCAAAAATAAGGATAAACGCGACGCATGAAAGCAGCGGCAAAAACGCAAAAATCGAAACGCCAGGAAGAACAGACCAACTTCATCAGTTGGCGTTTTGCGTTGCTGTGCGGCTGTATTTTACTGGCGCTGGTTTTTTTACTTGGACGCGCGGCGTGGCTACAGATTATCGCCCCGGATATGCTGGTGCGTCAGGGCGATATGCGTTCGCTGCGTGTTCAGGAAGTCTCCACCTCACGCGGTATGATTACCGACCGTTCCGGGCGTCCACTGGCGGTCAGCGTACCGGTTAAGGCGATCTGGGCCGACCCGAAAGAAGTTCATGACGCCGGCGGCATCAGCGTTGGCGATCGCTGGAAAGCGCTTTCTACTGCGCTCAATATTCCACTCGATCAGCTCTCCGCCCGTATCAACGCCAACCCGAAAGGGCGTTTTATTTATCTGGCGCGCCAGGTAAATCCTGACATGGCGGACTACATCAAAAAACTCAAACTGCCGGGGATTCATTTGCGTGAAGAGTCCCGCCGCTACTACCCGTCAGGAGAAGTAACCGCTCACCTCATCGGTTTTACCAACGTCGACAGTCAGGGGATTGAAGGCGTTGAAAAGAGCTTTGATAAGTGGCTTACCGGTCAGCCTGGCGAGCGAATCGTGCGTAAAGACCGCTATGGCCGCGTGATTGAGGATATCTCCTCCACTGACAGTCAGGCAGCGCACAATCTGGCGTTAAGCATTGATGAACGCTTACAGGCGCTGGTTTACCGCGAACTGAACAACGCGGTGGCGTTTAACAAGGCGGAATCCGGTAGCGCGGTGCTGGTCGATGTCAATACCGGTGAAGTACTGGCGATGGCGAATAGCCCTTCCTATAACCCCAACAACCTTGCCGGTACGCCGAAAGACGCGATGCGTAACCGTACCATCACCGACGTGTTTGAACCGGGTTCTACGGTTAAGCCGATGGTGGTGATGACTGCGCTTCAGCGCGGTATCGTCAACGAAAATACGGTGTTGAATACCGTTCCATACCGAATTAACGGCCACGAAATTAAAGACGTGGCGCGCTACAGCGAATTAACCCTGACCGGGGTTCTACAGAAGTCGAGTAACGTCGGTGTATCCAAACTGGCGTTAGCGATGCCGTCCTCAGCGTTAGTAGATACTTACTCACGTTTTGGGCTAGGAAAGGCGACCAATTTGGGGTTGGTCGGAGAACGCAGTGGCTTATATCCTCAAAAACAACGGTGGTCCGACATAGAGAGGGCCACCTTCTCTTTCGGCTACGGGCTAATGGTAACGCCGTTACAGTTAGCGCGAGTCTATGCAACCATCGGCAGCTATGGCATTTATCGCCCGCTGTCGATTACCAAAGTTGATCCGCCTGTACCCGGCGAACGCATCTTCCCTGAATCCACCGTACGCACCGTGGTGCATATGATGGAAAGCGTGGCGCTGCCGGGCGGCGGCGGCGTGAAGGCAGCGATTAAAGGCTACCGTATCGCGATTAAAACCGGTACGGCGAAAAAAGTGGGGCCGGACGGTCGCTACATCAACAAATACATTGCTTACACCGCAGGCGTCGCGCCTGCGAGTCAGCCGCGCTTCGCGCTGGTGGTTGTCATCAACGATCCGCAGGCGGGTAAATACTACGGCGGCGCCGTTTCCGCGCCGGTATTTGGTGCCATCATGGGCGGCGTTCTGCGCACCATGAACATCGAACCGGACGCGCTGGCAACGGGCGAAAAAAATGAATTCGTAATTAATCAAGGCGAGGGAACAGGTGGCAGATCGTAATTTGCGCGACCTTCTTGCTCCGTGGGTGGCTGGACTACCCGCGCGAGAACTGCGAGAGATGACGCTCGACAGCCGTGTGGCTGCGGCGGGCGATCTCTTTGTGGCAGTGGTGGGTCATCAGGCGGACGGGCGTCGATATATCCCGCAGGCGATAGCGCAAGGCGTAGCTGCCATTATTGCAGAGGCGAAAGACGAGGCGAGCGACGGTGAGATTCGCGAAATGCACGGCGTACCAGTCGTCTATCTCAGCCAGCTCAATGAGCGTTTATCTGCGCTGGCGGGCCGCTTTTACCATGAGCCATCTGAAAACATGCGTCTGGTGGCGGTGACCGGCACCAATGGCAAGACCACCACCACCCAACTACTGGCGCAGTGGAGCCAGTTGCTCGGCGAAACCAGCGCAGTGATGGGAACGGTAGGCAACGGACTGTTGGGTAAAGTGATCCCGACGGAGAACACAACCGGTTCCGCTGTGGATGTTCAGCATGTGCTGGCCAGTCTGGTTGCGCAGGGCGCGACCTTCGGCGCGATGGAAGTCTCTTCTCACGGCCTGGTGCAGCATCGCGTGGCGGCGTTGAAATTTGCCGCCTCCGTGTTTACTAATTTGAGCCGCGACCATCTCGACTATCATGGCGATATGGCGCATTACGAGGCGGCAAAATGGATGCTTTATTCCACCCACCATCATGGTCAGGCAATCGTCAACGCCGATGATGAAGTTGGACGCCGCTGGCTGGCGTCGCTACCCGATGCGGTCGCGGTATCAATGGAAGGGCATATCAACCCTAACTGTCACGGTCGTTGGCTGAAAGCGGAGGCGGTGGAGTACCACGACCGCGGAGCGACGATTCGTTTTGCTTCAAGCTGGGGTGAAGGCGAAATCGAAAGCCGCTTGATGGGCGCGTTTAACGTCAGCAACTTACTGCTGGCATTGGCGACGCTACTGGCGCTGGGCTATCCGTTAACGGATTTGCTGAAAACCGCCGCGCGTTTGCAGCCGGTTTGCGGGCGTATGGAAGTGTTCACTGCGCCAGGCAAACCGACGGTGGTGGTGGATTACGCGCACACGCCGGATGCGCTGGAAAAAGCGTTGCAGGCGGCGCGTCTGCATTGCGCCGGAAAATTGTGGTGCGTCTTTGGCTGTGGCGGGGATCGTGACAAAGGTAAGCGCCCACTCATGGGGGCCATTGCCGAAGAATTCGCGGATATCGTCGTGGTGACTGACGATAACCCGCGTACCGAGGAGCCGCGCGCCATTATCAACGATATTCTGGCCGGAATGCTGGACGCCGGGCAGGTCAGGGTAATGGAAGGCCGCGCTGAGGCGGTAACCAATGCCATTATGCAGGCAAAAGACAATGACGTCGTGCTGATTGCAGGTAAAGGGCACGAGGATTACCAGATTGTCGGCACGCAGCGTCTTGATTATTCAGACCGCGTGACCGCAGCGCGTTTGCTGGGGGTGATCGCATGATTAGCGTAACGCTCAGCAAAATTGCCGATGTCCTTGGCGCCGAACACCGCGGGGCGGATCTCACGCTCGATACGGTCATTACCGACACACGGAAAGTGACGCCGGGATGCCTGTTCGTGGCGCTGAAAGGGGAACGCTTTGATGCGCATGATTTTGCTGATAAAGCAAAAGCGAACGGCGCTGGCGCCCTGCTGGTCAGTCGTCCTCTGGATATCGATCTCCCGCAGGTGATTGTAAAAGACACGCGTCAGGCATTTGGCCAACTGGCCGCCTGGGTACGTATGCAGGTACCGGCGCGGGTGGTGGCGTTAACCGGTTCGTCCGGCAAAACCTCGGTCAAAGAGATGACCGCCGCGATTCTTAGCCAGTGCGGAAATACTCTGTATACCGCAGGCAATTTTAACAACGACATCGGCGTGCCGATAACGCTGCTGCGCTTAAACCATGATTATGACTATGCGGTAATCGAGTTAGGCGCTAATCACCAGGGAGAAATCGCCTGGACCGTTAGCCTGACGCGCCCGGAAGCGGCGCTGGTCAATAACCTGGCGGCGGCGCATCTGGAAGGCTTCGGCTCGTTGGCCGGCGTGGCGAAAGCGAAAGGCGAAATCTATACCGGTTTGCCTGAGAACGGTATCGCGATTATGAATGCCGATAATAATGACTGGCTGAACTGGCAAAGCATTATTGGCGATCGTCTGGTGTGGCGCTTTTCGCCGAATGCGGCAAACAGCGACTTTACCGCTGCGAATATCCACGTGACGTCACACGGTACCGAATTTACCCTGCAAACGCCGATGGGCAGCATTGATGTGCTGCTGCCGTTGCCGGGGCGGCACAATATTGCCAACGCGCTGGCGGCCGCTGCTTTATCAATGGCGGTGGGGGCTACGCTGACGGCGATTAAAGCAGGGCTGGCGGCGTTAAAAGCCGTACCCGGGCGTCTGTTCCCGATTCAGCTAAGTGAAAACCAACTGGTACTGGATGACGCTTATAACGCCAACGTTGGTTCGATGACCGCCGCAGTGCAGGTCCTTTCTGAAATGCCCGGCTACCGCGTGCTGGTGGTAGGCGATATGGCCGAGCTGGGCGCAGAAAGCGAAGCGTGCCACCTCCAGGTTGGTGAGGCCGCAAAAGCGGCGGGTATTGATCGCGTGTTAAGCACCGGAAAACTCAGTCAGGCTATCAGCCACGCCAGCGGCGTCGGCGAACATTTTGCCGATAAAGCCGCGCTCATTGCGCGTTTACACGCTCTGCTTCAGGAGCAACCAATGATGACTATTTTAGTGAAAGGATCACGCAGCGCCGCGATGGAAGATGTGGTTCATGCGTTACAGGAGAAAGGTTCATGTTAGTTTGGCTGGCCGAGCATTTGGTCAAATATTATTCCGGCTTTAACGTCTTTTCTTATCTGACGTTTCGCGCCATCGTCAGCCTGTTGACCGCGCTGTTCATCTCTTTATGGATGGGCCCGCGTATGATCGCTCGTCTGCAAAAACTCTCTTTTGGCCAGGTGGTACGTAACGATGGCCCGGAATCGCACTTCAGTAAACGCGGTACGCCGACGATGGGCGGCATCATGATCCTGACGTCGATTGTGATTTCCGTTCTGTTATGGGCTTACCCGTCTAACCCGTACGTCTGGTGCGTGCTGGTGGTATTGATCGGCTACGGCATTATCGGTTTTGTCGATGACTACCGCAAAGTGGTGCGGAAAGATACCAAAGGGCTGATTGCGCGCTGGAAATATTTCTGGATGTCGGTTATCGCGCTCGGCGTGGCCTTTGCGCTTTATCTCGTCGGGAAAGACACGCCCGCGACCCAACTGGTGGTGCCGTTCTTTAAAGATGTTATGCCGCAATTGGGGCTGTTTTACATTCTGCTGTCCTACTTTGTCATCGTCGGTACGGGTAACGCCGTGAACCTGACCGACGGGCTTGATGGTCTGGCGATTATGCCGACTGTCTTCGTTGCCGCCGGCTTTGCGCTGGTGGCCTGGGCGACCGGGAACATGAACTTCGCCAATTACCTGCATATTCCGTATTTACGCCATGCGGGCGAGCTGGTGATTGTCTGTACGGCGATTGTCGGCGCGGGATTAGGATTCTTGTGGTTTAACACCTATCCGGCGCAGGTTTTTATGGGCGATGTCGGATCGCTGGCGTTGGGCGGTGCGTTGGGCATTATCGCCGTGCTGCTGCGTCAGGAATTTCTGCTGGTGATCATGGGCGGCGTCTTTGTGGTGGAAACTCTGTCGGTCATCCTGCAGGTGGGTTCCTTTAAACTACGCGGACAGCGTATTTTCCGTATGGCGCCTATCCATCACCACTATGAACTGAAAGGCTGGCCGGAACCGCGCGTGATTGTGCGCTTCTGGATTATTTCGCTGATGCTGGTGCTGATTGGCCTGGCAACGCTGAAGGTACGTTAATCATGGCTGATTACCAGGACAAAAACGTCGTCATTATTGGTCTGGGCTTAACCGGACTCTCTTGCGTGGACTTTTTTCTCGCCCGCGGCGTGACGCCGCGGGTGATGGATACTCGCGTGACGCCGCCGGGTCTGGATAAGCTGCCGCAAGAGGTTGAGCGTCACGTTGGCGGCCTGAACGACGAGTGGCTCTTAGCGGCGGATTTAATCGTCGCCAGCCCTGGTATTGCTCTGGCGCATCCCTCTCTTAGCGCTGCCGCCAGCGCTGGAGTGGAAATTGTCGGCGATATCGAACTGTTTTGCCGCGAAGCGCAAGCGCCGATTGTGGCCATCACCGGCTCGAACGGCAAAAGCACCGTGACCACCTTAGTGGGCGAGATGGCGAAAGCGGCGGGCGTCAATGTCGGCGTTGGCGGCAATATCGGTCTTCCGGCGCTGATGCTGCTGGATGCCGATCGCGAATTGTACGTGCTGGAATTATCCAGTTTCCAACTGGAAACTACCTCAAGTTTGCAAGCGGCGGCGGCAACGGTGCTCAACGTCACTGAAGATCATATGGACCGGTATCCGTTTGGTTTGCAACAGTACCGGGCGGCGAAACTGCGCGTCTACGAGAAGGCGAAAGTGTGCGTAGTGAATGCCGATGACGCGTTGACGATGCCGGTACGCGGGGCCGATGAACGCTGCGTTAGCTTTGGCGTCAATATGGGCGATTATCACCTTAATCGTCAGCAGGGCGAAACCTGGCTGCGAGTCAAAGGCGAGAAGGTGCTGAACGTGAAAGAGATGAAGCTTTCCGGTCAGCATAACTATACCAATGCGTTAGCGGCGCTGGCGCTGGCGGATGCCGTAGGTCTGCCGCGCGCCAGCAGTTTGAAGGCGTTGACGACATTTACCGGTCTGGCGCATCGCTTCCAGCTGGCGTTGGAGCATAACGGCGTACGTTGGATCAACGACTCGAAAGCGACCAACGTCGGCAGTACCGAAGCGGCGCTAAACGGTTTGCATGTGGACGGTACGCTACATCTGCTGCTGGGCGGCGACGGTAAGTCGGCAGACTTTTCTCCGCTGACACGCTATCTGACCGGCGATCGTATCCGCCTGTATTGCTTTGGGCGCGATGGCGCGCAGCTTGCCGCACTGCGTCCGGAAATCGCCCAACAGACTGAGACGATGGAAGAGGCGATGCGTTTGCTGGCGCCGCGCGTTCAGCCGGGTGATATGGTGCTGCTGTCGCCCGCTTGCGCTAGCCTCGATCAGTTTAAAAATTTTGAGCAACGGGGCGATGTCTTTACCCGTCTGGCGAAGGAGTTAGGTTGATGCGTTTATCTCTCCCCCGTCTGAGAATGCCGCGCGTACCAGGCTTTGGCCTCCTGGCCTGGCTGTTTGCGGCGCTTAAAGGCTGGGTGATGGCTTCGCGCGATAAAGACGCCGACAGTCTGATCATGTATGACCGCACGCTGCTATGGCTGACCTTCGGGCTGGCGGCGATTGGTTTTGTCATGGTGACGTCGGCCTCCATGCCAGTCGGGCAGCGCCTGGCGAACGATCCGTTTTTGTTTGCCAAACGTGATGCGCTCTATATCTTCCTGGCATTTTGTCTGGCGATGGTCACGCTACGTTTGCCCATGACCTTCTGGCAAAAATACAGCACGACGATGCTGATTGCGTCGATCATTATGCTGCTTATCGTGTTGGTCGTCGGGAGCTCGGTTAACGGGGCGTCGCGCTGGATTGCGCTGGGGCCGCTGCGTATTCAGCCTGCGGAGTTTACCAAGCTGTCGCTGTTCTGCTACCTCGCGAACTATCTGGTGCGTAAGGTTGATGAGGTGCGAAATAACCTGCGCGGCTTTTTAAAACCAATGGGCGTGATTCTGGTGCTGGCGGTGTTACTGCTGGCGCAGCCTGACCTCGGGACGGTGGTCGTACTGTTTGTCACCACGCTGGCGATGCTGTTTCTCGCCGGGGCGAAATTATGGCAGTTCATCGCCATTATCGGGATGGGCATCTCGGCGGTGATTCTGTTAATCCTCGCCGAACCGTATCGTATTCGTCGCGTTACTTCGTTCTGGAACCCCTGGGAAGATCCGTTCGGCAGCGGTTATCAGCTGACGCAGTCGCTGATGGCTTTTGGTCGCGGTGAGATATGGGGGCAAGGGCTGGGGAATTCGGTGCAGAAACTGGAGTATTTGCCGGAGGCGCACACCGATTTCATCTTCGCCATTATTGGGGAAGAACTGGGTTATATCGGTGTGGTATTGGCGCTTTTAATGGTATTCTTCGTCGCTTTTCGCGCGATGTCGATTGGCCGTAAGGCATTGGAGATTGACCACCGTTTTTCCGGATTTTTAGCGTGTTCTATCGGTATCTGGTTTAGTTTCCAGGCGCTGGTAAACGTTGGCGCGGCCGCGGGGATGCTGCCGACCAAAGGTCTTACGCTGCCGCTGATCAGTTATGGCGGGTCGAGTCTGTTGATTATGTCGACGGCCATTATGTTTTTATTACGTATTGATTATGAAACGCGTCTGGAAAAAGCGCAGGCGTTTACACGAGGTTCTCGATGAGTGGTCAACCGAAGCGGTTAATGGTGATGGCGGGCGGTACCGGCGGGCACGTGTTCCCGGGACTGGCCGTTGCGCATCATTTAATGGCCCAGGGCTGGCAGGTTCGCTGGCTGGGTACCGCCGATCGTATGGAAGCGGATTTAGTGCCGAAGCATGGCATCGACATTGACTTTATTCGGATCTCCGGTCTACGCGGTAAAGGCGTAAAAGCGCTTCTGGCGGCGCCGCTGCGGATTTTTAACGCCTGGCGGCAGGCGCGGGCGATCATGAAGCGGTTTAAGCCGGATGTCGTGCTGGGAATGGGCGGTTATGTTTCCGGCCCCGGCGGTCTTGCCGCATGGTCATTGGGTATTCCGGTCGTCTTGCATGAGCAAAACGGTATCGCCGGGCTAACCAATCAGTGGCTGGCCAAAATCGCGACCACAGTGATGCAGGCGTTTCCCGGTGCGTTTCCGAACGCGGAAGTGGTGGGTAACCCGGTGCGTACCGACGTACTGGCGTTGCCGTTGCCGCAGGTGCGTCTGGCCGGTCGTGACGGCCCGATTCGCGTGTTGGTGGTCGGCGGTTCTCAGGGGGCGCGAGTCCTGAACCAGACGATGCCGCAGGTTGCCGCCAGACTGGGCGATACGGTTACAATCTGGCATCAAAGCGGAAAAGGCGCGCAGCTCACGGTAGAGCAGGCATATGCCGGGGCGGGACAACCGCAGCATAAGGTAACGGAATTTATCGATGACATGGCCGCCGCCTATGCGTGGGCGGATGTAGTGGTATGTCGTTCCGGCGCTTTAACGGTGAGCGAGATCGCCGCCGCCGGGTTACCGGCGATATTCGTGCCGTTTCAGCATAAAGACAGGCAGCAGTACTGGAATGCGCTGCCGTTAGAAAACGCCGGCGCAGCTAAGATTTTTGAGCAGCCGCAGTTTACTGTAGAGGCTGTCGCCGACACCCTGGCGGGGTGGTCGCGCGAGGCGTTGTTAACCATGGCGGAGCGTGCCCGCGCGGTATCCATTCCGGATGCTACCGAGCGCGTCGCCAGTGAAGTTAGCCGGGTTGCCCGGACATAATTTGTGGCGGTGCCTTTTGCATCGCAGGGTTTTTCTACCCTCAATAATTTGGGTTGCAGGCAAGCCAACGCATCTGCAATTTGAAGTATGGCGGGTATTGGAGTTAATGGCGTAAAGAATGAATACACAACAACTGGCAAAACTGCGTTCCATCGTGCCCGAAATGCGTCGCGTTCGGCACATTCACTTTGTCGGCATCGGTGGTGCTGGTATGGGCGGTATTGCCGAAGTTCTGGCCAATGAAGGGTATCAGATCAGTGGTTCCGATTTAGCGCCGAATCCGGTGACCCAGCAGTTGACGAGCCTGGGGGCGACGATTTTCTTTAACCATCGTCCGGAAAATGTGCGTGATGCCAGCGTGGTCGTCGTTTCCAGCGCAATTTCCGCGGATAACCCGGAAATTGTCGCGGCGCATGAAGCGCGTATTCCGGTTATTCGCCGTGCGGAAATGCTGGCGGAACTGATGCGTTTTCGCCACGGCATCGCCATTGCCGGGACGCACGGAAAAACCACAACGACCGCGATGGTGTCCAGTATTTATGCCGAAGCGGGGCTGGACCCGACTTTCGTGAATGGCGGACTGGTGAAAGCCGCAGGCGTTCATGCGCGTCTGGGCCATAGTCGTTACCTGATTGCCGAGGCAGATGAGAGCGACGCGTCCTTCCTGCATTTGCAGCCGATGGTCGCGATCGTCACCAACATCGAAGCCGACCATATGGATACCTATCATGGCGACTTTGAAAATTTAAAGCAGACGTTTATTAACTTCCTGCATAACCTGCCGTTCTACGGTCGCGCGGTAATGTGCGTCGATGATCCGGTCATCCGCGAGTTGCTGCCGCGGGTGGGGCGTCAGACCACGACGTATGGCTTTAGCGAGGATGCTGACGTCCGCGTAGAAGATTATCAGCAGATAGGGCCGCAGGGGCACTTTACGCTGTTGCGCCAGGGAATGCCGGATCTGCATGTCACGTTGAATGCGCCGGGTCGCCACAATGCCCTGAATGCCGCGGCGGCAGTGGCGGTAGCGACCGAAGAAGGCATCGCCGATGACGCTATCCTGCGCGCGCTGGAAAGCTTCCAGGGGACCGGGCGTCGTTTTGACTTCCTCGGCGAGTTCCCGCTTGAGCCGGTGAATGGTAAAGCCGGGACGGCGATGCTGGTGGATGACTATGGTCATCATCCGACTGAAGTAGATGCCACCATTAAAGCTGCGCGAGCAGGGTGGCCGGATAAAAACCTGGTGATGCTGTTTCAGCCGCACCGTTACACGCGCACGCGCGATCTGTATGACGATTTCGCCAATGTGCTGACCCAGGTCGATGCGCTGCTGATGCTGGACGTTTACCCGGCGGGTGAAGCGCCGATTCCGGGCGCGGATAGCCGTTCTTTATGTCGTACGATTCGTAATCGGGGAAAAATTGACCCGATTCTGGTTTCCGATCCGGCTCAGGTTGCGACAATGTTAGCGCCGGTGCTGACGGGTAACGACTTGATATTAGTGCAAGGCGCAGGAAATGTTGGCAAAATTGCGCGTTACTTATCTGAAATCAAGCTGAAGCCGCAAATCCAGGAGGAAGAGCAACATGGCTGATAAAATCGCGGTCCTGTTGGGCGGAACCTCTGCGGAGCGGGACGTTTCGTTAAATTCCGGCGCGGCAGTGTTGGCCGGGCTACGTGAAGGCGGCATTAATGCGCATCCCGTCGATCCGCAAGAGGTCGATGTCGCGCAGCTTAAAGCAATGGGCTTTCAGAAGGTCTTTATTGCGTTGCATGGCCGTGGCGGTGAAGATGGCACCTTACAGGGAATGCTTGAACTGCTCGGCCTGCCTTATACCGGTAGCGGCGTGATGGCCTCGGCGCTTTCCATGGATAAACTGCGCAGTAAATTGCTGTGGCAGGGCGCAGGCTTACCGGTTGCGCCGTGGGTCGCGCTGACGCGCGCTGAGTTTGAAAAAGGTCTTAGCGAAGAACAAAAAGCGCGAATTTCGGCGCTGGGTTTACCGCTGATCGTCAAACCCAGCCGTGAAGGCTCCAGCGTCGGTATGACGAAAGTAGTAGAAGAAAATGCTTTACAGGGTGCGTTATCATTGGCTTTTCAGCATGATGACGAAATACTGATTGAGAAATGGCTGTGCGGTCCGGAATTTACAGTGGCGATAGTTGGCGAAGAAATTTTACCGTCAATTCGTATCCAACCGGCAGGAACCTTCTATGATTATGAGGCGAAGTATCTCTCTGATGAGACTCAGTATTTCTGCCCTGCCGGTTTAGATGCGTCCCAGGAAGCCGCGCTACAGTCTCTCGTCCTGCAGGCATGGAAAGCTTTAGGCTGCACGGGATGGGGGCGTATTGACGTCATGCTGGACAGCGATGGTCAGTTTTATCTGCTGGAAGCCAATACTTCTCCGGGGATGACCAGCCATAGTCTGGTGCCGATGGCGGCGCGTCAGGCGGGAATGAGCTTCTCGCAGTTAGTGGTACGAATTCTGGAGTTGGCGGACTGATATGTCGCAGGCTGCGCTGAACACGCGAAACAGTGATGAAGAGACGCCTTCTTCACGCCGCAATAATGGAACGCGTCTTGCAGGAATTTTATTCCTGCTGACGGTACTGTGCACCGTGTTTGTTAGCGGGTGGGTCGTGTTAGGGTGGATGGAAGATGCGCAGCGTTTACCGTTATCAAAGCTGGTATTAACCGGCGAGCGTCACTACACGCGTAACGATGATATCCGTCAGGCGATACTGGCTCTGGGCGCGCCGGGAACCTTCATGACGCAGGATGTGAACATTATCCAGAGCCAGATTGAGCGTTTGCCGTGGATTAAACAGGCCAGCGTCAGAAAACAGTGGCCTGATGAATTGAAGATTCATCTGGTTGAATATGTGCCGATTGCGCGTTGGAATGATCAACATATGGTCGATGCTGAAGGGAACACCTTCAGCGTGCCGTCAGACCGCATCGGCAAACAGGTTTTACCCATGTTGTATGGCCCGGAAGGCAGCGCGAGTGAAGTGTTGCAGGGATACCGCGAGATGGGGCAGGTGCTGGCTAAGGATAAATTCACTCTAAAGGAAGCGGCGATGACCGCACGTCGCTCCTGGCAATTGACGCTTAATAACGGCATTAAGCTCAATCTCGGCAGGGGCGATACGATGAAAAGGTTGGCTCGCTTTGTAGAACTCTATCCGGTTTTACAGCAGCAGGCGCAAACCGATGGCAAACGGATTAGCTACGTTGATTTGCGTTATGACTCAGGTGCGGCAGTTGGCTGGGCGCCGCTCCCCCCTGAGGAATCTAATCAGCAACAGAATCAGGCACAGGCAGAACAACAATGATCAAGGCGACGGACAGAAAACTGGTAGTAGGACTGGAGATTGGCACCGCGAAGGTTGCCGCTTTAGTAGGGGAAGTTCTGCCCGACGGTATGGTCAATATCATTGGCGTGGGCAGTTGCCCATCGCGGGGTATGGATAAAGGCGGGGTGAATGACCTTGAGTCAGTGGTGAAATGCGTTCAGCGCGCCATTGACCAGGCGGAATTGATGGCCGATTGCCAGATCTCCTCGGTATATCTGGCGCTTTCCGGCAAACATATTAGCTGTCAGAATGAAATTGGTATGGTGCCCATTTCCGAAGAGGAAGTGACGCAAGAAGATGTGGAAAACGTCGTGCATACTGCGAAGTCAGTGCGCGTGCGCGATGAACATCGCGTGCTGCATGTGATTCCTCAGGAGTACGCCATTGACTACCAGGAAGGCATTAAAAATCCGGTCGGTCTTTCCGGCGTGCGTATGCAGGCGAAAGTACATTTGATTACCTGCCACAACGATATGGCAAAAAACATTGTCAAAGCTGTTGAACGTTGTGGTCTGAAAGTTGACCAACTGATATTTGCCGGACTGGCGGCCAGTTATTCCGTGTTAACGGAAGATGAACGTGAACTGGGCGTCTGTGTCGTGGATATCGGCGGTGGTACAATGGATATCGCCGTTTATACTGGCGGCGCGCTGCGTCATACCAAAGTGATCCCTTACGCGGGGAACGTGGTGACCAGCGATATCGCTTATGCCTTTGGTACGCCGCCGAGCGATGCTGAAGCCATTAAAGTTCGCCACGGTTGCGCGCTGGGTTCCATTGTCGGTAAAGACGAGAGCGTTGAAGTACCGAGCGTAGGCGGGCGTCCGCCGCGCAGCCTGCAACGCCAGACGCTGGCGGAAGTGATTGAGCCGCGTTACACCGAGCTGCTCAATCTGGTCAACGAAGAGATATTGCAATTACAGGAACAGCTTCGCCAACAAGGGGTAAAACATCACCTGGCGGCGGGGATTGTGTTAACCGGCGGCGCGGCGCAAATCGAAGGGCTTGCTGCTTGCGCTCAGCGCGTGTTTCATACGCAGGTGCGTATCGGCGCGCCGCTGAATATCACCGGTCTGACGGATTATGCCCAGGAGCCGTATTACTCAACGGCGGTGGGATTGCTTCACTACGGGAAAGAGTCCCACTTAAACGGTGAAGCAGAAGTGGAAAAACGTGTTACGGCATCAGTTGGCTCGTGGATCAAGCGACTTAATAGCTGGCTGCGAAAAGAGTTTTAATTTTTATGAGGCCGCCAGATATTACGGCCTCAGGCGACAGGCACATGACGGAGAGAGATTATGTTTGAACCTATGGAACTAACCAACGACGCGGTGATTAAAGTCATCGGCGTCGGTGGTGGCGGCGGTAACGCTGTTGAACACATGGTGCGCGAGCGCATCGAAGGTGTTGAATTCTTCGCGGTGAATACCGACGCTCAGGCGTTGCGTAAAACGGCGGTTGGCCAGACCATTCAAATTGGTAGCGGCATTACCAAAGGTCTGGGCGCTGGCGCTAACCCGGAAGTCGGTCGTAACGCGGCGGACGAAGACCGTGAAGCGCTGCGTGCGGCGCTTGAAGGCGCAGACATGGTATTTATCGCGGCAGGCATGGGCGGCGGTACCGGAACCGGCGCGGCGCCAGTGGTTGCTGAAGTGGCAAAAGATTTAGGTATTCTGACCGTTGCCGTGGTGACTAAGCCTTTCAATTTTGAAGGCAAAAAGCGCATGGCATTTGCGGAGCAGGGTATCACCGAGCTGTCCAAGCATGTGGACTCGTTGATCACCATCCCGAACGACAAGCTGCTGAAAGTGCTGGGCCGTGGTATCTCCCTGCTCGACGCGTTCGGCGCGGCTAACGACGTGCTGAAAGGCGCGGTTCAGGGCATCGCAGAGCTGATCACCCGCCCGGGTCTGATGAACGTCGACTTTGCTGACGTGCGTACCGTGATGTCTGAAATGGGCTACGCAATGATGGGCTCCGGCGTGGCGAGCGGTGAAGACCGTGCGGAAGAAGCGGCTGAAATGGCTATTTCTTCTCCGCTGCTGGAAGATATCGACCTGTCCGGCGCGCGCGGCGTGTTGGTCAACATTACTGCGGGCTTCGACCTGCGTCTGGATGAGTTCGAAACCGTCGGTAACACCATCCGTGCCTTTGCATCGGATAACGCCACCGTGGTTATCGGTACTTCTCTGGACCCGGATATGAACGACGAACTGCGCGTGACCGTTGTTGCCACTGGAATTGGTATGGACAAGCGTCCTGAAATCACTCTGGTCACCAATAAACAGGTGCAGCAGCCGGTGTTGGATCGTTATCAGCAGCACGGTATGGCGCCGCTGACGCAGGAGCAAAAAACGGTCGCGAAAGTGGTTAACGACAATACACCACAGGCGGCGAAAGAGCCGGATTATCTGGATATCCCCGCATTCCTGCGTAAGCAAGCTGATTAAGAATTAGCTGGAATTTGGGATTCTGGGCTCTTTGTGCTAAACTGGCCCGCCGAATGTATAGTACACTTCGGTTGGATAGGTAATTTGGCGAGATTATACGATGATCAAACAAAGGACACTTAAACGTATCGTTCAGGCGACTGGCGTCGGTTTACACACCGGCAAAAAAGTCACCCTGACATTACGCCCTGCGCCGGCCAATACCGGGGTCATCTATCGTCGCACCGACTTGAATCCACCGGTAGATTTCCCGGCCGATGCCAAATCTGTGCGTGATACCATGCTCTGTACGTGTCTGGTGAATGAGCATGATGTACGGATTTCAACCGTTGAGCACCTGAATGCTGCTCTGGCGGGCTTAGGTATCGATAACATCGTTATTGAGGTTAATGCCCCGGAAATCCCGATCATGGATGGCAGTGCCGCTCCGTTTGTCTACCTGCTGCTTGATGCCGGTATTGATGAACTGAACTGCGCCAAAAAATTCGTACGCATCAAAGAGACTGTTCGGGTTGAAGATGGCGATAAATGGGCTGAATTCAGACCGTACAATGGTTTTACGTTGGATTTCACCATCGACTTTAACCATCCGGCGATCGATTCCAGCAGCCAGCGCTACGCGATGAACTTCTCTGCGGATGCGTTCATGCGCCAGATCAGCCGTGCGCGTACCTTCGGTTTTATGCGTGATATCGAATATCTGCAGTCCCGCGGCCTGTGCCTGGGCGGCAGCTTCGATTGTGCCATCGTTGTTGACGATTATCGCGTATTGAACGAAGACGGCCTGCGTTTTGAAGATGAATTCGTTCGTCACAAAATGCTTGACGCGATCGGTGACTTGTTCATGTGTGGTCACAATATTATTGGTGCGTTTACCGCGTATAAATCCGGTCACGCATTGAATAATAAATTGTTACAGGCAGTCCTGGCAAAACAGGAAGCCTGGGAATTTGTGACCTTCCAGGACGACGCAGAACTGCCGTTGGCTTTCAAAGCGCCTTCGACGGTACTGGCATAACGACATACGCTGTCGTATAAAATTCGACTGGTTAACCTGGCACTCTCTCCGGCCAGGCGAGCCAGTCGTTTTTTTACTATCCTTTATCTGCGCTTTCCTTAATACAGCCATTTTGACAGGGTTAAATGGAAACACGGCGCGTTCGCTGTTTTCTTAGCCGATTTTCACCTTAGCTTCTCGTCATTACTGCTGTAGCGCGTACGCTTTAATGATAAGATTTGTGCGCAAATTGTTTTGATTCCGTAAGCCCATGAGGGGCATATCAGGTGGCAATGACGTGAGTGGAATACTGACGCGCTGGCGACAGTTAGGCAGACGATACTTCTGGCCGCATCTCTTATTAGGGATGGTCGCGGCGAGTTTTGGTTTGCCCGCGCTCAGTAACGCCGCTGAAACCAATACGCCTGCAAGGACGACCGCCAGCACCGCGTCTAAAGTTAACTTTAGCCATTTTGCGCTGTTAGAAGCCTCTAACCGTCGTCCCAATTTCACCGTAGATTACTGGCATCAGCACGCTATTCGCACGGTGATTCGCCACCTTTCTTTTGCAATGGCGCCGCAAACGCTGCCCGTTGCCGACGCGCCGTCGCCATTACAGGCGCATCATATCGCCTTACTGAATACGCTCAGCGCGATGCTCACGCAGGAGGGCACGCCGCCGGCGATTGTTCGTCGCCTCTCCCTGGCGTATTTTGCGCCACAAACCGCATTTAGCATCCCGGCCTGGATAAGTCAGGCGCAGGGTATCCGCGCCGGTCCGCAACGTCTCAGCTAACGAAAAAAGACCCTTTTACTTTATTTGTAGCTCCGCGGCGCGGGGCATTTGAGACTTTATTATGCTAATCAAATTATTAACCAAAGTATTCGGTAGCCGTAACGATCGTACGCTGCGTCGTATGCGTAAGGCCGTCAGCCTTATTAATGCGATGGAACCGGAGATGGAAAAACTCTCCGATGACGAACTGAAAGCGAAAACCAACGAATTTCGCGCCCGTATTGAAAAAGGCGAAAGCGTAGAGAGCCTGATTCCGGAAGCGTTCGCGGTGGTGCGTGAAGCCAGTAAACGCGTCTTTGGGATGCGTCACTTCGACGTTCAGCTATTGGGTGGTATGGTGCTCAACGATCGTTGTATCGCCGAAATGCGTACTGGTGAAGGTAAGACGCTGACCGCAACGCTGCCAGCCTACCTGAACGCGCTGTCCGGCAAAGGCGTTCATGTGGTAACCGTGAACGACTATTTGGCGCAGCGTGACGCCGAAAACAACCGTCCGCTATTCGAATTCCTCGGTATGTCCGTTGGTATCAACCTGCCAGGTATGCCTGCGCCAGCCAAACGTGAAGCTTACGCTGCCGACATCACTTACGGCACTAACAACGAATACGGTTTTGACTACCTGCGCGACAACATGGCGTTCAGCCCGGAAGAGCGCGTGCAGCGTAAACTGCATTATGCGCTGGTGGATGAGGTCGACTCCATCCTGATCGATGAAGCGCGTACGCCGCTGATCATTTCCGGCCCGGCGGAAGATAGCTCGGAAATGTACAAAAAAGTGAACAAAATCATTCCGCACCTGATTCGTCAGGAGAAAGAAGATTCTGACACTTTCCAGGGCGAAGGCCACTTCTCCGTTGATGAGAAAGCGCGCCAGGTTAACCTGACCGAACGCGGTCTGGTGCTGATTGAAGAGCTACTGGTGCAAGAAGGCATTATGGATGAGGGCGAGTCGCTCTACTCGCCTGGCAATATTATGCTGATGCATCACGTCACCGCCGCGCTGCGCGCGCACGCGCTGTTTACCCGTGACGTGGATTACATTGTGAAAGACGGCGAAGTCATCATTGTTGATGAACATACCGGTCGTACCATGCAGGGGCGTCGCTGGTCTGACGGTCTGCACCAGGCGGTAGAAGCGAAAGAAGGCGTTGAAATTCAGAATGAAAACCAGACGCTGGCGTCTATCACCTTCCAGAACTACTTCCGTCTGTATGAAAAGCTGGCCGGTATGACCGGTACGGCGGATACTGAAGCCTTCGAATTTAGCTCTATCTATAAGCTGGACACCGTCGTTGTTCCGACCAACCGTCCGATGATCCGTAAAGATTTGCCGGATCTGGTCTACATGACCGAAGCGGAAAAAATCCAGGCCATTATCGAAGATATTAAAGAACGTACCGCGAACGGTCAGCCAGTGCTGGTCGGGACGATTTCTATCGAGAAATCTGAAGTGGTCTCCAGAGAGCTGACCAAAGCGGGCATCAAACATAACGTACTGAACGCAAAATTCCACGCCAACGAAGCAGGCATCGTTGCGCAGGCTGGTTATCCAGCGGCGGTCACTATCGCTACCAACATGGCGGGTCGTGGTACTGATATTATGCTGGGCGGTAGCTGGCAGGCGGAAGTCGCCGCGCTGGAAGCGCCGACGGAAGAACAGATTGCGCAGATTAAAGCGGACTGGCAGGTACGCCATGACGCGGTTCTGGCTGCCGGCGGTCTGCATATCATTGGCACCGAGCGCCATGAATCCCGCCGTATCGACAACCAGCTGCGTGGCCGTTCCGGTCGCCAGGGCGATCCGGGTTCTTCCCGTTTCTACCTGTCGATGGAAGATGCGCTGATGCGTATTTTCGCCTCCGATCGTGTCTCCGGTATGATGCGTAAACTGGGAATGAAGCCGGGCGAAGCGATTGAGCACCCGTGGGTGACGAAAGCTATCGCTAACGCGCAGCGTAAAGTAGAAAGCCGTAACTTCGATATTCGTAAGCAACTGCTGGAATATGATGATGTGGCGAACGATCAGCGCCGTGCAATTTATACCCAGCGTAACGAACTGCTGGATGTGTCTGACGTGAGCGACACCATTAACAGCATTCGCGAAGATGTCTTTAAGGCGACTATCGACGCCTACATTCCGCCGCAGTCGCTGGAAGAGATGTGGGACATCCCGGGTTTGCAGGAACGCCTGAAAAACGACTTCGACCTGGAGATGCCGATTGCCGAATGGCTGGATAAAGAGCCGGAGCTGCATGAGGAGACGCTGCGTGAGCGCATCCTGGCGCAGTCCATCGAGGTGTATCAGCGTAAAGAAGAGGTGGTTGGCGCTGAAATGATGCGTCATTTCGAAAAAGGCGTGATGCTGCAAACGCTCGATTCCCTGTGGAAAGAGCATCTGGCGGCGATGGATTACCTGCGTCAGGGTATTCATCTGCGTGGCTATGCGCAAAAAGATCCGAAGCAGGAATACAAGCGCGAATCCTTCGCTATGTTCGCCGCGATGCTGGAATCGCTGAAATATGAAGTAATCAGTACCCTGAGCAAAGTCCAGGTACGTATGCCGGAAGAGGTCGAAGCGATGGAAATGCAGCGTCGCGAAGAGGCGGAGCGCCTGGCGCAGATGCAGCAGCTAAGCCATCAGGATGACGATGCCGCCGTGGCTGCCGATCTGGCCGCCCAAACCGGCGAACGTAAGATTGGACGTAACGATCCTTGCCCTTGCGGTTCTGGTAAGAAATACAAACAGTGTCACGGTCGCCTGAGCTAATGCGATAAACTTACCGGCCTGATAAGACATAATGTGTTGCCATCAGGTCAGTACTGGCATTATTGCCGAAGGGCGCTACGCTTATTCGGCCTGGCATTGAACACAGATAAAAAGGCGCAGGCGACTGCGCCTTTTTTATGGATGCAACAAGATGAAAAAACTGCAAATCGCGGTTGGGATTATCCGCAACCCGAACGACGAAATTTTTATTACCCAACGCGCCGCTGATGCGCATATGGCGAACAAGCTGGAATTTCCCGGCGGAAAAATTGAAGCCGGCGAAACACCAGAGCAGGCGTTGATCCGGGAGCTACAGGAAGAGGTGGGGATTACGCCAACACAGGTGACACTATTCGACACTCTGGAATATCAATTCCCGGATAGACACATTACGCTGTGGTTTTGGCTGGTTGAACGCTGGGAGGGCGAACCGTGGGGGAAAGAAGGACAGCCGGGACGGTGGATCGCGCAGAACGCGTTGAGTACGGACGATTTTCCGCCGGCCAATGAACCGATTATTCGTAAATTACGCCAATTTGCGCTTTAGTGGGGGATCGCAACACGATCCCCATCGATCTTATTAGCGATTTAATGTCGACATAATTTCCGGCCAGTAGCGGGGGCCGGCCGCGGCGTCGTGAGGAAAAACCGCCTCAATTGCCGTCAGCTCCTGCGGGCTTAGGGTCAGTGATAACGCGCCGAGGTTTTCATCCACCCTGGCGCAGTGGCGGCTACGTTTCTGTTATAGCCTAATCTCGCCGGTTTATTTGTATTATCCCGGCCGCGCGCATATGGCACCAAAACTACGCGTATTTATTGATTATTTTTGTCATAAGGCGATATTGCCGTCTCAACAGAGCCATCACCGTTAGCGCTCTTCGCTCCAGTCGTCGCTATCAGACTGATCGCCGCTGCTGGCGATTCGTTTCTCTTCGGCGGCCCATTCGCCCAAATCAATTAACTGACAGCGTTTAGAACAAAATGGGCGGAAGGGGCTAATTTCCCCCCAGACGACCGGTTTACCGCAGGTCGGACAGTTTACGACGGTCACGTCAGACATTTTTACTCCTTAGCAACAGGCCAGTTCAAAATCAAGACGCTCCGGCACCAGACCATTTTCACTATCCAGCGGCATAAAGCGAATGGCAAAACGGCTCTTATGGCCGGAAATTTGCGGATAAAGTTGTGAATCGAGCGTCAGCATAAGACGCAGCAAATCGGCGTCGTCCCCGTTATCCTGATAAAAACCGTTCAGGCTGGTTTGCTTACGGAAAGGCGCTGAATTACGGATCAGATCAAGCACCAGCGTCAGCGCCTGGGTGAGGGGATTCAGGCTGGCAAGCCAGCTTTCAATCTGGGCATCGCGCTGCGCCTGTTGTAGGTGCAACCAGATATGCAGAGTGGGTAAATCGAAACTGCAACAGCCGCCAGGAATACTTAAGCGTTGACGCACAAGAGCAATCAAGCGATCTTCGCGTAGCTGCTGGCCAATCCTCGGGGCGGAGATCAGCACGCTGCCCGCCGATTTTAACTGCTGGCGCAGGGCTTCAATACGGTCTTGATCGACGCCGGGAACCTCAACCCAGGCCTGTAATTTACGCTGCTGGCGCTCCAGTTCTTTCAGCAGTTCGGTACGGACTTCGCCCCGTTCGAACACATCCAGTAGATCGCTGATATTACGGAAAAAATGCAGTGCGCCAGCATGGTCTGCAATTGGCAGGTTGATGGAGAGCTGTTGGATCAAAAACTCTATGCGCAGCCACGTACGCATCTTCTCATTGAGAGGGTGTTCAAATAGGACCTGGGTGTGCATTACGGTTTTTCCTGTGAGACAAACTGCGACGCGAGCTTAAGATAACTGGCGTGCAGGCGGGCCACATCTGATGCGATAGCATCCGGTGCGCCGTTATTATCAATAACATCGTCCGCCACGGCAAGGCGCGCTTCACGCGTCGCCTGCGCAGCGAGAATGTGTTCAACATGCTCGCGCGTAACATCATCACGCTGCATTGTGCGTATGAGCTGCGTTTCGGGCGTCACGTCAACCACCAGTACGCGGTTGGCTTTTTGATACAGCCTGTTTTCAACCAGCAGAGGCACAACCCATAACACATAGGGCGACGTAGCCTGCTGAAACTGTCGTTGGGTTTCCTGCTGAATTAAGGGATGAAGCAGAGCGTTAAGCCAGGCTTTTTCTTCCGGATGCGAAAAAATACGCTCACGCAGCGCCCGGCGACGTAACGTGCCGTCGGCGGCGATAAGTTCAGAACCAAAATGTTCCGCTATTGCGTTCAGGGCGGGCTGCCCTGGCTCAACCATCTGGCGCGCGATAATATCCGCGTCGATGACGGTTATTCCGAGGTCAGCGAAGGCATCAGCGACGGTACTTTTACCGCTGCCAATACCGCCGGTTAAGGCTACGGTATACCTCATATCTCCAGCTTCCGGAATTTTAGTTTGATAATCAAAAGGTTAAATTTTAAACATACAAAGACGATACGCTCTGAGCATTAACCTACTATTCGCCAGGTAAATTTATGGGATTGTAACGTAAAAAAAGAGAATTTCGCAGTCTTGTACGGCCATGATTAGTGCGTATGATAGCGTCACTGGAGTTGTGAGTTTCGATTTTTCGCCATTAACCCCAGGAATCCGTACATGCGTATTGAAGAAGATCTGAAGTTAGGTTTCAAAGACGTTCTTATCCGTCCTAAGCGTTCTACCCTCAAAAGCCGTTCCGATGTCGAACTGGAACGTCAATTCACCTTTAAACACTCAGGTCAGACCTGGTCTGGCGTACCGATTATCGCGGCCAATATGGATACCGTCGGGACGTTTGAAATGGCGCAAGCATTGGCCGGGTTTGATATTCTGACTGCTGTACATAAACATTATACCGTTGAAGAATGGGCAGCTTTTATCAACACGGCCTCGGCTGATGTTCTGAAGCATGTGATGGTTTCCACCGGGACCTCTGATGCTGATTTCGAAAAAACCGTGCAGATTCTGGCGCTGAATCCTGCGCTGAACTTTGTCTGTATTGATGTGGCCAATGGCTATTCAGAACATTTTGTGCAGTTCGTCGCAAAAGCGCGTGAAGCATGGCCGACAAAAACAATCTGCGCAGGCAATGTGGTAACGGGCGAGATGTGCGAAGAGCTTATCCTCTCCGGCGCCGATATCGTGAAAGTGGGAATTGGTCCCGGCTCCGTATGCACGACGCGTGTAAAAACCGGCGTTGGTTATCCGCAACTGTCGGCGGTTATCGAATGTGCTGACGCGGCGCATGGCCTGGGCGGTATGATCGTCAGCGATGGCGGCTGCACCATGCCAGGCGACGTAGCAAAAGCCTTTGGCGGCGGCGCGGATTTCGTTATGTTGGGCGGCATGCTGGCGGGGCACGAAGAGAGCGGCGGCAGCGTGGTAGAAGAGAACGGCGAGAAATTTATGCTGTTCTACGGCATGAGTTCGGAATCTGCGATGAACCGTCATGTCGGCGGCGTTGCGAAATACCGCGCGGCAGAAGGTAAAACGGTTAAATTGCCGCTGCGTGGGCCGGTGGGCAATACTGCCCGCGATATCCTGGGCGGTCTACGCTCAGCCTGCACTTATGTCGGCGCGTCTCGCCTGAAAGAGTTGACCAAACGCACCACCTTTATTCGGGTGCAGGAACAAGAAAACCGCATTTTCAATAGCCTCTAATATTCTGGCTGGCGTAAATGTGCGCCAGCCTTATCCCATCCCGCTCATCGCGTCTCCCAGATGAAAAATCGGCAAATACATCGCCACTACCAGCGTACCGATAATTAAGCCGGTGATGATCAATAACGCCGGTTCCAACAGCGACGCCAGATTATCGGCCAGCGCCAGCGTAGTTTCACTGTGGTGACGGGCAAGGTTATGCAGCATGATATCGAGTGAACCGGACGCTTCGCCCGTTCTGACCAGTTGCAGGCATAGCGGACTAAATTCCTGGGTATTTTTTAGCGCCAACCAGACCGGATTGCCCGCGGCGATCTCCTGATGTACCTGCGTTAAACGCTGTGACCAGTAAGGGCAGCCGAGACTATCGATAGCGCTTTCCAGTCCCTGAAGAAAAGGAATACCTGCGCTTTGGGTTAATGCCAGTACGGTGAATATTTGCGCTAGTTTCTGGCCTCTTATCAGGCGACCCATAACGGGAAGCCGTAGCAGAAGACGCTGCCGCTGCGCTTGCCAGGACGGCTTTTGTTTTACCCTGCGGTGAGCGATAGCAACGAGCATCGTCAGGAACAAGATGAGCCAACCCCATGCCGACCCCCATTGCGCTATCGCAATAATACCGCGTGTCAGAAGAGGAAGCGGGGTATTGAAGCTACGGTAAATGGCGGCAAATTCCGGCAGGACAAAGTGCAGCATGGCGAAAACGACCAGGGCGGCCATTGTTAGAATAATGGCGGGATAGCGCAGCGCCTTTTTCACGCTAACCGTAATCTGCCGTTGCGCTTTTTGCTGACGGGCCAGTTCAAAGCAGCATTCGGCCAGTTTGCCGGTCAGTTCTCCGGTGCGGATCATCGTCTGGTAGAGCGGCGGAAATACCTGCGGCCAGGAGACTAATGCGCTGGAAAAAGGGACGCCCTGTTCAAGCTCGTGAGCCAGCGTGCGCAACAGCGCTTGCCATTGTCGGTGGGGATGCTGTTTCGCAAGGAGTTCCAGCCCTTCTGAAAGCGTCAGCCCGGCATGAATGAGCGTGGCCAACTGATGAATAATTTCAGCGCTTTGCTCTTCTTTCCACAGTGCGGCGTTAACGCCCATGCGCTTGATGCGAAGCGGCATAATGCGCTGATGTTGCAGGGTGATGATCAGCGCCAGACGATTGTCCGCCCATACAACGTCTTGTTCCAGTTGACCTTTATCGTTAACGCCTTGCCAGCGCCAGAGCTGTTTAACGCTCATGGGGCATTCCCAGAACGCACAGTATCTCTTCAAAGGACGTCATGCCTTGCTCAACGGCGCGACAGCCATTTTCAAAAAGCGTCCCTGTACCGGTCTGTTGGAGGTGGGCTTCCAGTGCTTGCGCCGATGCGCCGCTCGCAATTAACTGACGTAATGCCGGGGTAACGGTTAACACTTCGAATAACGCGGTTCGGCCATAAAAGCCGTGGTAGCAATGCTGACAGCCGCTTGCCTGCCAGCGCGGTATCGCGCTGGGCCAAAGATTGGGCGATAGCACCACGGGATCGCTCAGACGCTGTTTGCAGTGCGGGCAAAGCTTCCTTACCAGGCGTTGCGCTACCACCAGCGTAAGCGCCGATGAGATCATCCAGCGTGCTACGCCCATTTGCTGCAAACGTATCAGGGTTTCGCTGGTGGAGTTCGTATGGAGCGTTGAAAGTACCAGATGGCCCGTTTGTGCCGCCTTAATGGCGATTTCTGCGGTGTCGCCGTCACGAATTTCACCTACCATGATGATGTCAGGGTCCTGGCGTAAAAGCGCGCGCAGCACATTTTGAAAGGTGAGCCCGGCGCGGGGATGGATCTGCGTCTGGTTAATCCCATCCAGTGGAATTTCTATCGGATCCTCAACGCTACAGAGGTTGATACCCGGCGTATTCCGGGTTTGTAGCGCGCTGTATAGCGTGACCGTTTTTCCGCTACCGGTGGGGCCAGTCACCAGTACCAGCCCCTGAGGTTGCTGTAGGGCTTGTCTAAAAGCGGTAAGTTGTGCCCCGTACATGCCCAGCGTGTCCAGATCCAGCGTTTGTTCAACCTGATGCAACAACCGTAAGACGACTTTTTCGCCTTCTTTACAGGGAAGCGTGGCGATACGAAAAGAGATGCTGTCGCCCGCCAGGTCAACGGTAAATTGCCCGTCCTGCGGCAGTCGATGTTCAGCGATGTCCAAATTTCCCAGGACTTTCAATCTGGCCGTCAGCGCAAGCCCCGTCTCTTTGGCGATGTCCTGCAGAATATGAAGAACGCCGTCGATGCGGAGTCTTATTCGGTAGCGGCTGGCGCCGGGTTCGAGATGGATATCAGAGGCGCGTTTCGCCATCGCCGAGCGTAATGTCTGATTGAGAAGCTGGGCTGCGGTTTCTCCGCCTTTCGCGGCGTTTGCCGAGGGTGCCTGATCCGGCTTATGCCGATGATTTTCCATTTGCTGGCGAGTCCAGCACACAATATCAATCTGTTTTTGCGTGGCGAAATGCAGAGCGTCCAGTAACGCATGAGAGGGCGCGTCGACCACCGCAACAGTGATACTGTTGCTGGCGCTATTGATCAGTACAGCCTGATGACGTTGACACAAGGTGTTGAGCTGAGCGTCTTTCATCTTGTCTCCTTAGTTGGCGTCAAAACGGAAGACATCTTCACAAGCCTGTTGTAACGCGCTGTCGCTTTGAATATTGCAGTTACGCGTCCAGCCAGTAATGCCGTTAGCATTGTCCCAGGCGGGCGTCATGATGACGCTAAGCCCGCTCAGACTCTCCTGGCCGGTAAGCGTGATGACGCCTTTTTCCACGCTCATGCCCGAAACATAACGGGTGATGACGGGCGAGGGGATACCGTTGACGCCCGCATCGCATGTGCTCGTCCCACCATGTTCCAGAGCGCAGAGTTCGACGGCAGTACGGTAGGGGACAAACGTTTGCAACATATCCGTCAGCGCCGCTTTACGCAGATAGTTCTGGTAAGCCGGAATGCCAATGGCGCTTAAAATGGCGATGATGCCAATAACGACCATCAGTTCGATAAGCGTGAAACCGCGTTGTTTTTCCATTGTTCGCTCCTTGAGTTAGCTGGCGCTACTGTGGCAAACGCGGGAAGAGCGGGCGAGCGGCAAAAGGTAAAACGGGAAGGCGGATTCTGAAGATTTTCGCTGCGTTACATGACACGGCAACGTTATTGCGAGGCGCTACGAATATTTTACCGAATAATGACGCGGATCTACGGACAGGTGATTTATAGACCCGACGGCGCAGCGCCATCGGGTGGAGAGGATCAGCAAAAACGCATGGAGAGATCGAGCGCGCGCACGTGCTTGGTCAGCGCGCCAACGGAGATGAAATCCACCCCGGTTTCAGCAAATTCGCGTAAGGTTTCCGCGGTGACGTTGCCGGATACTTCCAGCCGCGCCTGGCCGTTGACGCGTTTCACCGCCTCGCGCATCTGGTCGGTGTTGAAATTATCCAGCATGATAATATCCGCGCCTGCTTTCAGCGCATCGTCCAGTTCATCCAGATTTTCGACCTCGACTTCTACCGGCACGTCCGGATGTAGCCAGAACGCTTTTTCCACCGCCTGACGAACCGAACCGGAGGCGATAATATGGTTTTCTTTAATCAGGAACGCGTCAGTGAGGCCCAGACGATGATTGGCGCCGCCGCCGCATAAAACCGCATATTTGAGCGCGGTGCGCAGACCCGGCAGCGTTTTACGCGTGTCGAGCAACTGGGTTTGGGTGCCAGCCAACAGTCCAACGTAGCGGCGTACTTCACTGGCGACGCCGGAAAGGGTCTGGACAAAGTTTAGCGCCGTGCGCTCGCCGGTCAGCAATACGCGAGCCGGGCCGTTCAGTTCAAACACTGTTTGGTTGGCGTGAATGGCGTCGCCGTCATCGACATGCCAGGTGAGGCGCACATCATCGCCCGCCAGTTGGATGAAGACCTCTTCAACCCAGCGCTTGCCGCAGAAAACGCCGTCTTCACGAGTGATCACCGTGGCATGGGCTTGCGTATCTGCCGGCAAAAGTTGCGCGGTGATATCGTTGCCAGCATCGACTTCTCCACCTAAATCTTCACGCAGCGCCTGAGCAACGGCGGCAGGGATATCGAGATTAATGCGTTCCAGTAGCGCGTCACGTCGGTCGTCTGGGTTATAACGGCGAGGCGGCATGATAAAACTCCAAATTGCTAACGAATCATAAGGTAGAAACATGCTACTCTGAAGCAGCTATAAGCACCACTCAAAAGGAGACTCCGCATGTTGCCAGATAAGGGTTGGTTGGTAGAGGCGCGACGCGTCCCTTCTCCGCATTATGATTGCCGTCCGGATGACGAAAAACCGTCCTTGCTGGTGGTGCATAATATTAGCCTGCCCCCCGGCGAGTTTGGCGGTCCGTGGATCGATGCATTATTCACCGGAACGATAGATCCAGACGCCCATCCTTTTTTTGCAGAAATCGCTCATCTTCGTGTTTCGGCCCATTGTCTGATTCGTCGCGACGGTGAAATCGTCCAGTATGTGCCTTTTGATAAGCGTGCGTGGCATGCGGGCGTGTCAAACTATCAGGGGCGGGAACGTTGTAATGATTTCTCCATTGGTATTGAGCTGGAGGGGACGGATACGCTGGCTTATACCGATGCGCAGTATCAGCAGCTAGCCGCCGTGACGCGCACGCTTATCGCTAGCTATCCGGCGATCGCCGACAATATGACCGGACACTGCAACATTACGCCTGACCGCAAAACGGACCCTGGCCCTGCCTTTGACTGGCCGCGCTTTCGCGCTTTGGTAGCCCTCTCGTCGCACAAGGAGATGACATGACGCTGTTTACGACATTACTGGTGCTGATTGTCGAGCGCCTGTTTAAGCTGGGCGAGCACTGGCAGCTCGATCATCGGCTGGAGGCGCTATTCCGTCGGATTACGCATTTTTCGATGTTGCGCACGATGGGAATGACGGCGATCGCGATGGTGGTGACTTTTCTACTGCTCCAGGCGTTAAAAGGGCTGCTATTTAACGTGCCGACGCTGGTGGTGTGGATTCTCCTGGGCGTGCTGTGTATCGGCGCGGGCAAAGTGCGAGTACATTATCACGCCTGGCTGAAAGCGGCGTCCCGTAACGATCCGCATCCTTGCGAGGCGATGGCCAGCGAGCTTACGCTGATTCACGGCGTGCCGCCGGATTGTAATGAGCGTGAATTTTTGCGTGAGCTGCAAAATGCGTTGTTATGGATAAATTTCCGTTTTTACCTCGCACCGCTATTTTGGTTTATCGTTGGCGGTCCGTGGGGGCCGGTAACGCTGGTGGGCTATGCGTTTTTACGGGCCTGGCAGACCTGGCTGGCGCGCTATCAGACGCCGCACCAACGTTTGCAATCCGGCATTGACGCTATTCTTCATGTGCTGGACTGGATTCCGGTACGTCTGGCGGGCGTAGTGTATGCATTACTGGGGCATGGCGAGAAAGCGTTGCCGGCCTGGTTTGCCTCGCTGGCGGATCTGCATACTTCGCAATATCAGGTGCTCACACGTCTGGCGCAGTTCTCACTGGCGCGCGAACCGCATACTGACAAAGTAGAAACCCCCAAAGCGGCGGTGTCGATGGCGAAGAAGGCCTCGTTTGTGGTGGTGGTGATTATTGCGTTGCTCACCATTTATGGGGCATTAGTGTAGCGTTGTGCCGATGGCGCTAACGCTTATGCTGCCTACAATGGAAAAATCTGTAGGCCCGGTAAGCGTTAGCGCCACCGGGCAGTGCAACGGCTTAGATCGTATCGGCTGGCGGCACGCCAAAATCAGGCATCCCGTTTTCGTCCCAGCGCACCCGTTTCAGACGCGTATGGCGGTTGGGATCGTACAACGGATCGCCTTCAATTTCGGTGTAATTTCTCGCGTGGTACACCAGTACATTTTCACCTTCCGGCGTTTGCGTAAAGCTGTTGTGTCCCGGTCCATACTGGCGATTCTCATAGCTGGTGGTAAAGACCGGGCGCGGTGATTTATGCCAGTTGGCCGGATCGCGCGGATCGTCGTTTACGTTAATCCACAGTAATCCCATACAGTAGTTTTCATCGGTGGCGCTGGCCGAATAGCTGATAAACAGCTTGTCGCCATGCACCACGACGGCCGGACCTTCGTTAACCCAAAAACCCCGACACTCCCAGTCGTACTCTGGCTTACTGAGTCTTACCGGCTCGCCTTTAATCGTCCACGGATTTTCCAGTTCAGCCAGATAAATATTTGAGTTACCGGCAATATCCGGCGCTTTTTGCGCCCACAGATACCACTGCTTTCCCTGATGATAAAAAGTGGTGGCATCGAGGGCGAAGGTATCAAACGGTGTTTTAATTTGACCTTTCTCCGTCCACTTGCCGGTGAGTGGGTCGGCATCGGCGCACTCCAGGGCAAACATGCGATGCTGGAACATTCCCAGCTTATCAAGCGCTTGAGTATGGGTAGCGGCAAAATAGATGTACCACTTGCCGTTGATGCGGTGCATTTCCGGTGCCCAGATGAGCTGGCTCATCGGGCCGCTTTCCGGTTTACGCCAGACGACAACGGGGTCGGCGGCGCGCAACCCTTCCAGCGAATTAGCCCGGCGGATTTCCAGCCTGTCATATTCCGGTACGGAGGCAATAAAGTAGTAATCGCTGCCGTCGCGTAAAATAAACGGATCGGCACGTTGTTCAATAAACGGGTTTGGCCAGTTTGCCATCAGGCTTTCCTTACGCTTTCAGCGGCGTTGAGCTCCTGCAACTCACTCAATTCGCGGTAATTAGTGCGACGTTTTTCCAAATCGTCCTGGATTTTTTTCATCAGTTCACGGTCAACTTTCAGCAGACGTACCACGCCTGCGGTAATCAGATAGCCAACGCCGGGGATAACGGTAAACAACAGCATAATACCGTTCATCGCCGAGGCGCTTTGCGCTTTGGCGCTGGCGTCATAACCGTACCAGGAGAGCAAAAAGCCGACCATCGCCCCGGCAATCGCCAGGCCCAGTTTCAGGAAGAACAGGTTACCGGAGAAGCTGATACCGGTAATGCGTTTGCCGGTTTTCCATTCGCCGTAATCATCGACGTCCGCCATCAGCGACCAGTGCAGCGGGGAAGGGATCTGATGCAGAATATTGAGCAGGAAGTAGAGCGCCACTATCATCACGGTGGCTTTCGGATCAAAGAAATAGAACGCGCAGGAGAAAATCGCCAGCGCAATATTGGTCCAGAAAAATACCTTCAATTTACACCAGCGATCGGTTAAGACTTTTGCCAGCATACTGCCGATCATCATACCGACCACGCCAAGACTAATAAAAAGCGTAGCGAAATGGGTGCTTTGTCCCATCACCCAGGTGACGTAATACATGGTCGCCGCCATACGGATAAACCCCGGGCAGACGTTACATAAGGTCAATAGCAGAATGCGTACCCATTGATCGTTTTTCCACACATCTTTGAAATCATTCTTCATATCATCGTGCGTCGGAACGGCAGGGCGGACGCGTTCGCGGACGCTGGCAAAGCAGAACAGAAACATACCCATGCCGATAATCGCCAGCACGGTCATCGCCAACTGATAGCCTTTGGCTTTGTCGCCGCCGCCAAACCAGTCCACCATCGGCAATAGCGTTAACGATAGCAACAGCGTCGCGATGCCGACTAATACGAAGCGATAAGCCTGACAGGCCACGCGCTCTTTTGGATCGTTAGTGATCACGCCGCCCAGTGAGCAATAGGGAATATTGATGGCGGTGTAGGTCACGGAAAGCAGAAAATAGGTGACGAAAGCATAGACAACTTTGCTGTTATAGCCCCAGTCCGGCGTCGTGAACATCAGAACGCTGAACAGCGCGTAGGGAAATGCAATCCACAGTAGCCAGGGGCGGAAACGACCATATTTACTTTGGGTACGATCGGCAAGCGCGCCCATCACCGGATCGGTAACGGCATCGATAACGCGTACTGAAAGGAGTAAAACACCGACTAACGCCGGGGCAAGACCAAAAATATCCGTATAAAAGTAATTAACAAACAGCATGATAGCGCCAAAAATAATGTTACATCCGGCGTCACCCATGCCATACCCGATTTTCTCTCTTACCGAAAGTCTGCCCTTATCCATTGAGACTTCTCCCCATC
Source organism: Salmonella enterica subsp. enterica serovar Typhimurium str. LT2 (assembly GCF_000006945.2). Classification (GTDB taxonomy): domain Bacteria; phylum Pseudomonadota; class Gammaproteobacteria; order Enterobacterales; family Enterobacteriaceae; genus Salmonella; species Salmonella enterica. The sequence goes on from NC_003197.2 coordinate 173,234, forward strand.
AGATGATGGCGGTAATTATTCGCCTGCGAGCTTTTTTTTGCGTAGCAGGATCACGCCGCTGATATGGATAAAATGGTTATACGTGGGAAACTGTGAGGCAGATAACACCCTCCCCGGACGGGGAGGGCGGAAAAGTAACGCCACGATCAGTGGGCTTTCACCGTTTTTGCCGTTTTTTCTTTACACAGGTAGCCGACGCCCAGGATGAGCAGCCATACCGGAATCAGCCACACGGAGATCGCCATACCTGGCGTCATCAGCATAATGATCAATACCGCCGCCATAAACAGCAGGCAGAGAACATTGCCGAACGGATAAAACAGGGCCGGGAAGCGGGTTTTCACGCCCTGCTGCTGTTTCGCGCGACGGAACATCATATGGGCAAGGCTAATCATCGCCCAGTTAATGACCAGCGCGGAGACCACCAGCGCCATCAGCAGTCCGAATGCGGACTCTGGGGCCAGGTAGTTGAGCAGCACGCACAACGCAGTCACGACGGCGGAAACCAAAATGGAGCTCACCGGCACGCCGCGTTTGTCGACGTTCAGCAGCGCTTTCGGCGCATTTCCCTGCTGGGCCAGACCGAACAGCATACGGCTGTTGCAGTAAACGCAGCTGTTATAAACCGATAGCGCGGCGGTGAGAACCACGATATTCAGCGCATTGGCGACAAACGTATCGCCCAGCTCATGGAAGATAAGGACAAATGGGCTGGTATCGGCGGTGACGCGAGTCCATGGCAGCAGCGAAAGCAGAACCGCCAGCGAGCCGATATAAAAAATCAGGATGCGATAGATAACCTGATTAGTGGCTTTGGGGATGCTCTGTTCCGGGTTATCGGCTTCAGCGGCGGTGATCCCTACCAGCTCCAGTCCGCCGAACGAAAACATAATAATGGCCATCATCATCACCAGCCCGGTCCAGCCATGCGGCAGAAAGCCGCCCTGTTCCCACAGGTTGCGCACGGTGGCCTGCGGACCAGCGGTATCGCTGAAGAGTAACCACGCGCCGAACAGAATCATAGCGATGACGGCGATCACTTTAATAATGGCGAACCAAAACTCCATCTCACCGAACACTTTAACGTTGGTCAGGTTGATGGCGTTGATAATCACAAAGAAGGCTGCCGCAGAAGCCCAGGTGGGGATCTCCGGATACCAGAACTGGATATATTTACCCACTGCGGTCAGTTCCGCCATGGCAACTAATACGTACAGCACCCAGTAGTTCCAGCCGGAAGCGAATCCGGCAAAGCCGCCCCAGTATTTATAGGCGAAGTGGCTAAAAGAGCCGGCGACCGGTTCTTCAACCACCATCTCCCCCAGCTGGCGCATAATCAGAAAGGCAATAAAGCCTGCAATCGCATAGCCCAGGATAATTCCTGGCCCCGCCGACTGAATAACGGAGGCGCTTCCCAGGAACAAGCCTGTCCCTATCGCGCCGCCCAATGCGATAAGCTGAATATGGCGGTTTTTCAGGCCGCGCTTGAGCTGCTCGCCGTGCTGCTGACTGTCCATCATAAAACCTCGTGTATCGGGCGCGGTTTATTCATAACGCGCTTATTTTGAACGATGCAGTAGTGCGTGTGTAAGTTTGCAATTCCGCTTTTTGTATTGATTTATTTACAAGCTCGTTTTTTAAAATGTCACTTCAACTCTTTCGTCTTGATCAGAATAATGGTATGTGGCCGCGAATGCACCTGCTTTGTGCAGGGGTGATGACGAGTTGCGTAAAAAGAAAGCACTTGTAAATACCTCCTTTTATTTTCCCTTACAGATGTTAATTTGTTTTTATTCATTATTTATGCATAAAAATGCATTTAATCTACTGTTGAATCGGTTCAGATGAGATTTTTTATCGTTTCAAATACGTTAAATCTACCTCCTGGTGGGTAAATTTAACATTTGTGCACAGTTACAGTTTTGAAACATGATTTCTGTAAAATTGTTAAAATGTGCCTCCTTTACTGATTTCAATCAAAACCTGTATGGACAGAAGGTGAATACTTTGTTACTTTAGCGTCACAGACATGAAATTGGTAAGACCAATTGACTCCGGGCAAATGGCTTAAGACAGGAAATCATGGCCTACAGCAAAATCCGCCAACCAAAACTCTCCGATGTGATCGAGCAGCAGCTGGAGTTTTTAATCCTTGAGGGAACATTGCGTCCCGGAGAAAAACTCCCACCGGAACGTGAACTGGCAAAACAGTTCGACGTCTCCCGTCCCTCCTTGCGCGAGGCGATTCAACGTCTCGAAGCGAAGGGATTGTTGCTTCGTCGTCAGGGCGGCGGAACCTTCGTGCAGAGCAGCCTGTGGCAGAGCTTTAGCGACCCGCTGGTGGAACTGCTCTCCGATCACCCTGAATCCCAGTTTGACCTGCTCGAAACGCGCCATGCGCTGGAAGGCATTGCGGCTTATTACGCGGCGCTGCGCAGCACCGACGAAGATAAAGACCGTATTCGCGAGCTGCACCATGCTATTGAGCTGGCGCAAGAGTCCGGCGATCTGGATGCCGAGTCCGAAGCCGTGCTCCAGTATCAAATCGCCGTCACCGAAGCGGCGCACAACGTGGTATTGCTTCATCTGCTAAGGTGTATGGAGCCGATGCTGGCGCAAAACGTGCGGCAGAACTTCGAATTGCTGTATGCGCGTCGGGAGATGCTGCCGCTGGTGAGTACGCATCGCACCCGTATATTTGAAGCCATTATGGCCGGAAAACCAGAAGAAGCGCGTGAAGCGTCACACCGACATCTGGCGTTTATCGAAGAGATTATGCTGGACAGAAGCCGTGAGGAGAGCCGTCGTGAACGCGCTTTACGCCGCCTGGAACAGCGCAAGAATTAGTTTTTTCTGGCAGAACGTTAACCAGAAGATGTTGTGAATAACGCGCAAAAATGTGCGCGGCAACTAAACGCAGAACCTGTCTTATTAAGCTTTCTCACGAAAGTTTAATGGGACAGGTTCCAGATAACTCAACGTATTAGATAGATAAGGAATACCCCCATGTCAGAACGTTTCCAAAATGACGTGGATCCGATCGAAACTCGCGACTGGCTACAGGCGATCGAATCGGTCATCCGTGAAGAAGGTGTTGAGCGCGCTCAGTATCTGATTGACCAACTGCTTTCTGAAGCTCGTAAAGGCGGCGTGAAAGTCGCGGCAGGCGCAGGGGCCAGTAATTACATCAACACTATTGCCGTTGAAGACGAACCGGAATACCCGGGTAATCTGGAGCTGGAACGTCGCATTCGTTCTGCGATCCGCTGGAACGCCATCATGACCGTGCTGCGCGCGTCTAAAAAAGACCTTGAGTTGGGCGGCCACATGGCGTCCTTCCAGTCTTCCGCCACGATCTATGATGTCTGTTTTAACCATTTCTTCCGTGCGCGCAACGAACAGGATGGCGGCGACCTGGTGTACTTCCAGGGCCACATCTCTCCGGGCATCTACGCTCGCGCGTTCCTGGAAGGTCGTCTGACCCAGGAACAGATGGATAACTTCCGTCAGGAAGTTCACGGCAATGGCCTCTCTTCCTATCCGCACCCGAAACTGATGCCGGAATTCTGGCAGTTCCCGACCGTCTCTATGGGTCTGGGCCCAATCGGTGCTATCTACCAGGCGAAATTCCTGAAATATCTGGAACACCGCGGCCTGAAAGATACCTCTAAACAAACCGTTTACGCCTTCCTCGGCGACGGCGAGATGGATGAGCCGGAATCCAAAGGCGCGATCACCATCGCCACCCGTGAAAAACTGGACAACCTGGTCTTTGTTATCAACTGTAACCTGCAGCGTCTTGACGGCCCGGTCACCGGTAACGGCAAGATTGTTAACGAACTGGAAGGCATCTTTGCAGGTGCTGGCTGGAACGTTATCAAAGTCATGTGGGGCGGTCGTTGGGATGAACTGCTGCGTAAAGACACCAGCGGTAAGCTTATCCAGCTGATGAACGAAACCGTTGACGGCGACTACCAGACCTTCAAATCCAAAGACGGCGCTTACGTGCGTGAGCACTTCTTCGGTAAATACCCGGAAACCGCAGCCCTGGTGGCCGACTGGACCGATGAGCAGATTTGGGCGCTGAACCGCGGTGGTCACGATCCGAAGAAAGTCTATGCTGCACTGAAAAAAGCGCAGGAAACCAAAGGCAAAGCGACCGTAATCCTGGCCCATACCATTAAAGGTTACGGCATGGGCGACACCGCGGAAGGCAAAAACATCGCTCACCAGGTGAAGAAAATGAACATGGACGGCGTGCGTTACGTCCGCGATCGTTTCAACGTGCCGGTTGCCGATGCTGATCTCGAAAAACTGCCATACATTACCTTCCCGGAAGGTTCTGAAGAACACAAATACCTGCATGAACGCCGTCAGGCGCTGCATGGCTACCTGCCAAGCCGTCAGCCGAACTTCACCGAGAAGTTAGAGCTGCCTCAACTTTCAGATTTCGGCGCGCTGCTGGAAGAGCAAAGTAAAGAGATTTCCACTACGATCGCTTTCGTGCGTGCCCTGAACGTGATGCTGAAGAACAAGTCGATCAAAGATCGTCTGGTTCCGATCATCGCCGACGAAGCGCGTACTTTCGGTATGGAAGGTCTGTTCCGTCAGATTGGTATCTACAGCCCGAACGGCCAGCAGTACACCCCGCAGGACCGTGAGCAGGTTGCTTACTACAAAGAAGACGAGAAAGGCCAGATTCTGCAGGAAGGTATCAACGAGCTGGGCGCAGGCGCATCCTGGCTGGCTGCGGCGACCTCTTACAGCACCAACGATCTGCCGATGATCCCGTTCTACATCTACTACTCTATGTTCGGGTTCCAGCGTATCGGCGACCTGTGCTGGCAGGCTGGCGACCAGCAGGCTCGCGGCTTCCTGATCGGCGGGACTTCCGGTCGTACTACGCTGAACGGCGAAGGTCTGCAGCACGAAGATGGTCACAGCCACATTCAGTCGCTGACTATCCCGAACTGTATCTCTTACGACCCGGCTTACGCTTACGAAGTGGCTGTCATCATGCATGATGGTCTGGAGCGTATGTACGGTGAGAAACAAGAGAACGTTTACTACTACATCACCACGCTGAACGAAAACTACCACATGCCGGCCATGCCAGCAGGTGCCGAGGAAGGTATCCGTAAAGGTATCTACAAACTCGAAACCCTCGAAGGTAGCAAAGGTAAAGTTCAGCTGCTGGGCTCCGGTTCTATCCTGCGTCACGTGCGTGAAGCAGCACAGATCCTGGCGAAAGATTACGGCGTAGGTTCTGACGTATATAGCGTGACCTCCTTCACCGAACTGGCGCGTGATGGTCAGGATTGTGAACGCTGGAACATGCTGCACCCGCTGGAAACCCCGCGCGTTCCGTACATCGCTCAGGTGATGAACGACGCTCCGGCTGTAGCATCTACTGACTATATGAAACTGTTCGCCGAGCAGGTTCGTACTTACGTACCGGCTGACGACTATCGCGTACTGGGTACGGATGGCTTCGGCCGTTCCGACAGCCGTGAGAACCTGCGTCACCACTTCGAAGTTGATGCTTCTTATGTGGTTGTTGCAGCGCTGGGCGAACTGGCTAAACGTGGCGAAATCGACAAGAAAGTGGTAGCGGATGCGATTACCAAATTCAACATCGATGCAGATAAAGTTAACCCGCGTCTGGCGTAAGAGGTAAAAGAATAATGGCTATCGAAATCAAAGTACCGGACATCGGGACAGATGAAGTTGAAATCACCGAGATTCTGGTCAAAGTGGGCGACAAAGTGGAAGCTGAACAGTCGCTGATCACCGTAGAAGGCGACAAAGCCTCTATGGAAGTCCCGTCTCCGCAGGCTGGCGTCGTGAAAGAGATCAAAGTCTCTGTCGGCGACAAAACCGAGACCGGTGCACTTATCATGATTTTCGATTCCGCCGAAGGTGCAGCCGACGCTGCACCTGCTAAGGCAGAAGAGAAGAAAGAAGCGGCGCCGGCAGCAGCACCTGCTGCGGCAGCGGCGAAAGACGTTCACGTTCCGGATATCGGCAGTGACGAAGTTGAAGTGACTGAAGTGATGGTGAAAGTGGGCGACACCGTAGAAGCTGAACAGTCGCTGATCACCGTCGAAGGCGACAAGGCCTCTATGGAAGTTCCTGCTCCGTTTGCAGGCACCGTGAAAGAGATCAAAGTGAACACCGGTGATAAAGTCTCTACCGGCTCTCTGATTATGGTCTTCGAAGTGGCGGGTGAAGCAGGCGCAGCAGCACCAGCGAAAGCGGAAGCCGCTCCGGCTGCGGCTGCTCCAGCAGCAGCGACGGGCGTGAAAGACGTTAACGTACCGGACATCGGCGGCGACGAAGTTGAAGTCACCGAAGTGATGGTCAAAGTCGGCGATAAAGTTACCGCTGAACAGTCGCTGATCACCGTAGAAGGCGACAAAGCCTCTATGGAAGTTCCGGCTCCGTTCGCGGGTACCGTGAAAGAAATCAAGATCAGCACCGGCGATAAAGTGAAAACCGGTTCTCTGATTATGGTCTTCGAAGTAGAAGGCGCAGCGCCTGCGGCCGCTCCGGCTAAACAGGAAGCGGCGGCGCCGGCTCCGGCGGCGAAAGCTGAGAAGCCTGCTGCCCCGGCTGCAAAAGCGGAAGGCAAATCTGAGTTCGCTGAAAACGACGCGTACGTTCACGCTACTCCGCTGATTCGCCGTCTGGCGCGCGAGTTTGGCGTCAACCTGGCGAAAGTGAAAGGCACCGGTCGTAAAGGCCGTATTCTGCGCGAAGACGTTCAGGCTTACGTGAAAGACGCTATCAAACGCGCGGAAGCTGCGCCGGCTGCTGCGGGCGGCGGTATCCCGGGTATGCTGCCGTGGCCGAAAGTGGACTTCAGCAAGTTTGGTGAAGTTGAAGAAGTGGAACTGGGCCGTATCCAGAAAATCTCTGGCGCGAACCTGAGCCGTAACTGGGTGATGATCCCGCACGTTACGCACTTCGACAAAACCGATATCACCGATCTGGAAGCGTTCCGTAAACAGCAGAACGCCGAAGCTGAGAAGCGCAAACTGGATGTGAAATACACGCCAGTGGTCTTCATCATGAAAGCGGTTGCCGCTGCTCTGGAACAGATGCCGCGCTTCAACAGCTCTCTGTCCGAAGACGGTCAGCGTCTGACCCTGAAGAAATACATCAACATCGGCGTGGCGGTTGATACCCCGAATGGCCTGGTGGTTCCGGTCTTTAAAGACGTGAATAAGAAGAGCGTGACCGAGCTGTCTCGTGAACTGACCACCATCTCCAAAAAAGCGCGTGATGGTAAGCTGACCGCTGGCGAAATGCAGGGTGGTTGCTTCACTATCTCCAGCATCGGCGGCCTGGGAACTACCCACTTCGCGCCGATTGTTAACGCGCCGGAAGTGGCTATCCTCGGCGTTTCTAAGTCGGCGATGGAACCGGTGTGGAATGGGAAAGAGTTTGTGCCGCGTCTGATGATGCCTATCTCTCTTTCCTTCGACCACCGTGTGATCGATGGTGCTGATGGTGCGCGTTTCATTACCATTATCAACAATATGTTGTCTGACATTCGCCGTCTGGTGATGTAAGCGAAAAGCCGGCCCGACGGCCGGCTTTTTTTGATAATCTCATGGAGTTTGTGAGGTTATTAGCGAAAGCGATAATTCGTGATCCGTTTGTTGTTTCAAAATTGTTAACAATTTTGTAAGATACGGGCGGATAGAACGACCCGGTGGATGATGGGCGATCAAGTACCCCGGACCGCCGGATACAAATAAAGAGGTCATGATGAGTACTGAAATCAAAACTCAGGTCGTGGTACTTGGGGCGGGCCCGGCAGGCTATTCTGCCGCTTTCCGTTGCGCTGATTTAGGTCTGGAAACCGTAATTGTAGAACGCTACAACACCCTTGGCGGTGTTTGTCTGAACGTCGGCTGTATCCCTTCTAAAGCGCTGCTGCACGTAGCAAAAGTTATCGAAGAAGCCAAAGCGCTGGCTGAACACGGTATCGTCTTCGGTGAGCCGAAAACCGATATCGACAAGATTCGTACCTGGAAAGAGAAAGTGATCACGCAGCTGACCGGCGGTCTGGCGGGTATGGCCAAAGGCCGTAAAGTGAAAGTGGTCAACGGTCTGGGTAAATTCACCGGGGCGAACACCCTGGAAGTGGAAGGCGAAAACGGCAAAACCGTGATCAACTTCGACAACGCGATCATCGCGGCAGGTTCTCGTCCGATCCAATTACCGTTTATTCCGCATGAAGACCCGCGCGTATGGGATTCTACCGACGCTCTGGAACTGAAAGAAGTGCCGAAGCGTATGCTGGTCATGGGCGGCGGTATCATCGGTCTGGAAATGGGTACCGTATACCACGCGCTGGGTTCAGAGATTGACGTGGTTGAAATGTTCGACCAGGTTATCCCGGCGGCTGATAAAGACATCGTTAAAGTCTTCACCAAGCGCATCAGCAAGAAATTCAACCTGATGCTGGAAACCAAAGTGACTGCCGTTGAAGCGAAAGAAGACGGTATCTACGTTTCGATGGAAGGCAAAAAAGCCCCGGCTGAAGCGCAGCGTTATGATGCGGTTCTGGTGGCGATTGGTCGTGTGCCGAACGGTAAAAACCTCGACGCGGGCAAAGCTGGCGTGGAAGTTGACGACCGTGGCTTTATCCGCGTGGACAAACAGCTGCGCACCAACGTGCCGCACATCTTCGCTATCGGCGATATCGTCGGTCAGCCGATGCTGGCGCATAAAGGCGTTCACGAAGGCCACGTTGCCGCTGAAGTTATCGCCGGGAAGAAACACTACTTCGATCCGAAAGTTATCCCGTCTATCGCGTACACCGAGCCAGAAGTGGCATGGGTTGGCCTGACCGAGAAAGAAGCGAAAGAAAAAGGCATCAGCTATGAAACCGCCACCTTCCCGTGGGCAGCTTCTGGCCGTGCTATCGCTTCTGACTGTGCAGACGGTATGACCAAACTGATTTTCGACAAAGAATCTCACCGCGTGATCGGCGGGGCGATTGTCGGTACCAACGGCGGCGAGCTGCTGGGTGAAATCGGTCTGGCGATCGAAATGGGCTGTGACGCGGAAGACATCGCGCTGACCATTCATGCGCACCCGACTCTGCACGAGTCCGTCGGTCTGGCTGCTGAAGTGTTCGAAGGTAGTATTACCGACCTGCCGAACCCGAAAGCGAAGAAGAAATAATCTTCTGTAGGTGGCAATGCGCCACCCGATACAAAAAAGCGGCTTTACAGCCGCTTTTTTTATGCATGGCAAATCAGATGTGTCAAATGATGGCGAAGGATAACGAAACCGCAAAATTTATCGTTTCCGCAGCAGTACGTTTTTCAAAGCTTATGCCGTCGGTAGTGCCTTTGTCTGTCATTTTCGACCAACTAATTGTTTCATAAGAAATACCTCTCCTTACTTTGTCATCATCCTGAAATTGGTAACGCTATAAAATAATAGCGAGCTAATTATGAGGTTTGATATATGAAACTTTTTCTGACAACAGCAGCGCTAACTGCGACCTTGATTTCCGGCATGGCATTTGCCAGCGATCCCGTCATCCCCTGGGCGACTAACAGCGGCGGTACGGAAAGCACGCATATTGCGGCAATGGGCGAGGATTTGAATGCGCAGCATCAGCAGATCACCCACACGCATGAAGGCGTATGGGCGGCTAATTCCGGCAGCATTCAGGCTGATGAAGCTGCGCTGACCAGCAACAAGCCGCCGGTACAAGGCCATCCGGAATTAATGCCGCATCAGGGCTAATGATCATGGCCTGGCGATAACGCCAGGCGCTTACGGGTTATTCGGCGACCTGCCACTGTGCGTCTGGCGCAAAACGCGTGATAGCCTGAACTTTACTCTCCGTCTCCTTGCCTAAATCCGCCTGATAAATACGATCGTCCTGGTTGACCATAAAACTCATCACCCCGGTTTCGCCGTAATGCATCGGCCAGGCCAGAAGCGCCGCGCCGTGACCGTCGTTATCGCTGATAATACGGAAATGGTAGCCGTGGTAACCCTCGTCTGGCGCTGCGGGACTAAAGTTTGGGCCTAACGGACTGGGGACGTCGCCTGCTTTGGTTGGCCAGTACAGGCCATCTTTTTGGCCTTCGCTACTGATTATCCTGTGCGCCCAGCGATGGTTTTGTAAGTAATAATCCTGCTGCGCATCAACGTAAGCATGCATGGCCTGTAAGGTAGAAAGTTCATTTCGCCCAATAGTACGGGTGAGGATCTCATTCCCGGCTGCCGCCATATCAAAGCGCCAGCCGCCAGTCTCTTTCACCATGGGCACCGGGAGCTGCCAGTCTTCTCGTCCGACATTCAGGTGCGCCGTATTGTCTTTTTGTACAATGCGATGGCCTTCGCGCCAGTCACGATTGAAGCGGGCCACGGCCTCGGGATCGGCACCTTCCGGCGGCAGAAATTGCCGCCAGTCATCGCCCAGTAGCGCGGTAAGCTGCGTTTCGTTTTTTCCGGCTACCGCCGCGGCGAAGGCGCTGGCGGCCGCTTCCGGGGAGGGGAACCGTTCCTGCGCGTAGCCCAGCAAGGGTAACGACAGTAACAGAGCGCTTAACATAACCTTTTTCATTATCTGCTCCGGTTAACGGCGATGAAATTCATGATGTTCAGAAAAATGTTCCCGCGCGGCGGCGCGTTGCTCGGTGTTTAAGTGACTGCCGCGACGGCTTTCCAGGCCGCGTAGCTGTTGCGATTGCCATGACGGCGATCGACTGTCGTTCCCGCTAAACACATTGGCGTGCATATTCTGGCGAAATGCCTGACGCTGCTGCGGCGTAGAGGATTCAATACGCTGGCGGGCGGTGTCTCTCTGCTGTTGTGAAACAGGGTGCTGCTGGGCTTTAGCCTTCAGCTCGGAACGATGCTGCTGCGTGGTGGATTTATTCAGTGTCTGCTGCGCCGCCTCGCGACGACTGCTGTTTTGTGTTCCGTCATAGCCACGGTAATTATTACGCTGGGCAATTTGATTTAACTGCTGCGATGCCGCCTTACGCTGGGCATCGCGGGTGCCTGGCGCTGGCAAAGAAGCGTTGGCCGTATGGCTGCGCTGTTGAAATTGCGTCATGGCCGCCTGGCGCTGACTGTCGCGAGACACTGGCGCTTGCTGCGTTGCGCTTAACCCGCCGCTAACATTGGTGGGATGGAACCGTTGCGCAACGGTATTATTCGGATAGGGGACGCCATTGCGCCAGGCGGGATTATGCTGCCAGCCCATCGTTTGGCCCGGCAGGTTTTGCCCGGATATCCGGTTGAAATTATTGACATTGATGTTGATATTATCGCCATTATGTTGATAACCGTTACCACCATGATGGTAATCATCATCATGGTGGTCGTCGTCATGGTGGTGATGATCGTCATCATCCCAGTCTATGCTGCTGAACAACGCATAGGTGGTGGCGACGCCCAGACTATAACCAAAACCTTTAACAAAACTGTCGGCAAACTGCTGCCCCGGAGGGGGCGGTAAATACACCGGCGGATAAGCGGTATTGGGCCAGGCGCCATACACCGTCGCGGGGTTATAGTTCGGCACGTACACCACCTGCGGATTCGCGGGTTCAATTTTTATAACGGTCGACGGTGTCGCTGGCGTACTGGCGGATGTGGTGGTTGTCGTCGTGACGGCGGTAGAAGCGCTGGACTTCGGCACGCTGGTGACGGTTTGCTGTGGCGTGGATTTTAGCGAACCGGTTTGTTGAGCGAGCAGACGCAGCCTTTGCACCGCATCCATCACATCCTGTGGCTGGGCTAAGAACGCATCGCCCAGGTTTTGCACCCATTGCGGATTCTCGCCCATAAGCGCCATCAACTGGGGAAAGGCGACCAGCGATTTGACGCTGGGGTCCCACGGTTGGCTGGCCACCGCCTGAATAGCGGCATCGCCCTGCAGCGTAGGGTTATCGCGCGACCACTGGACGGCCTGAACTACGTTCGCCGGGTAGGTGGAGGCCATGAGCACCTGCGAAAGCAGGGCATCGGGATAAAGCGCAACAGGCGCGACCCATTGATCAATTTGCGCAGTGGTAAAGGTCGTTTTCGCGACAGGCGCGGGCACAGCGGTCTGCGTTGGCTCAGAGGCGGGAGCTGCCGCCTGCGCGGGCGCTTCGGGAGCGCGGCTTTTAACATACAGTACGCCCGAAGCGGCAAATAACCCGGCACTGCACACAAGGGCAATGAGATGGGGTTTAAAGGGCAACGTCATTTTATCTCTCCCGATTCCAGAGAATCGCTATGGTCATTATGCCTGCCGCCGACGGGGTGCAGTTTGGCGTGAGTATAAAGGGACGATAGTTTAATTTTTAGCTAATGTTGGGATCGGTAACGTTACGTGACGATCAAAGCACGAAATGAGGTAAGCATTTATGGCTGCAGCTCCCGTCTCAGTAGAGCATTAGACCATCCTTAACGATTCAGCCACTTTTTTATGTTGCTTTTTTGTAAACAGATTAACACTTAAAGAAAATCCTGTTATTGTGCCTTATGCGGTACCGGGCATTTACCCTACTAACTACTGTCTCACAGGAGCGTGAAGAGAATCGCCCATCAACAAAAGCGCCGCATTATGACAATGAGAGCGAGGAGATATCGTCGTGCTAGAAGAATACCGTAAGCACGTAGCTGAGCGTGCTGCCCAGGGGATTGTGCCAAAACCTTTAGACGCAACCCAAATGGCTGCGCTTGTCGAGCTGCTGAAGACCCCGCCTGTGGGCGAAGAAGAATTCCTGTTAGACCTGTTGATCAACCGCGTTCCTCCTGGCGTAGATGAAGCCGCTTATGTTAAAGCCGGTTTTCTCGCTGCTGTCGCGAAAGGCGACACCACCTCCCCGCTGGTCTCCCCAGAAAAAGCCATTGAACTGCTGGGCACCATGCAGGGTGGTTACAACATTCATCCGCTGATTGATGCGCTGGACGATGCGAAACTGGCGCCGATTGCTGCCAAAGCACTGTCCCACACCCTGCTGATGTTCGATAACTTCTACGACGTAGAAGAGAAAGCCAAAGCGGGCAATGAATATGCCAAACAGGTGATGCAATCCTGGGCCGACGCCGAATGGTTCCTGAGCCGTCCGCCGCTGGCGGAAAAAATCACCGTCACCGTTTTCAAAGTGACCGGCGAAACGAATACCGACGATCTCTCTCCGGCGCCGGATGCGTGGTCGAGACCGGATATCCCGTTACATGCGCAGGCGATGCTGAAAAACGCCCGTGAAGGCATTGAGCCGGATCAGCCAGGCGTTGTCGGCCCGATCAAACAAATCGAAGCATTGCAGAAAAAAGGCTACCCGCTGGCTTACGTGGGTGACGTGGTGGGCACCGGTTCTTCCCGTAAATCCGCGACCAACTCCGTGCTGTGGTTCATGGGCGATGACATCCCGAACGTGCCGAATAAGCGCGGCGGCGGTCTGTGCCTCGGCGGCAAAATTGCGCCTATCTTCTTTAACACTATGGAAGATGCGGGCGCGCTGCCGATTGAAGTTGACGTTTCTAACCTGAATATGGGCGATGTGATTGACGTCTACCCGTACAAAGGCGAAGTACGCAATCATGAAACCGGCGAGCTACTGGCAACCTTCGAACTGAAAACCGACGTGCTGATTGACGAAGTGCGTGCCGGTGGTCGTATTCCGCTGATTATCGGCCGTGGCCTGACCACCAAAGCGCGTGAAGCGCTGGGGCTGCCGCACTCAGACGTTTTCCGTCAGGCAAAAGACGTGGCGGAAAGCAGCCGTGGCTTCTCGCTGGCACAGAAAATGGTCGGTCGCGCCTGTGGTGTGAAAGGTATCCGTCCGGGCGCGTACTGCGAACCGAAAATGACCTCCGTCGGTTCTCAGGATACTACCGGCCCGATGACCCGCGACGAGCTGAAAGACCTGGCCTGTCTGGGATTCTCCGCCGATCTGGTCATGCAGTCGTTCTGTCACACCGCAGCCTATCCGAAGCCGGTTGACGTCACCACGCACCACACGCTGCCAGACTTCATTATGAACCGTGGCGGTGTCTCTCTGCGTCCGGGCGACGGCGTGATTCACTCCTGGCTGAACCGTATGCTGCTGCCGGATACCGTCGGTACCGGCGGTGACTCCCATACCCGTTTCCCGATTGGTATCTCTTTCCCGGCGGGTTCTGGTCTGGTGGCGTTTGCCGCCGCGACCGGCGTGATGCCGCTGGATATGCCGGAATCCGTGCTGGTGCGCTTCAAAGGCAAAATGCAGCCGGGCATCACCCTGCGCGATCTGGTACACGCCATCCCGCTGTACGCCATCAAACAGGGCCTGCTGACCGTTGAGAAGAAAGGCAAGAAAAACATCTTCTCTGGCCGCATCCTGGAAATCGAAGGTCTGCCGGATCTGAAAGTCGAGCAGGCGTTTGAGCTGACCGATGCTTCCGCCGAGCGTTCCGCTGCCGGTTGTACCATCAAGCTGAACAAAGAGCCGATTGTTGAATACCTGACCTCCAACATCGTCCTGCTGAAGTGGATGATCGCCGAAGGCTACGGCGACCGCCGTACGCTGGAACGTCGTATCCAGGGCATGGAAAAATGGCTGGCGGACCCGCAGCTGCTGGAAGCCGATGCTGACGCAGAGTACGCGGCGGTGATCGACATCGATCTGGCGGATATCAAAGAGCCAATCCTCTGTGCGCCGAACGATCCGGACGACGCGCGTCTGCTGTCTGACGTGCAGGGCGAGAAGATCGACGAAGTGTTCATCGGCTCCTGCATGACTAACATCGGCCACTTCCGTGCAGCCGGCAAGCTGCTGGACAACCATAAAGGCCAACTGCCGACTCGCCTGTGGGTGGCGCCGCCAACCCGTATGGACGCCGCGCAGCTGACCGAAGAAGGTTACTACAGCGTGTTCGGTAAGAGCGGTGCGCGTATTGAGATCCCTGGCTGTTCCCTGTGTATGGGTAACCAGGCGCGTGTGGCTGACGGTGCGACGGTGGTTTCCACTTCTACCCGTAACTTCCCGAACCGTTTAGGTACCGGTGCGAACGTCTTCCTGGCTTCTGCGGAGCTGGCGGCGGTTGCGGCGCTGATCGGCAAACTGCCGACGCCGGAAGAGTACCAGACCTACGTGGCACAGGTGGATAAGACGGCGGTGGATACTTACCGTTACCTGAACTTTGACCAGCTTTCTCAGTACACCGAGAAAGCAGATGGCGTGATTTTCCAGACTGCGGTTTAATTTACATTTTAAGGGGGCTAATTGCCCCCTTTTTATTCATATTATATGTTTCTGTATTTTCTATCTTTTTAAGATGTTGCGTATTTTTATTTTAGCTTCTTCATATTGTAGGTTTTCCTCTCTTAAGTATATATGAACAGCTTTGTGACAATTTGGGCAAAGTAATGCAAAGTCAGTTTTCAATATTCTGTGCTCACCGGTAAAAGTATGTATTGGTATTTTGTGGTGGGCCTCAATATAGTTTTTACCATATTTATCTAAGAATTTAATCTCACAAATATCACAAACCCATTGCGAGTTATCTTTTATTTCATCTATTATTTTTCTATTCCGCTCAGATAACATATGAGTTATGTATTTAATTTTTCCTTCAGTGTGCTCGTTTTTATACAAAATGACGTCATCATTGTCACTATTCTTATCATTTAGACTTGGGAAACTTATCATTTTTTCTAAGATGACTGCTTTTTCTAGTATGTCTATGATTTTAAAGCATCCCTGAAATTCCCATTTGTTAGATGAATCAGTAAATAACAAAATTGGATAGTTGCTTATCGGTTGGTTAATTAGAACCCGGTTCGCAGAATCATTAAAGTTAATGATGCCTTTTGCTGCTTTAAATGAGTAAGAGTATATGGTTTTTTCATTATTTTTCCAGCCATCATCAGCGTAAGAACCATCCTTTGTTTTTATTATTACTGCTTTGATATTGGGATGTTCTCCTATCCAATTTATTCCTTGTTGAGGTGTGTTTTTAATTATCCAATCCTTGCCTTCCCAATTTTCACTGTCATCTTTTTTAGATTTTTGGATGAGCTGGGATAAATTTTGTTTGTTAATTATATCTGAGATAGTTAATGAAAGAAGTTGAGATGGATATTGAATAAGCTTTAAGGTTCCCATTATATTCCTATACTATAAAGTGTATAATAATTATCATTATACATGCTAGCAGTGTAAATTTACTACATTCATAATGATAGCATGGGACGATGCTACTTGTGGAACCAGAATGCAGATAACCCGATCTTCTTATTGATAAATTTACGACAATTAGACGTATCCACTTTTTTTCCTCTACATAGCTGCGATAATTACCCATAGGTACAATGCAGCGGTGACGCATTGCCTTTGTAGAGGAACAGATCATGGATTACGAATTTCTGCGCGACGTTACCGGAGGGGTAAAAGTACGAATGTCGATGGGCCACGAGGTGGTCGGTCACTGGTTTAATGAAGAGGTTAAAGACAACCTCTCGCTACTGGATGAAGTAGAACAAGCCGCGCGTACGGTCAAAGGCAGCGAACGCTCCTGGCAACGAGCAGGGCATGAATACACGATCTGGATGGACGGCGAAGAAGTGATGATTCGCGCCAATCAACTGGATTTTTCCGGCGATGAGATGGAAGAGGGGATGAGTTATTACGATGAAGAGAGTTTATCCCTGTGCGGCATGGAGGATTTTCTGCGGGTCGTCGCCGCGTATCGGGAATTCGTCAGTAAAGCCTGACCCTCTCTTCGTTATTGTCCCACAACGCCAGTCGACGGACAGTTGGGGGCGGTAGTGGAAACGAAGTCGCCAAACATTCCAGCCGGGAGTATCCCGGCTTTTTTATAGCAGAATGATTTTTTGATTTTTATTAATCATTTTAAAACTGTGATCTGACGCGTTTGTGATCTTAATTTGATTGAATATAATCGTTATGATTTTATTCAATCACAACAAGCAACAGGCGGTAAGACCATGAACATCAAAAAAGCAATAGAGCGCGTACCCGGCGGCATGATGGTCGTACCGCTCGTTATTGGCGCAGTCATTAACACCTTCGCCCCGCAGGCGCTTGAGATCGGCGGTTTTACCACTGCCTTATTTAAAAACGGCGCGGCACCGCTGATTGGCGCTTTTCTGCTGTGTATGGGAGCCGGTATCAGTGTGAAAGCCGCGCCCCAGGCGTTATTGCAGGGCGGGACGATTACGCTCACTAAGTTGCTTGTCGCCATCGGCATTGGTCTGGGCGTGGAGCATCTTTTCGGCGCGGAGGGTATTTTTGGCCTGAGCGGCGTGGCGATTATCGCGGCGATGAGCAATTCAAATGGCGGACTTTATGCTGCGCTGGTAGGCGAATTCGGCAATGAGCGCGACGTCGGCGCTATCTCTATTTTGTCTCTTAATGATGGCCCTTTCTTTACGATGATTGCGCTGGGCGCGGCAGGGATGGCGAACATTCCCATTATGGCGCTGGTGGCGGTGCTGGTTCCGCTGGTTGTCGGCATGATCCTCGGCAATCTTGATCCTCATATGCGCGATTTTTTGACCAAAGGCGGCCCGCTGCTCATTCCTTTCTTTGCTTTTGCGCTGGGGGCGGGCATCAATCTGGAAATGTTACTGCAAGGCGGACTTGCCGGAATTCTGCTCGGCGTGCTGACAACGTTCGTTGGCGGTTTCTTTAATATTCGCGCAGATCGTCTGGTTGGCGGAACTGGCATTGCCGGGGCGGCGGCCTCCAGCACCGCGGGTAATGCCGTTGCGACGCCGCTGGCTATTGCGCAGGCCGACCCTTCGCTCGCCGAGGTGGCCGCTGCTGCCGCTCCGCTGATTGCCGCCTCGGTGATCACCACGGCAATCCTGACGCCAGTGTTGACCTCCTGGGTTGCGAAAAAACAGGCGCGTCAGGCTTCTTTGGAGAAAAACGCATGAAAATGATAGTTATCGCCGATGATTTTACCGGATCGAATGATACCGGCGTCCAGTTGGCGAAGAAGGGGGCGAGAACGGAAGTCATGTTGAGCGCGTCGCAAAAACCGTCCCGCCGCGCCGATGTGTTAGTCATTAACACCGAAAGCCGGGCGATGCCCGCAGATCAGGCGGCATCTGCCGTTTATGCCGCGCTTTCGCCGTGGTGTGAGACATCGCCAGCGCCGCTGGTGTACAAAAAAATCGACTCCACATTTCGCGGCAATATCGGCGCCGAAGTGACGGCGGCCATGCGCGCCAGTCAGCGAAAACTGGCCGTTATCGCCGCCGCGATCCCTGCGGCCGGACGCACGACGCTTGAAGGAAAATGTCTGGTTAATGGCGTCCCGCTACTGGAAACCGAATTTGCCAGCGATCCGAAAACGCCCATTGTCTCTTCCCGTATTGCCGAGATAGTGGCGTTGCAAAGTGAGATCCCTGTGTATGAAGTCTTTTTGCAGGATGTCCGACGCGGCGGGTTAAGCGCCTTACTTACGGCTTATGCGGCTGAGGGCGAAGGGATTATCGTCGTGGATGCGGTGGAAGAGCGGGACCTGACGTTGATTGCGCAAGCGGCGTGTGAACAACCGTCGATGCCGCTGCTCGTCGGCGCAGCGGGTCTGGCGAATGCGTTGCCGGTTGAACTTTTTATGCAAGACCGGCAGCGGCTGCCGGTGCTGGTGGTGGCCGGTTCGATGAGCGAAGCCACGCGACGTCAGGTGGATAATGCGCTGTGCCGGGGACGTGCGGAGGTCGTGGATATCGATGCCGCGCGCATGGTGTCGGATAGCGCGGAACAGGAAATCGCGTCTGTCGTAGAGCAGGCCTGCGCGCTGTTAAGTCAGCATCGACATACGATTTTACGCACCAGCCGTCGCGCAGAAGATCGACAGTTAATCGACGCGTTGTGCGAAAAATCCGCGATGAGCCGTCAGCAATTGGGCGAGCGACTGAGCCAGCGGCTTGGCGTCGTCACGTTAAACATTATCGAGCAGGCGCGGATTGGCGGGCTGTTTCTGACCGGCGGCGATATCGCAACCGCCGTCGCCGGCGCGCTTGGCGCTGAAGGTTATCGCATTCAGAGCGAGGTGGCGCCCTGTATTCCCTGTGGAACGTTTGTAAACAGCGAAATTGACGATCTGCCGGTCATTACCAAAGCGGGCGGATTCGGTTCAGACAGTACGTTGTGTGACGCGCTTTATTATATTGAGGAGATGTATTGTGGAGACTAAAACCGTTGCCATTACCATGGGCGATCCAGCGGGCATTGGGCCGGAAATTATTGTTAAAGCGCTAAGCGAAGACGGTCTCAACGGCGCGCCGCTGGTGGTTATTGGATGCCTCGCAACGTTGAAACGTTTACAGGCGAAGGGCATCACGCCGAACGTCGAGTTACGGGCCATTGAACGGGTCGCCGAAGCGCGTTTTGCGCCCGGCATCATTCATGTGATTGATGAGCCGCTGGCGCAGCCGGAGGCGCTGGAGGCCGGGAAAGTTCAGGCGCAGGCGGGGGATTTAGCGTATCGCTGCGTGAAGCGCGCCACCGAGTTAGCGTTACGGGGCGACGTACAGGCTATCGCTACCGCGCCGCTGAATAAAGAGGCGCTGCACCTGGCGGGGCACAACTATCCGGGCCATACCGAGCTGCTCGCGACCCTGACCCATAGCCGCGATTACGCGATGGTACTTTACACCGATAAACTAAAAGTGATTCACGTTTCAACGCATATCGCGCTGCGTAAATTCCTTGATACGTTAAGTACCGCGCGTGTCGAAACGGTGATTGGCATTGCTGATACTTTCCTCAAGCGTGTGGGTTACGTTAAACCGCGTATCGCCGTGGCAGGCGTGAATCCTCATGCGGGCGAGAATGGCCTGTTTGGCGATGAAGAGACGCGTATCCTGACGCCAGCCATTACCGATGCCCGCGCAAAAGGTATGGACGTTTATGGGCCGTGCCCGCCGGATACTGTATTTCTCCAGGCTTATGAGGGGCAGTATGATATGGTGGTGGCGATGTATCATGACCAGGGGCATATCCCGTTGAAATTGCTTGGCTTTTATGATGGCGTGAATATCACCGCGGGGCTGCCGTTTATTCGGACCTCTGCTGATCATGGCACCGCATTTGATATCGCCTGGACGGGAAAAGCAAAATCTGAGAGCATGGCCGTATCGATCAAACTGGCAATGCAACTGGCATAATTCCCTGTTATGAAAGGACAACACCGTCTGGATCTCATTGTGGCGTATCTGAAAAACCATACGCTGGTTACGGTAGAACAGCTGGTTGAGGCGGTTGACGCATCGCCAGCCACTATCCGTCGCGATTTGATCAAGCTGGATGAGCAGGGCGTGATCAGCCGTAGTCATGGCGGTGTGGCGCTGCGACGTTTTGAACCCGCCCAGCCCACCACCAATGAAAAACAACTGCGATCGCCCGCTGAAAAACGGGCGATCGCACGCGTTGCCGCATCGCTGGTCAATGCTGGCGATGCCGTCGTGCTGGATGCCGGTACGACAATGATGGAACTGGCGAAATGCTTAACCCATCTTCCGCTGCGGGTCATCACCGTCGATCTGCATATTGCGCTGTTTTTAGCTGAGTTCCGGCAAATTGAAGTGACGATTGTCGGCGGTCGTATCGATGACAGCAGTCAGTCCTGTATCGGTGAGCATGGGCGCAAGCTGTTGCGCAGCGTTTACCCGAACATCGCGTTTATGAGCTGTAATTCATGGGGGGTAAAAACGGGCGTGACGACCCCAACGGAAGATAAGGCCGGGCTTAAACAGGAGATTATTGCTAATGCGCAGCGCAAAGTGTTGCTGGCGGACAGCAGTAAGTATGGCGCGCATTCGCTCTTTAATGTGGTGCCGCTTGAGCGCTTTAATGACGTGATTACCGACGTCAATCTGCCGCCGTCAGCGCAGGTTGAACTGAAAGGGCGCGCTTTTGCGCTAACGCTGGTGCAGCCGGAGTGACAGCGCCGTCAGGCGCTGCCAGTGGTGAATCAGACCGCAGAAATATTGCGGCCGTAGTAAATCTCGCGCATCTCTTTCCACAGCGCGGCGGTGATCTCCTGGCGTTCGGTTTCAGTGAGATCTTCCGGTTTGGTGTGAAACATGTAGTGCTTAAGATCGAACTCTTTAAGCAGCATCTTGGTATGGAAAATATTTTCCTGATACACGTTTACATCCACCATGTCATACAGCGACTTCATATCTTCCGACATAAAATTCTGAATAGAATTAATCTCATGATCGATAAAGTGCTTCATACCGTTGACGTCGCGTGTAAAGCCGCGCACGCGGTAATCGATGGTGACGATATCGGACTCTAGCTGGTGGATCAGGTAATTGAGCGCTTTTAGCGGTGAAATCACCCCGCAGGTTGACACTTCGATGTCGGCGCGAAAGGTGCATAGCCCGCCTTCCGGATGGCTTTCCGGATAGGTATGCACGCAGATATGGCTCTTATCGAGGTGCGCCACCACGGTTTCCGGCAGCGGGCCGGGATGTTCGGTTTGATCGATAAGTTTCGGGTCGATCGGCTCTTCGCTCACCAGAATCGTGACGCTGGCACCCTGGGGTTCATAATCCTGACGGGCGATGTTCAGGATGTTTGCGCCGATAATGGAGCAGGTCTCCGACAGGATCTCGGTCAGTCGGTTGGCGTTATAGAGTTCATCGATATAGGCGATATAGCCATCGCGCTCTTCTGCGGTTTTGGCGTAGCAGATATCGTAAATACAAAAACTCAGGCTTTTCGTCAGATTGTTAAAGCCATGCAGTTTCAGCTTTTTCAATTTTTATCACCTCCTTAACGTCACTGTGCGGACAGTGCGTCATGTAGATATTGCGGTAGCGCAAATGCAGCGGCATGAATAGCCGGGTTGTAATAGCGACATTTGAGGCCGGCGGCATGAAAACGTGCCTGAATAATTTCGCTCGACAGGTGGCGAAGAGCGTCGTTGTCCGTCGCCCAGGCGAAGGTCATAATGCCGCCGTAATAGGTCGGAATCGCCGCCTGGTAGAAGCCGACATCGCTGAAGTAATGACTCAGCTTGCGGTGGCTGTCGAGCGCTTCATCCTGCTGCAGGAAGCACACGCCGTTCTGGGCGACAAAAATGCCGCCCGGATTCAGGCAACGCTTACAGCCTTCATAAAAGGCGGAGGTAAACAGGCTTTCGCCGGGGCCTATCGGATCGGTACAGTCGGAAATGATCACATCAAAGGTCTGATGGGTTTGATTGACGAAATTCACGCCGTCGTCGATTACCAGCGTAAAGCGCGGATCGTCGTAGCTGCCGGCATTGTGGTTGGGTAAATACTGGCGGCAAAACGAGACTACGCCAGCGTCTATCTCTACCATGGTGATGGTTTCGACGTTTTTATGCCGGGTAACTTCACGTAGCATTGCGCCGTCGCCGCCGCCGATAATCAGAACGTGTTTCGCATGACCGTGCGCCAGCAGCGGGACATGGGTCATCATTTCATGATAAATAAACTCGTCGCGTTCGGTGGTCTGTACCACGCCGTCCAGCGCCATCACGCGGCCAAAAGCGGCGTTTTCAAAGATGATTAAATCCTGGTGATCGGTTTTTTCATGATACAGAACGTTGTCTACGGCAAAGTACTGACCAAACTGGTCGTGTAGCGTTTCATGCCACATCGTATTTTCGGCCATTGGCTGATACCTCCATTGTTAACACCCGTAAAAAAAGGGCGCAACATCATAGCTAACAATGACCGTGGATGCACGGTCATTATTTCAGCAATAGGATCACGGAGGATTATTTAACGTAGGCTAACAGGCTCAGAGAATCGCGGGCCAGAGCTTTGCATTTTTTAGCGACCGGAATACCGATGCCGCTAAGATCGCGGTAGCTGTCTTCGCCCAACGATTTCATATCGAAGGTGTCGTAGTTACTCAGGTCCCACTGATTTTGCTGGGCAAAAAAGACCAGCGCACGGCGAATCTGGCTGTTGGGTAAATTTTGGTAACCACAGTCATTTTTCAGAAAAACGAAAACTGCCGTTAAATCGGCCATATCTTCAGCTTCGGATTCAGTAAGCGCATAGCTATTTGCGCATAAGGCCATCAGGCTGCCAAACAACACGGGTCTGAAAAACGTCTTCATTGCTTCTACCACGGCATCAGGGAAAGTCAACGTTAGCATACTGAGAACGTAGCGACGACTTTTATTATCAGGATTGGTCGCGGCGTTTTCATTCTTATTGTATTGCTGTCAGGAATGGTAAAGACGTGTTGCTGGCTTGACCTTCCCGTTAGGGCAGGGTCTAAGCTTAGACACCCGCCTGTTCATTATAAGGAAATGATTATGTTACGCCGTGATTTCTTAAAATATTCAGTGGCGCTGGGGGTTGCATCAGCGCTGCCGCTGTGGAGCCGCGCCGCTTTTGCCGCCGAACGTCCCGCGTTGCCTATTCCTGACCTGTTAACGGCAGATGCGAGCAACCGTATGCAGTTAATTGTTAAAGCCGGACAGTCGACATTCGCCGGTAAGAACGCGACAACCTGGGGCTACAACGGTAATTTGCTGGGGCCAGCGGTACAGCTTCACAAAGGAAAAAGCGTGACCGTTGATATCCATAACCAACTGGCCGAAGACACGACGCTTCACTGGCATGGTCTGGAGATTCCGGGCATCGTCGACGGCGGCCCGCAGGGGATTATTCCCGCAGGCGGAACCCGCACGGTGACGTTTACGCCGGAGCAACGCGCCGCGACCTGCTGGATTCATCCGCACAAACACGGCAAAACCGGGCGCCAGGTGGCGATGGGCCTTGCCGGGCTGGTGCTGATTGAAGATGACGAGATTCGCAAATTGCGCCTGCCGAAACAGTGGGGCATCGACGATGTGCCGGTGATCATTCAGGACAAACGCTTCTCCGCCGATGGCCAGATTGATTATCAACTGGATATTATGACCGCCGCCGTCGGCTGGTTTGGCGATACGCTGCTGACCAATGGCGCTATCTATCCGCAGCATTCCGCGCCGAAAGGCTGGCTACGTCTGCGCTTGCTAAATGGCTGTAATGCGCGCTCGCTGAATATCGCCGCCAGCGATAATCGCCCGCTTTATGTGATCGCCAGCGACGGCGGCCTGCTGGCGGAGCCGGTGAAAGTCACCGAACTGCCGTTATTAATGGGCGAGCGTTTTGAAGTGCTGGTGGATATCAGCGACGGGAAAGCCTTTGATCTGGTGACCCTGCCGGTCAGCCAGATGGGAATGGCGATCGCTCCGTTTGATAAACCGCATCCGGTGATGCGTATCCAGCCGCTGCGGATTACCGCCTCCGGTACGCTGCCGGATACGTTGACGACGATGCCGGCGCTGCCGTCGCTGGAAGGGCTGACGGTGCGCAACCTGAAACTGTCGATGGACCCGCGCCTTGATATGATGGGGATGCAAATGCTGATGAAGAAATATGGCGCTCAGGCGATGAGCGGCATGGATCATGACAGCATGAACGCGCATATGCAGGGCGGCAATATGGGGCATGGCGAGATGGATCATGGCAACATGGATCACAGCGGGATGAATCATGGCGCGATGGGCAATATGAATCACGGCGGAAAATTCGACTTCCATAACGCTAACTTTATCAACGGCCAGGTCTTCGATATGAACAAACCGATGTTCGCGGCGCAAAAAGGCCGACATGAACGTTGGGTGATTTCCGGCGTGGGTGACATGATGCTGCATCCTTTCCATATTCATGGCACCCAGTTCCGTATTTTGTCAGAGAACGGCAAAGCGCCAGCGGCGCACAGAACGGGCTGGAAGGATACGGTACGCGTTGAGGGCGGTATCAGCGAAGTGCTGGTCAAGTTCGATCACGACGCGCCGAAGGAACATGCCTATATGGCGCACTGTCATCTGTTAGAACATGAAGATACGGGAATGATGTTAGGATTTACGGTCTGACCGATGTCTGTGACGCAGGCCGGGTAAGGCGAAGCCGCCACCCGGCACAATGCCCGGCATACGCCGGGCATTAATGGTTATTTCGCGTCGTCAGGCAAAGCATAGGCCACGATATAGTCGCCCATCTTCGTACCAAACGAACCGTGGCCTCCGGCAGAAACGACCACGTACTGCTTACCGTTTACCTCATAGGTCATAGGCGTTGCCTGGCCTCCGGCGGGTAAACGTCCCTGCCACAGTTTTTCCCCGTTGCTCATGTTATAAGCGCGCAGGTAGTTGTCGGCGGTCGCGGCAATGAACAGCACATTACCGGCGGTTGAGATTGGCCCGCCCAGCATGGGCATCCCCATGTTGAACGGCACCGGAACCGGCATCGGGAACGGCATACTGTCGCGCGGCGTCCCTATACGTTTCTTCCACACGATTTCATTGGTCTTCAGATCCAACGCGGAAATATAGCCCCAGGCCGGTTGTTTACACGGCAGGCCAAACGGCGAAAGGAACGGATTCAGCGTGACGCCGAATGGTACGCCGTACTGTGGCTGAATACCCGCTTCTGTACCGGTACCTTTCGCGTCTTTCGGCGGCTCCATTGGATTACCCGGGCCGCGTGGGATCAGCTTCGAGACAAACGGCAGCGCCATCGGGTTAGCGATAGCGACCTGACGGTCTGGATCGACGGAAATACCGCCCCATTCAAACATCCCCAGGTTGCCAGGGAATACCAATGTCCCCTGCTCGGACGGCGGGGTGAAGATACCTTCATAGCGCAACTGGTGGAACATGACGCGGCACACCAGTTGGTCGAACATGGTCGCGCCCCACATATCCGCGCCGGAGAGATCTTTTTTCGGGCGGAAGGTTAAATCAGAGAACGGCTGAGTTTTGGCGACGTAATCGCCTTTTGCCGCGCCCTGCGGGACCGGTTTTTCCGGGGCGGGCACGACCAGCTCGCCATTACGTCTGTCCAGCACAAAGATATTACCGGTTTTCGCTGGCGCATAGATAACCGGAACGGTAGTACCGTCAACGGTAATATCCGCCAGCGTCGGCTGTGCCGGCAGGTCCATATCCCACAGATCGTGATGGACGGTCTGATAACTCCAGGCCAGTTTCCCGGTGGTGGCATTCAGCGCCAGGATGGAGCTGGCATAACGCTCCTGCTCCGGCGTGCGGTTACCGCCCCAGATATCCGGCGTGGTCACGCCCATCGGCAGATAGACCAGATCCAGTTTCGCATCATAGGCGGCAGGCGCCCAGGAGTTCGGCGAGTTAAAGGTAAAAGCGTGCTCATCGGCTGGAATCGCGTTCGGATCTTTCGCCCCCGGATCGAAGGCCCACATGAGTTTACCGCTATTAACATCAAAACCTCGGATAACGCCGGACGTTTCGCGGGTAGAGAAGTTATCCGTGACCGAACCGGCAATGACAATTGTTTTATCGGTGATAATCGGCGGCGACGTCGGTTCATACAGTCCCGGTGTGGTATCCGGCATATTGGTTTGCAGATTCAGGACGCCTTTGTTGGCGAAGGTTTCACACAGCTTGCCGGTTTCGGCATTCACCGCGAAAAGGCGACCGTCGTTGACCGGGAGGATAATACGGCGCGGACAGTCGGCGATGACCTCCGGCGAGGCGGTATCCGCTTTGGCCTCATGATAAGAGACGCCGCGGCAGGTCACATGCTGGAAAGACGAATCGGTCTTCAACTGAGGATCAAAATGCCACTTCTCTTTACCGCTGGCGGCGTCCAGCGCGAACAGACGCTGGTGAGCTGTACACAGATAAAGCGTATCGCCGACTTTTATCGGGGTCACTTCGTTGGTGATTTCACCCGGATCGTTGGGCTGTTTCAGATCGCCGGTGCGGAAGACCCACGCTTCTTTCAGTTGGTGAACGTTATCCGCAGTGATCTGTTTCAGCGGCGAATAGCGTTGGCCTTCCTGATTGCGCCCATAGGCCGGCCAGTCTTCGTCGGCGATCGACGAACTTGTTGCGGCGGGCGTGGCGTCGGCGCGAAGCGTACCGTTGATCTCCTGCGGGTCGTTGAAGCCGGCCCAGGTCAGAATGCCGCCGCTAATCAGCAACGCCACGACCAGCGCCGCCACTGCGCCACTGGAAGGAACCACCAGCCGATGCCAGACAAACGGTAATATTAGCCAGATGCCGAAAAACACCAGGATATCGCTACGCGGCGTGAGCGCCCAGAAGTCGAACCCGACTTCCCACACGCCCCAAATCATTGTCGCCAGCAGCAGGGCGGCATACAGCCACAGTGCGGCACGTTTACTGCGCCATAGCAATCCGGCCACAACCAGCATCACGAGGCCCGCGATGGGGTAGTACCAGGAACCGCCAATAGCAACCAGCCAGACACCTCCGATAAGAAGATACAGCCCACAAAGTGCTGCAAAGAGGGCCGTCAGCGTCACGAGTAATCGTGGCGATCGTGCGTTATTTTCTGCCATAAAAAGACACCATCCCAAATTGTTAATTTTTTAGTAGCAATTAAGTATAGGAATTAACATGTGTGATCGTCATCACAAAATGAGCTTTCTTATCAAATGCCGCGAATGAATACGTTTGCTGTTATACTGCGTGCCTTGCGCGTCAATGCGGCGTTATTAGTCACCGGCATTGAGTGATTTGTTTTTAAATCATATGGTTATAAATATGAAACATACTGTTGAAGTCATGATCCCCGAAGCGGAGATCAAAGCACGTATTGCCGAGTTGGGTCGTCAGATTACCGAACGTTATAAAGACAGCGGCAGTGAAATGGTGCTGGTAGGTCTGTTGCGTGGCTCATTTATGTTTATGGCGGACCTGTGCCGTGAAGTCCAGGTTCCTCATGAAGTCGATTTTATGACCGCCTCCAGTTATGGTAGCGGCATGTCCACCACCCGCGACGTGAAAATCCTCAAAGATCTGGATGAAGATATTCGTGGTAAAGACGTGCTGATTGTCGAAGACATTATTGATTCCGGTAATACGCTGTCGAAGGTCCGTGAAATCCTGGGCCTGCGCGAGCCGAAATCGCTGGCGATTTGTACGCTGCTGGATAAACCTTCTCGCCGCGAAGTGGACGTGCCGGTTGAGTTCGTTGGCTTTTCGATTCCGGACGAATTTGTAGTCGGTTACGGTATCGACTACGCTCAGCGTTATCGCCATCTACCGTATGTTGGTAAAGTGGTGCTGCTGGACGAGTAAGCGCAGAAATGCCGGATGGCGTCGCTAAAGCGACTTATCCGGCCTATAGCTAATGGCTTATTGGTGGGGAATGTATTTCAGACTTAGGGCGGAAATACCCTTATGATAGCCGTTCTCCAGCGTTTCTCTGTTGGTGGCGGTGACGTCAAGATCGCGCAGCAGGCCATCATTGATACTGTACGCCCAGCCGTGAATGGTCACATTCTGACCGCGTTTCCACGCTGACTGCATAATGGTGGAATGCCCCAGGTTATAGACCTGTTCCATGACGTTCAATTCATAGAGCGCGTCCAGACGTTGCTCTTCGGGCATTTTTCCCAACAGCGAGCTATGTTTAAGCCAGATGTCGCGGATATGCAGCAGCCAGTTATTAATCAAGCCCAGCTCAGGGTTTTCTACCGCAGCCTTGATACCGCCGCAACCGGAGTGGCCGCAAATGATAATATGCTCAACTTCCAGAACATCTACCGCATACTGAACCACGGAGAGACAGTTCAGATCGGTGTGAATAACCAGGTTAGCCACATTACGGTGAACAAACAATTCGCCCGGTTCAAGCCCGGTTAAACGCTCTGCGGGAACGCGGCTGTCGGAACATCCAATCCATAGAAAGCGCGGTTTTTGCGCTTGCGCCAGTTTCTCAAAAAATCCGGGGTCCTCTTCCACCAGCATTTTTGACCATAGTGCATTGTTGCTGATGAGTGTATCTATGTCTTTCATGGAAGTTAACGACCTGTAACCAAATAAGTGCGTTGGGCTAATATAGGGCAACTCCGTAATTATTTAAACCATATATAAAGTGTAAGAACGTAAAGTAAGTGAGAATTTATGACCATTGCGCTGGAACTTCAACAACTTAAAAAAACCTATCCCGGCGGCGTTCAGGCGTTGCGCGGCATAGATTTGCAGGTCGAAGCGGGGGATTTTTACGCGCTTCTGGGGCCAAATGGAGCAGGGAAATCGACCACCATCGGTATTATCAGCTCATTGGTTAATAAAACGTCCGGGCGCGTTAACGTTTTTGGTTACGACCTGGAAAAAGACGTGGTTAACGCCAAGCGACAGCTTGGACTGGTGCCACAGGAGTTTAACTTTAACCCGTTTGAAACGGTGCAACAGATCGTAGTGAATCAGGCGGGTTATTACGGCGTGGAACATAAAGAGGCGGTTTTACGTAGCGAAAAGTATTTAAAACAGCTCGATCTGTGGGAAAAACGTCATGAACGCGCGCGGATGCTCTCCGGTGGGATGAAGCGCCGCCTGATGATCGCCCGCGCGCTGATGCATGAGCCTAAACTATTGATTCTCGATGAGCCGACGGCGGGCGTCGATATCGAATTGCGTCGCTCGATGTGGGGATTCCTGAAAGATTTAAACGCCAAAGGCACCACGATTATTCTTACCACCCACTATCTGGAAGAGGCAGAAATGCTGTGCCGCAATATCGGTATTATTCAGCACGGCGAGCTGGTGGAAAATACCTCCATGAAAAATCTGCTTTCAAAGCTGAAATCGGAGACGTTTATTCTGGATTTAGCGCCAAAAAGCCCGCTACCTAAGCTTACGGGTTATCAATATCGTCTGGTGGATACCTCGACTCTGGAGGTGGAAGTGTTACGCGAGCAGGGGGTTAACAGTGTCTTTAGCCAACTGAGCGAGCAGGGGGTTCAGGTATTAAGTATGCGTAATAAAGCCAACCGTCTGGAAGAACTGTTTGTGTCGCTGGTGCATGAAAAACAAGGAGATCGCGCATGATGCAGCTTTACTGGGTTGCCCTTAAAAGCATCTGGGCGAAAGAGATCCACCGCTTTATGCGGATCTGGGTGCAAACGCTGGTGCCGCCCGTCATCACCATGACGCTCTATTTTATTATTTTCGGTAACCTGATTGGTTCGCGCATCGGCGAAATGCATGGTTTTAGCTATATGCAATTTATTGTGCCGGGCCTGATTATGATGGCGGTCATTACTAACTCCTACGCGAATGTCGCGTCGTCATTTTTTAGCGCCAAGTTTCAGCGCAATATTGAGGAACTGCTGGTCGCGCCGGTACCAACGCACGTGATCATCGCCGGATTTGTCGGCGGCGGCGTAGCGCGCGGGCTGTGCGTAGGGATTCTGGTGACGGCGATTTCGCTCTTTTTCGTGCCTTTCCAGGTGCATTCCTGGGTATTTGTCGCGCTAACGCTGATTCTGACCGCGATTCTGTTCTCGCTGGCCGGACTGCTGAACGCCGTGTTTGCGAAAACCTTTGACGATATCAGTCTGATCCCGACCTTTGTGCTGACGCCGCTGACCTACCTCGGCGGGGTATTTTACTCGCTGACGCTGCTGCCGCCGTTCTGGCAAGGGCTGTCGCACCTGAACCCGATCGTCTACATGATCAGCGGTTTCCGTTATGGTTTTCTGGGTATCCATGATGTGCCGCTGGTGACGACGTTTGGCGTACTGGTGATCTTTATCGCTGCTTTCTATCTGCTGTGTTGGTCGCTGATCCAGCGCGGGCGCGGGTTGCGCAGTTAAGCGCTGACTGGGGAGATGGGGCGTTGGGTTGCGCTTCGCTTCACTTCATCTACGGGTCCGTAATATCAATGGGTTACGGGTCGGTAGGTGAGGCTTGTCGAAACCCAACGCTTCTCTCAGCGAATCTGAATCTCCAGCGTGGCGGTGGCCTGGTATTCTCCGGTGTGGGGAACATGTCCGGTGGTATTGACCGGCGCGGCGGTGAACTCGGTGCTGCCTCTACCGTCAGTGTAATCTTCAATCGGCAATTCGGCGCTGCCGCCGGGAACGATGGTATTATCGTATTTATCGGAAATCCGTATCCCCAAATTCTCATTGTCAGTTTTCAGGTAGTCCGGGTTGTGCGGATCGGTTGCGCCATTTAATGACATTGACAGGTTGGTGCCGTCCGCCACGTTGCTACAGGTAAAGTTTACCTGAGTGGTGACGTGCGAGTTCTGCGGGCTGTCGCCGAGGTGACGAATATCTTTGCCCTCAATATCCGGTAGCCTGACCTCGATAACCTGCCCGGCGTTGATGGAGCAGGACTGCGGCACGGTAATGGTCCCGGACATGGTGACGTGCGCCATCGGTGGAACGGAAGGGGGAATATTATCTCCGCTGCTGCCCGGCGTTTTTGACAAATAGAGATTCATAATCGTCGTCTCAGGAATGGTGATTTCACCTACCAATGGGTGAGTAATATAAATACGCACGTTACCCTTATTCCCTGCGGACATTTTGTTTATGTCCGCGCCCGTACACCCGCCTGCGGTGGGGTCCTGATTACTGATCGCTGAAAAGGGAACGGGGATATACTGTTTCAGGTTACCGACGATGTAGGTTTCCGTACCAATCTCCAGCTTACCCGCGACCAGAACATAAAAATCCATCTGTTGCCCATTGCTACCCGCTTCGCTGTACGTTCCTTTTTGTGTTAAATCGCCGGTCGTGGCGGTGAAATAGTTAACGCCCTGATAATCTTTATTATCGCAGTCGCACCTGGCGCTGTATTCGCCGCCGACCGACCAACTCTCTTTGACTATTTTCCCTGCCTGGTTCTCATCCGTATCGGTAATGGTCTGGTCAAGGGGAAAAAAGAAATTATGCGTGCCGCTGGTGGGTTGACACCAGCCGCTTCCGTTGCCCATCGTTCCGTCTGCCAGCGCATGGCCTGAAAATAGCGATAGCGCCAGCAGCATCCATAAATTCTTCATTGTGTTCCTCACTGGCAGACGGCGTTCGCCATCACTATGCCGTTCATATTTTTGCTGATATCCAGGCGGTAATCCGCGCGGCAAGAGGCGCTTCCCCAGTTCACCAGCAGCAGGCCCTCTTCCGGCAGGCCGCTGAGGAAGACCTGGCCTTTATCGCCGACGATACTGGCCAGGTTCGCATCCTGCCCATCGACGCTTGCCGTCGCGCCAAAGGGCACGGGCTCGCCATTGCTGCGCGTCAGCGTTAACAACACGCGATAGCCCTTATGCGTGTCATACGCCGCGCGCACCACCGCATTACGCGTCGGGTAGACGGTCTGGTTGTTGAGCGGAATATCCACGTTGTCAGCAAACGTGCTGCTGTCGAGCGAGATATCGTAGCGATAATACGGCGTGACGTTGGGGATCACCGTATAACCCCGGAAGTCGGTGGCGACGCCGGTCTGGTTTTCAACCGAAACGCCGCTGGCGCCGGGCGCTTTAATTAAAATCGCCGCGCCGGTAATCGGCTGGCTCAGGGTAATACCGTTTTCGTGCGCCAGAATGCCGCCGCTGATGCCGTAGCTGACTTGTTGGCTATCTGGCGACTGATTGTAACCGGCGTTGAGGTTGGCATAAGTGCCTTTATAGCTGGCGTTTACCCCGCCGGAATCACCGTCTTGTGTGCTGTGGCTTTGCTGTAACGACCAGTTCAGGTTTCTGTCACGCAGCGCGGTGCCGCTAAGGGTGGTGCTGTTCACCGTGGCATCGTGCTTACGCGTGTTCAGCATATAGCTGGCGTATAGCCTGGAATCGAACACCGTAAACGGAACGTGCAGCGACAGCGTGAACAGCCGATCGTTCTGGTTATAACGATCGTCGTCGTTGTCATCATCGTCATTGTCCGAACGGTACTGGTAGGTGTTTTTGTTATAGCTGTAGCTCAGCGTATAGCTCACCGGACCCCAGCTATTGTTGTAGCTGGCGCTCAGGGATTCCATCTGCTGCGCGCTGTGCCAGTAATCTTCTTTGACCCAACTTAGCGTTAAGGAACCGAGCGTATTGCTAATTTGCTGGTTGACCGAAGCTTCGAAACGATTATGGCGCTTGCCGTAGTTATCATAAAAATCGTCGTCCGGGTTGATCACCTCGCTCAGCGAATTGTAGTTTTCGCTGGCGTAACGATAGCCGGCCAGCGAAAACGTGGTGCCCGTACTGACGACGCCCTTGCTGTAGCGGACGTGCCAGGATTGCCCGATTTCTTTGCGGCCATCGTCAAATTTGGCGTGCGACCAGATGCCGTCCAGGGAAATGGCCCCCAGCATCTGCATATTTTGCCCGACGCCGAAGGCGACGGACTGGTATTTATCGCCGGCAATCTGGCTGCCGCCGTACAGGGTGATGCCCCACGGCAGGCCGTACAGCAGGGTCGCCTGGCCGAAGTCGTCCAGCGCGTGGTTGTTATAATCGCGATATTTACCCACGGTCACGCTGTATTTTGCCCGTCCGGTGCGCTGCAGAATCGGCAGCGAAGAGTAGGGCACGATAAAATGCTGTTCGCTGCCGTCGGCTTCTTTTACCGTCACGTCATAGTCGCCGTTGCTGCCGGTGGGAAACATATCGTTGATTTCAAATTCGCCCGGCGAAACGGCGGTCTGATAGGCGATATAGCCGTTTTGCCGCACGATAACCTGCGCGTTTGAGCGGGCGATGCCGCGAATCGTCGGGGCGTAACCACGCTGGCTGTTGGGCTGCATTTGATCGTCAGAGGTGAGCTGGAGGCCGCGAAAAGGTACGCTGTCGAACACGTCGGATGGCGTATTGCTGTCTCCGGCGGTGAACTGGCTTTTCAGCGCGATAATGTCGCGCTGTAAATAGTTATAAACGCTGTTCCAGCTACCGTTCTCGCCGTTATTTGAACTCCAGTTACTGTAGTTGCGAAAACGCCACGGCCCGAGGTTAAAACCCGGCTGGAGAGCGAGATACTTCGATTCCGCATCGTCGGAATCCTCACTGGAACCGTACTCTTTATAGCCGCTGAAGCTGTAGTTCAGCATCAGCGCGGTAATCCCCTCCTGCCACTTTTCCGGCGGTACGTAGCCGCGTGCGTTGTTGGCGATGTAGAGTTGCGGGATGCTTACTGATAATGCCTGTTGCTGAAAATCAAACCGCTGGCTGGCGCCGGGGATAACGCTGAGATCGACGCAGCCTTTTTCACTCTCCAGCGTTGGAAAAAGGTCGGTTTTGACGCCGTTATCTTTTAGTTCCTGGAGCCGTAAACAGCCCTGTAATGCCTGTTGACCGTCACTGAGCGTCGCGAGTTGAAAATCAACGTTTCGTGCGCCGATTTCTGTTTTATTGATATTGATAGTGACGTAATAGGTGCCAGGCAGCTGGCTTTTGTCGTTATCAAATGTCGACAGATCGACGCTTGTGCGATTCGCCTGCCCATGGTTTTCAATAAATGCCGGATTGAAATAGTCGCGCGCCCATGCAACGTGTGTGAACGTGCTGCCCAGCGCGATACACACAGCGCAGCGCGATAAATAAAATACCCGGTGTTGCCTTTTGCGCATCGGCACTCTCATCCCTGTCACTCTTCTCAAGGCGTTTGTTTATGTTCGGGGCCAGTACCGCCAAAATCGTTGATGATAGACCAGACAATCGGGCCGCTGGCGGCGGCAGGCAGCGTGTACTGCGCGTTGCCGAAAGGCGCCACATAGCGCGGGGCTTTCACTTTTTGACTGCCAACGGAAAGGGTGGCGAAGTTCATATAATAGGGCGTGGGGTTCTTCACGGTGAGCGTGCGACCCTGACGCGACCACGTTAACCGATCGGCAACCTCTTCTGGTTTTTGGGTTAACGCTTTTGGCCGGTAAATCAGCTTAAATTCCGCTTTAACGGCCAGCATGAGTGTGTTGTGTTTATTGTCCGGATTGCTGCTGGGAATCGATTTAATATCCAGCCAGTACAGCGACTCGCGATCTTCCGGCAAATTGCCGCCGGTACGGATAATTCGTAGTACGTTCTTTTGCCCGCCATTAAGGCGAAAAAGCGGCGGGGTGACCATAAACGGCGCATCACCGCTCGCCCCGGTTTCACTGATCGATTGCGCCCAGGACTGAATTAAATAGGGAACGTTGTCGCTATTGCTTATCGATATGGACGCATCTTTGGCATCGCCGTGAAAAATAACCCGCGTTGTGCCGATGTTTATCCCTGCGGCATGCGCCAGCGAACCGCACAACAGGCAACAAAGCAACCCTGCTTTAGCCAATGAATTCATTGATGACCTCAATAAACAAAGGGGCCAGCCGACGCTGGCCACCAGGATCAGTTATATTGCAGATAGAATGTTGCGGTTGCATCGACCGTTCCCGACTTAACGGGAACCGCGGTGGCGATATAGCGGGCGGTGAAAGGCATTGAGAGTTCCGTCACCCCCTCTGCTGTAGGGAGGTTGACTGGGGCAGACCATGCCTGAAGATCGTTAAAGGTCATAGGGGTGCTAGTTTTATCAAGAATTTGCACGCCAATATTCTCAGCATCATCCTCATTTTTCAGGATGGTCGCATCGGTTCCGTCGAGTGTGCCTTCAAAGCGCGCCTGTACACTGCTGTAGACGTTTGCGTCGCAGTTTTCGAGTTCGATGGTGAAGTCTGTATCCCCTGCCGTCTGCCCTGCGGCAGTGAAAAGAGAGGCAAATTCTTCCTGTAATGTCACCTCTACTGAATCCGTTTTTACCGTACAGGCGTTTTGCTTAATGAGGCCGGTGATATGTACGGTGCCGTCTTTGGCGGTGTCTGCCAGCGCGGCGGGGGAGAGGGTGATGGCGGCCAGTGCCACAGTGAGTGTTTTTAAGGAGAGTTTCATTATCTTTGATCCTTTAAGATATTATAAATATTGACATAGTAACAATATCTATAGTGTGGAAAGTTATTGTTCTTTTTATTCCCGAATGAGTAAATATAATGTCCGATGATTTTTACGGCGCGAAGAAAAATTCAGAATACATAAATATGAAATATTTATAATATATATTTAATCAATTATTTTGGTGAGTGTTTGTTTAATTGAATCGCCGTGATTACCCTTTAATGGGCCAGATTCTATGAAGGCTGCTAACAATTTTAAAAATAATGCAAATTTTTTTTGAATAAAAAATGATCGTGGTCATAGTGTGTTGTCGGCCAAAAAAACATGCTGACATCATGCAGGATTGGAGCTCAATGGAGGAGAAGTTATGCTGGGATGGGTCATTTCCTGTCATGACGATCGGGCGCAGGAAATGCTCGAAGGTCTTGAAAAGAAGTATGGGCCGTTGGCGCAGTGTCGGGCGGTCAATTTCTGGCGTGGGTTAAGCGTAAATATGCTCAGCCGCATGATGTGTGACGCCCTCCATGCCACCGACTCCGGTGAAGGCGTGATATTTTTAACCGACATTTCCGGCGCGGCGCCTTATCGTGTAGCGTCGCTGATGAGCCATAAACATTCTCAATGTGAAGTTATTTCCGGTGTCAGCTATTCATTGATGGAGGAAATGATTACCTGGCGAGAGTCAATGAGCAGTTCAGCATTTCGCGACCAGATTGTCGCGCTTGGCGCGCCGGATGTCACCAGTCTCTGGCATCAGCAGCAGAAAAATCCGCCTTTTGTATTGCTGCATGATTCGTATGAGTTTTGATCAATACCATTGACGACGCTTTTGCTACAATGACGGCGTTTTTTCGCCTCGGTTATGATATATGGTTATGCGCGTTGTTCTTATCTTGCTGTTCTTTTTCGCCGGTAATGTGTTGGCTGCCTTGCCCGCTCGTTATATGCAAACGACGAAAGATGCCGCCATCTGGTCGCAGATTGGCGACAAAATGGTGACCGTAGGGAATATCCGCGCCGGACAAATTCTTTCCGTAACGCCTGTTGCGGCTGATTATTATGCCTTTAAATTCGGCTTCGGTGTGGGCTTTATCGATAAAGGCCATCTGGAATCCGTGCAGGGAAAACAAAAAGTGGAAGATGGCCTGGGCGATCTTAACAAGCCGCTCAGCAATCAGAATCTGGTGACCTGGAAGGACACGCCGGTGTATAACGCGCCGGACATCAGTAGCGCCCCGTTTGGCGTATTGGTGGATAATTTGCGTTACCCCATTATTAGCAAGCTGAAAGGCCGGCTACATCAAACCTGGTATCAGATCCGTATTGGCGACAGGCTGGCTTATGTCAACGCCATGGATGCGCAGGAAGACAACGGCATTCCGATTTTGACCTATCATCACATTTTACGTGATGAAGAGAATACCCGTTTTCGCCATACCTCCACCACGACTTCGGTTCGGGCATTCAGCAACCAAATGACCTGGCTTCGCGATCGCGGCTATGCCACGTTGACGATGTACCAACTGGAGGATTACATCTATAACCGCGCTAATTTCCCGGCGCGCGCGGTGGCTATCACCTTTGATGATGGCCTTAAATCGGTGAGTCGCTATGCGTATCCGGTATTAAAGCAGTACGATATGAAAGCGACGGCATTTATTATCTCATCGCGTATTAAGCGCCATCCGCAAAAATGGAATCCCAGGTCGCTGCAATTTATGAGCGTGTCCGAATTGCGCAAGATAAGCGATGTTTTTGATTTTCAGTCGCATACCCATTTTTTACACCGGGTAGACGGGCATCGCCGCCCGATTTTATATAGCCGCAGCTACCATAATATTCTGTTTGATTTTGAACGCTCGCGGCGGGCGCTCGCACAGTTTACTCCGCACGTATTTTATCTTTCTTATCCCTTTGGCGGTTATAACGCGACCGCGATCAAAGCAGCAAAAGACGCCGGTTTCCATCTGGCGGTAACCACGGTGAGAGGGAAGGTGAAGCCGGGAGATAATCCGATGCTGCTCAAAAGGCTGTATATTCTGCGCACGGATTCGCTGGAAACCATGTCGCGGCTGATCAGCAACCAGCCGCAGGGATAAGGACTATCAGGCAACCTGTACCGGAATAGCTTTCGCGGTGCGCTTCATTTCGTTGTCGCCTTCAAAATAGGCCACTTTCGGACGCCATGTACGCGCTTCTTCATCAGACATGGTGACGAAGCTGGCGATAATCACAATGTCGCCAACTTCAGCGCAGTGCGCCGCCGCACCGTTCACCGAGATGATTCTGGAGCCGCGTTCAGCCGCAATCGCATAGGTTGAGAAACGTTTCCCATTGGTCACGTTCCAGATATCAATCGCTTCGTTTTCCAGAATACCGGAGGCATCAAGGAAATCCTGGTCAATGGCACAGGAACCTTCGTAGTGCAGGTCCGCCTGCGTGACTTTTACGCGGTGGAGCTTGCCTTGCAGCATGGTGCGAATCATAACTTCTTTACCCTGTCGTTTACCTTGGCTAAGCAGGCGCTTGTGGCCTGCTTTGGAAATTCTCAGGCAGTATTGCCCGATTTTTAACCCCTGTCTACTGGGCTAATGTAACGCTTTGATTATCGATCAGACGCGCCTGACCCAGCCAGGCGGCAGCCAGAATCACTGCGCGTTTGCTGGTTTCCGTCAGCTCCAGCAGCGTGTCGGCATCACGGATTTGAATGTCGTCGGCACGGAAGCCTTTTTCATTCAGTTCCTGTTCGGCAATGGCAATAATCTCTTGCAGCTCACGATTACCCGCAATCAGTTTTTCAGCGATGCTATTCATCACGTTGTATAGACCCGGCGCAATTTTGCGCTGCTCTGCGGTCAGATAAGCGTTACGTGAGCTGAGCGCCAGACCGTCTTTAGCGCGAATAATCGGCACGCCGACGATCTCAATGTCATAACTCATATCCGCCACCATTTTGCGGATCAGCGCCAGTTGCTGGAAATCCTTCTCGCCAAAGCAGGCGATATCCGGCTGGATCAGGTTGAACAGCTTGCTGACGATAGTCGAGACGCCGCGGAAATGACCTGGACGGCTGGCGCCTTCCAGCATGGTAGAGAGGCCGGGAACATCAACGTACGTCTGGCCTTCCAGCCCATGCGGGTAGATTTCCTCAACGGCTGGCGCAAAGACATAATCGACTTTGCGTTTGTTCAGCTTTTCACAATCTTCCTGCAGCGTGCGCGGATAACGCACCAGATCGTCCGGCCGATCAAACTGCATCGGATTGACGAAAATGCTGACGATCACCACATCAGCCCGGGCTTTTGCCTCATCGACCAGCTTCATATGGCCGTCGTGCAGGTTGCCCATGGTGGGAACCAGTGCGACGCGTTTACCTTCCTGACGCAGACGACGAATATGCTGGCGCAGCAGCGGCAGGGTTTCAATGATTAGCACAACAAAACTCCTTGAGTTGCTTGATGATCCTGCCCGATGGCGCTGCGCTTATCAGGCCTACATCCGTTGAGGATCTGTAGGCCGGATAAGACGCGTCGCGTCGCCATCCGGCACGGTCAGAAAAATTAGTGAAAGCTGTGTTCTTCGCCCGGATAAACGCCGGACTCCACTTCAGCCATATACTGCTGTACGGCGGCGCGCATGTCGCCCGCTTCGGCGAGGAAATTTTTCGCGAATTTTGGAATATGACCGCCGGTGATGCCAAACGCATCGTGCATCACCAGGATCTGACCGTCGGTGACGTTGCCCGCGCCGATGCCGATCACCGGAATCGACAGCGCTTCCGTGACGCGCTTCGCCAGCTCAACCGGCACGCACTCCAGCACCAGCAGTTGAGCGCCAGCGGCTTCTAAAGCCAGCGCGTCATCCAGCAGCACTTGTCCTGCATCTCCACGGCCCTGAATTTTATAGCCGCCGAAGATATTCACCGACTGGGGCGTTAACCCCAGATGACCACAAACCGGCACGGCGCGTTCGGTGAGCATTTTCACCGTATCAACCAGCCAGGCGCCGCCTTCAATTTTGACCATATTGGCCCCCGCACGCATCACGATAGCCGCGTTTTCACATGCCTGTTCCGGGGTGGCGTAAGCCATAAACGGCAGGTCGGAGAGCAATAGACAGTTGGGCGCGCCGCGGCGTACCGCGCGGGTGTGGTAGGCGATATCTTCCACGGTGACAGGCAGGGTGGAGTCGTGCCCCTGAATTGTCATGCCCAGAGAGTCGCCAACCAGCATCACATTGATACCTTCGTCGGCAAATAACTTAGCGAAGCTGTAGTCGTAGGCGGTAATTGTCGCGAAGCGTTTTTTCTCTTGCTTGCATTTCTGCAGCAGTGAAATGGTGGTGGGTTTCATAACGTTTCCTGATGGTAAAAGTTATATTTCCCGGCATTCTAACAGTCATATTCAGGGGGGCAATTGATTTAAGCAATCGTTTGGCGCTAAAGCAGTAAACGCTAAAGGGGAGGCGATGTTTTACCAGTGGGCGGGTTTTGCAGCACCAAGATGGGTGAGATGCTGATGCAGGCTGATACCATCCGGAAAGATCAGATCAGGAGCGATTTCGAATAACGGCCACAGCATAAAACCGCGGTTTTTCATGTCGTAGTGCGGCACGGTCAGACGGTCGGTGTTAATGACTTCATCGCCAAACAGCATAATGTCGAGATCCAGCGTGCGCGGCCCCCAGCGTTCGGCTTTGCGCACCCGGCCCTGTTGCAGCTCAATGCGCTGGGTATG
This sequence comes from Salmonella enterica subsp. enterica serovar Typhimurium str. LT2, assembly GCF_000006945.2. Classification (GTDB taxonomy): domain Bacteria; phylum Pseudomonadota; class Gammaproteobacteria; order Enterobacterales; family Enterobacteriaceae; genus Salmonella; species Salmonella enterica. The sequence goes on from NC_003197.2 coordinate 213,662, forward strand.
GTTAAGCAATTCTTCGGGGGCGAGAGCGGTATCCAGCGCCACCGCAGCGTTCAGGTAATCGGGCTGATCCTGTGGGCCAAGCGGCGGCGTGCGGTAAAACGAAGAAACCGCGACGATACGGCTATCGGGAATGTCGGCGATAGCCTTCAGGGCGGCATTGACCTGCTCCAGCGGAGAGGCCAGATTACTGCCAAGCGCGATATACGCGATCGTCATACGGTGCCCTCGCGGCGCGGCGCGCGTTTGCGCGGACGTGAACGACGGCGGCGTGGAGCAGGATCGTCGTCCAGCTCGTTGAGCATCCCTTTTTGTTCCGGCGGCGCGGAAGCCTGAAACTCGGCCCACCACTGCGCCAGACGTTGCAGTTCAGTATTATTTTCCACCTGAGCGCGCAGCTCCAGTAAATCAAACGCGGCGCGGAATTTGGGATGTTCCATCAGTTTCCAGGCGCGTTTGCCCTGACGTCGCGACATGCGTAACTGAAGCTGCCAAATATCACGGGTAAGCGTGGTAAGGCGTTTCGGGATCGCCAGTGAACGGCAGGCCTCATCCAGCACATCATTCATGGCCAGCGCGAAAGCGTCGTAATAGGCCAGACCGCTCTCCTGAGCGATTTTTTGCGCCATCTCCAGCAGCGGATACCAGAACATGGCGGCAAACAAAAATGCCGGATTAACGCGCATCTCGTTACGGATGCGGTTATCCGTATTCTTCAACACCTGCGCAATGATGCGTTCCATTGCGCTGTCGCCGTTTTCGGTGAAATAACGCGTAATGGTAGGAAACAACGGCTGGAAGAGGTGGTATTCCCGCAGTTGTTGATAGGTTTCGTAACCGTTCCCCGCCTGCAACAGCTTCAGCGACTCTTCGAACAGGCGCGCGGGAGGAATGTCGTTTAGCAAGGTTGCCAGACGCGGGATTGGCTCAGCCGTTTCAGGGCTGATATGCATATTGAGCTTCGCAGCGAAACGCACGGCGCGCAGCATTCGAACCGGATCTTCGCGGTAGCGCGTTTCCGGATTGCCGATCAGGCGAATCACGCCTTCTTGCAGATCCTGCATCCCGCCGACGTAATCGCGCACGGTAAAATCCGCCACGCTGTAGTAAAGGCTGTTGATGGTGAAATCGCGGCGCTGGGCATCTTCTTCGATAGAGCCGAAGATGTTGTCGCGCAGCAGCATACCGTTTTGCCCACGCTGGGAGGTCGTACGGTCGCTTTCACTGCCTTCATGATGACCACGAAACGTTGCCACTTCGATAATTTCCGGGCCAAACATCACGTGAGCCAGGCGGAAACGACGTCCCACCAGACGGCAATTGCGGAATAATTTCCGTACCTGATCCGGTGTTGCGTTGGTAGTCACGTCGAAATCCTTCGGCTTTTTGCCGAGCAGGAGATCGCGGACGCCGCCGCCGACCAGGTAGGCTTCATAGCCCGCTTTGTTCAGCCTGTACAGTACCTTGAGGGCATTTTCACTGATATCTTTGCGGGAGATAGCGTGCTGTTCACGCGGGATAATCGTCATATGTGGACGGGCGACGGCTTGTTCTGCCTCGCTCTCCTCGCGGCTTAACACCTTACGGCAAAAATTAGCGACTCGGGTAAAAATAGCGCACCTCGGTAGTGTCATACATTAATAAGATCAACTTACTCTATGTCTTTCGCATTACGGCAGACGGGCGTAAGAGAGCAACGCGACCTGGGCTGTAAGCATCATTAACGCCGCAGCAATGCGAAAGACGATGAGCAAAAATAGCGGCTAATCATAGCTCAGCGAGACGCATTTGAGAATGCCGGATTTACATTAGCCGATGTGGGTACGGCTGTAAGCCTCCAGTGCGCCACTGCAAAGCGCAGCAACTCCTCAACAGACATCTCCTGCCACGCTACGACGTCGCGTTGGCCTAAAAAGCGCAATGCCTGGACCAGTACCGGGCGCGGATCGCCTGTCGCAAGCGCAGGGGCATGATTTTGCTTGGAAAGTTTAGCGCCTTGTTCGTTGAGCGCCAGCGGAAGGTGCACGTAGCCTGGCGCACGCCAGCCAAACTGTTTATACAGCGAAAGTTGTCGGACAGTGGGTTCGATTAAATCTGCGCCGCGGACGATCTCCGTCACCCCCTGAAAATGATCGTCGACCACCACGGCCAGATTATAAGCAAACAGTCCGTCGCGGCGGTGGATAATAAAATCTTCGCTCGCCAGCTGTGGGTCAGCCTGGATGTCGCCGCGCAAGGCATCATGGAAATGCATCACCGGATGCTGCTGTTTAATTCTGACGGCGGCATTCTCCGGCCCGTGGCATAACGTCCGACAATGGCCGTCGTAAATACCGCCCAGACGTTGAATGCGCGAGCGGGGGCAAGTGCAGTAGTAGCTCAGTCCCTGCTCGTGAAGCCAGGCCAGCGCCTCGCGATAAGCCTCATGACGCTGTGATTGCCATAAGACCTCGCCATCCCAGTGCAGGCCGTAATGTTCCAGCTGGCGCAGAATGGTCGCTGCGGCACCGGGAACTTCACGTGGGGGGTCGATATCCTCGATGCGAACGCGCCAAATTCCGCGTTGCGCACGGGCTTGTAGATAGCTGCCGAGGGCGGCGATTAACGAGCCGAAATGCAGTTCGCCGGATGGCGACGGCGCGAAACGGCCAATATAGTGTGAGTCAGTCATGCTGCGGGCAATAAAGAATAAGGCGGGAAAACTCCCGCCTGTCATAAATAGGGTAGAAACGAACGGGATTAACCCGCCATCTGTTTTTCGCGAATTTCAGCCAGCGTTTTGCAGTCGATGCACAGATCGGCTGTTGGACGCGCTTCCAGGCGGCGGATACCAATCTCCACCCCGCAGGACTCGCAATAACCGAAGTCTTCATCTTCCACTTTCTTCAGCGTCTTCTCGATCTTTTTGATCAGTTTGCGCTCACGGTCACGATTACGTAACTCCAGGCTAAACTCCTCTTCCTGCGCGGCGCGATCGACCGGATCGGGGAAGTTGGCGGCTTCGTCCTGCATGTGCGTCACAGTGCGATCGACTTCATCCCGGAGTTGATTACGCCATGCTTCAAGAATACGCTTGAAGTGCGATAGCTGGGCTTCGTTCATATACTCTTCGCCCGGTTTCTCCTGGTACGGCTCCACCCCAGCGATGGCGAGAATACTCAGGGACGATGTTTTACGGTTTTGCCCTTCTTGCATGTTGCTTCTCCTTAACACGCACTATCGATCCCCATGTTCGGGGGAAAATCAGGTCGCTATAAATAGCAGATGCTTTTCCGGATAGCAATTATCTAAACGTAACACTTGACAACCCTGTGAGGAAAAGCGTATTTACGCACGCGGCCAGAATACTTAATAATCAGGCTGTTATTCCACTACAACGTTATGGGTACTGGTTCGTTCAGTTCCATTTTTTGGGCTGAAAGTTCTGCTTTATAAGCTAAAACTTCCACGCCTTTATTCTGAGCCTCGCTCAATAGCTGCGCGTATTTTATATCGATATGACGTGCGGGGGAAAAACGTGTAATGGCGGAGTGCAGCACCGCGAACACCACCACTGCGCGATGACCTGCCGCCGCAACGCCCATCAATTCCCGAAGATGTTTTTGCCCTCGTTCGGTGATGGCGTCGGGAAAATAACCGTTTTCTTTTTCCGCTAACGTGACCGATTTCACTTCAATATAGCAGTCCGGGCGGAAATCTGCCTGTAACATAAAATCTATACGGCTGCGCTCGGCGCCATATTTGACTTCACTTTTCAGAATATTGTACCCCGCCAGCGCCGGCAGGCGATTCTCCTGAATCGCTTCTTTCGTTAGCTGGTTCGCCCGCAGCGTATTCACGCAAATGAATGCGCCGGATTGCGTTTCAGTCAATTCCCAGGTATGCGGATATTTGCGTTTAGTATTTTCTGATGTCGAATACCAGACGGTATCGCCAGGCGTGGCGCAGCCGGTCATCGCGCCGGTATTAGGACAGTGCAGCGTAAGCGTCGTACCGTCAGGGGTGATCACATCGGCTAAAAAACGTTTATAGCGCTGAATCAGCGTAGCGCGTTGTAAAGGGGGTGAAAATAGCATCGACATTCCTTCATTATTATTCGCCCAGCGTCCAGCGCTGCAGCTCGGCATAGCGGGTACGGCCTTGCCCATACGAAGAGGCGTAAAGCGCAAACGACGTGACCGGAAATGACCAGCAAAAGCCCGGCGGCGGGATAGCCACCGTATGGCTGGCGTCGCGCAGCAGCGTAATATGCGGGTGAAAAGGCTGCGGGCTTTGGTAACAACCGCTGCGGGCGGCCTGCGCGCGCAGCATATTAGCCAACTGCAACAACCCGCGCGGCGGCTGGCGCATCCCCAGCCACACCACGCGCGAACGCAGCCACTGACCGGCGTCATCCAGATGTAGCGTAAAGCCCGGCTGTCGAATTCGTCCGGCCAGTTGCGCAAGCGCGCGCTGCTTATCGCTACTGACGTCGCCTAAAAAGGCCAGCGTCAGGTGCAGGTTCGCCGCTGCCACGGGGCGTCCGTCTTCAGACGCAAAATGGGCGGCGCGCCAGGCGATAATTTGCGCGCGCGCGTCGTCGGGTAAGTCAATCGCAAAAAACAGCCGTTTTGGCTCAGACATAGGGATACTCGGTTATGGATTAACACGATGCTACAATGCGGCGCAAAGAAAGTTAACCCCGTGGAGCCGTTTGTGACGTCATTGCCCGTTGCCGCCGTATTGCCTGAATTGTTGACAGCCCTAAAAATCGCGCCGCAGGTTTTGTTGTCCGCGCCTACCGGGGCGGGGAAATCCACCTGGCTGCCGTTGCAACTCCTGCAACAGGGGCCGGTTGCTGGAAAAATCCTCCTGCTTGAACCGCGTCGTCTGGCGGCGCGTAATGTCGCACAGCGTCTGGCGGAAGCGTTGAATGAAAAGCCTGGCGAAACGGTAGGTTACCGGATGCGCGCGCAAAGCTGCGTGGGGCCGCGTACCCGGCTGGAAGTGGTGACCGAAGGCGTATTGACCAGAATGATTCAGCGCGATCCCGAATTACGCGGCGTGGGGCTGGTGATACTGGATGAATTTCATGAGCGCAGTTTACAGGCGGATTTAGCGTTGGCGCTGTTGCTGGATATCCAGCAAGGGCTCCGTGACGATCTCAGGCTGTTAATCATGTCTGCGACGCTGGATAACGACAGGCTTTGTCAGCGACTGCCTGATGCGCCGACGATCGTCTCGGAGGGGCGCGCGTTCCCGGTGGAGCGACGTTATCAGCCGCTTGCGGCGCATTTGCGTTTTGATGAAGCCGTCGCGATGGCGACAGCGGAACTGCTGCGCAATGAAAACGGTTCGCTGCTGCTATTTTTACCCGGCGTAGGCGAAATACAGCGCGTTCATGAACATCTGGCGTCGCGGGTAGGGAGCGATGTCCTGCTTTGTCCGCTGTATGGCGCATTGTCTCTGGAAGCGCAACGCAAAGCGATTGTTCCGGCACCCGCCGGGATGCGTAAAGTGGTGTTGGCGACTAACATTGCCGAAACCAGTTTGACGATTGAAGGGATTCGTCTGGTCGTCGATAGCGCTCAGGAGCGCGTGGCGCGATTTGACGCGCGAACGGGACTGACGCGGCTGGTTACGCAGCGTATCAGTCAGGCATCAATGACGCAGCGCGCGGGGCGCGCCGGACGACTGGCGCCGGGTATCTGTTTACATCTGCTGGCCAAAGAACAGGCGGAGCGGGCGGCGGCGCAAAGCGATCCGGAAATCTTACACAGCGACCTTTCCGGTTTATTGATGGAGGTGTTGCAGTGGGGATGTCACGATCCGGCATCGCTTTTCTGGCTGGACAGGCCGCCGGAGGTGAATCTTCAGGCCGCCCGCCGTTTATTATTGATGTTAGGCGCGCTGGAGGGCGAGCGGTTAAGCGCGCGGGGCCGGAAAATGGCGGCAATGGGTAACGATCCGCGCCTGGCGGCGATGTTAGTCAACGCCGGCGAGGGCGATAGCGCCGCCACTGCCGCCATGCTCGCGGCCATCCTTGAGGACCCGCCGCGCGGCGGCGGTACGGATTTAAGCGTAGTATTTTCGCGGCGACAGCCGGGCTGGCAGCAGCGTAGCCAGCAGCTTTTAAAACGGCTGCAGGTGCGTAATGGCGAGCCGGATAGCGCGCTTATTATGCCGCTGTTGGCCAGAGCGTTTAGCGACCGCATCGCGCGGCGTCGTGGTCAGGAAGGGCGCTATCAGTTAGCCAATGGTATGGGCGCGATGTTAGATGCGGATGACGCGTTGGGACGTCATGAATGGCTGATCGCGCCGCTGTTACTGCAAGGTAGCGCCTCGCCGGACGCCCGAATATTGTTGGCGCAGCCGCTGGATATTGCCTCGCTGATTCAGGCGTGTCCTGATTTACTGCGCCAGTCCGACACGGTTGAATGGGACGAGGCGCAGGGAACGTTGAAAGCATGGCGCAGAATGCGTATTGGACAGTTGACGGTTAGCGTTCAGCCACTGGCGAAGCCGTCTGAAGAGGAGCTTCATCAGGCGATGCTGAACGGCATCCGCGATAAAGGTCTGTCCGTCCTTAACTGGACGCCGGAAGCGGAGCAGTTCCGTCTGCGTCTGCACTGTGCGGCGAAATGGCTGCCGGAATATGACTGGCCTGCCGTGGATGAGGCGTCGCTGCTGGCGACTCTGGAAAATTGGTTGCTGCCGCACATGACAGGCGTACAGTCGTTACGAGGGCTAAAATCCCTGAACGTTAATCAGGCGTTACGGGGACTGCTTGACTATGCCATGCTGCAACGTCTGGATAGTGAACTGCCTGGGCATTACACTGTGCCGACGGGAAGCCGAATAACGATTCGTTATCATGAAGATAACCCGCCCGCGCTGGCGGTCAGAATGCAGGAAATGTTTGGCGAAGCGAAGACCCCAACCATCGCTCAGGGCCGCGTGCCGCTGGTGCTGGAACTGCTTTCGCCAGCGCAGCGACCGCTACAGATTACGCGCGATTTAAGCGCTTTCTGGCAGGGGGCGTATCGCGAAGTGCAAAAAGAGATGAAGGGCCGTTACCCCAAACATGTCTGGCCGGACGATCCGGCGAATACGGCCCCAACGCGGCGCACGAAGAAGTATTCGTGACGTGTTATACGTTGCCTCCAGGCCAGATAAGGCGTTAATCGCCATCCGGCAAAAGAGTAAATTGAGAGATTTCTTCTTCTGTCGTCTGGCGGAAGAATAGAGAATCGGGCCTTTGCGCCTGTATGTTGCGGAGAAAAAGCATGGCGGGGAATGACCGCGAGCCGATTGGACGTAAGGGGAAACCGTCACGTCCTGTGAAACAAAAGGTGAGCCGTCGTCGGCAGCATGACGACGATTATGATGATGACTATGAGGATGAAGAACCGATGCCGCGTAAAGGTAAGGGCAAAGGGCGTAAGCCTCGTGGCAAGCGCGGCTGGCTGTGGCTATTGCTAAAACTGTTTATCGTTTTTGTGGTGCTGTTCGCCATTTACGGCGTCTATCTGGATCAAAAAATCCGCAGCCGTATCGATGGCAAGGTCTGGCAGCTTCCGGCGGCGGTATATGGCCGGATGGTGAACCTTGAGCCAGACATGCCTGTCAGCAAAAACGAGATGGTGAAATTGCTGGAAGCGACGCAGTATCGTCTGGTGACGAAGATGACCCGTCCCGGCGAATTTACCGTGCAGGCCAATAGCATTGAGATGATCCGTCGTCCGTTTGACTTCCCGGACAGCAAAGAAGGGCAGGTGCGCGCGCGGCTGACGTTCAGTGACGGGCGTCTGGAAACCATCGTCAATCTGGATAACAACCGCCAGTTTGGCTTCTTCCGTCTCGATCCGCGGCTTATCACCATGCTTTCTTCGCCAAATGGCGAGCAGCGTTTATTCGTCCCGCGCAGCGGTTTCCCGGATCTGCTGGTCGATACGCTGTTGGCGACGGAAGACCGTCATTTCTATGAGCATGATGGCATTAGTCTTTACTCTATCGGGCGTGCGGTGCTGGCCAACCTGACGGCGGGACGCACGGTGCAGGGGGCCAGTACGCTGACCCAGCAGCTGGTGAAGAACCTGTTCCTCTCCAGCGAAAGATCATACTGGCGTAAAGCGAATGAAGCCTACATGGCGCTGATCATGGATGCCCGTTACAGTAAAGATCGTATTCTTGAGCTGTACATGAACGAGGTCTACCTCGGTCAAAGCGGGGACAATGAAATTCGCGGTTTTCCGCTGGCGAGCCTGTATTACTTTGGTCGTCCGGTAGAGGAACTGAGCCTCGATCAGCAGGCGTTACTGGTGGGGATGGTAAAAGGGGCGTCGATTTATAACCCGTGGCGTAACCCGAAACTGGCGTTGGAGCGTCGTAACCTGGTGTTACGCCTGTTACAGCAGCAGAAAATCATCGATCAGGAACTCTATGACATGCTGAGCGCGCGTCCGCTTGGCGTACAGCCGCGCGGCGGCGTTATTTCACCGCAGCCAGCGTTTATGCAGATGGTTCGTCAGGAACTGCAGGCGAAGCTGGGGGATAAAATTAAAGATCTCTCCGGCGTGAAGATCTTCACCACCTTTGACTCCGTGGCGCAGGATGCCGCAGAAAAAGCCGTTGTCGAAGGTATTCCGGCGTTGAAGAAGCAGCGTAAATTGAGCGATCTGGAAACCGCGATGGTGGTGGTGGATCGCTTTAGCGGCGAGGTGCGCGCGATGGTTGGCGGGGCGGAGCCGCAGTATGCCGGCTATAACCGTGCCATGCAGGCGCGCCGTTCCATCGGGTCGCTGGCGAAACCGGCGACCTATCTGACCGCGTTAAGTCAGCCGAACTTATACCGTCTGAACACCTGGATTGCCGATGCGCCGATTTCTCTGCGCCAGCCGAATGGTCAGGTCTGGTCGCCGCAGAACGACGATCGTCGCTACAGCGAAAGCGGGAAAGTGATGCTGGTGGATGCGTTAACTCGCTCAATGAACGTACCGACGGTCAATCTGGGGATGGCGTTAGGTTTACCGGCGGTAACCGATACCTGGACGAAGCTCGGCGTGCCGAAAGATCAGCTCAATCCGGTTCCGGCTATGCTGTTAGGAGCGCTGAACCTGACGCCGATCGAAGTGGCGCAGGCGTTCCAGACTATCGCCAGCGGCGGAAATCGCGCGCCGTTATCAGCGCTGCGTTCAGTTATTGCGGAAGATGGTAAAGTGCTGTACCAAAGTTATCCGCAAGCTGAACGCGCCGTACCGGCACAGGCGGCTTACCTGACGCTCTGGACAATGCAGCAGGTCGTCCAGCGTGGTACGGGGCGTCAGCTTGGCGCGAAATATCCGGGTCTGCATCTGGCCGGTAAAACCGGGACGACAAACAACAATGTCGATACCTGGTTTGCCGGTATCGACGGCAGCCAGGTGACTATCACCTGGGTAGGCCGTGATAACAACCAGCCGACGAAATTGTACGGCGCCAGCGGCGCGATGGCGATTTACCAGCGCTATCTGGCGAACCAGACGCCGACGCCTTTAGTTCTGACGCCGCCGGAAGATGTGGTGGATATGGGCGTTGATTACGACGGTAATTTTGTCTGTAGCGGCGGTATGCGCACTCTGCCGGTCTGGACGGACGATCCAAATACGCTGTGCCAGCAGGGCGAGATGATGCAGCAACAGCAGCAGCCGTCAGGCAATCCGTTCGATCAGTCGTCTCAGCCGCAGCAGCCTGCGCAGCAACAGCCGCCGAAAGAAGAGAAGAGCGACGGCGTTGCCGGCTGGATTAAGGAGATGTTCGGCGGCAATTAATCACGGTAATAGTGCCGGGTGGCGCTGTGCTTACCCGGTCTACACCGTTACGACCCCATTATGTGCGACGTAGGCCGAATAAGACGCTTACGTCGCCATCCGGCAAATCCTCCATAAATAACATTTCAGTCTAATTTATTAACCCTTCCTTTTCATCTGGTTATTTCTTAACCCCTTAGTTTTCGTAGGGCCGCGTATCGCTTGCCATTGCGACGATATTTCGCCTATCATGCTGCGGTTATAATAATAATTATCGTTTACGTTATCATTCACTTTCATCAGAGATATACCAATGGCGCGTCTTAAAACTGCTCAGCCAAACTCCTCACTGCGTAAAATCGCAGTTGTAGTAGCCACAGCGGTTAGCGGCATGTCTGTCTATGCACAGGCGGCGGTTCAACCGAAAGAAGAAACCATTACCGTAACCGCAGCGCCTGCCGCGCAGGAAAGTGCCTGGGGACCGGCTCCGACCATCGCCGCGAAGCGTTCCGCCACCACCACCAAAACTGATACACCTATCGAAAAAACGCCACAGTCGGTTTCGGTGGTCACTAACGAAGAGATGCAGATGCATCAATTCCAGTCAGTAAAAGAAGCGTTGGGTTACACGCCGGGTGTAACGGTAAGCAGCCGCGGCGCTTCCAATACCTATGACTTCGTGATTATCCGTGGCTTCTCTTCCGTCGGCCTGAGCCAGAACAACTATCTGGATGGCCTGAAATTGCAGGGGAACTTCTACAACGATGCGGTTATTGATCCCTACATGCTTGAGCGTGTTGAGTTGATGCGTGGCCCAACGTCCGTCCTCTACGGTAAGAGCAACCCGGGCGGTATCATTTCGATGGTTAGCAAGCGGCCGACTACTGAGCCGCTGAAAGAAATTCAATTCAAAATGGGGACGGACAATTTGTTCCAGACCGGTTTTGATTTTAGTGATTCCCTGGATGACAACGGTGAGTTCTCATATCGTCTGACGGGGCTGGCGCGTTCGACAAATGAGCAGCAAAAGAGTTCTGAGTCGCAGCGCTATGCGATTGCGCCCTCTTTTACCTGGCGTCCTGATGAGAAAACGAATTTTACGTTCCTTTCTTATTTCCAGAACGAACCAGAGACCGGCTACTACGGCTGGCTGCCGAAAGAGGGAACGGTTGAACCGTTACCGAATGGTAAACGCTTGCCGACAGATTTCAATGAAGGGGCGTCAAACAACACCTATTCTCGTAACGAGAAAATGGTGGGATACAGTTTCGAGCATGGCTTCAACGACACTTTTACCGTGCGCCAGAATTTACGTTTTGTCGAAATGAAAACCGCGCAAAAAAGCGTCTATGGCACGGGGATTGCGGCGGACGGCCATACGCTTAACCGCGGTACTATCGTTGACAACGAGCGTTTACAGAATTTCAGCGTAGATACACAACTGGAAAGTAAATTCGCGACCGGCGATATTGATCATACGTTGCTGACGGGTGTCGATTTCATGCGTATGCGTAATGATATTAACGCGACGTTTGGTAGCGCGCCGTCAATCGATCTCTATAACAATTACCATCCTGAATACTTTGCTTTCGGCGGCGCTGAGCCGTACCAGATGAACGAAAGTAAACAAACAGGCCTCTATGTTCAGGATCAGGCGGAATGGAATAAGTGGGTATTTACTCTCGGCGGCCGCTATGACTGGTCTAAACAAGCGACAACGGTGCGTCAGAATTCCACTACGCCGACAGAAGGATATATTGAACGTAATGACCACCAGTTCACCTGGCGCGGTGGCGTAAACTACGTATTCGATAATGGAATTTCACCTTACTTCAGCTATAGCCAATCTTTCGAGCCAAGCGCCTTCGATTTGTGGAGCACCCCACGCGTTTCTTACAAGCCGTCAAAAGGCGAGCAATATGAAGCAGGGGTGAAATATGTACCGAAAGACATGCCGGTTGTTGTTACGGGTGCCGTTTATCAGCTGACCAAAACCAATAACCTGACCGCCGATCCAACCAACCCATTAGCGCAGGTGCCGGCAGGCGAAATTCGTGCGCGAGGTGTAGAGCTGGAAGCCAAAGCAGCATTGACGGCTAACATCAATATGACGGCGTCTTACACTTATACTGATGCTGAATACACGAAAGACACTAATCTGAAAGGGAATACGCCAGAGCAGGTGCCTGAACACATGGCGTCGTTGTGGGGCGATTACACCTTCAACGAAGGTCCGTTGTCAGGTTTAACGCTGGGAACAGGCGGTCGTTTTATTGGTTCCAGTTACGGCGATCCGGCTAATAGCTTCAAGGTAGGCAGCGCAGCGGTGATGGATGCGGTCGTCAAGTACGATCTGGCGCGTTTTGGTATGGCGGGCTCCAGCATTGCGGTTAACGTTAATAATCTGCTCGACCGCGAATACGTCGCCAGCTGCTTCCAGACCTACGGCTGTTTCTGGGGCGCAGAACGTCAGGTCGTTGCAACGGCAACCTTCCGTTTCTAATTTCTTTTTGGGCACGGCTTGCCGTGCCCGTTTTACAAGTTGGCTGCGATGCAGGAAAACCACATTCATTCCGATACCACCTTTGCGCTGCGAAGCGTCGCCTTTCGTGTGCCGGGCCGCACGCTTTTACACCCCCTCTCGTTAACGTTTCCCGCAGGTCGCGTCACCGGACTTATTGGTCATAATGGTTCCGGTAAATCCACGCTGTTAAAAATGCTGGGCCGCCATCAGCCGCCTTCCGAAGGGGATATTCTGCTCGACAATCAGCCGCTGGCGAGCTGGAGCAGCAAGGCGTTTGCCCGCAAAGTTGCCTATCTGCCTCAACAATTGCCACAGGCGGAAGGAATGACGGTGCGCGAACTGGTGGCGATTGGCCGCTATCCGTGGCACGGCGCGCTGGGACGCTTTGGCGTCGCGGACCGGGAAAAAGTAGACGAGGCGATTACGCTGGTCGGCTTAAAACCGCTGGCGCATCGTCTGGTAGACAGTCTTTCCGGCGGTGAACGCCAGCGCGCGTGGATTGCCATGCTGGTCGCGCAGGACAGCCGTTGTCTGCTGCTGGATGAGCCGACGTCAGCGCTGGATATCGCCCATCAGGTTGACGTGCTGGCGCTGGTGCATCGTTTAAGCCAACAGCGCGGGCTGACGGTGGTAGCGGTGCTGCACGATATCAACATGGCGGCCCGCTACTGTGATTATTTAGTCGCGCTACGCGGCGGTGAAATGATTGCGCAAGGAACGCCTGCGGAACTGATGCGCAGTGACACGCTGGAACAGATTTACGGTATCCCGATGGGTATCCTTCCGCATCCGGCGGGCGCGGCACCTGTGAGTTTTGTGTATTAATGCGTGATTTATATCCTCTTACTCGCCGCCGTTTATTAACGGCGATGGCGCTCTCGCCGCTGCTGTGGCAAATGAATACGGCGCAGGCTGCCGCTATCGATCCCCGCCGGATTGTGGCGCTGGAGTGGCTGCCGGTTGAGCTGCTGCTGGCGCTCGGTATTACGCCGTATGGCGTGGCGGACGTGCCAAATTATAAGCTGTGGGTTAGCGAACCGCCGTTGCCGGATTCGGTGATTGATGTGGGTCTTCGCACTGAACCCAATCTCGAACTGCTGACGGAGATGAAGCCGTCGTTTATGGTCTGGTCGGCAGGCTACGGACCCTCGCCGGAGAAACTGGCGCGGATCGCGCCGGGGCGCGGGTTCGATTTTAGCGACGGCAAAAAGCCGCTGGCGGTGGCCCGACGCTCGCTGGTTGAACTGGCGCAGACGCTGAATCTGGAAGCTGCGGCAGAAAAACATCTGGCGCAATACGATCGCTTCATCGCCAGCCAGAAGCCGCATTTTATCCGCCGCGGGGGGCGTCCGTTACTGATGACGACGCTTATCGATCCGCGGCATATGCTGGTGCTCGGCCCGAATTGCCTGTTCCAGGAGGTGCTGGACGAGTATGGCATCGTCAATGCCTGGCAGGGTGAAACCAACTTTTGGGGCAGTACGGCGGTTAGCATCGATCGGCTGGCGATGTATAAAGAAGCGGATGTGATCTGCTTCGATCACGGGAATAACACCGATATGAACGCGCTGATGGCAACGCCGCTGTGGCAGGCCATGCCGTTTGTCCGCGCCGGGCGCTTTCACCGGGTGCCCGCCGTTTGGTTCTATGGCGCGACCCTCTCCACGATGCACTTTGTCCGCATCCTGAATAACGTGTTGGGAGGCAAAGCGTGAGCAGAAAACGTGAAATGCCGGATGGCGGCGCGAAAAGCGTCTTATCCGACCTACGGTTCGGGCGCTTTGTAGGCCGGATAAGGCGAAGCCGCCATCCGGCGTTGCTGTTATTGGCGCTGTTTGTTGCCGCCTGCTGGCTGACATGGGTTAACTTCTCCGTTGCGCTACCGCGCAGCCAGTGGCAACAGGCTATCTGGTCACCGGATATCGACATCATTGAGCAGATGATTTTTCATTACAGCCAGCTGCCAAGACTGGCGATTTCGCTGCTGGTGGGCGCGGGGCTTGGGCTGGTAGGCGTCCTGTTCCAGCAAGTATTACGTAACCCGCTGGCGGAACCGACCACGCTGGGCGTGGCGACCGGCGCGCAATTGGGGATCACGGTGACTACGCTTTGGGCGATTCCCGGCGCGCTGACCACGCAGTTTGCCGCCCTGACGGGAGCCTGTATCGTCGGCGCGCTGGTGTTCGGCGTGGCGTGGGGCAAACGTCTGTCGCCAGTGACCCTGATCCTCGCCGGGCTGGTGGTTAGCCTCTATTGTGGCGCAATCAACCAGTTACTGGTGATTTTCCACCACGATCAGTTGCAAAGCATGTTTTTATGGAGCACCGGAACGCTAACGCAAACCGACTGGAGCGGCGTGCAGCGTCTGTGGCCGCAGTTGCTGGGCGGTGTGATGCTCACGTTATTGTTGTTACGCCCGATGACGCTGATGGGGCTGGATGACGGCGTTGCGCGTAATCTGGGTCTGGCGCTGTCGTTAGCGCGTCTGGCGGCGCTGTCGCTGGCGATTGTGTTGAGCGCTCTGCTGGTCAACGCGGTGGGCATTATCGGTTTTATCGGCCTGTTTGCGCCGCTGCTGGCGAAAATGCTTGGCGCAAGACGTCTGCTGGCGCGCCTGATGCTGGCGCCGCTCATTGGGGCGCTTATTTTGTGGCTATCCGATCAGATTATCCTTTGGCTAACCCGCGTATGGATGGAGGTTTCCACCGGGTCAGTGACGGCGTTAATCGGCGCGCCGCTGCTCCTGTGGCTGCTGCCGCGGCTTAAAAGCATGAGCGCGCCGGATATGAACGCCAGCGATCGTGTGGCAGCGGAACGTCGGCACGTTCTTGCTTTTGCCGTTGCCGGTGGCGCGCTCCTGCTGCTGGCAACATGGGTCGCCCTCTCTTTTGGTCGCGACGCGCACGGCTGGACGTGGGCGAGCGGAACGCTGCTTGAAGAACTGATGCCGTGGCGCTGGCCGCGGATACTGGCGGCGTTAATGGCGGGCGTCATGCTGGCGGTGGCGGGCTGCATTATTCAGCGTCTGACCGGTAATCCAATGGCCAGCCCGGAAGTGCTGGGGATCAGTTCCGGAGCCGCGTTTGGCGTGGTGTTGATGCTGTTTTTGGTGCCGGGGAATGCCTTCGGTTGGCTACTGCCTGCCGGAAGCCTGGGCGCGGCGGCGACACTGCTGATTATTATGATAGCCGCCGGGCGCGGCGGTTTCTCGCCGCAACGGATGTTGCTGGCGGGGATGGCGCTCAGCACCGCGTTTACCATGCTGCTAATGATGCTCCAGGCGAGCGGCGACCCGCGGATGGCGGAAGTATTGACCTGGCTCTCAGGATCTACCTATAACGCCACTGGCGGGCAGGTTACGCGAACCGCGATCGTGATGGTGATTTTGCTGGCCATTGTGCCGTTGTGTCGCCGCTGGTTAACGATTTTGCCCCTGGGCGGCGATGCCGCGCGTGCGGTGGGCATGGCGCTTACGCCGTCGCGTATCGCGCTGCTGGCGCTGGCGGCTTGTTTGACGGCAACCGCGACGATGACCATTGGGCCGCTGAGTTTCGTTGGACTGATGGCGCCGCATATTGCGCGGATGCTCGGTTTTCGCCGGACGATGCCGCATATGGTCATCTCGGCGCTGGCAGGGGGCGTTTTACTGGTCTTTGCCGACTGGTGCGGCAGGATGGCGCTATTTCCGTATCAGATCCCGGCGGGACTGCTTTCAAGCTTTATTGGCGCGCCGTACTTTATCTATTTGCTACGTAAACAGAGTCGGTAAAAAAAAGCTGTGCCACATTTATGTCGGGTGGCAGCCATGCTCAACCCGACCTACAAATTACACAATATCAATATGTTGTGGCAATATTTTGTAGGCCTAAAAATAGCTGAACGCTATCAGGTGCGAGAGCTGTCCTGTCACGTTTTATCGAGGGAACTCTGCTTTTATTTTCAGCAAGAAGCAGGTGTTATTTTTGTATCGATAAGTCATGAGCTATTTCAGTGGCGCGCCGCTGTCTCGTGAACAGGGTGACTCATTTCAACATATCCAGGCCCGAAACGTTGATGATAAATTGCGGCATGATCTATCCAATAATAAGAATTACCGGTTTCGGTATTAAGCCTTTTTAAATATTAAGATGCGGATGCCGCATCTTTAATGCATCTCGTAAATCAATTTTAATTTAATAATAAATTTTCATTATAAAACTTCGATAATAAAATATTATTTTTTTATCGAAGTAATAAAAAACAACTCTATTAAAATAAATTAATTGCCACGAGTAAACAAAAAAAATGTAATTTAGCATTTTTTGTTTTTTTTAATGAAATTTATACCAAAAATAAATGTTACGCGTCATTGCTATATATTCAGTACTGTAATTCTGATCTTTTTTTATTCATTTTGACATGTTTATTGTTTTTTTGGCTCTCCCGTCTTGCTTGCTTTGTTTGTTTTTTGAACGGTAAAAATATTTATTATTTAATTCTGATAATCCTTTAAATAAAAAACGCTTGTCTTTGGGTTTTTAATGGAAAATACTTCACCGCGCCTAAGGGATGTTATTTATTAACGTGTTGTTTGCTTCTTTTGAATGTTGCATCGGCAATTTCATAACTCGTCATATAATATATATCTACTAATATAAACATGGGGTATTGAGTATAACTCTGTGTGAATAGCGTAAAAATACTCACCAACTTTTAATAAGGATGAAAAATGAATACAGCAGTAAAAGCTGCGGTTGCTGCCGCACTGGTTATGGGTGTTTCCAGCTTTGCCAATGCTGCGGGCAGTAATACTGGTACGGTGACTTTTACCGGTACTATTGAAGATTCACCGTGTTCAATCGTGGTTGGCGACGAACACCAGACCGTTAACCTGGGCCATATCGGTACCGGTTCTCTGATGGGCGGTAAAGAATCTTCAAAAGTCGATTTCCATATCGGTCTGGAAAACTGCGCATTCACCACTGAGAAAGAAGCGTCTACCGTTTTCTCTGCCATCGGTAACGAATCCAGCGCTAATCCGGGCAGCGTTGCGCTGATGCGTATCGGCGGCGGCGAAATGGCGGGTTCCAGCATTGTTATCGGCAACCACCTGGGTTCCGCGATCAAATTGGGCGACGCTTACAGCGAAAACCTGACGATGAACGGCAGCGTTGCGGCGGCGAAACAGACTCTTAACTTCAAAGCCTGGGTGAAAGGCGATTCTGCTGCCACCACTATCGATACCGGCGAATTCAGCAGCACCGTAAACTTCACGATCAGCTATCTGTAAGTGAAATATCATCCTGCGGCAGTCTGCCGCAGGATGATGCTCAAAGTAAAAAAATAGATTATATATTTCAGGGATAGATTGTCTGATGGCTCACTATAAAAAATTTCGTCTGAGCACGCTTGCGGCCGTGGTGGGTATTGTTCTGGCTGTCGGTCCGGAAAATAGCTACGCGGAAGCGCCCATTCAATTTAATACCCGATTTCTTGATGTTAAAGATGATGCCAGCCTGGATCTCTCCCGTTTTTCCCGTAAAGGCTACATTATGCCGGGGAGCTATCATCTCCAGGTGCTGGTCAATCAGAGTCAAATTGTCCAGGATAATGTTATTACGTATTCCGTTGATAATAACGATCCTGATAACACCTATCCCTGTTTATCGCCTGAACTGGTCTCGCTGCTGGGGTTAAAACCTGAAATAGCAGATAAAATGATCTGGATAAATGCCGGTCAGTGTCTGCAACCAGATCAACTGGAAGGGATGGAAACCCAAACGGATTTAAGCCAGTCAACGCTGACGGTGATTATTCCGCAGGCGTATCTGGAATACAGCGATGAAGAGTGGGATCCACCTTCCCGCTGGGATGAAGGGATTCCCGGCGTATTATTTGACTACAACGTTAACAGCCAGTGGCGACATGCTGAACATGATGACGGCGATGAATATGACATCAGCGGCAACGGCACGGTGGGTGCCAACCTCGGCGCGTGGCGTTTGCGCGCGGACTGGCAGGCTAACTATCGTCACGAAAATGACAGCGAAGATAAAGACAACTTTGGCTCCAGTTCCGAACAGAACTGGGACTGGAACCGCTATTACGCCTGGCGGGCGATCCCGCAGCTCCGGGCGCAGCTAACGCTGGGCGAAGGATCGCTGGAATCCGATATTTTCGACGGCTTTAACTATGTTGGCGGCAGCCTTATCACCGACGATCAGATGTTACCGCCTAATCTGCGCGGCTACGCCCCGGATATATCAGGCGTGGCGCGCACCAACGCCAAAGTCACCGTGACCCAGCGCGGGCGGGTGATTTATGAGTCGCAGGTCCCGGCTGGGCCGTTTCGCATTCAGGATATTAATGAAACGGTATCCGGCGATCTACACGTCAAAATTGAAGAACAAAGCGGTCAGGTGCAGGAATATGACGTCAGCACCGCCTCCATTCCGTTTCTGACCCGTCCCGGCCAGGTGCGCTACAAGTTGGCAGCCGGGCGACCGCAGGACTGGGATCACAATATGGAAGGCGGCTTTTTCACCTCAGCCGAAGCCTCCTGGGGGATCGCTAACGGCTGGTCGCTGTACGGCGGTGCCATCGGTGAGCAGGATTATCAGGCGCTGGCGTTAGGACTGGGGCGCGATCTGGCGCTGCTGGGCGCGTTTTCCGTCGATGTCACCCATTCCCGTGCGACGCTGCCAGAGGGTAGCGCCTACGGCGACGGCACCATTCAGGGTAACTCGTTCCGTGCCAGCTACGCTAAAGATTTTGATGATATAGACAGCCGTCTGACGTTTGCTGGTTATCGCTTTTCCGAAGAAAACTACATGACGATGGACGAGTTTATCGATACGCATAATGACGATAACGATCGTCAGCGCACCGGCCACGATAAAGAGATGTATACCCTGACGTACAGCCAGAACTTTTCGGCAATAAACGTCAACGCCTATATCAACTACACCCATCGCACCTACTGGAATCAACCTAACCAGGACAGCTATAACCTGACGCTGTCGCACTATTTCGATGTCGGTGAGGTGCGCGGGATCAGTCTGTCGGTGAACGGTTTTCGCAACGAATATGACAATGAGCGTGATGACGGCGTGTACGTCTCGCTCAGTATTCCGTGGGGCAACAACCGCACGCTGAGCTACAACGGCTCCTTTAGCGATGACAACAACAGCAATCAGGTCGGCTATTACGAGCGCATTGACGATCGCAATAACTACCAGATCAACGCTGGTCGCGCGGATAACGGTGCGACTCTCGACGGCTACTACCGTTATCAAGCGAGCTATGCCGACATTGACGTCAGTGCGAACTATCAGGAAGGCGACTATACCTCCGGCGGACTGAACATCCAGGGCGGCGCGACGCTGACTGCTAAAGGCGGGGCGTTGCACCGCACCAGCGTCAACGGCGGCTCGCGGCTGCTGGTGGATGTCGGCGATGAAGCGAACGTACCCATCTCCGGCTACAGCACGCCGGTATATACCAACGCGTTTGGTAAAGCCGTCATTGTCGACGTCAACGACTACTACCGCAACCAGGTGAAAATCGACATTACCCAGTTGCCGGAAGACGCGGAAGCAATCCTCTCCATCGCTCAGGCGACCCTGACGGAAGGGGCGATCGGTTATCGCCGCATGGAGGTGCTCAGCGGTAAAAAAGCCATGGCCAGTATCCGCCTGCGCGATGGCGGCACGCCGCCCTTCGGCGCAGAGGTTTACAACAGTCGCCAGCAACAGTTAGGGATCGTAGGTGAAGACGGCAGCGTTTATCTGATCGGCATTAACCCCGGCGAGCGGTTGCAGGTGACATGGGAAGGTAAAACGCAGTGTGAAGCGACGTTGCCCGATCCGCTGCCGGGCGATCTGTTTAGCGGCCTGTTGCTGCCGTGCATCGGCGACGCTTCATCACCTGAGGCAACGCAGCCCGAAGAGAAACCATTACTCCAGCTTCATACGCAGCGGCGGACGTCTTCGACGCAACCCGAAGCGCTCTCTTCTCGTTATCCAACACATTGATTCAGGAAACCGCATTCATGATGTCATTAAAACGTTATAACCTGGCCGCTGTTTTGCTGCTTTTGCTGGGCGGCTACGGTAGCGCCCAGGCCGCCATCGCGCCCGATCGCACCCGCCTGGTGTTTCGCGGCGAAGATAAATCGATAAGCGTCGATCTGAAAAACGCCAACAGCAAACTGCCCTATCTGGCGCAGTCCTGGGTGGAAGATGAGAAGGGCGTCAAAATCACCTCGCCTTTAATCGTCGTCCCACCGGTCCAGCGCATTGAGCCGTCGGCAATCGGACAGGTCAAAATTCAGGGGATGCCGGCGCTGGCGTCGCTCCCCCAGGATCGGGAAACCCTTTTTTATTACAACGTGCGCGAAATTCCGCCGCAAAGCGACAAGCCCAATACGCTGCAAATCGCCCTGCAAACGCGCATCAAAGTTTTTTACCGCCCGCAGGCGCTATCGAAAATCGATATGCAGCATCCCTGGCAATACAAGATCACCCTTCAGCGTCAGGGCAATGGCTATCAGGTGAGCAACACAACCGGCTACTACGTGGTGTTAAGCAACGCCAGCAACCGCATGGACGGCACACCAGCCAGAGGCTTTAGCCCTTTAGTGATTGCACCAAAAAGCAACGTGACGCTGGGAGGGGACGCCAGTGAATTAGGTCACTCGCCTGTGCTGACTTACGTCAACGATTATGGCGCGCGGTTACCGCTGATTTTTAACTGTACTGACAACAGTTGTGCGGTAGATGAAGCAAAAAGCAGAAAGTCGTAACCGACAAGGAGACGCAAGATGAGGCAATGGCGGTTACGGCTGGGCACGGTAACGTGTGCGGCCATGCTGAGTGCGGTCAGTATGCCGCTGGCAGCGGGAAGTAAGACGGTCAACATGACGCTGACGATAGTCGTTAATGCCGCGCCGCCCTGTACTGTGACCGGCGGTGAGGTGGAATTTGGCAATGTGTTGACGACGAAAGTGGATGGGGTGAATTACCGGCAGGCGGTGGGCTATCGCCTGAGCTGTAACGGCAGAGTGAGCGATTACCTGAAGTTACAGATTCAGGGGAATGCGGTGACTATCAATGGCGAGTCGGTATTGCAAACCGATGTCGATGGATTGGGTATCCGTCTGCAAACCGCCACGGATGGCGCGCTGATTTCACCCGGCAATACGCAATGGTTGTCATTTCAATACAGCGGCGGCAGCGGTCCGGCCATTGAGGCGATTCCCGTCAAAAATAATGGCGTAACGTTAACAGGTGGCGCGTTTAACGCAGGCGCCACGTTGGTGGTGGATTACCAATGAAAAAAATAGTTTTGACGATGTTAATGGGGGGCAGCCTTGCCGCACAGGCAGCCGATAATCTTAAGTTTCACGGCACATTAATTTCACCGCCGAATTGTACGATTAACAATGATCAGACGATCGACGTTAAGTTCGGTAACCTGCTGATTAATAAAATAGATGGTACGCGTTATGCGCAGAATGTTCCGTATGAGATCACCTGTGATTCAACGGTGCGCGATGAGACGATGGCGATGACCCTGACGCTAAGCGGTTCCGTGAGTGATTTTAATCCGGCGGCGGTAAACACCAGCGTGGCGGGGCTGGGGATTGAACTCAGGCAGAACGACCAACCCTTTACGTTGGGGTCCACCATTACGGTGAATGAACAATCGATACCTGTTCTGAAAGCCATACCGGTTAAAAAGAGCGGTGCTTCGCTGAAAGAAGGCGGCTTCGATGCGACGGCAACATTACAGGTGGATTATCAGTAATGGCTAAAAGACAGGCGTTATTACACGGCGCGGCCTGCATCCTCTGTGGGGCGCTGATATTGCCGGTCTCAGCGGCAGATAACCTGCATTTTTCCGGTAGCCTGGTGGCCAGTCCTTGCACGCTCACGATGCAGGGGACGGGGATTGCCGAAGTCGATTTTTCGTCGCTTGACAGTTCTGATTTCACTCCCGACGGCCAGTCTGCTCGTAAGCCTTTGGTGTTTGAACTCACGGATTGCGATTCGGCGCTGAGTAACGGGGTGCAGGTGACTTTCACTGGAACCGAAGCGACCGGAATGCGCGGTATCCTGGCCATCGATAGCTATTCAGGCGCTTCCGGGATCGGGATTGGTATTGAAACGCTATCCGGCGTTCCCGTGGGCATGAACGATAAAGAGGGTGCGATATTTACGCTGGTGACGGGGAAAAATACGCTAAACCTGAATGCCTGGGTACAACGTCTTCCCGGCGAGGACCTGATTCCGGGAAGGTTCTCTGCAAGTGCGCTAGCCACATTTGAGTATTTATAATGAAAATAATACGGACTTTATTTTTGCTGCTGATTGCCGTTTATGGCAGTTCGGTAGTGGCCAAACCCATGCTGAAAGCGACGTTTTCAAGCACCACGATGTATTATGGTATTGGCCCTAATAGCGACAAATCTATTGTGGCGGAGGTGACGATAGCGACTCCGGAGGGAGTGTACTATGGCTCCTGGAACCTTTCGGGACATCGTAAAGGAGAAACGCTAACCGCAGACTCCTGGTCTGGGCCAGAACCTGCGCCGAAGGTTGTATTGAAGGATTTTGATAACACTGTTTCGCGATCTGCGTGCAAGAATCTTCCCTCGAACTGGAGGGGGTGTGGTTCTTTTACCCTGGAGATTACGGTACAAAGCGATGATTATGGTTGCCCCTGGCTGGCGTCGAGCCATATCGTTGCTACCACTTTTATCACTAACGAAACGTATTCCCCGCCGGATACGCGCAGTTCAGTTTGCCCGAAAGTTCCCGTTGATACTTTTGATATCTCCTGGGATGCGAACGTTTCGAAACAGAAAACAACCCTCATGCTTGATGCCACCGGTGGCACGGTGAATCGCACGTTACATACCTATTTGATGGAGGGGGGAAAACTGTGCGATGGCAGCAAATTTGACAACCGTGGCGCTTATTGCCGTTTTGTCTCATCGGGTATTACGCTCAATGTGCTGGGCTGCGACCAGTCGAGCGTCACGACCAGCGCCGTTGATCATCCGATAACCGATGTTGAGCTTCATGACATTAATGTAGCGGTGAACACCCGCAACATTGGCTCCGGGCAGTTCACGTCGACCTGTAGCTTCCAGTATATTATTGATGAGCTTTAGGGGGGCTGGGTGTTTGGCGAAGATTCACGCTAACCTGGTATGAACCAAAAAAAAACCGGGTGGCGGCTTCGCCTTACCCGGCCTACGTTGTTTCTGGACGTTCTCTTTTACAGTTTCGCAAACACCCGACGCGCGGCGTCAATAGTATTATTAATGTCGTCCATGCTGTGTGCGACCGACATAAAGCCCGCCTCAAACGCCGATGGCGCCAGATATACGCCTTCCTCCAGCATCAGGTGGAAGAAACGCTTAAAGCGTTCCACGTCGCACGCCATCACGTCCTGATAGCAGGTTACGCTCTCAGCGTCGGTGAAGAAAATCCCGAACATGCCGCCGACATGGTTGACGACCAGTGGGATCCCCGCCTCCTGCGCCGCTTCGCACAGCCCTTCCGCCAGGCGGGTGGTGAGCTCATCCAGCGTTTCATGAATGCCGGGCTGGGCGACTTCATTCAGGCAGGCGAAACCGGCCGCCATCGCAATCGGGTTGCCGGAAAGGGTGCCCGCCTGGTAAACCGGGCCCGTCGGCGCCAGCGCATCCATTACATCGCGACGACCGCCAAACGCGCCTACCGGCATCCCGCCGCCGATGATTTTACCCAGACAGGTCAGGTCCGGCACGACGCCGTAGTAATCCTGGGCTCCGGCCAGCGCTACGCGAAAACCGGTCATTACTTCGTCGATAATCAGCAGCGCGCCGAACTCATCGCACAAGGCGCGCAGACCTGGCAGAAATTCCGGCAGCGGCGGGACGCAGTTCATATTGCCCGCCACGGGTTCGACGATGATACTGGCGATTTCCTGCGGATATTGTTCAAATGCCGCGCGCACTGACGTCAGATCGTTATAAGTGCAGGTCAGCGTATGTTTCGCGAAATCTGCCGGCACGCCCGGCGAGTTCGGCTGACCGAGCGTCAGCGCGCCAGAACCGGCTTTGACCAGCAGACAGTCTGCGTGGCCGTGGTAGCAGCCTTCGAATTTGATAATCTTATCGCGGCCAGTAAAACCACGCGCCAGGCGAATAGCGCTCATCGTCGCTTCGGTGCCGGAGTTCACCATGCGCACCATGTCCATGGTCGGCACCAGGTTGGTGACCAGTTCCGCCATTTTCACTTCCATTTCGGTTGGCGCGCCGAAGCTTAAACCGCGCTCCGCAGCTTCGATCACCGCATTGCGGATAGCCGGATGGTTATGCCCCAGTACCATTGGTCCCCAGGAACCGACATAGTCGATATACGCTTTGCCATCGACATCATAAAGATAAGCGCCGTCCGCTTTTTCGATAAACAGCGGGGTGCCGCCCACGCCAGTGAAGGCGCGAACAGGGGAGTTCACGCCGCCGGGGATCAGCTCGCGGGCCGCGCTATAGAGATTTTCAGACTTACTCATGGAAAGATTCCTGGTTCGTAGAAAAAGTGAATACCCGCTATTCTAAGTTATTCAGAGAAGGTTATGAAAGTTTTACGCATTTGAAACAATACGATTTGCAGGGGATTTTCGCGGCGTTGGCGAGTAGAATGCCGACTTTAGATTTGTATTACCAATTAATGATCTTCTGATGAAAACAGACACTTCCACCTTTTTAGCTCAGCAAATTGTGCGTTTACGGCGCAGAGATCAGATTCGCCGGTTAATGCAGCGGGATAAAACGCCGCTGGCCATCCTGTTCATGGCGGCCGTTGTCGGCACGCTTACCGGACTGGTTGGCGTCGCCTTTGAAAAGGCGGTTTCCTGGGTACAAAACATGCGCATTGGCGCGCTGGTTCAGGTCGCGGACCATGCGTTTTTGCTTTGGCCGCTGGCCTTTATCCTTTCGGCGTTACTGGCGATGGTCGGCTACTTTTTGGTGCGAAAATTTGCGCCGGAAGCCGGCGGCTCGGGTATCCCGGAAATTGAAGGTGCGCTGGAGGAGTTACGTCCGGTGCGCTGGTGGCGCGTGTTGCCGGTGAAGTTTATCGGCGGGATGGGAACGTTGGGCGCAGGAATGGTATTAGGGCGCGAAGGGCCAACGGTGCAAATCGGGGGCAACCTGGGGCGCATGGTGCTGGATGTTTTTCGTATGCGCAGCGCCGAAGCGCGGCATACGTTGCTGGCGACCGGCGCGGCGGCGGGGCTCTCTGCGGCGTTTAACGCGCCGCTGGCGGGTATCCTGTTTATTATTGAAGAGATGCGCCCGCAGTTTCGCTACAACCTGATTTCGATTAAAGCGGTGTTTACCGGCGTCATCATGTCGAGCATTGTGTTCCGCATATTTAACGGCGAAGCGCCGATTATTGAAGTCGGCAAACTGTCTGATGCGCCGGTTAACACGCTGTGGTTATACCTTATCCTCGGTATTATTTTTGGCTGC
The DNA here is from genome assembly GCF_000006945.2 of Salmonella enterica subsp. enterica serovar Typhimurium str. LT2. GTDB lineage: Bacteria > Pseudomonadota > Gammaproteobacteria > Enterobacterales > Enterobacteriaceae > Salmonella > Salmonella enterica. The sequence continues at coordinate 239,454 of NC_003197.2, forward strand.
GTCGGGCCGGTATTTAATTCGCTGGTGCTGCGTACCCAGGATATGTTTCAGCGCTTTCATGGCGGCGAAATTAAAAAATGGGTGCTTATGGGCGGCGCGATCGGCGGCCTGTGCGGTATTCTGGGGTTGATTGAGCCGGCCGCGGCAGGCGGCGGATTTAACCTTATTCCTATCGCCGCGGCAGGTAATTTTAGCGTCGGGCTACTGCTGTTCATCTTTATTACCCGGGTTGTCACGACGCTGCTTTGCTTTTCTTCCGGCGCGCCGGGGGGCATTTTCGCCCCGATGCTGGCGCTGGGAACGCTGCTTGGTACGGCCTTCGGTATGGCGGCGGCAGTGCTTTTCCCGCAGTATCACCTGGAGGCCGGTACCTTTGCGATTGCCGGGATGGGGGCGCTGATGGCGGCGTCGGTGCGCGCCCCGTTGACAGGGATTGTGCTGGTGCTGGAGATGACCGATAACTATCAGCTCATTTTGCCAATGATTATCACCTGTCTTGGCGCGACACTATTAGCCCAGTTTTTGGGCGGGAAACCGTTATACTCAACCATCCTGGCGCGCACTCTGGCGAAGCAGGATGCGGAACAGGCGGAGAAAAACCAGAATGCGCCTGCGGACGAGAATACTTGAACGAATTACCAGGGTATTAGATAATGACTGCCAATATTGGGTGAAAATTTATCCAATTACCGATGTCGTTTGGAGCAAAATATGAGTGATGACGTAGCGCTGCCGCTGCAGTTTACCGACGCAGCAGCGAATAAAGTAAAAAGTCTTATCGCTGACGAAGATAACCCGAATCTGAAACTGCGCGTGTATATCACCGGCGGTGGTTGCAGCGGCTTCCAGTATGGTTTTACCTTTGACGATCAGGTGAACGAAGGGGATATGACCATCGAAAAACAGGGCGTTGGCCTGGTGGTTGACCCGATGAGTTTGCAGTATCTGGTGGGTGGTTCGGTAGATTATACCGAAGGTCTGGAAGGTTCCCGCTTCATTGTAACCAACCCGAATGCGAAAAGTACCTGCGGGTGTGGCTCTTCCTTCAGCATTTGATTGCTGTTCGTTGTGCCGGATGGCGACGCGAGCGTCTTATCCGGCCTACAGGAAAGATGTTCCAGGCCCGATAAGCGTAGCGCCATCGGGCAAAACAATATCAACGTCCGTTTTCATCCAGGGCAAACGTCGGCAATTTCAAATGCCAGCGAATGGCCGCCAGCCGAATGAACAGCGTGACCACCATACCCATCATGCTGGCGCTTTCCAGCGGTACTGAAAACGTATAAAACGCGGTGGCGTGAACAATCCCGCCGATAATACAGGCCGTGGCATAGATTTCGGTGCGTAGGATCATGGGGATCTCGCGTGCCAGAACATCGCGAATAATCCCGCCGCCGACGCCGGTAATCACGCCCATACAGACAGCCACTAATGGCCCCGTTTCAGCGAGGAAGGCTTTATTCACCCCAATGCCGACAAACACCGCCAGCCCGACCGCATCCAGTACCGGCAACATCCATTTCGGTAGACGTCTTGGCTGGCGAACCAGTAGGATGGTCAGCATACTGGTGACCATGGCGACGACCAGGTCGGTAGGATCTTTAACCCAGAATACCGGGCCGTTATCCAGCGCCATATCGCGGATTGTCCCGCCGCCGACGGCAGTAACGACGCCGAGCACCAGGACGCCGAACGGGTCCATACGTAATTTCCCGGCCAGCAACACGCCAGAGATAGCAAATACAGCCGTGCCTACAATATCCAGCCAATAGACGAGCATTGTCGAATCCCCACTGGGAGCCTGGTAAGACAGGCTCTAATTCACCTGTGAAAGCGCATTACAGAGTTGTTTTGCGGCGAGGATAATACGCGGGCTTGCGCGTTCAAACCAGTCGCTGTTAAGCGGAATAACCGGAATTTTTAACAGGTTTCCCCAGTATTGTTCAATTTTGAGAATTTCGCCCGCTTTTCCGGCCACGATAATGGCCTGGGGATGCCTTGCCAGCACCTGCTCACGGCTGACTTGCGGCCACGGCACGCGGCTGTCAGCAAAGACGTTTTCTCCGCCGCAGGTCGTCAAAACCTGATGTTGAATAGACCCTTTACCACTGGTAAACAGAGGATTCATGCCAAACTGAAGAAAGACGCGCTTTTTAGCTTTACCGGCATACTCGGCGTTGAGCGCGGCGTACTCGTTTAGCAATGTCTGCGCTGCCTGCTGAGCCTTTTCCGGCTGCGGGCTCCAGGCGGCCAGTTGACGGAGCGTGTCGGCGATCTGTTCGATGGTTACCGCGTCCACCCACATGACCTTAATACCTAATGACGTCAGTTGGTTTACCTGGCGTTCCGCATTACCGCCGCGCCAGGCGACGACCAGATCCGGCTTCAGCGCCACAATGCGTTCCAGATTCATTCCCTGCCAGGTAGAGACTTGTTCTATTTTTTGCGCTTCGGGCGGGTAGTCGGAATAGCTGCTGACGCCAACGGGCGTAATCCCGGCGGCAAAAGCGAGCTCCGTATTGGCGGGAGAGAGGGTAATGACGCGCGGCGCAGCGTAAAGCCACACCGGGAGCGTAAGCAGCAGGGCGACCAGCGCCCTGAACATTTGCTTAGCCATGCGCCAGTTTCTGTACCAGCGTTTCGACCATCAGAGTCGACTGTTTCGCCGCCACCGCGAGGAATTCGTCAAAGCTGAGGTGCGATTGCTGATCGGCCACGTCAGAAATAGCGCGAACCACCACGAACGGCACGTTGAAGTTATGGCAGACGTGGGCGATAGCGGTGGCTTCCATCTCTACGGCGACCGCGTCGGGGAAGTTATGCCGGATTTTCGCCAGCCCGACGGAACCGTTAATAAACGCGTCGCCGCTAACAATAAGGCCGCGTACCGCGTTCAGATTCAGCTCTCTGATGCAGGATTCCGCGGCGGCGATCAGTTTGTCATCGGCCTTAAATCCGGCCGGACAGCCCGGTAATTGCCCGTATTCATAGCCGAAAGCGGTCACATCAGCGTCGTGGTAACGCGCTTCGTCAGAGACGACGATATCGCCGACCTTCAGCGTGGACGCCAGACCGCCTGCGGAACCGGTATTGATGATCACGTCCGGCTTGCAGTGCTCCAGAAGCAACGTTGCGCCCAGCGCCGCCGCGACTTTACCGATACCGGATTTCAGCAACGCCACTTCGGTGCCGTTCAACTGGCCAGTGTAAATTTCGCAGCCGCCCAGCGTAATCGTCTGACGGTTGTCAATTTTGTCACGCAGCAGCGTAACTTCTTCTTCCATTGCGCCAATGATGCCGATTTTCATAGATTTACTCGCGATAAGTCAGTTTTGGGGGCATAGTTTATCATGCGCTTATGGGGAAGCGCATTTCTCAGGCGGGGAGAGGATATGGCATCGATCGATTTCCGAAATAAAATTAACTGGCATCGTCGTTATCGTTCACCGCAGGGTGTAAAGACGGAGCATGAGATCCTGCGGATTTTTGAAAGCGATCGCGGGCGGATTATCAACTCTCCGGCTATACGCCGTTTGCAGCAAAAAACGCAGGTTTTCCCGCTGGAGCGCAATGCCGCGGTGCGTACTCGCCTGACGCATTCGATGGAGGTGCAGCAGGTAGGGCGTTATATCGCGAAAGAGATTTTAAGCCGTCTGAAAGAGCAAGACCGACTGGAGGAGTACGGCCTGGACGCGCTGACCGGTCCCTTTGAAAGTATTGTGGAAATGGCCTGCCTGATGCACGACATCGGTAATCCGCCGTTCGGTCATTTTGGCGAGGCGGCGATCAATGACTGGTTTCGTCAGCGGCTGCATCCGGAAGATGCGGAAAGTCAGCCGCTCACGCATGATCGCTGTGTGGTTTCCTCGCTACGGTTACAGGAAGGCGAAGAAAATCTGAACGATATTCGCCGCAAGGTACGTCAGGATATCTGCCATTTTGAAGGCAATGCACAGGGAATTCGTCTGGTACATACGCTCATGCGGATGAATCTTACCTGGGCGCAGGTCGGCGGAATTTTAAAATATACCCGTCCGGCATGGTGGCGAGGGCCGGTGCCGGATTCCCATCGCTATTTAATGAAGAAACCGGGCTATTATCTTTCTGAAGAGAAGTATATTGCGAGGTTACGTAAAGAACTGCAGTTAGCGCCTTACAGTCGCTTTCCATTAACGTGGATTATGGAAGCCGCAGATGATATTTCTTATTGTGTCGCCGATCTTGAAGACGCGGTAGAGAAAAGAATCTTTAGCGTTGAGCAGCTTTATCACCATTTATATCACGCGTGGTGCCACCATGAGAAGGATTCGCTGTTTGAGCTGGTGGTAGGAAATGCGTGGGAAAAATCACGCGCCAATACATTAAGCCGCAGTACCGAAGATCAGTTTTTTATGTATTTACGCGTAAATACATTAAATAAACTGGTGCCCTATGCCGCTCAGCGTTTTATTGATAATTTGCCGCAGATTTTTGCCGGTACCTTCAATCAGGCGTTACTGGAAGATGCCAGCGGTTTTAGCCGCCTGCTTGAACTCTATAAGAATGTGGCGGTTGAGCATGTGTTTAGCCATCCGGATGTAGAACAGCTTGAACTACAGGGATACCGGGTGATCAGCGGGTTATTAGATATCTATCAGCCGCTATTAAGCTTGTCGCTTAACGACTTTCGCGAGCTGGTGGAAAAAGAACGGTTGAAACGCTTCCCCATAGAATCGCGCTTATTTCAGAAACTTTCTACGCGCCATCGTTTGGCCTACGTGGAAGTCGTCAGTAAATTACCCACGGATTCGGCGGAGTACCCGGTACTGGAATATTATTATCGCTGTCGGTTGATTCAGGATTATATCAGCGGGATGACTGACCTTTACGCATGGGATGAATATCGGCGTTTGATGGCGGTCGAACAGTAAATGGACTTTTGTAAAGATGGACAATAAATTTTTACTTTTTCCAGAAACTTTATTCCGGAACTTCGCGTTATAAAATGAATCTGACGTACACAGCAATTTTGCGTTACCTGTTAATCGAGATTGAAACACATGAAAAAAACCACATTAGCAATGAGTGCACTGGCTCTGAGTTTAGGTTTGGCATTGTCGCCTCTGTCTGCCACGGCGGCTGAAACGTCCTCTTCAGCAATGACTGCCCAGCAGATGCCAAGCCTGGCACCGATGCTCGAAAAAGTGATGCCATCGGTGGTCAGTATTAATGTTGAAGGTAGCACCACGGTGAATACGCCGCGTATGCCGCGTAATTTCCAGCAGTTCTTTGGCGATGACTCCCCGTTCTGCCAGGACGGTTCTCCGTTCCAGAATTCTCCGTTCTGCCAGGGCGGCGGTAACGGCGGCAACGGCGGTCAACAACAGAAATTCATGGCGCTGGGCTCCGGCGTAATTATTGACGCCGCGAAGGGCTACGTCGTCACCAACAACCACGTGGTTGATAACGCCAGCGTGATTAAAGTACAGCTTAGCGATGGGCGTAAATTCGATGCTAAAGTGGTGGGCAAAGATCCGCGTTCTGATATCGCGCTGATTCAAATTCAGAATCCGAAGAACCTGACGGCGATTAAGCTGGCGGACTCCGACGCGCTGCGCGTGGGGGATTATACCGTCGCTATTGGTAACCCGTTTGGTCTGGGCGAAACGGTGACGTCAGGTATCGTTTCGGCGCTGGGGCGTAGCGGCCTGAACGTAGAAAATTACGAGAACTTTATTCAGACCGACGCCGCGATTAACCGTGGTAACTCCGGCGGCGCGCTGGTGAACCTGAACGGTGAGCTGATCGGTATTAACACCGCGATTCTGGCGCCGGACGGCGGCAACATCGGTATCGGCTTCGCTATCCCCAGTAACATGGTGAAAAACCTGACGTCGCAGATGGTGGAATACGGCCAGGTGAAACGCGGCGAACTGGGGATCATGGGGACTGAGCTGAATTCCGAATTGGCGAAAGCGATGAAAGTCGACGCCCAGCGAGGCGCGTTCGTCAGCCAGGTGATGCCGAATTCGTCCGCGGCGAAAGCGGGTATCAAAGCCGGGGATGTCATTACCTCGCTGAACGGTAAACCGATCAGCAGCTTTGCGGCGCTGCGCGCTCAGGTCGGCACTATGCCGGTCGGCAGCAAAATCAGCCTCGGTCTGCTGCGTGAAGGTAAAGCGATTACGGTGAATCTGGAACTGCAGCAGAGCAGCCAGAGTCAGGTTGATTCCAGCACCATCTTCAGCGGGATTGAAGGCGCTGAAATGAGCAATAAAGGCCAGGATAAAGGCGTTGTGGTGAGCAGCGTGAAAGCGAACTCACCCGCCGCGCAAATTGGCCTCAAAAAAGGCGATGTGATTATCGGCGCTAACCAGCAGCCGGTGAAAAATATCGCCGAGCTGCGTAAGATTCTCGACAGCAAGCCGTCGGTTCTGGCGCTGAATATTCAGCGTGGTGATAGTTCTATTTATTTGCTGATGCAGTAATCACCTTTGTCCCCCTTCCGCCATGGAAGGGGGCAACACTTTTCTGTGAAACCCCCCACAACTCCATACTTATTTGCACCGTTTTGTGCATTTGCACAATGTCGAGACCTGTCATCTTCCTTATGCTTGTGCTCTGCTCACAGGAGGGATTTATGGCTGGCTGGCATCTTGATACCAAAATGGCGCAGGATATCGTGGCGCGCACTATGCGCATCATCGATACCAATATCAACGTAATGGATGCCCGCGGGCGCATTATCGGCAGCGGCGATCGGGAACGTATTGGTGAATTGCACGAAGGCGCGCTGTTAGTGCTGTCGCAGGGCCGGGTTGTGGATATCGACGACGCCGTGGCGCGACACCTGCACGGGGTGCGTCAGGGGATTAATCTTCCCTTACGTCTTGAGGGCGAAATTGTCGGCGTGATCGGCCTCACCGGCGAACCAGAGCACCTGCGTAAATATGGCGAACTGGTGTGTATGACTGCCGAAATGATGCTGGAGCAGTCGCGGTTAATGCACCTTTTGGCGCAGGATAGCCGTTTGCGCGAAGAGTTGGTGATGAACCTGATTCAGGCCGAAGAAAATACGCCGGCGCTGGTGGAATGGGCGCAGCGTTTGGGGATCGATTTGAACCAGCCGCGTGTGGCGGCGGTGGTGGAAGTCGACAGCGGCCAGCTTGGCGTCGATAGCGCAATGGCGGAACTTCAGCAGTTGCAGAATGCGCTTACCACGCCGGAGCGTAACAACCTGATAGCCATTGTTTCTCTCACCGAGATGGTGGTACTCAAACCCGCCTTAAACTCGTTTGGTCGTTGGGATGCTGAAGATCATCGTAAGCGCGTAGAGCAGCTTATCTCGCGCATGAAAGAGAATGGTCAGCTACGTTTTCGCGTGGCGCTGGGCAATTACTTTACCGGGCCGGGCAGTATTGCACGCTCATACCGCACGGCGCGCACCACGATGATGGTCGGCAAACAGCGAATGCCAGAGAGCCGCAGCTATTTTTATCAGGATTTGATGCTGCCGGTCCTGTTAGATAGCCTGCGTGGCGGCTGGCAGGCCAATGAGCTGGCGCGCCCGCTGGTAAAACTCAAAGCGATGGATAACAACGGGTTATTACGTCGGACGCTGACGGCGTGGTTTCGCCATAATGTCCAGCCGCTGGCGACCTCTAAGGCGCTGTTTATTCATCGTAACACGCTGGAATATCGGCTAAATCGTATTTCGGAACTGACCGGGCTGGATTTGGGAAATTTTGACGATCGGCTGTTGCTGTATGTGGCGCTACAACTGGATGAACAGCGTTAAGCCCGGCGGCGCTACGCTTATCAGGCCTACGGGGATATATCTGTAGGCCGGATAAGGCGTAACACGTCGCCATCCGGCAACACACAGCTTACTTACGGGTAAGCTTGTCCAGATCGGCTTCGATTTCACTGATCTTATTCGCGACGACGCTTTCCAGGTGGCGCAAGTCGTCGAGGATCTTACGTTTGAGATCGAGTTCTGAGCGGTCGCGCTGGCAGATTTGGTCCAGCTCGTCAATCACATAGCGTAGGTTAGGGCTAATCTCCTGTACCTCTTTATAACCCTGACCGATGCCATCGGCCACCACCGTTTTACGCTGGCGTGGATACTTAAACTTCACGCTTTTAGCAAAGAATTCACCTCTATCCTTTTGAAAATAGATTTTCAGGATATCGTTATTGGCTTCTTGCCGCAGGCTGTAACGATCGATTTCCTCAGGATTGGTAATGCCCAGACTTTTTAGATTGTCATACATAGCGGTATCCTTCATCACACTATAACTTTTGAATAATTAACGAAAAATTGGTTTTTCGCCACCAGTGTATACAAAAAAAGCGCGGTTGATCGCAGAAGACGTCTCGGCAACGTCATGAGCAAAAGGGCGGCGGTTATTGATAGCTTAAGTAATTCAACGCGATATTCCGTTTATAGAGAAAGCGTTTGAAGTCAGTGTGGGAAATTGACCGGAGGCAGTGGTCGATAACCTTGAGAGGCGGAGTCTATGTCCGGAACGTATAATGCTACTATTCGCCGGGTGGTGGTTTCCGCCTGGATAGGAAACTCCATTGAATATTATGATTTTCTATTATACGGCCTGGCAAGCGCGCTGGTATTTGGCCCGCTTTTTTTTCCTGGCGCCAGCCCATTGACTGCAACGTTATCTTCTTTTGCCAGTTTCGGCGTGGGATTTATCTCCCGACCGCTGGGCGCGCTATTTTTTGGCAACAGGGGAGATACGCTTGGGCGTAAAAACACGTTATTAATTACGTTAGGGGGGATGGGCGCGGTCACGTTTCTCATCGGTTGCCTGCCTTCTTACGCCAGTATTGGCGCGCTGGCGCCTGCTTTACTGGTTATTCTGCGTTTTCTACAGGGATTTATGGTTGGAGGCGAATGGGGAGGCGCCATGTTGATGGTCGTGGAATATGCTGCTGGAAAGCACCGGGGGCGGTTAAGCGCGCTATCGCAAACAGGAGGACTCACGGGACAATTATTGGCGACAGGCGTATTTATAGTCGTGACCCAATTACCGCAGGAGGCGTTGTTATCGTGGGGATGGCGTATTCCTTTTCTGCTCAGTGCGCTTTTGGTGTTGCCTGGATTATATATGCGTCATCGTCTGGATGAGACGCCTGTCTTCCGTGCGTTTAAAAAGCAGCAGGCCATTAATCATAGGCAGCAAAGAGAAGAAAGGCCGGTGGTCAAAGTAGTACGAGAACAATGGCGCAGCATTTTGCTGATTATAATTCTGCGTTTTGCGGAAAGCGTTCCCTTTTTTCTTGCTACCGTCTTCGCGGTTTCCTGGGCGACGACGCAGCTTGGGATTGCCAGCCTGACTATTCTGTACATTGTAATGTTCACCTGTCTGCTGGCGTATCCCATGCACGTGCTATTTGGCATCATGTCGGATCGGCGTGGCTGCCGTCAGGTGTATATTTTCGGCGCGCTTTTTGTCGCGGCAATGGCTTTTCCCTTTTTCTGGCTGCTGGAAAGCCGTTCGCTCATACTGATGACAATGGGCTACGTTCTGCTTATTAACATTGGTCATAATTCACTGAATGCCGTGCAACCTTCTTTTTTCGCCGGACTGTTTCATCCGCCTGTACGCTACAGCGGTTCATCAATTGGCGCTCAGTTGGGGGCGGTTGTGGCAGGGGGATTCACGCCGTTTATCGCTAAAGCGTTAAGCGCAGTCTATGATAACAGTTGGGCGTTGGTTGCCGGTTATGTCGTTTTGACTGCGTTGGCTTCGGCGTTTGCGGCAAAGATTGCGCCGGAAACCGTGTTACCGCATTCGCCGTAATGCAAAGGGGGGCTGTCGCCCCCGCTTTTCACTCGCTTAATCAATAGTGCGCAATAATTCGTTAATGCCCACTTTACCACGCGTTTTGGCGTCGACTTTTTTCACGATCACCGCGCAGTACAGGCTGTACTTACCGTCTTTTGACGGCAGGTTGCCGGAAACGACCACGGAGCCCGCCGGTACGCGGCCATAGTGAACTTCACCGGTTTCGCGATCGTAGATTTTGGTACTCTGGCCGAGGTATACGCCCATGGAAATGACGGAACCTTCTTCGACAATGACGCCTTCCACGACCTCAGAACGCGCGCCAATAAAGCAGTTGTCTTCAATGATGGTTGGGTTAGCCTGCAGCGGCTCCAGTACGCCGCCGATACCCACGCCGCCGGAAAGGTGAACATTTTTACCAATCTGCGCGCAGGAACCCACCGTCGCCCAGGTGTCAACCATGGTGCCTTCGTCAACGTAGGCGCCGATGTTAACGTAAGACGGCATCAGCACGGTGTTGCGGGCGATAAATGCGCCCTGACGAACGGCCGCAGGCGGAACGACGCGGAAGCCTTCTTTCTGAAAACGCGCTTCGTCGTAATCAGCGAATTTCATCGGGACTTTATCGAAGTAGCGGCTTTCCGCACCGTCGATAACCTGGTTATCGTTAATACGGAAAGAGAGCAGAACCGCTTTCTTCAACCACTGGTGAGTGACCCACTGACCGTCGATTTTTTCTGCGACACGCAGCGCGCCGGAATCAAGTAGAGAAATGACCTGGTTTACTGCCTCTCGGGTCACGGTATCTACATTAGCCGGCGTAATATCGGCGCGGCGCTCAAAAGCGGTCTCAATAACGTTCTGTAACTGCTGCATTGTTAAACTCTTTCATATAAATAAACACACTACCCTTTATCGTTTGGATTGAGGGCCGCTGTCAACCGTTGTTGCACCTCAAGTTGCAGCACATTATTAAGTGCGCGCCGATCCGCTGTGGCGATTATGAATAAATCTTCTACTCGTTCACCAATGGTTGTAATTCGGGCGCCATGAAGCGAAATTCCCAGATCGGCAAAAATTTGTCCGACCCTGGCCAGCAGACCAGGTTGATCGAGCGCGATCAATTCCATGAATGATTTTCTGTCGGTATGGGTGGGCAGAAAATTGACTTCCGTTTCGACCGTAAAGTGCCGTAACTTTGCCGGTTGCCGACGCGGCTGCGGCGGCTGCCAGCTACGCTGCGTAATGGTTTGTTCAAGACCGGTGCGAATAACGTCATGGCGATCCGCCGCCAGCGGGCTGCCGTCTGGTTCCAGAACAATAAACGTATCCATTGCCATGCCGTCGCGAGTGGTAAAGATCTGCGCGTCATGGACGCTTAAATTACGCCTGTCCAGCTCGGCGCAGACGGCGGCAAACAGATAGGGTCTGTCCGGACTCCAGATAAAAATTTCGGTTCCACCGCGCGTGGCCTGCGGACTGAGCAACACTAACGGTTGGCGCAGATCGTGCTGCAATAAATGGCGTGCGTGCCAGGCGAGCTGATTTGGACTATGACGAACAAAATAGTTAGCGCGACAGCGGGTCCAGATTTTGTGCAGCGCGGCTTCATCAATATTGTCCATTCGCAGCAGCGCCAGCGCCTGAAGCTGATGGTGACGCACGCGCTCACGCATATCCGGCGTATTTTGCATTCCACGCCTGAGCTGTTTTTCAGTGGCGAAGTACAGCTCGCGCAGCAGGCTCTGTTTCCAGCTATTCCACAAGGTTTCGTTGGTCGCGCAGATGTCCGCGACGGTCAGGCAGACCAGAAAACGCAGCCGTGTTTCGGTTTGCACCTCTTCGGCAAACTGCTTGATGACTTCCGGATCCTGGATGTCGCGGCGCTGGGCGGTGACTGACATTAGCAGGTGTTGGCGCACCAGCCACGCGACCAGTTGCGTTTCGCGTGAGTTCAAACCGTGCAGTTCGGCGAAGGTGAGTACATCCTGCGCGCCCAGTACGGAATGGTCGCCGCCGCGTCCTTTCGCAATATCGTGGAACAGCGCGGCGATCAGGATCAGTTCCGGATGGGGAAGCCGCGGCCAGAGATCGACGCATAGCGGATGGCGCTGGCGCGTCTCTTCTTTCGCAAAGCTCTCCAGTTTGAGCATTACGCGGATGGTGTGTTCATCCACCGTGTATGCGTGGAACAGGTCAAACTGCATTTGTCCGACGATGTGCGACCACTGCGGCATATAAGCCCACAGTACGCTGTGGCGATGCATGGGCAGCAGGCCGCGGCTGACCGCGCCGGGATGGCGCAGCATACTCAGAAACAGAGTGCGCGCCTCCGGGATGTAACACAGCGGTTGGCTCAGGTGGCGGCGGGCGTGGCGCAAGTGGCGTAACGTCGTAGAGTAGATGCCGGTGATCGCGCTATTGCGCACCATCATATAAAACATGCGCAGGATCGCTTGCGGTTCGCGGATAAACAGCGTGTCGTCACGCAGATCAATAAGCGTGCCGCGCAGTTGAAACTCATCGTCAACAGGACGTGGTTTTTCATCCGCAGGTAGCGCCAGAATCGCCTCGTCAAATAGCTGAAGCAGCATCTGATTAAGTTCGCTCACCCGACGCGTAACCCGGAAGTAGTCTTTCATCATCCGCTCAACCGGATCATTGCCCTCGCCGCTGTAGTTAAGGCGTTGAGCGACGCTTAACTGGCGGTCGAACAGCAGGCGGTTATCGTAGCGGCTGACCACCAGATGTAGCGCAAAGCGAATGCGCCACAGGATATGCAGGCACTCGTTGAGCTCCGCGCGCTCAGCGGGGGTTAAAAAGCCGAATCCCACCATCTCATCGAGCGAGGTAGCGCCGAAGTGACGTCGGGCGACCCACTGTAACGTATGGATATCGCGCAGGCCGCCGGGGCTGCTTTTAATATCCGGCTCCAGATTATAGCTGGTACCGTGATAGCGCTGGTGGCGCTGGTTCTGCTCTTCTACTTTGGCGGCGTAAAATTTGTCGGACGGCCAAAAACCTTCGCTGAAAATATGTTTTTGCAGTGCCAGAAACAGAGCGACATCACCGATCAGCAGGCGCGTTTCGATGAGGTTTGTCGCAACGGTTAAATCAGACAGACCTTCCAGCAGACACTCTTCCAGCGTACGTACGCTATGCCCGACATCCAGCTTGACGTCCCATAATAAAGTCAGCAGCTCGCCGACCTTTTGCGCCTGTTCATCGGGCAGCTTTTTGCGGCTTAAAATGAGCAGATCAATATCGGAAAGCGGATGCAGTTCGCCGCGTCCATAGCCGCCGACAGCGACCAGCGCCAGATCGGCAATCTGACCGAAACCGGCCTCAATCCACAGGCGTTGCAATAACTGGTCGATAAATTCGGTTCGGGCTTCAATAAGCTGTTCAGCACAAATGCCGCTGTCAAATGCCTCTCCCAGCCAGTGTTGAAAGATGTCGATGCGGGCTTTGATACCGGCGACGGTCAGTTCAGCGCGCGGCCAGACGCCAGGGTTTTGCGGCTGGTCAGGGAGGGTGGGGAGTGCGGTATTCGCGTGCTGTTCAGGAAGAGTATTCATATGCGCCACCCATTAAAAAGCCGGATAATGGCGTGAACGCCTTATCCGGCCTACGTATTTATCTTCATCCTTCAAGTTGCTTCTACGTTGGCTGCGCTCGTTCACTCCAGTCACGTACTTATGTACGCTCCTGAAGATTCACTCTCTTGCCGCCTTGAGGCAACTCGAATGATTTTGAGTAAAGGTGTAATTTGTAGGCCTGATAAGATGCGAAGGCATCGCCATCAGGCAAAACATTATTCGTCGTGTGTGATGATCGCCGGGATGGTGTCATCTTTACGCAGCGTCAGAATTTCACAGCCGTTTTCCGTTACCACAATAGTATGCTCGTACTGAGCAGACAAGCTGCGATCTTTGGTTTTCACCGTCCAGCCGTCTTTCATGGTGCGGATACGGTAATCCCCGGCGTTCAGCATCGGTTCAATGGTAAAGGTCATGCCAGGCTGCAACACGACGCCGCCATCGTCTGCATCATAATGCAGCACCTGCGGTTCTTCATGGAAGCCGCGACCAATACCGTGTCCGCAGTATTCACGTACCACGGAGAAACCTTCGCCTTCGGCATATTTCTGGATGGCGGCGCCAATGGTGCGCAGGCGGATGCCCGGTTTCACCATTTTGATGCCCAGATACAGGCTCTCTTGCGTGACGCGGCACAGACGCTCGCCGAGAATGGTCGGTTTGCCGACGATAAACATCTTCGAGGTATCGCCGTGGAATTCATCTTTAATCACGGTCACGTCGATGTTGACGATATCACCATCTTTCAGATGTTTAGCGTCATCCGGAATGCCGTGGCACACCACTTCATTAATAGAGATACAGACGGATTTCGGATAACCGTGATAGCCGAGGCAGGCGGAGATCGCGTGTTGTTCGTTAACGATGTAATCGTTACAGATACGGTCCAGTTCGCCGGTGGTGACGCCCGGTTTGATATACGGTTCGATCATTTCCAGCACTTCGGCTGCCAGACGGCCCGCGACGCGCATTTTTTCGATGTCTTCAGATGTCTTGATAGAGATAGCCATGAATTCTGTCCATCAGTGCCGATGATTTCGGCAATAATTGTGTAAGTGCTGACAATGGTATCAGTCAGGGGTGTACCCTGCCAAATTGAGAATCATTCTGAACTTCGCCTTTCGTGCCACAGGTGCGTTGGCGACATTTTTTCACCCCAGTCACTGACTGGCCGTAAGCTCCCGGGGATGCAAAAATTTGCTGCCTGCCTGTAACACGAAATTCATCGTTCAATTCAGCACTGAGTGCCAACAATTATTGGTGTCGGTGGCGTATTTGTGGTATAAAGCGCGCCGGACTTCCGATCCATTCGAAGACTACACACGATGGACGGGAGCGACAAATCTCACTTTGTGTAACAACACACACGTATCGGCACATATTCCGGGGTGCCCTTTGGGGTCGGTAATATGGGATACGTGGAGGCATAACCCCAACTTAATCTATAGAGGTTTTAAATCATGGCAACTGTTTCCATGCGCGACATGCTCAAGGCTGGTGTTCACTTTGGTCACCAGACCCGTTACTGGAACCCGAAAATGAAGCCTTTCATCTTCGGCGCGCGTAACAAAGTTCACATCATCAACCTTGAGAAAACTGTACCGATGTTCAACGAAGCTCTGGCTGAACTGAACAAGATCTCTGCTCGTAAAGGTAAAATCCTTTTCGTTGGTACTAAACGCGCTGCAAGCGAAGCGGTGAAAGAAGCTGCTAACAGCTGCGACCAGTTCTTCGTGAACCATCGCTGGCTGGGCGGTATGCTGACTAACTGGAAAACAGTTCGTCAGTCCATCAAACGTCTGAAAGACCTGGAAACTCAGTCTCAGGACGGTACTTTCGAAAAGCTGACCAAGAAAGAAGCGCTGATGCGTACTCGTGAGCTTGAGAAACTGGAAAACAGCCTGGGCGGTATCAAAGACATGGGCGGTCTGCCGGACGCTCTGTTCGTTATCGATGCTGACCACGAGCACATTGCTATCAAAGAAGCGAACAACCTGGGTATCCCGGTATTTGCTATCGTTGATACCAACTCTGATCCGGATGGCGTTGACTTCGTTATCCCGGGTAACGATGACGCAATCCGTGCTGTTAGCCTGTACCTGGGCGCTGTCGCTGCAACCGTTCGTGAAGGCCGTTCTCAGGATCTGGCTTCCCAGGCGGAAGAAAGCTTCGTAGAAGCCGAGTAATAAGGCTTGATAACTCCCTAAAATAGTTCGAGTTGCAGGAAGGCGGCAAGCTCGAGAATTCCCGGGAGCTTACATCAGTAAGTGACCGGGATGAGCGAGTGAAGGCAACGCGCCTGCGGCTCGAAATATGAAGGGGAGAGCCCTTATAGACCAGGTAGTATCACGTTTGGTTAGGGGGCCTGTATATGGCCCCCTTTTTCACTTTTATATCTGTGCGGTTTGATGCCGGGCAGATCAAATCTTTCGAGGATTTTAGAATGGCTGAAATTACCGCATCCCTGGTAAAAGAGCTGCGTGAGCGTACCGGCGCAGGCATGATGGATTGCAAAAAAGCGCTGACTGAAGCGAATGGCGACATTGAGCTGGCAATCGAAAACATGCGTAAGTCCGGCGCTATCAAAGCGGCGAAAAAAGCAGGCAACGTGGCTGCTGACGGCGTAATCAAAACCAAAATCGACGGCAACGTCGCTTTCATTCTGGAAGTTAACTGCCAGACTGACTTCGTGGCTAAAGATGCTGGCTTCCAGGCATTTGCTGACAAAGTGCTGGACGCCGCTGTTGCTGGCAAAATCACTGACGTAGAAGTTCTGAAAGCACAGTTCGAAGAAGAGCGCGTTGCTCTGGTAGCGAAAATTGGCGAGAACATCAACATTCGTCGCGTCGCTTCCCTGGAAGGCGACGTTCTGGGTTCTTACCAGCACGGTGCGCGCATCGGCGTTCTGGTTGCCGCTAAAGGCGCTGACGAAGAGCTGGTTAAACAGCTGGCGATGCACGTTGCGGCAAGCAAGCCGGAATTCGTTAAGCCGGAAGACGTGTCTGCTGACGTGGTAGAGAAAGAGTACCAGGTACAGCTGGACATCGCGATGCAGTCCGGTAAGCCGAAAGAAATCGCAGAGAAAATGGTTGAAGGCCGCATGAAGAAATTCACCGGCGAAGTTTCTCTGACTGGTCAGCCTTTCGTCATGGAACCGAGCAAATCTGTTGGCCAACTGCTGAAAGAGCACAACGCTGACGTGACTGGCTTCATCCGCTTTGAAGTGGGCGAAGGCATTGAGAAAGTCGAGACTGACTTTGCAGCAGAAGTTGCTGCGATGTCTAAGCAGTCCTGATTTTCCTGAGGAGCCGCCTGAGGGCGGCTTCTTTTTGCGCCTCTCTTGTAAAATCAGCCGACGCCTGGCGTCTGCGCTGAAATGCGACGTACAATGTCGCCGGAATTAACTCATATCAATCGTTGACAGTCTCAGGAAAGAAACATGGCTACCAATGCAAAACCCGTCTATAAACGCATTCTGCTTAAATTAAGCGGCGAAGCTCTGCAGGGTACGGAAGGCTTCGGTATTGATGCAAGCATACTGGATCGTATGGCTCAGGAGATCAAAGAACTGGTTGAACTGGGTATTCAGGTTGGTGTGGTGATTGGCGGTGGTAACCTGTTCCGTGGCGCGGGTCTGGCAAAAGCGGGGATGAACCGCGTTGTGGGCGACCACATGGGCATGTTGGCCACCGTCATGAACGGCCTGGCAATGCGTGATGCGCTTCACCGCGCCTATGTGAACGCCCGCCTGATGTCGGCAATTCCTTTAAACGGCGTGTGCGACAACTACAGTTGGGCCGAGGCGATTAGCCTGCTGCGTAATAACCGTGTTGTGATTCTGTCTGCAGGTACGGGTAACCCGTTCTTCACTACCGACTCTGCGGCTTGTCTGCGCGGGATCGAAATTGAAGCGGATGTCGTACTGAAAGCGACCAAAGTGGATGGCGTATTCACTGCCGATCCGGCAAAAGATCCTTCCGCGACCATGTACGATCAGCTGACCTACAGCGAAGTGCTGGATAAAGAGCTGAAAGTGATGGATCTGGCGGCGTTCACGCTGGCTCGTGACCACAAACTGCCGATTCGTGTTTTCAACATGAACAAACCGGGCGCGCTGCGTCGTGTGGTGATGGGCGAAAAAGAAGGGACGTTAATCACGGAATAATTCCCGTGAGCGCCAAATACGGGTAAGATTCTGTTCTATTGACGGGTCTTATTACCTGGCAGAAATTAAACGAGACTATACTTAGCACATCTTTATATTGTGTGACCGTCTGGTCTGACTGAGACTAGTTTTCAAGGATTCGTAACGTGATTAGCGATATCAGAAAAGATGCTGAAGTACGCATGGAAAAATGCGTTGAAGCGTTCAAAACCCAAATCAGCAAAGTGCGCACGGGTCGTGCTTCTCCCAGCCTGCTGGATGGTATTGTCGTAGAATACTATGGCACTCCGACCCCGCTGCGCCAGTTGGCAAGCGTAACGGTAGAAGACTCCCGTACCTTAAAAATTAACGTGTTTGACCGTTCTATGGGGCCAGCCGTTGAAAAAGCGATCATGGCGTCAGACCTCGGTTTGAATCCAAGCTCTGCGGGCACCGACATTCGCGTTCCGCTGCCGCCGCTGACCGAAGAACGTCGTAAAGATCTGACGAAAATTGTCCGTGGCGAAGCGGAGCAGGCGCGTGTCGCCGTTCGTAACGTCCGTCGTGATGCGAACGATAAAGTAAAAGCTCTGCTGAAAGATAAAGCGATCAGTGAAGATGACGATCGTCGCTCTCAGGAAGAAGTACAGAAAATGACCGACGCGGCAATTAAGAAAGTTGATGCGGCGTTGGCAGATAAAGAAGCAGAACTGATGCAGTTCTGATTGATCTGTACGCAGATATAAACTCATTCCACCGCTAACCTGGCGGATGAGTGGTGTACAAAGCGCCGCGCAGAAGACATTATCAGGTCTCCTGTGCGGCGTTTTGCTTTTTATTCCGTTTCAACACTTCTGGACGTTTCATGAAGCAATTAACCATTCTGGGCTCGACCGGCTCTATTGGTTGCAGCACACTGGACGTGGTGCGCCATAATCCTGATAGCTTCCGCGTTATCGCGCTGGTGGCGGGTAAAAATGTCGCCCGCATGGCGGAGCAGTGCCTGGAGTTCTCGCCGCGTTATGCCGTGATGGACGATACGTCGAGCGCAGAACAGCTCAAAATAATGCTTCAGCAGCATGGCAGCCGCACCGAGGTTCTGAGCGGTCAGCAGGCTGCCTGTGAGATGGCGGCGCTTGATGAGGTCGGGCATGTGATGGCGGCCATTGTGGGCGCGGCTGGTTTACTGCCGACCCTGGCGGCGATTCGCGCAGGGAAGACGATTCTGCTGGCGAATAAAGAATCGCTGGTGACCTGCGGGCGGCTGTTTATGGACGAAGTAAAACGCAGCAACGCCCGGCTTTTACCCGTCGATAGCGAACATAACGCGATTTTTCAGAGTTTGCCGCAATCTATTCAGCATAATCTGGGATACGCTGACCTTGAGCAAAATGGCGTAACGTCGATTTTGCTTACCGGGTCTGGTGGCCCGTTTCGTGAAACGCCCATGTGCGATCTGGCAGCGATGACGCCGGATCAGGCATGTCGTCATCCGAACTGGTCGATGGGGCGAAAAATCTCCGTCGACTCCGCCACCATGATGAATAAAGGTCTGGAATACATTGAAGCGCGTTGGTTATTTAATGCCAGCGCACGTCAGATGGAAGTGTTGATCCATCCGCAATCGGTCATTCATTCGATGGTGCGTTATCAGGACGGCAGCGTCCTGGCGCAGCTTGGAGAACCTGACATGCGTACGCCTATTGCGCATACGATGGCATGGCCGAATCGCGTCACGTCCGGCGCGCAGCCGCTCGATTTTTGCAAACTCAGCGCGCTGACGTTTAGCGCGCCAGATTATCAGCGTTATCCTTGCCTGAAGCTGGCGATGGAGGCGTTTGAGCAAGGTCAGGCGGCAACGACGGCGCTCAATGCGGCAAACGAAATCACCGTTGCCGCGTTTCTGGCGCAACAGATTCGTTTTACCGATATCGCCGGGCTCAATTTAGCGGTGCTGGAGAGGATGGATTTACAGGAACCGGCAAGCGTTGAGGACGTATTGCAGGTTGACGCCATCGCGCGTGAAGTAGCCAGAAAACAAGTGATACGGCTCTCACGCTGACGATTATCCCGCGACAGAAGATCGTGCTATTTGTTAGCGTTGGGCTTCGGTGATATAGTCTGCGCCACCTGATCGCAGGTTTTTGGCTTTTTTCGGTCAGGTTAGCCGTGGTTTTACACGGCTTTTTTGTGGATACACAAAATCATTCAGGACGCATCGGGACGGCAGGCGAGTACGTTCCCGGCGTGCGCAGACAGCGCACGACAGGGGCGATGACGCGCGGTCATCCGCGAAGCGAACCGAAGAGAATGTGTATAAAGGCTTCAGTATTCCTGAGTACCGCTAAATCCTTTCAGGGACAAAAAACGCGTTATGTTGTCTGCAACTCAACCAGTAAGCGAAAATTTGCCAGCGCATGGCTGCCGTCATGTTGCAATAATTATGGATGGCAATGGTCGCTGGGCGAAAAAGCAAGGGAAGATCCGGGCCTTTGGGCATAAAGCCGGGGCGAAGTCCGTCCGGCGAGCGGTCTCTTTTGCTGCCAATAACGGTATTGATGCGTTAACGCTGTATGCCTTTAGTAGTGAAAACTGGAACCGACCGGCGCAGGAAGTGAGCGCGTTAATGGAGCTGTTTGTGTGGGCGCTGGATAGCGAAGTCAAAAGCCTGCACCGCCATAACGTTCGCCTGCGTATTATCGGCGATATCAGTCGATTCAACTCACGTTTACAAGAACGTATTCGCAAATCAGAAGCGCTTACCGCCCATAATACGGGTCTAACGCTGAATATCGCTGCGAATTACGGCGGACGTTGGGATATTGTCCAGGGAGTCCGACAACTGGCGGAACAGGTGCAGGCTGGAGTGCTGCGCCCCGATCAGATTGATGAAGAGAGACTAGGCCAGCAAATCTGTATGCATGAGCTGGCGCCTGTGGATTTAGTAATTAGGACTGGGGGAGAGCATCGCATTAGTAACTTTTTGCTTTGGCAAATTGCCTATGCCGAACTTTACTTTACGGATGTTCTTTGGCCCGATTTCGATGAACAAGACTTTGAAGGTGCGCTGCATGCCTTTGCTAATCGAGAGCGTCGTTTCGGCGGTACCGAGCCTGGTGATGACAAAGCCTGATGGGGGTTGCTTTTGCTGAAGTATCGCCTGATTTCTGCTTTTGTGTTAATACCCGCGGTCATCGCTGCGCTTTTTTTATTGCCGCCGGTGGGGTTCGCCATTATTACGCTGGTTGTCTGTATGCTGGCCGCGTGGGAATGGGGACAGTTAAGCGGTTTCGCCGCGCGTTCACAGCGGGTTTGGCTGGCGGTGCTGTGTGGTCTGTTATTGGCGCTGATGCTATTTTTGTTGCCTGAGTATCATCACAACATTCGTCAACCGCTGGTTGAGATGTCGCTTTGGGCATCGTTAGGATGGTGGGTTGTCGCGCTACTGCTGGTGCTATTTTATCCCGGTTCGGCGGCAATCTGGCGCAACTCAAAAACATTGCGTCTCATTTTCGGTTTGTTAACTATTGTGCCATTTTTCTGGGGCATGCTGGCGCTGCGCGCCTGGCACTATGACGAGAATCATTACAGTGGCGCAATATGGCTACTCTATGTCATGATCCTGGTCTGGGGAGCGGACTCTGGCGCGTATATGTTTGGTAAATTATTTGGCAAACATAAGCTGGCGCCGAAGGTTTCCCCGGGTAAAACCTGGCAAGGGTTTATCGGCGGGCTTGCTACGGCTGCCGTGATCTCATGGGGCTACGGTATGTGGGCGAATCTGAATGTTGCGCCTGTTATCTTGCTGATTTGCTCTGTGGTGGCGGCTCTGGCTTCTGTACTGGGCGACCTCACCGAGAGTATGTTTAAGCGCGAAGCAGGAATTAAGGATAGCGGCCACTTGATTCCAGGCCATGGCGGCATTCTGGACCGAATTGACAGTCTGACGGCTGCCGTACCGGTCTTTGCTTGCCTGTTGTTACTGGTGTTCAGGACGCTCTAACGGAAGGTTTTATGCTGAGTATTCTCTGGAATCTGGCTGCATTCATCATCGCACTGGGCGTGCTGATCACTGTGCATGAATTTGGTCATTTCTGGGTTGCCCGGCGCTGCGGTGTGCGAGTTGAGCGCTTTTCCATCGGTTTTGGCAAAGCGCTCTGGCGTCGTACCGATCGGTACGGCACCGAGTATGTCATCGCCCTGATCCCGCTGGGCGGCTACGTCAAAATGCTGGATGAGCGCGCCGAACCGGTAGCGCCGGAATTGCGTCGTCACGCCTTCAATAACAAAACGGTGGGCCAGCGCGCCGCAATTATTGCCGCAGGTCCGGTTGCGAACTTCATTTTTGCTATCTTTGCTTACTGGCTGGTCTTTATCATCGGCGTCCCTGGCGTTCGTCCGGTCATTGGCGAAATAACGCCCAACTCGATTGCTGCGCAGGCGCAAATTGCGCCTGGTACGGAACTTAAAGCCGTTGATGGTATCGAAACCCCTGATTGGGATGCCGTGCGTTTACAACTGGTGTCCAAAATTGGCGATCAGCAGACGACGGTGAGCGTCGCGCCGTTTGGTAGCGACCAGCGGCAGGATAAAACGCTTGATTTACGTCACTGGGCATTTGAGCCTGATAAGCAAGATCCTGTATCTTCTTTAGGGATTCGGCCCCGCGGGCCACAGATTGAACCGGTACTGTCAGAAGTGCAGGCGAATTCCGCAGCCAGTAAAGCGGGTTTGCAAGCAGGCGACAGGATCGTTAAAGTCGATGGTCAGCCGTTAACGCAGTGGATGAAATTCGTGACGTTTGTACGCGATAATCCCGGTAAGCCGTTAGCGTTAGAGATTGAAAGGCAGGGGAGCGCCTTGTCGTTGACGTTAACGCCGGATACGAAATCGGTTAACGGAAAGGCGGAAGGGTTTGCAGGCGTGGTGCCTAAAATTATTCCTCTGCCGGAAGAGTACAAGACTATACGCCAGTATGGGCCTTTTAGCGCCATCCTCGAAGCCACGGATAAGACGTGGCAGTTGATGAAGCTGACGGTCAGTATGCTGGGTAAATTGATAACCGGTGATGTGAAACTGAACAACCTCAGTGGGCCGATTTCTATCGCTCAGGGGGCTGGGATGTCAGCGGAGTTCGGGGTGATTTATTACCTGATGTTCCTTGCGCTAATCAGCGTGAACTTAGGGATAATTAACCTGTTTCCGCTGCCCGTTCTTGACGGGGGGCATCTGCTGTTCCTGGCGATTGAAAAGCTTAAGGGCGGGCCGGTATCCGAGCGGGTTCAAGACTTTAGTTATCGCATTGGCTCGATTTTGCTGGTGTTGTTAATGGGGCTTGCACTTTTCAATGATTTCTCTCGGTTGTAAGAGAGTTAGTTAGGAAGAACGCATAATAACGATGGCGATGAAAAAGTTGCTCATAGCGTCGCTGCTGTTCAGCAGCGCCACCGTATACGGTGCTGAAGGGTTCGTAGTGAAGGACATTCATTTCGAAGGCCTGCAGCGAGTCGCCGTTGGTGCGGCTCTCCTCAGTATGCCGGTGCGCACAGGCGACACGGTTAATGATGAAGATATCAGTAACACCATTCGCGCTCTGTTCGCCACCGGCAACTTTGAGGACGTCCGCGTCCTGCGCGATGGTAATACCCTTCTGGTTCAGGTAAAAGAACGTCCGACCATTGCCAGCATCACTTTCTCCGGGAACAAGTCGGTGAAAGATGACATGCTCAAGCAAAACCTCGAAGCGTCTGGCGTACGTGTTGGCGAGTCTCTGGATCGCACCACGTTGTCTGATATCGAAAAAGGTCTGGAAGACTTTTACTATAGCGTAGGTAAATACAGCGCCAGCGTTAAGGCGGTCGTCACGCCGCTACCGCGCAACCGTGTTGATCTTAAACTGGTGTTCCAGGAGGGCGTATCGGCGAAGATCCAACAGATCAACATCGTCGGTAACCATGCCTTTAGCACCGAAGAACTCATTTCTCATTTCCAGTTGCGTGACGAAGTGCCGTGGTGGAACGTCGTCGGCGATCGTAAATACCAGAAACAGAAGCTGGCGGGCGACCTTGAAACCTTGCGCAGCTACTATCTGGATCGCGGCTACGCGCGTTTCAATATTGACTCCACGCAAGTGAGTCTGACGCCGGATAAGAAAGGGATCTACATCACCGTCAATATCACCGAAGGCGATCAGTACAAGCTTTCCGGGGTTCAGGTGAGCGGTAACCTGGCCGGACATTCCGCTGAAATTGAGAACCTGACGAAAATTGAACCGGGCGAGCTCTATAACGGCACCAAAGTGACCAAAATGGAAGATGACATCAAAAAGCTTCTGGGTCGCTATGGTTACGCCTATCCGCGCGTGCAGTCACAGCCTGAAATTAACGATGCTGACAAAACCGTAAAACTGCGCGTAAACGTCGATGCGGGCAACCGTTTCTACGTGCGTAAGATCCGCTTTGAAGGCAACGACACCTCAAAAGATTCCGTTCTGCGCCGTGAAATGCGCCAGATGGAAGGGGCGTGGCTGGGCAGCGACCTGGTTGACCAGGGGAAAGAGCGTCTGAACCGTCTCGGCTTCTTTGAAACCGTCGACACCGACACGCAGCGCGTTCCGGGTAGCCCGGATCAGGTTGATGTGGTGTACAAGGTGAAAGAGCGCAACACCGGTAGCTTTAACTTCGGTATCGGTTACGGTACAGAAAGCGGCGTTAGCTTCCAGGCCGGCGTTCAGCAGGACAACTGGTTAGGTACCGGTTATTCCGTGGGGATTAACGGCACCAAAAACGACTACCAGACCTACAGCGAACTGTCCGTTACTAACCCATACTTTACCGTTGACGGCGTGAGCCTCGGTGGTCGTATCTTCTATAACGACTTCCAGGCGGACGACGCGGATCTATCCGACTATACCAACAAGAGTTACGGTACGGATGTGACGCTTGGCTTCCCCATCAACGAGTACAACACGTTGCGTGCTGGTCTGGGTTATGTCCATAACAAACTGTCCAACATGCAGCCGCAGATCGCGATGGATCGTTATCTTGAGTCGATGGGACAATCTGCTGATACCAGCAGTTTTGCCGCTGATGACTTCACCTTTAACTACGGCTGGACCTATAACAAGCTTGACCGTGGTTATTTCCCGACGGACGGTTCGCGCGTCAATCTGACGGGGAAAGTGACGATTCCAGGTTCCGACAACGAATACTACAAAGTGTCGCTGGATACCGCGACCTATGTGCCTATCGATAACGATCACAAGTGGGTGGTTCTGGGGCGTACTCGCTGGGGTTACGGCGATGGTTTAGGCGGCAAGGAAATGCCGTTCTATGAGAACTTCTATGCCGGTGGTTCCAGTACCGTGCGTGGTTTCCAGTCGAATACTATCGGCCCGAAAGCGGTCTATAAAAATGGCGCCCATACTAGTTGGGACGATAATGATGATTACGAAGACTGTACTCAGGAATCAGGCTGTAAATCAGATGATGCGGTAGGTGGTAATGCCATGGCTGTCGCCAGCCTGGAATTTATTACCCCGACGCCGTTCATCAGCGAAAAGTATGCCAACTCGGTTCGTACCTCCTTCTTCTGGGATATGGGTACCGTTTGGGATACGAACTGGGATCCGTCATCTGCGCCGTCAGATGTACCGGATTACAGCGATCCAGGCAACATCCGTATGTCCGCGGGTATCGCATTACAATGGATGTCCCCATTGGGGCCGTTGGTCTTCTCCTACGCCCAGCCGTTTAAAAAGTACGATGGAGACAAAGCCGAGCAGTTCCAGTTTAACATTGGTAAAACCTGGTAATTGTTCACTGCAAAGGAATGCATTGGTAGTGTAGCGATGACTTTTGGCGATGCCCCCAGGGATCGCCAGGCCACGCAAAGAGCTGTACCTTCGGGTGCAAATGGGATGGTAAGGAGTTTATTGTGAAAAAGTGGTTATTAGCTGCAGGTCTTGGTTTGGCGATGGTAACGTCCGCACAGGCTGCTGACAAAATTGCAATCGTCAACATGGGTAATCTGTTCCAACAGGTTGCGCAGAAGACGGGTGTATCCAATACACTGGAAAACGAATTTAAAGGCCGTGCGGCTGAACTGCAAAAAATGGAAACCGATCTGCAATCTAAAATGCAGCGTCTGCAATCCATGAAAGCAGGTAGCGATCGTACTAAGCTGGAAAAAGACGTGATGTCTCAGCGCCAGACTTTCGCACAAAAAGCGCAGGCTTTTGAGAAAGATCGCGCTCGTCGTTCCAACGAAGAACGCAACAAACTGGTGACTCGTATCCAGACTGCGGTGAAAAAAGTGGCTAACGACCAGAGTATCGATCTGGTGGTAGACGCAAACACCGTTGCTTACAACAGCAGCGATGTGAAAGACATCACCGCTGACGTACTGAAACAGGTTAAATAAGTAATGCCTTCAATTCGACTGGCTGACTTAGCAGAACAGTTGGATGCAGAATTACACGGTGATGGCGATATCGTCATCACCGGCGTTGCGTCCATGCAATCTGCAACAACAGGCCACATTACGTTTATGGTGAATCCTAAGTACCGTGAACACTTAGGTTTATGCCAGGCTTCTGCGGTTGTCATGACGCAGGACGATCTTCCTTTTGCTAAGAGTGCGGCGCTGGTAGTTAAAAATCCCTACCTGACCTACGCGCGCATGGCGCAAATTTTAGATACTACGCCGCAGCCCGCGCAGAATATCGCGCCAAGCGCCGTGATTGATGCGACGGCAACGCTGGGTAGCAATGTTTCAGTCGGCGCGAATGCGGTGATTGAATCTGGCGTACAACTGGGCGATAACGTGGTTATCGGCGCAGGCTGTTTCGTCGGAAAAAATAGCAAAATCGGGGCGGGTTCACGCTTGTGGGCGAACGTAACGATTTACCACGACATTCAGATCGGTGAGAATTGCCTGATCCAGTCCAGTACGGTGATCGGCGCGGACGGTTTTGGCTACGCTAACGATCGTGGCAACTGGGTGAAGATCCCACAACTGGGCCGGGTCATTATTGGCGATCGTGTCGAGATCGGCGCTTGTACCACCATTGACCGTGGCGCGTTGGATGATACTGTTATTGGCAATGGCGTGATTATTGATAATCAGTGCCAGATTGCACATAACGTCGTGATTGGCGACAATACGGCAGTTGCCGGTGGCGTCATTATGGCGGGTAGCCTGAAGATTGGCCGTTACTGCATGATTGGCGGCGCCAGCGTGATCAATGGGCATATGGAAATATGCGACAAAGTCACGGTAACTGGCATGGGTATGGTGATGCGTCCCATCACGGAACCGGGCGTCTACTCCTCAGGCATTCCGCTGCAACCCAACAAAGTATGGCGTAAAACTGCTGCACTGGTGATGAACATTGATGATATGAGCAAGCGTCTCAAAGCGATTGAGCGCAAGGTTAATCAACAAGACTAACGTTCCGCCTTGTAGTTGCCATTCTTTTCCGGCCTGTCACATTCATACGATTGCGGCAGGCCGTGTTATTATTGCCTTTTTGTATATTTGGACAGGAAGAGTATTTTGACTACTAACACTCATACTCTGCAGATTGAAGAGATTTTAGAGCTTCTGCCGCACCGTTTTCCGTTTTTACTGGTCGATCGCGTGCTGGACTTTGAAGAAGGTCGTTTTCTGCGTGCGGTGAAAAATGTCTCCGTCAACGAGCCGTTTTTCCAGGGGCATTTCCCGGGCAAACCGATTTTGCCAGGCGTGCTGATTCTGGAAGCGATGGCGCAGGCAACCGGTATTCTGGCGTTTAAAAGCGTTGGTAAACTGGAACCTGGCGAACTGTATTATTTCGCGGGTATTGATGAAGCGCGCTTTAAGCGTCCGGTGGTGCCAGGCGATCAGATGATCATGGAAGTCACTTTCGAGAAAACGCGCCGTGGCCTGACCCGCTTTAAAGGGGTTGCGCTGGTCGACGGTAAAGTCGTGTGCGAAGCAACCATGATGTGTGCTCGTAGCCGGGAGGCCTGATTCGTGATTGATAAATCCGCCTTTATTCATCCTACCGCCATTGTGGAAGACGGCGCTGTAATTGGCGCTAATGCCCACATTGGTCCCTTTTGTATTGTTGGGCCGCAGGTCGAAATTGGTGAGGGAACCGTACTGAAGTCTCATGTGGTCGTGAATGGTCAAACCAAAATCGGCCGCGACAACGAGATTTATCAGTTTGCCTCCATCGGTGAAGTGAACCAGGATCTGAAATATGCGGGTGAGCCGACCCGTGTGGAAATTGGCGATCGTAACCGCATCCGCGAAAGCGTCACCATTCATCGTGGTACAGTGCAGGGCGGTGGGTTGACGAAGGTGGGTAGCGATAACCTGCTGATGATCAATGCGCATGTCGCACATGATTGTACGGTAGGTAATCGCTGTATCCTCGCCAACAACGCCACGCTGGCGGGGCACGTATCAGTCGATGATTTTGCGATCATCGGCGGTATGACGGCAGTTCATCAATTCTGCATTATCGGTGCGCATGTGATGGTCGGCGGCTGCTCCGGCGTGGCGCAGGATGTCCCTCCGTATGTGATTGCGCAGGGTAACCATGCGACGCCGTTCGGGGTAAATATCGAAGGGCTGAAGCGTCGCGGCTTTAGCCGTGAAGGGCTGGTGGCGATTCGTAATGCCTACAAACTGTTGTACCGCAGTGGTAAAACGCTCGACGAAGCGAAGCTGGAAATCGCTGAACTTGCTGAAAAGCATCCGGAAGTGAAGGCGTTTACCGAGTTCTTTGAGCGTTCAACGCGCGGTCCGATTCGTTAATGGCGGCACAGCGTCCTTTAACGATTGCCCTGGTCGCCGGTGAAACGTCCGGCGATATTCTTGGCGCAGGCTTAATTCGTGCGCTGAAAGCGCGCGTACCCAACGCCCGTTTTGTGGGCGTTGCGGGGCCGCGTATGCAGGCCGAAGGGTGTGAAGCCTGGTACGAGATGGAAGAGCTGGCGGTCATGGGCATTGTTGAAGTGCTCGGACGTTTACGCCGTTTGTTGCATATCCGCGCCGATCTGACCCGCCGTTTTACCGAACTCAAGCCCGATGTCTTTGTCGGGATTGATGCCCCTGATTTCAATATTACCCTCGAAGGTAATCTGAAAAAAAAAGGGATTAAGACCATTCATTATGTCAGCCCGTCCGTTTGGGCCTGGCGACAGAAACGCGTTTTCAAAATAGGCAGATCCACCCATATGGTGTTGGCTTTTCTGCCTTTCGAAAAAGCGTTTTACGATAAATTTAACGTCCCGTGCCGCTTTATCGGTCACACCATGGCGGATGCCATGCCGCTGGACCCGGATAAAAATGCGGCGCGCGACGTGCTGGGTATCCCGCATGACGCCCATTGTCTGGCGCTACTGCCAGGCAGCCGTGGCGCGGAAGTGGAAATGCTCAGCGCCGATTTCCTGAAAACCGCACAATTGCTGCGACAGCGCTATCCCGATCTGGAAGTGGTAGTGCCGCTGGTGAACGCGAAACGCCGCGAGCAGTTTGAAAAAATTAAAGCGGAGGTTGCGCCGGATCTCGCCGTTCATTTGCTGGACGGCATGGCGCGCGAGGCGATGATCGCCAGCGACGCGGCTCTGCTGGCCTCGGGTACGGCGGCACTGGAGTGTATGCTGGCAAAATGCCCGATGGTAGTGGGATATCGTATGAAGCCCTTCACTTTCTGGCTGGCGAAACGTCTGGTGAAAACGGAGTATGTGTCTTTGCCTAACCTGCTGGCGGGAAGAGAATTAGTCAAAGAGCTGTTGCAGGAAGAGTGCGAACCGCAAAAACTCGCCGAAGCGCTGTTGCCGCTACTGGCGAACGGTAAAACCAGCCATGCGATGCACGACACCTTCCGTGAATTGCATCAGCAGATCCGCTGTAATGCCGATGAGCAGGCGGCAGATGCCGTCCTGGAGTTAGCACAATGATCGAATTTGTTTATCCACACACCCATTTAGTGGCGGGTGTGGATGAAGTGGGCCGTGGCCCGCTGGTGGGCGCCGTAGTGACCGCCGCCGTGATCCTCGATCCGGCGCGTCCGATCGTCGGTCTGAATGATTCCAAAAAATTGTCTGAAAAGCGTCGTCTGTCATTGTATGACGAGATTAAAGAAAAGGCGTTAAGCTGGAGTCTGGGGCGCGCGGAAGCGCATGAAATTGATGAGCTGAATATTTTGCACGCCACCATGCTCGCCATGCAGCGCGCTGTCGCTGGTCTGCATATTGCGCCAGAATATGTGCTGATCGACGGCAATCGCTGTCCGGAGCTGCCTGTGCCGTCAATGGCCGTGGTGAAAGGCGACAGCCGCGTGGCGGAGATTAGCGCGGCGTCTATTCTGGCGAAAGTCACCCGCGACGCAGAAATGGCGGCGCTGGATATCGTTTTTCCTCAGTATGGCTTTGCGCAGCACAAAGGCTATCCAACCGCTTTTCATCTGGAAAAGTTGGCCCAGTATGGCGCGACGGCGCACCACCGACGCAGTTTTGCGCCTGTTAAACGCGCTCTGGGACTTGTGTCCTGATTCTTGTATCGAGAAATCTGAAGATGTCTGAACCACGTTTCGTTCACCTGCGGGTGCACAGCGACTACTCTATGATCGATGGGCTGGCGAAGACCGGGCCGCTGGTGAAAAAGGCGGCCTCATTAGGTATGCCTGCGCTGGCGATCACCGATTTTACCAACCTCTGCGGTCTGGTGAAGTTCTACGGAGCGGGTCATGGCGCGGGCATTAAACCCATCGTCGGGGCGGACTTTAACGTTCACAACGAACTGCTGGGAGATGAGCTGACTCATCTGACGGTACTGGCGGCGAATAATACGGGATACCAGAACTTGACGTTGCTGATCTCGAAAGCGTATCAGCGCGGCTACGGCGCGGCAGGCCCGATTATCGAGCGCGACTGGCTGGTAGAGCTTAAAGAAGGTTTGATCCTGCTTTCCGGCGGGCGCATGGGCGACGTAGGCCGCTGTCTGCTACGCGGCAACCAGGCGCTGGTGGAGGAGTGCGTTGCTTTCTATGAAGCGCATTTTCCCGATCGCTACTTCCTGGAACTGATCCGTACCGGCAGACAGGATGAAGAGACCTATCTCCATGCTGCGGTTGAGCTGGCTGAGGCACGTGGTTTGCCGGTTGTCGCGACAAACGATGTCCGTTTTCTTGAAAGCGATGATTTTGACGCCCATGAGATTCGTGTCGCGATCCACGACGGTTTCACGCTCGACGATCCTAAACGTCCACGCAATTATTCACCGCAGCAGTATATGCGCAGTGAAGAAGAAATGTGCGAGCTGTTCTCCGATATTCCGGAGGCGCTGGAAAATACGGTGGAGATTGCCAAACGCTGCAACGTAACGGTGCGTCTGGGTGAATATTTCTTGCCGCAGTTCCCGACCGGCGATATGACCACCGAAGATTATCTGGTCAAAAAAGCGAAAGAGGGGCTGGAAGAGCGTCTGGCTTTCCTGTTTCCGGACGAAGAAGAGCGCAAAAAGCGTCGCCCGGAATATGACGAGCGTCTGGATATTGAACTACAGGTTATCAACCAGATGGGGTTCCCTGGCTACTTCCTCATCGTGATGGAGTTTATCCAGTGGTCAAAAGATAACGGCGTGCCGGTAGGGCCGGGACGTGGTTCCGGGGCTGGTTCGCTGGTGGCCTACGCGCTGAAAATTACCGACCTTGATCCGCTGGAATTTGACCTGCTGTTCGAACGTTTCCTGAACCCGGAACGTGTCTCGATGCCTGACTTCGACGTTGACTTCTGTATGGAGAAACGCGACCAGGTGATTGAACACGTCGCAGATATGTACGGGCGTGATGCGGTATCGCAAATTATCACCTTCGGTACGATGGCGGCGAAAGCCGTTATCCGCGATGTGGGCCGCGTGCTGGGGCATCCGTACGGTTTTGTCGATCGTATCTCGAAGCTGGTGCCGCCCGATCCGGGCATGACGCTGGCAAAAGCCTTTGAAGCGGAACCGCAACTGCCGGAAATTTACGAGGCGGATGAAGAGGTCAGAGCGCTGATCGATATGGCGCGTAAGCTCGAAGGCGTCACGCGTAACGCCGGTAAGCACGCTGGCGGCGTGGTCATCGCGCCGACCAAAATTACCGACTTTGCGCCGCTGTACTGCGATGAAGAGGGCAAGCATCCGGTTACCCAGTTTGATAAAAGCGACGTGGAATATGCCGGGCTGGTGAAGTTCGACTTCCTCGGTTTGCGTACGCTGACTATCATCAACTGGGCGCTGGAGATGATCAACAAGCGGCGGGCGAAGAATGGCGAGCCACCGCTGGATATCGCTGCCATTCCGCTGGACGATAAAAAAAGCTTCGACATGCTGCAGCGCTCGGAAACCACGGCGGTCTTCCAGCTTGAATCGCGCGGCATGAAAGATCTGATCAAACGTCTGCAGCCGGACTGCTTTGAAGATATGATCGCGCTGGTGGCCCTGTTCCGTCCCGGCCCGTTGCAGTCAGGGATGGTAGATAACTTCATCGACCGTAAGCACGGTCGTGAAGAACTCTCTTACCCGGACGTTCAGTGGCAGCATGAAAGCCTGAAGCCGGTACTGGAGCCGACCTACGGCATCATTCTGTATCAGGAACAGGTGATGCAGATTGCCCAGGTACTTTCCGGGTATACTCTCGGCGGCGCGGATATGCTGCGTCGTGCGATGGGTAAGAAAAAGCCGGAGGAGATGGCCAAACAGCGTTCCGTTTTTGAAGAAGGCGCGAAAAAGAACGGTATCGACGGCGAACTGGCGATGAAAATCTTTGACCTGGTGGAGAAATTCGCCGGTTACGGGTTTAACAAATCGCACTCCGCCGCTTATGCGCTGGTTTCTTACCAGACGCTATGGCTAAAGGCGCACTATCCGGCAGAGTTTATGGCGGCGGTGATGACTGCCGATATGGACAACACCGAGAAGGTCGTCGGCCTGGTGGACGAGTGCTGGCGGATGGGACTGAAAATTCTGCCGCCGGATATTAACTCCGGGTTGTACCATTTCCACGTTAATGATGAGGGCGAGATCGTCTACGGTATTGGCGCGATCAAAGGCGTCGGCGAAGGTCCGATCGAAGCGATCATCGACGCGCGTAATCAGGGCGGCTATTTCCGCGAGCTGTTTGATCTGTGCGCGCGGACCGACACCAAAAAGCTCAACCGCCGGGTGCTGGAAAAGCTGATCATGTCCGGGGCGTTCGACCGCCTGGGGCCGCACCGCGCCGCGCTGATGAACTCATTGGGCGATGCGCTGAAAGCCGCCGACCAGCACGCCAAAGCGGAAGCTATCGGTCAGACGGATATGTTCGGCGTGCTGGCGGAAGAGCCGGAGCAAATCGAACAATCCTATGCCAGCTGCCAGCCGTGGCCGGAGCAGGTGGTGTTAGATGGGGAACGTGAAACGTTGGGGCTGTACCTGACGGGCCACCCTATCAATCAGTATTTAAAAGAAATTGAGCGCTATGTCGGCGGGGTAAGGCTCAAAGACATGCATCCGACAGAACGTGGTAAAGTCACCACGGCTGCGGGGCTCGTGATTGCCGCAAGGGTTATGGTCACCAAGCGCGGCAATCGTATCGGCATCTGTACGCTGGATGACCGTTCCGGGCGTCTGGAAGTGATGTTATTTACCGACGCGCTGGATAAATACCAGCAGTTGCTGGAAAAAGACCGCATACTTATCGTCAGCGGACAGGTCAGCTTTGATGACTTCAGCGGGGGGCTTAAAATGACCGCCCGCGAAGTGATGGATATTGACGAAGCTCGCGAAAAATACGCTCGCGGGCTTGCTATCTCGCTGACGGACAGGCAAATTGATGACCAGCTTTTAAACCGACTCCGTCAGTCTCTGGAACCCCACCGCTCGGGGACCATTCCAGTACATCTCTACTATCAGAGGGCGGATGCGCGTGCGCGGCTGCGTTTTGGCGCAACGTGGCGTGTCTCTCCGAGCGATCGTTTACTTAACGATCTGCGTGGCCTCATTGGTTCGGAGCAGGTGGAACTGGAGTTTGACTAATACAGGAATACTATGAGTCTGAATTTCCTTGATTTTGAACAGCCGATAGCAGAGCTGGAAGCGAAAATCGATTCTCTGACTGCGGTAAGCCGCCAGGATGAGAAACTGGATATTAATATCGATGAAGAAGTCCATCGCCTGCGCGAAAAAAGCGTAGAACTGACGCGCAAAATCTTCGCCGATCTCGGCGCATGGCAGGTAGCCCAACTGGCGCGCCATCCGCAGCGTCCGTACACCCTGGATTATGTCCGTCTGGCGTTTGATGAGTTTGATGAGCTGGCGGGCGATCGCGCCTATGCTGATGACAAAGCCATCGTCGGCGGTATCGCGCGTCTGGAAGGGCGACCGGTGATGATCATTGGTCATCAGAAAGGTCGTGAAACCAAAGAAAAAATTCGTCGTAACTTTGGCATGCCAGCGCCGGAAGGCTACCGCAAAGCGCTGCGCCTGATGGAAATGGCTGAACGCTTCAACATGCCGATTATCACCTTCATCGACACCCCGGGTGCATACCCTGGCGTGGGCGCGGAAGAGCGTGGTCAGTCTGAAGCCATCGCCCGCAACCTGCGTGAGATGTCTCGTCTGAACGTACCGGTCATCTGCACCGTGATTGGCGAAGGCGGCTCCGGCGGCGCATTGGCGATTGGCGTGGGTGATAAAGTGAATATGCTGCAATACAGCACCTATTCCGTTATCTCCCCGGAAGGTTGCGCCTCTATTTTGTGGAAGAGCGCCGACAAAGCACCATTGGCTGCTGAAGCGATGGGCATCATCGCGCCGCGTCTGAAAGAGCTGAAGCTAATCGATTCCATCATTCCGGAGCCGCTGGGCGGCGCGCACCGTAATCCGGAAGCGATGGCGGCATCGCTAAAAGCGCAGCTGCTGGAAGATTTAGCCGATCTCGATGTGTTAAGCACCGATGATTTAAAAAACCGTCGTTACCAGCGTTTGATGAGCTACGGTTACGCCTAATCATTTACCTCATTTTTCCCCAAGAGGCCGGATAATCCGGCCTCTTTTTTTTGGTCGAGGAAAAATGAGACGCCGATGAGTTGATGTGATTAAACGCAACGGCATGTTCTCCCTGACACTGTATCAACTGCCAGGCGTGTGGCCAGGGCAGGCAGTGAACTACCCTTCAAGGAGAAAATTATGGGATTGCAAAAAACACTGGCGCTCAGCGCCGTAGCGGCAGGGATCATGTTGAGCTTATCCGGTGCGCAGGCCGCGCCGCTGCTTAGCAGTAGTGAGCCAATGACCATTAACGCCAGCGATCTGGCGGCGAAAGAGAAAGCGCTAACGGATTTTCCGTTAATGGAGGCCGTGAAATCCTCTATTCAGACGTTGGATAACAGCGCGGTCGAACAAATCGAACCGGGGCGCGCCGCTAACCCGGCAAACGTAAAACGCGTTGAAAGTATTCTGAAAGAGGCCGACTGGGATTATCTGTTCCCGATGCGCGCGCCGGAATATACTTACTCTAACTTCCTGAAAGCGATAGGTAAATTCCCGGCGGTTTGTGGTACCTACACCGATGGACGCGATAGCGACGCTATCTGCCGTAAAACCCTGGCTACTATGTTTGCGCATTTTGCCCAGGAGACGGGCGGTCACGAAAGCTGGCGTGACATTCCGGAATGGCGTCAGGCGCTGGTCTATCTGCGCGAAGTCGGCTGGACAGAAGGGCAGAAAGGCGGCTACAACGGCGAATGTAACCCGGATGTATGGCAGGGCCAGACCTGGCCGTGCGGTAAAGATAAGGACGGCGATTTCCTCAGCTATTTTGGCCGCGGGGCAAAACAGCTTTCTTATAACTACAACTATGGGCCTTTCTCTGACGCGATGTATGGCGACGTTCGCCCTCTGCTGGATAAACCCGAGCTGGTGGCGGATACCTGGATGAACCTGGCGAGCGCCGTCTTCTTCTTTGTGTATCCGCAGCCGCCGAAGCCGTCTATGCTACATGTGATTGACGGTACCTGGCAGCCAAACGATCGCGATAAAGCAAACGGCCTGGTATCAGGTTTCGGCGTCACTATTCAGATCATCAATGGCGGCGTGGAGTGCGGCGGCGCAGATGAGAATGCGCAGTCGCTTAACCGCATCGCCTACTACAAAGAGTTTGCCAACTACCTGAAAGTGCCGGTGCCGGCGGACGAAGTGTTGGGCTGTAAAAAGATGAAGCAGTTCGATGAAGGCGGCGCTGGCGCGTTACCGATCTATTGGGAACAAGACTGGGGCTGGAGCGCCGATACTGCGGACGGTAAAACCTATTCCTGCCAGTTAGTGGGATATCAGACGCCGTATACCGCCTTTAAAGAGGGCGACTACACGAAATGTGTACAGCATTATTTCAACGTTAATGTCGTCGATGATAACGGAACCACTGAACCGGATGTCACGCCAACTCCGGCGCCAGTGACGGATGAAAACGTGGCGCCAGTCGCGCGCATTGCCGGACCGGTCGGGGCGGTGGAAGCCGGTAGCCCGGTTTCACTCAGCGCGGAAGGATCGACCGACGCGAATGGCGACAAGCTCACCTATACCTGGATGTCGCAGGATGGCAAAACGCTGAGCGGCCAGGATAAAGCCGTTGTGATTTTCAACGCGCCGGATGTCACTCAGAACACCCAGTATGTGGTGAATCTGACCGTTAGCGACGGTACGCTCTCCAGTACAGCGGTTTATACGCTGAATGTGAAAGCGAAGGCCGCCGCTGCGGATGACGAAGATAAGACCACCAGCTACCCTGCCTGGAGCAGCAGCCAGAAATGGAATCCGGGCGACATCGTCAACAGTAATGGCGCATTGTACCAGTGCAAACCGTTCCCGGAAGGCTCATGGTGTAATGTTGCGCCTGCCTACTATGAGCCCGGCGTAGGGATTGCCTGGGCCGATGCATGGAACGCATTGTAATAAGATAAATCCTGTCGGTGCTTTGCATCGGCAGGATTGTTACTATGCTTATCTCAGGTTTTTTCAGGAGAAAGCATGAACATCATCGCCATTATGGGGCCGCACGGGGTTTATTATAAAGATGAACCCATCAAGGAGCTTGAGCGTGCATTACAATCCCTGGGATTTCAAATTATCTGGCCGCAAAATAGCGTTGACTTGTTGAAGTTTATTGAACATAACCCGCGCATCTGCGGCGTTATTTTTGACTGGGATGAATACAGTCTCGACCTTTGTAGCGAAATCAACCAGCTAAATGAATACCTTCCTCTCTACGCCTTTATCAATACCAACTCCACGCTGGACGTTAGCGTTCACGATATGCGCATGGCGCTGTGGTTTTTTGAGTATGCATTGGGGCTGGCTGAAGATATCGCGACGCGCATTCATCAATATACAAACGAATATCTCGATAATATTACGCCGCCGTTTACCAAAGCGCTTTTTACCTACGCCAAAGAAGGAAAATATACCTTTTGTACGCCGGGTCATATGGCGGGAACGGCGTATCAGAAAAGCCCGCCAGGCTGCCTGTTTTATGACTTTTTTGGCGGCAATACCTTAAAAGCTGATGTGTCGATTTCGGTGACTGAACTGGGATCGCTGCTGGATCACACCGGGCCGCATCTGGAAGCGGAAGAGTATATCGCCCGTACTTTTGGCGCCGAGCAGAGCTATATGGTGACGAACGGTACGTCGACCTCGAATAAAATTGTCGGTATGTATGCCGCGCCTGCGGGAAGTACGCTACTTATTGATCGTAATTGTCATAAATCGCTGGCGCATTTGCTGATGATGAGCGATGTGGTGCCTCTCTGGTTGAAGCCGACGCGCAATGCGCTCGGCATTCTCGGCGGTATTCCCCGAAGGGAATTTACCCGTGCAAGCATCGAAAGCAAGATAGAGGAGACCCCTCAGGCGCAATGGCCGGTGCATGCGGTTATCACCAATTCGACTTACGATGGTCTGCTGTATAACACTAACTGGATCAAGCAAATGCTGGACGTTCCCTCGATCCATTTTGATTCCGCCTGGGTACCCTATACCCATTTCCATCCGATCTACCAGGGGAAAAGCGGGATGAGCGGCGATCGGGTGCCCGGAAAAGTGATTTTCGAAACGCAATCCACCCATAAAATGCTGGCGGCTTTTTCGCAGGCGTCGCTTATTCATATCAAAGGGGAATATGACGAAGAGACGTTTAACGAAGCGTTTATGATGCACACTTCCACATCGCCGAGCTATCCCATTGTCGCCTCTATCGAGACCGCAGCGGCGATGCTGCGCGGCAATCCAGGGAAAAGATTGATTAATCGTTCGGTGGAACGGGCGCTCCATTTTCGTAAAGAGGTACAGCGGCTACGTGAAGAGTCCGATAGCTGGTTCTTTGATATCTGGCAGCCGGAAGAGGTTGATGAGGCCGAATGCTGGCCGGTCACGCCGGGAGAAACCTGGCATGGCTTCACCGATGCCGATGACGATCATATGTTCCTCGATCCGGTTAAGGTGACAATCCTGACGCCGGGGATGGATGAACAGGGCAACATGAGCGAAGAGGGGATACCCGCCGCGCTGGTGGCGAAGTTCCTTGATGAGCGAGGCGTGGTGGTGGAAAAAACCGGGCCGTATAATCTGCTGTTTTTGTTCAGCATAGGGATTGATAAGACCCGTGCGATGGGGCTGCTGCGCGGACTGACGGAATTTAAACGCGCCTACGATCTTAACCTGCGCGTCAAAAATATGTTGCCGGATCTGTATGCGGAAGATCCGGATTTTTATCGCAATATGCGCATTCAGGATCTGGCGCAGGGGATCCATAAACTGATCCGCCAGCACGATCTTCCGGGGCTGATGCTGCGGGCGTTCGAGGTTTTACCGGAGATGATCATGACCCCGCACCAGGCCTGGCAGCGTCAGATCAAAGGTGAGGTGGAAACCGTGGCGCTCGATCAACTGCCAGGGCGCGTTTCCGCGAATATGATCCTGCCTTATCCGCCAGGCGTTCCGCTGTTGATGCCCGGCGAGAGGATCACGCAACAGAGTCGGGCCGTGCTCGATTTTCTGCTGATGCTCTGCTCGATTGGCCAGCATTATCCCGGTTTTGAAACGGATATTCACGGCGCGAAACGGAATGAAGACGGGGTGTACCAGGTACGAGTCTTAAAACACGCCTGCTAGCTTGCCTGACGGGAATGTGACGAGTAACGTACTGATAATCAATAAAGGAGACGCTATGCTGGGATTAAAACAGGTTCATCACATCGCGATCATTGCGACAGACTATGCGGTGAGCAAGGCGTTTTATTGCGATATTCTGGGGTTCGATCTGCTAAGCGAAGTCTGGCGGGAAGAGCGTGACTCGTGGAAGGGCGATTTGGCGCTAAACGGGCAGTATGTGATTGAGCTTTTCTCTTTTCCCTTCCCTCCGGCGCGTCCAAGCCGACCTGAAGCCTGCGGCCTGCGCCATCTGGCTTTCAGCGTGGAAAATGTGGAAAACGCCGTTGCGCATCTGGAAAAGCATCAGGTTAAGTGCGAACCGATACGCATCGATCCGTATACCGGGAAGCGCTTTACTTTTTTCAACGATCCGGACGGTTTACCGCTTGAGCTGTATGAGCAGTAAGGCTTGTCATTAAGACGCTCGCCAGGTAACGTTGCCGGGCTAAGTCACTATAAGCATGGATCATGACCACTCTCACGTTGAATACCTCGTTACTCTCTTCTCGCCGTATTCTGGCTGCCTTTAGCGGCGGCCTGGATTCTACGGTGCTGTTGCATCAACTGGTGTTGTGGCGAGAACGCCATCCTGACGTCACGCTGCGTGCTATCCATATTCATCACGGTTTAAGCCCTCATGCTGATAGCTGGGTGCGGCATTGCGAAACCGTATGCGAACGCTGGCAGGTTCCGCTGGTAGTGGAGCGGGTGACGCTGGCGGATAATGGCCTGGGTATCGAGGCCCATGCGCGTGAAGCGCGCTACCGGGCGTTCGCACAGACGCTATTGCCTGGCGAAGTGCTGGCAACCGCGCAGCACCTTGACGATCAGTGTGAAACGTTTCTGCTGGCGTTAAAGCGCGGCAGCGGTCCGGCCGGACTTTCCGCGATGGGAGAACGCTCGCCTTTTGCCGGAACTCTGCTTCTTCGCCCGCTGTTGAGAGAAACGCGGAAGACGCTGGAACAGTGGGCTGTGCGTCATGGCTTATGCTGGATTGAAGATGAAAGCAATCAGGATGACGCCTACGATCGCAATTTTTTACGCCTGCGCGCGCTTCCGCTCTTACAGCAGCGCTGGCCGCATTTTCCTGCGGCGGTAGCCCGTAGTGCGACGCTCTGCGCCGAGCAAGAAAGGCTGCTGGACGAGCTTCTGGCCAGCGATCTTACTGACTGTATCACGGCGGAGGGAACATTGCGGCTCTCTCCATTAATGTCGATGAGCGATGTACGGCGGGCGGCGATTTTGCGTCGCTGGCTGGCGATGCGTAATGCGCCGATGCCCTCTCGCGACGCGCTGGAACGTATCTGGCAGGAGGTGGCGCTGGCGCGCGACGATGCCTCTCCCTGTTTACGCTTTGGCGATCACGAGATTC
This sequence comes from Salmonella enterica subsp. enterica serovar Typhimurium str. LT2, assembly GCF_000006945.2. Lineage (GTDB taxonomy): Bacteria > Pseudomonadota > Gammaproteobacteria > Enterobacterales > Enterobacteriaceae > Salmonella > Salmonella enterica. Next base: position 279,576 of record NC_003197.2, read on the forward strand.
GCCGTTACCAGTCGCAACTGTGGTGGATTAAATCCGTGGCCGGACAACACGAAACGACGGTCGCCTGGCCCGTCTGGCAAACACCGCTGGCGCTGCCTGCCGGCTTAGGGACGGTACAGCTCGTTCCTGGTGGCGAACTGCGCCGACCGCGAGAGGAAGAATCCGTCAGCATTCGTTTTAAAGCGCCAGGCGTGTTACATATTGTCGGGCGTAACGGTGGACGTAAATTAAAGAAAATCTGGCAGGAGCAGGGGATCCCGCCCTGGCGACGAGATACCACGCCGCTGTTGTTTTACGGCGAAACGCTGATTGCGGCTGCGGGTGTTTTTGTGACGCGTGAGGGAGCAGCAGAAGATAAAGAAGGGGTGAGTCTGGTTTGGCATGCCTGATGGCGCTGCGCTTATCAGGCCTACGTATCGCATGGAACGTAGGCCGGATAAGGTGCTTGCACCACCATCCGGCAACAAAATACTCAGGATTCGCTAACTACCACGGTACCAATTTCCGGGTGGCTGAAACTGGCGATTTTATCGAGACGAAGTTCACAAGACTCGCCGGAAACTTCGGCAAGCAGATATTCTACGTTTTTACGTAAGATCAAATCGTTCGCTTTTGCCTGCAAAACCTCGCCATCTTTTAACGTTAGCGTCAGTATTAAATGATGCATGCAGGCAAGCTCAAGACTATCGTAGTCATCGCAATTAATGGGTTGATACGTTTCATTCATTGACATAATCGCTCACCAGTAAGTTCGCGGCAGCATAAGCTGCCTTTTCCCTGACCGACTCTGAAAGGGCGCTATCTGCCGCCACTTCATTAAGCACTTTCAATACACAACCCAGCGCATCCGGGACATACCCTAAGTCTCCGCTGGCGATTTCCGCATACCGCTTGCGTACTAACTCACAATATTTTTCCACATGCCCTCCTGTCAGCATTCTGACTTAACCGTGGATGCAAGTCTAAGCCTACGAAGTTAAATCTTGTTTAGCAAGGTGACTATACCATACTCATTTGCGCAATATCAGCGCCTGACGCGAGTGGGTAAAAGATTCGTTAACAGCCTTTTAGCGCGGTTTTCGCTACAATGGGCGCCTGATTCGAAAGGAGTTTTCTCATGGCGCTTAAAGCGACAATTTATAAAGCCGTCGTCAATGTGGCTGACCTTGATCGCAACCGGTTTCTGGATGCGGCATTGACGCTGGCGCGTCACCCTTCTGAAACGCAGGAGCGCATGATGCTGCGCCTGTTGGCATGGATAAAATATGCTGATGAACGGTTGCAGTTTACACGTGGGCTCAGCGCGGAAGATGAGCCGGAGGCCTGGCTGCGCAACGATCATCTGGGCATCGATCTCTGGATAGAGCTGGGGCTGCCGGATGAGCGCCGTATTAAGAAAGCCTGTACTCAGGCGAGCGATGTCGCGCTCTTTGCTTATAACTCCCGGGCGGCGCAAATCTGGTGGCAGCAGCATCAAAGCAAGTGCGCGCAGTTCGCTAACCTGTCCGTCTGGTATCTGGATGACGGGCAGCTGGCGCAGCTCAGTGAATTTGCCGATCGTACCATGACGCTACAGGCGACGATTCAGGACGGCGCAATCTGGCTTTCTGATGCTCGGAATAATCTGGAAATACAGCTAACCGCCTGGCAACAGCCCTCATGATTGCCATCTCCCGGACGGTCTCCATAGCCGATAATGAGCTGGAAATTACGGCCATTCGTGCGCAGGGCGCGGGTGGTCAGCACGTAAATAAGACCTCTAGCGCGATTCATTTGCGCTTTGACATTCGGGCCTCTGGCCTGCCAGAGTATTATAAACAGCGTTTGCTGACGGCCAGCCACCATCTGATAAGCGATGATGGCGTCATTATCATTAAGGCGCAGGAGTTCCGGAGCCAGGAGCTCAACCGGGAAGCGGCTATCGCCAGGCTGGTTGCCGTCATAAAAGAATTAACCGCGGAGCAGAAAAGCCGTCGCGCAACCCGTCCGACGCGTGCCTCGAAAGAGCGCCGTTTGTCCTCAAAGGCGCAAAAATCTTCTGTAAAGGCGCTTCGCGGCAAAGTTCGTCGTCCACTGGATTGACGGGCAGGAATAGCAATTTCATAAGGATTTTATGGTGAGAACAGCAATATTGTCAGTAGCGGCAGCCTGTACGCTATTTGCATTGATAGGGTGTAATAACCGTGCGGAAGTTGACGCCCTGCAACCTGCGCAGGCGGCGGAATTAAAACCCATGCAGCAAAGCTGGCGCGGCGTGCTGCCCTGTGCGGATTGTGAAGGTATTGAAACGTCACTATTTCTGGAAAAAGACGGCACATGGGTGATGAACGAGCGCTATCAGGGCGTGCGCGAAGAACCTTCCTCTTTTGCGTCATACGGTACCTGGGCGCGGACGGCGGATAAACTGGTGTTAACCGACAGCAATGGCGAGAAATCGTATTATCGCGCGAAGGGCAATGCGCTGGAGATGCTCGACAGAGAAGGCAATCCGGTGGCTTCGCAGCTTAATTATACGCTGGTGCCTGTTACCGCCAGCCTGCCGGTAACGCCAATGCCGCTGCGTGGTATGTATGTATGTATACAGGGCCGATGCGGCGACCTTTACCGATTGCGCGACCGGAAAACGGCTGCCGGTCGCCAGTAACGCCCAGCTTGAGCGCGGCTATCTGGCGGCGAAAGGTGAAGCGGAAAAACCGGTGCTGCTGACGGTAGAAGGGCATTTTGTGTTTGCCGCGAACCCGGACACGGGCGAGCCGGTAAAAACGCTAATAGCCGATAAAAATGCGAAGTTTGCGCCGGGTAAAGATTGCACTCACTAATAAAAGGCCTCGCAGGGTGCGAGGCCTTTACATATCTGCCGGATGGCGCCGGGCAACCCCAACAAAATGTCGTTTAGCCCTTAATCGCCTTGACCAGATAATCAACGATATCGCCGGTTTTAATCAGCGATTTTTCACCGCTACGACGGTATTTATACTCAATATCGTCGTTATCCAGGTTGCGATCGCCAATCACGATAGTATGTGGAATACCAATCAGCTCCATATCGGCAAACATCACGCCCGGGCGCTCTTTACGGTCGTCCATCAGCACTTCAATGCCCTGCGCGCGCAATTCGCTGTACAGCTTTTCCGCCAGCTCCTGCACACGGAAGGATTTGTGCATATTCATCGGCAGAATAGCGACCTGGAAAGGCGCAATGGCGTCAGGCCATACAATGCCGCGCTCGTCAAAGTTCTGCTCGATAGCAGCGGCAACGACACGTGTTACGCCGATACCGTAGCAGCCCATTGTCAGGATCTGGTTACGGCCATCTTCACCCTGAACGGAGGCTTTCAGCGCTTCTGAGTACTTGGTACCTAACTGGAAGATGTGACCCACTTCGATACCGCGTTTGATAAGCAACGTTCCCTGACCATCCGGACTCGGATCGCCGGCGACTACGTTACGGATGTCGGCAACAACAGGCGTCGCCACATCGCGATCCCAGTTAATACCAAAGTAGTGTTTACCGTCGATGTTGGCGCCAGCGGCAAAATCGCTCATGGCGGCAACGGTACGATCGATGATGACCGGAATCGGCATATTGACCGGGCCGAGGGAGCCAGGGCCGGCATTAATTACGGCGCGAATCTCTTCTTCGGTAGCGAAGGTCAGCGGGCTGGCAACGTGCGGCAGTTTTTCCGCTTTAACTTCATTCAGTTCATGATCGCCGCGAACCAGCAGAGCCACCAGCGGAGACTTGCTGTCTTTCACCGCTTTCACCAGCAGCGTTTTTACCGTTTTTTCAATTGGCAGGTTGAATTGTTCCACCAGCTCCGCGATGGTTTTGGCATTTGGCGTATCGACCAGAGTCATTTCCTGCGTCGCCGCTGCGCGCGGCGTTTGCGGCGCGATAGCTTCTGCCAGTTCAATGTTAGCCGCGTAATCAGAAACATCAGAGAAAACGATATCGTCTTCGCCGCTTTGCGCCAGCACCTGGAATTCATGCGAGGCGTTGCCGCCGATAGAACCGGTATCGGCCTGTACCGCGCGGAAATCCAGCCCCATACGGCTGAAGATACGGCTATACGCGGCGTACATGGCGTCATAGGTTTCCTGCAACGACTCCTGAGAGGTGTGGAAAGAGTAAGCATCTTTCATCAGGAATTCGCGCGAACGCATCACGCCAAAGCGCGGACGCACTTCATCACGGAATTTGGTCTGGATTTGGAAGAAGTTCAGCGGCAACTGCTTATAAGAGCTGAGTTCATTACGCACCAGGTCGGTGATAACTTCTTCGTGGGTCGGGCCGAGTACGAACGGACGCTCGCCACGGTCGACAAAACGCAGCAGTTCCGGACCGTACTGTTCCCAACGACCACTCTCTTGCCACAGGTCGGCTGGCTGAACGACTGGCATCGACACCTCGATAGCACCGGCGTTGTTCATCTCTTCACGCACGATGTTTTCGACTTTTTTCAGGACGCGCAGGCCGGTCGGCAGCCAGGTATATAACCCGGAGGCGAGCTTGCGGATCATCCCGGCGCGCAGCATCAGCTGGTGGCTGATAACCTCGGCGTCGGCAGGTGTCTCCTTCAGAGTGGAGAGCAGGTATTGGCTAGTACGCATGTTGTTACGGTTCCAGTTGAACGATCGAACAGGCTCAATGTGAGCCTGATACAAAAAAAGTGATTTAGTTTACCAGCGTGCAAGAGATGTCAAAAGAGAAGGGCGTGAAATTACCGTGGTTCCAGCGCAAACACTTCAAATCCCGAGTTAACCACACGCCAGCGCACGTTAAAATCATGCAGCCAGACGGCATAGGTTTTGCCCGTCTCTTCACCCTTACGATAAGCCGGGCGAGGATCTTGCGCCAGCACATCGCAAATAAATGTCCGTAGCTGCGGATAACGCCTTTCCAGCGTCGTAAGCTGTTGAGCCACCTCAGCGGTAAAACTCACGGGCATTTCAGCTATCGGCGCCTGTTGCGCATAGCTGGCGGCGGCGTCCGGTAAGGCCTCGGCAAACGGTAAATACGGTTTAATATCCACCACCGGCGTGCCATCCACCAGATCCAGACTGCCTAATTTCAGAATTACGCTCTCTTTCCGGCACTCGATACCTTTTAGCGCAACGAGCGACATGCCAATCGGATTGGGGCGGAACGTGGAGCGCGTGGCAAAAACGCCCATTCTGGCGTTACCGCCAAGACGGGGCGGACGAACTGTCGGCCGCCAGCCGCCGTCCATCGTCTGATGAAAAACGAAAAGCACCCACAAATGGCTGAACGCTTCCAGGCCGCGAACGGCATCGGCCTGGTTGTAAGGCGCTATCAGATGCAGTTCGCCGCAGGCGCTTTTGACCAGACCAGGCTGGCGCGGAACGGCGAATTTTTCTTTATAGGGGGAGCGAATAACGCCGATTTGTTCAAACTGAAAGCTGCTCATTTCGCCGAAATATTCAGGGCGGACCCGATACAAACCGCCTGACGATAGCAGCCTGGCGTGCCGCTGGTAATTTCACAGCTGTGCAGCAGGACGGCGTTGGCTTTCATTTTAGATGCATTAATCTGCATACGCTTGCGCGCAGTTGGAATGTTAGGCGGAGAGTCTTGATTTGTCGCCTGGCAGGATTCGCCGCTAACCTCGCCAAGATCTCGGAAAGGTTTGCCGACTAAGTCTTCAGCATTGGTGTAAATCCTGACGGGAGCGGCACGCGGCGCTTTAGGTTTCTCCGGCTCCGCTTTTGGCGGGGTTGCGGTGCTTTGAACGGGTTCAACAGGGGATCTGCTTAGCATGGAACAACCGCCCAGCATGAGTGCCAATAAACAGATCGGTAAAGCACGCATAATATTTCCTCAATGAATGTTCTAATTGCCAGATATTGAATCAGGAGCTTGCATAAATGACAAGACGGGCAATAGCCCGTCCTGAATAATATTACAGATTGTGGAATCAGCCTAAAACTTACCAGCCTTTCACCGCGCCGCCATTAAAAACTTTATTTGCGGCTTCGTACACTTCATCAGACTGATAAGCCTGAACGAATTTTTTCACATTCTCGGCGTCTTTGTTATCTTCACGCGTCACGATCAGGTTAACGTACGGAGAATCTTTATCTTCAACAAAGATACCGTCTTTCGCTGGCGTCAGGCCAATCTGGCTGGCGTATGTCGTATTGATGACCGCTAGCGCGATCTGCGCGTCATCCAGCGAACGCGGCAACTGCGGCGCTTCCAGCTCAACAATTTTCAGATTTTTCGGGTTTTCCACGATATCCAGCGAGGTAGGAAGCAGACCGACGCCGTCTTTCAGTTTAATCAGCCCTACTTTTTGCAGCAGCAGCAGGGAACGACCAAGGTTGGTCGGGTCGTTAGGCACAGCGACCTGGGAACCGTCCTTGAGCTCATCCAGGGATTTGATTTTTTTGGAATATCCTGCAATGGGATAGACAAAAGTCTTACCAACGGAAACCAGTTTGTAACCGCGATCTTTGATTTGCTGATCCAGATACGGTTTGTGCTGGAAGGCATTGGCATCGATATCGCCTTTGCTCAGCGCTTCATTAGGCAGAACATAATCATTAAAGGTCACCAATTCCACGTCCAGGCCGTATTTTTCTTTCGCGACTTTCTGCGCGACTTCGGCAACTTGCTGCTCTGCGCCAACGATTACGCCGACTTTAATATGATTTGGATCTTTTTCATCCTGACCGCAACCCGCAAGTGCCAGAGAACCAATCAGAGCACCCACTGCCGCAAAGGTTTTGAATTTGAACGCCATGCTTATTTCCTTAATGAGTATTTGTGTTGTGTTTAACGTTACTTATGCGTGACAGCCCTGACGATGCGATCGCCGGATAACTGAATTAAATAAACCAGAACGACAAGTAATACCAGCACCGTATTCATCACGGTAGCATTGTATCCAATATAACCGTACTGATAGCCGATTTGACCGAGACCGCCTGCGCCGACGGCGCCGCCCATTGCGGAGTAACCGACCAGGGTGATCAGTGTAATGGTTGCCGCATTCACCAGACCAGGCAGCGCTTCCGGTAAAAGGATTTTACGTACAATTTGCAGCGGCGTGGCGCCCATCGCTCGTGAGGCTTCAATCAGCCCGGCAGGGATCTCTAACAACGCATTTTCCACCATACGGGCGATAAAAGGCGCGGCGCCGACGGTCAGCGGTACAATTGCAGCCTGCAAACCAATGGAGGTGCCGACAATTATTCGGGTAAAAGGAATCATCCACACCAGCAGGATGATAAAGGGAATCGAGCGGAAAATATTGACCACCGCAGAGAGGGAGCGATACAGCCTGGCGTTCTCCATAATCTGCCCCGGGCGCGTAACATACAGCAATACGCCAACCGGCAGGCCAATCACGAAACCGAAGAAACCGGAGACAAAGGTCATCGCCAGCGTTTCCCAGACGCCACGAACCAGTAACCACATCATTGCCTCAGACATAACCCAGTACCTCTACTTTCACATGGTGATCCTGCAGCCAGGCAATTGCGGCTTGCGTCTCTTCTTGCGTGCCGTGCATTTCCGTTAGCATAATGCCGAACTTCACACCGCCGGCGTAATCCATCTGCGCGCTGATAATATTATTGTTCACGTTGAAACGACGCGCGGTTTCAGAAAGCAGCGGGGCATCCACAGACTGCCCGGTGAATTCCATGCGCAGCATCGGCACGCTGTCAGTTTCCGGCGACGCTTTCAAACGCGCCTGGTAATCTTCCGGAATGTCCAGATGCAGAGTGGACTGAATAAACTTCTGCGCCAGCGGCGTTTTAGGATGCGAGAAGACTTCGCTGACCGTATCCTGCTCAATAAGCTCGCCATTACTGATAACGGCAACGCAGTCGCAGATACGTTTCACGACATCCATTTCATGAGTGATAAGCAGAATCGTCAACCCCAGACGACGGTTGATATCTTTCAGCAATTCCAAAATCGAACGGGTCGTTGCGGGATCAAGCGCGCTGGTGGCTTCATCGCACAGCAACACTTTTGGATTACTGGCTAACGCGCGGGCAATCGCGACACGCTGTTTCTGACCGCCGGAAAGATTTGCCGGATAGCTGTCGTGCTTGTCGCCAAGACCGACTAAATCCAGCAGCTCTGTGACACGGCGTTTGATCTCTTCCTTTGGTGTGTTATCCAGTTCCAGCGGCAACGCGACGTTGCCAAACACGGTACGGGAAGAGAGCAGGTTAAAATGTTGGAAAATCATGCCGATTTGACGGCGAGCTTTGGTCAACTCAGACTCTGAAAGCGTTGTTAGCTCCTGACCGCCGACCTGAACGCTACCTTCGGTTGGGCGTTCAAGTAAGTTAACGCAGCGGATAAGCGTACTTTTACCGGCGCCGGAGGCGCCAATGACGCCATAAATCTGCCCGGCAGGAACGTGCAGGCTGACATTATTTAGCGCCTGAATGGTGCGCGTCCCCTGCTGGAACACTTTGGTAATATTCGAAAGTTTAATCATTGATTCTTTATTATCGTAATGAAATGAGCGGAGGCATTTTCGTCTGCCTAATACGGTCAACGCCGTCAACAGAATGGATGTTAAGGCATCCAGACGTCTAAATCAATCAGGCTTTATACGATGAGCACTTTCTTGCCTGCTGAAACATGCGATACTAGCGCCACTTGCTTTACTCAGGAGCTATAAAAGGTGGCAAAGTTTGTACCCGCAATTTTTCTCGACCGTGACGGCACCATTAATGTGGATCACGGCTACGTACATGAAATCGATGCATTTGAGTTTATAGACGGCGTTATTGACGCTATGCGCGAGCTAAAAAAAATGGGCTATGCGTTGGTGGTGGTGACGAACCAGTCCGGAATCGCGCGCGGCAAATTCACTGAGGCGCAGTTTGAAACGTTAACCGAATGGATGGACTGGTCGTTGGCGGATCGCGATGTTGATTTGGACGGCATCTATTATTGTCCTCACCATCCGCAGGGCAGTATAGAAGAGTTCCGTCAGGTATGTGATTGCCGCAAGCCGCATCCAGGAATGCTTATCTCGGCGCGTGATTTCCTGCATATCGATATGGCGGCTTCTTATATGGTGGGAGACAAGCTGGAAGATATGCAGGCGGCAGCGGCGGCAAATGTCGGGACAAAAGTGCTGGTGCGTACGGGCAAACCGGTCACGGCAGAAGCAGAAAACGCGGCGGACTGGGTGTTAAACAGCCTTGCTGACCTGCCATCAGCGATAAAAAAGCAGCAAAAATAAGCGTTATGGATAAAAGATGAGCGGTTAAAACAAAAATGCATTTTTCCGCTTGTCTTCCTGAACCGACTCCCTATAATGCGCCTCCATCGACACGGCGGATGTGAATCACTTCACACAAACAGCCGGTCGGTTGAAGAGAAAAATCCTGAAATTCAGGGTTGACTCTGAAAGAGGAAAGCGTAATATACGCCACCTCGCAACGGTGAGCGAAAGCCGCGTTGCACTGCTCTTTAACAATTTATCAGACAATCTGTGTGGGCACTCGAAGATACGGATTCTTAACGTCCTCGGACGAAAAATGAATACCAAGTCTCAAGAGTGAACACGTAATTCATTACGAAGTTTAATTCATTGAGCATCAAACTTTTAAATTGAAGAGTTTGATCATGGCTCAGATTGAACGCTGGCGGCAGGCCTAACACATGCAAGTCGAACGGTAACAGGAAGCAGCTTGCTGCTTCGCTGACGAGTGGCGGACGGGTGAGTAATGTCTGGGAAACTGCCTGATGGAGGGGGATAACTACTGGAAACGGTGGCTAATACCGCATAACGTCGCAAGACCAAAGAGGGGGACCTTCGGGCCTCTTGCCATCAGATGTGCCCAGATGGGATTAGCTAGTTGGTGAGGTAACGGCTCACCAAGGCGACGATCCCTAGCTGGTCTGAGAGGATGACCAGCCACACTGGAACTGAGACACGGTCCAGACTCCTACGGGAGGCAGCAGTGGGGAATATTGCACAATGGGCGCAAGCCTGATGCAGCCATGCCGCGTGTATGAAGAAGGCCTTCGGGTTGTAAAGTACTTTCAGCGGGGAGGAAGGTGTTGTGGTTAATAACCGCAGCAATTGACGTTACCCGCAGAAGAAGCACCGGCTAACTCCGTGCCAGCAGCCGCGGTAATACGGAGGGTGCAAGCGTTAATCGGAATTACTGGGCGTAAAGCGCACGCAGGCGGTCTGTCAAGTCGGATGTGAAATCCCCGGGCTCAACCTGGGAACTGCATTCGAAACTGGCAGGCTTGAGTCTTGTAGAGGGGGGTAGAATTCCAGGTGTAGCGGTGAAATGCGTAGAGATCTGGAGGAATACCGGTGGCGAAGGCGGCCCCCTGGACAAAGACTGACGCTCAGGTGCGAAAGCGTGGGGAGCAAACAGGATTAGATACCCTGGTAGTCCACGCCGTAAACGATGTCTACTTGGAGGTTGTGCCCTTGAGGCGTGGCTTCCGGAGCTAACGCGTTAAGTAGACCGCCTGGGGAGTACGGCCGCAAGGTTAAAACTCAAATGAATTGACGGGGGCCCGCACAAGCGGTGGAGCATGTGGTTTAATTCGATGCAACGCGAAGAACCTTACCTGGTCTTGACATCCACAGAACTTTCCAGAGATGGATTGGTGCCTTCGGGAACTGTGAGACAGGTGCTGCATGGCTGTCGTCAGCTCGTGTTGTGAAATGTTGGGTTAAGTCCCGCAACGAGCGCAACCCTTATCCTTTGTTGCCAGCGGTTAGGCCGGGAACTCAAAGGAGACTGCCAGTGATAAACTGGAGGAAGGTGGGGATGACGTCAAGTCATCATGGCCCTTACGACCAGGGCTACACACGTGCTACAATGGCGCATACAAAGAGAAGCGACCTCGCGAGAGCAAGCGGACCTCATAAAGTGCGTCGTAGTCCGGATTGGAGTCTGCAACTCGACTCCATGAAGTCGGAATCGCTAGTAATCGTGGATCAGAATGCCACGGTGAATACGTTCCCGGGCCTTGTACACACCGCCCGTCACACCATGGGAGTGGGTTGCAAAAGAAGTAGGTAGCTTAACCTTCGGGAGGGCGCTTACCACTTTGTGATTCATGACTGGGGTGAAGTCGTAACAAGGTAACCGTAGGGGAACCTGCGGTTGGATCACCTCCTTACCTTAAAGAAGCGTACTTTGCAGTGCTCACACAGATTGTCTGATGAAAAACGAGCAGTAAAACCTCTACAGGCTTGTAGCTCAGGTGGTTAGAGCGCACCCCTGATAAGGGTGAGGTCGGTGGTTCAAGTCCACTCAGGCCTACCAGATTCGCTCCCGTGCTTTGTTGTGGCAAAGCTCGCATACTTCAGTATGCTTCGCTTCACCACGCCGCGCCCGGAAACGAATCAAAGGTAAGAGGTTCTGACTACACGATGGGGCTATAGCTCAGCTGGGAGAGCGCCTGCTTTGCACGCAGGAGGTCTGCGGTTCGATCCCGCATAGCTCCACCATCTCGTGAGTGTTTACGAAAAAATACTTCAGAGTGTACCTGAAAGGGTTCACTGCGAAGTTTTGCTCTTTAAAAATCTGGATCAAGCTGAAAATTGAAACACAGAACAACGAAAGTTGTTCGTGAGTCTCTCAAATTTTCGCAACACGATGATGAATCGTAAGAAACATCTTCGGGTTGTGAGGTTAAGCGACTAAGCGTACACGGTGGATGCCCTGGCAGTCAGAGGCGATGAAGGGCGTGCTAATCTGCGATAAGCGCCGGTAAGGTGATATGAACCGTTATAACCGGCGATACCCGAATGGGGAAACCCAGTGTGATTCGTCACACTATCATTAACTGAATCCATAGGTTAATGAGGCGAACCGGGGGAACTGAAACATCTAAGTACCCCGAGGAAAAGAAATCAACCGAGATTCCCCCAGTAGCGGCGAGCGAACGGGGAGGAGCCCAGAGCCTGAATCAGCATGTGTGTTAGTGGAAGCGTCTGGAAAGGCGCGCGATACAGGGTGACAGCCCCGTACACAAAAGCGCATGTGCTGTGAGCTCGATGAGTAGGGCGGGACACGTGGTATCCTGTCTGAATATGGGGGGACCATCCTCCAAGGCTAAATACTCCTGACTGACCGATAGTGAACCAGTACCGTGAGGGAAAGGCGAAAAGAACCCCGGCGAGGGGAGTGAAAAAGAACCTGAAACCGTGTACGTACAAGCAGTGGGAGCCCCACCACTAAGCCAGTGGTGAACTCCACATCCGCATCCTTTGCTGAGGATACGGTTAACGGAGCGAAAGCGACGTTCAACCGCAAAACAAGCAGAGGGGGCTTAGTGGTGGGGTGACTGCGTACCTTTTGTATAATGGGTCAGCGACTTATATTCTGTAGCAAGGTTAACCGAATAGGGGAGCCGGAGGGAAACCGAGTCTTAATTGGGCGTTAAGTTGCAGGGTATAGACCCGAAACCCGGTGATCTAGCCATGGGCAGGTTGAAGGTTGGGTAACACTAACTGGAGGACCGAACCGACTAATGTTGAAAAATTAGCGGATGACCTGTGGCTGGGGGTGAAAGGCCAATCAAACCGGGAGATAGCTGGTTCTCCCCGAAAGCTATTTAGGTAGCGCCTCGTGAATTCATCTCCGGGGGTAGAGCACTGTTTCGGCTAGGGGGCCATCCCGGCTTACCAACCCGATGCAAACTGCGAATACCGGAGAATGTTATCACGGGAGACACACGGCGGGTGCTAACGTCCGTCGTGAAGAGGGAAACAACCCAGACCGCCAGCTAAGGTCCCAAAGTCATGGTTAAGTGGGAAACGATGTGGGAAGGCCCAGACAGCCAGGATGTTGGCTTAGAAGCAGCCATCATTTAAAGAAAGCGTAATAGCTCACTGGTCGAGTCGGCCTGCGCGGAAGATGTAACGGGGCTAAACCATGCACCGAAGCTGCGGCAGCGAACGTATCACCCAAGACAACTTTACGGAGTTGACGATTGACGGAGCGAAGCGACGTCAAAGCGTTCATTAAAGTCGAGTTGGCTTAGGGATACGTTCGTTGGGTAGGGGAGCGTTCTGTAAGCCTGTGAAGGTGTGTCGTGAGGCATGCTGGAGGTATCAGAAGTGCGAATGCTGACATAAGTAACGATAAAGCGGGTGAAAAGCCCGCTCGCCGGAAGACCAAGGGTTCCTGTCCAACGTTAATCGGGGCAGGGTGAGTCGACCCCTAAGGCGAGGCCGAAAGGCGTAGTCGATGGGAAACGGGTTAATATTCCCGTACTTGGTGTTACTGCGAAGGGGGGACGGAGAAGGCTATGTTGGCCGGGCGACGGTTGTCCCGGTTTAAGCGTGTAGGTGTGTGTTCCAGGTAAATCCGGTTCACTTTAACACTGAGGCGTGACGACGAGGCACTACGGTGCTGAAGCAACAAATGCCCTGCTTCCAGGAAAAGCCTCTAAGCATCAGGTAACACGAAATCGTACCCCAAACCGACACAGGTGGTCAGGTAGAGAATACCAAGGCGCTTGAGAGAACTCGGGTGAAGGAACTAGGCAAAATGGTGCCGTAACTTCGGGAGAAGGCACGCTGACACGTAGGTGAAGTGATTTACTCATGGAGCTGAAGTCAGTCGAAGATACCAGCTGGCTGCAACTGTTTATTAAAAACACAGCACTGTGCAAACACGAAAGTGGACGTATACGGTGTGACGCCTGCCCGGTGCCGGAAGGTTAATTGATGGGGTCAGCGCAAGCGAAGCTCCTGATCGAAGCCCCGGTAAACGGCGGCCGTAACTATAACGGTCCTAAGGTAGCGAAATTCCTTGTCGGGTAAGTTCCGACCTGCACGAATGGCGTAATGATGGCCAGGCTGTCTCCACCCGAGACTCAGTGAAATTGAACTCGCTGTGAAGATGCAGTGTACCCGCGGCAAGACGGAAAGACCCCGTGAACCTTTACTATAGCTTGACACTGAACATTGAGCCTTGATGTGTAGGATAGGTGGGAGGCTTTGAAGTGTGGACGCCAGTCTGCATGGAGCCGACCTTGAAATACCACCCTTTAATGTTTGATGTTCTAACGTGGACCCGTAATCCGGGTTGCGGACAGTGTCTGGTGGGTAGTTTGACTGGGGCGGTCTCCTCCTAAAGAGTAACGGAGGAGCACGAAGGTTGGCTAATCCTGGTCGGACATCAGGAGGTTAGTGCAATGGCATAAGCCAGCTTGACTGCGAGCGTGACGGCGCGAGCAGGTGCGAAAGCAGGTCATAGTGATCCGGTGGTTCTGAATGGAAGGGCCATCGCTCAACGGATAAAAGGTACTCCGGGGATAACAGGCTGATACCGCCCAAGAGTTCATATCGACGGCGGTGTTTGGCACCTCGATGTCGGCTCATCACATCCTGGGGCTGAAGTAGGTCCCAAGGGTATGGCTGTTCGCCATTTAAAGTGGTACGCGAGCTGGGTTTAGAACGTCGTGAGACAGTTCGGTCCCTATCTGCCGTGGGCGCTGGAGAACTGAGGGGGGCTGCTCCTAGTACGAGAGGACCGGAGTGGACGCATCACTGGTGTTCGGGTTGTCATGCCAATGGCACTGCCCGGTAGCTAAATGCGGAAGAGATAAGTGCTGAAAGCATCTAAGCACGAAACTTGCCCCGAGATGAGTTCTCCCTGAGACTTAGAGTCTCCTGAAGGAACGTTGAAGACGACGACGTTGATAGGCCGGGTGTGTAAGCGCAGCGATGCGTTGAGCTAACCGGTACTAATGAACCGTGAGGCTTAACCTTACAACGCCGAAGATGTTTTGGCGGATTGAGAAGACAACAATTTTCAGCTCAGATTCAGAGTCCGAAGGATTTTACGCTGAGACAAGGCGGCAAACGCAGCGACGGAAGGAGCATACAGAAGTATGTGACTGACGCTCGCAAGAGCAGCCAACGCCGTATCAGTGTAAAAGACACAGGACGGAGCACAAAGAATTTGCCTGGCGGCACTAGCGCGGTGGTCCCACCTGACCCCATGCCGAACTCAGAAGTGAAACGCCGTAGCGCCGATGGTAGTGTGGGGTCTCCCCATGCGAGAGTAGGGAACTGCCAGGCATCAAATTAGAAGTATGGCATTAACTTTCGGGGCAGTTCACTACTCGACAGAGAGTAGGACAAAAGCGAAAGCTTTTGAACGTTGCGAAGCAACGGCCCGAAGGGTGAATCACGAAGTGATTCATAAACTGCCAGGCATCAAATTAAGCAGTAAACTGATGTAAAAATCAGTGGTTGTAAAAGAATTCGGTGGAGCGGTAGTTCAGTTGGTTAGAATACCTGCCTGTCACGCAGGGGGTCGCGGGTTCGAGTCCCGTCCGTTCCGCCACTTATTAAGAGCCCTGAGCATTAGCTCAGGGCTTTTTCTTTCCATGTCATTTAATTATTGCTCAATTCGCAAAAATCCTCTGCATTTCTCGCTCTTTTTCTGCAAAGCGCTGAAGGTCATAATCCCCTCAGTTAACGAACATAGTGATTAAAAAGAGGAATTCTATGACTATCCCTGCATTCGGTTTAGGTACTTTTCGCCTGAAAGACGACGTGGTTATCGCTTCTGTTAAAACGGCGCTTGAACTGGGCTACCGTGCTGTCGACACTGCGCAAATCTATGATAATGAAGCGGCTGTTGGACAGGCGATTGCTGAGAGCGGCGTACCGCGTAATGAGCTGTACATCACCACCAAGATCTGGATTGAAAACCTTAGCAAAGACAAGCTAATCCCAAGCCTGAAAGAGAGTCTGAAAAAACTGCGTACCGATTATGTCGATCTGACGCTGATCCACTGGCCATCTCCGGGTGATGCCGTGTCTGTCGAAGAATTTATGCAGGCATTGCTTGAAGCTAAAAAACAAGGGCTGACTCGCGAAATTGGCATTTCAAACTTCACCATTCCGTTGATGGAAAAGGCTATTGCCGCGGTGGGCGCAGACAATATCGCCACCAACCAGATTGAGCTATCTCCGTATCTGCAGAATCGTAAGGTGGTTGACTGGGCGAAAGCGCACGGTATCCACATCACCTCTTATATGACGCTGGCATACGGTAAGGCGCTGAAAGATGAAGTGATTGCGCGCATTGCGGCTAAACATAATGCGACCCCGGCGCAGGTTATTCTGGCATGGGCAATGGGTGAAGGTTACTCCGTGATCCCTTCATCCACCAGGCGTGAAAATCTGGCAAGCAGCCTGCTGGCGCAGGATCTGCATCTGGATGCCGAAGATAAAAATGCGATCGCGGCACTGGACTGCAACGATCGTCTGGTTAGCCCGGAAGGACTGGCTCCTGCCTGGGATTAATTACCCGATCCTTTGTACCTTTACCCCTCTTTCACAGCTCCTGCGGGAGCTGTTCTTATATATTCGCTCAAAAAGTCGATAAATGCCCGAATACGTGTGCTGACGGCGCGATCGCTGTAGTAAACGGCGCTGAAAGGCATTTCTACCGGCAGACGTTTATCGGCCAGCAGTTCCACCAGTTCTCCCCGCGCGATCTCTTTATCAATCATATAATCTGAAAGACATGCAATGCCGTTACCGTTCAGGCAAAGTTGTTTTAACGTTTCCCCGCTATTGGAAGAAATCCCACATTTGATCTCATGGAGCTGCCCGTCGCTACAGGCAATCGGCCAGGTATTGAGCGAAACAGGTTCTGAGAACCCCAGACACAGATGCCGTTTCAACTCTTCAACGGTCTCAGGCTTGCCAAAGCGGGCAATATAATCCGGCGAGGCGATAATCTTGCGATAGCTGGTAAATAACGGGCGCGCGCGCAGACTTGAATCTGTCAACGTGCCTGCGCGTATCGCAACATCCACTTTTCGTTCAATAAGATTGATGAACGTTTCTGAGGAGACAAGAGACAACGTTATTTCCGGATACCGTTCACGAAAAGGTTTAATCAGCGGCATCAGGAAATGCAGCATTACCGGCGTTGCCGCATCGATACGCAGTAAGCCGCGCGGGGTATTACGCGACTCCATGATTTCCGTTTCTGCGGCGGCCATTTCTTGCAGTATCTGCTGCACGCGCCTGAAGTATCGCTCTCCTTCTTCAGTCAGGCTCAGCTGTCGGGTCGTACGATTAAGCAGACTGACGCCGAGCTTCATCTCCAGCTTTTTAACTGCCCGGCTGACAGCGGAATTGGCCTGTCCAAGCTGCTCTGCCGCCCGGCTGAAGCTGCCGCTTTCCACGACAGCGACAAAAATTGCGAGTTCTTCGGAGGTGGCTTTCATTTTTGCTCCTGAAGCAAAATTAAATTGATATTTTGGCTATTTTTGTCATTAAAACATCCAGGCATACTGCGTGTCATCTGATTACTGCTGTTATGGAGTTATGTATGCCTCTCGCTTTATTTGCACTGACAATAAGTGCTTTCGCTATCGGTACGACTGAGTTTGTGATTGTCGGCCTGGTGCCGACCATTGCTCAACAACTGGCTATCTCGTTACCTTCCGCCGGAATGCTGGTTTCAATCTATGCGCTGGGTGTGGCTATTGGCGCGCCGGTGCTAACCGCGCTGACCGGACGCCTGCCGCGTAAACAGTTACTGGTCGCGCTGATGGTCTTGTTTACGGCGGGGAATTTGCTGGCATGGCAGGCACCGGGCTATATGACATTAATCGTCGCCCGTCTGCTGACGGGCCTGGCGCACGGCGTGTTCTTCTCGATTGGATCTACCATCGCGACAAGTCTGGTGCCAAAAGAGAAAGCGGCTTCTGCGATCGCTATTATGTTTGGTGGTTTAACGGTAGCGCTGGTCACGGGCGTGCCGCTGGGAACATTTATCGGTCAGCATTTTGGCTGGCGTGAGACCTTCCTTGCGGTATCACTGTTAGGCGTGATTGCGCTGATGAGCAGTCAATTGCTGATTCCGGCCAATATTCCCGGTCGGGCGGCCGCCAGCATTCGTGACCAGGTGAAAGTACTGACTCATCCTCGTCTGTTGCTGATTTACGCCGTTACGGCGCTGGGCTACGGCGGGGTATTCACGGCATTCACCTTCCTGGCGCCAATGATGCAGGATCTGGCGGGATTCTCCCCGGCAGCGGTAAGCTGGATCTTACTGGGGTATGGCGTATCAGTGGCTATCGGCAATATCTGGGGCGGTAAACTGGCTGATAAGCATGGTGCCGTGCCGGCGCTGAAATTCATTTTCGCCGCGCTGTTTGTTCTGCTTATGGTCTTCCAGGTGACGGCCTCCACGCAGTATGCTGCGCTGGCTACCATCCTAGTGATGGGGGTCTTTGCCTTCGGTAACGTACCGGGGTTGCAGGTCTACGTGGTACAGAAAGCGGAACAATTCACGCCTAATGCGGTAGATGTGGCGTCAGGTCTGAACATTGCGGCGTTTAACATTGGTATTGCGCTGGGCTCCGTGATTGGCGGGCAAACGGTGGAGCATTACGGTTTGGCGCAGACGCCGTGGATTGGCGCCCTCATTGTTCTGGTGGCTTTCCTGCTGATGGGTGTCAGCGGACGTCTTGATAAACCTGTACGCATTGCTCTGGAGTAAATTATTGATGTAAGCGCCTACTTACAAAACAAACTGCAATTGTTCGTTGAAAGTGAGTGCTAAAATCCCTATAACAGAAGAACCAGTCCGGTTGAGGACTGGTTGACGTTACAGAGGTTTGAAAGTCAAAAGTGCGAAAAAACACCTATGCGATGCGCTATGTTGCCGGACAGCCCGCCGAGCGGATTTTGCCGCCAGGGTCGTTTGCGAGCATTGGCCAGGCATTGCCCGCCGGGGAACCGCTAAGCAATGAAGAGCGGATCCGTATCCTCGTGTGGAATATATTCAAGCAGCAGCGAGCCGAATGGTTATCGGTGCTGAAGAACTACGGCAAAGATGCGCATCTGGTCCTGTTGCAGGAGGCACAGACGACGCCTGAACTGGTACAGTTTGCCACCGCTAACTATCTTGCCGCCGACCAGGTTCCCGCTTTTGTACTACCTCAGCATCCGTCTGGCGTCATGACGCTTTCTGCCGCCCATCCTGTTTACTGCTGCCCTTTACGGGAAAGAGAACCGATTTTACGTTTGGCGAAATCAGCCCTGGTGACGGTATATCCCTTGCCGGATACCCGTTTATTAATGGTAGTAAATGTTCATGCGGTAAATTTTAGTCTGGGCGTGGACGTATACAGTAAGCAGTTACTTCCGATCGGCGACCAGATTGCGCACCATAGCGGCCCTGTCATTATGGCGGGTGATTTTAATGCCTGGAGCCGCCCACGTATGAATGCGTTGTACCGCTTTGCACGTGAGATGTCGCTGCGCCAGGTGCGTTTCACTGACGATCAGCGCCGTCGTGCGTTTGGACGACCGCTGGATTTTGTTTTTTATCGTGGGTTAAACGTGAATGAAGCCTCCGTACTGGTGACGCGCGCTTCCGATCACAATCCGCTACTCGTTGAATTCAGTCCCGGCAAACCTGAGCAATAAAGGTGAGTCAGGTCTGCCGTGGGGCAGGCCTCTGCGGGTGCTGCCCTCTATTTTTCTCATAACAGAAGGGCACTACCATGACAACGCATTCCCACCATGACAATGTTGAAAAGCAGTTTGGTTCACAGGCGAACGCCTATTTACATAGCGCCGTTCACGCAGCGGGTCGTGACTTAGCGCGGCTGGCGCAAAGGTTGTCTGATTTTTCCCACGCGAGCGTACTGGATATGGGATGTGGGGCTGGACACGCGAGTTTTGTCGCTGCGCAACATGCCAACTCGGTCGTGGCATACGATTTATCCGCCAGCATGCTTGAGGTTGTCGCTGGAGCGGCGGAAGAAAGACATTTAAGTAATATTACTCTCCGGCAAGGCTATGCCGAAAAACTGCCCTTTGAAGATGCATCGTTTGAGGTGGTGATTAGCCGCTATTCCGCGCATCACTGGCACGACGTTGGTCAGGCATTGCGTGAGGTTAATCGTGTATTAAAGCCCGGTGGCGTGCTGATTATCATGGATGTCATGTCGCCTGGACATCCTGTACGCGATATCTGGCTGCAAACGGTGGAGGCGTTACGCGACACGTCGCATGTCCGTAACTATTCCAGTGGCGAATGGCTGGCGATGGTCAATAACGCGATGCTGGTAACGAATACCGTGATAACAGATCGTTTATCGCTGGAGTTTCGCTCATGGGTAACGCGGATGCGTACGCCAGCGCCGTTGGTTGAGGCGATTCGATTATATCAGGCGAGCGCCCCGGTAGAGGTGAAGCGTTATTTTGAGTTGCAGGATGACGGTTCGTTTAGCAGCGATACTATCATGCTGGAAGCGCATAAAGCGGTATAGCAATTTAAAAGGCGCCGGGGGAAGCGGCGCCTTTTGGCTTTTTCGTCGGACAATATCAGGAGTCTGGCGTGCTATTGTCCTTCACAAACAACGTAAGCTGATCGCCCGGTTGTAGATTATCCGTATCATGGTTCCAGCGCATCACATCTTTGATATTCACCCCGTGACGTCTGGCGATACTGGAAAGCGAATCGCCTTTACGGACACGATAGGTAATGCTATCGCTATTGTTTGCCAGTCGTTGCGCGCTGCTGCCAGCGCCCACGGTCAGGCTTTGCCCGATTTTCAGGCGTGAACCACGCAGGTTGTTCCACTGCTGCAAGTCCTTCGTGCTTACGCCAAGCCGCGAAGCAATACCGGAAAGCGTATCGCCAGAGCGCACCTTATAGCTACGGCTATTCAACGGCGTATTGTCGGCGATCAGTTGGGACTGAACGGCGTCAATCTCACCGGAAGCCAGCGACTCACGCAACTGCTCGGCATGCTTTTTGGGCACCATAACATATTGCGGACCGCTTACGCCTAAGGTAGACCCTTTTACACCGGCATTAAACGTCTTCAGCTTGCTGATAGACATGCCCGCCATATCCGCAACCTGCGCCATTTCAACTGGACTGTTTAAACGAACTCGTGCCAGCGCTCGGCTTTCATCTGTTGTTGGCAGACGTACGCCGTAGCGTTTGCTGTTTTTGAGAATTTCACTCAATGCCAGCATCTTAGGTACGTAGAGTTTTGTTTCTCTGGGCAAAGAAAGCGACCAGAAATCCGTCGGTTTTCCACGCGCTTTGTTTGCTTTAATTGCCCGCATAACACGGCCTTCGCCGCTGTTATACGCTGCAACGGTTAACAGCCAGTCGCCGTCAAACATTTTGTTCAGACGCTGCATCATGTCTAACGCGGCGGTCGTAGAGGCTACAACATCGCGACGCGCGTCATAATTACGGGTCTGCTTTAAACCATAATTGCGCCCTGTGCTCGGTATGATCTGCCAGATGCCTGCGGCATTGGCGCCAGACGTTGCGTGAGGATCAAAAGCGCTCTCCACTATGGGTAGTAGTACCAGCTCCATAGGCATGTTACGTTTCTTAACCTGCCCCGCTATCCAGTACATATACGGCTCTGCCCGTAAAGTTACATCGTGGAGATAGCTCTTATTGCGTAAATACTTCTGTTTCTGTTCGCGAATCCGGCTGTTTTCCGGAATTCCCATCTTTAGCTCGTCGCCAATGAAAGCCCACAAGTCCTGATCTGGCGCGATAGACGTTCCGTCGTCCATCCATCGTGCCTGACTCGTAAACTTTCCTGCTTCCCCTTGACCAGCTGCAGAAAGGCTCTGTGCGTGCTGTTGGACGTTGCCAGTGTTCTGAGACGTCTGGCACCCCACAAGCAGGACAGAGGCGAGTAATATCGCTTTTGCCTTCATGTGTGTGTCAATAGTTGCTTAAAAGACGACCGATCATAACGGCGAAGTTAGCGAATGACAAGTAAGAATTATCAGAACGTGTCTTTCTTTGACCTTAACCATGCAAAACGCGCTTCTGGTTGTTGCAATATTGTTTCTTTGTTTATTTCGTTAATTAAATCAATATCTTCAGTTCTTAAAAAAAGATTAATCTTACGCTCATTTTTAAGAATAACGGGTAATGTCATTTGTTTTTTTACACGTAACTCTTTAACTTTACGATAATATTCATTTATGAACGAATCGTGCGGAAGTATGCTCAATGCGAACTTAATGTTAGCTAAAGTGTATTCGTGAGCGCAGCAAATGAGCGTGTCGTCAGGCAGAGAGTTAATTTTCATAAGTGACTGATACATCTGTGATGGCGTGCCTTCAAACAGTCGACCACAGCCGCCGGAAAACAGCGTGTCGCCGCAGAATAAGTAAGGGCGGCTAAAGTAACAGACGTGTCCTAACGTGTGGCCCGGCGTGGCAAAAAGAGTAAATTTCTCGCCTAAAACGCGAATAGTATCGCCATCGCCAACAAGATGGGTTGCTCCCTTGTCTTGCGTTTCCGCCGGTCCATAAACCGTCATTTGCGGGAAGTGTTGCAACAGCTCTTTGACTCCGCCAACATGGTCGTGATGGTGATGCGTCAAAAAAATCGCCTCCGGCATCCACTTATGTTCAGCAATGGCCTTTAAGACGGGGGCCGCTTCGCCGGGATCAACAATCACACAGCGGCCTTCATCATTGGTCAGCACCCAGATGTAATTGTCCTGAAACGCGGGAATACTGTTAAGATTCATATATTACCTCTCAAATAATTAGCGGAAGGTTGCGATGAAACCGGCAAGGCTCTCTCAAACTGTCGTTGCGCCCGGATGTTGGGGTGAGTTGCCCTGGGGCAATTACTACCGTGAGGCGCTGGAACAGCAGCTAAATCCGTGGTTTGCAAAAATGTATGGTTTCCATTTGCTTAAAATCGGTAATTTAAGCGCAGAAATCAATTCCGAAGCGTGCGCGGTCTCCCATCAGGTGAATGTTTCATCGCAGGGGTCGCCGATGCAGGTTCTGGCCGATCCGCTACATCTTCCTTTTGCAGATAAATCCGTCGATGTTTGTCTGCTGGCGCATACTTTGCCGTGGTGTACCGACCCGCACCGTTTATTGCGGGAAGCCGACCGCGTATTGATTGATGACGGTTGGCTGGTCATTAGTGGATTTAACCCGCTGAGTTTGATGGGGTTACGTAAACTGGTACCCGTTTTACGTAAAACACCGCCCTATAATAGTCGGATGTTTACCCTTATGCGGCAACTGGACTGGCTGTCTTTACTCAATTTCGAAGTGCTACATTATAGCCGTTTTCATGTCTTACCCTGGAAAAAGCAGGGGGGGCGGCTTTTAAATACGCATATCCCGGCGCTGGGCTGTTTACAGCTTATTGTGGCCCGTAAGCGGACCATCCCGCTTACGCTTAATCCGCTGCGACATAATAAAAGTAAAACCCCTATCCGCCAGACCGTTGGCGCCACCCGGCAATATCGCAAACCGGATGGCTAAGCTTCCGCCTGGTAGCCACTATCTTCCTGCGTGGGATTCATTGCCGCGGCGCGCGCCAGTTCATCACAACGCTCGTTTTCGGGATGGCCTGCATGGCCTTTGACCCATACCCATTTGATCTGATGCTGACCTAACGCAGCATCGAGACGTTTCCAGAGATCGACATTTTTTACGGGTTTCTTTTCCGCTGTTTTCCAGCCGCGTTTCTTCCAGTTATGAATCCATTGGGTAATTCCTTGCCGCACATATTGGCTGTCGGTGCTCAATGTTACTTCGCAATGTTCTTTTAACGCTTCAAGCGCGACGATCGCCGCCATCAGTTCCATACGGTTATTGGTGGTCAGCGTGTAACCTTCACTAAACGTTTTTTCATGACCGCGATAGCGTAAGATAGCGCCATAACCACCAGGCCCTGGATTCCCCAGGCAAGAGCCATCGGTGAAAATTTCTACCTGTTTAAGCATCTCTGGTAGACTTCCTGTAATTGAAATCGATAACAAAACGCAAGTCTGACATAAATGACCGATATGAGCACTGCAATTACACGACAGATTGTCCTCGATACCGAAACCACCGGTATGAATCAGATAGGCGCGCACTATGAAGGTCACAAGATTATTGAGATCGGTGCGGTTGAGGTGATAAACCGTCGTCTGACCGGCAACAATTTTCATGTTTACCTGAAGCCCGATCGCCTTGTCGATCCAGAGGCTTTTGGCGTACACGGTATTGCCGATGAGTTTCTGCTGGATAAGCCGGTTTTTGCTGATGTGGTCGATGAGTTTCTTGATTATATCCGCGGCGCGGAGCTGGTCATCCATAACGCATCGTTCGATATCGGCTTTATGGATTATGAGTTTGGTCTGCTTAAACGCGATATTCCTAAAACCAATACTTTCTGCAAAGTTACCGACAGCCTGGCGTTGGCGCGGAAAATGTTCCCCGGCAAGCGTAACAGCCTTGATGCACTGTGTTCGCGTTATGAGATAGATAATAGCAAACGTACTTTGCACGGCGCATTGCTCGATGCCCAGATCCTTGCTGAAGTGTATCTGGCGATGACGGGCGGACAAACGTCCATGACGTTTGCGATGGAAGGAGAGACGCAACGGCAGCAAGGTGAGGCGACCATTCAGCGAATCGTTCGCCAGGCCAGCCGGTTACGGGTCGTTTTTGCCTCTGAGGAAGAGCTGGCTGCGCATGAATCGAGGCTTGATCTGGTGCAGAAAAAGGGCGGAAGTTGCCTTTGGCGGGCGTAATTTATTCCTTTTTAGGCTATAAAAATCATCCTTCGGGCGATTTTTGCAGCAACTGATTCAAAAGGTGAGAAAAAGCGTTGACGGGCGACACCGCAAACCGTAATATTCGCCTCGTTCCCAGCGGGAACATCACGGAGCGGTAGTTCAGTTGGTTAGAATACCTGCCTGTCACGCAGGGGGTCGCGGGTTCGAGTCCCGTCCGTTCCGCCAGATACAAATCTCAGGGTGTTTTTATACATCCTGTGAAGTAAAAAAAACCGTATCACTGTAAAAGGGATACGGTTTTTTTTCGTCTTCAAGAAGTTCCACCGTCTATCGTGGAATCTGGCGCAAATGGGCCTACGCCTGGATGACGAACAGGATATTACCGCCACTTCTTTCACTGTCATGGCTATTTTGATCCCACTGACATTTAAGGCGCGGCCTCATGGCGGTGCTTAACCGGGATCGGGACATGTTCAGCGCAGAAGCAGACTGCGTAATGTTGATATCACTCAGATAATTACGGAGAACCGCCAGACATGCGCATCATCACTCCAGGGCATCCCACTTCTCCAGCAACTCCACCGGGATCTCATTGATCACCTCCGAGAACCGTTTTCCCACCAGTCTTTCAGCCTGGCGTAACAGTGGGATGGTCGGGCTACTGGGTTCACTGCTCTCAAACCAGCGACGAATGCACCGCAGGCGTTCCAGCGCATCATTACGATCGCGAATTGGCCCCGGTTCAGCATTGTGTGGGAGGGATATACCGGGTGGCGCGTTGACAGGCGGCACATCCTCTGCCCGTGCCGGAACGGCATTATCCATAACCGTGCCTGCGGGGTCTGGCACTGGCGCTGGCGACGGAGGGATTTCCGGTGTGGTTGTCTGTACCACGTCAGGCAGCAGCGCTAACAACTGCCGCAGGCGTGAAAAATCTGGAGCCAGATCGCCTAATGTCTCACGCGCCCACACTTGCAGGCGTTCTGCGCTTTCCTGCGCTTCGCGAAACGCCGCCAGCGGTAATGCCCCACGGGCTTCGAGGTCGGCCAGTTGCTGGCGGACGGATTCGGGGGCCAGCGCATCAGCCGGGCGGGGAGCGGATAACGCGCGCTCCACATCCCGTACCTGTAGGCGCAGGGCGGCACTGTTTGACAGCGTAATACCGCGAATGTCCGCCATCACGCCTTCGTGATCCAGCAGCGCCGCCAGGGCATTACTGCGCGCCAGCGACGCATCTTCAATAGATTCTGCGGATGCGCCTTCGCCGGTAAGCAGCTGTGGATGGAGTGCATCAGACCAGATTACGCTCAGTTCTGCCAGTTGTGTGAGCATTTCCGCCAGTCCCTGTGCGCCAGCCTGCTGGATGCGACTGCGCAGCAGCAGGATCAACACCCGGATATCCTTACTGCGCGTGAGCAGACGGCGCGCATCACGTTCAATTTCCGGCCAGTTCACGGCTTCCGGCGTACTGACAAAATCACCATATTGCGCCTCCGCCTGGGGGGCGGCGCGGCTGAACAGCAGCAGGTATTCCGGATCGTACTCCGGATCGGGGCCGCAGGGTTGTTCCGCGCTTACCGGTTTAGTCAGGGACATGTCCATATCATTACTCTCAGTGGGTTAAGCCGTGTTCAGGTTCAAAAATCATGCCGGTCACCGGACGGTCATGCATGGCTTTACCTGCCCAGGCCGTCCAGCCAAGCCGCTGCGCGCCGCCGATCACCGCAGGCGGTGCGGCATGAGGCTTCAACTGCAGCTCAATTTCCCAGCAATATTCAAAACCGATGAACGTACGCACCAGTTCTGTCAGCACGGGCAGATTGTTGCCGCCGGGCAGAAAACGCAGGTAATCCTCCAGCGTGAGCGGGCCGATAATTAGCCGGAATTTGTACTGCATATCCGGTACGGCCTGGCCGATAAGCGCCCCGTTGCCCAGCACCGAAGACTGCGCGGGCGTGCCCAGACGGGTGATTTCATCGTTCGCCACCGTTATCCAGTGCAGGGCGAATTCTTTCACCGCAAAAGGTACGCTGAAATAGTGCGCCAGCGTGGCGGCCAGCCCGTCAGGATTGCGCGATTCGCGTACCAGATGGGCGGAGGCTGCCAGGCGAACATGATCTGACAGCGGGCTTTCGGCGCTTTCCCGTAGATCCTGCCCGCTGAGACTGGCGATATAAAACGCAAAACGGTCGTGTTCCGGTTTGTCCAGCCCGCCACCAGCGGACTGGGCGCTGCGCCATGCCTGCCAGAACTGCGTCAGCCAGCGGTGGTGAAAAATATTGGAAAAATGAACCAGCGTCGGATCGTGACGACTCTCTGAGCGGTTCAGTGCCAGCTCGGTATAGTGCAGCGGCAACGGGCCGTTTGGCCCCCATAGTCCGAGGCTGTACAGGCTCAGGTGCAGGCGTCCATCCTGCCAGCTGACCTGGGCGATTTCCCGTGGCGCAAAGGTCATCGTCGGCGTCTGTCCCAGACGGAATTTTTCCATCCGTGGCTGCCAGATACTGCCTGCCGGAGTATCACAGAGCTGGGCATCCACGCGCCGCATCAGGTTCAGGAATCCGTAACGCCAGGGGGTTTTCTGCGCCTGGTTGAGAGCGCCGGTCATACGCTCCCCCGTTGCCCGGTTCTGACCGGCCAGGTCATGACATGCCCGCGTTGCATCGAGTGCAGCGTCATCTGCGAGAAGGTATTAATGGAAACATGGCGGGCAATATAGTGTTCCAGCACCAGACCGAACAGGTAAGGACTGATACCGGAAAATCCTTCTTCGTCCACGGTCAGTTCGCAACTGACGCCCCGGCCATAGACCAACAGGCCGGAGCCGGGCAGGCGGCGGGTCACCGGGGTGGTTTTGCAGCCAATCAGGCTGCGCACCTGGCGCGACTGCGGGCTGTCGTGAGCCGGGATAAACAGATTCAGCAGATCGCGCAGCGCCTGGCCGCCGGTGCGGTGATCCAGATCGGCCAGCGGCAGATAATTAAACGACAACTGCCGGATCAGCCGCCAGGCCATTTCGCGTTCAGCCAGCGGCGGCTGCGGCGGGCGCGGCGGTCTGATAAGACCCACGCCCGCCACCGGAATCGCCGCATCTACGGTCAGATCATCCCGGCCATTACGTGGAATAAGGCAGGGCAGATCGCGGTTAGTCACCATTGCCGTGACGGTGATATGGCGCAGATTTTCCGGGTAGGGCGCTTCATGCTGATCAACCAGCGAGAGGAAGACTTCCGAGCCGGTATAGGGGGTTCGGGTGCCATAGCGGCGGGCGTTTTCTGACGAGCGGCGCGGTTCACGACGCAGTGAAAAATAACGCCCGTGGTTGCCTTCGTCATTATTACGGGTGTGATACAGCGGACGAAAAATCATCTTCCGTGTGGTTTCCGCTTCCAGGCCTTCGACTTCCTGAACAGAAAACACCTCGTAATCCAGCGGACGGGTACGATCCACCACCAGATGCTGTTCCGTCACGCTGTGAGTGACTTCAATCCGGGTGGTGGTGCGAGGAAACAGGTTGATCACCGGCGTACAGAACAGGCTGAACTGTGCAGCGTCCGTCTGATGAATCAGCCAGTCCGGCGGCAGGCGGTTAAGCAGTATGACAATTTCCGCCACATTGCCCTGCACCTTTTGTAACCCGGCAGACAATCCGGTCGGGGTGAAGAAGTAAAACCGTTCCGGACAGGCGAAAAATTCATGCAGCAGATTATGGCCGTGAAACACGTTCCAGGCGAGCGGTAGCAGCCCCTGCCCTGGCTCCAGCCCTTCGTGCGCCACCGGGTGTTGAAGATTCACATTCAGTTCGCCGTCAAAGTGACCGGGTTCACCGGCCAGTGTGGCGACGGCGCTGGTATGTAGCAGCTCAAACAGGTGTGACGCAATGCGTTCTTCGCCGCAGAGGTAAAAGGGCAGCCGTGCCGGACCGGCCAGCTCGCTGAAAGTCAGTTCCCCGAAGGTTCGCAGGGTGATGCGCAATGCCCCGGCGACATGAATATTAGGCGGCAGATAGCGGTGCAGGGCGGGCATATCCGGCGGCGCGGCGGTCAGGCGTACCTCCTCGATGGACAGCGGCCACAGCGTGACGTCCTGGCTGCTGCGAAACTGGCAGGCGGTATTTTCGCCTTCCGGGATGGGGGAAACGAACGCGGTATCGCGCGGCACGGTGACCCCTTTCGCCAGGTCGCCTTCCTGCGTATCGGGATACAGCTTTACCACTGCCATCGATGGCGTGGGGGTGACGTAATTGGGGCTGACGACTTCCAGTAACCGCTGTGTGAAGCGGGGAAACTCGGCGTCAATTTTTAGCTGAGTGCGGGCGCTCAGAAAGCTGAACGCCTCGATCATGCGTTCCACATACGGGTCGGCAATATCGGTTCCCTGCATCCCCAGTCGGGCGGCAATTTTGGGATGGAGGGTGGCGAACTCAGCACCGGTCTCCCGCAGGTAGCTCAGTTCGCGGTTGTAATACTCCAGTAGCCGTGGATCCATGAATAATGCCCTGTATTAAAAGAACGTAATGCGGCTCAGCTCCATATCCAGCGCGCTGCGTACCAGAAACTCCGTGGGATACGGCTGCGTCAGAATTTGTCCGCGAATTTCAAACTGTAGCGTGTTATAGCTACCCTGCCGGGTTTTATCGAGCAAGGGCGTGACCCTGAGTGTGGCGGCGTTCAGCCGGGGTTCGAAACGGATAATGGCGCGCCGGATCGCCTCGCTGATATCGTCCCACTTATGCTCATACATAAAGCTGCCCGCCAGCGGCGGCAGGCCATAGTTGAGCACTGACGCCGCCGCCTGCGGATAGCGCCGGGCGTCGATGTCACCCTCGTGGCTAATGGTATTGAGCAAAAAGGAGAGATCCCGGCGAATGATCTCCTTCAGTTGTACCGGCGTGACGCTGATATCCCGGTCAATTTTCTGATACGGAGCATTGTCACACAGCCGATCAAACAGCGTGGGCAGCAGGTGGTTAGCGGGTGTAAAACGAGACGTGCTCATGCGCCATCGTTTTCCTGAGCATGAAAGGTACAATGGGCCATGTCCAGCAGGCTGATATCGCCGTGGCTGGTCAGCCACACTTTCTGCCCCAGCGCCCGCACGGTGGTTTCGCCGGGGCCGTCCTGCCAGGCGGTTTCCCTGCACAGACGCAGGGCGTCGGATGCACTTTCCGAACCGCTGTAACGGGTAAAGAGCCAGGCGCCGTGCGTATCGCCATTCACCAGGGTGATATTAACGGGTTTCCACAGCAGATCAGTCAGGCGCGTCGGTTGCGGCGATTCCAGCGAGCGTATTTGCGAAAACGGCAGCCAGATATACACGCCGCCGGTGACTAGCTCAAGTACCGGGCCAAGGCGGGAATCGCTGTCGCTCGCCCAGTCAAATGCGCCGCCGTTCCACTGCCCGCCCGTGTCTGTTATGGCTTCCAGTGCGGTATTACGGTGTTTATCAACCTCACCGGTATCGTCATGACAGGCGAGTGCCGCCAGCAGTGACTCCACCCAAACGGGCTGCGGCAGAAGAAAACCGGGTCGTTGTTCACCCTGAAAAACGGTGTGGCGGAACATTTCGCAGCGAACCAGCTCCCGGTACAGCCGGGCCTCCTGGGTATAATTGGCCTCCATCCTGGCGCATAGCTGAAGCTGGTGTAGCGCCCGCGACCAGTCTCCGGCCACACACAGCAACTGAAACAGGCTGTGGCGGCAGAGCGCTTTCGCCGGATTTTCCCGAACCTGCTGCTCCGCCATCTGAATCCCCTCCGCAATAG
This sequence comes from Salmonella enterica subsp. enterica serovar Typhimurium str. LT2, assembly GCF_000006945.2. GTDB lineage: Bacteria > Pseudomonadota > Gammaproteobacteria > Enterobacterales > Enterobacteriaceae > Salmonella > Salmonella enterica. Next base: position 309,884 of record NC_003197.2, read on the forward strand.
AGTATTCCTGTATCAGCGCGGACAGGGTAGCAGGAAGCGTGTCAGTTTTTTTCATGGGCGGTATTTCCATTTTTCTGTGTCGGAGTGATTCGGTAGTGGCTATCGATGCCAATAATACGATGCTCGCGGCGGGTCAGATCGGGCAGTATCTCGCTATGTGCGGTTTTCCCCCCCAGTTCCGGCGAGAGCAGTTGCAGGATATCGGGCATTGATTCCATCGCCAGCCAGTGCATTTCACCCTCACCGGTCGTGTCCAGCGTATCCAGAATGGCATCAATACCGGGCGCGCCTGCCACCATATCCTGTAACGTGTCGGTGTCGCCCTTTTTATCGTATAACGACGTCAAATCCTGGGTGACAGCGTCTTCATTTCGGGGAAACGGTTTAGCACGGAGGGGCTTTTCCTGCCCGGAGGGCCGCAATGCCTGCTGATATTCCTGGTAAAGCTGGTGTAGTGTGCTATCCGCTTCATGGCCAGTGTAAGAGGATGCGGTTTCCCGGACGGGAATAATATCGAACGGGTTCTGCGGATTGAGCTGTTGTTGTTTAAACCAGTCCAGATCCAGGTACTCAGCAACGGATTCAGATGACTGAACCAACTGAGGAAACGAAACATCGGGACGGGACTCATCATTGGTGCGGGCAAGGCACCAGGATGACAGACCCCATTCAATCGTATCTCCATCATTCAGCCGCATACGGTGATGAGGTTCCATCACCTGCTCATTGACGGCACAGCACAGTTCATCAGAGTGATTAACAATCCACCACGCCTCTTCGTGGCGAACAAGACTGAGCGCGATATCGTCTTTCCCATGTTGCTCAAAAAGCGGAATGTAGGGGGCGGCGGCAGTAAATACGATGTATGTCCCTGCGGGATACTGTGCGTTATCCGTTATACCCTGCGACTGTATTTTCCGTAATTCCCACATGTCTTGTTTCATTATGTCCCTTAAATGTATTTATTTTTCTGGAGGAAACGTTTAGGGAGTTTTAATTCATAAATAATTTTAACTAAATTTATAGGGAGTCATTATTGATGACACCCTTTTTATTATTTTCGTCGTGAATGCATTGTTGTATGCATAGATGTCTTTTTTGAAATATTATTTCTTTTAATTCTGCAATTGCGATTTTTATCTTGCTGTTCATTGATTATTTAATATTAACGGCTTAGTTGCTAATTAGTCCCTGATCTGTATCATTGTTTTGTTTCGATATTTTTTCGAGGCTATCAATAAAGAATTGTTTATATATTTATATGCATTGATGCATTATTTTTATGAATTTTTATGTCACAAGGCATAACACATGGAAACTCCTGTTTCACGCAGTGCGTTGTATGGAAAACTGGCCGGCCCACTATTCCGGTCGCTGGAATCGGCAACGGCATTTTGCAAACTACGCTCTAATCCCTGGGTTGAGCTGACTCACTGGCTGCACCAGTTAACACAGCAGCCCGATAACGATATTCTCCACGTTCTTCGGCATTACCAGATCCCTCTTTCTGATGTGGAGAAAGCGTTACTCCGGCAACTGGATATGCTGCCCGCCGGGGCCAGCGCCATTAGTGATTTTTCTCACCATATCGATCTCAGCGTTGAAAAGGCCTGGATGCTGGCGAGCGTCCGTTACGGCGATAACAAAATTCGCAGCGGCTGGTTGCTGCTGGCCTTGTTGACCACGCCAGAACTGCGTCGGGTACTGAGCAGTATCTGCGCGCCGCTGGCCACGCTTCCGGTTGATGAACTGACGGAAATACTGCCCTCGTTGATCGAAACATCGCCGGAAGCGCAGGAGCGCCCTTACGACGGCTCCGGCCTGGCATCAGCCATTCCCGGTGAAAGCAGTCAGGCGATTCCCAACGGCGGGCAGGACGGTAAATCCGCGCTGGCAAAATACTGTCAGGACATGACGGCACAGGCGCGCGACGGCAAAATCGACCCGGTGACGGGGCGTGAGCATGAAATCCGCACCATGACGGATATTCTGCTGCGCCGTCGCCAGAATAATCCACTACTGACTGGTGAGGCGGGCGTCGGGAAAACGGCGGTCGTCGAAGGTTTTGCCCTCGCGATTGCGCAGGGGGAAGTGCCGCCCGCGCTGCGGGAAGTACGGCTACTGGCGCTGGACGTTGGCGCTCTGTTGGCCGGAGCCAGCATGAAAGGCGAGTTTGAATCGCGTCTGAAAGGGTTACTGGAAGAGGCCGGGCGCTCGCCGCAGCCGGTTATTCTGTTTGTCGATGAAGTTCACACTCTGGTGGGCGCGGGCGGCGCATCCGGCACGGGCGATGCCGCTAACCTGCTGAAACCGGCGCTGGCGCGCGGCACCCTGCGGACTATCGGCGCCACCACCTGGAGCGAATACAAGCGCCATATTGAGAAAGATCCGGCGCTGACCCGTCGTTTTCAGGTGTTGCAGATTGCCGAACCGGAAGAGATCCCCGCAATGGAAATGGTGCGTGGTCTGGTGGATACGCTGGAAAAACACCATAACGTACTGATTCTGGATGAGGCGGTACGTGCGGCGGTACAGCTTTCTCACCGCTACATTCCCGCCCGGCAGTTGCCGGATAAGGCCATCAGCCTGCTGGATACCGCCGCGGCCCGCGTGGCGCTGACGCTGCACACGCCGCCTGCCAGCGTACAGTTCCTGCGCCAGCAGCTAAAAGCGGCGGAAATGGAACGGTCGCTGTTGCAGAAGCAGGAAAAAATGGGGATTCAGTCAGATGAGCGGCGCGATGCGCTGATGGCGCGAATTTTCTCGCTCAACAATGAACTGACTGCATCCGAATCCCGCTGGCAGCGGGAGCTGGAACTGGTACATACGTTGCAGGAACTGCGTCTCGCAGAGTCTGATGCTGATGACAAAACCACGCTGCAACAGGCCGAAACGGCGCTAAGGGAGTGGCAGGGCGACGCGCCGGTGGTGTTCCCGGAAGTCAGCGCGGCGGTTGTCGCGGCGATTGTCGCCGACTGGACCGGTATTCCTGCTGGGCGCATGGTGAAAGATGAGGCCAGCCAGGTGCTGGAACTGCCTGCCCGACTGGCGCAACGCGTTACCGGGCAAGACGGCGCGCTGGCGCAGATTGGTGAACGTATTCAGACCGCCAGGGCGGGACTGGGCGATCCACGCAAACCGGTGGGCGTGTTTATGCTGGCCGGGCCGTCCGGTGTCGGTAAAACCGAAACCGCGCTGGCGCTGGCGGAGGCTATCTACGGCGGCGAGCAGAACCTGGTAACCATCAATATGAGCGAGTTCCAGGAGGCTCACACCGTTTCCACGCTGAAAGGCGCGCCGCCCGGCTATGTGGGCTATGGCGAGGGTGGTGTGCTGACGGAAGCGGTGCGTCGCCACCCCTGGAGCGTAGTGCTGCTCGACGAGATCGAAAAAGCGCACCATGACGTCCACGAACTCTTCTATCAGGTGTTTGACAAGGGTGGGATGGAGGACGGCGAGGGTACACATGTCGATTTCAAAAACACCACGCTATTACTCACCACCAACGTGGGTTCCGACCTCATCAGCCAGATGTGTGAAGATCCGGCCTTAATGCCCGATGCTACGGGGCTTAAAGAGGCGCTAATGCCGGAATTGCGCAAGCATTTCCCGGCGGCATTTCTGGGCCGCGTGACGGTGATCCCTTACCTGCCGCTGGACGAAACGTCGCGTGGCGTGATTGCCCGTCTGCACCTTGACCGGCTGGTGGCGCGGATGAGTGAACAGCACGGCGTGACGCTGACGTATAGCGAGGAACTGGTCGCACATATTGTGGCGTGCTGTCCAATGCATGAAACGGGCGCGCGGTTGCTGATTGGCTACATCGAACAGCACATTCTGCCACGACTGTCGCGCTACTGGTTGCAGGCCATGACGGAAAAAGCCGCGATCAGGCAGATTGATATCGGCGTTAATGGTGATGAGCAGATTGTTTTTGAGATCGTTTGCTGAAACCGGCCGTTCGAAGTGTCCGTAGTGCGATTTTAAAAACTGTACCGGTATACCGCTCCCCTTGCGGCAACCAGTTGACTAAAAAGGAAATGAAGGATTATGGCTATCAACAATAGCGCGCAGAAATTCATCGCGCGCAACCGCGCGCCGCGCGTGCAGATTGAATATGACGTAGAGATTTACGGTTCCGAGAAAAAAATCGAGCTGCCGTTCGTGATGGCGGTGCTGGCCGATCTGGCCGGGAAACCGCGTGAAGAACTGCCGCCGGTGACGGATCGCAAATTCCTCGATATTGATATTGATAACTTCAATGAGCGCATGAAAGCCATTGCGCCGCGCGTGGCGTTCGCTGTGCCGAATACGCTGACGGGTGAAGGTCAGTTGATGGTCGATATCACGCTGGAAAATATGGACGACTTTTCGCCGGCACAGATTGCCCGCAAGGTGGACGCCCTGAACCAGTTACTGGAAGCCCGCACTCAACTGGCGAACCTCCAGACCTACATGGATGGCAAGGCGGGGGCGGAAAATCTGGTCAATAAACTGTTGCAGGACCCGACTCTGCTGAAAACGCTGGCGAATGCGCCGAAATCGGCCGCTACCCAGCAAGATGTGTCAGCGGATAATGAATCAGCGGAATAACGTCGAATTTTTAAGGAATTTTCATGGCAAACAGTAATATGCAGGCAACCGACGCGGTTGCTCAGGATACCGCCTCCGCATCCGGTGAATTTGATGCGTTGCTGAATCAGGCCTTCCGACCCAAGACTACCCAGGCGGCAAAAGCCGTGGAAGCCGCGGTGCAGACGCTGGCGCAACAGGCGCTGGCGAACACGATCACCGTCAGCGATGACGCCTATAAAAGCATCAGCGCTATTATTGCGCAGATCGACTTTAAACTGACCGAACAGATCAAACTGATCCTGCAACATCCCGACTGGCAGAAGCTGGAATCCTCGTGGCGCGGTATGGAGCATCTGGTTTACAACACCGAGACCGACGAAAAGCTGAAAATTCGCTTCATGAATCTGTCAAAAGATGAATTGCGGCGCAACATGAAGCGTTACAAGGGCATCGCCTGGGATCAAAGCCCGATGTTCAAGAAACTGTATGAAGCCGAATACGGCCAGTTAGGTGGCGAACCTTATGGCTGTATCATTGCGGATTACTACTTCGACCATACACCGCCCGATGTGGATCTGCTTGGCTCTATCGCCAAAGTCGCCGCGTCGGCCCATGCGCCGTTTATTGCCGGGGCTTCCCCCTCGGTACTGCAAATGGACTCCTGGCAGGAACTGGCGAATCCCCGCGACCTGACCAAAATCGTCACCCAGAACCTGGAATATGCGCCGTGGAACTCGCTGCGGGCTAGCGAAGACTCCCGTTATATTGGCCTGACGATGCCGCGTTTTCTTGCCCGCCTGCCGTATGGCGCAAAAACCAACCCGGTGGACGAGTTTGATTTTGAAGAAGATGCGGATGGTTCTGACCATACCAAATACGTCTGGAGCAACGCGGCCTACGCGATGGGCGTAAACATCAACCGTTCCTTCAAACACTACGGCTGGTGTACGTTGATTCGCGGTGTGGAATCAGGCGGTGCGGTGGAAAATCTTCCCTGCCATACCTTCCCGACTGACGATGGCGGCGTGGACATGAAATGCCCGACCGAAATCGCCATCTCTGACCGCCGCGAGGCTGAACTGGCGAAAAACGGTTTTATCCCGTTGATCCACCGTAAAAACTCAGACTATGCCGCCTTTATCGGCGCACAGTCGCTGCAAAAACCACAGGAATACTACGATCCGGACGCGACGGCCAACGCTAACCTGTCTGCCCGTCTACCGTACCTGTTCGCCTGCTCGCGCTTCGCTCACTTCCTCAAATGTATCGTCCGCGACAAAATCGGTTCCTTTAAAGAGCGTGAGGATATGCAGCGCTGGCTAAATGAATGGATTATGAATTATGTCGACGCCGATCCGGTGAACTCCTCGCAAGAAACTAAAGCCCGTCGTCCGCTGGCTGCCGCTGAAGTAGTGGTGGAAGAGGTCGAAGGCAATCCAGGTTATTACGACGCGAAATTCTTCCTGCGTCCGCATTTCCAGCTTGAAGGGCTGACGGGATCGCTGCGCCTGGTGACAAAACTGCCGTCAGTGAAGCAGGGCAATGCCTGATATATATTTTGTGAATGTTTAAGCGAGTGAAGTCAGAGAAGATAGAGAATATAAAGAGGGATATGAAGAAAAGAATTTCGTCTCGCCCACGGTCTCGTAAAGGTGGGGTACGTAATGATGACACATATCCGAATGCCAGTAACAATGCCGAAGCTTTTTATATCATTGAGTAGGAAATACATATTATGACCATAAGCCCAACTTTTCATCTGTTACCTGGTATTGTTCTGCTCTTTTCACAATATGCTGTAGCCTGGGAAGTCAGTTGCCCGGCTGTTATTGATACTCAGTCTTCTGCTGTGAGCCTGAAGTCTGATGTCCCAGCGGCGTGGCAGCTTTCTCCCCGATATATGTCGCGTTTATGGTTAAGTAGTATTGGGGTAACGCAGGGTAAACCTGAAAACCTGATGGATCTCAAACCAGAGACTAAAAAAGTAAACGGTGAAAATTGGTCTGTATGGGAAACAGAACGTGGTAGCGATAAAGAAACCGATCGCTATTGGGTTTCGTGTATTTATGGTCATGAACAGATATGGTTGACGCAACCAATACCTGCTTCTTCTACTCGCTGTAAGACTCGTAATTTTGAGGGATCGCCAGAAGACCAGTCTGTATCTTTTATCTGTAATTAGCGATTTGAGACGTGAAAATTTCAGTACAGGTTATGGTTTTTATTATCGGAAGTTATGAAGCATTATTTATATGCATTAAATAATGCAAATTCATAAAATAACTAAATACATTATCGGTACCGGAAAAATATACAGTCCTCTGTTCTCCTGAAGTTATTGGAGAAGGATTCTGTACGGCAATGATTTATCTATAAACAAAAAGATATAGATAAAATCAGGTTTATTTTAAGTAAAACTTAATAAGGATATAAAAATGGCTTATGACATTTTTTTGAAAATTGACGGCATTGATGGCGAGTCAATGGATGACAAACACAAAAATGAAATTGAAGTACTGAGCTGGCGCTGGAATATTCATCAGGAATCCACCATGCACGCCGGTAGCGGCCTCGGCTCCGGTAAGGTCTCCGTCACCAACCTGGATTTTGATCACTATATCGACCGCGCCAGCCCGAACCTGTTCAAATACTGCGCCTCCGGCAAGCACATTCCGCAGGCCATTCTGGTTATGCGTAAGGCTGGCGGCAATCCGCTGGAGTACCTCAAGTATACCTTCACCGACCTGATTGTCGCCGTGGTTTCCCCGAGCGGCAGCCACGATGGTGAAATCGCCTCCCGTGAAACGGTGGAGCTCTCCTTCAGCACCGTGAAGCAGGAATACGTGGTGCAGAACCAGCAGGGCGGCAGCGGCGGCACCATCACCGCAGGCTACGACTTCAAGGCCAACAAAGAAATTTAACGGCTGTTTTTCCGGCCAGATGTTATGTCTGGCTGGTTTTATTGTTTTGATTTTAAAGGAATTTACAGTGAATAAATGGCGTAACCCCACTGGGTGGTTATGTGCGGTAGCTATGCCTTTTGCACTGCTCCTGCTTTCCGGATGCGGCAGTAGCGATTCGCTACTTGACCCCTAATCGCAGCGGCCTGGCCTGAGCGTGAAAGCGTTTTACAAGGTGAATTCTGACAATCAGAAGAAAGCGGCGTCCATGAAGATACGTGTTGAGAATTAATGACCTACACAGAATTTTTAGAGGTTAAGCAAAATGAACAGACCTTCATTCAATGAAGCGTGGTTAGCTTTTAGGAAGGTGAATCATTCCGTCGCTGATGTGGGTAGCATTATTGGTGGAAACGTTGGGAAAAATATAACTGGTGGTTATTTTCAAAATGCCTGCCCTATTCGAATGAGCTATGTTTTGAATGCGACAGGGTTCCCAATAGCCCGTAACTCTCCGTATGCAAAGGTTAGTGGTGCCGATAATAAATTCTATATTTATCGCGTGAATGATATGATTGATTATCTTACTCATACTATGGGCAAGCCTGATCTTATTGTTAATAATCCGAAACAGAGTGACTTTATCGGGAAGAAAGGAATTATCGTAGTAAAAGGGCATGGCTGGAGCAATGCCAGAGGACACGTTACATTATGGAATGGCAGTATCTGTTCAGATCAGTGCCACTTATTAAATGACCCAGATAATGGACCATTTGTTCCTGAAGTTGGGACACTGTGGATACTGCCGTGAAATGGTTAATATTAGTTACTTTCAGCATAAGTGGAATGCTGGTATGGCAGCCATCCTTTGCACAAGAAGCATTGACCACACAATATTCACAGTCGGAACTCTTAAAAAATTGGGCGCTGAGTCATTGTCTGGCATTAGTATACAAAGATGATGTCGTTAAAAACGATGCCAGAGCTACGGCCAGTGCTTACCTTGAATATGGTAAACAATCTGTGGAGATTTACCATGAAATTGATGAGATTGCGAAAAAATATTCAGGGTTGAAATATAACGGTTCGATATCATCAGATTTTAATACCATGAAGTGCATAGATTTTATCCATGACAGGGAATTAAATGAATTAATTAAAAGGCGTGTCGAGAAGTAAAATTCAAAGATATTAAAAGCATACGTTCTCTTGCTCTGATGAATTTATGGGTAAGAAAGAGCTGTACAGGAATAGTTAATCTGTTCACCTAATAAAGCAGATAAATCAGGGCTTAATTTAGGTAGTTAAAAGGATAGTAGATATGTCTTATGACATTTTTCTGAAAATTGACGGCATTGACGGCGAGTCAATGGATGACAAACACAAAAATGAAATTGAAGTACTGAGCTGGCGCTGGAATATTCATCAGGAATCCACCATGCACGCCGGTAGCGGTCTCGGTTCCGGTAAGGTCTCCGTCACTAATCTTTCATTTGAACATTACATCGATCGCGCCAGCCCGAACCTGTTCAAATACTGCTCTTCCGGTAAGCACATTCCGCAGGCCATTCTGGTTATGCGTAAGGCTGGCGGCAATCCGCTGGAGTACCTCAAGTACACTTTCACAGATCTGATTATTGCAATGGTATCGCCCAGCGGAAGCCAGGGAGGGGAAATTGCGTCTCGCGAATCAATTGAACTCTCCTTCAGCACCGTGAAGCAGGAATACGTGGTGCAGAACCAGCAGGGTGGCAGCGGCGGCACCATCACCGCAGGCTACGACTTCAAGGCCAACAAAGAAATTTAACGGCTGTTTTTCCGGCCAGATTTATATCTGGCCGGATTTATTATTTTGATTTTAAAGGAATTTACAGTGAATGAATGGCGTAACCCCACTCGGTGGTTATGTGCGGTAGCTATGCCTTTTGCACTGCTCCTGCTTTCCGGATGCGGCAGTAGCGATGCGTTACCTGACCTCGAATCACAGCGACTCGACCTGAGCGTGAAAGCCTCCGATAAGGTGAATCCTGACAATCAGAAGAAGGCCGCGCCCATTGAGATACGTGTTTATGAACTGAAAAATGACGCCGCTTTCACGACAGCTGATTACTGGTCGCTCCATGACAACGACAAATCCGTCCTTACCGACGATTTAGTGCGTCGCGACAGCTTTATTTTGCGTCCCGGCGAAGAGAAAAAACTGCGTCGCCCGCTGAATGCGCAGACCACGGCAATCGGCGTACTGGCCGGATACCGTAACCTGGCCAAATCGGTCTGGCGGGTAACCTACAAAATCCCGGAAGCCCCGGAAAAAGCCTGGTACAGCAGCTTCATATCGGGGAAAGGAAAAGTGCAGTTGGAGGCGGAACTGGAACAAAGCGCCATTGTAATTACGGAACGGGATAAATGAATTATGAGCTGGAATGACCGCGTAGTCTGGAGTGAAGGACAATTTTTACTGCCGCAGATGTTTCAGCAGCAAGAGCGTTATCTGGAACACGTCATGCATTACCGCAGCCTGCCGCTGACCCCCTTTTTCTGGGGATTCAGCCACTACAATATTGATGGCGAAGCGCTGAACATCGGTAAACTGATACTGAAAGAGGCATCAGGGATTTTTCCTGACGGCACGCCGTTTAACGCACCGGACCACACCCCGCTGCCGCCGCCACTGACCATTCTGCCGGAGCACCTGAACCAGCAGATTTGTCTGGCGGTACCGGTACGCGCGCCGAACAGCGAAGAAACCACGTTTGACAATAACCCGGAATCATTGGCGCGTTTCTCGGTACATGAACACGACATCCGCGACGCCAACTCGCTGGGACGTGGCGCGCAGTTATTACAGCTCAGTCATCTGCGCCTGCGGCTGCTGCCGGAAAAGGCGGTGACGGGCGCCTGGATTGGCCTGCCGTTGACCCGCATCACCGGGTTGAACCCTGACGGGCGGATAGATATCGACCACGACCTGATCCCGCCCATCATTAATTATCAGGCCAGTTCACTGATGTGTACCTGGCTGTCGTGGATCAACGATCTCATCCGGATGCGGGCCGATTCGCTGGCGGAACGGCTGACCGGCAGCGACAACCACGGCCATGAAGCAGCGGAGGTCTCCGATTACCTGCTGCTGCAAATTCTCAATCGCTTTGAGCCGCTGCTGACTCACCTGGCGAAAACCCCGCTGGCCCCGGAGGTGCTGTACCGCTACCTGTCCGAACTGGCCGGGGAACTCTCCACCTATGTGCGTCCACAAACGCGACGGCCCGCTGAATACAAAGAGTACAAACACCTGACGCCCTATGCCGGGTTGAAATCGCTGGTTGATGAGGTGCAGTTCCTGCTGAACGCGGTACTGATCCGGGGCGCGCAGCGCATCGAGCTGAAAGAGGGGACTTACGGCATCCTGAATGCGGTGGTGGCCCCTTCCGATCTTGCCGATTTCAGCACGCTGGTACTGGCGATAAAGGCTTCAATGCCGACCGATGTGCTACTGCAACATTTTGCCGCCCAGACCAAAATCGGGCCATCCGATCGCCTGCCGGAACTGATCCGCTCGCATCTGCCGGGGCTGGCTTTGCAGGTTCTGCCTGTACCACCGCGCCAAATCCCGTTTCAGGCCGGATACATCTATTACGACATCCGCCGCGAGGGAGCATTGTGGGAACACATTGCCCGTTACGGCGGGATGGCCATGCATACCGCCGGGGAATTTCCGGGGCTGGAGACAGAACTGTGGGGAGTGCGCGATAAATGACAGACAGTACCCTGACGCCGCCAGCGGCGGATATGATGTCCTTTTTGTCCACCACGCCGGAACATAAGGACAGTGAATATGAAACGCCGGTACACACCAGCCAGCGCACGGAACTCAATGTCATCGTTGAAGACGGTCCGGACAGCAAACTCCGGCTGGCTGAAATCAGCGCGGCGGCTAACCCGTTGCTCGCCGCTGCCCGGCCTTTATTGTGCGCTCTCGCAGCCATGCCCGCTAAACTGGATGCGGCCCTGGTAGAGCCTTACCGTAATCTGCTGGTACGCGAGATGCATCTGTACCAGACATTATGCGATCAGGCGAACCTGCGGCGCGAGCACGTACTGGCGGTACGTTACTGCCTGTGTACGGCGCTTGATGAAGCCGCCAATAACACAACCTGGGGACGGCGCGGCGTCTGGGCCGGAAAAAGCCTGCTGGTAACATTTCATGGTGAAAGCGAAGGCGGGATAAAACTTTTCCAGATCATCGGGCGTCTGGCGGCCAGCTTCCAGGAGCATGGCAACGTACTGGAGGTTATCTACCACCTGCTGGGGTTGGGATTTGAAGGCCGCTACAGCGTGCAGCCAGACGGGCGTAAGCAACTGGACAATATTCGCCAGCAACTGCTGACACAGCTTTCACAGCGTCGCGATCCGGTTATGCCCGCGCTCTCGCCTGACTTTCAGGGGGCGATAAGCGGACGACTGCGGCGGATGCGCCGGGTGCCGGTCTGGCTGAGCGCCGGGATAGCCCTGTTGGCGATGCTGACGCTGTTTGGCCTTTACAGCCACCGGATGGATGTGCAGACCGTCACCGTACAACAGCATATTGATGCGATTGGTATAAAACTGCCGCCGCCGCCTGTGCCGGTTCATAAGCTGCGGCTGAAAATCCTGCTGGCAAACGAAATCGCCCGTGGCCTGCTGACCGTGGACGAAGATGACCAGCACAGTAGGGTGGTCTTCCGTGGCGACGCCATGTTTGTGCCGGGACAGAAAACGGTGAGTGACGCAATCCGGCCAGTGATTAACAAAGCGGCGCGGGAAATCGCCCGCGTGGGCGGCGCAGTCACTGTAACGGGTCACACTGACAGCCAGCCCATTCATTCGGCTGAATTCCCATCCAACCTGGTACTGTCGGAAAAACGGGCGGCGGAAGTTGCGGCGTTGCTGACCTCCGGCGGCGTACCTGCCGGACGGGTACATATCGTCGGCAAGGGCGATACGGTGCCGGTGGCGGATAACGGCAGTAAAGCCGGGCGGGCGAAAAACCGTCGGGTGGAAATTCTGGTAGTGGAGTGAATGAATGATGAAAAAATCAACCTATGATGTGTCTCATCATTCGGCAGTATGTGGCGTGACGGGGGATTATTATCGGATCTCAGCGACATATCACATAACACGATCTGTTCGTGTTTTTTTGATCATCTTATGTTGCCTGTTATCCGGTGGCGCTTTTGCCGGATCCCCGATTAACGCAGGATTCATTTCCCCCGATAATGTCAACCTCAGTACTCAGGATTTCCTGAAATTTTATGCCACTGACAACGTACAGAAAAAAGACAATGCACTGATGTATATGCTGGGGGTGGAGGATGCGACAGAAGGTAAAGCCTGGTGTGGATATGGTCAGGTTGACAGTATAACAATAAACCATACTGTGCTGACCTGGTTTGAACAGCACGCAGTGAAAAAGCCTGATGTAAGGGCTTCAATACTAATAGAGGAAGCATTAGTTAAAAATTTTCCCTGTCAGAGGACAGACTCCTCCATAAAAATTGCTTCCCGGTCATCTCCCATTTTATCCCTGACGCCGGATGCGCTTAATCTTTCAGGTAATGACTTTTTTAAATTTTGGGTGTCTGGTAATCAACGGGATAAACTCAGGGCGGGTGTCTATCTGCTCGGCGTGGAGGATGCGACAGAGAACAAACTGTGGTGTGGATACGCTTTATTTAAGACGCTAACATTAAATGAATTAGTCTATGTTTCTCTTAAAAATAAAACCAATGAGGAACTGAATTCTCGCGCGGCTGAACTTATCATAAATAAATTAATAGAGTATCCCTGTAATATATAAAATCATTCAAGTTGCATCAAGGCGGCAAGGGAGTGAATCCCCGGGAGCGTACATTAGTTCGTGACTGGGGTGAGCGAGGAAAGCCAACGCACATGCAGCCTGAAGTATGACAGGTATACCCTGTGATAATGTTATCGCTGCCAGTTCAGATAAAGTCTTGGTGGTAAAGTCTTGGTGGTAAGATATTGATATGTTTAAGGTAATGGTCTGTCTGTTGGTGGGTGTTCCTGCCATTTCTTATGCGCACGATTATGGGTGTGCTACGGTTGGAGCATCAATGGAGTCATCATTATTTGATGCCATAAAAAATGACCTGAATATAGATGTCGCTACTATTATAAAGGATAAAACAAAGGTAGAGATTCTTGATATCTCACCTGTATCTAAGGTCTATGCAGAATCTCTGGCCAGGATGGATTATGAAAAAGATAAGGCCAAAAATAAAGTGGCAATATTAGATAAAAAATCCTATTTCGATAGTTACTATGAAAATCAGGTTAAATCTATCGTGGCAAAATATACCTATATTAACAAAGATAAAGAAAAAGATATTTTCATTGCATCCAGCTTCATGAATGCTGATGAGTGTTCTGTAAGATTTAATGGTTATATTACTTTATCCAGGGAATTTTAAAATATTGATTATTGGGTGGCGAGTCGAAATATAATGCAAAAATTTCTTAGTCTGCTTTTTTCCCGGCGCGCGCTGGCAGTTGTGGGCGTTCTGGTTCTGGCGCTGCTGGTCTGGTTTGTCGGGCCGCTGGTGTCATTTGATACCCTGCGCCCGCTGGCCTCCGTGGGTAGCCGGGTAGTGACCATTGCCCTGTTGCTGATGCTGCTGGTACTGTGGCTGGTCAACTGGTCGATGAGTATCATCGGCATCAGTGTCCTGTGCCTGGCGATTGGCTTCGTCACACCGCTGCTGGCCCTGGGCGATGTCCATCCGTTTGCGCCGCTGTGGGTCCGCCTGACCCTGATTGGTTTCATCCTGCTGATGTACGCGCTGTACGGCCTGTACCGGCTGTGGCGTGCGCTGCGTATGGATGAACAACTGCTGCGTCGCTTCCTGCATCCGCGCGGGGAAGAGGTACCGGTGGCAGGCGAGATCAAAGCCGACCTGCGCACCGTCAACCATATTGTCACGCAGGCCATCCGGCAGCTGCGGCAGTTGCGGGTGGATATGCCTGGCTGGCGTAAAATCTTCGAGGGAAAACGCTTTCTGTATGAGCTGCCGTGGTTCATGGTGGTCGGCAGTCCCGGCGACGGCAAAACCACGGCCCTGCTGAACACCGGATTGCAGTTCCCGCTGGCGGAGCAAATGGAGCAGACTTCGCGCATCCTGACAGTACCGGGTGGCGGCACGCTACACTGCGACTGGTGGTTTACCAACGAAGCGGTGTTGATTGATACCGCCGGACGCTACGCCCGCCACGATGACGGTGGTGAAGCGAGCGCCGCGCAGCGTAACGCCGGAGAGTGGCAGGGCTTTCTCGGTCTGCTGCGTAAACATCGCCCCGGCGCGCCGCTTAACGGCGTGATCCTGACGCTAAACGTGGCGGATTTAACCGCACAGTCACCGGCGGAACGCCTGGCGGCCTGCGCCGCTCTGCGGGCGCGACTGGCAGAACTGCGCGAGACCCTGGGGATTCGCTTTCCGGTCTATCTGGTGGTCACCAAAATGGATTTGTTGCCGGGGTTCAGCGAATATTTTCGCACGCTGACCAGCCATCTTCGTGCACAAATCTGGGGCTTCACGTTGCCGTACAGCCGCAGGCGAAAAGCGGGCGACCCGCAGGCGCTGCACGCCGCCTGCGCGCAGGAGCTGGCGCGCCTGACGCTGCGGTTGGATCAGGGACTGGATACCCGGTTACAGGAAGAGTACGACCTTAAAAGCCGCCAGCGGCTGTATACCTTCCCGCGTGAGTTCGCCGCCCTCGGCGAGCCGTTGCTGGAGGCTATTGAACAGATCTTCCTCGATTCAAAATTCGATGCCACGCAACTGAATAACACGCTGCGCGGGGTGTTTTTCACCAGCGCCGCGCAGGCGCAGGCCGACGCCGTGGCCGACCAGTTGAGTATCTGGCAGCGCTTTGTCCGGGCGATAAAAACCGCCCGTGGCGAATCCTCCGCCTCTCTCCCACACGCTCTGCCGGACGGCAACCGCAGCTACTTCCTGCATGACCTGCTGACACAGTTTATTTTTCGTGAAGCGCACCTGGTGGAGCCAAACCTCCAGTGGGCCTGGCGTTACCGCCTGCTGCGCCTCGGCGGGCACCTGCTGGTACTGGTGCTGGCATTCCTGTTGTGGCAGGGGATGCAGACCAGCCAGCAGACCAACGGCGACTATCTGAATGAAATCAGCGCCCGCGCGACCCGGCTGGACGGTGATGTGAAAGCCTACACCGGTAAACCGGCGATGGCTCCCGTCCCGGCACTGCTGGACAGCGCAAGGGAACTGTCCGCCTGGCCGGAACTGGACCCGGACGCGCCGCCGCTGGCCTGGCGCTACGGTCTGTACAGCGTACCGCCGGTAACCGACAGCGTGGCGTCGCTGTACAACCGTCTGCTGGATCAACTGCTGCTGCCGCCGCTGGTGAAACGGATGGAGTATGTGCTGGCGGACGCCATTGCCCGTCAGGATAGTAAAGCGGCCTACGATGCCCTGCGCATCTATCTGCTACTGAATCTGGATAAAGATCACGAAGATAAATACAACGCGGCGGAGATCCAGTCGTGGGTGATTAACGATCTGGGGAACAGCGACAGCGTGGCCGGGTTCGGCGGGCGCGCCGCCGTGCTGACGCATATCGAAGCGCTGTTTGACGGCAGCCGGGTGGTGCATTCACCGTATGAGAAAGATGAGGCGCTGATCCGCCAGGCGCGGGCATTCCTCGACGGTCACACCAGTACCGAGCGTATCTACGCGCGGGCGCTGGCGGCAATGGAGAGCGAAGCGCCGCAGGAGTTCACGCTGGTACGCGCCGTCGGCGCGGATGCGGGAACGGTCTTTGTGCGTAGCAACGGCGCGCCGCTGGATCGGGGCGTGCCGGGTATTTTTACCCGTGAAGGATACCGGGAGCTGTTCGACAAACGATTACCGGAATTTGTGGCGGCGGCGACGGCGAACGATGGCTGGGTGATGGGCCGGGAGAGTACGCCAAAAAAGCTGACTGACAGCCTGCGCAGCCAGATACCGGGGCAGGAGCAGTCTGTCGCCCGCGAAGTCCGCCGTTTGTACCTGACGGAATATGCCCGCCGCTGGCAGGATTTTCTGGACAGTATCCATAGTATCAACAGTGCCGGGGAAGAGGGCAGTTCCGGCCTGGCCTATGATTTACAGGTGCTGCGCACCCTGGCGTCGCCGGACTCACCGCTGATGCGGCTGGGAAAAGCGGTGGTGGAGCAGACCACGCTGGTGCCGCCGCCGGACCCGCAGGCCAGACAGAAACAACTGGCGCAGCGCGCATCCGGTAACGCGGGGAAAGTGGTACAGACGGCAAAACTGTTCCAGGATATTCACCCGGAAGAACGGCTGGAAAAAACGCTGGTGGATGATCGTTTCGCCGCGCTGCGCGAGGTCATTGCCGGGCGGACGGACGGCGGACAGAGCGGCGGTGGGACGATGCAGATCGCTTCGCTGCTGACCATGCTCAACGAGTATTACACCCAACTGACCATTGCTGATAGCGCGCTGGCGGCGGGGACGTTGCCAGCGCGCATTACTGCCGCAGACAAGTTGCAACTGGAGGCGGCGAAACTGCCCGCGCCGCTGAAAAACATCCTGCTGGATCTGACGAAGCAGGGAACGCGCAAAATCAACGCCGGGACCGGCGACGTGCTGAACACCCAGATGGAGGCGATGATGGGCGACGACTGCCGTGACGCCATCGACGGGCGCTATCCGTTCGCCGACAGTCCGCAGGAGGTCAGCGCCGAGGACTTTAACCGCATCTTCGCCAGCGGCGGCGTACTGGATGCTTTCTGGAGCAAACAACTGGCTCCGCTGGCGGACACCGCCAGCGACCCGTGGCGCTACAAACCGACCGAAGGCAACATGACATTGCAGGGGCCGGATCTGACGCCGTTTCAGCAGGCGAAGCAGATCCGCAGCGTATTTTTTAACAGCGAGGGCGGGAAAAAATTTTCCTGGTCGATGCAGATTAGCGTGGTGGATATGGACCCGGCCATCATGGAACTGGTGATTGATATCGACGGCCAGGTGCTGCGCTACGCCCATGGTCCGGACCGTCCCCTGAAAGTAACGTGGCCGGGACCGCGCAACGGCTCGATGGCGGAAATCACCGCCAGCCCGCGTATTCGCCAGGACACCTCAACGCTACTGACCGGCGGGCCGTGGGCGCTGTTTCATCTGCTGGACGCCGGAATGGTACAGGAAACGGCGGTGCGGGGGCGTCAACTGGTGGAATATGATTTTGACGGTCGCCGGGTGGTGCTGGAAATCACCGCCGGGCGGGATTTTAACCCGGTCAGCCGGGAGCTGTTGCAGAACTTCAGTTGCCCGGCGAGGGCGCTGTAATGCGCCGGCCAGCAGTGGTATCAGCCCCGGCGATGTTCGGCAGGCTGCCGGACCAGCGCGACTATGTGCGCTGGCGAGTGGGCGCTGAAGAGGGACGAATATGGCAGGACTGGCTGAACCGCCAGACGTGGGTGGGCAGCGGGCGGCATATCGTGTTGCCGGGAGGCCAGACGACCGATGAAGAGCGTGACGGCTGGATGCACCTGTCGCCGCGTGGCGAACATGATATGCCCGCGCCGGAACACCATCCGCTGCCGTGGAGCTTTGTGATGTCGCCGGGATTTTTGCCGATGGGTGGGACGACTGACTGGCTGACCGGAGTGCTGATGGCGTCACGGGATAGCGTGGGACGCCCGTGGCCGCTGGTGATTTACCAGCGCTGCGGTCGGGAGTGGCTGGACGAGAGTTTGCAGGAGACGCAGGGCTGGCTGTACTGGCTGGCGAGGCTGGCGGCGCAGCATATCACGCCGGACACGATGCGGCGCGGGCGGCTGACCGAGCAGGTGGACCAGCTATGGGCGATGTGGCAGCCGGGGCCGTGGTGGGCGCAGTGGCTGCGTGGGTTACGACGTACATCGCAACGCAGCCGGGAACTGACCGGGCTGCCGGATGAAGCACCGGTAGTAGAACTGCCGGGCGTGCGTTATCTGCCGTGGCCGGGCTGGCCGGGTAAGACGCTGGGGCAGGCAACACCGGGGCAAGGCTGGTTCTGGCAGCAGAACAGTGAAGGGCGGTATGTGGATGCGCTGCGGTTGGTGGATGAAAAAAATAGAGGTCAGATGCTGTGAAAAAGTACGCTGTAGAGGTTCTGTTTATGTCTGCCTGTGCAGGAATGTTCCTGCCCGTATTTGCCTGGGGCGGAACAGATGTAAACATTGATAACCCGCTGGCGGAGTGTGTGGATATCCATCCCGTTCATCGTCAGGAAATGGATAACCTTACCATTCTGAAAACAACGGTCACACTGAAAAAAAGCACCGGTGAATGTGGCTGTTTCTCAACATTAATCAACTATACCAGCTTACTGGCGCAGGATGTTGAGGGTTACGGACGCGGAAGTGCATATTCCCTTCAGGAGGGGAATATCTCACTGGCGAAGATGCAGGGACGTTATCCTTTCAGCTTTGTATTATCGGTGGATAACCAGTCTGTACGGGATCAGAAGCTGGCGCTAATGATACGTTGTACACCACCGCTGTAATACACAGAATAGTCAGGGAGAAGATGATGGCAGTAAGACTGACTTTTGACGGGCAAAAGCTGACATGGCCTGGTATCGGGATATTTAAGGCGACCACGGGGTTACCGGATTTACAGTGGCCAGATAAACAGTGTGTGCCGGATGCGGCGATACCGGAAGGGAATTATAAATTGTTTATTCAGTTTCAGGGGGAGGCACCGATAAGAAATGCTGCGGATTGTGATCTGGGACCATCATGGGGCTGGAGTACCATTCCGCGAGGCCAGGCTGCCGGAACATGTGAGATATACTGGGCGAACTGGGGATATAATCGTATCCGGCTGGAATCAGCGGATGAGAAGACCCGAAAAGCCTGTGGGGGCAAGCGGGGTGGTTTTTATATCCATGATTCCACCAAAGGTTACAGTCATGGTTGTATTGAAGTGGAACCGGTGTTTTTCCGTATTCTGAAACAGGAGACGGAAAAAGAAAATGGTGAAAAGACATTTACGGTTAATGTTAAGTATGTTTCTGGTCAGCAAACGAATGGTGGAACAAAACAATAATACCGTTAAAACCGGATGAAATTATCGTGTCTGG
The DNA here is from genome assembly GCF_000006945.2 of Salmonella enterica subsp. enterica serovar Typhimurium str. LT2. Classification (GTDB taxonomy): domain Bacteria; phylum Pseudomonadota; class Gammaproteobacteria; order Enterobacterales; family Enterobacteriaceae; genus Salmonella; species Salmonella enterica. The sequence goes on from NC_003197.2 coordinate 329,512, forward strand.
ACGTGCTGTGGTTGACAATGATTACAATGGTGGCCAGATAAGTAATGAGCACCAATGATAAAGTATATGACTGGCGGTGTGCTGGTTATTAATCAAATTTCTATAAAATGCAATGCGAATCTGGTAAGCGTAATAAAAATAAAATCATAATATTGTTATGTTCATTTCCTTATTTATGTAATTCAGTATTTATGTTATGTGCTAATTTTTGTGTTTTTATTTTCATGGCTCTTGTCAGCAATATACCCTGTTCTTCTGGTAAATATTTAAATATAACAGGCTGGTTGCATTATAAAGTGCGGGGCACTGTTTCCTGACGGTGAGTCTATTTATTTTAATCCGGTATTAAAGGAGTCACTACCATGAGTTTTGTATCCACAAATAATAAATCCGGTATGGGAGGGCTGACGACAACCACGCCGCCGATAACCGGAGAAAGTGGCGGTGTCACCGCAGATTCAGTCGCCGGAAGCGTGGCAGATGCGGCGGAATCCGCCGTGGAACAGGCTGCGGGATCGCTATTTGGCGCATTGCCGGAGCCATCAGGACTGGTGAAAGCCGCGGTAGCAGCGGCGCAGGCTGCCGCCGCCGCAGGTATGGCGCAGGATGCGGTATCGGCCATCGTCTCTGCTGTTGCAGGCGGGCCGGGGGCGCATAATGTGACGGTCAGCGGCAGCGCCGTACCGCCGGGCGCATTACTGTTCGCCAGCCTGGACGGCGGCGAAACATTAAGTGAACTGTTCAGCTATGTGGTACAGCTAAAAACGCCCGACACCCTGAATCTGGGCTATGTCTCCCCGGCGGCCAACCTGCCGCTCAAACCGATGGTGGGCAAAGATCTGTGCGTCAACATCGAACTGGATGGTGGCGGTAAACGACATATCAGCGGGCTGGTCACGGCGGCGCGGGTGGTGGGCCATGAAGGGCGTTCGGTTACCTATGAGCTGCGTATGGAGCCGTGGGTAAAACTGCTGACCCATACCAGCGACTACAAAGCATTCCAGAATAAAACCGTGGTGGATATTCTGGATGAGGTTCTGGCGGAATATCCCTACCCGGTGGAAAAGCGGCTGGTGGAAAGCTACCCGGTACGCACCTGGCAGGTGCAGTACGGTGAAACTGATTTTGATTTTCTTCAGCGACTGATGCAGGAGTGGGGCATCTACTGGTGGTTTGAGCACAGCGAGGACAGCCACACGCTGGTGCTGGCGGATGCCATCAGCGCCCACAAAGCATGTCCGGACTCGCCGCTGGTCGAGTGGCACCAGGAAGGGCTGAAGCTGGACAAGGAGTTTATCCACACTATCACGGCAAACGAGAGCCTGCGGACTGGACAGTGGGTGCTGGATGATTTCGATTTTACGAAGCCACGTTCATTGCTGGCAAACACCGTGGCAAACCCGCGTGAAACCGGTCATGCCACCTACGAGCATTATGAGTGGCCGGGAGACTACTTCGACAAGAGTGAAGGCGAGATGCTGACGCGCATTCGTATGGAAGCGCAGCGCAGCCCCGGCAGTCGGGTGCTGGGGGGAGGGAATATCCGCACACTCATGACCGGTTATACCTTCACGCTGGAAAACTATCCCACCGCCGAAGTCAATCAGGAATATCTGCTGATGCAGACCTTGCTGTTTGTGCAGGACAACGCGCAGCACAGCGGGCAGGACCAGCACTTTACCTTTTCCACCCGTTTTGAACTGCACCCCACCCGCGAGGTGTTCCGCCCGCAGCGGACGGTGAGCAAACCCCACACCAAAGGGCCGCAGAGCGCCATCGTCACCGGCCCGGCGGGCCAGGAAATCTGGACGGATCAGTACGGGCGGGTAAAGGTACAGTTTGGTTGGGATCGCTACGGCAAAATGGATGAAAACAGCTCCTGCTGGATACGCGTCAGCTACCCGTGGGCGGGCAAAGGCTTCGGGATGATCCAGATCCCGCGTATCGGCCAGGAAGTGCTGGTGGATTTCAAAAACGGCGATCCGGATCTGCCGATCATCGTGGGGCGTACCTACAACCAGGACACCATGCCGCCGTGGGGACTGCCGGGAATGGCGTCGCAGAGCGGGATCTTCAGCCACTCGCTGTATGGCGGGCCAACGAACGGCAACATGCTGCGTTTTGACGACAAAACGGGCGCGGAGGAAGTGAAGTTCCACGCGGAAAAAGATCTCAACACCACGGTGAAGAATAATGAAACGCATACGGTTATGGTGGATCGCACTAAAACCATTATTAAAAATGAAACCAACAGTATTGGTGAGGACAGAAACACCACGGTAACGAAGAATGACGGCCTTTCCGTAAAACTGGCGCAGACGATCAATATCGGCACCACTTATCGTTTAGATGTTGGCGATCAATTCACGCTTCGCTGCGGCAATGCGGCGCTTGTTTTACATAAGGACGGCTCCATTGAGTTTTGTGGCAAGCAACTGATGTTACATACCAGCGATGTCATGCAACTGATTGGTAAAGGTATTGATATGAACCCGGATGGCGGCACAGCCGTAACCGCCGATGATATTGCCCCCCTTCTCACCTCTGAGTGATCTGAATTAAACCTGGAGTTCTCATGGATCGACCATACCGCATACAGGAAGGGTGTTTTGTCCTGCCTGAAACATTTACGGATCGCAGCGTCAATATTTTTATCCTGGAGGGCAATGAACGAACATCGCCCAGCCTGAATATTTCCCGCGATACGCTAAAACCTGATGAAGACCTGCCCGCCTATATTGACCGCCAGATTGCACTGATGAAAAAAAATCTCGGTCAGCACCGGGTATTGTCGCGAGCGCCTGCACAGGCAGGAACGGGCAATGATGCCCTTATGGGGGAACAAATTGCCGCCACCCATAAATCCGGGAAAACGGAAGTGTACCAGCGTCAGGCCGGGTTTATTGCAACCCCTGGCAAGGTACTGGTCTTCACCCTGACCAGTCCCCGTCCTTTTGATGATAAAGCAGACCTACTCTGGAACACCTGGCTGGCAGGCTTTCAGCCGGATAAAAACGAATAATCACACGGAGGTGTGACCATGTATGAAGCAGCCCGTGTGGATGATCCTATCTACCACACCAGCGCGCTCGCCGGGTTTCTTATCGGCGCTATCATCGGCATCGCCATTATCGCGCTTGCCGCCTTTGCCTTCTTTAGCTGCGGTTTTCTTGCCGGGCTGATTCTGGGTTTTATGGCCGATCAAATAGCCTCCGGGGTATTGCAACTGGGCGAGGCCATCGGGCGCTCCATCCACCACACGGCAGGAAAAATCCTCACCGGTTCGGAGAATGTCAGCACCAACAGTCGCCCGGCGGCGCGCGCGGTACTGAGTACGGTGAAATGCGATAACCATATCGCAGAAAAACGCATCGCCCAAGGGTCGGAAAATATCTACATCAACAGCCAGCCCGCCGCCCGTAAGGATGACCACACCGAATGCGACGCGGTGATTGAAGACGGTTCGCCGAATGTGTTTCTCGGCGGCGGCACACAGACGGTACTGGAAATCAGTTCTGAAATTCCGGACTGGCTGCGCAAGGTGGTGGATGTATTGTTTGTCGTGGCGAGTCTGCTCGGCGGGCTGGCCGGGGCGTGGCGGCAGGCGGCAAAGCTGGGGACGAAATTTGGCACTAAATGTGCCGCTAAGTTTATCGGCGGGGAGCTTGTCGGGATGGCCGTGGGTGAGGCTATCAGCGGGCTGTTCAGCAATCCGGTGGATGTGACCACCGGGCAGAAAATCCTGCTGCCGGAAACGGACTTCACCCTGCCCGGTCGCCTGCCGGTCACCTGCTCGCGTTTTTACGCCAGCCACCTGGAAACTGTGGGACTGTTGGGACGGGGCTGGCGGCTGAACTGGGAAACCAGCCTGCGCGATGACGATGAACACATCACGCTGACCGGCGTACAGGGGCGGGAACTGCGTTACCCGAAAACGATGCTGACGCCCGGCCACCAGATATTTGACCCGGAAGAACAGTTATACCTCAGCCGCCTGCATGACGGGCGTTACGTGCTGCATTACACCGATCGCAGCTATTACGTATTTGGTGATTTTGACAGTGACGGCATGGCATACCTGCTGTTTATGGAGACGCCGCACCGCCAGCGCATTGTCTTCGGGCACGAAGGAGGCAGACTGGTACGGATAGCCTCCAGCAGCGGGCATCACCTGTTACTGCACCGCACACAGACCCCGGCAGGGGAGCGGCTGTCGCGAATTGAACTGGTGCAGGGCGGCACCCGTGGCAATCTGGTGGAGTACCGGTATGACGATAACGGTCAACTGACCGGCGTGGTGAACCGGGCGGGAACGCAGGTGCGTCAGTTTGCTTATGAAAACGGGCTGATGACGGCGCACAGCAATGCGACGGGGTTCACCTGCCGCTACCGCTGGCAGGAACTCGACGGCGCGCCGCGCGTGACGGAGCACGACACCAGTGACGGCGAACATTACCGCTTTGACTATGATTTTGCCGCAGGCACCACCACCGTCACCGGCAGGCAGGGGGAGACATGGCAGTGGTGGTACGACAGGGAAACGTATATCACCGCGCACCGGACGCCGGGCGGTGGAATGTACCGCTTCACGTACAACGAAGACCACTTCCCTGTCAACATTGAGCTGCCCGGCGGTCGCACGGTGGCGTATGAATATGACATCCAGAACCGGGTGGTGAAGACGACAGATCCGGAAGGCCGGGTGACGCAGACGCAGTGGAACGGCGAGTTCGACGAAATCACGCGCACGGCGCTGGACGATGACGCTGTCTGGAAAACGCAGTACAACGCCCACGGCCAGCCAGTGCAGGAGACGGACCCGGAAGGGCGGGTGACGCAGTACGCTTACGATGAACAGGGGCAGATGTGCAGCCGGACGGATGCGGCGGGCGGCACGGTGGTGACGGCGTTCGACAGCCGGGGGCAGATGACGCGGTACACCGACTGTTCAGGGCGCAGCACAGGATATGACCACGATGAGGACGGCAACCTGACGCGGGTGACGGACGCGGAAGGGAAGGTGGTACGCATCAGCTACAACCGACTTGGGTTGCCGGAGACGGTAAACTCACCGGGGAAACAGCAGGACAGGTATACCTGGAATGCGCTGGGGCTGATGAGCAGCCACCGGCGCATCACGGGGAGCGTGGAGAGCTGGCGGTATACGCCGCGCGGTCTGCTGGCGGCGCACACGGATGAGGAGAAGCGCGAGACGCGCTGGCAGTACACGCCGGAAGGCCGGGTGGCAGCGCTGACCAACGGCAACGGGGCGCAGTACCGGTTCAGTCACGATGCGGACGGCAGGCTGGTGCGTGAGGTTCGCCCGGACGGACTGAGCCGTACTTTTATCCTGGACGACAGCGGTTATCTGACGGCGATACAGACCACGGGCACGCAGGGCGGCGTGCGGCGGGAGACGCAGCAGCGGGATGCGCTGGGCCGTCTGTTACGGACGGAGAATGAACACGGCCAGCGGACGTTCAGCTACAACCGGCTGGACCAGATAACGGCAGTGACGCTCACGCCCACGGAGGCGGGGCAACAGCAGCACCGGATGCAGGCCGACACGGTGCGTTTTGAGTATGACCGCAGCGGCTGGCTGACGGCGGAGCACGCGGGGAACGGTAGCATATGTTATCAGCGCGACGCGCTGGGCAACCCGACGGACATCACGCTGCCGGACGGGCAGCACCTGACGCATCTGTATTACGGGAGCGGGCATCTGTTACAGACGGCGCTGGACGGCCTGACGGTGAGCGAGTATGAGCGCGACAGCCTGCACCGTCAGATAATGCGCACGCAGGGGCAGCTTGCGACGTACAGCGGCTATGACGACGACGGGCTGCTGAGCTGGCAGCGCAGTCTGGCGTCCGGCAGTGCCCCTGTTCTTCCTGGCCAGCGCCCGGCGCGGCAGGGCTGCGTGACGTCGAGGGACTATTACTGGAACAACCACGGCGAGGTGGGCACGATTGACGACGGCCTGCGTGGCAGCGTGGTGTACAGCTATGACAGAAGCGGTTACCTGACCGGGCGCTCAGGTCAGATGTATGACCATGACCGTTATTATTACGATAAGGCGGGCAACCTGCTGGATAACGAAGGGCAGGGAGCGGTGATGAGCAACCGGCTGCCGGGCTGTGGTCGTGACCGTTACGGCTATAACGAGTGGGGCGAGCTGACCACGCGGCGCGACCAGCAACTGGAGTGGAACGCGCAGGGGCAGCTGACGCGGGTCATCAGCGGCAACACGGAGACGCACTACGGCTACGATGCGCTGGGGAGGCGAACCCGCAAGGCGACGTACGGGCGGCACACGGGCCATACGGCGCGGAGCCGGACGGACTTTGTGTGGGAGGGGTTCAGGCTGTTGCAGGAGAACGTGCAGCAGCAGGGCTGGCGGACCTATCTGTACGATGCGGAACAGCCGTACACGCCGGTGGCGAGCGTGACGGGGCGGGGAGAAAGCAGGCAGGTGTGGTATTACCACACGGATGTGACGGGCACGCCGCAGGAGGTGACGGCGGCGGACGGAACGCTGGTGTGGGCGGGGTATATCAGGGGGTTTGGAGAGAATGCGGCGGACATCAGCAACAGCGGGGCGTACTTTCACCAGCCGCTGCGGCTGCCGGGGCAGTATTTTGACGACGAGACAGGGCTGCATTACAATCTGTTCAGATATTATGCACCGGAGTGTGGACGGTTTGTCAGTCAGGATCCGATCGGGCTGAGGGGCGGGTTAAACCTTTATCAGTATGCGCCAAATCCTCTCAAATATATAGACCCACTTGGTTTAACCGCGACTGTTGGGCGATGGATGGGGCCTGCGGAATATCAGCAAATGCTTGATACTGGGACAGTAGTACAAAGTTCAACAGGGACAACTCATGTTGCCTACCCTGCTGATATAGATGCTTTTGGTAAGCAAGCAAAAAATGGTGCTATGTATGTTGAATTTGATGTGCCTGAAAAATCATTAGTACCTACAAATGAAGGATGGGCAAAAATAGTAGGGCCAGATTCTATCGAAGGGCGATTAGCTAAACGCAAAGGTTTGCCTGTTCCTGAAATGCCAACAGCAGAAAACATAACTGTAAGGGGCGAGAAAATTAATGGGGAAGTTGAAGCAAAATGCTAAATAAATTTAAATTGTGGGTGAGCAAACATACTGATTATACGGTAATTCATAATGAAAATGATTTATCTTACAGTATTATTATAGATTTTGAAGATGACCGGTATATATCAAGATTTACTGTATGGGATGACCTAAGCTGTATGTCAGAAGTAATGGATGTGGATACTGGTTTATATAAATTAAACAAGAGAAACGAATTTTCTACATTTGATGAACTTCTGGATATATTTGATGATTTTATGATAAGTATTAAATAATAGTTGGCCGGGTAAGAAGTTAACTCTTCCCGGCTGTTTTATTATCTAACCCCCATCAATCCGGAGACGCGCTACCGGTACGATGCGCTGGGCAGGCGGGTGAGCAAGGCGACGTACGGGCGGCACACGGGCCATACGGCGCGGAGCCGGACGGACTTTGTGTGGGAGGGGTTCAGGCTGTTGCAGGAGAACGTGCAGCAGCAGGGCTGGCGGACATATCTGTACGATGCGGAACAGCCGTACACGCCGGTGGCGAGCGTGACGGGAAAGGGAGAAAGCAGGCAGGTGTGGTATTACCACACGGACGTGACGGGCACGCCGCAGGAGGTGACGGCGGCGGACGGAACGCTGGTGTGGGCGGGGTATATCAAGGGGTTTGGAGAAAATGCGGCGGACATCAGCAACAGCGGGGCGTACTTTCACCAGCCGCTGCGGCTGCCGGGGCAGTATTTTGACGACGAGACAGGGCTGCATTACAATCTGTTCAGATATTATGCACCGGAGTGTGGACGGTTCGTCAGTCAGGATCCGATTGGGCTGGCGGGGGGGCTGAATCTTTACCAGTATGCGCCTAATCCGATTAGATGGATCGATCCTTTAGGACTTGCTATCCTGGAGCATCAATCTAATTTTGATGCGGCAAGGAGAACCGGATTTGAAAATGCGGGTATGACAAACCCTGAGGATGTCACTTTCTCGAAAGTCGATCCCAAAACTGGTACTGTTGTTGAGTTTAAAGGTCCAAATGGGGCTAAAGTTGCTTATGATGCACCTCATGCAGATATGGATGTGACAGCAGGGCATGATAAACCACATGTTGGTTGGCAATCCGCAGGAAAAAGAGGTTCCGGAGGAGCTAATAGAGGTAATATTACTTATGATGGCCCACAACATCCGCATCGCTCTGACTCTAAGGGAGATGATAAATGTTAAATTCAAATATGTCTGAACTTAGAATCGAACTGGAGAATGCGATTAAAAATCTCGGTATTCATGATTATCGTGTCGATAAACCCGAACAAATCGTTTCTGAGATAAAAGAGATATATGTTAATGGTAATCCTAGAACCTGGTGGTTATCATTAAAACATAGACAATATGTCTTTTCTTATACCGATAATTCTGGATATAAAAACATATCACAAATAGTAAGTAAACAACTCAATGAAAGCAATGTAATCAACAAACATATATTTTTGATTGCTGATGAAGATAATGAGCAAATATATGTATATAACGTTCCTCTTAACTCCCTGCCTGAAATTATAGAAAATTGCAGATATTTTGAATATTATGTTGCAGATCATGAACTATCTTGGCTTATATGTGAAAATGATCATGGTGATTTGATTGTATGCTCAACCATTAAGTAAAGCGCGAGTGCTCTTTAGCGATATAGTTGCCCATATTTAGGCGTTACTAGCCGAAGATGGCGCGATTGTCTGGCAGGGGAAACAGCAATTCTGAGGTCAGGAAGATAGCATAACCCATTAACCGGGATAGATCCGCTAGACCTGAATCCAGTTGATGCGACAGGTTATAGGGTTTATGGTTATTTGCTCCTGGAGCAAATAAACCTTATTACATTGGTATTACTAATGATATGGTTTGACGAAGGGCCGAGCATTAAAGCACTGGCAGGTTATCAAAAGAAAATGGAAGGATGCTGCCATTTGATGAAAATGTAATCTAATGGAAAGTCAGAGGTTACGAGAAATATTATATAGAGAAATATAAAACCAGAACCGGAACCATAGGTGAAAAAATTCCCTCAACAAATAGAGAGAATAAATATAATTCATTTGATCATGGGCGAACAGATCCCAGCGCACAAGCATTTAAAGACTCTTAAAATAGTAAGGGAGTTGGTTCCGGTGGAGGAAAATGCGGATGAGTGATTAAGAATTTTGGGGCTGTGATAAGAAGTCGAGAACAATGCTGCGTTTTGTGAAGCCCGGAGACATATTTTGTTTTAAATTAGATGAAGATAGATATTGTTTTGGGCGAATTATAACACTAATGACTGTCGGACATCTTTCTGAATTATTTGATATAATTAAAAAACCCCCTGGAATAACAGAGTTAGAAATTAGTAATGCAAGGCGAATTATTGAACCAATTATAGTGGATACATATTCTTTATTTGATAAGAAATTAGAAAATGGAAGTGACTGGAGAATTATTGGTCATCAGGTTAATTACAATCCAAAAAATTTAGATGGTATCTATTTTGCACTTGGAATAGGTGATTCCTGTAAAAAGAAAGACTGTTACGGAAATGATTTTCTCATTTCAGAAAGTGAGTGGAAAACACTTCCTAAATTATCTCCTAAAGGGGGTTTTGATATCAAAAAACGGCTTGAAATTGCCTGAAAATGAAAATAAAAAGCCGGGAAAGATCTTTTGTCTTCCCGGATTTTATTATTTAATCCCCGTTCACCACATTATTTACCCCCGCCTTAATATGCTTCATCGACTTTTTCACCTGATAAAGCTCCTTCCGTAGATCCCTCACTTCGTCCGTCTCTGCAATCAGGATCAAACACCCCTCGGAGATCTTCACGGTGACGCCGTGCCCGGTCTCAAATCCCGCTTCTTCCTGCCAGTCACCCTTAAGGTGCTGGCTGGGGATTTGTGAGTAACAGGCGGTCATGCAGGTTTCGCTGTTGATATGGCGGACGCTGACGCCGGAGGCATTCATATTTGCTGACTAAATAAATTCTTATTTATCCGCCGGATGCTGGCTGATTGTGGAGCTCAGGGTGAGTGAGTATGGGCGCGACATCCTGGCACCGCGCCTCCCTCTCCCCGGCCAGCCCCGGCCGGTGATGAGCAGCCGGCTGCCGGGGCCGTATTTTGACGATGAAACGGGCCTGCATTAAAATCTGTTCAGATATTATGTACCGGAGTGTGGCTGGTTCGTCAGTCAGGATCCAATAGGGCTGAAAGGGGGATGGAACCGATATCATTCTCCGCTGAATCCTATTACAGATAGTGATCCTCTTGGCCTTATTACTTGTGGTGCTGATAGAGGTGATTCTGGCAAGTTATTAAGATGAAAAATGGTTGAAAATAATTGCGTTAGTGAATGCTCATTTATGCCTTTACCTACAAAAAGTAACGGATTTGCTTGCTGGAATTGTGTTAACGAATGCAAATAAAATCAATGCTGTTGATGTTTTTACTACAGGAATAAGTATGGTTAACGATAAGGATACAGCTATATTAATTAGTGATTTAATGTTGAGATTCGGTAAGGAGCTTGATGAATCTGTTGCTGTTGTTCAGTCCCGTTGTGATGAGGATGAATTTAATGTATATCGAGAAACGGTTGGTTTTATCATGGGTGAAATGCTTATTAAAATAATGAATCCATTATATGAAAAACATCCAGAAATAAAACCAAAAGGATTGAAACAAAACATCTGGAACCGGATGAATAATGTGTAAAAGCCGGAGGGGTTATCTTTTCCCGGCTTTTTATTATCAATTACTCATTAACTCCTGTTCCGTTCTTTTGCGTTTAATCACCGGAATATCTCCGGTATTGTTCAGCGCCCCGGAAATGTTTTTAACCACTGTTCTGCACTCCGTTTATTAATGCGGGTTACGCCCATCCCTTCAATACAGCCAAAGAGTCCGTGGGTATGCTGCGGCGTGATCACGATGCAATCCCTCATTACCCGCACCTTGACGGGCATCCCGTTAATAAACCCCGCCTGCGGCATCCATTCACCGTACAAACGAACTGAAAGTCTCTCAACGCGTGAGTATGTAAGTATCCCGCATAATCGAGCCATTCACATTTAGAGATCATCCGACATAATCAATCTGCCAACGCAGGAGATCGCTATGCGTAAAGCCCGTATTACTGCGCACCAGATCATCGCTGTGATTAGATCAGTCGAATCCGGACGGACTGTTAAAGATGTCTACCGGGAGGCCGGTATTTCTGAAGCCACCAGGGACAACTGGAGGTCTGGATACGGCGGCAGGGATACGCGTGGAATCACAAAAGGCTCCACCGTATTTACTGTCTGCTCAAGCTGAATTTTCGCCGTAAGGGTAAACAACGGCTGCCGGTACGCAATCCCTCGCCACTGGTCACGCCGGAAGCGCTGAACCAGAGCTGGTCTGTGGGCGTCGTTTTCGCACGTTCAATGTTGTTGATGACTGTAATCGTGAAGCGTTGTCGATTGAAATCGATCTGAATCTGCCAGCTCTGCGAGTGGTCCGTGTACTCGACAGGATTACAGCAACCGCGGTTATCTGGCCATGCTGCGTATGGATAAGGGACCGGAATTTATCTCGCTGGCACTGGCTGAATGGGCAAAGAAACATGCAGTAAAGCTGGCGTTTATCCAGCCGGGTAAGCCGAAGAAAAACGTTTTCATCACGCGCTTTAACCGGACATACCGTACAGAAATACTCAATTCTTATCTGTTCAGAACGCTGAATGAGGTGTGGGAAATTACGGATAAAGGGTTATCAGAATATAACTGCGAACGTCCACATGAATCGCGGAACAATATGATACCGAAGGAATACCGCCAATAACGTTATCTGGCCGGAATCTTAAAAATGCATGGAACTAAAACGGGTCTATTTACAGGGGCACCTGCGATGAATTTCGCTGCACTGAAAAGCGATACCGGATGAGAGCTGCTTCAAATTAATGTGCCATGTTCACGGGGAGGTTGTGCGACGTTTGCATAATCCAGCAAGAACTGAAAGGAAGGGGAGAGCTTTTTCATGCCTGTATAATCAGTCTGGCCTGTGTCAGTCAGCTCTTAGTGTTGAGACTCTCGTTGGAGCGTTATAATTGCTTTTCCGTTTCGGAAAACAAGATTTTCCATTAAAGATCTTCCCTGCGAGGAAAAGTTAACTAATAATTTTACCGTCGAGTTAGGAGATGTATGTTTAAATATAAACAATGTTGCAACGATGCCTGATAATTATCCTCTCTTCGAAGATAAGTTTCCCACACCCAGTGTAGTAGGTGTCATGGTAATGTTATCACTTGAATGTAAATGGAAGGTATAATTGCTTTTTGACTGGCATTCTATTCCACCCTGACAACACGATGTTAACATCAACACTGTTTATATTGGCAATAACGCAATTTTTTTCAGATTAAGAGGTGCTCTGATATATAGATTTTTATGACATTACTTATTTGAATTGGTAACAAATACCAATAAGTACAAGCTGTTATTACCAGCCACGGATTTTTTACATACGGTAAGATTTGGTATGGCGTTATGTATTCTGGATGTGCTGGATTATTTTAATTTGGTTTAAAAAAGGTGGTTATTCAAATGAAAAGCATAAAAAAATTGATTATCGCAAGTGCGTTGAGCATGATGGCTGCTAGTTGTTATGCTGGCTCATTTTTGCCGAACTCAGAGCAACAAAAATCAGTGGATATTGTGTTTTCCTCTCCCCAAGATTTAACCGTATCGCTTATTCCAGTGTCGGGCTTAAAGGCTGGGAAAAATGCTCCTAGCGCGAAAATTGCGAAGCTTGTAGTTAATTCTACTACTCTTAAAGAATTCGGGGTCAGGGGGATTTCTAACAACGTGGTAGACAGTACTGGCACTGCATGGCGTGTAGCTGGTAAAAATACTGGTAAAGAGATCGGTGTGGGCTTATCAAGTGACAGTCTTAGAAGATCTGATAGCACGGAAAAATGGAATGGGGTGAACTGGATGACCTTTAATAGCAATGACACACTTGATATTGTCCTGACAGGACCGGCGCAGAATGTCACAGCTGACACGTACCCAATAACTTTAGACGTAGTGGGATATCAACCTTAATAGTAAACAACTATTAGTGTATTGTGCCTTGTTTAAGGCGCAATACACATCAAATCATCTATTTTTCTTTTACAATTTTTGATATGAAAATAGTTAATTTTGCTGTAATGGCGGTAGCTTTGTTCGCCACTAATTCTATGGTTTCAGTATATGCCGTCAACCAGCAATTAAATTCAGCCACTAAATTATTCAGCGTGAAGCTGGGGGCTACACGAGTGATTTATCACGCTGGTACGGCTGGAGCGACGCTCTCGGTGAGCAACCCGCAGAATTACCCTATTTTGGTTCAGTCTTCAGTCAAAGCAGCAGACAAAAGTTCGCCTGCTCCCTTTTTGGTGATGCCGCCTCTATTTCGTTTAGAAGCAAACCAGCAGAGTCAACTGCGTATTGTCCGTACTGGTGGTGACATGCCAACGGATCGTGAGACTTTACAGTGGGTCTGTATAAAGGCGGTACCACCCGAAAATGAACCGTCGGATACACAGGCTAAGGGCGCGACCCTTGACCTCAATTTGTCCATCAACGCCTGTGATAAGCTGATTTTCCGCCCGGATGCCGTGAAGGGGACGCCGGAAGATGTTGCAGGAAATTTAAGATGGGTGGAGACGGGCAACAAACTTAAGGTGGAGAACCCCACCCCGTTTTACATGAATTTAGCCTCTGTCACAGTAGGGGGAAAGCCCATTACAGGGCTTGAGTATGTCCCCCCCTTTGCTGACAAAACACTAAATATGCCAGGTAGTGCCCATGGTGATATCGAGTGGAGAGTTATTACAGACTTTGGTGGTGAAAGTCATCCGTTCCACTACGTTCTTAAATAAATCCAGGGGCTTAGCGGCAGAAAATGAAGTTCAAACAACCTGCCTTGCTACTGTTCATCGCGGGAGTGGTTCATTGCGCAAATGCGCACACTTACACATTCGATGCATCAATGTTGGGCGATGCAGCGAAAGGGGTTGATATGTCGCTCTTTAACCAGGGGGTACAACAGCCAGGGACTTATCGCGTGGACGTGATGGTGAATGGTAAACGTGTCGACACCCGTGATGTGGTGTTCAAATTGGAAAAGGATGGGCAAGGAACGCCTGTTCTGGCTCCTTGTTTGACGGTCAGTCAGCTTTCACGCTACGGCGTAAAAACGGAAGATTACCCTCAGTTGTGGAAAGCAGCAAAGCCCCCAGATGAGTGTGCGGATCTGACCGCCATTCCACAGGCTAAAGCGGTACTGGATATCAATAATCAGCAACTGCAACTGAGTATTCCGCAGTTGGCGTTGCGTCCGGAATTTAAGGGGATCGCTCCAGAAGATCTTTGGGATGATGGTATTCCGGCGTTTCTGATGAACTACAGTGCGAGGACAACGCAGACGGATTACAAAATGGATATGGTGGGGCGTGACAACTCTTCCTGGGTACAACTGCAACCGGGAATCAATATAGGTGCGTGGCGTGTCCGCAATGCGACCAGCTGGCAGCGGAGTAGTCAACTGTCGGGGAAGTGGCAGGCAGCATATACCTATGCTGAGCGTGGACTGTACTCACTAAAAAGTCGTCTGACTCTGGGGCAAAAGACTTCGCAGGGGGAGATATTTGATAGTGTGCCATTTACCGGTGTGATGTTGGCATCGGATGACAACATGGTGCCCTACAGTGAGCGGCAGTTTGCTCCGGTAGTGCGTGGGATTGCCCGCACGCAGGCTCGGGTGGAGGTCAAACAGAATGGTTACACCATTTACAACACCACTGTGGCGCCCGGACCGTTTGCACTGCGGGATCTGTCGGTAACAGACAGTAGTGGTGATCTGCATGTCACCGTGTGGGAGGCCGATGGCAGTACACAAATGTTTGTGGTGCCGTATCAGACCCCGGCGATAGCACTGCACCAGGGATATTTGAAGTACAGCCTGTTGGCGGGCCGATACCGATCGTCAGACTCTGCAACGGATAAGGCGCAGATCGCGCAGGCTACGTTGATGTATGGTCTGCCGTGGAATCTCACTGCATACGGCGGTATACAGAGTGCAACGCACTATCAAGCTGCATTGCTTGGTTTGGGGGGATCTCTCGGGCGGTGGGGGAGTTTATCTGTCGATGGAAGCGACACACACAGTCAGCGTCAGGGGGAGGCGGTACAGCAAGGAGCCTCCTGGCGACTGCGTTACAGCAACCAGCTGACTGCGACGGGGACAAATTTTTTTCTGACGAGATGGCAGTATGCCTCGCAGGGCTATAACACCCTATCCGATGTGCTCGACAGTTATCGACATAATGGCAACCGTCTATGGTCGTGGCGGGAAAATTTGCAGCCGAGCTCGCGTACTACCCTGATGTTGAGTCAGTCATGGGGGAGGCATTTGGGCAATCTGAGTTTAACCGGTTCCCGTACCGACTGGCGTAATCGCCCCGGTCATGATGACAGCTACGGACTGAGTTGGGGAACCTCTATCGGAGGGGGCTCGCTGTCATTGAACTGGAATCAAAACAGAACGCTGTGGCGCAATGGCGCGCACCGTAAAGAGAACATAACCAGCCTGTGGTTCAGTATGCCATTAAGCCGCTGGACGGGGAATAATGTAAGTGCTAGTTGGCAGATGACTTCACCATCACACGGTGGTCAGACGCAACAAGTGGGGGTCAACGGAGAGGCATTCAGTCAGCAACTGGATTGGGAGGTGCGTCAGAGTTACCGTGCCGATGCCCCGCCAGGTGGTGGTAATAACAGCGCATTGCACTTGGCATGGAATGGGGATTACGGCCTGTTAGGTGGTGACTATAGCTACAGCCGGGCGATGCGCCAGATGGGAGTCAATATCGCGGGAGGTATAGTTATCCACCATCATGGTGTGACGCTGGGGCAACCTTTGCAAGGCTCAGTGGCGCTGGTTGAAGCGCCAGGGGCCTCGGGGGTGCCAGTTGGCGGCTGGCCTGGCGTTAAGACGGATTTTCGTGGCGACACCACAGTGGGCAACCTGAACGTCTATCAGGAGAATACAGTCAGCCTCGATCCGTCGCGACTACCGGATGACGCAGAGGTCACACAAACCGATGTGCGCGTGGTGCCAACCGAAGGGGCGGTGGTGGAAGCGAAGTTTCACACTCGCATCGGGGCCAGGGCACTGATGACGCTGAAACGGGAAGATGGTAGCGCCATTCCTTTCGGGGCGCAGGTTACAGTCAATGGGCAGGATGGCAGTGCTGCTCTGGTGGATACTGATAGCCAGGTTTATCTCACTGGTTTGGCGGATAAGGGCGAACTGACGGTGAAATGGGGAGCACAGCAATGTCGGGTTAACTACCGCCTACCTGCCCACAAGGGAATCGCGGGCTTGTATCAAATGAGCGGTCTCTGCAGATAGCCGATTCTGAAGGAGAGAATAATGTGGATGAAAATACAGCGAGTGAAAACGGTTATCTATAGCGTAAGCTTACTGGTCGCTGCCAGTAGCTTGGTGCCGATAGCGAACGCCGCAGAAAAACTTCAGACAACGCTACGTGTAGGTACTTACTTTCGGGCTGGGCACGTGCCAGATGGGATGGTGCTTGCGCAAGGCTGGGTGACTTATCACGGCAGTCACAGCGGGTTTCGGGTATGGAGCGATGAGCAAAAGGCGGGTAACACGCCTACCGTATTGCTGCTGAGCGGGCAACAGGATCCTCGCCATCACATTCAGGTTCGCCTGGAGGGCGAGGGGTGGCAACCAGATACGGTGAGTGGTCGTGGCGCCATTTTAAGAACCGCTGCAGATAACGCCAGTTTCAGTGTGGTCGTTGATGGCAATCAGGAAGTGCCTGCGGACACCTGGACGCTGGATTTTAAGGCCTGTGCATTGGCGCAGGAGGATACGTAGCCGTCTGTTCCACTCATACTTCCTGTATCAGTGAATAAGGCGAATACTGTATATCAGGTTCGAGGATGTATTGAAAATTTACTCAAGGCAAATATGGTTAGCAATCTTCATTGCAGAAAAATCAATTGCTGATTGATTTTAAAATCTGAAATTCATCTTTTTTGTAGGGAGAGGAATATTATGTTTCGTAAAATAATTTAACGGACACTGATGCCTTTATTATTTCTGTTTTGTGGATTTGTTTGATTCACTCTTTTGTGAGCGGGGCTTTATAAGCCCCTGGTATAAGGTTTGTTTATCTGTCAGGTATTCATATGTGATATTTAAGATTTTATGTTTAGGGGGCTTTTTCTTGTCCCCTCAGGCGTAAAAATAATTTATTTTTTACATAAAGGAATAAAGCATATGTCTTATGCACGACATTTACCGGTATTAATGTATCACCATGTCAGTGATAAACCCGGACAGATAACCTTATCTCCCCGTACGTTCCGGGCGCAGATGAAATGGCTGGCCGAATCTGGCTGGAAAACCGTTACTGCTGCAGAGGTGGAAGCTTTTTATCATGGTGCAAGATTGCCTCGTAAAAGCGTCATGCTGACCTTTGATGGCGGCTGGCTGGATAACTGGTTGCAGGTTTTTCCGGTGCTGCAGGAGTTTAATCTGCATGCGCATCTCTTTCTTGTGACCAGTTTGATCAGTGACGGACCGGTCCGTATTCCTGCAGGCGAACCGGTGTACTCTCATGATGAGTGTCAAATGCTGGTTAAACAAGGCCGGGCTGATGAGGTCATGCTGCGCTGGTCAGAGGTCCGGGAGATGCACCTCAGTGGCCTTGTTGAGTTTCACTCGCACACGCACACCCACCGACGCTGGGACCAGAAGCCTGTGTCCCGTAATCCGTCGGATTTGCTTCGTGTCGATATTCTTCTTAGTCGTAAGCGGATGAGGGAGATGCTGGGTTATTGCAGTCAGCATCTGTGCTGGCCTGAGGGCTGGTATTGTTCTGACTATATTCATGTGGCTGAAGAGTTGGGGTTCACATACCTGTATACCACAGAAAGGCGTATGAACAATCCAGTCATCGGTTCACAGCGTATTGGTCGTATCAACGCAAAGGAGCGAAAGAATGTGGGCTGGCTGAAACGTCGTCTGTTTTATCACACCACGCCCGGATTTTCTTCGCTGCTGGCCCGGCATAAGGGGGCACGTCGGATAGCTGACTGAGCCAGAGACCAGGATGAAAGTGCTGCATACCGAATCCTCCCCCATCATCGGCGGGCAGGGGTTGTAGGCTATATCCCAAATGATGGTGCTGATTTTGAGCAGAAATAAGATAACACCGGAGGCCGTGATAGACCCGGTTGCGCAGAATCTGGAGGCAGCAGGTCACTGGCGCAGGGCTTCTACCCGCTGGCTTTTGGTTATGGGAGATTTTGAATGTACAGAGGCCCAGCGGGAGTGGTTGTTGTTGCGCCGGAATTATTGCCTTGCGCAGATATCTTCCCCTGGCGCCAGTAAAGCTGGATATCAGCGACGTGACGAAATGAGAGGAGCCTGCACATAGGTTTGTGTTTTGAGTAAGTGTCTTATTTAAACCGTCTGTTCTGTTTCCTCCGCTTTCACAAATAATGTCGAGCCGGGTGGGGGACTCAAGTAAGAATAATCTGGCGATGTTTTGCTTGTTTCCACGGGATACTTTGTTAGGTGAACGATACAATTAATGCGCTCCAGACTGCGTCACAGAAAAGGAGAATGCCTTTGCAGAACGGGCGCATGACAATGAACCACTTTATTATTGGTATCTGGTTCGGCGACAACCTTGACGATCACGTCTGAGATAGGGTATTTACACTGAGTGGTAAACAGGTTCAATTAGTAACCGGAGATGGATGCAAAATCATGATCGATTCAGATGCTATTTTGCAGCCAATAGATTTTTTATTAAGATGATATCAAGGACATTGAGGCACACAATGACGTATCAGTAAGTCGTTGATAGCTCATTTGATATAAGAATTTCTTTTATCAACGGAAGATAATGATGGAACTGATCAATAATCGTGGTATGCGAGACTGGATGATATTTATTAAAGTGGCGGAAGTAGGGAATCTTTCCCGGGCTGCGCGGGAATTAGATATTAGCATTTCTGCTGTCAGTAAATCGCTTAGTCGCCTTGAGAATTCTATTGAGGTTACTTTACTTCGGCGCGATTCACATCACTTAGAACTGACTGGAGCTGGTCAGACAGCCTATGCAAGCATGAAAAGGATAACATCTTCCTTTCAGTCCTTGCTGGATGAATTGCGAAATCCGGATAAAATTATCAGAGGGAGTATAAAATTTTCGGCTCCGGCTATTGTCTGTGAGTTTCTTGCCAATAAGTGGATATGGGAATTTACAGCTAGCTATCCGGATACAAAAATCTACCTGGATTCACGAGAGCGTAGCGATTTTTTTAGTAAATCCCTGGAGTTTGATGAGCTGGTTTTTAAAAGTGGCATAATCGAAAGTGAGGATCTCGTGTATCGAAAGATAAGCCCTTTAAAGTTGGTTCTTTGTGCGAGTCCGAAATATATCAGAAAATATGGCAGGATCTCACACCCTGGCGATTTGGAAAATCACATTATTGTGGGTCTTCACAACCATGGTCTTTCCGGACCTCTTACTCTTTTCCGTCAGGATGAATCATACACTATTAGTGGCGCTGTTAATGTTCATTTATCTTCCAATAATCTTTTGAGTGTTCTTAATTTGGTTTTAGAAGGAAAGGGTATCAACCTCATGACTCCGGCCTGGCTTGCCACCAAATACTTAAAAAATAATGAACTTGAAATTATACTTCCTGAATGGAGGGTTCCAGATCTCCCCATTTATCTTGTATGGCGTCATCGTCAGTATTATTCTCCTTTATTTCAACGCTTTCTGTCTTTTATTGAAGATAAATGGAATAATCGCCCACAAATTGATTTTCTGAATGATGATTAACCCGTTTGGAATGGTTTTGATACGTTCCTGACTTAAACCCACATGATGACTGAATTGAGGCATCGAGATATGCGACTGGTCAGCCAGTCGTCTTTTGACGATGCCCAATACAAAACATGATGCCGACTGACGGAAATGATAATACCCGGAAACAGGACGGGGCTGTTTTTGGGCAGCCGGAAGTTAAGCCCATACCAGAAACGTTGCAGTGTACTGAAAAATGGCGCCAGGTTGCACCTGTTCAAAGATTTTCTGAAGGCGCAGGAGTATTCATTACTGATATCCTCCATTGCGCCTTCGGGAACCCACAGGACCAGCTATTTTACCGATAGTGTTTAAAAGGCGTAAGTAATGCCGAGCATGAAGTCATTGGAGGCAGCCTTTGTGTCTGCATCATAAGCGGTATGTTCATCACCAGCATAGTGATTTTTTGAAATGCTTACTTTGCCAGCATTAATGTATTTATAACTGGCGTCAATCATAATATTATCTGTTACAGCATATTTTGCACCGATACCTGCGCCCCAGGCAAAGTTATTTTTTGAAGCAGACAGAGTTTCATTAATACCAAAACCAACAGGAATGGTGTTATTACTTAGCTTCACATGAGCGAGGCCAACGCCTGCGCTGATATAGGGAGTAAATGCCGTACTATTGTGAAAATCATAATAGCCATTAACCATGTAAGTGGTCATTCGGACCTGATTTTTTACATTTATGTGTACTGGATCACCAAATGCAATAATATCCTGCCCGCCTTTAGCATCCGTCTCACCTCTGAAAGTGGTATCCAGTTCTAAACGTACTGGAAGCTGGAATGGATCATAAAAGTCATAACCGATAGCAACCCCGCCGCCAAAAACGCCTTTGGTACGGTCAGGTAACGTTGCATGACCATTAACTATCTCATCCTGGCTGAAGGTTGAGTTGATTCCATAGACATTGACTACGGATGTCCCCGCTTTCCCGGTGATATAGATCCCTTCTTTTGCTGATGCAGTAGCGGACCAGGCTACCACAAGGGGAATGATGCAGACTGCGAAAAAGTTTTTCATTTCAGAACCTGCCTTAATATTGGGCTAAAAGACAAGTTTCACGGTATAGGGTGTGATATAACGATTACATAAACGAAGCCCAAAAAACGGTCTATTGTAACGCTGGGTTTTCTGTAAGCGGGTAAAAAATGAGATGAAGATTTTAAATAACAATACGATAATCGTCGGTATGGAAATCCATCTCCTCGCCAAATTGCCCCACGTACGGTTTCACTTCTACGTTATGTAACGGGTAGTGTGAGATGGAGCGATGCTGTAAGAAAAAGATGAAGATGAATTTGTACCCGACCTGGATAAAGCCCGTTATCCCGGAATAACGGGCAAAAATATTTACTCAAGTGCCTGGGCGAGATCTTGTTGTACCTGTTGACGCTGTTCTGGTGTTAAGACTTTGCTTAAATCAAAATAATATTTAACCCGATAATAGCGAGCCTGTTGTTCTATGTTACTGAAGGCTGCAAGCTGCTGTTTTACGGCGGCGTCATCCCATTTACCGGATTTAATCACCTCTATCAGCGCACCGTCTTTAATTCCCTTCATAGAAATCTGACTGACGTCGGTTTCCAGTTGTTGGTGAAGTTTTTTGATCCGGGTAATCTGATCGTTTGTCAGCTTCAGATGCTGGACAATAGGATCCTGGGCGGGCAGGGGAGGATTGGGGACAGCGGTGGCGAAAGCGCCAAAAGAAACGCCCGCCAGAGTCGCTGCCAGTAAAGTTGTGCGTACAAAGTTTTTCATGAAGATATCCTGATAAGGGAGTGATTAACCGTTTTTATTACCCACGAATGGCGAGCAATTATCTTAGAGCCTATCCCAGTAGGGCTATTTTACTTGCCATTTTGGACCTGGGCAGTGCTCGCCAAAACGCGTTAGCGTTTTGAACGCCGCTAGCGGCGGCCCGAAGGGCGAGCGTAGCGAGTCAAACCTCACGTACTACGTGTACGCTCCGGTTTTTGCGCGCTGTCCGTGTCCAAACTGGCTGCGCCAATAACGCCTGGTGGGATAGGCTCTTAGTCAGAATACGTTGCCTGCCACATTACGCCACGCGAATTTGTTTTACGGAGAGTTACGGAGTGAAACAATCCCGCCGCGGTGAGCGGCAGGTTGCTTACAAGGTGAATGGATCGGCATCGCGCCAGGCTGGAAATTTTTCGCGATAGTCCTGCAAGGCGACGAGAGAAAGATCGGCATCGATACGTGTCGCCTGGTGTGGTTCGGCGGTGGCGATAATGTCGCCCTGGGGATTAATGATCCGGCTATCGCCGCGATAATGTAGCCCGTTACCATCGGTGCCAACCCGGTTGCAGCCTGCGACATAAGCCTGATTTTCAATAGCGCGCGCCGTCAGTAATGTTTGCCAGTGTAGCGAGCGCGGCGCAGGCCAGTTCGCTACATACAGCGCCAGATCGTAATCATTGCGGTTGCGCGACCATATCGGAAAGCGCAGATCGTAACAGATCAGCGGCAGAATGCGCCAACCGCGCCACTGCACGATGATGCGTTTATCGCCTGCGGCATAATGTTGATGTTCATCCGCCATACGAAACAGATGGCGCTTATCATAGAGATGAACCTTGCCTTCCGGTTCAACCAGTAAGAAGCGATTTACGGCGCCGCGCTCAGTTTGTAGCGCCGCGCTGCCGGCAATCAGAGCGTCAGTTTGTCGGGCTTTGGCCTGCATCCACGTAATCACGCTATCTTGCGAAAGTGAGTTATTAGCGGCCTCCATCGCGAAGCCGGTGGTAAACATTTCAGGCAGAACAATCACATCCCGGCCAGATACGAGCTCTAGCTGTCTGTCAAAATGACGCAGGTTTGCCGGGCCGTCCATCCAGACTAAAGGTTGTTGCAACAGAGTAATTTTCAAACCAGACACGATCGGAGCTCCTCATTGAACAGCGTCTTTACACTGTAGCATGAGCAATAATAAAAAAGCGGCAAGAAAAAGCCCCGCGAAAGCGGGGCAGGAAAGACACGAGACTGATTATGCGGCTTCGACTTTACGCACTTTCTCCGGCAGCTTTACCGGTTTGGTCGCCAGCGCTTCAGGTTCAAAATCATCAACGTTGATACTGCGCAGGCGGCTCTCTTCCGCTTTCGCCAGGATGGCGGCTTCATCTTTATCTATAAGCCCTTTCGCCAGCGCATTGCGCGCCAGTTCATCCAGACGAGTAAACGGCAGATTTTTACCCAGTTCTTTGCAGATGCGCTGGTGGATAGGGTCGGCAGCGATGACATCACGCAGCGCTTCTTCCAGTAAACCGACCGGATTATGTTCGGCGGGCGTCAGATACTGACCGCGCCCAATGCGTGAACGTGTGGCGTTCGGCACCTGTAGGATCTTCGCCACGGCGTGATCCAGCTTATCAGACGGCGCCAGATAATGACGGCCAGTCGGGAAGATCATCGCGGTGAGCAATCCGGCCACGACGCGGTTCGGGAAGTTCTGCAGCAGATCGTCCATCGCTTGTTCAGCACGATACAGCGCATCCTGTACGCCCCAGTGCACCAGCGGCAGGTCGGCTTCGTGGCGACCTTCGTCGTCGTAACGCTTCAGTACGGCTGAGGCCAGATAAAGCTGACTCAACACATCGCCCAGACGCGCGGAGATACGCTCGCGGCGTTTCAGGCTGCCGCCCAGTACCGCCATTGACACGTCAGACAGCAGCGCCAGGTTTGCGCTCAGTCGGTTCAGATGCTGGTAATAACGCTTCGTGGCGTCGCCGGTTGGCGTATGGCTCGTTAATCCGCGGGTCAGGCCAAGCCAGAAACTGCGGACGGTATTGCTGCCGACATGGCCGATATGTTTAAACAACAGCTTATCAAAGGCATTCACATCATTATTCTGCGCTGCGGCCATCTCTTCCAGTACATAAGGATGGCAGCGAATGGCGCCCTGACCAAAGATCATCATGCTACGGGTCAGGATATTCGCGCCTTCCACGGTGATCGCGATAGGCGCGCCCTGGTAAGCACGCGCCAGGAAGTTGCTCTCGCCCAGCATAATGCCTTTACCCCCAGTGATATCCATCGCGTCGATAATGGACTGCTGGCCACGGTGGGTGCAGTGGTACTTCACGATAGCCGACAGTACCGCCGGTTTTTCACCCAGCATAATGCCATAGGTGATTAACGATGCGGCGGCATCCATCACATAAGCGTTACCTGCAATACGCGCCAGCGGTTCCTCAATACCTTCCATCTTGCCGATAGATATTTTGAACTGACGACGAATGTGAGCATAGGCGCCGGTTGCCAGCGCGACGGATTTCACCCCGCCAGTGGAGTTGGACGGCAGGGTAATACCGCGTCCTACCGACAAACATTCCACCAGCATACGCCAGCCTTGTCCGGCCATTTTGGGGCCGCCGATAATATAATCAATAGGCACGAAAATATCGTTACCGCGGGTTGGACCATTCTGGAACGGAACGTTAAGCGGGAAGTGACGACGACCAATTTCCACACCCGGCGTTGAGGTGGGGATCAGGGCACAGGTAATACCCAGCTCTTCTTCTCCGCCTAACAATCTATCCGGATCGGAAAGCTTAAACGCCAGGCCCAACACGGTAGCTATCGGTGCCAGCGTAATGTAACGCTTGTTCCAGGTCAGGCGCATACCCAGCACCTGCTGGCCCTGCCATTCGCCCATGCAAACCACGCCGGTATCCGGAATGGCGCCTGCATCAGAACCTGCTTCCGGGCTGGTCAGCGCAAAGCAGGGGATCTCCTGGCCGCGCGCCAGTCGCGGCAGATAGTGATTCTTCTGCTCTTCCGTACCATAGTGCTGCAACAACTCGCCAGGGCCGAGTGAGTTTGGAACGCCGACGGTGATAGCCAGAATCCCGGAGACGCCGGACAGTTTTTGCAGTACACGGGACTGCGCATAAGCGGAGAACTCCAGTCCGCCGTACTCTTTTTTAATGATCATCGCAAAAAAACGATGCTCTTTCAGATAAGCCCACAGTTCCGGCGGCAGATCCGCCAGTTCATGGGTAATCTGGAAATCGTTCGCCATCCGGCACGCTTCTTCTACCGGACCGTCGAGAAACGCTTGCTCTTCGGCAGTGAGTTGCGGTTGCGGATAGTTGTGCAGTTTTTTCCAGTCAGGCTTGCCCTGGAACAGATCGCCTTCCCACCAGGTTGTACCGGCATCAATCGCTTCTTTCTCAGTGCGCGACATCGGCGGCATGACCTTACGGAAGCCGCGGAACACCGGTGCGGAAATCATTGATTTTCGCATCGGTGTGAGGTTAAACGGCACGAGGATAATGGCCAGAGGAACCAACAGCCAGATGGACCACAGGCCAGCGACGCCAAGTGCGGCGGTCCAGGCGAGCAGAATCAGGCTGCTGAGAAATAAACTCACGCGGTGATAGAACAATGCGCCGAGCAGAACAACCGTAGCGATAATACTCAAAATCATCATAACGAAAAGCTCCCTTGCTTGTAGGAGGTCTGACCACTTGTGATGATTAGGTTGTAGTGGATGTAAAATTTTTTAGCAATGTGTTTACAAAATAATTACAACAAAGCTCACATTGTTGCCGTTTTTGGGGGCACGAAAAATCAAAAGCGTGAGGCGTTAATTCGGCTTATGCTTCTCGCCTGTACTGCTATCCGGTACACTGCATACTGTCATTTACATTCATGCTGAAGGATATCCTCATGTACCAGGATCTTATTCGTAACGAACTGAACGAAGCGGCGGAAACGCTGGCTAATTTTTTAAAAGATGACGCCAATATTCACGCCATTCAGCGCGCGGCGGTCCTGTTGGCTGACAGTTTTAAAGCGGGTGGTAAGGTACTTTCCTGCGGTAACGGCGGCTCCCATTGCGATGCGATGCACTTTGCTGAAGAGCTGACAGGTCGTTATCGTGAAAATCGTCCGGGCTACCCGGCAATTGCGATTTCTGATGTTAGCCATATATCCTGCGTCAGTAATGATTTTGGCTATGACTATATTTTCTCTCGTTACGTTGAGGCGGTAGGGCGCGAAGGCGATGTCCTGTTAGGGATCTCGACGTCGGGTAACTCTGGTAACGTGATTAAAGCGATTGCCGCGGCCCGTGAAAAAGGCATGAAAGTGATTACGTTGACCGGCAAAGACGGCGGCAAAATGGCGGGAACGGCGGATATTGAAATTCGCGTACCGCACTTCGGTTATGCCGATCGTATTCAGGAAATTCATATCAAAGTAATTCATATTTTGATTCAGTTGATCGAAAAAGAGATGGTTAAATAACTATACCCGTCATACTTCAAGCTGCAGGTGCGTTGGTTGCGCTCAGAAACCCCAGTCACAGAGTTATCTATGTTCCTGGGGATTTCCTCCCTTACCGCCTTCCTGCAACTCGAATTATTTAGGGTATAGCATATTGTTTTCTTGGATATTTTGAGATTTGATTGGCTGTAAAAATTACGCCTTCCCGCTTAAGGCGTTTGTGGAGGTGATATATGTGCGAACTGCTTGGGATGAGCGCCAATGTGCCGACGGATATCTGCTTTAGCTTCACCGGACTGGTGCAGCGTGGCGGCGGAACCGGGCCGCATAAAGACGGCTGGGGAATTACCTTTTACGAAGGAAAGGGCTGTCGCACGTTTAAAGATCCGCAACCGAGCTACCATTCGCCGATTGCGAAACTGGTACAGAATTACCCGATCAAGTCCTGCTCGGTTATCGCCCATATCCGTCAGGCTAATCGCGGTGAAGTGGCGCTGGAAAATACACACCCTTTTACCCGGGAATTATGGGGACGCAACTGGACTTATGCTCATAACGGTCAGCTCAACGGTTATAAGTCGCTGGAAACCGGTAATTTTCGTCCGGTGGGGGAAACCGACAGCGAAAAAGCGTTTTGCTGGCTATTGCATAAATTAACGCAGCGTTATCCCCGCACGCCGGGCAACATGACGGCGGTATTTAAATATATTGCGACACTGGCGACGGTATTACGTGAAAAAGGCGTTTTTAACATGCTGCTGTCAGATGGGCGATATGTGATGGCGTTTTGCTCAACCCATTTGCACTGGATCACTCGCCGGGCGCCGTTTGGCGTAGCCACGCTGGTGGATCAGGATATGGAAATTGATTTCAGTTCACAGACCACGCCAAATGACGTGGTTACCGTGATTGCTACCCAGCCGCTAACGGGGAATGAAACCTGGCAAAAGATTATGCCAGGCGAATGGGCGTTATTTTGCCTCGGAGAGCGTATAATTTGAGGCCAGCTGTGGCTGAACGACTTCGTGACTCAACGGTTTGCTCACGACGTAACGTCCATCAACGATAGAAACAGTCGGCGGCTTATGCGTCTGTTCAAAATAATCGTAGCCGGGTTT
The DNA here is from genome assembly GCF_000006945.2 of Salmonella enterica subsp. enterica serovar Typhimurium str. LT2. GTDB lineage: Bacteria > Pseudomonadota > Gammaproteobacteria > Enterobacterales > Enterobacteriaceae > Salmonella > Salmonella enterica. Next base: position 356,958 of record NC_003197.2, read on the forward strand.
TAGCTGCGCCCAGAAATCTTTGTAATATGAATATTTATGACGCTGCATATTGGCGTCGGTCATCCGGAACGGATAAATACTCACCTGCACGCTCGGCTGACCAAAGACCAGCGCGGCGGTGACAAACTGGAAAATCTCATCAATGCCGCTGTCGGTCATGGCATAGCAGCCGACGGAAACACAGGCGCCGTGAATCATCAGATATTTACCATCATAGCCATGCGCGCGATCGTAGGCATTGGGAAAACCAATGTTGATGGCCTTATAAAAACGGCTGTCTGGTTTGAGTTGATTACGCTGAACGCTGTAAAACCCTTCCGGACTTTTAAAATCGCCCTGACGGCGTTTCGGGCCTAACCCGCCGGAATAGTTGCAAATTTTGTAGCTATCAAGCAACTGGTATTGCTCACCCATTTTGACGTAGAGATCAAGGGTGCGCTCTTCTTTAAAAATCTGAATATAGACCGGTGAGCCCATTAACTGCTGCTTATACTCTTTACTGACCGGCGTGACGGGGCTGCTGCTGCTCAGCAAACCGGCAAATGAGACGCACGGCATCAGAAGCATCGCAAGAAAAAATGCGATTTTACGCATACTGCTTGTTCCTTGATAAAACGGTTACACACGCCAGAACGGCAAAAGAGTCCCCAAATCGGAGTAATCTGGATTTGGAGCGCTCACATTAGCACCACGGCAGTTTTTCGCAAGTCCCCGTGTGTACGTTTACAATTTTCCCGCCGCTTTCGTCGTCATACCTTCGAATATGTCGCATTTTTAACGCGAATGTCTCTTTGCGCGCAATAAAACATACTGTACACTTAAACAGTATTGTGGGGGCGAGCGATGCGCAAAATCATACATGTTGATATGGACTGTTTTTTTGCCGCGGTAGAGATGCGTGATAATCCGGCGTTACGCGATATCCCCATTGCCATTGGCGGGAGTCGTGAGCGAAGAGGCGTTATCAGTACCGCCAACTATCCTGCGCGCCAGTTTGGCGTACGTAGCGCGATGCCGACCGCCATGGCGCTAAAGCTGTGCCCCCATCTCACCTTACTGCCTGGCCGCTTTGACGCCTATAAAGAGGCTTCGCGGCATGTACGTGACATCTTTTCCCGCTACACTTCACTGATTGAACCGCTCTCGCTGGATGAAGCCTGGCTGGATGTGACTGACAGCCCGCACTGTTATGGTTCGGCAACTCTGATCGCCAGGGAGATTCGTCAGACTATTTTCAATGAACTGCAACTCACCGCCTCCGCCGGCGTTGCGCCAGTGAAATTTCTGGCGAAGATCGCCTCCGATCTCAATAAACCGAACGGACAATATGTTATTACGCCAGCCGATGTACCCGACTTTCTTAAAACGTTGCCGTTAGCCAAAATTCCAGGCGTGGGGAAAGTTTCCGCCGCCAAACTGGAAAATATGGGGTTAAGAACCTGCGGGGATATTCAACAGTGCGATCTGGCGATGCTTCTCAAACGCTTTGGTAAATTTGGCCGGGTATTATGGGAGCGTAGTCAGGGTATTGACGAGCGTGATGTTAACAGCGAAAGGCTGCGTAAATCGGTAGGTGTTGAGCGTACTCTGGCGGAGGATATTCATGAATGGTCGGACTGCGAGGCCATTATTGAACATTTATATCCGGAACTGGAGCGTCGTCTGGCTATAGTAAAGCCCGATTTACTGATTGCCCGACAGGGCGTTAAATTAAAATTTAATGATTTTCAGCAAACCACTCAGGAACATGTCTGGCCGCAATTAAATAAAGAAGACTTAATTACCACCGCCCGTAAAACCTGGGACGAGCGTCGCGGCGAGCGCGGCGTACGGCTGGTGGGGCTACACGTAACGCTGCTCGACCCTCAACTGGAACGACAGTTGGTGTTAGGGTTATAAGTCAGGCCATTAATATTTTATCACTATTACGATTGCGCCATCTAAATTTCAGTATTACTATACCCGCGTTTTCTCATTCTCAATAACTGCAAAGGAGGTTCATCATGACACTTTATTCTCTGAACGCACTTTGCAGACCTTTCCAGGATTAATTTTCTTTTATTGCCCTGGATTAGTCTGCCATTTCCTGATTTTTTAATTCATATATGGAATGGTATATGGGCAATTATATTCGTCCTTTATCAGATGTGGTATTTTCTATCGCATCAGATAACCTGTGGATCGAAGATTCCGCGATCCAACAATTATATACGACGGCTAAGTTAACCGGTATGAAACGCGTTATCGGGATGCCAGATCTGCATCCGGGGCGTGGCTATCCTATTGGCGCAGCCTTTTTCTCGCGTGGACGCTTTTATCCGGCGCTGGTCGGCAACGATATCGGCTGCGGCATGGCGTTATGGCAAACGGATATTTTAGGGCGTAAATATAACGCCGATAAACTGGAGAAGCGGCTGGCGTCGCTGACTGACGTGGCGGACGCGCAGTGGCTGGAGGAGAATGTCCCCGCCGCAATGCAGCATCATTCGTGGCGCTCTGCGCTGGGTTCCATTGGCGGCGGCAATCATTTTGCCGAGCTGCAGCAGGTCGATCGCATCGTCGATGCTGATTCGTTCGCTTTGTCGGGGTTGCAAAAAGCGCAGTTATTACTGCTGGTACACAGTGGTTCACGCGGTCTGGGGCAAACTATCCTGCGTCGTCATGTGGAGGCGTTTTCGCATAACGGTTTGCCGGAAGATAGCGACGATGCGCGCCGCTACCTTGCAGAACATGACGATGCGCTGGCATTTGCCCGCAGTAATCGCGCGCTGATTGCCCGCCGGATACTGCAACAGCTCAGGGCTGAGGGCGAACCGCGGCTGGATGTGGCGCATAACTTCGTTGAACCCTGTACTGTCGCGGGTGAGGCGGGGTGGCTGCACCGTAAAGGCGCTACGCCAGATGGGCAGGGACTGGTGATTATCCCCGGCTCGCGCGGCGATTATAGCTGGCTGGTGAAACCCGTCGTCAGCGAGGAGAGCCTCTTCTCCCTGGCGCATGGCGCAAATGGATGCGTACCGAGTGTAAAGACCGGTTATCGGCAAAATTTACCCCGCGACAGCTCTGCCGTACCGGGATGGGTAGCCGGGTGATTTGCCGCGATCGCCAGCTCATTTATGAAGAAGCGCCGCAGGCGTATAAATCCATCGATAGCGTTGTGGATTGTCTGGCAGACGCCGGACTGATTACGCCAGTTGCCTGCCTGCGTCCGGTGCTGACGCTGAAAACCTCAGGGGAGAAAAGCGCATGATCTTACTGCAACTTTCTTCTGCGCAGGGACCGGACGAGTGTTGTCTGGCGGTAAAAAAAGCGCTGGATTGTCTGACGAAAGAAGCTGCCAGAGAAAAGGTATCGCTGACGCGACTTGAAACAGAGCCGGGACGATTACCAGACACGCTGCGTTCCGCGCTGGTCTCGCTGGACGGCGAAAAAGCTATGGCTTTCAGTGAACGTTGGTGCGGCACGTTACTGTGGATTTGTACCAGCCCGTATCGTCCGCACCATGGGCGAAAAAACTGGTACGTCGGCATTGGGCGCTTTTCCGCCGACGAGCACATACAGTCTGATGAGATTCGTTTCGAGACTTTGCGCTCTTCCGGCCCGGGTGGGCAGCACGTTAATAAAACCGACTCGGCAGTGCGGGCCACGCACCTGGCGAGCGGGATTAGCGTGAAGGTTCAGTCGGAGCGCAGTCAACATGCGAATAAGCGTCTGGCCCGGCTGCTGATTGCCTGGCGGCTGGAACAGCAACGGCAAAATGAGTGTGCGGCATTGAAGTCTGAAAGGCGTCTGTTCCATCATCAGATTGAGCGCGGCAATCCGCTGCGGATATTTAAAGGAATGGCGTTTACGCCACAATAATTCGGTGTTACTGGCGCTGTTATAGGGCTGTCTGGCTATTCGCGTGTAGCCGCAGCGCTATTTCAGCGCATCCAGGAGAGCTTATCTGGCAATGGATACCCGATATTCCATATTGATAGCCCGTCCAGAAATGGGACGGGCATTTTAGCGCTTTCTTACTTCGCAGGAATCGCTTTCAGCAATTCGGTCAGCAGAGTCCAGTAGTGGCCGACGCTTTCGATATGTACCTGCTCATCCGGAGAGTGAGGTCCGGTAATGGTAGGCCCAATAGAAACCATGTCCATATCCGGATAGGGTTTCTTAAACAGACCGCATTCCAGGCCGGCGTGGATAATCTGGATGTTCGGTGTCTTGTTGAACAGACGCTGATAGGTTTCCCGCACCAGGTGCATCACCGGCGAGTTCGCATCGGGCTGCCAGCCAGGATAGCTGCCTTTTGCTTCGGTTTTCGCGCCAGCCAGCTTGCCCAGCGAATCCAGCATACTCACCACATAATCTTTACCGCTGTCGATAAGAGAGCGAATCAGGCAGTGAATTTCGACATTCGCATCGGACATTGTGACCACGCCAACGTTCAGCGATGTTTCCACTACGCCTTTCGCCACGTCTGAATTGCGGATCACGCCGTTCGGCGTTGCGTTCAGCAGGCGCACAAAGGTATCGCGTGACGGCGCGGTCAATGCGGCTTTATCACTGGCAACCTCATTGAGTTGCAGCGTCAGGTTTTTCTCTTTTTCCGCCAGTTCGTTTTTCAGAATATCCTGGTAAGCGTTCACTAATGTTTTCAGCGCGCCTACGTTGTCTGCGGCAACGGCGAGGGTAGCGAACGCTTCGCGCGGAATCGCGTTACGCAGCGTGCCGCCGTTGAAATCGATCAGACGCAGATCCAGTTCTTCTGCGTGCCCGGCCAGAAAACGCGCCAGCAATTTGTTGGCATTGCCAAGACCGAGGTGAATTTCACCACCGGAGTGGCCGCCTTTCAGGCCTTTCAGGGTTAGCTTAAAGCACGCAAATCCTGCGGGTACAGCTTCACGGGTCAACGGCAGATTAGAGGTAAAATCAATACCGCCTGCGCAGCCCATATAGATCTCACCTTCTTCTTCAGAGTCGGTGTTGATCAGGATGTCGGCCTGCAACCAGCCGGACTGGAGGCCGAACGCGCCATCCATGCCCGCTTCTTCGGTCATGGTCAGCAGCACTTCCAGCGGGCCATGGACGACATTATCATCAGCCAGTACCGCTAACGCAGAAGCCATTCCAATACCATTGTCGGCGCCGAGCGTAGTACCGCGCGCTTTAACCCATTCGCCATCAATATAAGGCTGGATAGGATCTGTAGTGAAGTCGTGAACGGTGTCGCTATTTTTTTGCGGCACCATATCCAGATGCGCCTGTAAAACGACCGGCTTGCGATTTTCCATACCTGCAGTGGCGGGCTTACGGATCAGAATATTACCGACCTGGTCGCGATCCACGTAAAGGCCTTTCTCTTTGGCCCAACTCACAATATGTTCCGCGAGTTGCTCTTCGTGATAGGACGGGTGAGGAATAGAACAGATTTTGGCAAAAATATCCCACAAAGGTTGTGGTGATAACTGAGACAGTTCAGACACGATAAGTCTCCTTGGCGGTGGTCTGAAAAACGTTCTTACAGGCCACAGGGTTAGCGGAATTGATAACTCTTACGAGATGCGACTGAGAATACCACTTTCTCCGCCTGCGGGTAGTATAAAGCATACAAAAAGAGGCGTGGATTCCGCTAAACACTGGTTTTTAGCGCGTCAGGTCTCTATAATCTCGCGCAACTATTTCCCCCTCGAACACTTTTTAAGCCGTAGATAAACAGGCTGGGACACTTCACATGAGCGAAAAATACGTCGTCACCTGGGACATGTTGCAGATTCACGCACGCAAACTGGCGAGCCGCCTCATGCCTTCAGAACAATGGAAAGGCATTATTGCCGTAAGTCGTGGCGGCCTTGTACCGGGCGCACTACTGGCGCGTGAATTGGGCATTCGTCATGTCGATACCGTATGCATCTCCAGCTACGATCACGATAACCAGCGCGAACTGAAAGTGCTGAAACGTGCAGAAGGCGACGGCGAAGGCTTTATCGTCATCGACGATCTGGTCGATACCGGCGGCACCGCCGTCGCGATTCGCGAAATGTACCCTAAAGCGCATTTCGTCACGATTTTCGCTAAACCGGCGGGCCGTCCGCTGGTTGATGATTATGTTATTGATATTCCTCAGAACACCTGGATTGAGCAGCCCTGGGATATGGGTGTGGTATTTGTACCGCCGATTTCAGGTCGTTAATCAGCAGCTTTTCAGAGCGCCCGGCAATGCCGGGCGCTGTTTTATTGGTTACAATAAGCCTCTATGAGTATCCAAGGAGGCTGCACGAATGACACAGGCTAACCTCAGCGAAACCCTGTTCAAACCCCGCTTTAAACATACTGAAACGTCTACCCTTGTCCGTCGGTTCAATCGTGGGTCGCAGCCGCCCATGCAATCCGCGCTGGACGGTAAGAACGTCCCGCACTGGTATCGCATGATAAACCGCCTGATGTGGATTTGGCGCGGCGTTGACCCACGAGAAATCCTTGATGTGCAGGCGCGCATTGTGATGAGCGACGCAGAGCGAACGGATGATGATTTATACGATACGGTCATCGGTTACCGCGGCGGCAACTGGATTTATGAGTGGGCAAAGCAGGCGATGGACTGGCAGCAGAAAGCCTGTCAGGAACAGGACGCCATGCGCAGCGGACGCTACTGGCTTCATGCCTCAACGCTCTATAACATTGCCGCCTACCCGCATTTGAAGGGCGATGAGCTGGCGGAGCAGGCGCAGGCGTTGGCGAATCGCGCCTATGAAGAGGCCGCGCAGCGGTTGCCAGGCTCGTTACGTGAAATGGAATTTGCCGTTCCTGGCGGTTCGCCTGTCACCGCGTTTTTACATATGCCGAAAGGGGATGGCCCGTTTCCGACGGTGCTCATGTGCGGCGGCCTGGACGCCATGCAAACCGACTATTACACCCTGTATGAACGCTATTTCGCGCCGCGCGGTATCGCGATGTTAACGCTTGATATGCCTTCGGTTGGATTTTCATCAAAGTGGAAATTAACCCAGGATTCCAGCTTGCTCCATCAGCATGTGTTAAAAGCGCTTCCTAATGTCCCCTGGGTGGATCATACCCGTGTTGCGGCGTTTGGTTTCCGTTTTGGCGCCAACGTTGCGGTGCGTCTGGCCTATCTGGAAGCGCCGCGTTTGAAAGCGGTGGCTTGCCTGGGGCCGGTGGTCCATGCGCTACTTAGCGATCCGCAACGACAGAGCACGGTGCCGGAGATGTATCTGGATGTGCTGGCCAGCCGTCTGGGTATGCATGATGCTTCGGATGAGGCGCTGCGTGTGGAGCTCAATCGCTATTCGTTGAAAGTACAGGGGCTACTGGGCAGACGTTGTCCTACGCCAATGCTTTCCGGCTTCTGGAAAAACGATCCCTTCAGCCCGGAAGAAGAGTCTCGCTTAATTACAACATCATCTTCAGACGGTAAGCTGATAGAGATCCCTTTTAACCCGGTGTACCGCAATTTTGACCGCGCGCTGCAAGAAATTACCGACTGGATTAATCATAGATTGTGTTAATAGATTGATAAATTCTATTGATTTGGTAAAACAGTTGCTTCATTAAAGGAGATCGCAATGACGTTACCGAGTGGACACCCGAAAAGTAGATTGATCAAGAAATTTACCGCGCTTGGCCCCTATATCCGGGAAGGGCAGTGCGAAGACAATCGTTTTTTTTTCGATTGCCTGGCAGTTTGCGTCAACGTGAAGCCCGCGCCAGAGAAGCGTGAATTTTGGGGCTGGTGGATGGAGCTGGAAGCACAAGAGAAACGCTTCACTTATCGTTATCAGTTTGGTTTGTTTGATAAAGAGGGCAACTGGACCGTAGTGCCGATTAACGAAACCGAAGTGGTGGAGCGACTGGAATACACGCTACGCGAGTTTCATGAAAAACTACGCGACCTGCTGATTTCTATGGAGCTGGCGCTGGAGCCGTCTGACGATTTCAACGACGAGCCGGTAAAACTGTCGGCATAACCCTGCTGCCATGCCTGATGGCGCAGCGCCATCAGGCACAATGCGACTTATCAGAACTGGTAGGTCAACCCTATTGCCACAATATCATCGTCATTAATGCCTAACGTGTTATCGCTATCAAGCTGATTGATTTTGTAATCTACAAACGCGGACATATTTTTGTTGAAGTAATAGGTTGCGCCAACGTCAATGTAATTCACCAAATCCTCACTGCCGACGCCCTCAATATCTTTGCCTTTTGACAGCACATAGCCTAATGACGGACGCAGACCAAAATCAAACTGATACTGGATAACCGCTTCGAAGTTTTGGGTTTTATTGGCAAATCCGCCGGAAACTGGCGTCATGTTGCGGGTTTCTGAATAGAAGGTCGCAATATAAATATCATTAGCGTCATACTTAACACCCGTAGCCCAGGCTTCGGCTTTATCGCCCGTACCGCGGCGCTGCAGATTTTGCTCCCTGGTGCGATCGGAGAGAGTATAAGCGCCGCTGACGGCAAAATCGCTGCCGCCGAAATCATAGCTCACGGATGTGCCGAAGCCGTCGCCGTTTTGCTTTTTCACATCGCGATCTTCGTTTTTCCCCTGATACTGTAAGGTAAGATCCAGTCCATCAACGATGCCGAAGAAATCGGTATTGCGGTAAGTCGCCAGCCCGCTGGCGCGTTTAGTCATAAAATTATCGGTCTGGGCGGAAGAGTCGCCGCCGAATTCGGGAAACATATCCGTCCAGGCCTCAACATCGTACAGCGCGCCCAGGTTACGTCCATAGTCAAAAGAACCGATATCTTTTAATTTCAGGCCAGCAAAGGCCAGGCGGGTTTTTTGCTGGGACGAATCACTTTCGGCTTTATTACTGGCAAACTCAGCTTCCCAGCGCCCGTAGCCGGTCAATTGATCGTTAATTTGCGTTTCGCCTTTAAAACCAAAACGAACGTAGCTTTGATCGCCATCTTTGCTGTCATAATCGCTCATATAGTGCATGGCTTTAACTTTTCCATACACATCAAGCTTATTACCGTTTTTATTGTAAACCTCGGCGGCGTGAACAGATGCTGATGCGATGATACTCACCACTATTGCCAGAGTGCTTTTATTCATTTCCATTCCTGTTTTAATTACGCGCTATGATTTGTCGGGAAACCCGGTAAAAAACAGGAAGGTTTTTAACGTTCGGTAATGAAAGATTTATGACAAAGTGAGAATTTTTTTAAAAAAATATGTTTAATTGTTGCGGTAATAAAATGGTCAAATTCCGCCGCTACGCTTGCTGATCCTGCGCAACAAAATTTCACGCTACGCGTACAGGTTGTTGGCAACCGGAGCCAGTCCTGCTAAAACGTTCATTTGGTCTTTATTTCTTATTTTGAACGGCAGAGAATCATGAGTGACAGCCAGACGCTGGTCGTAAAACTCGGCACCAGCGTGCTAACAGGCGGATCGCGCCGCCTGAACCGTGCCCATATCGTAGAACTTGTCCGCCAGTGCGCGCAGTTACACGCCGCGGGACATCGTATTGTTATTGTTACCTCTGGCGCGATTGCCGCCGGACGTGAACATCTCGGCTACCCGGAACTGCCGGCAACAATTGCCTCTAAACAGCTTCTGGCGGCGGTAGGGCAAAGCCGCTTGATTCAACTGTGGGAGCAGTTGTTTTCAATTTACGGTATCCATATCGGGCAGATGCTGTTGACGCGTGCGGATATGGAAGACAGAGAGCGCTTTCTGAACGCCCGCGATACGCTACGTGCATTACTGGATAACCATATTGTGCCGGTTATCAATGAAAATGATGCCGTTGCGACAGCGGAAATTAAAGTGGGCGACAACGATAACCTCTCCGCGCTGGCGGCGATCCTGGCAGGCGCGGATAAACTGCTGCTGCTGACCGATCAGCAAGGATTATTTACCGCCGATCCGCGTAGCAATCCGCAGGCGGAGCTTATCAAAGATGTGTATGGCGTTGACGATGCGCTGCGCTCTATCGCGGGAGACAGCGTTTCCGGGCTGGGAACCGGTGGTATGAGCACTAAGCTTCAGGCGGCAGACGTGGCCTGTCGCGCGGGTATTGATACGATTATTGCCTCAGGCAGTAAACCGGGCGTGATCGGCGATGTGATGGAGGGGATTTCCGTCGGCACCCGTTTTCATGCGCAAGCCTCGCCGCTGGAAAACCGCAAACGTTGGATCTTCGGCGCGCCGCCGGCAGGTGAAATTACGGTTGATGAAGGCGCGACCGCGGCAATGCTGGAACGTGGCAGTTCACTTCTGCCAAAAGGCATCAAAAGCGTGACGGGCAATTTCTCGCGGGGGGAGGTCATCAGAATTTGTAACCTGCAAGGGCGTGATATTGCTCATGGCGTCAGCCGTTATAACAGTGATGCTCTGCGGCGGATAGCCGGTCACCACTCTCAACAAATCGATGCGATTCTGGGCTATGAATATGGCCCGGTCGCTGTTCATCGTGATGACATGATTACTCGATAAGGAACAGGCATATGCTGGAACAAATGGGCATTGCTGCTAAAGCGGCGTCGTATAAGCTGGCGCTGCTCTCCAGCGGCGAAAAAAATCGCGTGCTGGAAAAAATAGCCGATGAACTGGAAGCGCAAATGGAAAGTATCCTCAGCGCGAACGTACAAGATGTTGAGCAGGCGCGAGCCAATGGCCTGAGCGAAGCGATGCTGGACCGCCTGGCGCTGACCCCTGCGCGTCTGAAAGCGATTGCTGACGATGTGCGCCAGGTCTGTAATCTCGCCGACCCGGTCGGGCAGGTGATCGACGGCGGTCTGCTGGACAGCGGGCTACGTCTGGAGCGCCGCCGCGTGCCGTTGGGCGTGGTTGGCGTTATCTATGAGGCGCGTCCGAATGTTACCGTTGATGTGGCTTCTTTGTGTCTGAAAACCGGTAATGCGGTGATTCTACGCGGTGGGAAGGAGACGTATCGCACGAATGCCGCAACCGTTCGTGTCATTCAGAAGGCGCTGAAAGCTTGCGGTTTACCGGAGGCGGCGGTTCAGGCGATTGATAATCCGGACCGTTCGCTGGTCAATGAAATGCTGCGTATGGATAAGTACATCGATATGCTGATCCCGCGCGGCGGCGCAGGCTTGCATAAACTGTGCCGCGAGCAATCCACCATTCCGGTGATTACCGGCGGGATTGGCGTGTGCCATATTTTTGTTGATAGCAGCGCAGACATCGCCCCGGCGCTGAAGATTATTGTTAACGCCAAAACCCAGCGCCCGAGCACCTGTAACACGGTGGAAACCTTGCTGGTGCATCAGGACATCGCAGAACGCTTTTTGCCTGCGCTGAGCAAGCAGATGGCGGAGAGCGGCGTAACGTTGCATGGGGATGAAACCGTCATGCAGGTACTGCATGGCCCTGCCAAACTGGTGCCGCTGAAACCGGAAGAGCTGGATAACGAGTTTCTGTCTCTGGATCTGAACGTTGTGGTGGTCGAAAATATGGATGGCGCTATCGCCCACATTCGCGAACATGGTACTCAGCACTCCGATGCGATTTTAACGTGCGATATGCATAATGCTGCGCGTTTCGTGAACGAAGTGGATTCCGCTGCGGTTTATGTCAACGCCTCTACCCGTTTTACCGACGGCGGGCAGTTTGGGCTTGGCGCAGAAGTGGCGGTCAGCACGCAGAAATTACATGCCCGCGGTCCGATGGGGCTTGAAGCGCTTACCACCTATAAGTGGATCGGCTTTGGCGATGGTACGATTCGTGCGTAATTAATGACGAGCGGTGCAAAAATAGCCGGTTGAGTAGCAAGGCTATTGACGCACCGCCCGGTTAGTTTTAACCTTCTACCCCGTGATTCACCCGCGTGAACACACCCTTCTCAGGGCCGATATAGCTCAGTTGGTAGAGCAGCGCATTCGTAATGCGAAGGTCGTAGGTTCGACTCCTATTATCGGCACCATCTAAATCAATCACTTATGTACAACCTCATTTCTCAAAAACACCATTTTTTGCTCTCGGGTACACTCTCGGGTACACAACTAGCAAAACATAAGCAGTATCCCACCTAACCCAAAGATGATTTCTTGTTTACCATGCGCCATGAGTTGGCCTACCATTTGATAGGCTGAATACGTATTGGAAAGATTCTACATTCCATCATGTTAATGATTCCGTCTCAGAGCTATGTACTCTGATCCTACCCGCGTAATATGGGCACAACCCTAAGCGAGGTTCTGGTTTTCAAATTGTTCCGGACTGAGACCGCCACAGGCACTGTGACGACGCTACCGATTGTAATCACACTCACTATAATTAAACACTGCTGTCCGCATTATTTCCCGGCTGACAAAGTCCTCTCCGTGGATACATTCCACCTTCAGCGTATGGAAGAAGCTTTCCGCACAGGCATTGTCGTAACAACAACCTCTGGCGCTCATACTTCCCCGCAGATTATGGCGTTTCAGTAAGCTCTGATAATCCGTTGAACAGTACTGACCGCCTCTGTCTGTATGCACGATGACATTTTCCGGACATTTACGCCGCCACAGCGCCATCTGTAACGCATCGCAGGCAAGCTGTGCTGTCATCCGCGAAGACATCGACCAGCCAATGACTGACCGCGACCACAGATCGATAACCACGGCCAGATAAAGCCAGCCTTCACCAGTGCGAAGATACGTGATGTCACCCACCCACTTCTGATTCGGGCCGCTGGCGTAAAAGTCCTGCTTCAGCAGATTCTCTGAGACTGGCAGACCATGTTTGCGGTAACTGACCGGACGGAACCGGCGCGAGGCTTTCGCCCGCAGCCCCTGCCGACGCAGGCTGGCCGCCACGGTTTTCACGTTGAACTGGTAACCCTGAGCACGAAGCTCATCCGTCAGGCGTGGCGCACCATAGCGTTGTTTTGCGTCACTGAATGCTTCCCGGAAGACGTTATCACAGACAAGGTGGAACCGCTGACGCCGGTTTATCTGATGACGACGCTGATGCCAGACGTACCGCTTACAGATGCAGGCTATCGCCAGCGAGCTAAGCGCCCGGTTAAATACCCCAGTTGAAGTCGGTGGTGTGGAAGCCAACATGGCTGTGGCTGGCGCGTTAACGACGCCTGGATGCGACGCTCCGCTGGCGATCCTCGATTTAGGCGCAGGATCCACCGATGCCGCCATTATCAATAACGATGGCGTAGTGAAGGCGGTACACCTTGCCGGGGCGGGGAATATGGTCAGCCTGTTGATTCAAACGGAGCTTGGCTTAAGCGATCCGTTTTTGGCAGAGGAAATACCCGCTGGCCAAAGTGGAGAGCCTGTTCAGCATTCGCCACGAGAACGGCGCGGTGGAGTTTTTTCGTGAACCGCTTAGCCCGTCAGTATTTGCCAAAGTGGTGTATCTGAAAGAGGGCGAGCTGATCCCGGTCGATAACCAGACCTCGCTGGAGAAGATTCGTCTGGTGCGCCGTCAGGCCAAAGAGAAAGTCTTTGTGACCAACTGTCTGCGCGCGTTACGTCAGGTCTCGCCCGGCGGCTCGATTCGCGATATCACTTTTGTGGTGCTGGTAGGTGGCTCATCGCTGGATTTTGAAATTCCGCAGATGATCACCGATGCGCTGGCGCAGTACGGCGTTGTCGCCGGGCAGGGTAATATCTGTGGTACTGAAGGCCCGCGCAATGCGGTAGCGACCGGGCTGGTTTTAGCCGGAGAAGCCAAAAAATAGTGCAGAAAACAGCCGCGCAAGCGTTTAGCTGCGGGGTAAGTCAAAGAAAGGCGATGTTCTCTTTGATATCCCGGCGGAGTTGGGTACATAGTATCAAGGTGTCTCTCACGTGGTTAATTTTAAGGATAAGAGCATGCCAACAGCAATTGAGAAAGCCTTGGATTTTATTGGTGGTATGAACACATCGGCGTCAGTACCCCATTCAATGGATGAAAGTACCGCTAAGGGAATTTTAAAGTATTTGCATGATTTAGGCGTGCCAGTAAGCCCGGAAGTTGTGGTGGCACGAGGTGAGCAGGAGGGATGGAATCCTGAGTTCACGAAAAAAGTGGCCGGATGGGCAGAAAAAGTCGCCTCCGGTAACCGCATCCTTATCAAAAACCCAGAGTATTTTTCGACCTATATGCAGGAGCAGCTCAAAGAACTCGTGTGAGCTGACTATCGAATAAAACGCTAACGGACGTTTCCATCTAAGGATGGCGGCGTCCAGAAGGGTTGCCAGTGACAGTTTTGGACTGCCGATTCATTTCTTTTCGTCAAATTAATGTCTATATATTTATTGAATAAATATATAGTTCATAACTTACTACGTTGCCATTACCGCGTCATTCTTAGATGATCTACATTTCATAAAACACTTGATTCCATTTCGTCTCTATTAAGAAAAATAAAATGTGAACGCTGTCAATTCTGTAAACGTAAAAGATAAATATTGTATACACGGATGTTTGTTGGCAAACAGGCAGATGGCAATCAGGATCTTTTACGGAACATTGTGTATGAAAAATAATATTGAAGAGACAATAGGTAAGTACTTGCCTATTTTAATGATATTACCTCTGGCGGGTTTGGCAGAGTTAGCTTCTTTATATTCAATCCAGGCTTTATTACCAAAGTTAAGTGAGGTTTATAATATCCCATTGAATCAGGTAGGGATGATTTTATCTGCTGAGGTGGGGTTTCTGGCATTAGCCATGTTATTTAGCGGCACGTTATCTGACCGTTTTGGGCGAAAGCCAATCATTTTTTATTCGTTGCTGGCAGGAGGTATTTTAACTCTATTGTGCGCAACTGCATCATCATGGCCGATGCTGGTGGTATACCGCGCTTTGCTCGGCATTGCAGTAAGTGGTATTACGGCGGCCGTTACAGTCTATATCAGTGAAGAAGTCTCTCCTGCTTTGGCAGGGATTGTTACTGGATATTTTATTTTTGGCAATTCGCTAGGGAGTATGTCTGGTCGTGTGTTTGCAACTTTGATGATGGAGCATGTATCTATAGATACGATTTTCTTTATCTTCGGTGGTGTTCTGATTGCTATGGCACTCGCGGTGAAGTTGTTTCTCCCGACATCCCGACAGTTTGTTCCTACACCTTCACTACAGCTTGGTGCAGTGTTGAAAGGCGGGTTGGAACATTTTAAGAATATCCGCGTATCATTATGTTTTGTCATTGGATTTATTCTTTTCGGCTCTTTTACATCCATCTTTAATTTTCTGGCGTTTTACCTGCATCGACCGCCTTATGAGCTGAGCTACACCTGGATAGGTTTGATTCCAGTTAGCTTCTCATTAACTTTTTTTCTTGCGCCATATGCTGCCCGTGTCGCGTTGAATATTGGGTCGATGAATGCGCTCAGTATGCTGATCATCTGTATGATGGTCGGTGCATTTCTTACGCTAATCGCCCCTTCTCTGTGGGTTTTCATTTCAGGTATCGTTTTACTGTCAGTCGCATTTTTCTCTGCTCATTCCACCGTATTAGCCTGGGTCAGTTCACGGAGTCCAAACGCAAAAGGACAGGCGACATCGTTTTATCTGCTTTGCTACTACTCTGGCGGTGCAGTAATGGGGTATTTAAACGGGTATCTTTTCTCCTGGCAGGGATGGAATGCTATTGCGGCATCATGTCTGATGATGCTGGGGATAGGATTATTTATCTGCCGGTTTATTTTCGCAAAATATGAGAAACAACCGCAAATCAAAAAACAGTCAGTTCAGGAGAGTTTCTGATTATAGACACGAAGTGTGTTTTTATACTTTCCATAATGGAATCATCATTTTTTCATTAATGTGTCACTATAGCTAAAAGCTTAAATTGTGAATATTTGGCTACCCGGATATTCGTTGCTCCAGGAATATATATGTCTGCTAAAACGCTGTATGAAAAATTAGTTGAGTCACATACCATTCGTGAACTTGATAACGAAGGACATGTTTTACTTTATATTGATCGTTCAATACTGAATGAATATACCAGCCCGCAGGCATTTAGCGGGTTAAGAGAACGCGGCCGCACCGTTCGGCACCCCGACACGTTTTTATTGAATATTGACCATGTTAATCCTACGCGGTCGCAACGGGATGACTTAATGACCGATCCGGGAGGACAGCTACAGGTTGATTACTTTCGGGAAAATGCCGCTGACTTTGGCATCACATTATTTGATGTGCTGGATCCGCGTCAGGGGATTGAACACGTGGTTGCTCATGAACAAGGGCTAGTGATGCCTGGCATGGTGATCGCCGCCGGGGATAGTCACACGACAACCTACGGTGCATTTGGCGCGCTGGGCTTTGGTATCGGGACGTCGGAAATTGAACATCTGCTGGCCACGCAGACGCTGGTTTACCGCAAGCTCAAAACCATGCGCGTAAGTGTTCAGGGAGAGCTACCTTTCGCCTGTTCCGCAAAAGATATTGTTCTTGAATTGCTTGAACGTATTGGCGCTGATGGCGCGACGGGATATGCCATTGAATTTGTGGGTGAGGCCATCAGCGCGTTGAGCGTTGAAGGACGAATGACGCTCTGCAACATGGCGGTAGAAGCGGGGGCGCGTGGTGCCATTATTGCGCCGGATAAAAAGGTTTTTGACTATATCTACGGTAAACCGCAAATGCCTGTAGGTGAACTCTGGCAGCAGGCATTGCTGGAATGGTCACAGTTGAGCAGCGATGCTGATGCGGTATTTGATAAGACGGTGGCGATCAACTGCCATGATCTTGAGCCTAAAGTCACCTGGGGAATCAGTCCGGATCAAACAGGTTCCATCACCGGACGTGTTCCTTTCCCGGAACAGGAAACCAATCCGCTTAAGCGCCTGGCGCTTGAGAAGGCCCTTCATTACATGGGATTAACGGCTGGCATGTTGCTGAAAGATATTCGTATCTCTCACGCTTTTATTGGTTCATGCACAAATGGTCGCATTGAGGATTTGCGTGCCGTTGCGAAGGTGCTTGAAGGGCGCAAAATCGCCAGCCATGTTCGCGGGATCATTGTGCCTGGTTCAACAATGGTAAGACGCCAGGCGGAAGAAGAAGGACTGGCGAAAATCTTTATTGCTGCCGGTTTTGAATGGCGGCAGTCGGGTTGCTCAATGTGCCTTGCGATGAATGAAGATGTATTGTCGCCCGGCGATCGCTGTGCATCAGGTACGAACCGTAACTTCCCTGGACGACAGGGCGCTGGAGCAAGAACGCATTTGATGAGCCCGGCGATGGTTGCGGCGGCGGCGGTAGCGGGGCATCTGGTCGATGTTCGGTCATTACTTCAGGCAGGGGAATAAGATGGATACGTTTAAGCAAATCAGCGGGCGAATTGCGCCGATGCTGGAACCGAATATCGACACTGATGTGATTATGCCAAAACAGTTCCTGAAAGGGATCGATCGCCAGGGGCTGGATAAAGGGGTGTTTTTCGATCGTCGCTTTATGGCTGGCGGCCAACCAAATCCTGATTTTATTCTGAACATGCCGGGCTGGCAGAGCGCGACATTCCTGCTGGTTGGCCCCAATTTTGGCTGTGGATCGAGTCGTGAACACGCCGTATGGGGATTAAAACAACTGGGAGTACGGGGGCTGATAGGTAGCACATTTGCAGGCATTTTCGATGATAACTGCCAACGCAACGGGATCCTCACGGTCTCATTAGATGAACCTGCTTTGGCGCGCCTGGCGCAGCTTGCCGCGAGTGCTGATACCAATTCTATCACTGTTTCACTCGATCGCTGCGAAATTACGACGGCAGAGGAAACGATCTCCTTTGTGATCAGTGAACTCAAACGGGCGATGCTGGCCGCAGGCGAAGATGCGATAGCCTGGACATTGCAATACTTGCCGGAGATTGAAAATTTTGAGGTTGCGCATTATTCACGGCGGCCGTGGCTAAAACGCCCTGCATCCCCGCGCGGTTAAGGAAGAAGACTGCAATGAAACTGGTTCAATATCTTGTGAACGGTGGCAAACGCTACGGCATTATGCAGGAAACCGGAATAATTGATCTCTCGCAGCGGCTTGGCGACAAATATCCCACTTTGAAATCTCTCCTGTGCGCTAATGCGCTGACGGATGCGGCGTTATGGTGTGATGAGCCGGCGGATTATTACTACCAGGAAGTCACTTTTCTGCCGGTGATTGACGATCCGCAGAAGATCATCTGTGTCGGAATGAATTATGCCGATAAGCGTATTGAGTTTAATGAAACCAACCCGGCCCCAACCCTTTTTGTCCGCTTTGCGGATTCTCAGACCGGGCATAATGGCCTGCTGCTGAAGCCTGAAAATACCAATGAGTTCGACTACGAAGGTGAATTAGCCGTAGTGATTGGGCGGCGATGCTCCCGGGTCAGCGCTGAGGATGCTTTAGATTATGTCGCCGGATACAGCTGCTATATGGATGGTTCAGTGAGGGACTGGCAGCATAGCTGGTTTACGGCTGGAAAAAACTGGCCTTCGACAGGATCATTCGGTCCGTGTCTGGTGACCACAGACGACATTCCCGATCCCCAGATGCTACGTTTACTGACACGACTAAACGGGCGGGAGGTGCAGAACGAATCTACGGCAAATATGATCCATCCTATCGCTTCACTCATTGCTTATATAAGCACATTTACTCTGCTTTCCCCTGGCGACACGATCCTCACAGGGTCGCCTGGTGGAGTGGGCAAAAAACGCGTTCCACCGCTGTTTTTACACGATGGTGATGTTATTGAAGTTGAGATTGAACATATTGGAACCCTGCGCAATGTCGTCCGGGATAGCCGTTATTTAACATCCTCTGTTAGCTGGCATGACGGGAGAAAGTGATGAGTACACTGATTGAATGCGGCGCCTCTCCGTTTATTCCGGGGTTTGCGCTCAAGGATGTTCGTCTGGAAAATGGTCTGACGGTAAGAGTGGCTATCGGAGGCAGCGGTTCACCTTTGGTACTGCTACATGGGCATCCGCAGAATCATACAACATGGCGGAAAGTCGCACCGACATTGGCGCAAAATCATACAGTCATTTTGCCGGATTTGCGTGGCTATGGCGACAGCGATAAACCAACGAGCGATCCGGCGCACCGTACCTATTCAAAGCGCACCATGGCGCAGGATATCGTCATGTTAATGGATGCGCTCGGCTTTTCCCGTTTTGCCTTTGTAGGGCATGATCGTGGCGGACGCGTAGGACACAGGCTCGCGCTGGATTATCCGGATCGTGTGACCTGTTGTACTTTTATCGACATTGCTCCAACCGCGACGATGTACGCCTTGACCGATAAATCCTTTGCTACGCGTTACTTTTGGTGGTTTTTCCTGATTCAACCTTTCCCGTTACCCGAAACGATGATTGCGCACGATCCGGCATTTTTTCTGCGTAAGCATATTTCTGGCCAGCTAAAAATAGAGGGCGCGACCTCGCAGGAAGCATTCAATGAATACCTGCGCTGTTACCAGAACCCTGAGATGATCCACGCGATCTGTGAGGACTACCGGGCTGCTGCGACGATTGATTTGGACGATGATGCCGCAGATACGTCGGCGCGTATCCGGTGTCCGTTACAGTTGCTGTGGGGAGGGCTGGGAACGGTAGGGCAACTATATAATGTGGTTGGTACCTGGAAAGAAAAGGCGCTAAACGTTCAGGGGGAAGCATTGCCTTGCGGACACTCCCCGCAGGAAGAGTGTCCTGAGTACTTTATCCAGAAACTTCAGTCCTTTTTACATTCAGTGTTATAACTCGGTCATCCTTTGCAACTTCGCACTGATGCTATGAAAACGACACCTGTAGGAAAAAAACATCGCCAGCCCCTTGAGGGCTGGCCTTCTGTTGAAGATCTTTTCGTTTTTGTCACCGTTGCTCGCAACGGTGGATTTGCCCGGGCAGCGCTGGAGCTGGGGTTATCTCCCTCCTATATCAGCAAACGTATCGCTATCCTTGAAAAATGTCTCAACGCCCGGCTTTTTTTTCGAAATAACAGAGTGATGCGTCTCACACCGGAAGGCGAAAATGCGCTGGGTGGGGCTATGCAGGTCGTCAGTGAAATGGATGGCTTTGTCAGTCGTTTGGATAATCAACGTGGTGTGTTGGCTGGTAATATCACCATCAACTGCTCATTTGGTTTTGGGCATAAATATGTCGCAGAGGCGCTGTCGTCATTTATGATCGCCTATCCTGATATTACGGTAAAACTCACGCTAACGGATCGTGAAGTGGATCTGGTGGAAGAGGGGATCGATATTGAAATTCGCGTTGGGGATGATATCAACGAATTGTATATCGCACGGCAGTTAGCCACTAATCGACGGATCCTGTGTGCTTCCCCTGAATACCTCGAACGCCACGGCAAGCCAGAGTCTGTTAGTGCGCTTGTGCAGCACGATTGCCTAATGATTCAGGAAAAAAACTCGGCATTTGGCAATTGGATATTAACGGACGGTAAGCAGCAGACACATTGCCGACTAAACGGTTTTCATTCTTCCAACAGCGGCAGTGTGGTGCTTATTTGGGCCCTGAAAGGCCATGGCATTACATTGCGGTCGGAATGGGATGTTGCGCAGTATATTGAACGAGGTGAGCTGGTTCGCGTGTTGCCTCAGTGGTATCAGGAAGCGAATATCTGGGCTGTATATACCCGGCGTTCATCAAGTTCTGATCGTATCAAAATCTGCATCGATTTCCTCACGGAGCATCTTGCACAATGCTTGCCAGGCGGTAAAGCACCGGGCGTACTGTGATCAGTCGGCGCCAACTGTCGTGGCGCCAGATGCTCTGACTTACGTTTACTGTTAGGTGTTCTTTTTGCCAGCACCCAGTAGCTTTTAGGGCGTTGCGTTGGTGGCGCGGTTTTGTTTCCGCTATCGTGGCGAAGTTATCTTTTATCCCACCACGAGGCCCAACCTCCACATAGATACCTCCATTATTACCGGATTTCTCACCTGGTTTTAACGTCATATTTTATCTCCTGATTTTTGGGTGACGATTATCGGAGGTTGAGAATTCTATTGGTATCGGCTGGATGGCATTGTAAGTATCACACACTCACTCCATAACAATCAGATTGATTGAGCGACTACTTTAGCTCAATAGATATGTGTTCATCTTAAGCGTATTATCGCAGGTTGGTAATTAAAATTCTTTAAAAAACAATACCATCCATCAATTCAATATGCTGATTTTTCGAGGTTTTCTCAAATTTAGTTATGCTTATGTAATGCTACCTAACTGACTAAAAGTAATGCTCTTTTCACACAAAAGCCTTAACAGAGGAAACGCAATATTACGTGACTTAATGCCTCTGCTCATTCTCATTAGTTATACCAATGTAATGTTTTCTCACAGCAAAAGAGAAGTAGCTACCTGTGCAGCATTATAGGCGGAAAATCCATTGGGGGTATTACCAAAGATGAAATAGAAAATTAATATTATTAATTAAATGAATATGAAACAGGTATTGTTCCTGTTATCGTTACAACCTTTTCTGTCATAACAATCTTCTCATTTTCTTTCTCGCATACTTGCTGAGCATGGTATAAATGTCTATGAGGACGTCAGCTCGGAAAGCATTCGTTCTGCATGGTATGCCTTTCGCTATTCTCAGGGGCGTGAAATGAAAGTTTTCTTTGATGGAGTCTATATAACTATATGAAATTGATAATAATCCTCCTTCTCGCGCTATTCCCGTTATGTTCATCTGCCAGCAATCATTATGCCCTTGTTTTTGAAAATAACACGATACTGCTTGTTTTAAATCTTAAATGTTCTCCCTGTGATTTAAACTGCGCAAATATTCAATACCAGATTTTCAATAAAGAGACGGAGTCTGTTATTTCAGGGGTTGCTAAGCCTGTGACAACGGGCATCGAAAATAATTTTCGTGGTTATATGATGCGTAATAATAATACGTTCTACACATTAATTGAATCAGATAATGAAAACGTATGGGATATGTCTGTTGAGGAGAAGGGAACTCAACAGAACAAAGATGCCGTGCAAAAAGTAAAATATCAGCTTAATGCTATTTTTGACAATGGTACATGCTGAGTCTGGCTTGCCTCAGGGATACGATCGTATCCCTGAATATTTCCCATCAAAACTCAGGAGTAAAATCATTCTCACTAATATATTTTTCCAGTATGGCGGTATATTGTCGCCAGTTCCCGGAGTCACTGATTACTGCATAATTTATCGATGCTCCCGGCGTTGGCGAGCGTGTTAGCGGCACATCACGTGCTGTTTTCGGCGCAACCATGATATCGCCGATACTTTTTTTGTCATCCGTCGTTAGTGTTAAACTCATATACCACGAGGTGGGGTTAACTATCCGTATAGTATTCTCTTTAGCAATAAAGCGTAATTTTTTCTCCTCCGCTTCCGTGGGCGCTTTTAGCCCAGTCGGGCGAATTAAAATTTTTAGCCTCAAACGAAGCGGTAACACCAGTTTTCGCGGGTGGTTTTTAATGTCCTGGGTGACTGGCGGTATCTGATAAATGTTTAGCCAGAAGAGACTCTCCCGGTCCGTTGCCAGCTGCTGGCGGGAACTCAGGAGCAGGCGAAGCGTTCTCAGTTCTCCTGGCTGCATTTTAAATACCGGCGGCAGCGCCACCAGCGGCGTTTTGCTGTTATCCGGAGAGGCGTCAATGTTTCCGGCGTCGGTCCATACCTGTAACAGCATCGGCGTTGTATTATCGTTGGATAATGTCAACGATTGAGCGACCTCATCTGAAGCAAAAATAATTCGGGTTCTGTCAATATTAACGGCAGCTTGTGCCGGGCCATACCATCCCGTCAACCCAAGTAGCGTTAATATGACTTTACTGAAAACTAACCACTGCCTGTAATTGCGCATTCACGCTTCCTGCCGTTACTGTTTGTCCGCCGATCGCCTCAAGCGAGGCAGTAAAATCACCGCTGTAGGTTTCTACTGAACCGGATGATACCCGTGTGGTTAAATCTTTATAGCCATACCAGCCTCGGGCGTTGCCAGTGCCTGTCTTGATCCGATCGGGTAACAGGTTAATTGGCGTACCGGCATCGTTATAGATGCGGATACCCACTCCGGAAGCTACGCCAGGTTCGCCATAATGGGTGTCCAGTAGCCACGACAGACCGCCTGCGGATGTGGTTAGCCCCAAGCGACGCGCCGCCGCCACGGCGGTGGGTTGATTAACGACAAACCCCATTGCGACATTAGCGGCGCTGGTGGACGGGAGGGCACTGGACACGGCACCGGACTCACATTCCAGGCTGACGTGGAAAGGCGCCTGGCTATTGCCTCCGGCGGCTAATATGCCGACGGCGACAGGGGGAATTTTCACGATCGCAGGATAATCTGTGATTTTACATAACGCGCCGCGAACATAGGTGACGCTATTATATGTACTCCATGCCCCGGGCCAATAGCTGGGCCAGCCATAATAATCGCTGGCATGATCCAGTCCCGCTTTGATCCGCTCGGTAATCAAGCCTGGGCCTTTAAACGCGATATAACCCCGAGGCTGCGTCCAGGTATCTCGGTCCATTGGATTCTGGTAGGCAAAATATTTTCTTGAGTCAATTTTAAACATCTCATATAGCACGTTGCTAAACGCGCTGGCAGGAATATAAATATATTTGTCATCCTGAAACCAACTGTCTGCGGTAAGTTGGCGTTCTTTCCAGAAACGGCTGTAATATTCGCCGGTACTGAGGTTTGTCATACGGACAGCAACATTACGCTCCACATCATAATAGGCGCCTTCTACTTCGGGAGTAAAAAATGCCCCCGCAAAAGCGCTATCGCCATTTGTCGAATACATCTCATAGAGCTTCCCGGCATCGGCAGTATCGCAGCGGTAAAGTACCTGTTTACTGGAATAGGGCGTGCCGGTGGCGGCCGTCAGGAAGTTACCGATCCCACTGGCCAATAGCGTGCCGGAGGGTTGAAATGTTTCACTATTACTGACGCTAATCACCGTTGGCAAACCGATATTACCGGTATTTGTGTCAGTTGCGCCGATCCAGTTTTGCGCCGTGTAGCCCGCTTTTATCGCCGCGTCAGAGAGCGCGCTCTTATCGGTGACTTTGATACATGACGACCATGTTCCGGCGCTGACAAACAGGCTGGTGATAAACAATAGCGTTCGGAAACTAAAAAGCATTGTGCTATTCCTTCTCGCAGATTTTGTTCAGATAGAGAAACGGTTCTTTGGTGTGAAGATCGAGTTGGTAGGCAACCCGGCAACGCTGGTTTGCCCCTGTTCCCCAGCGCACCAGTAGAGAACCCGACGGATGGGCGATACGGGCATAAATCTGCCCACTCTGGCCGACCATGCCGATGTTTGTGCCTTCACCGTTGAAAACATCAGCGCCCATTGGCGGTATGCCGCCATCCGGCATCTTCACGGAGATCAGCACTGCTTTGCCGCTGATAGTGGCGAAATTGACACGCGCGATGGCGCCAGCATACGGCACAATCTGCTGACTTCCTCCCGTCAGTTCGGCATCGCTGCGCATCTTACGGGTATCGAGCGTAACGTTATTGACGCGGTAAGGAGATAACGAAGGCAGAATGGCGTAACCAAAGCGATCAACCACAGCGCCCTGGCCATTTTGTACGATCGCGCCCTGCGCGCCATCGGCATGAATAAGCGCAAAGGTATCGCTGGTATAGGGGCCAGCCGTCAGACCGCCAGGGTGAAGAACCAGGGTGCCGGACGCGCCCAGCCCTTCCTGACGATAGTTATCACCCTGGTCATAGTTGGCGCGAAGTGCGCCAAACCGGGTGTTTTGTTGTAGATTACCGCCAAACGTCGTTGGCGCGCTGCTATCACTATTGCTATTGCGATAACGCTCGTAGCCGCCATAAACCGACCATGACAGGTCGCTGTTTTCACCGCTACTGCCGGTCATGGATACGGTTGAGGAACGACTTTGACTGGACTGGTTATAATTCATGGCGACAGACGTTCTGTTTTCGCCCCAATCCAGCGGTATAGAGACATTAAACGACATTGTGGTTTCGGTATATTTTTGTCGGCTACTCACGTCCAGTGGTTCGTTAACGCCGTGATAAAAGCGATCGTAATCCCAGGTGGTGCGCTGTCGTGCGATATTCACCCCGTAGCTTATATTCCGCCACTGGTTGCTATATCCCATTTGTAGCTGTGTTATACGCGATTGGTTATTGTAGTAGTCTGCGGTGCTGGCGCTGAGGTTAAGCGTGCCAAGCCGTCCTAACGGCTGGCTTACCGTCGCGGACAGGCGATTGCGCTGATGCAGCGTGTCGGAGTAGTAATCAATCCCCGTTTTTGCTTCCCGGCGTACGCCGAGCACGTCCTGAAGATCGCGAAAGCCGTTGGTTGAATAACGATAAGCCGCCAGTACCAGGTTAGTGCCGGTGGTAAACGTTTTGCTGTAACTGAGTTCCGCGCGCCAGCCTTGTTGGCGATCGTTATGCTCTGCGCGCGCATTCGACCAGGTGGCGTTAAGGCCGAACGCGCCCATACCGGTGGCCCAGACGCCGCCCGCCAGCCATGCCTGGTAACGCTGCGCAATTCGTGAACCGAGGTTGAGGGTAATGGTGTTATTAACGCCGTGCTGGAACGTTCCCTCAAAGAAACGATTTTCAATATCGTAGTACTGACGAACCCTGCCGAAGGCCAGCGAATAGTGCCAGTTACCGGGGCGAACCGAATCCGGCACGGAAGAATAAGGCACGGTGAAACGTGAGGTTTTACCGCTGGCCTCGATAACCTCTACCTCCAGATCGCCTTGATAACGGGTGTTGTACAGATCGTCAATATAAAATGGGCCCGGCGGAACGTTGGTTTCATAAATCACTTTCCCCAGTTGTTTTACTACCACGTGCGCGCTACTGGCCGCTACGCCCCGAACTTCCGGCGCATAACCGCGTTTGCCCTGCGGGCGCATCCGCTCGTCGGTGACAAGTTTAGCCCCGTTAAAAGACAGACTGCCGAATAAGCTGGAGTCCGTATAGCTATCGCCCAGCGACAGAATACTGTTAACAGACGCGACAGGTCTTTGCACCCAGGTTCGAACGCTATTATAGCGCCAGGCGCTTCCGCTCTGGTTGCTATTGGCATAGCGCAGATTACTTTGATGACGGACCTGCCAAAGTCCGAGGTTAACGCCCATGTTTAAACCGCTCCATAAGTATTGGTAGCGATAATGGCTGTCGGTATTTTCGGTGTGGGTCCAGTTTGTGTTATGGCGTAAAAACAGCGCCAGCGCGCCGCTATCCCACTCTGAAGGAGAGATATAACCGCGCGGTTTGTGCGTAAGTTCGGTCATTGGAATCGTCAGCAACAGGCGAAGCGTGGCGCTATCAAATTGCCAACCGGCATGAGGCACCCACTCCCTGAGCGGGCGACACTCGGTCGCAGCGTCGGTCGCGGGGAGTGATTTTATCTGTGCCGCTTTCATCACCGATAAGGGCAGGCAGGGTTCAGTCTGTTGACCCTCTTTTACAGCATTAAATCGAATATTAGTGCTCGAGGTTACCAGCGTGCCATTAACGTAAACGTCGGCAAGATAGTCTCCGGAAGGCGTTTGCCGTTCATTAAAACGGGCAATATTTTGTCCGTAAGTGGCCCCCTGAAGTAGCGCAGGATCAAAATAATACTCTTCACCTTGCGCGGAGCCTGAGCAAACTATGGCGATCAATAGCGCAAGGCTTTTGCGGTTCAAATTAATGGTGGGGGACATCGTAGCTCTCGCTTATCCTTGCGCCCAGGTCGTTAACCAAAGTAACGGTGACTGTACCGGAGAAGGATTTGAGTGACCGTTTGCCCGGCAGCCACCAGGTTTGACTGGAGAAAGGGGCAATCATGTCAGCATCCAGGTTATACGAAGCGCCGTTCACTTTTACATTCAGGTTACTTAAAGAGGCAAACCAGGGCTGCGGATTAACAATAACAATACCGCTTTTTCCGGAACCCTTATTTACCGTTTTAATCTGTAGTTTTTTCGCCAGATTATCAGGTTTACCTAGCCCGTCAGGACGATAGAAAAGTTTTATTCTTGAGCGCAGCATCACCAACATTTTATTTTGCCCGCTGTCGCTGCCAATATTCGTTGGTGGTACCTGTAATACGTTAAACCAGAATACTGACTCACGATCCTGCGGCAATTTTTTCGTGTTGTTATAAATTACGCGTACAACCTGGCCTGCTTTGGGTTGAATACGAAATACCGGCGGCGTGGCAATCAATGGCATCGCGCTGCTATTTTCCGGGCTGGTATTCATATCGCCATCGTCAAACCAGGTTTGTACGATATAAGGTATTGCATCATTATTTTTTAACTGCACATCTACGGAGGAGGCTGTTGATGGGTAAATTATTCGGCTACCCAAAATAGTAACGCTCGCCCACGATGCTGTGGCGGGTAGGGCCAGGAATAGAAAAACTATTAAGTAATATAATGCGGAATGTCGGGTATCCATTTTCATCTCAACAACTCCCTAGCGATTGAAAATGGTCTGGCGTTTCAACGCCAGACCGTAGCGACAATTATTTATACGAAACGGCGTATTGAAGGGTGGCAGCGACTGTCCCAGCCTCTGCTTTCCCGGTAGAGTAATACCGCGCGGTATAAGTCGCGCTCGCTTCAGAAGCATTTGGTTCCAGCTGTAGGTCGCCGTCGCCAGTAAAGCCGCCGGTCAGATTGATTGGCTCCCCTGAAGTGTCGAGTAATTGGACTTCAACATTTTTCGCGCTGCCAGTATTACCCAGGTTACCGTTACTGGTGACCTGATTACCGACAAAGACAGTGGAAATTTTTGTTGTTTTGTCCTGAGAGCCGGTACACCCGGACAGCCCAATATCAAACGTTATTGGCCCCGCGGTTTTCCCTTGTTCTGATAAATCTTTAGTACTTACTGTTGGTAATAACACGACGGGTTTAGCCTGATTACCATTAATAACGACAGAGCATGTTTCATCAGAGACTTCCCCTTGAAAGGTGATGGTGTTATCAGAAACAGCCATCGCGCTGCTGGAGACAAGAAGTGAGCCTGTGATCATTGCTAAATATTTTTTCATAGACATATGATAATGTTCCTGTATTAATCTTTACTTTTTCAGGACGAGTGCAATTCGCCCGAATGTTTCGTGCTTATGGAGGAGTGGTAAAAATAACGATCATTAACTCTATTTTTGGATGTGAGCTATACCCTCCTGACTATTGATAATGCGATATAAAACAAACAGACTTATTTCTCTTATCATGAAATAGAGCGATAAGCGCTTTCGTCCATACATCTCATTAGTACAACTGATAGTGTTATCATTTGATTGAGTGTAATCCGATAACAATTCTCTCCGCATCTGAATAGATAGACTATGTTGCAATACAAACCTGCACATTTTTGCTATGTAAAATCCGTATCAGTTAAACCTCCCGATGGATAATACGATGGTGAGATTAAGGTAAATTTTCTGAAATGTGCTTCTGAAACAGTATAATTAGTCTTACTTTTTTCTTACTTTTGGCCTTTCAGAAGTTTCCTGAGTTTGCGTTAAGGTAAAGAAAAGTGTTCAGATTTACCTATAACTGTTTGATTTGTAATGTGTAGGTAATACTTGTGTCAATTATTGTTTACTATAAGTGAGACTTATAAGTTAAACTCAGGTTAATTAGGGGGCTGAATTCTTTTTTGAGCATGATAATATGTCGTCTGAATGATGGATGCAGTTACCTTTAGGATTGTCATGAATGAAACTATATTTTTACTTGATAAGCGTGTTGTATTTGATAGTACGAAGATGACCTTATCGCATGGTAATGAGATAATCAGAATATCAGAAGCTGAGACCCATCTGCTTCTTGCTTTTTGGCATGGTCTTTACAAAAAAGAAGATATTATTCATTTTGTTTGGGAAAATCGTGGAGGCTGCGTCTCAGAATCAAGTTACTATAAACTCATTAATCAAATGAGAAATGATTTTAGTAGCATTGGTCTACAGTCATCTGACATCGTAACTCGCCCTCGGGTGGGGGTATCGCTGTCTGTTGCCATTGAACCTATAAAAAAAATCACCTCCCTAAAGGTGAGTGATGAAAACGTTAAAGGCACCACGACTCGGGAGAACATATTTTACAAAAATAAACGTCACAGCGTATTTGTGGTATTAACAGGAGCCATTCTTCTGGCATTGCTCTATGGTGTATTTACTATATATAAAGCGCCTGTTCGTAACAGCCCTGATAGTTTTTTTACATATCTTGGCGAATATAACGATTATGCAATCTATAAAACAAAAGAGGATAAGGTCACATTAAGTGAAGTAGTTTTTGCTTTTAACTCTCTAAAAATTAAAATTTACCGGCAAAATGGACGCCATCTTTATTATATCAGGGAGCCTAATATGAATATTTTTCTGCAATGCTTAAATCCTGTTGAAATGGCGGTGCCAAAATGTATTACAGTAAAAGAACGTTACTGATTATATTTGTAATATTTATCGCCATTGTCGCAATCGGATCGATAATAGCGCTTGAGTGGGTAAATCGTGACTCTTATAGAACCAATAATCTTATATGCACGACAAAATCAGAAGCGTATATTGCGCCACGAAAATTGTACATGGATGGTGGACTTGTGCTGGATCTTAAATCCGGCAGGATTACCCTACACTACGATGTTACTACCGATACGAAAGAGAAACGGCTTTTTTTCGTGATATCTGCATCAGCAAACTGCGCAGAACGGGTATGAAAACATTTACTTTTAAAGTCAATTCAGTTAAGACTTTTGAGTCTGATACTGCTGGCGATTTGTTTTCCTGGTTGAGACTGTTACAGCCTGGTACGATTAATGAGTTAAAGATGGTCAAAATTGGGAAAAATACCTACATGTTTTCGCTTAATCGACATTTGTATAATGTGTGTACCACCAGTAGTAACGTTGAGTTGTAGCCAATAATCCCTGTATTGATGGGAATTCGTTCCGTGATTTATGCCTCATCAGGCAGCGAACCTGGTATCAGGCTAACATATTGAATTTAGATATCTGCTATCGCTTATTCTAACGATAGTATCCTGCACCTGTTGGGTATTGATATTTTCTTGTCTATTTTCGGCACAGGGAGTGCCATCTTGCTATCATTAAGAACGTATAACCTATCTCTCAATATTGCTTTTCTATATTAATGTTACTTTAGTTATCCTATCAAAGCGTACAGTGGCAAAAGGAAGGCCGGTAAGAGGGCAATGATTTGAAAGTAAGAAAGCTATTTCTGATGTTGTTTATTGCCGTTCCACTGATCGTAATGATATTGGTGGGGTTACTCGCGGGTATCTTCCAGCTAAAACGAGATATCGCCGTCAGCGCCAATACGCTGCTGCGGTTTAGCGCGGATATATCCGCCGCCTCCTGGCAAGTCGCCGGAAAAGCCGCCAGACTGGCTGAGAGTTCCTGCACTGACACGCTGAAAGAACTGTCCAGAACGCGGGCCTTCACTCCTTATGTCCGTGACATTGGATTTCTGGAAAATGGTGATATCACTTGCTCCTTTGTCACAGGAACCGAACGCTATCATTTTTCCCGGCTGGCAGGGCTTTCTTTACCTGCTTCTTATCCGGAACGGTGGTTGCGATCTATCGGTAGTATGGCCGAAGGACCCGATCGCCTTGTTGTGGTGTATGTGAAAAAAGTAGCAGCGGATAAAGCGGCTTTCGTCATTGTGGATTCGCAGTATGTCCAGGAGCTCATGGAGATATTGGCTGCAGAAAGAGCATCAGCCTTTAGCCTGACATTCGGCGCAGGAGAGGCGATTACCAGCGCTGCGAAGTTGCGCGGTAAGGCGTTTTTAACGCAGCGGTTCACCTCAACCGATCACACTATCCAGCTGATGGTGCGAACCCCTTTCTCAACGTTATCGGCATACTGGTTACAAAACCTTTTTATTTTTATTCCGCTGTCATTGTGTCTTTCTGTAGGGATGATGTTGTTCTACAGGCGCTGGTATTTAAAACGCTTATCTCTGGCCCGGGAGATTGCCAGGGGAATAACGCACAATGAATTTACGGTACATTATCAACCTGTTTTTAATGTTAAACACGGTAGTTGCGGCGGCGTGGAGGCGCTAATGCGCTGGCCGCAACCGGATGGCCGTTTTATAACTCCCGATATTTTTATTACCGCCGCAGAAAATGAAGGCATGATTATTCCACTCTCTCGTCATCTGTTCGAACTGATTGCTCATGACGTGATAAACTGGACTGTACCGGATGATTTCTATATCAGCGTAAATATATCGCCTGCGCATCTTATGGATGACGGTTTTATACAAGATATAGAGGCGCTCAGGACTCGTTTGGGAACGATAACGCTTATGTTGGAGCTCACCGAACGTAGCCTGATTGTAGAACCTTCACAGGTCGCAGAAAAACTTTCAACGCTCCGTGAAAAAGGCGTGTTAATAGCGATTGATGATTTTGGGACCGGCTATTGCTCCCTCTCCTATCTCCAGCAATTACCTGTAGACTCTCTTAAAATAGACAGAACGTTTATCGATACCATTGATACCAGCAGCGATGATGTTCCTGTCCTGGATACTATCATTACGCTGAGTCAGCGACTGGGACTCAATGTGGTTGCCGAAGGGGTCAGTACCCAGCACCAATTGCGTTACATCTTAAGCCACGGGGTAGGATTCGTTCAGGGATTTCTTTATGCCAGGCCGATGGGGACTAATGACTTTATGAGTTGGCTTGGCAAGTCAGCCCAGCGGCAAAATGGTTTGCTCAAGGGGGAAAGCGGATCCGCGAGCGATCTGGTGGCTGAATAATGCAGGAACTCGCTACGGAAAAAAATTCAATAGCACGATATATCCTGGTAATATGTTTATGCCGTGAAGAAACGTGATAGCACTGGGGCGGATATTTTTATGAGTCAGAACAATTATCTGATTGACAAAAGGGTTATTCTTGATTGTGAACGAATGACGCTTTCCTGCGCCGGAGAGTCGATAACGATATCTGAATCGGAACGCAGTTTGCTTATCGCTTTTTATGAA
The DNA here is from genome assembly GCF_000006945.2 of Salmonella enterica subsp. enterica serovar Typhimurium str. LT2. Taxonomy (GTDB): domain Bacteria; phylum Pseudomonadota; class Gammaproteobacteria; order Enterobacterales; family Enterobacteriaceae; genus Salmonella; species Salmonella enterica. Next base: position 388,913 of record NC_003197.2, read on the forward strand.
GGCCTTTTTAAAAAAGATGATTTAATTAACTATGTCTGGGGGCGCAAAGGTGTCGTGGTCTCTGATGCCAGTTATTATAAATTGATTAACCAGCTACGAGGGTCATTTGATAAAATTGGTCTTAAGGGGGCGTCTGTTGTGACTCGCCCTCGCGTGGGTGTTTTACTCTCAGTTTCCATTGAACCGTTGAGTGATGAGGCGCAAAATACGCCGTTGCCTGCTGTTGCTGAAACAGAAGTATCGACGGTTGAAGTGCGGCACGATGACACTATTATTACCCCAACACCGGGCGCTGTGAATAAAAAAGATTGGCTCTACTTTTGCCTGGCCGCGCTTCTGATGTTTTTTATGATGTATAAAGTTAAGGGTGAAAATATTGATTACTTTACCCTCCAGGGTTCGTATGATGGATACACTTTTTATAGTGTCGGGCATGATAAAACCCATCTGACGGATATCGTTGAAGCGTACTCTGAGATGAGTAATGAAATACATAAACAAAACGGAAAAATCATTTATTACATTCGTGTGCCTAACACAAATATTTTTGTCCAGTGTCTTAACCAACTTGATATAGCGGAGCCGAAATGCATTTCCATAAAAGAACGTTATTAAGCGTGGCGACGCTTGGTATGCTGGCTGTTTCAGTCGTACTGATGGTAGTTTGGGTACGAAACAGTAACCATAGTTCTATTAATACTAATGAATTTTTATGTACGACAAGAACGGTAACGACGATACAGCCTAAAGATATCCATGCCGATGGCAGTCTTGTTCTTGATTTTAAGATGAAGAGAATTACGTTTCAATATGAAATAAAAACAAAAGATAACGGTGTAAAAATATTATACCGGGACGTGTATATGAAAAATTTACATCGAACAGCGCCTGGTGTTTATACGTTCGAAGTATCCCAGGTAAAAGTCTTTGCCACGGATACGGCTGGCGAGCTGTTATCACATTTACGGGTTTTGCATCCGGAAGCGGCTAATGAGATTCGAATATCTAAAGTGGGTGAGAAAACCTTTTTCTATTCTCTTAATCGGCAGCTTTATAACGTTTGTACCGCGCAGTAGATCTGAATGTTGTCTGAATGCGTCAGAAAGCGAGTTGCGAAATTGCCCTCCGCAAGGGTAAAGGTTAACTCGAACACCAGTTAAAGAGCATAAAAACAATGAGTTATGAATTTTTTACTCTTCATGGAGGTAACTGATACTCGCTGATAACCTCTCGCAGTCCGCCTGACGGATGCGATGCCAGGATCGGGTCTGAAGCAACCATGAATCCGCCATTAATAAAAAAGTAAGAACTCTGTAAGACTGATTTCATATCCATTATCGAATATATCAGGTTATATTACCTCCGCAGTTGGCATGACTGGTAATAAGCGCATTAGGTGCTCTTAATCTAAATGCTATTTGTGTGCCATAAGTTCCGGTACCGCCTTAATTATATATTAAAAATGGAGTGGTTTTAATGAAAAGACGGTCTTCGTTCCTTGTTTTTTTAGGTTTATTATTAGCGTCACCTTTAGCTTTGGCTAACGATCAGCACACCGTATCGTTTGGTTATGCACAAACTCATCTCAGTTCATTGAAAAATAGCGATAGCAAAGATCTGCGAGGCTTTAATTTTAAATATCGTTACGAGTTCAATGAGACCTGGGGGATGTTAGGCTCATTCACCGCGACGCGCAATGAAATGGAGAACTACACCTGGAAAGAGGGGAAATTGCATAAAAATGGTTCCGATTCTGTGGACTATGGTTCTTTGATGTTTGGACCAACATATCGTTTTAATGACTATGTGAGCCTGTACGGCAATGCGGGTATAGCGACGATGAAATTTAATAAACACTCAAAAGAAGACTCCTTTGCCTACGGCGCTGGCGTAATATTTAATCCAGTTAAGAGTATATCTATCGATGCATCATGGGAAGCCAGTCGTTTCTTCGCTGTGGATACCAATACATTTGGTGTCAGCGTAGGTTATCGCTTCTGATATTAAAAGTATAAGCGTTACGTTTATGGCAAGGAATTAAAAATAATATGGCGCTGCTACAGAATAGGGATGGTTATGAGCGCTCAGGTAATCTTAAGAGGAAGATAAAACACTCACCGTAGCGTTATTCTATTGATGAAATTATGATAAATTCACTATCGGAACAACTTCCGTTAAAAACGATAGGTATAGTTTTAACGGATGATTATTATACTTATTTAGGCATCGCTTCACTCTTTGAGGATGGGAAGTGCTTTATGTTCCCACTCAATGGAGAATATAATTCGTGTCAGATATCAGCTAGCGAAGATATCATAATTATTATTGATGGACGAGTTTTGATTCAGGGGGTCTGGAAAGGTTTTAAGGCGCTCATGCAGCATTATCCACATGCTCGTCGAATCTGGCTCACGCGCAGAGATATTGGAAAACTTTATCCACATGGCTGCGATAGAGATCCTGATATCGATCCCGATTTGGCAAAGCCTGTTTTTATTGAGCATTTCATTAAATACGCTTGTGCAAACGATGTAGCGGTCGGTGAAATTGCGCCGTTGACAAAAAAGGAGGAGGAGTTGTTATGGCACTTTTTATATAAAAAGTCGATGAGTCAGATCGCCAGTAGCTATGGCATGAGTCGTAAGACTTTGTACATTCATAGATTGCGTATCTGTCGTAAATATGGCTTCAAACGCTTTTTTCATTTGCTATTTATTTACCAAAGAAGTCGCCATATCTTCGCATCTAAAATTTGCCGTGTAGACAAAAACGCCGATCAGGCTTGAAGCAAACAAGATGAAAAAGTTAACGATGAGAGAGTGTGAAAGCATCAATCCTACTATGCTGCTTGCCATTAAGATACTTATCTCGGCGCTTGACGAAAAAACAAAAATAAGACTCAGAGAGCATATTGAAAAAACTGAACAAGAAATAGCCTCAAGCATACATGATAGCATCATGACAGAGACTTTTCTTCAGCAAATGAAAGACATTCGTTACATCTTAAATATAGTTCCTTGACGGCGTTCAGAAGCAAGAACGCGTTATTATTTAATGATTAATAGACCAGGTATTAGTATGAAAAAGATCTTAGTATGTTTCGTCGGCTTGGCTTTAACCGCATGTAGCGCTAATTCGTTGAATTATGGCGCTGAACAGGTACGGGTGATGACCAGCGAGCCAGGTAAGGAATGCAGCTACTTAGGGGATATCACGGGCAGCCAGGGGAATTTCTTTACCGGTGGCTGGACTTCCAACAGTAACCTGGAAACGGGTGCCCGTAACGATCTGAAAAACAAAGCTTATAAAATGGGCGGCAATACGGTAGTCCTGTTAACCCAGCGTGCAGGCCAGACAGGAAGTTCATGGCACGGTTCGGGCTCAAGCAAACAAACGAATGTCACGTTAAGCGGGAACGTTTATCGTTGCCCTCGTTAACCTTATTTTGCAGGTAATATATGCCTGTTTAGCGCGCGCGCCGCACTGGCGACGCGGGCGCTATTTGGGCTAACCTTGCTTTTTCTCACTGTATTCCCGCCAACCGCCGCCTAATGCTTTATACAGGTTAATGATATTTAACTGTTGCATGAGACGTGTGCGTACCAGGCGCTGTTGTGCGCCATAAAGCATACGATGGGTATCAAGCAGCGTAAGGTAGTCATCGACGCCTTCCTGAAAACGGAGTCCGGCCAGCTCATAGGCGATTTGACTGGCTTCAACCGCGCGTTGTTCTGATTGCACCTGGTCATTCAGCGTACGCTGTCCCGCCAGACCATCCGCCACGTCGCGAAAGGCTTGCTGAATAACGTTTTCATACCTGGCGATTTCAATCTGTTTTTGGACATGCGCCCTATCCAGGTCAGCGCGTAATGCGCCGCCGTGAAAGAGAGGCAAGGTGATTTGCGGTAGAAAACGCCAGCTTCCCGATCCCGGTTCAAAGAGTCCGCTAAGAGACGCGCTGGCCGTTCCCGCCGAGCCTGTCAGGCTGATGGTCGGGAAGAAGGCGGCGCGCGCTGCGCCTATCCGGGCGTTTGCGCCGCGCAGCCTGTACTCGGCGGCGCGAATATCCGGGCGGCGTACCAGCAGATCTGACGGTAATCCGCCTGGCAGTGTGGTCGGGATCGCGCCTTCTGTAAGCGTGACCGCTTCGTTTAGTCGACGCGACAGTTCAGGCGTGAGCGGCTGGCCCAACAGCAATTCCAGCGCGTTACGATCCCGCGCCAACTGTCGCGTATACGCCGCGCGATTGATTTCGGCAGAACGCAGCGCGATCTCCGCCATACGCAGATCGAGCTGTGTGGCGTTACCTGTCCGGGCAAGCTGGGTCGTCAATGTGTATGAACTTTTTTGCGCGGCCAGCGTATCCTCGGTTAAGCGCAGCAGCTCCCGGTCAGCCCGTAGCGTCAGCCAGGCGCTGGCGACTTCGGAAACCAGGCTCATTCGCGCCGCAATGTACGTCTCATCAAGCGCCATATAGGCGGCTAATGCCTGGTCGCTAAGGCTTCGCACTCGCCCCCAGAGATCCAGTTCCCAGGCCGTCGTCGCCCCAGCCGCCTCGTAGCGTCGGTTAATCTCAGACTCGTCCATGACGCTGAGATCGGCGGGAGTGCGACTGGCGTCCATGGCGGTGGCGATGCCGAGCGTCGGCAGCATCTCCGCGCGCTGAATGCGGTATAACGCCCGGGCGGCTTCAACATTGAGCCCTGCCTTGCGTAAATCCCGATTATTGCGTAACGCGATCGCAATCAGTTCCTGTAGAAGCGGATCGTGGAAGAAATCACGCCAGCCAATGTCAGCGGCATCCGGCGCGCCAGAAACGGTTGACGTTGCGTAGGGATAGACCATCGCAGTCGGCGATGCGGGGCGTTCGTGCTTCGGCGCCATCGTACAGCCAGCAAGCGTGGTGACGAAAGCAAGCGTCGCCAGCGTGGCGGTCTGCCGATAGCCTGTAAAAGTGATCTTCATTATGCCATTCCCATCATTATGCTTGCTGATCATGCGAATCAACGCGGTTCTCACGCTTTAATGCCATCCTGCGAACCACCACGTAAAATACAGGCGTCAATAACAGGCCGAAGAGCGTGACGCCCAACATGCCGGCAAACACGGCGATGCCCATCGCATGTCGCATTTCCGCGCCGGCACCCGTCGCGAGTACCAGTGGTACTACACCTGCGATAAAGGCGAATGAGGTCATCAGGATAGGACGCAGACGCAGGCGGGACGCTTCCAGTACGGCGGTCAGCGGGTCTGCGCCGTCGTGTTCTTTGGCGCGGGCAAACTCGACAATCAAAATGGCGTTCTTGGCCGCCAGGCCGACCAGCACCACGAAACCAATCTGCGTAAAGATATTGTTATCTCCGCCAGATACCCACACGCCGACAATGGCTGAGAGTAATGACATAGGCGCAATAAGCAGGACGGCGAAGGGCAGCGACCAACTGTTGTACTGCGCCGCCAGGATCAGGAAGGCCAGCAGCACCGCCAGCGCAAAGATAGCAAGCGCAGAGTTGCCGGCCTGTTTTTCCTGATAAACCAGATCGGTCCATTCGAAGACCATCCCTTCCGGTAACGTTTCACGCACGATCTTTTCAATCGCGTCCGTCGCCTGTCCGGAGGAGAAGCCCGGAGCCGGTCCACCGCTAATATCTACCGAGGGGAAGCCGTTGTAATGGATGATTCTGTCCGGCCCCGACTGGCGCATAATCGTGACGAAAGCGCTAAGCGGGATCATCTCGCCCTTCGCATTGCGGACTTTAAGCAGGCCGATATCCTCTTGCTGCATACGGAATGGCGCATCGGCCTGCGCCATCACCCGCCAGGCACGGCCAAATCGGTTGAAATCGTTGACGTAAAGCGAGCCGAGGTTAATTTGCAACGTTTCAAAGATGTCGGTGAGCGATACCCCCATTGATTTCGCCTTTACCCGGTCGATATCCACCTGTAATTGCGGGGCGTTTGTCTGGAAACTGGCCAGCATATTGGCCAGTTCGGGCGTCTGCATCGCCTTAGACATAATCTCGCTTTGCACCTTTGTCATCGCTTCAAATCCCAGTTCCGCACGATCTTCAATCTGCAATTTAAAGCCGCCCGTCGCGCCAAGCCCTGGAACCGGCGGTGGCGGGAAGATGCCAATAAATCCGTCGGGAATGTGGCTAAATTTGTGCATTAGCTTTCCGGCGATAGCGTTAGCGGAAAGCGAAGGATCTTCACGCTCGTCAAAGGGTTTCAGCATGGCGAACATCAGCGCCGAATTTGGCACATTTACCGGGCCGTTAACCGACAGACCGGGGAAGACGACGACGCTTTCAACGCCGGGTTCCGCCAGCGCGATAGCGGACATCTGTTTCACGACCGCCTCTGTGCGATCCAACGATGCGCCGCTTGGGAGCTGGGCGATGCCGACGAGATAGTATTTATCCTGCGCAGGCACAAACCCGTTCGGCACCTGATGGAAGCCAAGCCAGGTCAGCCCCACAAAGCCAGCATAGAGCACCATCACAATGACGCTGCCGCGCACGGCCCGACGGACGGCGCTAACATAGCGGTTCGACGCGCTGTCGAAGAAACGGTTAAAGCGATGGAAAAAACCGCCAGTGACCGTGCCCATCAACCGCGTTAGCCAGTCAGCCTTCGCAGTATCGTGGTGCGGTCTTAGCAAAATGGCAGCCAGCGCAGGGGAGAGCGTCAGCGAGTTAATGGCCGAAAGGATGGTCGAAATAGCGATGGTCAACGCGAACTGACGATAAAACTCACCCTGCAGGCCCGCCAGGAATGCGGAAGGGATAAAGACCGCCGTTAGCACCGAGGTAATAGAAAGAATGGGACCAGTGACTTCATCCATCGCCTTCTTTGCCGCCTCTCCGGGACTTTTGCCCTGCGAGATATGCCGTTCCACGTTTTCGACCACAACGATGGCGTCATCGACAACGATACCTATCGACAGGACCAAACCAAACAGCGAAAGCGTATTCAGCGAAAAGCCAAACAGGTGCATCAAGGCAAAGGTGCCGACCAGCGAAACGGGAACCGCCACCAGAGGAATAATGGACGCCCGCCAGGTTTGCAGGAACATCACCACGACAAGGACGACCAGCACGAGGGCTTCCAGCAACGTAATCGCCACCGATTGTAGCGATGCGCGCACGAAGACCGTAGGATCATAGGCAATCCGGTATTCGATATCCTGCGGGAAGTTTTGCTGCAACTCATCCATTTTGCCGCGAATCGCGTTAGAAACGTCAATCGCATTGGCGCCCGGACTTTGAATAATCTGTAACGCTGGCGCCGCTTCGCCATTCAGTAAACTGCGCAGCGTATAGGCATCTGCGCCCAGCGTGACGCGGGCGACATCACGCAGACGCGTCACCTCGCCGTCAGCGCCGATTTTTACCACAATCTCGCCGAACTGTTCTTCGCTGGTCAGGCGGCCCAGCGTGTTTACCGTCATCTGAAAAGCGGCGGAGGCCTCCGGCTGTTGCCCGACGGAACCGGCGGCGACCTGTACGTTTTGTTCCCGCAACGCCGTAACGATATCACTGGCGGTAAGACCGCGGTTGGCGATTTTCGCCGGGTCCAGCCAGACGCGCATGGCGTACTCGCCCGCGCCCCAGACGAGAACATCGCCGACGCCGGGTAAACGGGCCAGTTCGTCGCGAACCTGCCGGATGGCGAAGTTAGACAGGTAAAGCGAGTCATAGCGTTTTTGCGGCGAGACAAGATGAACCACCATCAACATATCGGGGGACGTTTTCTCCGTTACAACGCCAATTCGCTGGACTTCTTCGGGCAGGCGAGGCAGCGCGCGGGATACCCGGTTTTGCACCTGAATTTGCGCCATATCAGGATCGGTTCCCTGTTCGAAGGCGATAGAGATAACCATGCGACCATCAATGGCCATCTGGGTATTCATATACAACATGCCGTCAACGCCGTTGATCACCTGTTCCAGCGGCGCGGCTACCGTATCGGCAATCACTTGCGGGTTAGCGCCGGGGTAGCTGGCGCTAACCTGTACCGTGGGCGGCGTAACGGCCGGATATTCACTCAGCGGCAGTTTTAAAAAGGCGATAGCGCCAGCCAGCAGCATTAACAGCGACAGGACGATGGCGAAGATGGGGCGTGCAATGAAAAAGTGGGTGAATTTCATTGGCGCACCGCCTTCGGCGCACTGTCGCCGTCCGCTTTAGTCAATGTCGCGGTCTGTTTGTCGGTCACATTCTGCCGCATCGGCACCAGACGTGGCGCAACGGTCATGCCAGGACGCACCAGCCCCTTGAGGATGATTTTTTCTCCCGGCAGTACTCCCTGTGTAACGACGCGGAATCCATCGACCATTTGTCCCAACTCAACCGGACGATACTCCACCTGATTCTCCTTGCCGACGATCAGCACATAGTTTTTGCCCTGATCGGCGCTCACCGCCAGATCGTCAATCAGCACGGTTTCCCGCGGCTCGCCGATGGGCAAACTGATTCGGGCAAACAGGCCGGGAGAAAGCATTCCGTCGGGGTCAGGAATCACGGCGCGTGCCCGGATAGTGCCGGTGCTGCGGTTCATCTGATTGCCCATAAAGTCGAGTACGCCCTGATAAGGCAGCCCGTTATCGGTGGTTAACCCCATGTTGACTACCGGTGGATTTTTGTCGGAGCGGGTATGCCGTAACGCCTTCAGCCAGGTGGCTTCGTCAATATCGAAATACACATACATGGGATTGTGAGACACGATAGTCGTCAGAAGCGTGGCGTTACCCGCTACGCCGCCGCTGACCAGATTGCCCCGGGTCACCAGTATGCGGTCAACGCGTCCGGCAATGGGCGCGGTAATACGGGTCCAGGAGAGTTCAAGGCGCGCTGCGGCGACGGCGGCTTTGGCCGATTGCATCTGCGCCTGTCGCGCATTACGCGTGGCGGTGACATCGTCAGCGTTTTTACGTGATACGGCGCCGCTGGCGACCAGTCGTTGAATGCGATCGAAATCCGCCTGCGCCTGGCGGGCCAGTACTTCAGCCTGACGTAATTGCGCGACGGCGGTGTCGAGGGCGACCTCGAACGGGCGCGGATCGATCTGGAACAGCAGTTGTCCGCGGCTTACCAGACGTCCTTCCGGAACGCTGATGGCGTCAAGGGTTCCTCCCACGCGCGAACGCAGCTCCACGGTTTCCGGCGCGGCCAGAAAACCGGTGAATTCCGCCGTAGGCGCGAGTGTACGGCTAAGGGCTTTAGCAACCGGTACCGACGGTGGAGGCGGCGCGCTGGCCGGGGGGCCGACGGCGTTGTCTTTATCCCATAGTGCTTCGCCGGCCATGTAAATCACGCCCCCGATGGCGGCGATGACGCCGGCTATCAACATAATTTTGAATGTTCTACGCATGTCGTTTCCCTCTTTACCGCAGCGTGTCGGCCATTCCGCAACGCTGCCGCAGAATTTTTGGCAAAGGCTAGGCGTTACAACGAAGGAAAGGTCAAGCGTTCCTGACGGGTTTTTACGGGGCGTGGGTCGGCATCGTGGCGTAAATGTCTCGCATCATCCTCTTTTATGAGCCATCTCACATTCTCGCCGAACCGTGCAGCCTGAATACGCTTGACCTTCCCACAATGGCAAGCTTTAGGCTTTCTGATACCGAATAGTCAGGATGGGGAAGTCGTCATGAGTCAGTCAGAAAATCGTCACGACACGATAAGCTTACTTATTGAAGGTATGACCTGCGCGTCGTGCGTCGCTCGCGTTGAAAAAGGTATTAAGGCTGTGCCTGGCGTAACGGACGCTACGGTGAATCTGGCGACGGAGCGCGCCACCGTCCGCGGGACGGCGTCGGCGGAGGCGGTGATCGCGGCGATTGAAAAAACGGGGTATAAGGCGCGACCGATAGAGACGGCGGGGCAGGGCGAAGACGACTCTGAAGAGAAAAAAGAGGCCGAGCGCGTCAGGCTGAAGCGCGATCTGATTCTCGCCAGCGTGCTGGCGCTCCCCGTTTTTGTGCTTGAAATGGGCTCGCACCTTATTCCTGGTATGCACGAGTGGGTGATAAAAACGATTGGCCTGCAACAAAGCTGGTACTGGCAATTTGCACTGACCCTGTTGGTGCTGACGATCCCCGGTCGCCGTTTTTACCTTAAAGGGTTCCCGGCGCTGGCGCGTCTGGCGCCGGACATGAACTCGCTGGTCGCCGTGGGAACCGCAGCGGCATTCGGCTACTCGCTGGTGGCGACCTTTACGCCCGACCTGTTGCCTGAAGGGACGGTAAACGTCTATTACGAGGCCGCCGCAGTGATTGTCGCGCTTATTCTGCTGGGGCGCTTTCTGGAGGCAAGGGCGAAGGGGCGGACTTCCGAAGCGATTAAACGTCTGGTGGGGCTACAGGCGCGGGTCGCGCATGTGTTACGCGAGGGCCGCATCGTGGATATCCCTGTCGACGAGGTTGTGCTGGGCGACTGTGTGGAGGTTCGGCCAGGCGAGCGGATCCCGGTTGACGGCGAAGTGACCGAAGGCCGCAGCTTCGTTGACGAGTCGATGATTACCGGCGAACCGATACCGGTTGAGAAATCCGCAGGAAGCGCGGTGGTGGGCGGTACCGTAAACCAAAAAGGCGCGCTCACGCTGCGGGCGACCGCCGTCGGCGGACAGACCATGCTGGCGCAAATCATTCGTCTGGTGGAACAGGCGCAGGGTTCAAAACTGCCGATTCAGGCCGTCGTGGATAAAGTGACGCTGTGGTTTGTCCCGATGGTGATGCTTATTGCTGCGCTGACCTTTGTGGTATGGCTGGCGTTTGGGCCGTCGCCAGCGCTGACTTTCGCTCTGATCAATGGCGTTGCGGTTCTGATTATCGCCTGTCCTTGCGCGATGGGCCTGGCGACGCCGACCTCTATTATGGTGGGAACCGGTCGTGGGGCGGAAATGGGCGTGCTGTTCCGTAAGGGGGAGGCGTTACAGCTACTCAAAGACGCTAAGGTGGTGGCCGTAGACAAAACCGGGACGCTTACCGAAGGCCGCCCGGTACTGACCGATCTCGACGTGGCCAGCGGCTTTGAACGCCGTGAGGTGCTGGCGAAAGTCGCGGCGGTAGAATCGCGTTCAGAGCATCCGATTGCCCGTGCGATTGTCGTGTCGGCAGAAGAGGAAGGGATCGCGCTACCAGGCATGAGCGGCTTCGAATCGGTGACCGGGATGGGCGTATACGCTACCGTTGACGGTACGCGTGTTGACGTGGGGGCTGATCGCTATATGCGCGAAATTGGCGTGGATATTAGCGGCTTCGCCACCACCGCCGAACGGTTAGGGCAGGAAGGGAAATCGCCGCTCTATGCGGCTATTGACGGTCAACTGGCGGCGATTATCGCCGTGGCCGATCCGATCAAACCCAGTACGCCCGCCGCAATTAACGCTTTACATCAGCTCGGCATTAAGGTCGCCATGATCACTGGCGATAATGCCCGCACGGCACAGGCTATCGCCAGACAGTTAGGAATTGATGATGTGGTTGCCGAGGTATTGCCAGAAGGGAAAGTCGAGGCGATACGGCGCCTGAAAGCGGCGTATGGGCAGGTGGCGTTTGTCGGCGATGGCATCAACGATGCGCCAGCGCTGGCGGAGTCCGACGTGGGGCTGGCGATTGGCACCGGCACCGATGTGGCGGTGGAATCCGCCGACGTCGTACTAATGTCCGGCAACCTGCAAGGCGTGCCGAATGCTATCGCGCTGTCTAAAGCGACCATCCGCAATATCCACCAGAATCTGTTCTGGGCCTTTGCTTACAATACGGCGCTGATTCCTGTCGCGGCAGGCGCGCTATTTCCGGTCTGGGGCATATTATTGTCACCGGTATTCGCCGCAGGGGCGATGGCGATGTCGAGCGTGTTCGTGCTGGGCAACGCTTTGCGGCTGCGCCGTTTCCGGGCGCCGATGGCAACCCCATCCGACACATCCACGACATGAGGAGGAGCGTCATGAACATCGGTAAAGCAGCTAAAGCATCGAAAGTCTCGGCCAAAATGATTCGCTACTATGAACAGATTGGTCTGATTCCCGCGGCAAGTCGGACGGATTCCGGCTATCGGGCCTATACCCAGGCTGATGTTAATCAATTGCATTTTATACGCCGCGCGCGCGACCTCGGTTTTTCAGTTGCTGAAATCAGCGACTTACTGAATCTTTGGAATAACCAGTCGCGGCAAAGCGCTGACGTCAAACGCCTGGCGCAGACGCACATTGATGAACTGGACAGACGTATCCAGAACATGCAGCACATGGCGCAAACCCTCAAAGCGCTGATTCACTGCTGCGCCGGCGACGCGCTGCCAGATTGCCCCATTCTGCATACGCTTGGACAACCTGACGATAGCGAGCCGGAGGCGCGTACCGGAGCGGTATTGCGACGTCCTCGTCGCCACGGACTGGCAAAGCGTCTGTAAGTCCTGAGATTACGCTTGACCTTCCAACACTGGCAAGGTCCAGACTGGCAACAGTTCCCACACAAAAGGAGTTCACTATGCAGTTCCATATTGATGACATGACCTGCGGCGGCTGCGCCAGTACGGTAAAAAAGACGATTCTGACTCTCGATGCTAATGCGACGGTGAGAACTGACCCGGCGACGCGTCTGGTTGACGTTGAAACGTCGCTATCCGCGGAGCAGATTGCCGCCGCCCTGCAAAAGGCCGGTTTCCCGCCGCGCGAGAGGTAATCGTCAATGGCGATCGGTCTGGCGACAGGCCGGTCGCGATACGCTAGCCACGCTTCGCTTTTCTTTGCGTGAGATAATCCCCATAAAAAGTGTGACAAATCATGTGTCAGTAAGCTTTGTTAATAATATGTAATGATTTGTCTATTTTTGCTAACATTTTACCTGCTATATACAAAAAGATAACAAATAAGTAGCGCAACGCTACCTTGTTACGTCGCTTTGACGACGGGAGCGCTCCAGCGTTTCGCCCGCTTCAAAGCTTGATGTTATTTTTTGATGCAGGACACTACCTATGTACACCCCCCTGAACTGGACGACGACACAACGACATGTGGCGTTTGCCTGCTTTACCAGTTGGATGCTGGATGCGTTTGATTTCTTTATCCTTGTCTTTGTACTTAGCGATCTCGCCGAATGGTTTCACGCTTCCGTATCGGACGTTTCCATTGCGATTATGCTGACCCTGGCGGTACGTCCCATTGGCGCGCTGCTATTTGGCCGAATGGCGGAAAAGTACGGACGTCGACCGATACTGATGCTCAATATTCTGTTTTTTACGGTGTTTGAACTGCTTTCCGCCTGGTCGCCCACCTTCATGGCATTTCTGATTTTTCGGGTCATGTACGGCGTGGCGATGGGCGGGATATGGGGCGTCGCGTCATCACTGGCGATGGAAACCATTCCCGATCGTTCGCGTGGCCTGATGTCGGGCATTTTTCAGGCGGGCTATCCCTGCGGCTATCTGTTCGCCTCGGTTATTTTTGGCCTCTTCTACAGTATGGTAGGCTGGCGCGGTATGTTCCTGATTGGCGCCCTGCCTGTTGTCTTGCTGCCTTATATCTGGTTTAAAGTGCCGGAATCCCCCGTCTGGCTGGCGGCCAGAGCGCGTAAAGAGAATACCGCGCTGCTTCCTGTTCTGCGCAAACAGTGGAAGTTGTGTCTGTATCTGGTGCTGGTCATGGCGTTCTTTAACTTTTTCAGTCACGGTACGCAGGATCTCTATCCTACCTTCCTGAAGATGCAGCATGGTTTTGATCCGCATCTGATCAGTATCATTGCAATTTTTTATAACATTGCCGCCATGCTCGGCGGTATTTTCTACGGTACGCTATCGGAACGTATTGGGCGTAAAAAAGCGATCATGATCGCCGCCTTTCTTGCGCTTCCGGTACTCCCGCTATGGGCATTTTCCAGCGGATCATTCACGATTGGTCTGGGCGCGTTCCTGATGCAGTTTATGGTGCAGGGCGCCTGGGGTGTCGTGCCGACCTGGCTGAACGAGCTGGTTCCGGCGAATGCGCGCGCCGTGCTGCCAGGGTTTGTTTACCAACTCGGTAATTTACTGGCGTCGGTTAATGCGACGTTACAGGCCCGCATCGCGGAAACGCATGGTGGCAATTACGGGTTGGCAATGGCGATCGTGGCTGGCGCGGTGGCTATTTTAATCTGTGTATTTGTGGCATTTGGTCGCGAGACCCGGGGAGTCGTCATCTCCGGTACAGATAGCGACGCCCTCCCGGAGTCGGCCATCAGTCATCGCACGTAAACACTACGCTCCTGGCGCATACTGTCGCCGGGAGCACGCCTTCCTCCCGTCGTTTTCACGCCCTTTCAACGAACAACAAAGGTTAATGATGGCATCTGCCGTTCGTGACCATTACAATCATCGCTTACTTTTTTCTTTATAAGAAATTGATTGCTGCACCTTAAAATTATCAACGGAGCGAAGATATCATGTTGAAAGATAACCAAAAACACAACGAGTCTGTTGCCCCGAATAGCGCCTTTCTGTCTGAGTTACAACGTGCATTACCGGAATTTTTTACCGCCGATCGCTATAACGAGCAGGGCGAACTGATCGCGAAAGGCGGATTTGATCTCGCCAGATTTGAGCGCGCGCTGAAAGCGCGTAATATTGATGAGCTGACTAGCGGTTATCAGATTGATTTTATTGGCAAAGATTACGCAAAAAAACAGGCGGGTGAAAAATCCGTTACCGTTATCGTTCCTGACGTGGAACACAATACTCTGGCAGAAAATAAAAACAGCCATAATCTTTTTCTGACCGGAGATAATCTGGATGTGTTACGCCATCTGCAAAATAATTACGCCGATACCGTCGATATGATCTATATCGATCCCCCTTATAACACCGGATCGGACGGGTTTGTCTATCCCGATCATTTTGAATATAGCGATCGGGCGTTGCAGGATATGTTTGGTCTTAATGATACCGAACTGGCACGTTTAAAATCCATTCAGGGTAAATCGACGCACTCCGCGTGGTTATCTTTCATGTATCCGCGTCTTTTCCTGGCCAGGAAGCTCCTGAAAGATACCGGGTTTATTTTTATCTCTATCGACGATAATGAGTACGCCAATCTTAAATTAATGATGGATGAGATTTTTGGCGAAGGCGGATTTGTCACCAATGTGATGTGGAAGCGCAAAAAAGAGATTTCTAACGACTCTGATAACGTTTCCATCCAGGGGGAATACATTCTTGTTTATGCCAAAACCGGTCAGGGCGCTTTACGTTTAGAACCGCTTTCTAAAGAGTATATTCAGAAATCCTATAAAGAACCGACCGAACAGTTTCCAGAAGGGAAATGGCGACCGGTGCCGTTAACGGTGTCAAAAGGGCTGAGCGGCGGCGGCTATACCTATAAAATTACCACGCCGAACGGTACGGTACACGAAAGACTATGGGCTTATCCTGAAGCCAGTTACCAAAAACTGGTGGCCGATAATCTGGTCTATTTTGGCAAAGATAACGGCGGTATTCCCCAGCGAGTCATGTACGCGCATCACAGTAAGGGGCAGCCAACGACCAATTACTGGGATAACGTAGCGTCGAATAAAGAGGGGAAAAAGGAGATTCTGGATCTCTTCGGCGACAACGTTTTTGATACGCCGAAACCGACCGCATTATTGAAGAAAATCATCAAGCTCGCTATCGATAAAGACGGCGTCGTCCTGGACTTTTTTGCCGGTTCCGGCACTACGGCCCATGCGGTAATGGCGCTGAATGAAGAAGATGGGGGGCAGCGCACGTTTATTCTGTGTACTATCGATCAGGCATTAAGCAATAACACTATCGCGAAAAAAGCAGGTTATAACACTATTGATGAAATCAGCCGCGAGCGAATTACACGCGTTGCGGCGAAGATCCGCGCCAACAATCCCGCGACCAATAGCGATCTCGGTTTTAAACATTATCGTTTTGCCACTCCGACACAGCAGACGCTGGACGATCTGGATAGCTTCGATATTGCTACCGGCCATTTTATCAATACCAGCGGTCAACTGGCCGCTTTCACCGAGTCAGGATTTACCGACATGATCAATCCTTTTTCCGCCAGAGGATTGGGCGTGCCGGGCGGCGCAAGCGGCGAAGAGACCTTATTAACGACATGGCTGGTCGCCGATGGTTATAAAATGGATATTGACGTACAGACCGTTGATTTTTCCGGCTATTGCGCCAGGTATGTTGATAATACGCGCCTGTATCTGATTGATGAACGATGGGGAACAGAGCAGACCCGCGATCTTCTCAACCACATTGGTACGCACCAGCTTCCGGTTCAGACCATTGTCATTTACGGCTACTCTTTCGACCTTGAATCCATTCGTGAACTGGAAATCGGCTTAAAACAGCTTGATCAAAAAGTGAACCTGGTGAAGCGTTATTAAGAGGGGATGATGATGAATATTTTACTGGAAGAACTTCCCCATCAGGAACAGGCGTTAGCGGCGATTCTGGCGAGTTTCACCGGTATCGATCACGCGCAAGCCGATCATAATCACTATGCTAATCCGCTGATTAAGGAACGTTACGACGATAAGGCCAATATTGACGTTAAAATGGAGACCGGGACGGGTAAAACCTATGTCTATACCCGGTTGATGTATGAATTGCATCAGAAGTATGGCCTCTTCAAATTTGTGCTGGTGGTGCCGACGCCAGCCATTAAAGAAGGCGCGCGGAACTTTATTACCAGCGATTACGCCAGACAGCATTTTTCACAGTTCTACGAAAATACGCGGATGGAACTTTGCACCATCAACGCCGGTGATTTTAAAGTAAAGTCGGGGCGTAAAAATTTTCCGGCCCAGCTATTAAGTTTTACTGATGCCAGCCGTCGTGATAGCCATACGATTCAGGTTTTGCTGATCAATGCGCAAATGCTCAATTCCGCCAGTATGACGCGAGACGATTACGATCAAACGCTCCTGGGCGGGCTGACGTCGCCTGTTAAAGGGCTGCAAATGACGCGACCGGTGGTCATTATTGATGAACCGCATCGTTTTGCGCGAGATAACAAATTTTATCGAGCGATTCAGGCTATTCAGCCGCAAATGATCGTCCGCTTTGGCGCTACCTTCCCGGATATTGTCGAAGGTAAGGGTAAAAATAAATGTGTACGTAAAGATTACTATCGCCGGCAACCGCAGTTTGATCTCAACGCGGTGGACAGTTTTAACGATGGTTTGGTGAAAGGTATTGATATTTATTACCCGAATCTCCCCGAAGAACAGGCCAACAATCGTTATATCGTTGACAGCGTCACGGCAAAGAAATTAATCCTCCGACGGGGGAGCAAAATTGCCGAGGTTGGCGTGGGCGAAAATCTCGCCGATGTCGATGCAGGATTTGAAGGCAGTATCGAATATGCCGGCAGTAAAATGTTGTCGAACGATCTGGAGCTGGAGGCAGGGATGGCGCTGGTGCCAGGAACCTTTGGCGCGAGCTACCAGGAACTGATTATTCAGGACGCTATCGATAAGCATTTTGACACTGAGCAGGCAAATTTCTTACGCAGCAATGAGCCAGAAAATAATGCCCCGCGTATTAAGACCTTAAGCCTTTTCTTTATTGACAGTATTAAAAGCTATCGTGATGACGAAGGCTGGTTGAAAGTCACTTTTGAGCGTTTGCTGAAAAAGAAACTGACGCAACTGATTGACGATTATCAGCGCAAGACCCTGCCGCGAGAAGTGGAGTATCTGTCGTTTCTGCAGGCCACGCTCGCCAGCCTGCACTCGGATAACCAAAACGTCCACGCTGGTTACTTTGGCGAAGACCGCGGAAGCGGTGATGAGGCGATCCAGGCTGAGGTAGATGATATTCTGAAAAATAAAGAGAAGTTGCTCAGTTTTTCAGACCATCACGGCAACTGGGAAACGCGCCGCTTTCTGTTTTCAAAATGGACGCTTCGCGAAGGCTGGGATAACCCGAATGTTTTTGTCATTGCTAAATTACGTTCTTCCGGTAGCGAGTCGAGCAAAATTCAGGAAGTGGGGCGCGGCCTGCGGCTACCGGTAGATGAAAATGGTCATCGCGTTCATCAGGAAGAGTGGCCGTCCCGACTGTCGTTTCTGATTGGTTATGATGAAAAAGCGTTTGCCAGTATGCTGGTTGATGAGATTAATCGCGACAGCAAAGTTCAGCTTAACGAGCAGAAGCTGGATGAGGCGATGATCACACTCATCGTCACCGAGCGACAAAAAGTCGATCCTGCGTTTACGGAGCTTCGTTTGCTGGAAGATCTGGATGATAAAAAACTGATCAACCGGAGCAATGAGTTTAAACCCAGCGTCACGCTTAACGGGGAAACCAAAAGTGGTTTTGCGTGGCTACTGGAGTTCTACCCTGAGCTGACGCAGGCGCGGGTGCGAGCGGATCGCATTCGTGACAATAAGCCCGCCTCCCGGCTGCGAGTCAGGTTACGCAAAGAGAATTGGGAACAACTTAGCAGTATCTGGGAGCAGTTTTCCCGCCGTTATATGCTGCAATTCGAGCGTAGCGGCGCTTCTCTGGAACAAATTGCCGCCGAGGTGCTGCGCGATCCGGCGCTGTATATTCGCCAGAAGCCAAGCCAGGTGCAACAACGGCTGGTATCGAATGAAGATAATGGCCGTTTTGAAGTGGCGCAGCGGGAAGGCGAATTAGCCGCCAGCGAATTTATGGCGGGCATGAAATATGGCCATTTTCTTAAGCAACTGGCGTTACGCACCAGTCTGCCGGTTAACGTCCTGCACCCGGTGTTAATGGCGATGCTGCGTGATGTTTTGCACGGAGATTCACGCTATTTAAGCGAGATCTCGTTGGACAATATGACCCGCGCATTACAGACGCGGATTAATGCGCATTTTGCGCAGCGCCACGATTATCTGCCTCTCGATTTTCAGGCTTCAACGTCGGTATTTGATTCCACGGCACGGCAGTTCAGAGAGGAGATTAGCGCTGAAATTGTGGGGAAAAATGTGGATGAGAATGCGATAGACGATCCCCGTTCTCTCTATCAAATACCGCCGTTGCGTTATGACAGCGTCGATCCAGAATTGCCGCTATTAAAATACGATTATCCGCAACAGGTTTCTGTGTTTGGCAAACTGCCTAAGCGGGCCATTCAGATCCCCAAATATACGGGGGGCTCTACTACGCCGGATTTTGTGTACCGTATTGAGCGTCAGGACGCCGACAGCGTTTATTTACTGGTTGAAACTAAAGCAGAAAATATGCGCGTAGGCGATCAGGTTATTCTTGATGCGCAACGTAAATTCTTCGATATGCTGCGTCGGCAAAATATCAATGTCGAGTTTGCGGAAGCGACCAGCGCGCCGGCGGTATTTTCTACGATCAATGGCTTGATTGAGGGGAAGGCAAACTAACGGGTTTGAATGAACCTTAACGGTTATCTTTTTGATAGACCATATAAAATGGCCGCCGCGCAGCGAGCGTTGCGGTCATTCTCCCTGTGCTAATCCCCCGTCCCGTAAACCGCGTTGACTTGAAGGTTATCGTTTTACGTCTATTCTTAACTTTCAGCTACGCGTATTTTGCTGAAATTGCAAATAGTCTTGAAGACGCTGTTTTTTTGTTTTGCCGTTATTTTTATAACGGCCAGGTAGATATTGCCAAGTGAATGTAACTAAGGGAGACATGTTATGCTAAATAGATACTACCGTTTCGCTGTCGAAAAAGACGACCCCTCCGAAGCGCCAGAGTCGGGCGATAAGCCTGACAGCCAGCCGCAAAAAAAATCGTAATTTATCTGGATATTCCCCGACGTTTATACGTTTGGGGAAAATAACCGTTTCGTTTCAACCTGGTTGCGAACAGTGAATATTTTACACGAAGTGACTATATATAAACGGGAGGGAACATGGAGTTTGATGCCTTCTTTTTAGCGAGACTCCAGTTTGCCTTTACCGTCTCTTTTCATATTATTTTCCCCGCGATTACGATTGGCTTAGCCAGTTACCTGGTGGTACTGGAAGGTTTATGGCTAAAAACGCGTAATCCTGTCTGGCGCTCGCTCTATCAGTTCTGGCTCAAAATTTTTGCCGTCAACTTCGGGATGGGCGTGGTCTCCGGTCTGGTCATGGCTTACCAGTTCGGAACGAACTGGAGCGGTTTTTCCCAGTTCGCCGGCAGTATCACCGGGCCTTTATTAACCTATGAAGTGCTCACCGCATTCTTCCTGGAAGCGGGATTCTTAGGCGTGATGCTTTTTGGCTGGAACAAAGTCGGGCCGGGTCTGCATTTCTTGTCTACCTGTATGGTGGCGTTGGGCACGTTAATGTCGACGTTCTGGATTCTGGCGTCTAACAGCTGGATGCATACCCCGCAGGGATTTGAAATTCACAACGGTCAGGTAGTCCCGGTGGACTGGTTCGCGGTGATTTTCAACCCGTCGTTCCCGTATCGCCTGTTGCATATGTCCGTTGCGGCGTTTTTAAGTAGCGCGATGTTTGTCGGCGCGTCCGCTGCCTGGCATTTACTGAAAGGTAACGATACGCCGGCTATCCGCCGTATGTTCTCGATGGCGTTATGGATGGCGGTCGTGGTGGCGCCCGTTCAGGCATTGATTGGCGATATGCATGGCCTTAACACCCTGAAGCATCAGCCGGTCAAAATCGCCGCGATTGAGGGGCACTGGGAAAATACGCCCGGCGAGCCAACGCCGCTTACGCTGGTAGGCTGGCCGGATATGGAGGCGGAACGGACCCGCTATGCGCTTGAGATCCCGGCGTTGGGCAGTCTGATCCTGACGCATAGCCTGGACAAACAGGTGCCTGCGCTAAAAGATTATCCCAAAGAGGATCGCCCCAACTCTACCGTGGTGTTCTGGTCTTTCCGTCTGATGGTGGGCATGGGCGTACTGATGATCTTCCTGGGGCTGGCCAGCCTGTGGCTACGCTACCGACGCCGACTGTATCATTCGCGGCCCTTTATGCACTTTGCGCTGTGGATGGGGCCGTCCGGGCTTATCGCCATCCTTGCCGGATGGGTGACGACGGAAGTAGGACGCCAGCCGTGGGTGGTCTATGGCCTGCTGCGAACGCGTGATGCGGTTTCCGCGCACAGTACCTTGCAGATGAGCATCAGTTTGCTGGCCTTCTTTGTGGTCTATTCCCTGGTCTTTGGGGTTGGCTATATTTATATGATTCGCCTTATCCAGAAAGGGCCGCAGCCGGCGGAGACACCGACCGCTGAAACCGATGGCAGACCCGCGCGTCCTATCTCTGCCGTGGGAGAATCGCTTGAGCAGGAGAAACGCGAATGACCATCGATCTTCCGGTTATCTGGTTTGCTATTATCGTGTTCGCCACGCTGATGTATATCGTAATGGATGGGTTCGATCTGGGCGTCGGTATCCTGTTTCCGTTTATTCGTGATAAACACGATCGCGATGTTATGGTGAACTCAGTCGCGCCGGTATGGGACGGGAACGAAACCTGGCTGGTGCTGGGCGGGGCCGGGCTTTTTGGCGCGTTCCCGTTGGCTTATGCCGTCATCACCGACGCGCTGACTATCCCGCTGGTGGTTATGCTGCTTGGTCTTATCTTTCGCGGCGTCGCTTTTGAATTCCGTTTTAAAGCCACCGAGTCGCATCGCGCGTTCTGGGATAAATCCTTTATCGTCGGGTCAATCCTGGCGACCTTTGCCCAGGGGGTTGTGGTGGGCGCGGTGGTGAGCGGTTTTCAGGTGGAAGGGCGAACCTTTAGCGGTTCGCAGCTTGACTGGCTGACGCCGTTTAACCTGTTCTGCGGCGTCGGTCTGGTTGTCACCTACGCGCTGCTGGGCGCTACCTGGCTGATTATGAAAAGCGAAGATCCGCTGCATAGCCGGATGTGCGCGCTGTCGCGCCCGTTGTTGATCGTCTTGTTGTTGGTGATGGGAGGCGTCAGCGTGTGGACGCCGCTCACCCACGACGACATCGCCGAGCGCTGGTTCACGCTGCCCAATTTATACTACTTCCTGCCGGTGCCTGTGCTGGTGTTGGCTTTTAGCGTCTGGCTATGGCGCAGCGTGAAAAAACCAGAATCCCATGCGCGTCCATTTATTCTCACGCTAGGGCTGATTTTTCTGGGGTTCAGCGGGTTAGGCATCAGTATTTGGCCGAATATTATTCCACCGGATATTTCGCTGTATGCCGCCGCCGCGCCGCCGCAAAGTCAAAGCTTTATGCTGGTTGGGGCGCTGATAATCATCCCGATTATTCTGGCTTATACCTTCTGGAGCTACTACGTCTTCCGTGGAAAAGTGCGACATGGTGAGGGATATCACTGATGGTTAAAGTGAAAAAATGGTCGCGGCGAGTCGTATGGATGGTCGCGATATGGTGCGCCAGCGTGCTTCTGCTGGCGGGCGTCGGAATGTTATTCAGACTGCTCATGACCTCCGCAGGATTTCGCTCCTGACTGATACCCCCGGACGCGCTTTCGTCGCTGGCGAAAGCGCGTTTTTATCGACAGATCGGCGTTTATCGATCACCTTTGCTCGCCTTATCTCTCCCCTCAATAGCGGTTGATAATTATTCTCATCTTTATTGTCGTTCCCGGGCCGCAGTGATATGGTTACACAGTGGCTAACGCTCTGGTATAACGCAGATAAACGGTATTGATAATGTCTCCGATCTCCTGTCACTCTTCCGCCGCCCCGGCGATGAAAAAGATCTTTTCCGTCAGCGACTTCATCGCGTTTGGCGAGCGTTATGGCATTGATTACCGCTTCCCTGCGTTACCGCAGTATACGCAGAGTAGTCCCGTACTTCATGGCGATATCGAAGAGATAGCGCTTCCCGGCGGGATTTGCATTACACGCTCGGATGTTCACGTGTTACAACCTTATGAAACCACCTCTCGCCATAGCAGTCCGCTGTATATGCTGGTGGTGTTGGAAGGTAACGTCGCGCTGGCTGTCAATGAGCAGACCTTTTTGTTGAGCGCGGGGATGGCGTTTTGCTCGCAACTGAGTGAGCAGCAGACGATACGCGCCCATCACGGCGCAGACAGTAAATTGCGCACCTTGTCGCTGGGAATGTACCCGGACGGCGGATGGCGGGAGCGTTTGCCTGTCTCGCTGGCAGACGAGTGGGAAAATAGCGCAACCTCGGCGAGGGTCTGGCAGGTGCCGGAGTTTCTGCTTTCGGGGCTACGTTATGCGCAGCAGCCCGGACCTCATGCGGCGTCACGCCAGTTAATGCTGGAAGGCATCATGCTGCAATTGCTGGGCTATGCGCTAAATCTATGTCAGCCGGCAACGCAAAAACGCGGGCTTCCCGTCACCGGTGAATACCAGCGGCTGGAGCTCATTCGGCGTTTACTGGAGCAGACGCCGGAAAAAGCCTACACGCTGAACGAACTGGCGCGTCGGGCGGCAATGAGTCCAAGTAGCCTGCGGTGCAAGTTTCGCCATGCCTATGGGTGTACCGTGTTTGATTATCTGCGCGATTGCCGCCTGGCGCGCGCGCGTCGTTATCTGATGGAGGGATACAGCGTGCAGCAGGCCGCCTGGATGTCAGGCTATCAACATGCCACTAACTTTGCGACGGCATTCCGTCGGCGTTATGGCTGCTCGCCCGGCGAGCTGCGTGACGCGTCTCTTACGGCGTCCCGCCACTGTGCGTAACGCGCCCCGCCAGAGCGGTAATATCCGCCGCTAACCCGGTTTTCTGCCGCTTTGGGTGATTTTTTATCATTGCGCATAGGCAATCTGGCGTTACGCATAGTGGTCCGTCATCTCTAAAAGGTAATAATTCTTATTTACAATAAAGATGCCTTTGGAGATGTTCATGTTTGCGACAACGCGTATGGCGCTATTGATAGGCGGAGCTATCGGCGGCGCGACTTTTCCTCTTTTTGCCCAGGAAACCACAAAAAATGATACCGTCATTGTCACCTCGCCCGTTCAGAGTGGCGCGACCAAGCTGGCGACGCCAGATATTGAAACGCCGCAGTCGGTATCCATTATTACCCGCCAGCAGTTTGAAGAGCAGGGCGCAACCAGCGTGCGTCAGGCGGTCAGCTACACCCCAGGCGTATACAGTAACCAGATAGGCGCCTCTAACCGCTTTGATTACATCGTATTGCGTGGTTTTTCGGACGGTAGTCTGGATAACGTCTATCTCGACGGGTTAAAAATGATGGGCGACACCAATTCGCACAGTTCGTTGGTGGTTGACCCCTGGTTTCTGGAAGATATCGAGGTGGTACGCGGCCCGGCGTCCGTTCTGTATGGACGTTCATCGCCAGGCGGCATTGTCGCGCTGACGTCGCGAAAACCGGCGTTTGATGCCGGAGGAGAAGTGAAGCTGTTTGCCGGCAATAACAACCAGCGCGGGGCGGCTTTTGATGTGACCGGCCCACTGGATGACAATGAACGTGTGGCGGCGCGTCTTAGCGGCATGACACGTTACGCCGATTCGCAGTTTACCCCCTTGAAAGAGGAACGTTATGCGCTGATGCCGAGCCTGACCTGGCGAATTACCGATCGGACGCGTCTTGATCTTATGGCCTATCCGCACCGTGATCCGGAAGGCGGTAGCCACTCCGGACTGCCTTATCAAGGCACGGTTGTACCTTATAACGGCGGAAAAATTTCTAACACTTTCTTTGAAGGTGAAGATGACTACGACAAATACGATCGCCGTGAAAATATGGTGGGTTATAACATTGAGCATCTGTTCGATAACGGCTGGTCGGTACGGCAAAAATTGCGCTATTTGCATACCAAAGTGACGTTGAATCAGGTCTATGCCGCAGGTTGGTTGAATGAAACGGCGCTGAATCGCGGCTATTCCGGCTCCGGGGAGAAAATGTCGGCTATCGCGCTGGATAATCAGCTCGACGGCAGCGTGGATACCGGGGCGATTAATCATCGTCTGCTGGTGGGGATCGATTATCAGGATCGCAGTAACCATACTACTGGCTATTATGGCGCGTTTCCGCCGATTGACGCTTTCAACCCTGTTTATGGCGCTCAGCCGGATTACATTACGTTGTATAGCCGTGAAAAACATAAGCTGCGGCAGACCGGATACTATTTACAGGATCAGATGTCATGGGATCGCTGGCGCTTTACGTTGGGCGGTCGTTACGATCGGGTCAGCGTGTCTAACATCGACAAACTTCATGATTCACGCAGCGATCTCGATAAAAACAACGTCAGTACCCGTGCTGCGTTGCTTTATCTGTTCGACAATGGCGTCGCCCCCTATCTCAGTTATTCTACCGCGTTTACGCCGACCAGCTTCGCCGACGAAAACGGCAATGTGCTGGAACCGATGAAAGGCAAGCAGTGGGAGGCGGGGGTAAAATACGAACCGCCGGGGGGGAATAGCCAGTTTAGCGCCGCCGTGTATCGTATTAATCAGACCAATATCGCGACCAAAGAAGAACCTACCGATCCGTACCGCTCGATTGGTGAAATTGAGTCTAAAGGGGTTGAACTGGAGGCCATTAGCCATTTGTCGGATAGCGTCCGTTTGCAGGCGGCGTATACCTATACTGATATCCGTTATAAGAAAAGTAGCCCGCAAGAACAGGGTAAGCGCGCGGTTTATGCTCCACGGAACCAGGCCAGCGCCTGGCTAAGCTACGATGTGAAAAGCGGTCTGTTAGAGGGGCTGACTTTGGGCTCCGGCATCCGGTACGTCAACGGCGTGACCAGCGATCGCCTGAATACCCACACATTGCCGTCCTATACACTGGTCGATATGGTGGTAGGGTATGATTTATCCAGCATTGGGTTAAATGGCTTGAGCGCCCAGCTCAACGTAAATAACCTGACGGACAAACGCTATGTCGCTGCCTGTAATTCGCTCTCTTATTGTTATTTTGGCGCCGAGCGTAGCATTGTAGGCAGCGTGTCATGGGCGTTTTGATAACGCTTATCGTCCGGTAGCAAAGGCTACCGGACAAACATTAGCGGTGCGTCACGCCTTCATAGAGAAGTCTGAGCGCAAACATCCCGATAATGGCGCCGATAACACGGCTGGCAATGCGCTGTATTCGTCCATAAGCGCGGCGGACTGCGGGGAGCGAAAAGGCCTGGCTGAGAAAAATACGCCAGATAACGGATGACAGCACAATTCCGGCCCAGGCCATTAACCTTGCCCATGTGGGCGTTTCTGCGCTAAGCGTTACGGAAAAAATACTGATAAAAAACAGTACGGTTTGCGGATTGGATAAATCGGTCATTAATCCCCGGCGAAAGAAAATTGTCCACGGGGCGGCAATCGGCGTCTGGAGCGTGCTCATTTGCGGCGTCGCCTGGTGGCGAATACTGTTCCAGGCGAACCATAATAAATAGGCGCCGCCGACAATTTTGATAAGAGAAAATACCGCTTCGCATTGCGTAATGAGCGTCGCCAGACCGAAAAGCCCCAGCCCGGAATAAAAGGCGTCTCCCGTGGCGACGCCCAGGCCGGTGATGACTCCCGCCCGGCGTCCTGATGCGAGGCTGGTTTGCACCACCACAAACAGATTCGCGCCGGGATTAAAAAAGGTTAACACAAACAGACTGACGGTAAGCACAACGGCATGAAACGGCTCCATAGACAACTCTTCCCATAGCCTCAAGAAATAACGTTCATCTTATTAATAGTCAAACCAGATGATTGCGAGTGAGATCACAAAGCAGGGGCGTTTTAATCCGCGTTGTTACGCCGACAGAGCGGGGGCTGACTGGATTTTTCCAGTAATCTACACTACTTATTTAATCAGTCCGAACGGCCTTTTTGTTCTGATAAAGCGATGATGGCGTAATAATAAAACGAGGGTTTTGCTATGAAAACTGGCTACAAGGTTATGCTTGGCGCATTAGCGTTTGTCGTGACAAACGTTTATGCCGCAGAAATCATGAAAAAAACGGACTTTGATAAAGTCGCCTCCGAATACACGAAAATTGGCACGATTTCCACCACCGGGGAAATGTCGCCGCTGGACGCCAGAGAAGATTTAATCAAAAAGGCGGATGAAAAAGGGGCGGATGTGGTGGTGCTGACGTCCGGGCAGACAGAAAATAAAATTCATGGTACGGCTGATATTTATAAAAAGAAATAAAAGCATTGCATCATAAAAATACCCGCCTGGGTTTCCGGCGGGTATATTTATTCCTGGCAACCGGCATCCGTTTTGCCGGATGACGGCCTGCAGTAAACGTAGCGCCATCAGGCATTCAGGACGCTGTCATTTGTCTTAATTATCCGACTGGTCTTTGGCACCAGCTTTTAAACGACGCCACAGAGTGGTGCGGCTAATCCCCAGATAACGCGCCGCGGCGGTCTTATCGCCCTTAAAGCGCGCCAGTACATCCTGTAACGCGTTCGCATCCACGGTTGAAGGCGTCAGTTCTGCTGTGTTCACCATAAGCTCAGGTAATAACTGCCGCATAAATTGCCTGTCCAGCGTTGGCGCGGGATCGACGCTTAAAAAAAGCGCCAGGCGCTCCATCATATTACGCAGTTCGCGAATATTACCGGGCCAGCGCCAGGCCAGCAAAAGCGGCTGACACTGTGTCAATCCATGACGTATCGATTCGGTAAACGGAATTTCCATCGCCGCCAGCGACTGTTTTAAAAAGCTTTCCGCCAGCGGCAAAATATCAGCCTGCCGCTCGCGCAAAGGAGGAAGCGTCAGACGCAGAATACTCAGGCGATAAAAGAGATCGGGGCGAAAACGTCCTTGCATTATCTCCCGATCCAGATCGCAATGCGTAGCGCTGATCACCCGGACATCCACCGGGATCGGCTGGTGTCCGCCGACGCGAGTGACGGCTTTTTCCTCCAGTACGCGCAAAAGTCGGGTTTGTAACGGCAAGGGCATTTCGCCGATTTCATCCAGAAACAGCGTGCCGCCGTGTGCGATTTCAAACAGCCCCGCCCGGCCTCCTCGTCGTGAACCGGTAAACGCGCCCTCTTCATAACCAAACAGTTCCGCTTCCAGCAACGACTCGGTAATCGCGCCGCAATTGACGGCGACAAAGGGAGGGGATGGCTTATTCTGACGGTGAGGCTGGCGGTGAAAGAACGTCTGGTGAATCGCCTGCGCCGCCAGCTCTTTTCCGGTCCCTGTTTCCCCCTGAATCAGCACTGCCGCACGGGAGCGGGCATAGAGCGTAATCGTCTGGCGGAGCTGCTCCATTTGCGGCGACTGGCCGCGTATATCGCCCAGTTCATACCGGGTTTGTAATCCCTTGCCGGATGGGTAATCCACGCGCTGGCGCCGTGTCAGACGGGTCATATCCAGCGCATCATGAAAAGCCTGACGAACGGTCGCCGCGGAATAAATAAAGATGGCGGTCATTCCTGCCTCTTCCGCCAGATCGGTAATTAATCCCGCGCCGACGACGGCCTCAATACCGTTGGCCTTAAGTTCGTTAATTTGCCCGCGCGCGTCCTCTTCGGTGACATAGCTTCGCTGTTCAAGACGGAGGTGAAACGTTTTCTGAAAGGCAAGTAAAGCCGGAATGGTCTCCTGATAGGTCACGATACCGATAGACGAGGTGAGCTTTCCCGCTTTCGCCAGCGCCTGTAATACATCGAATCCGCTGGGCTTGATGAGGATCACCGGTATTGACAGGCGGCTTTTTAAATAGGCCCCATTCGAACCCGCCGCGATAATCGCGTCGCAGCGCTCGGTCGCCAGTTTTTTGCGAATGTAGGTCACCGCCTTTTCAAAGCCGAGTTGAATAGGCGTGATGGTCGCCAGATGATCGAATTCCAGGCTGATATCCCGAAACAGTTCGAACAGACGCGTTACGGAGACCGTCCAGATCACCGGTTTATCGCTATTATCGCGCGGAGCGCTGTGGGCAGTCGTCATCGCAGTAGATTCATCTTTAAGGGGCGATTTTTTGTTTTAAACGTGTTTCATAAATGTTGCAATGAAACAGGGTGATTCGTTTCATGAAACGTTAGCTGACACGTTTTTTTTTCCCTTAATCGCGCTTATTCATAACAGAAATGACTGTAATTACCTGTTTTTAAATCTCATTGTATTTAATTTTCTCGCTGCCTCTTTGCCTGGCATAGCCTTTGCTTTGGTGAATACATCTTGAATAACAATTTACTAACATGAGGACGAGATATGTCTTTACATTCGCCGGGGCAGGCATTTCGCGCCGCGCTCGCTAAAGAGAATCCATTACAAATTGTCGGCGCTATCAATGCCAACCATGCTCTGTTGGCCCAACGGGCCGGGTATCAGGCTATCTATCTTTCTGGCGGCGGCGTAGCGGCGGGCTCGCTCGGACTGCCGGATCTGGGGATTTCTACGCTGGATGATGTGTTAACCGATATCCGGCGCATCACGGATGTTTGCCCGCTGCCGCTGTTGGTGGATGCGGATATTGGCTTTGGCTCCTCCGCCTTTAATGTCGCGCGGACGGTAAAGTCCATAGCCAAAGCGGGCGCCGCCGCGCTGCATATTGAAGACCAGGTTGGCGCTAAGCGCTGTGGACACCGTCCAAACAAAGCGATCGTCTCGAAAGAGGAGATGGTAGACCGAATTCGGGCGGCAGTGGATGCGCGCACCGATCCGAACTTTGTGATCATGGCGCGTACCGATGCGCTGGCGGTGGAAGGGCTGGAGGCGGCTCTCGATCGTGCGCAGGCTTACGTGGACGCGGGGGCTGACATGCTGTTCCCGGAGGCGATCACCGAACTGTCGATGTACCGCCGGTTCGCCGACGTGGCGCAGGTGCCAATCCTCGCCAACATCACTGAGTTTGGCGCGACGCCGCTGTTTACGACCGACGAGTTGCGCAGCGCACACGTGGCGATGGCGCTCTATCCGCTGTCGGCGTTTCGCGCCATGAACCGCGCCGCAGAAAAAGTCTATACCGTGCTGCGCCAGGAAGGGACGCAAAAGAACGTGATCGACATCATGCAGACCCGCAACGAGCTGTACGAAAGCATCAATTACTACCAGTTCGAAGAGAAGCTGGACGCGCTGTACAGGAATAAAAAATCGTAGCCTGTAGGCCTGATAAGGCGAAGCCGCCATCAGGCAATGCCGGATGGCACTACGTTTAACCCGCCTACGGTACGGCCTACACGCCTCAATACCCTACACATTACAATAATGACGAGGACAATATGACAGACACGACGATCCTGCAAAACAACACGCATGTCATTAAGCCTAAAAAATCGGTCGCGCTTTCCGGCGTACCTGCCGGAAATACCGCTCTGTGTACCGTGGGAAAAAGCGGTAACGATCTGCACTATCGCGGTTACGACATTCTCGATCTGGCGGAGCACTGCGAATTTGAAGAAGTCGCGCATTTACTGATCCACGGAAAATTACCGACCCGCGACGAGCTGAACGCGTATAAAAGCAAGTTAAAAGCGCTGCGCGGATTACCCGCCAATGTCCGTACCGTTCTGGAAGCGTTACCGGCGGCCTCGCACCCGATGGACGTGATGCGTACCGGCGTCTCCGCGCTGGGCTGCACCCTGCCGGAAAAAGAGGGACATACCGTCTCCGGCGCGCGCGATATTGCCGATAAGCTGTTGGCCTCGCTCAGCTCTATCCTTCTTTACTGGTATCACTACAGCCACAACGGCGAACGTATTCAGCCGGAAACCGACGATGATTCCATCGGCGGCCATTTCCTGCATCTGCTGCACGGTGAAAAGCCAACCCAAAGCTGGGAAAAGGCGATGCATATTTCGCTGGTGCTGTATGCCGAGCATGAGTTCAACGCCTCGACGTTTACCAGCCGGGTGATTGCCGGGACTGGCTCGGATGTCTACTCCGCGATTATCGGCGCGATTGGCGCGCTGCGCGGCCCGAAACACGGCGGGGCGAATGAGGTGTCGCTGGAAATTCAACAGCGTTATGAAACGCCGGACGAGGCAGAGGCGGATATCCGTAAACGCGTGGAAAACAAAGAGGTGGTGATTGGCTTTGGACATCCGGTTTACACCATCGCCGACCCGCGCCATCAGGTGATCAAACGGGTGGCGAAACAGCTTTCAGAAGAAGGCGGCTCGCTGAAGATGTACCACATCGCCGACCGTCTGGAAACGGTGATGTGGGAGACCAAAAAGATGTTCCCGAATCTCGACTGGTTTTCGGCGGTCTCCTACAACATGATGGGCGTCCCTACCGAAATGTTCACCCCGCTGTTTGTCATCGCCCGCGTTACCGGCTGGGCGGCGCACATTATTGAACAGCGTCAGGACAACAAAATTATTCGCCCCTCTGCCAACTATACCGGGCCGGAAGATCGTCCGTTTGTCTCGATAGACGATCGTTGCTAACTCACTCTTATTAAAAATAAAACGCAGGAAACGTACCCTATGTCTACCCAAGAACTGAACATCCGCCCAGACTTTGACCGTGAAATCGTTGATATCGTTGATTACGTTATGAATTACGAGATCACCTCAAAGGTGGCGTACGACACCGCGCATTATTGCCTGCTCGACACGCTCGGTTGTGGTCTGGAAGCGCTGGAATACCCGGCCTGTAAAAAATTGCTTGGGCCAATCGTGCCAGGCACGGTGGTGCCCAACGGCGCACGCGTGCCGGGCACCCAGTTCCAGCTCGATCCGGTACAGGCAGCTTTTAACATTGGCGCGATGATCCGCTGGCTTGATTTTAACGATACCTGGCTTGCCGCCGAGTGGGGCCATCCTTCTGATAACCTCGGCGGTATTCTGGCGACGGCTGACTGGCTGTCACGCAACGCCGTCGCCGCCGGCAAAGCGCCGCTGACCATGAAACAGGTATTGAGCGGGATGATCAAAGCCCATGAAATTCAGGGCTGCATCGCGCTGGAAAACGCCTTCAACCGTGTCGGACTTGACCATGTGTTGCTGGTGAAAGTGGCCTCGACTGCGGTGGTCGCTGAAATGCTGGGGCTGACGCGCGATGAGATCCTCAACGCGGTATCGCTGGCGTGGGTGGATGGGCAGTCGCTGCGTACCTATCGTCATGCGCCGAATACCGGTACGCGCAAATCCTGGGCGGCGGGCGATGCGACTTCGCGCGCGGTACGTCTGGCGCTGATGGCGAAAACCGGCGAGATGGGCTATCCCTCGGCGCTCACCGCCAAAACCTGGGGCTTCTACGACGTTTCATTCAAAGGTGAAACGTTCCGTTTCCAGCGTCCTTACGGCTCCTACGTGATGGAAAACGTGCTATTCAAAATTTCTTTCCCGGCAGAATTCCACTCGCAAACCGCCGTCGAAGCGGCGATGACGCTGTATGAGCAGATGCAGGCCGCGGGTAAAACGGCAGCGGATATCGAGAAAGTGACCATCCGCACCCACGAAGCCTGTCTCCGCATTATCGATAAAAAAGGCCCGCTCAATAACCCGGCGGACCGCGATCACTGTATCCAGTATATGGTCGCCGTGCCGCTGCTGTTCGGACGGTTAACCGCGGCGGATTATGAAGACGAGGTGGCGCAGGACAAGCGTATTGACGCCCTGCGCGAGAAGATCGTGTGTTATGAGGACCCGGCTTTTACCGCCGACTATCACGACCCGGAAAAACGAGCTATCGGCAATGCGATCACCGTGGAGTTTACTGATGGATCACGCTTTGGCGAGGTTGTCGTGGAGTATCCGATTGGTCATGCGCGTCGCCGCGCCGACGGTATTCCGAAGCTTATCGAAAAATTTAAAATTAACCTGGCGCGTCAGTTCCCGACTCGCCAGCAGCAACGCATTCTGGATGTCTCCCTGGACAGAGCCCGCCTGGAGCAGATGCCGGTTAACGAATACCTCGATTTATATGTCATCTGAGCCAGCCAGCAGTAAGGCGTAAGTTCAACAGGAGAGCGTGATGTCTTTTAGCGAATTTTATCAGCGTTCCATTAACGAACCGGAGGCGTTCTGGGCCGAGCAGGCCCGGCGTATCGACTGGCGACAGCCGTTTACGCAGACGCTGGATCATAGCCGTCCACCGTTTGCCCGCTGGTTTTGCGGCGGCACCACTAACTTATGTCATAACGCCGTCGACCGCTGGCGGGATAAACAGCCGGAGGCGCTGGCGCTGATTGCCGTCTCATCAGAGACCGATGAAGAGCGCACATTTACCTTCAGCCAGTTGCATGATGAAGTCAACATTGTGGCCGCCATGTTGCTGTCGCTGGGCGTGCAGCGTGGCGATCGCGTATTGGTCTATATGCCGATGATTGCCGAAGCGCAGATAACCCTGCTGGCCTGCGCGCGCATTGGCGCGATCCATTCGGTGGTCTTTGGCGGTTTTGCCTCGCACAGCGTGGCGGCGCGCATTGACGATGCCAGACCGGCGCTGATTGTGTCGGCGGATGCCGGAGCGCGGGGCGGTAAAATCCTGCCGTATAAAAAGCTGCTCGATGACGCTATTGCGCAGGCGCAGCATCAGCCGAAACACGTTCTGCTGGTGGACAGAGGGCTGGCGAAAATGGCATGGGTGGATGGGCGCGATCTGGATTTTGCCACGTTGCGCCAGCAGCATCTCGGCGCGAGCGTGCCGGTGGCGTGGCTGGAATCCAACGAAACCTCGTGCATTCTTTACACCTCCGGCACTACCGGCAAACCGAAAGGCGTCCAGCGCGACGTCGGCGGTTATGCGGTGGCGCTGGCAACCTCGATGGACACCATTTTTGGCGGCAAGGCGGGCGGCGTATTCTTTTGCGCATCGGATATCGGCTGGGTCGTCGGCCACTCCTATATCGTTTACGCGCCGTTGCTGGCAGGCATGGCGACTATTGTTTACGAAGGACTGCCGACGTACCCGGACTGCGGGGTCTGGTGGAAAATTGTCGAGAAATACCAGGTTAACCGGATGTTTTCCGCCCCGACCGCGATTCGCGTGCTGAAAAAATTCCCGACGGCGCAAATCCGCAATCACGATCTCTCCTCGCTGGAGGCGCTTTATCTGGCCGGTGAGCCGCTGGACGAGCCGACGGCCAGTTGGGTAACGGAGACGCTGGGCGTACCGGTCATCGACAATTATTGGCAGACGGAGTCCGGCTGGCCGATCATGGCGCTGGCCCGCGCGCTGGACGACAGGCCGTCGCGTCTGGGAAGTCCCGGCGTGCCGATGTACGGTTATAACGTCCAGCTACTCAATGAAGTCACCGGCGAACCTTGCGGCATAAATGAAAAGGGGATGCTGGTGATCGAAGGGCCGCTGCCGCCGGGCTGTATTCAGACTATTTGGGGCGACGATGCGCGTTTTGTGAAGACTTACTGGTCGCTGTTTAACCGTCAGGTTTATGCCACTTTCGACTGGGGAATCCGCGACGCCGAGGGGTATTACTTTATTCTGGGCCGTACCGATGATGTGATTAATATTGCGGGTCATCGGCTGGGGACGCGAGAAATAGAAGAAAGTATCTCCAGCTACCCGAACGTAGCGGAAGTGGCGGTAGTGGGGATAAAAGACGCTCTGAAAGGGCAGGTAGCGGTGGCGTTTGTCATTCCGAAGCAGAGCGATACGCTGGCGGATCGCGAGGCGGCGCGCGACGAGGAAAACGCGATTATGGCGCTGGTGGACAACCAGATCGGTCACTTTGGTCGTCCGGCGCATGTCTGGTTTGTTTCGCAGCTCCCCAAAACGCGTTCCGGAAAGATGCTTCGCCGCACGATCCAGGCGATCTGCGAAGGCCGCGATCCGGGCGATCTGACAACCATTGACGATCCCGCGTCGTTGCAGCAAATTCGCCAGGCGATCGAAGAATAGCCGTAAGCCGGATAAGCCGCGTTCGGCAACGGGTTAGACTCAGCGACTGAATAGTGGGGTGTAAAGTCGGGAAAGGGCGGCAGCGCGCCGCCCTGTAACAGAATTAACGCAGAATATTTTTCTCAGCCAGATCCAGTGCGAAGTAGCTGAAAATCAAATCGGCGCCGGCGCGTTTAATCGAGCCCAGACTTTCCAGCACGACCTTTTCTTCATCGATGGCGCCAGCCATAGCAGCAAATTTAATCATGGCGTATTCACCGCTCACCTGGTAAGCGCCAAGCGGCAACTCTGTGCGTTCGCGGATTTCACGCAGCACGTCCAGATACGCGCCGGCCGGTTTCACCATCAAGCAATCCGCGCCCTGGGCTTCGTCGAGCAGTGATTCGCGAATCGCTTCACGGCGGTTCATCGGATTCATTTGATACGTCTTGCGGTCGCCTTTTAACGCGGTACCCGCTGCTTCACGGAAAGGGCCGTAGAAAGAAGAGGCGAACTTGGTGGAGTAGGACATTATTGCCGTATCGGTAAAACCGGCGGCATCCAGCGCCTGGCGGATAGCCTGGACTTGTCCATCCATGGCCGCGGAGGGCGCAATAAAATCTGCTCCAGCCGCCGCCGCGATAACGGCCTGCTTGCCGAGGTTGGCCAGCGTCGCATCGTTATCCACACCGTGTTCGCACAACACGCCGCAGTGGCCGTGCGAGGTGTATTCGCAGAAGCAGGTGTCGGACATGACGATCATCTCCGGCACGGTTTGCTTACAGATGCGGGACATTCTTGCCACCAGACCGTCTTCTTTCCAGGTATCGCTGCCGGTGTCATCAGTATGGTGAGAAATGCCGAAGGTCATAACGGAACGAATGCCAGCATTTGCGATACGTTCAATCTCTCGCGCCAGCTGCTTTTCCGGGATACGCATTACGCCGGGCATGGCATCAATAGCTTTGTAATCGTCGAGTTCTTCTTCAACAAAGATCGGCAACACCAGGTCGTTCAGGCTAAGTGTTGTCTCTTCAAACATAGCGCGCAGCGCAGCGGATTTGCGCAGGCGGCGAGGGCGATGGATAAGGTCTGTCATGGTCTGCCTGATGTTTGTGGAATCGAAGGCCCAGTATACCTGAATCTGCAGGCAGATGTTTTACGAAAACGGTCCTTAACGTAGCAGGCGCAGCCCCGGCGGCGGCGGAACATGGCGCTTCTTTTATATACCGAAGATTAATACCTCAGGCACTATATCATTTTAAATAAGAATTAGTTTTACGTTGTTTTTAGTTTTATTTCATCGTCATTTAAGTAAATGTGGGTTTTAACATTATTCATGTTTATTTTGTTTTTCTTTAATCTATATTTATCTTATATGTATTTTGTTTTTTTATTTTCTTGTAAGGTCATGAAAAAGAATGCTTTTCAATTATAAAACTTCCTTTTATTACGTCTTTTTAATTCATGTCCGAATCCGGACTGAGGATAAAGAATAATTGAACCTTTTAGCAATGACGCCGCATAATCCTTCTTGCTAAACATCTGTATGTTTTTATGCATTGATAATTGATGGATCAACTATATTACGTCCCTGAGGAGGGATGACAAATGCACTCCTGGAAAAAGAAACTTGTAGTCTCACAATTAGCATTGGCTTGCACTCTGGCAATCACTTCTCAGGCGAATGCTACTACTTACGATACCTGGACTTATTACGACAATCCTACCACCGCGCTTGATTGGAATAATATGGATGCCGCAGGCACTGTTGATGGTAACTATGTAAACTATAGCGGTTTCGTTTACTACAACAATGCCAATGGTGATTTCGATCAGACGTTCAACGGTGACACTGTTAACGGTACGATTTCTACCTATTATCTGAACCATGATTATAATGACGCAACCAGTAATGAGCTGAATATTAGTAATTCAGTTATTCATGGCTCGATTACTTCCATGCTGCCGATTGGTTATTACGATCGTTTTGATACGTTGGATCACGATGGGTATTCTGAATATTATCGGTTCAACAACGGTACTGATACTGTTGACGGAAACTGGTATGACGGTGATGTGTTCACGCTGAACATCGCTAATTCCACCATTGATGATGATTATGAAGCGTTTTACTTCACTGATTCCTATAAGGATGGTGATGTAACTAAGTACACAAATGAAACATTCGATGTCAGCGAAGGCGTGGCGGTGAATCTTGATGTAGAAAGCAACATCAATATTTCCAACAATTCCCGTGTTGCAGGTATTGCCTTGTCTCAGGGAAATACTTACAACAACACTTACACGACGGAATCCCATAACTGGGATAACAATATTAATGTATTTGACTCTACTGTAACTTCCGGTTCAGATTATATCCTGGATAGTGCTTATACTACTGACACTGGTACTTTTGGCACAGGTCACTTTGGCAATTCCGATGAGCCGAGCGATTATACTGGTGCTGGCGACGTTGCATTATCTTTCACTGATGACAATGGTGCTTCAGACTATGCAATGAAGAACAATGTGTACTTCAGTAATTCTACGCTGATGGGTGATGTCAAATTTACCAGTAACTGGAACGCCAATTTCGATGCTGATGGTGATGATACTAACGGTGATGGTGTTCCTGATACCAACCATGGCTGGGCTGATGACGGCCTCAACGTCGACGAACTGAACCTTACACTTGATAATGGCAGTAAGTGGGTTGGTCAGGCGACTTATACTGTTGATACAACGTCCCGTATGTATGATGTTGAAACGAACAGCCTTACTCCAGGCGCAACATTGGAAGATAATGCCTGGAATCGTATCGTTGGTAATGAAGTTTTCCAGAGCGGCGTGTTTAACGTGACGCTGAACAATGGTTCTGAATGGGACACCGTTGGGGACTCGACTGTTGATACGCTGGCTGTAAACAATGGTTCTCAGGTTAATGTTTCTAATTCTGATTTAACATCAGACACCATTGATTTGACTAATGGTTCTTCACTGAACATTGGTGAAGGTGGTTATGTTGACACCGATCACCTGACAATTGACTCCTATAGTACTGTTGGTTTGACCGAATCTACTGGCTGGAGTACTTACTCAAACCTGTATGCTAATACCATCACCGTAACTAACGGTGGTGTGTTGGATGTGAATGTTGGTCAGTTTGATACCGAAGTATTCAGCACTGATAAACTGGAACTGACCAGCGGCAATACTGCTGATCACAACGGTAATGTTGTTTCTGGTGTGTTCAATATCCATAGCAGCGATTATGTTCTGAACGCTGACCTGGTGAACGACCGTACCTGGGATACCACTCAGGCTAACTATGGTTACGGTACTATCGCAATGAACTCTGACGGTCACCTGACCATCAACGGTAATGGCGATATCAACAACGGCGACGAACTGGATAACAGCTCTGTTGACAACGTTGTAGCGGCTACCGGTAACTATAAAGTTCGCATCGACAACGCTACTGGTGCCGGTTCTGTTGCGGATTACAAAGGCAACGAGCTGATTTATGTCAATGACGTAAACACCGACGCAACCTTCTCTGCAGCAAACAAAGCTGACCTGGGTGCTTACACCTATCAGGCTAAGCAGGAAGGCAACACTGTCGTGCTGGAACAGATGGAACTGACCGACTACGCTAACATGGCGCTGAGCATTCCTTCTGCGAACACCAATATCTGGAACCTGGAACAAGACACCGTTGGTACTCGTCTGACCAACGCTCGTCATGGCCTGGCGGATAACGGCGGCGCATGGGTAAGCTACTTCGGCGGTAACTTCAACGGCGACAACGGCACCATTAACTACGATCAGGATGTTAATGGCATCATGGTCGGTGTTGATACCAAAGTTGACGGTAACAACGCTAAGTGGATCGTTGGTGCGGCAGCAGGTTTCGCGAAAGGCGATCTGAGCGATCGTACCGGTCAGGTGGATCAGGACAGCCAGTCTGCCTACATCTACTCTTCCGCTCGTTTCGCAAACAACATCTTTGTTGACGGTAACTTGAGCTACTCTCACTTCAACAACGATTTGTCTGCTAACATGAGCGACGGTACTTACGTTGACGGCAACACATCTTCTGACGCCTGGGGCTTCGGCTTGAAACTGGGTTATGATCTGAAGCTGGGTGATGCAGGCTACGTAACGCCTTACGGCAGCGTATCCGGTCTGTTCCAGTCTGGCGACGACTACCAGCTGAGCAATGACATGAAAGTTGACGGTCAGTCTTACGACAGCATGCGTTATGAACTCGGTGTAGATGCAGGTTATACCTTCACTTACAGCGAAGATCAGGCGCTGACCCCGTACTTCAAACTGGCTTACGTTTACGACGACTCCAACAACGATGCTGACGTAAACGGCGACTCTATCGACAACGGCGTAGAAGGTTCTGCGGTACGTGTTGGTCTGGGTACTCAGTTCAGCTTCACGAAGAACTTCAGCGCCTACACCGATGCTAACTACCTCGGCGGCGGTGATGTTGATCAAGACTGGTCTGCAAACGTTGGTGTTAAATATACCTGGTAATCATTTTCTCTCAGGAGAAATAAAGGTAATTTAAACTGAAAAATGCCCGTCAAGGACTTGACGGGCATTATTGCAAGGAATGCATATGTTATCTTTAAGCAAGCCACTACAGGAATTCTACAGACTCGATAAATGCCTTTCTAAGCATGGTACGCGTTTCGAGTTTGTTAACGATAAAGAGATTATCTGTTCACCTGATGAAAGTAATACCCATACCTTTGTTATTTTAGAGGGGGTTGTTTCGTTAGTTCGGGGTGATAAAGTTCTTATTGGTATTGTGCAGGCCCCTTTTATTTTTGGCTTAGCCGATGGCGTGGCGAAAAAAGAGGCACAATATAAATTAATTGCGGAGAGCGGTTGCATCGGTTATCGCCTCTCATCATCACAAACTCTCGCCATCATTGAGCAGAACCAACTGTGGCGTGAAGCCTTCTGTTGGATAGTATGGAAAAGTCAGGTACTGGAACTTCGTGACAAGCAGCTCATTGGTAATAATTCTTACGACCAAATTCGTGCGACGTTAATGACAATGATTGAGTGGGATGAAGAACTTCGCTCACGTATTGGTGTTATGAATTATATTCATCAACGAACGCGCGTATCGCGATCGGTGGTGGCGGAAGTTCTCGCGGCCCTGCGTAAGGGTAATTACATTGAAATGAATAAAGGCAAACTGATCAGTATTAACCGTTTGCCCTCCGAATATTAACAAAAATGTTGCGCCTCGTCTGATATAGCGCGAGGCGCGACGACTCAGGATGCAGGAATAGCAATCGGTTTATTGCCGCTTAGCTCAGTAACCAAATCGTTAATCCCGTCGCTCATATTGGTAAAACGAGTGAGGGGGGAACGGGTTACCACCACAAAAGCGCCAATATTATATTGCGGGATCATCGCCATATAGGTAATAAAACCGCCGCCGCCTCCTGTTTTCTGGATAATGCCAGGACGTCCGTCTTTTGGCGCCATATAGACCCAACCCAGACCGAGCGCGTCGGCTTTACCCGGTACGTCCATCCCGATGATTTTCTTTAACTGTATGCGCTGATAAATCAACGTTTGCATACGATCGGCCTGTTGGCTACGGTGATAGAAATCTGACGACAGATACTGTTGCATCCAGCGCATCATATCTCCTGGCGTAGAATAGACCCCACCGCTGCCAATGGCTGCCAGCGTATTATTACAGGGGCTTGCGCCTTTTTCTGCCACCATCAGACGCTTACACTGATCGGGAGAAGGGGTAAACGTGGTGTCTTTCATTCCCAGCGGGCGGGTAATCTTTTCTTCAAACAGTTGCGTATAAGGTTTGCCGGAGGCGGTCGCCAGCGCGTCGGCTAACAGGTCGAACGCCAGATTGGAATAGGCCGCCTGTGAACCGGGCGCGACTTTTAACGTTGCTGTGGAGAGCCAGTTCCAGCGTTGTTCGCGGGTTGGCCAGACAAATACCGGACGATGCGCCGCGCCGCCGGGCTGTTCTCGCGGAAGCGCGCTGGTGTGGGTCGCTAAGTTGACCAACGTAATCGGCGTGCCTTGATACGTCGGGACACGCGCGCCGGGAGGCGCATATTTGCTGAGAGGATCGTTTAATTTTACCGTTCCCTGATCGAGCAATTTTACCAACATTTCACTGGTCATGAGCTTGGTGAGAGAAGCGATACGAATGACCGAATCAAGCTGTGGACGAACATTATTGCCCGGTCTGGTGTCACCGAAACTACGAAACACGCGTTGATTGCCGTCGATCACCACCAGCGCCATGCCCGTGGCGCCGCTACCATAAAAGATATGCTCGGCATAACGATCAACGATATCAGAGGCAAAAACCGGATCGGCAATCGGCTGAGCCGCCTGGACAGAAGTAAGTGATGCCGCAAACAGCATGGCAGTAAAAAGCAGACTACGTTTCAACGGTGATGTCCATAAGTGAAATAACGGTGGTTATGCGTATTTATACTACCCGGCGGCACATTGCAAAACGTTAAAGAGAAAAAAGTGGGTGAAAAAACGTAACGGCGGGTTTTCGTGATGGAGAATGTTTACTTTTGTGATAGAGCGCTTGTGATAACCTGATAGCGTCAGCGTGCCTGCTGTGTATGAAACTCGTCGAAACAATTCTGTTGAGCAGAAATGCGAACTAAGCGTCACAACGTAGGTCACAATGCCTGGTTTAGCCCTTTCATTTGCGTGGGCATGGCGTGCTATTGCCGCCGTCACAGCAGCCGTAATAAAGATAAGAAGTTAGCAGGAGAGCATGATGTTTAAATCTTTTTTCCCAAAGCCAGGGCCGTTTTTCATGTCGGCGTTTGTTTGGGCGCTGATCGCCGTCATTTTCTGGCAGGCGGGAGGAGGAGATTGGGTGGCGCGACTTGTAGGGGCATCCGATGAAGTGCCTATCAGCGCAGCGCGCTTCTGGTCGCTGGACTATCTGATTTTTTATGCTTATTACCTGATTTGCGTGGGATTATTTGCAACGTTCTGGTTCATCTATAGCCCGCACCGCTGGCAGTACTGGTCGATACTTGGCACCTCGCTCATTATTTTTGTCACCTGGTTTTTGGTGGAGGTTGGCGTCGCGGTTAACGCCTGGTACGCGCCGTTCTATGATTTGATTCAAACGGCGCTCAGCTCGCCGCACAAGGTCACTCTTGGTCAATTTTATCATGAAGTGGGGGTGTTTCTCGGTATTGCGCTTATCGCCGTGGTGATCGGTGTGCTGAACAACTTCTTTGTCAGCCACTATGTATTTCGCTGGCGTACCGCAATGAATGAGCACTATATGGCGCACTGGCAGTACCTACGCCATATCGAAGGGGCCGCCCAGCGTGTGCAGGAAGATACCATGCGTTTTGCCTCTACACTGGAGAATATGGGCGTGAGTTTTATCAATGCCATCATGACGCTCATCGCCTTTCTGCCGGTGTTAGTCACCCTGTCAGCGCATGTGCCGAATTTACCCATCGTAGGGCATATCCCTTACGGCCTGGTCATTGCCGCCATAGTCTGGTCATTAATGGGGACGGGCCTGCTGGCGGTCGTCGGGATCAAATTGCCAGGGCTGGAATTTAAAAATCAGCGAGTGGAAGCCGCTTATCGTAAGGAGCTGGTCTACGGTGAAGATGACGCCAGCCGCGCCACGCCGCCCACCGTCCGTGAACTGTTTAGCGCGGTGCGCCATAACTACTTTCGTCTCTACTTTCACTATATGTATTTCAACATCGCGCGCATTCTCTATTTGCAGGTCGATAACGTTTTCGGTTTGTTCCTGCTGTTTCCTTCCATTGTTGCCGGTACGATTACGCTGGGGCTGATGACGCAAATCACCAACGTGTTTGGCCAGGTGCGCGGTTCGTTCCAGTATTTGATTAACTCCTGGACGACGCTGGTGGAGCTGATGTCTATTTATAAACGTTTACGTAGCTTTGAACGCCAGTTGGATGGTCAGCCAGTTCAGGAAGTGACCCACTCTTTTAGCTAACAGAAGGAAACGTTATGTCGGCGGCGTCCCGTCTTTATCCTCTGCCTTTTCTGGCGGTTGCCATATTGGCTGGCTGTAGTAGTCAATCCGGGCAGCCGGTGAGCAAGGGCGAGAAGCCTGTCGACGTGGCAAGCGTAGTACGTCAGAAAATGCCAGCCAGTGTCAAAGACAGAGAGGCCTGGGCGAAAGATATCGCGACAACGTTTAAGAGCCAGGGGCTGGCGCCGACGGTAGAAAATATCTGTTCGGTGCTGGCTGTCGCCCAGCAGGAGTCCGGTTATCAGGCGGATCCTGTCGTGCCGGGGCTAAGTAAAATCGCCTGGCAGGAGATTGATCGCCGCGCTGAACGACTACACATCCCGCTGTTTCTGGTGCACACCGCGCTGAAAATTAACTCCCCCAACGGCAAGAGCTATAGCGAACGCCTGGACACGGTAAAAACCGAAAAACAGCTTAGCGCTATTTTTGACGATTTTATCAATATGGTCCCTATGGGGCAGACGCTATTTGGCTCATATAACCCGGTGCATACGGGCGGCCCGATGCAGGTCAGCATTGCCTTTGCCGAACAGCACGCGAAAGGCTATCCGTGGAAGATGACGGGTACGGTACGTCAGGAGGTCTTTACGCGCCGTGGCGGGTTGTGGTTTGGAACCTACCATTTGCTGAATTACCCGGCGAACTACAGCGCGCCTGTTTTCCGCTTCGCCGACTTCAACGCGGGATGGTACGCCAGCCGTAACGCTGCGTTCCAGAATGCCGTCAGTAAAGCCAGT
This sequence comes from Salmonella enterica subsp. enterica serovar Typhimurium str. LT2, assembly GCF_000006945.2. Classification (GTDB taxonomy): domain Bacteria; phylum Pseudomonadota; class Gammaproteobacteria; order Enterobacterales; family Enterobacteriaceae; genus Salmonella; species Salmonella enterica. The sequence continues at coordinate 432,357 of NC_003197.2, forward strand.
GGGGTAAAACTGGCGCTGGATGGCGATCTGATTCGTTATAACAGCAAGGAACCGGGCAAAACAGAGTTAGCGGTACGCAAACTGGCAGGGCAGTTGGGAATGAGTGAGCGTGAAATTCGCAGCCAACTGGAGAAAGGCGATAGCCTGGCGTTTGAAAAAACGGCGCTCTACAAGAAAGTCTATAAACTGGCCGAGGCCAAAACGGGCAAGACGCTTGCGCGGGAAATGTTGCCCGGTATTCAACTGGAAAGTCCGAAGATCACACGCAAGCTGACGACCGCCTGGTTTGCTAAACGAGTTGATGAGCGGCGGGCGCGGTGTATGGGGCGATAAATTTCGCGCTGGGATACTTTCTCCAGCGCGCTAAGGTTTATTGGTGACGGTGACGCCAGCGTAAAAACGCGGCGATAACGGCGAAAATGAGGCAGCCCGTGAGGAAGGGCACCAGGCCAAAAATCGTCCCGACGCCCAGCCCAATCTCTACCCGCGGTCGACCTGTATCCTGTACCTGCATCAGATGCTCATAGATGCCCGGCGCATGAACCAGCAGGTTTAAGAGTTGCGCTCCGGCCCAGAAGCAAAACAGTACAAATATGGCGTAAGCAATATTTCCGGGCGTAGAGGAGGTTTCTCGATGCTTCCCGCTGAACAGCGATTTTGAGAGAGTGAAATCAGCCATAAAGACCTCCAGGATGATCGGCTACGATCTGGCGTTATGCCATCGGCTTACTGTGAAGTCTGACAGGTCATTGTGTTTGTCAATATCAGAATCATGGTAATTTCACATACGGAATGTATCCATCGCGTAAATTTTTGTTAGTTGTCACAAAACGATCACTTTTATCAAAATCAATTAACATTTAAGAAATTCCGTATCCCCCACAGACTCGCTCGCCAGAAGTATGCAAAAATACGTTTTTGTTACTGTTAATACGTCGGAGTCGTTATGCGTTTGCCTGTAAAAATTCGTCGTGACTGGCACTACTATGCCTTCTCTATTGGCCTTATCTTTATTTTGAATGGCGTCGTAGGATTGCTGGGTTTTGAGGCTAAAGGATGGCAAACCTATGGCGTTGGGCTGGTAACATGGATTATTAGCTTCTGGCTGGCGGGGTTCATTATTCGCCGGCGCGAAGAGGATGAGGTAAAAGACGCCCGATAAACGTTGCGCTATCGGGCGTGCGCTATTACATCGTGGTTTTTAAGGCGTTATTCGCCGTATGGCGTTCCAGCGCCAGCTCAATCAGACGGCTGATCAAATCGGTATAGCCCAGTCCGCTCGCCTGCCAGAGTTTTGGATACATACTGATATTGGTAAAACCTGGCAGCGTATTGATCTCGTTAATCACGACCTCATTGTCTGCCGTTAAGAAGACATCGACACGCGCCATACCCGCGCATCCCAGCGTCTGATAAGCCTGGATCGCGATCGCGCGGATCTTGTCATTCACCTCGGAAGGGATCTGCGCAGGCACGACAACTTGTGCGCCATTATCATCAATATACTTAGTATCGTAGGCGTAAAATTCGCTGTTCAGTACGATTTCGCCGCAGGTACTGGCCTGTGGGTTATCGTTACCTAATACGGCGCATTCGATCTCGCGCCCTTTGATCCCTTGCTCCACCACCACTTTATGATCGAATTCGAAAGCCAGCGCGACCGCCTGCTGATATTGCGCTTCGTTAGCGACTTTACTGACGCCGACCGAAGAGCCCTGATTGGCGGGCTTAACGAACAGCGGCAGTCCCAGACGGGATTCAACCTCGGCAAAACTAAACGCGTGACGATTCGTTCGGGTGAGTGTAATAAACGGGGCGATATTCAGTCCGGCATCGCGTAGCAGTCGTTTGGCGACGTCTTTATCCATGCAGGCTGCGGAGCTCAGCACGTCTGAACCGACAAACGGTAAGTTTGCGACGCGCAGCATCCCCTGCAATGAGCCGTCTTCGCCCAGCGTACCGTGGACGATAGGAAAAATAACATCTACCGTCGGTAGCGGCTGCCCGTTCTGAGCGTTAATCAATTGGTGTTGGTGTTTGCCAGGCACCTGGGCCAGACTGATTGCCGAAGGACGTAGCGCGATATGTGCCGGATCGTCTGCATTCTGCAAATAATTTTCCGCATCGTTAACATGCCATTGTCCCGCCTTATCTATCCCTAACAGCACCACGTCGAAGCGGGTTTTATCGATCGCATCAACGATATTTTTCGCTGATTGCAAAGACACTTCATGTTCCGCCGACTTACCGCCAAATACTATTCCTACCCGCAATTTCGCCATCTTAAAAACCCATTCCATCGAATGCAAAGCGTATACATTACCACGACAAAACGCGGGTTTCGCGGGCTTCTGCCATAATGTTTATGGGATGTGAGAACGGAGGCCGCGTGAGAGGTAAGGGTTTTCTGATTATTGTGCTGTTGGGCGGCATTGGCGGGCTGGGATATCGTTATCTTCCCTCTTATTATAATCCTTTTGCTCCGCTACAACTTGCCGATCCGCCAGGCTGGATCACTACCTTCAAACTACAGCGCCTGACGCCGTCGCAGTGCCGGGAGCTTTTGACGGCGGCCAATCAACAGGGATTAATTTCATCACAACCTGTTGCGGATAGCGCTGGTGAATGTCCCTTATCCCATGTTGTGCGCGTCAGAGATTTTGGCCAGGTAAAACTGAGCAGCAGTTTTTTAGCCTCCTGCCCGTTGGCGCTGCGCTCCGCGCTGTTTGTCGAACAGCAGGCAAAACCTTTAACAGAAACGTGGATGAAGCGCCGCCTGACCCGTATCGAACATCTGGGCAGCTATGCCTGCCGTAATATTTATCACCGCCCGGATGCGCGTCGCAGTGAACATGCCAGCGCAGAAGCGCTGGATGTCAGCGGGTTTCAGCTATCGGATGGCCGAAAAATCACTGTCCTGCGCGGCTGGGGGCGTCAGGAGACGGGGCCCTGGTTACGCGCTATGTTAAACGCCAGTTGCCATTATTATGGCAATGGGCTCGGGCCTGACTATAACGCTGCGCATGCTAACCATTTTCATCTTGGAATGCGGGGCTACGGCGTGTGTCGTTAAAGCATAAACGTCTGCCTTGCGCGGCTATATAATGTGACATGTTTCACAAAAATGATGAACGGGGAGACAAAATAGCAAAGTGTGACGTATCGCACCTCTGGAACCACCAGGAAAAAGAGAACTTGCTAAGCTAACGCGTATTTTCAGCTACTTACCGTTACGAGTCTTATGGAATCCTGGAAAGTTAATCTAATTTCCGTTTGGTTTGGATGTTTTTTTACCGGGCTGGCAATCAGCCAAATCCTGCCATTCTTACCCCTTTATATTTCCCAGCTTGGCGTCTCTTCCCATGAAGCGTTATCAATGTGGTCCGGGTTAACGTTTAGCATCACGTTTCTTATTTCCGCCATTGTGTCGCCGATGTGGGGCAGTCTCGCCGATCGTAAAGGGCGTAAACTGATGCTATTGCGCGCGTCGCTCGGGATGGCGATAGCTATTCTACTGCAGGCATTTGCGACCCATGTCTGGCAACTTTTCCTGCTGCGCGGAATCATGGGGTTAACGTCAGGCTATATCCCCAATGCCATGGCGCTGGTAGCCTCTCAGGTACCACGCGAACGTAGCGGCTGGGCGCTCAGTACGCTTTCTACCGCGCAGATCAGCGGCGTTATCGGCGGGCCGTTAATGGGCGGCTTTGTCGCGGATCATATCGGGCTGCGGGCGGTATTTCTGATTACCGCCATGCTGTTGGTGGTGAGCTTTCTGGTCACGCTATTTTTAATTAAAGAAGGCGTGCGTCCGGTCATCAAGAAAAGCGAACGCCTGAGCGGTAAAGCCGTTTTTGCGTCGTTACCTTATCCTGCGCTGGTGATCAGTTTGTTTTTTACCACGATGGTCATTCAACTCTGTAATGGTTCCATCAGTCCAATCCTGGCGCTGTTTATCAAATCAATGATGCCGGACAGTAATAACATCGCCTTTCTTAGCGGGTTAATTGCCTCGGTGCCCGGTATCTCTGCGCTTATCTCCGCGCCTCGCCTGGGAAAACTTGGCGACAGAATCGGCACGGAAAGAATTCTGATGGCCACGCTTATCTGCGCAGTGCTGCTTTTCTTCGCGATGTCCTGGGTCACCACGCCGTTCCAGCTGGGGCTGTTACGTTTCTTGTTAGGCTTTGCCGATGGCGCGATGTTACCCGCCGTACAAACGTTATTGGTGAAATACTCCAGCGATCAAATTACCGGACGTATTTTTGGCTACAACCAGTCATTTATGTACCTGGGCAACGTGGTTGGGCCGTTGATGGGCGCGACGGTATCGGCGATGGCCGGTTTCCGCTGGGTTTTTATCGCTACGGCGGCGATCGTGTTGATCAATATCGGGCAACTGACCCTGGCGTTACGTCGTCGGCGTAACGCGCAAAAAGCGAAAGGCCAATAGCGGTGCATCGTAACGGCGCTTCTGCCGTTACGATATGGTTTAAATTAAAAGATATATTCTTTATCCGTGAAGTTTTTCTATAGATGGCATAACCTTAAATTATGATATAGCGTGATTATTGTTTTTTGATGGTTTATTATCGTCTCGTTTTCGGTCTGAGAAACGTTTCGCTGCGGCGACAGTGATAATTATTTGTGTAAAGTTCTTCCTGTATCATAAAAATAGTACTTTCAGCCTCTAGGCAGTGGTTCTTCATAGTGATAACGTCACCCTGGAACTAATAAGGAAATATGGTCATGAAAAATCTCATAGCAGAGTTGTTGCTTAAGCTAGCCCAAAAAGAAGAAGAGTCGAAAGAACTGGTTGCTCAGGTAGAAGCGTTAGAGATTATCGTCACAGCAATGTTACGTAACATGGCGCAAAACGAGCAGGAGATGTTGATACGTCAGGTAGAGGGGGCACTTGAAGGCGTAAAGCCGGATGCCAGCGTTCCTGATCACGATACGGAATTGCTGCGCCAATATGTAAAAAAGTTGCTGAGACACCCCCGGCACTAATCGTATTTAAAACAACACAGTTGTTATAACGTTACTTTTATGAAATAACATAGCCGCTTCGTTTTTATTTTCTTCTGGGTAATACAGAGCAAAATAAAAACGAAGCGGCTATGGTAATAACAGTGTAACGTTATGCGCTGTTCTTCTGCATCCTGCCAGTGTAACTGTGGATAATCGAATTGCACATTAGCCTACGGTTTGTCAATCAATAAAACATCTATTGCTAACGGTAAGTAATACTTTTACAGCCGGGTGGTATTTTTGCCAGTAACAGCCAGACTTATATAAAGTCCCTGGGATATTTCCCAAAGGGACAACGTGTAATGTGTACACTGACAAAAGGATGGTGCTATGAAAATAACATTACTGGTGACTTTACTTTTTGGCCTAGTCTTTTTAACCGCCGTCGGCGCAACCGAGAAACCGTTAACGCCGCAACAGCAGCGCATGACGACCTGTAATCAGCAGGCGACAGCGCAAGCGTTGAAAGGCGATGCGCGTAAAACCTACCTTAGCGACTGCCTGAAAAACAGTCAGTCAGCCCCTGGCGAGAAAAGCCTGACGCCGCAACAGCAGAAAATGCGTGAATGCAATGTTCAGGCGACGGAACAATCACTGAAAGGCGATGACCGTAGCAAGTTTATGAGCGCCTGCCTGAAAAAAGCGGCGTAGTGCTATCGGGTGAGTCCTGAAAAACACTCACCCGAAATTTCATACTTCCTCCATGCGCTCTGTTTCTATAATTTGGGAAAATTGTTTCTAAATGTTCCCAAAAATAATGAATGATGAAAATTTTTACCGAAAAGCGGTTGAACAGGCGGTAGCGCCGCCTGACCCTCCTGATGATCGTCAGCGCTCCGGGTTGCGCTTCGCCCGGCGCATCAGGCTACCGCGTGCGGTGGGGTTAGGGGGGATGTTTTTACCGGTGGCCGCCGTGTTAGTGACGCAACCTGTCTTTGGCGGCTGGTGGCTATTGCTGGTCGGCTGGTCTTTTGTCTGGCCGCATCTGGCATGGCAGTGGGCGGCGAAAGCCCTTGATCCGCTACGCCAGGAAATTTACAACCTGAAAGTGGATGCGATCCTCTCCGGCATGTGGATCGCGCTGATGGGCGTCAATATGTTGCCTGCCGCCGCGCTGTTTATGATGATGAGCATGAATCTGATGGGCGCTGGCGGGCGGCGGCTATTCACTGTCGGAATGGGCCTTTTGCTGGCGTCATGTCTGGTGACGTTGCAGCTTGCCGGGCTACCCGTCGCGATGCGAAGCTCGTCGCTGGAAGTCACGCTCTCTTTGCCCGTCATTATGTTGTATCCGCTTCTGTTCGCCTGGGTAAGTTACCAAACGGCCATTAAATTAGCGGAACATAAGCGACGCTTGCAGGCGATGAGCTCGCGGGATGGCATGACCGGCGTCTATAACCGACGCCACTGGGAAATTTTATTACGTAATGAATTCGATCACAGCCGACGCCACCATCGGGAGGCGACATTGTTGATTATCGATATCGATCATTTTAAGAGCATTAACGACACCTGGGGACATGATGTTGGGGATGAGGCTATTATCGCCCTGACGCGTCAATTACAGATAACGCTACGCGGGAGTGATATTATCGGGCGCTTTGGCGGCGACGAATTTGCGGTGATTATGTGCGGAACGCCGGCAGACAGCGCGATTACCGCCATGTCGCGAGTGCATGAACGGCTAAATACCTTACGCTTGCCGGGCGCGCCGCAGGTCATGTTACGTATCAGCGTGGGCGTGGCGCCGTTAACGCCACAAATCGGTCATTATCGGGAATGGCTAAAGTCTGCGGATATGGCGCTTTACAAAGCAAAGAATGCCGGACGTAACCGCACCGAAGTGGCGGCATGACGTCCAGCCGGGCTTCAGGATTTACTGAGCGCCTCTGATTTTTCCATACACTTCGTCATCGCTTCTATTACCGCAGCGCGGAAGCCACGTTCTTCCAGAACGCGTACGGCTTCAATCGTCGTTCCGCCAGGCGAGCACACCATATCTTTCAGTTCGCCGGGATGCTTTCCGGTTTCGAGTACCATTTTCGCCGACCCCATGACGGCCTGCGCGGCGAATTTATAAGCCTGAGCGCGAGGCATACCGCCCAGAACGGCAGCGTCCGCCATCGCCTCGATAAACATAAAGACATAGGCCGGCGAAGATCCGCTCACGCCAACCACCGGATGGATCATCGGCTCAGCAATCACTTCCGCCCCGCCAAAGCAGCGGAAAATATTCAGCACATCAGCCGTATCTTCCGGTGTGACCAGCGCGTTGGGCGTGACGGAGGTCATTCCTGCGTTGACCAGCGACGGCGTATTCGGCATAGCGCGAATGATTTTACGGTCGTGTCCCAGCGCGCGCGCAAGCTGATCAAGCGTTACGCCTGCGGCGATAGAGACCACCAGCGAGTCTTTGTTCAGGCTGGAGGAGATTTCACTGAGCACTTTCACCATAATGCCCGGTTTTACCGCGCCGAAAACGATATCCGCGACCTGAGCGACCTCCTGCGCGCTTTGCGCCGCATTAATGCCGTACTGATCATGCAGGGCGGCGACTTTATCGGGGGAGGGGGTATAGACCCAGATCTGGCCGGGAAGTACCTGACCGCTGGCAATCAGTCCGCCAAGAATAGCCTTGCCCATATTACCGCAGCCAATAAAACCGATTTTCTTCTCCATCTCGTCACTCCCTATGTTTGTGTGTTATGGGGAATGGTTAGCTTAACGCGGATTGAAAACGGGCAGAAGGAGAAACAGCACTTTGATGAAAGACAAAAGCGCGAGACAATAAAAGATTGTATACCGTACGGGAGACATTATGACCATCTGGGTGGATGCGGATGCGTGTCCGAATGTCATTAAAGAAATTTTGTACCGCGCCGCCGAGCGGATGCAGTTGCCGCTTATTCTGGTTGCCAATCAGGCCTTGCGCGTGCCGCCTTCGCGTTTTATCCGCACGCTTCGCGTGGCCGCCGGGTTTGACGTGGCGGATAACGAAATCGTGCGTCAATGCGAAGCGGGCGATCTGGTGATTACCGCGGATATTCCGCTGGCGGCTGAAGTGCTGGAAAAAGGCGCTGCGGCTCTTAATCCCCGGGGAGAACGCTATAGCGACGCCACGATTCGCGAACGTCTGACGATGCGTGACTTTATGGACACGCTACGCGCCAGCGGCGTACAAACGGGGGGGCCAAACACTCTCTCGCCGCGCGATCGTCAGCATTTTGCCGCCGAGCTGGATAAGTGGTGGCTGGAAAGCCAGCGTAAAAAATAAATCATGTAATGAAAAATTTACAGTTTATTCATTTCTGATTCTTGCTATAGTACTAATATTGTGACTTTAGTACCTTTGTGTAAATTATTATTTACATTTATGCGTTGTACTAGTTAGATGATATGATTATAACATTGCTGATATCAAATCCTGCGTATGCGCAGTTCCTGGGGGAACGCCTGCTATGATGCAACCTCTTTATCTTGTTGGCCCGCGGGGCTGTGGGAAAACCACCATCGGTATGGCGCTGGCGCAGGCAACCGGTTTTCGGTTTGCAGATACCGACCGCTGGCTGCAATCGCACGTGCAGATGAGCGTCGCTGATATCGTTGAAAAAGAAGGCTGGGGAGGGTTCCGCGCCCGGGAAACCGCGGCCCTGGAGGCGGTAAGCGCGCCTTCGACTGTCGTGGCGACGGGAGGCGGTATTATTCTCACGGAGTATAACCGACGTTATATGCACCGTGTTGGCGTAGTGATTTATCTGTGCGCGCCGGTATCCACGCTGGTTAACCGGCTTGAGGCTGAACCTGAAGCGGATCTGCGCCCGACCCTCACCGGCAAGCCGTTGAGCGAAGAGGTTCGGGAAGTGCTTGAGCAGCGTGACGCGTTGTATCGCGAAACGGCGCATTACATTATTGACGCGACGAAAGCGCCGGCCCAGGTCGTTTCTGAAATTATTGCGGCGCTGCCGCCGTCGACGCAACGGTTACAGGGAGATGTCTATACTTAACGCTCACCCAGAATAAAGGAAACGCTATGCCAACCAGACCACCTTATCCGCGGGAAGCTTATATCGTCACCATTGAAAAAGGCACGCCGGGCCAGACGGTGACGTGGTATCAGCTACGGGCTGACCATCCGAAACCTGATTCGCTCATCAGCGAGCATCCGACCGCAGAAGAAGCGATGGATGCGAAAAATCGTTACGAAGATCCGGATAAATCATAGACGCATGAACCACTCGGAAGGGATTCTGAGTACCCCTAAATTGTATCTCCATCACATTCTTGAAACATTTATACTGGCAACTAAAACCGTAAATTAAGCGATAACAATACAATATTGGAGTTATTTGGAATCTTTACACAATACGTTGCTCATCTGCTGCTACGCTTTCTGAGATTTGTAGGGCAGGTAGCGCGGTGAGCGTGTGAATATTTGCCCGGGAATTACGACGAAGTAATAAGGTGGAATAAAAATGAGTGCGTCGTTGGCAATCCTCACAATCGGCGTTGTGCCAATGAGCGAAGTGTTACCGCTTCTGACGGAATACATCGACGAACAACACATCACCCATCATAGCCTGCTGGGAAAAATGAGCCGGGAAGACGTTATGGCGGATTACGCTGTAGAGCCTGGCGACGATCCGCTTTTGACGTTGCTGAATGATAACCAGATAGCCCATGTTTCCCGCCAGAAAGTGGAGCGAGATTTACAGAGCGTTGTCGAGGTGCTGGATAATCAGGGTTACGATGTCATTATACTGATGAGCACCGCGGCGATTAAAAGTATGGCAGCCCGTAATTCTATTTTGCTTGAACCGCTGCGTATTATTCCACCGCTTGTCGCCTCTATTGTGGATGGACATCAGGTGGGCGTGATTGTGCCTGTTGCAGAACTTCTGGCGGCCCAGGAGAAAAAATGGCAGGTATTGCAAATGCCGCCGGTGTATTCGCTGGCGAATCCGGTTCACGGTTCTGAGCAACAGTTAATTGATGCCGGACAGGCGCTACTGGATCAAGGCGCGGACGTCATTATGCTGGATTGTCTGGGTTTTCATCAGCGTCATCGGGATATTTTACAGCAGGCGCTGGATGTGCCGGTTTTACTCTCTAACGTTTTGATTGCGCGGTTAGCTTCAGAACTGCTTGTCTAATTTTACGTGACAGGCCGAACGTCAGGACTCTATATTGGGTGTTAATTTAATAATGAGACGGGGCCTGATTATGCTACAAAGCAATGAATACTTTTCCGGGAAAGTTAAGTCTATTGGATTTACCAGCAGTAGCACCGGCCGGGCCAGCGTTGGTGTGATGGCGGAAGGGGAGTATACATTTGGCACCGCCGAACCCGAAGAGATGACGGTTGTGAGCGGCGCGTTGAAGGTACTGTTGCCGGGAACTGTCGAATGGAAAGTGTATACAGCCGGTGAGGTGTTTAACGTGCCTGGCCACAGCGAGTTTCATCTCCAGGTTGCTGAGCCCGCCTCGTATCTGTGCCGCTATTTGTAACGGTGAGTCCCCTCTCCGGCGGAGAGGGGCCCTCTGGTTAGCGCTGCGCTTCGCCGCCTAATCCTTCCACCAGGCTTTGAATCAGCGCCGCCAGCTCGCCGGTCATCAGGATAAAGTCCGCGTCAAAACGTTGGGCAAAATCTTCCCGGTCGATATCTTCGTTCTGGTCGCGCAGCTCATCGCAGAATTTCAGACGCTTAATGGAGCCGTCATCGCACATGACGAATTGAATGCGCTGCTGCCAGTCGAGCGCCAGCTTCGTGACCACTTTACCCGCTTCAATATGAACGGCGATCTCGTCGCTGACCAGATCCTGCTTTTTCGCGCGGATCACGCCGCCATCTTCCAGCATCGCTTTCAATTCGGCTTCGTCCAGCAACTGGAAACCCTGAGCGACCGTACCGGAGCGCACCCACTCGGTGAGCGTCAGCTCAATCGGATTTTCCAGCGCCAGCGGGACGACCGGCAGCGAGCCAAGACTTTTACGCAGTAGCGCCAAAGTATCTTCCGCTTTTTTCGCGCTGGCGCAGTCAACCATAATCAGGCCGTTAACGGTATCAATCCACATCATTGTCTGACTGAAGCGGCTAAACGCGCGCGGCAGCAACGAATGCAACACTTCATCCTTCAGGGAATCTTTTTCCGTCTTCTTCAGCTTGCGTCCCTGATCGGCTTCCAGTTTCTGGATTTTCGCCTCCAGTGCCTGTTTGATCACTGGCGATGGCAGGATTTTCTCTTCTTTGCGCGCGCAAATAATAATTTGGCCATTGGCGGTGTGCGTTAACGCATCGCTGTGAGAGCCCATCGGCGGAACCCAGCCCATTTTGGCCATATCCTGGCTACCGCATGGGGTAAACGTCATTGAGGCGAGCTGTTTCTCCATCTCTTCGGCGCGTAATGTAATATCGCGGCTAAGACGGTAAACCATTAAATTTTTGAACCACAGCATGATAATTTCCACGGCCTTGTCGTTAAATCCAGGCGGTATAGTAACGAATTGTCGGCAGGCTTGCATTGCCAATCAGAACGGTGAATTCTACCCTGTTGATATTCCCAAAAAATGAGGAGCGGTATGTGCGTATTGGTATCGATTTAGGCGGCACAAAAACGGAAGTCATTGCGCTTGATGATGCAGGAGAGCAGCGGTTTCGCCATCGTCTGCCTACGCCGCGGGAGGATTATCAGCAAACGATAGAAACCATCGCTACGCTGGTCGACATGGCGGAACAGGCGACCGGCCAGACCGGTAGCGTCGGCATTGGCATTCCCGGTTCTCTCTCGCCTTACACCGGCGTGGTGAAAAACGCTAACTCTACGTGGCTTAACGGCCAGCCGTTCGATAGCGATGTGAGCCGTCGTCTGAAGCGTGAAGTGCGGTTAGCCAACGATGCCAATTGCCTGGCGGTATCAGAGGCGGTGGATGGCGCGGCGGCGGGGGCGCAAACGGTATTTGCGGTGATTATCGGTACCGGGTGTGGCGCGGGCGTAGCGCTAAATGGCCGGGCGCACATCGGCGGCAACGGTACGGCAGGTGAATGGGGCCACAATCCGTTGCCGTGGATGGATGACGATGAGTTGCGTTACCGCGAAGAAATTCCCTGTTATTGCGGTAAACAAGGCTGTATCGAAACCTTTATTTCCGGTACGGGATTTGCCACGGATTACCAGCGTTTGAGCGGTAACGCGCTAAAAGGCGATGAGATTATTCGTCTGGTCGACGCGCAGGACGCCGTGGCGGAACTGGCGTTAAGCCGTTATGAGCTGCGGCTGGCGAAAGCATTATCTCATGTCGTGAATATTCTGGATCCGGATGTCATTGTGCTGGGCGGCGGTATGAGCAATGTTGAGCGCCTGTACAAGACGGTTCCGTCGCTGATGAAATCGTTTGTTTTTGGCGGCGAGTGCGAGACGCCGGTACGTAAGGCGCGGCATGGCGATTCGAGCGGCGTGCGCGGCGCGGCCTGGCTGTGGCCGCTGGCGTAACGTTGTTAGCCGGATGGCGCGTCATCCGGCAACCGGCGTGACCGATGGCTGCTTGTGTTTTAGACGTCCGTATACCAGCAACGACGACATGGCGGAAAACGAGAGCAGGGCGGCGGGAAGCGCCACATAGTGGTACGCAAAACCTAGTGTCAGCATCAGCCCGCCGCACCAGGCGCCAATCGCGCTACCGAGATTAAACGCGATTTGCCCTCCCGCCGCGCCCAGCAGTTCGCCGCCTTTGGCGTTTTGCAGTAGCAGGATTTGCAGCGGCGCAGAGAGCGCAAACAGACCAGCGCAGCAGATAAACGCGAAAGTCAGCGATGTCGTTTTGTATCCGCTGAAGAAAAAGAGCGCCATGAGAGAAAGCACGATAACGAGGTCAGTCACTACCGCGATGCGCAGCGGAGTATATCTGCCGGAGAGTTTGCCGCTTAACAGATTGCCTAACACCATCCCCAGCCCGACCAGCATCATAATAAACGTCATGCTCGTCTCCGAAAAACCGGAGATGTACATCATAAATGGCTTGATATAGCTGAACCAGGCAAAAACGCCCGCATTGCCGAACATCGTGGCGGCGAAAATGAGCCACGGCGAGGGGCTACGCAAGAAGTGAAACTGCTCGCGCAGGCTGCCTTGGGCTTTGTCGCGAATATCCGGCACCCAGAAGAAAATTGCGGTGAGCACGGCGATGTTGAAAACCGCGATCAATAAAAAGGTGTAGCGCCAGCTAAATTCCTGGCTCAGGTAAGTGCCGAACGGAATGCCCACCAGATTCGCCACCGTCATCCCTGAAACCATACCCGCGACGGCGGCGGTGACCTTCCCGGGGCGGATAATCTTTGACAAGACAATGGCGCCGACGCCAAAAAAGGCACCGTGCGGAAAGCCGGAAACCAGTCTGCCGACGGCGAGCATCAGATATGACGAGGAAAAGGTAAATATGGCATTGCCCATCACGCACAACATGACCAGAAACAACAGTATATGTTTAAGCGAAAAGCGGCTGGAAAAGAGCGCCATAACAGGCGCGCCCAGCACGACGCCGAAGGCGTAAAACGAGATCATATGCCCGGCGGCGGGAATTGTTATCCCGACATCGCGTGCCAGCTCCGTCAGCACGCCCATAATGCCAAACTCGGCCATCCCCAGTCCGAACGTACCCAGCGCCAAAGAAAAAATAACTTTTTTCATACCACCTGCCGAAAATAAAGGCGCATGTTGCGCGCTGTGGCTGTGAATTGTCACAGCCAATCAACGTATAGCTTGCGGATAAGCGCGAGGTAATACCATTCCTTATCCGTCTTTGTGTATTCATTATTATGCTATGTCATGACGGTATGCTGTGCGCAGGATGACACTCGTGTTACTCCACGGCAAACGCTTTGTCCAGTTTGCTATAACCAAGCCCATTGATTTTTTTCACTTTTATCTGCACAGGGATACGTTCTTTCATGGCTTCCACGTGACTAATCACACCGATGGTCTTCCCGCTGGCATTCAGCGCATCGAGCGCATCCAGCGCGGCGTCCAGCGTTTCGCTATCAAGCGTGCCGAAGCCTTCGTCGAGGAACAAAGAATCAATGCGCGTTTTATGGCTGACCAAATCTGATAACGCCAGCGCCAGCGCCAGGCTGACCAGGAAACTTTCGCCGCCTGATAACGTTCGCGTATCGCGCACGGCGTCGGCCTGCCAGGTATCGACAACCTCCAGTTCCAGCGCGTCGCTGGCTTTGCGCTGCAATAAATAGCGGCCATGCAGGCGGGTGAGCTGATGATTCGCCAGCCAGACCAGATTATCCAGCGTCAGTCCCTGGGCGAATTTGCGGAACTTATCACCTTCTTTAGAGCCGATCAGCGCATTGAGATAGCCCCAGTCTTCCACTTGCTGAGAGGCTTGCTTCATTTCCGTCATCAGCGCGCGTTGGCGCTGCCGATTATCTGCATCCTGTTTAATTTGCTGGCGGATTTCCCCCTGGCGTGTCGTGTTCTCGCGCAGTTGTTGCGCCAACTGCGTCAGCCGCTGCGCGAGCTGCTCCGCCGTACACGTTGGGTCCAGACCTGCGGGCGGCTGTTGCTGATGGTCAGCCAGCGCCTGCGCGGACTGCGCGCTTAACGCCTTCGCTTGTTGTAGCTGACTTTCCAGCGTTTGTTGTTGTTTTTCCAGACGGGTCACGGTCTCTTCATCCAGCAACGCCGCCAGGAACGTTGCCTGGCTGTCAAACGGGCTATTTTTTAACGCCGCATCAAAGTGCGCTATCGCCTCGGCGGCGCGCTGCTGCTCCTGCGTCGTTTGTTCCTGCAGGGTTTGCAACTGGCTTTGTAATGACACGCACTCATCATGCGCCTGCCGCCAGTTATCCAGCGGCACGTCGTCGTCGGAATCCGCGGTATCCGTTTGCGGTAGCGTCTCCAGCAACGGGGCAAGCCTGTCGATCTGCATTTGCAAATCCGCGAACTCTGTCTGACGCTGTTGCCATATTTTCGCTTCGTCGGCGCGCTCATTCAGCCACGAAGCCTCGTCTTCTGGCGCAGGAAGGGAAAGCGTATACTGCGCCAAATCTGCCGTCAGCGACGCCTGACGCTGCGCAATCTGCGCGGTAAAGCGCGCTACCTGTTCAGTATGCGCCGCGATTTGCGTTTGTAGAGCATGACGCTGGCTGAGCTGATCCAACTGTTGCTCATGCTCTTCCGCGGCGGTCAGCCAGCCCGCGAGGTCTTCTTGCGGCTGGAGCTGAACGCCCAGCGTAGCGCACAGCGTTTGCCATTCCTCAGTAAGCGCTTGCTCCTCCTGCAACAACGACTGCGCCTCGCTTTCATCCCGCTGTAATTGTTGCGTTAAGGCATCTAACTGTCCTCGCAGCGCCGCGCCTTCTTCCGCCAGCGTTTTGACCTCTTTTTCCAGCGCGTCGCGGCGGGTTTGATTCGCGCTCAGTTCCAGCGCCTGATAGGCGGCGATGGCGGGGTGCGTCGTCGAGCCGCAAAGCGGACACGGCTGGCCGGACTGTAAGTGCGCCCGCTGGCTTTCCAGATCTTTGATGCGCGCCTCCTGCTCGCAAATAGTGCGAACGTCCGCAAGCTCCTGCGCTTTAGTCTTATAACTCAAACGCTTATCCGCCAGACGTTGGGTGTATTGCGCCTGCTCCTGATGATGACGCGCGATAGCTGCCTGTAGCTGCGCCTGACGCTTTTGTTTCGGGAGAATTTGCCCCTGAAGCGCGGCGAGACGATGGCGTAGCGGACGCTGCCGGGTATGCAATGCTCTGGCTTCCGCCAGCGCCTGTGGCGTGAGGTCGAGCGTGAGCGGCGGTAGCGCATCACGCTGACGCGTATCGCTCAGCAACTGCTGTTGCCATTGGCTCAGTTGCGCCCGATCGTGGGATTGTTGTGTTAATAATGCTCGCCACCCCGCCAGTTCGCTGCGCCAGACGCGGATGCCGTCGTGTTCCGCCAGCCATGTCTTCAACCGCTGCCCTGTGGCGTTCAGTTGCGTGAATTGTCGATGCGCGCAGGCGCGGATACGCTGGCGCAGGCGATACGCGCTTTGTAAGCGAGCATTCACTTCATCACTGTGCTGGCGAACACGCTCAACGGCGCGGGTTTGTTCCTGAATGCGCTCCCAGTGCGGGCGCAACTGGCGAGCAGGTTGCGCCAGTGTCAACGCCGCGAGCTGCGGCTGCGCTTTTTCTCGCGCCTCTTGCGCCGCGTACAGCGCCTGCTGCCGGGCGTGTAATTCAGTGTGGAGCTCGTTTTTTCGGGTCAGCCAGTGAAGGTGCTGCTGCTGTCCCTGCTGGTCGGCCAGCAGGCGTTTCTCTTCGTCAGTAAGCGCCTGCAAACTGGCTTCCAGTTGCTGTAACTGTTCGTCCGCCAATAGGGCGACGCCGCTGGCCTGCGCTTGTAACTTTTCCAGTTCGAGACGGGCTGATTTATGTTTTTCAAATACCTGTGCGGAGATCTGCCCGTAAATCTCAGTGCCGGTGAGCTCCTCCAGAAGCTCTGCGCGCTCTTTCGCTTTGGCGTTAAGAAAGGCGGCGAACTGCCCCTGTGATAACAACATCGAACGGGTGAAGCGCCCGTAGTCCAGCCCGGTCAACGTGGCGATCATCTCCAGTTTATCCTTTACCTTATCGGCAAAGATCTTTCCGTCTGAACACCGTGCCAGCTCTACGCGTGGGGCCTGGAGATTGCCGTCAGGCTGATTTCGGGCTCGGTTCTGGCTCCAGAACGCGCGCCAGGCTTCGCCTTTTACCTCAAACTCCACTTCGGCCAGACATTCCGCTGTATCGCGCGTCATCAAATCGTTTTGCGATTGCGATACCGTATTCAGGCGCGGCGTTTCGTGGTACAGCGCCAGGCAGATGGCGTCAAGCAAGGTGGTTTTTCCCGCGCCGGTCGGGCCGGTAATGGCGAATAACCCGTTACTGGCAAACGGTTCGGCGGTAAAGTCGACCTTCCATTCTCCTTTCAGCGAGTTCAGGTTTTTCAGACGCAAACTGAGAATTTTCATGCCTCATGCTCCTCATTCAACGCGTAGAGCGTGCTGGAAAAGAGCTGATTCAGGCGCTCGCGCTGCGGGGGATCTAACGCTTCCAGCGCCAGACGCCGCGCAAAAACCTCCTCCACGCTAAGCTCGCTTAATGTTTCCCGCCGCTCGTTCGCCAGCGAGCGCTCGCGCTGTTCGCGGCTACGGCGCACCAGTAATACCTCTACGGGGAGTGACTCCGTTAATGTCTGTATTCTGCGTTGGATATCGTGCAGATAATCATCGGTGGTGATTTCAATATCCAGCCAGACGGGGGGCGATTGCTCAACGCCGCGCCACTGCTCAAGCTGTTCGGTAATTGACGCCAGGTCGCCTTTTAAAACCGCCAGCGGTTGAGTCACGGGGACAGCCAGACTTTCGGTACTTTGCCATTTCCCCTGCTCGAAGGTCACCAGATGCACGCATTTGCTTTTGCCGCACTCATCAAAGCTGAGGGCGATGGGTGAGCCGCAATAGCGGATATGCTCCGTGCCGCCGACACATTGCGCGCGGTGAATGTGTCCCAATGCGATATAATCCGCGGGGGGGAAATGCTGCGCCGGAAAGGCATCCAGCGTACCGATATAAATGTCGCGAACCGCATCGCTTTTGCTGGCGCCGACGGTGGTTAAATGTCCCGTCGCGATAACCGGCAGCTTTCGTTCGCCGCGTAGCTGGCACGCTTCCTGATACTGCTGTTGATAATAATCGGCAATCGCATGAAGAAGTTGCTGCTGTTTCTCGCTGCCGGATAATCCCGCCTGACTGGTAATAATGTCGCGCGGGCGCAAAAAGGGAATGGGGCACAGTACGGCGCCCGGAGACCCGTCGCGACGATGAAGTAGCCGCGGCGCATAGCCCGCGCTGGCGATCACGGTTGTATTGAGAAACGCCAGAATGTCGCGCGATTCGTTTAGCGTGGCGACGGAATCATGATTACCGGCCAGCACCACCAGATGACAGCCCGTTTGCTGTAAATTAACGACGAAACGGTTATAAAGTTCTCGGGCATAGCTTGGAGGCGAACCGGTATCAAAAATATCGCCAGCGACAATAATGGCATCCACCTGATGGGCCTGCGCGGTCTCCAGCAGCCAGTCCAGAAAAGCCTGATGCTCCGCGGCGCGGCTTTTACTGTAGAAATTTTGTCCCAGATGCCAGTCAGAGGTGTGGAGGATGCGCATAATTGTTCCATGCAAAAAAAGCGTGAACGGGATTATACACGTCATCCCTTCCATTTTTGGGCGCAATTTACCGCCGGTACACGGTAATGCATGGTTTCACCGGTGTCATAAATCATCAACATGCTGTCAATGCCGCCTTTTTTTTTCATAAATCTGTCATAAATCTGACGCATAATGGCGCGGCATTGATAACTAACGACTAACAGGGCAAATTATGGCGAGACGTATTCTGGTCGTAGAAGATGAGGCGCCGATCCGTGAAATGGTGTGCTTCGTGCTCGAACAAAATGGCTTTCAGCCCGTAGAAGCCGAAGATTATGACAGTGCGGTGAATAAACTTAATGAACCCTGGCCGGATCTCATCCTTCTTGACTGGATGTTGCCCGGCGGGTCAGGGTTACAGTTTATTAAACATCTCAAACGTGAAGCCATGACCCGGGATATTCCTGTGGTTATGCTGACCGCAAGAGGTGAGGAAGAAGATCGTGTGCGCGGGCTGGAAACCGGCGCTGACGATTACATTACCAAGCCGTTTTCCCCCAAGGAGTTGGTGGCGCGCATTAAAGCCGTTATGCGGCGCATCTCGCCGATGGCGGTCGAAGAGGTGATCGAGATGCAGGGACTGAGCCTTGATCCCGGCTCTCACCGCGTGATGACCGGCGACAGCCCGCTGGATATGGGGCCGACCGAATTTAAATTACTCCATTTCTTTATGACGCACCCGGAACGGGTTTACAGTCGCGAGCAGCTACTCAATCATGTCTGGGGCACCAATGTGTACGTTGAAGACCGGACGGTCGACGTGCATATTCGCCGTTTGCGTAAGGCGCTGGAGCACAGCGGCCACGACCGGATGGTGCAAACGGTACGCGGGACAGGGTATCGTTTTTCGACCCGCTTTTAATGCCTTTTCCGCCAGTAGAACACAGGTTTCTGGCGGAGAAGGCTTTCCATTCTTGAGGGAGTATGACGCGTGCTGGAACGGCTGTCATGGAAAAGGCTGGTGCTGGAGCTGGTGCTCTGTTGCATCCCCGCGCTTATCCTTAGCGCTTTTTTTGGTTATCTGCCGTGGTTTTTACTGGCGGCGGTGACGGGACTGCTTGTCTGGCATTTCTGGAATTTGTTACGCCTCTCCTGGTGGCTTTGGGTCGACAGAAGTATGACGCCGCCGCCGGGACGGGGAAGTTGGGAACCGCTGTTATACGGTTTACACCAGATGCAGTTGCGAAATAAGAAGCGTCGCCGCGAGCTGGGGAACCTGATTAAACGTTTTCGCAGTGGCGCGGAGTCGCTGCCTGATGCCGTGGTACTGACCACAGAAGAGGGCGGCATTTTTTGGTGTAACGGTTTGGCGCAACAGATACTGGGGCTACGCTGGCCGGATGACAACGGGCAGAATATTCTCAATCTACTGCGTTATCCGGAGTTTACCCAGTATTTAAAAACGCGTGATTTCACCCGTCCGCTTCATTTGGTGCTCAATACCGGGCGGCACCTGGAGATCCGCGTCATGCCTTATACCGATAAACAACTCCTGATGGTGGCGCGCGATGTGACGCAAATGCATCAGCTTGAAGGCGCCAGACGTAACTTTTTCGCCAACGTTAGCCATGAGTTGCGTACGCCCTTGACGGTATTGCAAGGCTATCTGGAAATGATGCAGGAACAGGCGCTGGAAGGGGCGACGCGAGAGAAAGCGCTGCATACGATGCGCGAGCAAACGTATCGTATGGAAGGGCTGGTAAAACAACTGCTTACGCTGTCTAAAATTGAGGCGGCCCCGGCGCTGTTATTAAATGAAAAAGTGGATGTACCGATGATGCTGCGGGTCGTGGAGCGTGAAGCGCAGACGCTCAGCCAGCAGAAACATACCTTTACGTTTGAGGTCGACGATAGTCTTAGCGTTCTGGGCAACGAAGAGCAGCTACGTAGCGCGATCTCAAACCTGGTGTATAACGCGGTAAACCATACGCCGGCGGGAACGCATATTACGGTGAGCTGGCGACGTGTCGCGCATGGCGCTGAGTTTTGCATTCAAGATAACGGTCCGGGGATTGCTGCCGAGCATATTCCTCGTCTGACCGAACGCTTCTACCGTGTCGATAAAGCGCGTTCGCGGCAAACGGGCGGCAGCGGCCTGGGATTGGCGATTGTGAAACATGCGTTGAATCACCATGAAAGCCGCCTTGAAATCGACAGTTCGCCTGGCAAAGGAACGCGATTTAGCTTTGTGCTGCCGGAACGTTTAATTGCCAAAAATAGCGATTAATTGCCTTTCGTAAGTATAACTTTCCATAAGCCAGCGGATGCTGGCTTATTTTCTTTGCAGTTAAGACGGGCTCGTTGAAACATTCAACGTTTGGTGGTTTTTTGTTCGCATGATTAGCCATAACTTTTTCATGAGAATGGTGTTTTATTCTGGTTGTAAATTTCATATCGCTATATTCATCTGGTTTTTAGATCCCACCTTGCTTTAAAACGTTATAAGCGTTTAAATTGCGCTTCAGGTGCTGTCATTACGACTGCATTTGCGCGGTAAATCGAAAAACAATTCTTCGCCGCATCGGTCCGGGAGCTTTTCCCGCTGAAATTGATAAAAAACGCCGCTTTATAATCCTCCGGGAAAGGCAAAAATTTTAATGTTTACAACATCACCATCCACAGGCAGTAAGACTTTATGACCCATCAGTTAAAATCGCGCGATATCATCGCCCTGGGCTTTATGACATTTGCGCTGTTCGTTGGCGCAGGCAATATTATCTTTCCTCCTATGGTCGGTTTGCAGGCGGGTGAACACGTCTGGACAGCCGCTATTGGCTTTCTGATTACCGCCGTAGGGCTACCGGTTCTTACTGTTGTGGCGCTGGCGAAAGTCGGCGGCGGCGTAGACAGCCTCAGTACGCCGATTGGTAAAGTGGCGGGACTCCTGCTGGCGACCGTTTGCTATCTGGCCGTCGGGCCGTTATTTGCGACGCCGCGTACCGCGACGGTGTCGTTTGAGGTCGGTATCGCTCCGTTGACTGGCGATTCTGCAATGCCGTTGCTGATTTACAGCGTGGTCTATTTCGCTATCGTTATTCTGGTTTCCCTCTATCCGGGTAAGCTGCTGGATACGGTAGGGAATTTCCTGGCGCCGTTGAAAATTATTGCGCTGGTCATCCTGTCCGTCGCGGCTATCGTTTGGCCTGCCGGTCCAATCAGCAACGCCCTGGACGCTTATCAGAATGCGGCCTTTTCTAACGGATTTGTGAACGGCTATCTGACGATGGATACGCTGGGCGCGATGGTGTTTGGTATCGTTATTGTGAACGCGGCGCGTTCTCGCGGCGTGACCGAAGCGCGCCTGTTGACGCGTTACACGGTCTGGGCCGGCCTGATGGCGGGCGTGGGGCTGACGCTGCTTTACCTTGCCTTGTTCCGCTTAGGTTCTGACAGCGCGACGCTGGTCGATCAGTCAGCGAACGGCGCGGCGATTCTTCATGCCTACGTTCAGCATACCTTTGGCGGCGCGGGAAGCTTCCTGCTGGCGGCGCTGATCTTTATCGCGTGTCTGGTGACGGCGGTGGGGCTGACCTGCGCCTGCGCTGAGTTTTTCGCGCAGTATATTCCGCTGTCTTACCGCACGCTGGTCTTTATTCTCGGCGGCTTCTCTATGGTGGTGTCAAACCTCGGACTGAGCCATCTGATTCAAATCTCCATTCCGGTGCTGACGGCTATCTATCCGCCGTGTATCGCACTGGTTGTATTAAGTTTTACCCGCTCATGGTGGCATAATTCCACCCGTATCATCGCGCCGGCCATGTTTATCAGTCTGCTTTTTGGTATCCTTGACGGCATCAAAGCATCTGCCTTCGGCGATATGCTGCCAGCCTGGAGTCAGCGTTTGCCGCTGGCGGAACAGGGACTGGCTTGGTTGATGCCAACGGTGGTGATGGTGATCCTGGCGATTATCTGGGATCGCGCGGCGGGTCGGCAGGTGACCTCCAGCGCTCACTAAAATCGCTGACATATGTGTACACCACGGGGCTTAACGCCCCGTGGTTTTTTATTGTGTTGATAGGTCAGAAATTGATGGAAAGCAATAATAAGCTAAAGCGTGGGCTGAGCACCCGGCACATTCGCTTTATGGCATTAGGTTCGGCAATCGGCACCGGCCTGTTTTACGGCTCGGCGGACGCCATCAAAATGGCGGGGCCGAGCGTGCTGTTGGCCTATATTATTGGCGGGGTCGCGGCATATATCATTATGCGCGCATTGGGGGAAATGTCCGTTCACAACCCTGCCGCCAGCTCATTTTCGCGCTATGCGCAGGAAAACCTCGGCCCGCTTGCGGGCTACATTACCGGCTGGACCTACTGTTTTGAGATCCTGATCGTCGCCATTGCCGACGTGACCGCGTTCGGCATTTACATGGGAGTCTGGTTCCCCGCCGTGCCGCACTGGATTTGGGTACTTAGCGTGGTGCTGATCATTTGCGCCATCAACCTGATGAGCGTCAAGGTGTTCGGCGAGCTGGAGTTTTGGTTCTCCTTCTTCAAAGTCGCCACCATTATTATCATGATTGTCGCGGGTATCGGCATCATTGTGTGGGGAATTGGCAACGGCGGGCAGCCGACCGGCATTCATAACCTGTGGAGCAACGGCGGCTTCTTCAGCAATGGCTGGTTGGGAATGATCATGTCGCTGCAAATGGTGATGTTCGCTTACGGCGGGATTGAGATTATCGGTATCACCGCCGGGGAAGCGAAAGACCCGGAGAAATCCATTCCGCGCGCCATTAACTCAGTACCGATGCGTATCCTGGTATTTTATGTCGGCACGCTGTTCGTCATTATGTCTATCTATCCGTGGAATCAGGTCGGCACAAACGGCAGTCCATTTGTGCTGACGTTCCAGCATATGGGGATTACCTTTGCCGCCAGCATTCTGAACTTTGTGGTATTGACCGCCTCGCTTTCCGCTATCAACTCCGATGTGTTTGGCGTAGGCCGTATGCTGCATGGTATGGCGGAGCAGGGGAGCGCGCCGAAAGTCTTTGCTAAAACGTCACGCCGTGGTATTCCGTGGGTCACTGTGCTGGTGATGACGATTGCGCTGCTGTTTGCGGTTTACCTGAACTACATCATGCCGGAAAACGTCTTCCTGGTGATTGCTTCGCTGGCGACGTTTGCGACGGTATGGGTATGGATTATGATCCTGCTGTCGCAAATCGCCTTCCGTCGTCGTTTACCGCCGGAAGAGGTAAAAGCGCTGAAATTTAAGGTGCCGGGCGGTGTCGTAACGACGATAGCGGGTCTGATTTTCCTGGTCTTCATTATTGCGCTTATCGGCTACCATCCGGATACCCGCATCTCACTGTATGTGGGCTTCGCCTGGATAGTTCTGCTGTTGATTGGCTGGATATTTAAACGCCGTCGCGACCGTCAATTGGCGCAGGCGTAGTCGTTTTTCTCTGCCTTATCCGGTCTGCAGGCAACGGTAGACCGGATAAGCGGAGCCGCTTCTCCTCCTGGAGCCTCCTCCCCTAATAAACCCCTGGATGATGAGTTATCCTTTAAATCTCTGTGGCAAGGTGGCCCCATTTTCAGTAGAGGGGATACGAGATGTTGAATGCCTGGCACTTACCGGTTGCCCCATTTGTGAAGCAACATAACGATAAATTAACCATTACGCTGTGGCTGAGCGGAGAAAATCCGCCGTCTCGCGTGACGTTGCGCTCAGAATTCGATAATGAAGAAATCTCACTGGCGATGCGCAAACAGCGCCGCCAGCCGCAGCCGGGCGTGACGGCGTGGCGAGCGACGCTCAATATCGCGTTAGGGCAACCCCGTCGCCGTTACAGCTTTAAATTGCTTTGGCATGACCGCCAGCTTTGGTTTACGCCACAGGGATTTAGCCGTTTTCCGCCTGCGCGTCTGGAACAATTTGCGGTTGATGTGCCGGATAGCGGCCCGCAGTGGGTCGCCGATCAAATTTTTTATCAGATCTTCCCGGATCGTTTTGCCCGCAGCCAGTCTCGTGAAGCCGGGCAGGACCGGGTGTACTACCATCATGCCGCAGGTCAGGAGATTGTGCTGCGCGACTGGGACGATCCTTTAACCCCCCAGGCGGGCGGTTCCACCTTTTACGGCGGCTGTCTGAATGGCATTTGTGAGAAGCTGCCGTATCTGAAAAAACTGGGCGTCACAGCGCTATATCTGAATCCGGTATTTACCGCGCCGAGCGTCCATAAGTACGATACGGAAGATTATCGCCATGTCGATCCGCAATTTGGCGGCGATCGGGCGCTGCTACGCCTGCGGCGTAAAACCCAGGTGCAGGGCATGAGGCTGGTGCTGGATGGCGTGTTTAATCATAGCGG
This sequence comes from Salmonella enterica subsp. enterica serovar Typhimurium str. LT2, assembly GCF_000006945.2. Lineage (GTDB taxonomy): Bacteria > Pseudomonadota > Gammaproteobacteria > Enterobacterales > Enterobacteriaceae > Salmonella > Salmonella enterica. The sequence continues at coordinate 456,943 of NC_003197.2, forward strand.
CGACTCGCATGTGTGGTTTGACAGGCATAACCGCAGCACTGGCGGCGCGTGCCATCACCCGGACTCGCCGTGGCGCGACTGGTACTCCTTTTCACCACAAGGCGTGGCGCTGGACTGGCTGGGTTATCCGAGCCTGCCGAAACTCGATTATCAATCAGAAACGCTGGTCGATGAGATCTATCGCGGTGAGGACAGTATCGTTCGTCACTGGCTAAAGGCTCCGTGGAATATGGACGGCTGGCGGCTGGATGTCGTACATATGCTGGGCGAGGCGGGCGGGGCGCGTCATAATTTGCAGCACGTCGCCGGTATTACCCGGGCGGCAAAAGAGGCGCAGCCCGAAGCCTATATTGTGGGGGAACATTTCGGCGATGCGCGGCAGTGGCTACAGGCCGATGCGGAAGATGCCGCCATGAATTATCGCGGCTTCACCTTCCCGCTATGGGGATTTCTCGCCAATACTGATATCGCTTACGAACCACAGCATATTGATGCCCGGACCTGTATCGCGTGGATGGATAACTACCGCGCCGGGCTGTCACATCAGCAACAACTGCGCATGTTTAATCAACTCGACAGCCATGATACTGCGCGCTTTAAAACTCTGCTGGGTAAAGACGCGGCGCGCCTGCCGCTGGCGGTGGTCTGGCTGTTTACCTGGCCCGGCGTGCCATGTATTTATTACGGCGATGAAGTCGGCGTGGACGGCGCAAATGACCCCATGTGCCGCAAACCGTTCCCATGGGATGAACGCAAGCAGGACGGCAACTTGCTGGCGCTGTACCAGCGTATGGCGAAACTGCGCCAGAGCAGTCTGGCGCTGCGTCGTGGCGGATGCCAGGCGCTGTATGCCGAAGGTGACGTAGTGGTATTCGTGCGAGTTTATCAGCAGCAGCGGGCGCTGGTGGCGATTAACCGGGGCGAGGCCTGTGAAGTGGCGCTGGAAGCGTTGCCGTTGCTGAACGTGGCCGGATGGCAATGTAAAACGGGAAGCGGTGATATCCGCGAGGGAAGACTTAGTTTACCCGCGATTTCCGCGACGGTATGGATGAATCGTTGAGGCGAGGTGGTTCGTAACACCTTACGCATAAAAAAGGCTCGCATTCGCGAGCCTTTTATCAATGCACTGACTTACAGGCTGGAAATGTTCTCAGCCAGGTATTTAGCCACGCCGTCCGGAGAGGCGTTCATGCCTTCTTTGCCTTTTTCCCACTGCGCCGGGCAGACATCACCGTGCTCTTCGTGGAACTGCAGCGCGTCGACCATACGCAGCATTTCGTCGATATTACGACCCAGCGGCAGATCGTTTACGACCTGGTGGCGAACAATACCGTTAGCGTCAATCAGGAAAGAGCCGCGCAGCGCAACGCCTTCGTCCGGGTGTTCGATACCGTAAGCTTTCTGAATTTCACGCTTCACGTCGGCGACCATTGCGTATTTCACCGGGCCAATGCCGCCTTTATCGACAGGGGTGTTACGCCATGCGTTGTGAACGAACTCAGAGTCGAAAGAAACGCCGACCACTTCAACGCCGCGCTTCTGGAATTCTTCATAACGTTTATCAAAGGCGATCAGCTCAGACGGGCAAACAAAAGTGAAGTCCATCGGCCAGAAGAACAGAACGGTCGTTTTACCATTGGTGTGCTGTTTGAAGTTGAATTTATCAACAATCTCACCGCTACCCAGTACCGCCGCAGCGGTGAAATCCGGGGCCTGACGAGTAACCAGTACCATAATAATTCTCCTGCAATATTAAGGGTTTTAGAACGCAACGCGGGCAGTATAGGGAGGGCGAAGCGACAAAACAATGCGGTCTTGACAATCAATGAGACAGCTTTTGCCTATCGATCGGGTCATTATAAATCGTAATGATGACCCTTTTATGACAGCGAACGATCTTTCTGCCAACGGCGGATCTGACGCACGCCCTCGCTATCAGGCCGTCACAGCGCTTTGCGGGCGGCCTGTGCCATCATACGCGGATAAAAATGCCAGAAGCGCTCTTCTAACGCGTCGTAGTGCGCGTCCAGATCGTACCAGGAATCACGCAAGGCATCCAGCCGGGGACGGCGATTCGCCATGCCATTCAGCACGTTTTGAATGAAATCCATATCGCGATACCGCTCTAACCATTTTTCTGACCAAAGATAATCATTCAGGTTGACAAAGCGCGGCGGGGAGTCGGGCAGAATCGTCGCGACCTGCGCATGGGCGTAGCCGACAAACGCCTGAAGTGGAAAATCGGGAGAGATTTGCGTCCAGTGACGCGATAAAAAATGATCCCACATGACGTCCAGCGTAATGGGCGCCACGCGCCGCGTTTCATGGCGGAACCACTCTCGCGCCTCACGAACTTCCGGCAGGTTGTCGGTCATGACGTCAATACGCCGATGCATATAAATACCCTCTACCACGTCAGGAGGATAATGCGTTGCCGGGTTACCGCGGACAAAATCGGCCAGAAGATTACCGGAAAGCGAGCTGTCGGCAAGGTGCGCCAGATGCAGGTGAGCAAGAAAATTCATTATTGATTCTCTGTCCAAAAAGCGGGTAACGGTTGCAGCGGGAACGCCCCGGCACTAGACTACCCGCCTCTTATTTTAGTCTGAGTCAGAGTCATGCGCGTTACCGATTTTTCCTTTGAACTACCCGAATCCCTGATTGCCCACTACCCACAGCCGGAACGCAGTCGCTGCCGTTTGCTGTCATTAGAGGGGCCGACGGGCGCGCTGACGCACGGTACTTTCACCGATCTGCTCGATAAGCTCAACCCTGGCGATTTGCTGGTCTTCAATAATACCCGCGTGATCCCGGCGCGGCTCTTTGGCCGTAAAGCCAGCGGCGGCAAGATAGAAGTGCTGGTCGAACGTATGCTCGATGATAAACGCATCCTGGCGCATATTCGCGCTTCTAAAGCGCCAAAACCGGGTACGGAACTGCTGCTGGGCGACGACGAAAGTATTCACGCGACCATGACCGCGCGTCACGGCGCTCTGTTTGAAGTTGAGTTTAATGACCCGCGTCCGGTGCTGGATATTCTTAACGCCATCGGCCATATGCCGTTGCCGCCGTATATCGACCGTCCGGACGAGGACGCCGACCGCGAACTGTACCAGACGGTCTACAGTGAAAAACCGGGCGCCGTCGCCGCGCCGACCGCGGGGCTGCACTTTGATGAGCCGCTGCTGGCGGCGCTTCGTGAGAAAGGTGTCGAAATGGCGTTTGTTACGCTACACGTAGGCGCGGGCACTTTCCAGCCGGTGCGTGTCGATACCATTGAAGATCACATCATGCACTCCGAATATGCTGAGGTGCCGCAAGAGGTGGTCGACGCGGTGCTGGCGGCGAAAGCGCGCGGCAACCGCGTGATTGCTGTCGGCACCACCTCGGTACGCTCGCTGGAAAGCGCGGCGCAGGCGGCAAAAAGCGATTTGATAGAGCCGTTCTTCGGCGATACGCAAATCTTTATTTATCCAGGTTATCAATACAAAGTGATTGATGCGCTGATCACCAACTTCCATCTGCCGGAATCGACGTTGATTATGCTGGTTTCCGCATTTGCCGGTTATCAACACACCATGAATGCCTATAAGACTGCGGTAGAACAAAAATATCGCTTTTTTAGCTACGGGGACGCGATGTTTATCACGTACAATCCGCAGGCTATTTCTGAGCGTCCGTAAGAAGGCTATCTCACTTGCCATTTTGACGCCGGGCAGTGCTCGCCATCCTCACGTACTGCGTGTACGCTCCGGTGGCTGTGCGCTGGTCGACCCCAAACTGGCTGCGCCGATGACGTCTTCGGGAATTTATTAGCTATGGAATCATTCCGTAGCGAGTCGTTAAACGTCGGACTGTTTTTCTGACGCAGGAGTGATAATGAAATTTGAGTTAGATACCACCGATGGTCGTGCGCGTCGCGGTCGTCTGGTGTTTGATCGTGGCGTAGTGGAAACGCCAGCCTTTATGCCTGTGGGTACTTACGGTACCGTGAAAGGCATGACGCCGGAAGAAGTGGAAGCGACCGGCGCGCAGATTATTCTCGGCAACACTTTCCACCTGTGGCTGCGCCCGGGTCAGGAAATCATGAAGCTGCATGGCGATCTGCACGATTTTATGCAGTGGAAAGGGCCGATTCTCACCGATTCCGGCGGCTTCCAGGTCTTCAGCCTCGGCGATATTCGTAAGATTACCGAGCAAGGCGTGCACTTCCGTAACCCGATCAACGGCGATCCGATTTTCCTCGATCCGGAAAAGTCGATGGAGATCCAGTACGATCTCGGTTCCGATATCGTGATGATCTTTGATGAATGTACGCCGTACCCGGCAGACTGGGACTATGCTAAACGCTCGATGGAGATGTCGTTGCGTTGGGCGAAGCGTAGCCGCGACCGTTTTGATAGCCTTGGCAATAAGAATGCGCTTTTTGGCATCATTCAGGGCAGCGTTTACGAAGATTTACGCGATATCTCGGTGAAAGGTCTGGTAGAGATTGGCTTTGATGGCTACGCTGTCGGCGGTTTGGCTGTCGGTGAGCCGAAAGCAGATATGCACCGCATTCTGGAGCACGTTTGCCCGCAGATCCCGGCTGACAAACCGCGTTACCTGATGGGCGTGGGTAAACCGGAAGATCTGGTGGAAGGGGTGCGTCGCGGTATTGATATGTTTGACTGTGTCATGCCAACGCGAAATGCCCGTAATGGTCATCTGTTTGTGACCGACGGCGTGGTGAAGATTCGTAATGCAAAGCATAAAAGCGACACCAGCCCGCTTGACGCCGAGTGCGATTGCTACACCTGTCGCAATTATTCACGCGCTTACTTGCATCATCTCGACCGTTGCAACGAAATATTAGGTGCGCGTCTCAATACCATTCATAACTTGCGTTACTACCAGCGTTTGATGGCGGGTTTACGCAAGGCTATTGAAGAGGGTAAATTAGAGAGCTTCGTAACCGAGTTTTACCAACGTCAGGGGCGACCCGTTCCACCTTTGAACGTTGATTAATTTTAATAATGAGGGAATTTGAATGAGCTTTTTTATTTCTGATGCGGTAGCGGCAACAGGTGCTCCAGCGCAGGGCAGCCCGATGTCTCTGATTTTAATGCTGGTGGTGTTTGGTCTGATTTTCTATTTCATGATCCTGCGCCCGCAGCAGAAGCGCACCAAAGAGCACAAAAAGCTGATGGACTCCATTGCGAAAGGTGATGAAGTTCTGACGAATGGCGGTCTGGTCGGTCGAGTGACCAAAGTAGCGGAAGCCGGCTACATTGCCATCGCGCTGAATGACACCACGGAAGTGGTTATCAAACGTGACTTCGTAGCTGCCGTTCTGCCGAAAGGCACCATGAAGGCGCTGTAATATTTCGTTTTCCCAAAGGGAACTGCCGTGTTAAACCGTTATCCTTTGTGGAAGTACATCATGCTGGTCGTCGTGATTATCGTCGGCCTGCTTTACGCACTTCCCAACCTGTATGGTGAGGATCCGGCTGTTCAAATCACTGGCGTGCGCGGCGTCGCCGCCAGTGAGCAAACGCTGATCCAGGTCCAGAAAACGTTACAAGAAGAAAAAATTCCCGCTAAGTCTGTGGCACTGGAAGAGGGCGCTATTCTTGCGCGCTTCGACACCACCGATACCCAGCTACGCGCCCGTGAAGCGCTGATGAGCGTGCTGGGGGATAAATATGTCGTGGCGCTTAACCTTGCGCCGGCTACGCCGCGCTGGTTGGCGGCTATTCACGCCGATCCGATGAAGCTCGGTCTTGATCTGCGCGGCGGCGTTCACTTCCTGATGGAAGTGGATATAGATACCGCGTTAGGTAAACTCCAGGAACAAAATATCGATAGCCTGCGCAGCGATCTGCGTGAAAAAGGCATTCCTTATACCACCGTTCGTAAAGAAAATAATTATGGGTTGAGCATCACGTTCCGTGACAGCAAAGCGCGTGATGAGGCGATCGCCTATCTGACGCCGCGTCATCGTGACCTGGTGATTTCCAGCCAGAGCGGTAATCAACTTCGCGCGGTAATGACCGATGCGCGCCTGAGCGAAGCGCGTGAATACGCCGTTCAGCAGAACATTAATATTCTGCGTAACCGTGTTAACCAACTGGGCGTCGCGGAGCCTGTCGTACAACGCCAGGGCGCAGACCGTATTGTGGTTGAGCTGCCGGGTATCCAGGATACCGCTCGCGCGAAAGAAATTCTCGGCGCGACCGCGACGCTGGAATTCCGTCTGGTGAATACCAACGTTGACCAGGCCGCCGCTGCTGCCGGGCGCGTACCGGGTGATTCCGAAGTGAAACAGACCCGCGAAGGTCAGCCGGTGGTATTGTACAAACGCGTGATCCTCACCGGCGACCATATCACCGACTCGACGTCCAGCCAGGATGAATATAACCAACCGCAGGTTAACATCTCGCTGGATAGCGCAGGCGGCAATATCATGTCTAACTTCACTAAGGACAATATCGGCAAACCGATGGCGACCCTGTTTGTGGAGTATAAAGACAGCGGTAAGAAAGACGCTAACGGTCGCGCCGTACTGGTGAAACAGGAAGAAGTGATTAACATTGCCAACATCCAGTCCCGGCTGGGTAACAGCTTCCGTATTACCGGTATCAGCAACCCGAACGAAGCGCGTCAGCTCTCGTTGTTGCTGCGTGCGGGCGCCCTGATTGCGCCGATTCAGATCGTTGAAGAGCGCACCATTGGCCCGACTCTGGGTATGCAGAACATCAAGCAGGGCCTGGAAGCCTGTCTGGCCGGTCTGGTGGTCTCCATCCTGTTCATGATCTTCTTCTATAAGAAGTTTGGTCTGATTGCGACCAGCGCGTTAGTGGCTAACCTAGTGTTGATTGTCGGTATCATGTCGCTGTTGCCGGGGGCAACGCTCAGTATGCCGGGGATTGCGGGTATCGTGTTAACCCTTGCGGTGGCGGTCGACGCCAACGTTCTGATTAACGAACGTATCAAAGAAGAGTTGAGTAATGGCCGCACGGTACAGCAGGCGATAAACGAAGGCTATGCCGGCGCGTTCAGTTCCATCTTCGATGCGAACATCACGACGCTGATTAAAGTCATCATTCTGTATGCTGTCGGTACCGGGGCAATTAAAGGGTTCGCGATTACGACCGGTATCGGTGTGGCGACGTCGATGTTTACCGCGATTATCGGTACGCGTGCTATCGTAAACCTGCTATATGGCGGCAAGCGCGTCACTAAGCTGTCAATCTGAGGAGTGCGATGTGGCACAGGAATACACTGTTGAACAACTAAACCACGGCCGTAAAGTCTATGACTTTATGCGCTGGGACTTCTGGGCATTCGGCATCTCCGGGCTGTTGCTGATCGCGGCCATTGTCATTATGGGCGTACGCGGGTTTAACTGGGGGCTGGATTTCACCGGTGGTACGGTAATTGAAATCACGCTGGAAAAACCGGCTGAAATGGACGTGATGCGCGAAGCGCTGCAAAAAGCGGGCTATGAAGAGCCGCAGTTGCAGAACTTTGGCAGCAGTCACGACATTATGGTGCGTATGCCGCCAACCGAAGGTGAAACCGGCGGTCAGGTACTGGGTAGCAAAGTGGTGACGATCATTAATGAAGCCACCAACCAGAATGCGGCCGTGAAGCGTATTGAATTCGTGGGGCCAAGCGTGGGCGCCGATCTGGCGCAAACCGGCGCTATGGCGCTGCTGGTGGCGTTGATCTCTATCCTCGTTTATGTCGGTTTCCGCTTTGAGTGGCGACTGGCGGCAGGGGTGGTCATCGCGCTGGCGCACGACGTGATCATTACGCTGGGGATACTGTCGCTTTTCCATATCGAGATTGACCTGACCATTGTGGCATCGTTGATGTCGGTGATCGGTTACTCGCTGAATGACAGTATCGTGGTCTCTGACCGTATTCGTGAAAACTTCCGCAAAATCCGTCGCGGGACGCCTTACGAAATCTTTAACGTGTCGCTGACCCAGACGCTACACCGTACGTTGATTACCTCCGGTACGACGTTAGTGGTAATTCTGATGCTGTACCTCTTCGGCGGTCCGGTACTGGAAGGCTTCTCGCTGACGATGCTGATCGGTGTCTCTATTGGTACGGCATCTTCTATCTATGTCGCATCGGCGCTGGCGCTGAAACTCGGTATGAAGCGCGAGCATATGCTGCAGCAGAAAGTCGAAAAAGAAGGGGCGGATCAGCCGTCCATTCTGCCGTAAACACGTATTTAAGTGTTATCTGAATCCCGGTCATGCGATCGGGATTTTTTTATTTATGTACCATGACGATAAACATTACTGACAGTATGCTGTCAGGAGCCCTGTCATACACTCCTCATGAATTTACCCACACTCGCAGGAGGATGTATGAAAAACTTGATTAACTGGTTTGAAATTCCAGTTACTGATATGGCGCGTGCAATCGCCTTTTATGAGCAAGTGATGCAGATATCGTTACGTCGGGAAACCATGGATGGGGCGGACCTGGCCGTATTCCCGTATGCTGAACCCGGACCCGGCGGAGCGCTGATAAAGCAGGATGATGTCGCTCCAGTTGCGCAGGGAGTCGTTATTTATCTGCATACCGCCGATTTGTTAGCCTCGATTGAACGTGTCGTCCTTGCCGGTGGCAAGTGTGTTCTGGAACCCATGGTTCCCGGAGATGACATTGGAACCATCGCGTTGTTTATTGACAGCGAAGGCAACCGAATAGGTTTACATCAACCTGCGTGATATTTGCTAAATGTAGAGAGTCAATATGACCAGACGCGCTGACCGTTTGTTTCAGATCGTGCAAATTTTGCGGGGTAGACGACTGACGACGGCAGCGCTGTTGGCACAGCGGCTTGCGGTTTCTGAACGGACGATTTATCGCGATATTCGCGATCTGTCGTTATCCGGTGTGCCTGTCGAAGGTGAAGCGGGGAGCGGATACCGTTTAATGGCAGGTTTTGATCTGCCACCCTTGATGCTTACCCATCGTGAATCGGAAGCACTGATGGTGGCTATACGGTTATTGAAAACCTGGGGCGGCGATTCGCTATCACGCGAGCTTGAATCCGCCCAGGAAAAAGTGTTGGCCATTTTGCCGGAAGAGAGCCGCCGTAAAGCGGAGCAGACACGGATTTACGCTCCGGATTTGGGTACATCTCCACATTCGCGCAGCGCGTTTGATCTTATCCATCAGGCCGTTTCGGCGCAGCAGGTGTTGGCGCTACATTATCGTGATGAAGCGGGGCATCTCTCTTCGCGGGATATACAACCGCTGGGATTGTTTTTCTGGGGAGAGCACTGGCTGCTGGTTGCCTGGTGTGAGAGACGGGAAGACTATCGGTGTTTTCGCCTCGATCGCTGTTTACAAATTACTCCGCTTAACCGGCGATTTCGTGAAACAATCGACCGTTCTTTGCGTGATTTTTTGCGAAAAGTCGAGCACGAAAAAATGCCGTAAGATGTGATAGCGATACCTCTAACGCTTGTAAAACGGGTTGATTGGTCATCAGTTTGCCTGAAATAGCCTTGCTTACCTGGATATATAAGTTGCACAGAATCATTGCTAAAAGCCCGGCTTCGCGGGAAACTGGGCATAACCCTTTGTATTATTCAGGTACCTGTTAATTATGGCTATCATCCCAAAAAACTACGCGCGCCTGGAAAGCGGCTATCGTGAAAAAGCGCTGAAGCTGTTTCCGTGGGTGTGCGGACGTTGTTCCCGTGAGTTTGTGTATTCAAATCTGCGTGAGCTGACGGTGCATCATATCGATCATGACCACACCAATAACCCGGAAGACGGCAGCAACTGGGAGCTATTGTGCCTCTACTGCCACGATCATGAGCATTCTAAATATACCGAAGCCGATCAGTACGGTTCGACGGTCATTGCCGGGGAAGATGCGCAAAAAGATGTCGGCGAGGCGACTTATAACCCGTTTGCCGATCTGAAAGCGATGATGAACAAAAAGAAATAAGCAGACTGCTGACAAAGCTGTTGGTGCTGTTGAATGTTAGGTTACGCTTCGCTCCACCCAACGGAATCCGCAATATAAATGAATTATTGGTTTTCGTAGGTCGGATGCAATCTGGCATTTTTTCAGCCCCGGAGTTTGTCGCCAGCCCCAAATGTCCTGTAACGCATACATTGTCACTGGAATCCCGATCGCAAGGTTGGGATTTTTTTGTTTTTAAGTCCTGCCGATACTGGCGAGCAGAGTAGAATCAGCGGTAAGCCGGGGCAACCCGGTGAGGCGCAATGTTGCGGGGGCTTGATCCCCGGTGGCCTTGTCGCTGGAAAGAGAAAACCCCCGCACATTGTTCGGTATTCACCGGCAACATTACGGGGGCTAACTTGACTCCAGACAAGTTGAGGATAGCCGCGAACCGTTGCCATTGCAACAAAGGCGGCAATATGACGCTCACAGAGTTGAGCATTACTATCTGGCACGATCTGGCGGCACCAACGCTGGTCGGGATTGCGACAGGTCTGTTTTTAGGCTGGTGGCATCGCCGGAAGTAATGTGAAGTGGGCGCGACTCGCCGCCGCATGGCAGCATGCGCCCGAAACGGGCCAGAGGACGACCTCTGGCCTTTTTTGCAGGTTTAGAAGTTGTAACCCACGACCAGGTAGCCGCCCCAGCCGGTAGATTTCGCGCTGAAATCGCCGTCGCCCCAGTTCAGTTTTGCGCCATTCTGCCACTGTCCGCCGTTATGGAAGTAACGCGCAACGACCGAGTAGTGCCAGTGATCGTAGTTCAGCGCCAGGATATGGCTGGAAGCGATGGAGTTGCTGGTACGGTTCGGATCGTCGCCTAAATCAGATCCCCAGTCAAAGTTGGTAAAGCCGATATAGCTCAGTTTACCGCCCCACAGATCGGTGATGGGGACGAAGTATTTCACTTTGAAACGGTAGCCGTCCCATTCGTTTTCATTGGACGCGCCGTAGTTTTGCCACTGATATTTCGCATACACGTTCAGCGACAGACCCATCGGCAGGCCGGTGTCGATATCGGTCCCCAGACCCATATACCACGTGCTCTGGCGGCTGGCTTTGTTATCGCCCATATCGTAGATGTAGTTGTTGGCGAAATACCACTCTTTAAACGGGCCGAAGCTCAGGTCTGCGCCGGTCAGCTTATCAATTGAGAAACGCGGTTCGATTTCCATGAACAGCGGAGAACCGTCGGACCAGATACCTTTATCGTTGCCGTTACCCCAATCAAAGGTTTTGGGAATATCGATATAGCCGTAGAAATCAAACCAGTCTTTTTTGGCAAATGCTTCATATTCCAGATAGACGTCGTTGTTCAATTTCGGCGAGAAACGGGTATGGTAGCTGCCTACCACGTTTACGCTCTGGTGCCACCAGTCGGACAAATACTGCGGCTGATCATTTTCTGCTGCGTTAGCAGTAAAAGATGAGGTGAGCGCCAGCGCTGCGCTGACTGCGAGTAAAGTTTTTTTCATATGTATGCCACTGTTTGAAATCCCTTGCGGGAGTGAAAAGAACGCAATTTGCGTTTCTAAATATTTCGTGTTTCTGCGGAGCCTATTATAAAAATCATTGCTCACAAAAATATGTCTTGTTTCACATATCTATCATTTACGTAATCGATTGCGTTCACGTTTGCGCATTTTAGACGCGGCGACAGTACTATCTTTCATGAATATTACCAATCCATGTCATAAATGACGGAAATGTCAGTAGGGCAACAAAAGTCGCGCGGGGGATGTTGCGGAACGCACAAAACGCTCCGCCAGAACGTTTATTGATTAACAGGCTGAATATCATGGATGCGAATGAAGCCTAACTGCGCCGGTGTGATCCCCTTCAACGGTAACGAAATATTGACATCACTGGGCGCCAGCAAGCTGGCTGGGGCATTTACCAGAAGGCTCTGTGCATTCACCTCCTGATAGTTCTCCGTAGTGCCCTGAAGTTGCCCGTACTCTACGGTAGCGCTGAATGCCGGCAGTGGATCGCGGGACTCGCCCTGAATGTGTAACGTTGCGTGAGCGCCGTCTGCGACAGGCGTAATTTCCAGCAATGTCATACGTAGCGTACCGATCTGGCTCTCCAGCCGGGCAGGCGTATTGGCGCCAGGCAACAAATAGACGCCGCGGGTTGACTCCGCATTCAGCTTATTTTGTTGGGTAATTTTTACCGTTTCCTGATTCAGTTGGGTCATCTCTTTATTCAGGGTGCTAATGCTTTGATGCATCTGGCGAACTTCGCTCTGCGGCGCGCAGGCGGTCAGGCTCAAGAGACTTCCCACCAGGAGAATTCTTAGGTAACGTCTTGTCATGTCGATCATTTCCTTCATGGTTCGATAGCGTAATGGTAGTGCGCTATACGCACAAAGGCACCGATCCTTTATCTCAAAAGCGCTCCGCCTTTGTTGTCGCGCCAGTTCAGGGTAAAATAACATTTCCTAAATCATCTGGTCAGGACGCCGTATGCATTGCCCATTTTGTTTCGCCGTAGATACCAAAGTCATTGACTCTCGTCTTGTAGGCGAGGGCTCGTCCGTGCGCCGCCGTCGGCAGTGCCTGGTGTGTAATGAACGCTTTACGACCTTCGAAGTGGCTGAACTGGTCATGCCGCGCGTGATAAAAAGCAACGATGTGCGCGAACCCTTTAATGAGGATAAGCTGCGTAGCGGCATGTTGAGAGCGCTGGAAAAAAGACCCGTCAGCGCAGATGATGTTGAAATGGCATTGAACCATATTAAGTCACAATTACGTGCCACTGGGGAGCGTGAAGTTCCCAGCAAGATGATTGGCAACCTGGTCATGGAGCAGCTGAAAAAACTCGATAAAGTCGCGTATATTCGCTTTGCCTCCGTCTATCGCAGTTTCGAAGATATCAAAGACTTTGGCGAAGAAATCGCTCGCCTACAGGACTAAGCCATGCAGGATGAGTTTTACATGGCGCGAGCGCTCAAACTGGCGCAGCGTGGACGTTTCACCACTCACCCTAACCCTAATGTCGGCTGTGTCATTGTTAACAATGGCGACATCGTCGGCGAAGGTTATCACCATCGCGCCGGAGAGCCGCACGCCGAGGTTCATGCGCTGCGGATGGCGGGCGCAAAAGCCAAAGGCGCAACCGCCTATGTCACGCTTGAACCCTGTAGCCATCATGGGCGAACGCCGCCATGTTGCGATGCGCTGATTGCGGCCGGCGTCGCGCGCGTGGTCGCCGCGATGCAGGACCCGAACCCACAGGTCGCCGGGCGTGGGCTGTATCGCCTGCAACAGGCGGGTATTGCGGTCAGCCACGGGTTAATGATGAGTGAAGCGGAGGCGCTCAATAAAGGCTTCCTCAAGCGGATGCGTACCGGATTCCCTTATCTTCAGCTTAAACTGGGCGCCTCCGTCGACGGACGGACGGCGATGGCCAGCGGCGAAAGCCAGTGGATCACCTCGCCGCAGGCCCGGCGTGACGTTCAGCGCTTGCGTGCGCAAAGCCACGCTATCTTAACCAGTAGCGCGACGGTATTGGCTGACGATCCGGCCTTGACGGTGCGTTGGGCGGAGTTAGACGCCTCTACGCAGGCGTCTTACCCGCAGGAAAATCTGCGCCAGCCGGTGCGAATTGTTATCGACAGCCAAAACCGGGTAACGCCTGCGCATCGTATTGTGCAGCAGCCTGGCGAAACGTGGATCGCGCGTACCCAGGAAGATAGCCGCGCGTGGCCCGATGCGGTTCGTACTATCAGCGTGCCGGCGCACAACGGACATTTGGATCTGGTTGTGCTGATGATGCAGTTAGGCAGGCAGCAGATTAATAGCATATGGGTTGAAGCCGGACCGGGACTGGCGGGCGCGTTGCTGCAAGCCGGGCTGGTGGATGAACTGATTGTCTATGTCGCGCCTAAATTGTTGGGAACCCAGGCGCGGGGATTATGCGAATTGCCGGGGCTTGAGAAGCTCGCCGACGCGCCGCAATTTACCTTCAGCGAAATACGTCATGTCGGCCCGGATGTTTGCCTGCATATGGTGAGCGCATGAGTTCTCCCGTCGAAAGGGGAGCAGCGCTCAAATTATTATGATAAAATCCGCCCCCCTGCGGGGCCAAATGAACCCTGGAAGAGAGAATATGAACATTATTAAAGCTAACGTTGCAGCCCCTGACGCTCGTGTCGCCATCACTATTGCGCGTTTCAATCAGTTTATCAACGACAGCCTGCTGGATGGCGCGGTTGATGCCCTGACGCGTATTGGTCAGGTAAAAGATGATAATATTACCGTAGTGTGGGTGCCTGGCGCCTATGAACTGCCGCTGGCGACCGAAGCGCTGGCGAAAAGCGGTAAATACGACGCCGTGGTTGCGCTGGGAACCGTGATTCGCGGGGGGACTGCGCACTTTGAATATGTGGCAGGCGGCGCCAGCAATGGCCTGGCAAGCGTTGCCCAGGACAGCGGCGTGCCGGTAGCCTTTGGTGTTCTGACCACCGAGAGTATTGAACAAGCCATCGAACGTGCTGGTACAAAAGCCGGTAATAAAGGCGCAGAAGCTGCGCTGACCGCGCTTGAAATGATTAATGTATTGAAAGCCATTAAGGCCTGATTTTTTGTAAGGGGAATTCCGTGAAACCTGCTGCTCGTCGCCGCGCCCGTGAGTGTGCCGTCCAGGCGCTTTACTCCTGGCAGTTGTCCCAGAACGACATCGCTGATGTTGAATACCAGTTCCTGGCGGAACAGGACGTAAAAGACGTCGACGTTCTCTATTTCCGTGAACTGCTATCCGGGGTGGCGACTAACAGCGCGTACCTGGATGGTTTAATGAAACCGTATCTGTCCCGCCTGCTTGAAGAGCTGGGACAGGTTGAAAAAGCCGTGCTGCGTATTGCGTTGTTTGAGCTGTCAAAACGCAGCGATGTGCCTTATAAAGTGGCCATCAACGAAGCGATTGAACTGGCGAAAACCTTTGGCGCTGAAGACAGCCACAAATTCGTCAACGGCGTACTGGATAAAGCAGCTCCGGTGATTCGTCCCAACAAAAAGTGATTCACAGGCCGGAAAGATAGCGGGCGCTCGATACCCGCCGTCTCCGGCCTTTTCTTTTTTTCTGCTGAGGCATAACGTATGGCATGTGGCGAGTTTTCCCTGATTGCCCGTTATTTTGACCGTGTAAGAAGCTCTCGTCTTGATGTTGAAACCGGTATTGGCGACGATTGCGCGCTCCTGAATATTCCTGAAAAGCAGACCCTGGCGATCAGTACCGATACGCTGGTGGCGGGCAACCACTTCCTCCCTGATATCGATCCTGCCGATCTGGCTTATAAAGCGTTGGCGGTGAATTTAAGCGATCTGGCCGCGATGGGGGCCGACCCGGCCTGGTTAACGCTGGCGTTAACGCTACCGGAAGTGGATGAGCCGTGGCTGGAGGCTTTTAGCGACAGCCTGTTTGCGCTATTGAATTACTACGATATGCAGCTCATTGGCGGCGACACCACGCGTGGACCGCTGTCGATGACGCTGGGTATCCACGGTTATATCCCGGCAGGGCGCGCGCTCAAGCGATCTGGCGCGAAGCCGGGCGACTGGATTTATGTCACCGGTACGCCGGGCGACAGCGCTGCCGGGCTGGCGGTTTTGCAAAACCGGCTACAGGTGTCGGAGGAGACCGATGCTCACTATTTAATTCAACGGCATTTACGTCCGACGCCGCGTATTTTACACGGCCAGGCGCTGCGTGACATCGCCAGCGCGGCTATCGATCTTTCCGATGGTCTGATTTCCGATCTGGGGCATATCGTCAAGGCCAGCGGCTGTGGGGCTAGAGTGGATGTTGATGCGTTGCCAAAATCCGATGCGATGATGCGCCATGTTGATGACGGGCAGGCGCTGCGTTGGGCGCTTTCCGGCGGCGAAGACTATGAGCTGTGCTTTACGGTGCCGGAACTGAACCGTGGCGCGCTGGATGTCGCCATTGGTCAACTGGGTGTTCCCTTTACCTGCATAGGCCAAATGAGCGCAGATATTGAAGGGCTGAATTTTGTACGTGACGGAATGCCTGTCACCTTCGACTGGAAAGGATATGACCATTTTGCCACGCCATAAAGATGTTGCGAAAAGTCGCCTGAATTTGCGCAATCCGTGGCACCTGCTCGCTACCGGCTTTGGCAGCGGGCTGAGCCCCGTGGTGCCGGGCACGATGGGCTCGCTGGCGGCGATCCCCTTCTGGTATTTGATGACGTTTCTGCCGTGGCAGCTTTATTCGCTGGTCGTGATGTTTGGGATCTGCATTGGCGTTTATCTTTGCCATCAGACGGCGAAAGATATGGGCGTACACGACCACGGCAGTATTGTCTGGGATGAATTTATCGGTATGTGGATAACGCTAATGGCGTTGCCGACGACGGACTGGCAGTGGGTGGCTGCCGGGTTCGTTATTTTCCGCATTCTGGATATGTGGAAACCCTGGCCGATCCGTTGGTTTGATCGCAACGTGCACGGCGGCATGGGGATTATGATCGATGATATCGTCGCCGGGGTGATATCCGCTGGCATACTGTATTTTATCGGTCATCACTGGCCGCTCGGTATTATTTAAAGGGTTTGCCGGATGGCGGCATAAACGCCTTATCCGGCCTGCCCCTGAACAATATGTCGATTTCGCAGGCCCGATAAGCGCCGCGCCATCGGGCAATGGCAGATTATTTAAATCCCACTACCGGATGCTGTTTGTACGGCGTTTCGAGTTCGGCAATCTGCTCCGGTTTGAGCGTTAAATCAACGGCATTCAGCAACTCATCTAACTGTTCTTCACGCGAAGCGCCGATAATCGGCGCGGCGACGCCTCGTTTGCTGAGCAGCCAGCCCAGCGCAACCTGCGCCCGCGTTGCGCCAAGCGCCTCGCTGACGCCAGCCAGCCGTTCCGCTATTTGCGCATCATTTTTATCGCTTTCATCGTATAAATTTTTACCCACGTCATCCGAGACCAGGCGGGCCGTGGTTTCTCCCCAGGGGCGAGTTAAGCGCCCGCGCGCCAGCGGACTCCACGGAATCACGGCAACGCCTTCCTGCCAGCACAGCGGTAGCATCTCACGCTCTTCCTCGCGGTAGATCAGGTTATAGTGATCCTGCATGGTGACAAACGGCGCCCAGCCGTGTTGTTTTTGTAGCGCCAGCGCCTGGGCAAATTGTGAGGCGTGCATTGAGGAAGCGCCGATATAGCGGGCTTTACCCGCCTTTACCACGTCGTTTAGCGCTTCCAGAGTTTCTTCTATCGGCGTGGTGTAATCCCAGCGGTGGATTTGCAGGATATCGACATACTCCATTCCCAGACGGGCGAGGCTATCGTCAATAGAGCGCAGGATTTGTGCGCGGGACAATCCTTCCGGCAGATCGCCGACGCGATGGAAGACTTTCGTCGCTACCACCACCTCGTCGCGCCGGGCAAAATCACGCAGCGCGCGACCGACAATCTCTTCGCTGCTGCCGTCGGAGTAGCTGTTGGCGGTATCAAAAAAGTTAATGCCGCCCTCAAGAGCGCGCTTGATGATGGGACGGCTGCTCTCTTCGGGAAGCGTCCAGGCGTGATTGCCGCGACTTGGCTCGCCGAATGTCATACAGCCCAGACAAAGGCGGGATACCCGAAGATCTGTATTTCCTAACGTGTTGTATTGCATGACTCCGCTCCTGTTATACCCGTCACTCTTCAAGCATAGCAGGAGCAAAGAGGGGATTATGCCAGCCAGGCCTTGATTTTGGCTTCAATGCCTGCGGCGTCAAGCCCCAGTTCCGCGCGGGCTTCTTCCTGCGTTCCTTGCGGGATAAAGAAATCCGGAAGACCGATATTCAGCACAGGTACAGGTTTACGATGGGCCATTAGCACTTCGTTTACGCCGCTGCCAGCGCCGCCCATAATGGCGTTTTCTTCCAGCGTCACCAGCGCGTCATGCTGCGCGGCCATCTCCAGAATTAACGTGTCGTCCAGCGGCTTAACAAAGCGCATGTCGACCAGCGTGGCGTTCAGCGCTTCGGCGACTTTCGCCGCCTCAGGCATTAAGGTGCCAAAGTTCAGAATCGCCAGTTTTTCGCCATGACGCTTCACAAGGCCTTTACCAATAGGCAGTTTTTCCAGCGGGGTTAGCGCCACGCCCTGCGCATTACCGCGTGGATAACGTACTGCCGTCGGGCCGTCGTTATAGTGATACCCGGTAAATAACATCTGGCGACATTCGTTTTCGTCGCTTGGCGTCATGATCACCATATCCGGGATGCAGCGCAGATAGGAGAGATCGAACGCGCCCTGGTGTGTTTGTCCATCCGCGCCAACGATACCGGCGCGATCGATGGCGAACATGACCGGCAGTTTCTGGATAGCGACGTCATGGATGACCTGATCGTAGGCGCGTTGCAGGAAAGTAGAGTAGATCGCCACGACGGGCTTATAGCCGCCAATCGCCAGACCTGCGGCGAAGGTGACGGCATGCTGCTCGGCGATGGCGACGTCAAAATAGCGATCCGGGAATTTACGTGAAAATTCCACCATGCCGGAACCTTCGCGCATTGCCGGGGTGATCGCCATCAGCTTGCTGTCTTTGGCGGCGGTTTCACACAGCCAGTCACCGAAGATTTTTGAATAACCGGGCAGACCGCCGCTGCTTTTCGGCAAACATCCGCTGGAGGGATCAAATTTAGGCACCGCATGGAAAGTGATCGGATCTTTTTCCGCGGGCTCATAGCCGCGGCCTTTCTTGGTCATGATATGCAGGAACTGCGGCCCTTTCAGGTCGCGCATGTTCTTCAATGTGCTGATAAGCCCCATGACATCGTGACCATCGACCGGCCCGATGTAGTTAAAGCCCAGCTCTTCGAACAGTGTGCCCGGCACAACCATGCCTTTAATATGTTCTTCGGTACGCTTGAGCAGTTCTTTAATTGGCGGTACGCCGGAGAAGACCTTTTTTCCGCCTTCGCGCAGAGAAGAGTAAAGCTTACCGGAAAGTAGCTGCGCCAGATGGTTGTTGAGCGCGCCGACGTTTTCCGAAATCGACATTTCATTGTCGTTCAGAATGACCAGCATGTCGGGCCGGATATCGCCTGCGTGATTCATTGCTTCAAACGCCATACCGGCGGTGATGGCGCCGTCGCCAATCACACAGACGGTGCGGCGATCTTTGCCTTCTTTCTCCGCCGCCACGGCAATACCGATACCGGCGCTGATGGAGGTGGAGGAATGCCCAACGCTCAGCACATCGTATTCGCTTTCTCCGCGCCACGGGAACGGGTGCAGACCGCCTTTCTGGCGAATGGTGCCGATTTTGTCGCGACGACCGGTAAGGATTTTATGTGGATAAGCCTGGTGTCCAACATCCCAGATTAGCTGGTCAAACGGGGTGTTGTAGACATAATGCAGCGCCACGGTAAGTTCTACCGTGCCCAGCCCGGAAGCGAAATGCCCGCTGGAACGGCTTACGCTGTCGAGTAAGTAGCGGCGTAGCTCGTCGCAGAGTTTCGGCAGACTCTCTTTCGGTAACAGTCGTAACTCCTGGGTGGAGTCGACCAATGCCAGGGTAGGGTATTTGGCTATATCAAAACTCATCGCAAGCTCATTGGATATGGGGTTTATTTATCACGCTGGATTATGTAGTTCGCTAGCGCTTCCAGTGCCGAGGTGTCCAGTGATTGCGCGGCCAGCTGATGTAACGACTGACGGGCGTCCTCTATCAGGTCCCGGGCTTTATTCCGGGCTTGCTCAAGACCCAGAAGTGCAGGGTAGGTACTTTTGCCAAGCTGCTGGTCTGCGCCCTGACGTTTACCTAACGTTGCAGTATCGCCCACCACATCCAGAATGTCATCCTGAACCTGGAAGGCAAGGCCGATACTCTCTGCATAGCGGTCAAGTATCGGCAGAGTATTCCGTCCTTTATCGCCCGCGCTCAATGCGCCAAGTCTAACGGCGGCGCGAATGAGCGCGCCGGTCTTATGGCGATGAATGCGTTCCAGCGCGTCCAGAGTGATCCGCTGGCCTTCTGCCGCCAGATCCAATGCCTGACCGCCGCACATACCGGCGATACCGCTGGCGTTTGCCAGTTCGGCGATCATCGCGATACGATCGCGATCGGCGACTTCCGGCATCGGCGCGTCGCTGATAATGGCAAACGCCAGCGTCTGCAACGCGTCTCCCGCCAGGATTGCGTTGGCTTCGCCAAATTTAATATGGCAAGTCGGCAGGCCGCGACGCAAATCGTCATCGTCCATTGCTGGCAGGTCGTCATGGATCAGCGAATAGGCATGAATGCATTCGACCGCCGCAGCTGGCGCATCCAGCGTTGCCGTACTGACGCCAAACATTTGACCGGTGGCGTAAACCAGAAATGGCCGCAGGCGTTTACCGCCTAATAATGCGCCATACTGCATGGCTTCGACCACGGGAGTGTTCTGAAAGGGCAGTGGCGCGATAAAACGGCTCAGCGCCTGATTCGCTTGCGTTACGCAAGCCTGTAGCTGCTGCGTAAAGTCCATTTACTCATTATCCGCGATAAAAGGCTCAGGTGAAGCCTCTTCATTATCAGACAGCAAAATTTGCACGCGCTGTTCCGCCTGCTGCAGTTTTGCCTGCCCCTGACGCGCCAGTTGTACGCCGCGCTCGAATTCATTCAGCGCGTCTTCCAGCGGCAAATCGCCGCTTTCCAGGCGGGTAACAATATGTTCCAGCTCGCTCAGCGCAGTTTCAAAGCTGGCGGGCGCCTCATTTTTCTTCGGCATGATGACTGTTTGACTCTCTGTAATGGCAGTACAAGTCTATGGTAACGGACTCACACTGATAAGCAAATAACGCGCAATGGTAAGGGGAAATGCGCAAGATGTCCGTGATAGTGATATACTTCCGCGCCTGGATGCAGCCGTAGGTATGGGCTGCTGTACTATTTCTCCACGACAAGCCTTAGATAGCTTGCTAAAGAACCATTGCCGCCATGAAGTTTATCATTAAATTGTTCCCGGAAATCACTATCAAAAGCCAATCTGTGCGTTTGCGCTTTATAAAAATTTTAACCGGGAACATCCGTAACGTTTTAAAGCACTACGATGAGACCCTCGCGGTTGTCCGTCACTGGGATAACATTGAAGTTCGCGCCAAAGATGAAAACCAGCGTCTGGTGATTCGCGACGCGCTGACCCGCATCCCGGGGATTCACCATATTCTTGAAGTCGAAGATGTGCCGTTCACCGATATGCACGACATTTTCGAGAAAGCGTTGGCGCAGTATCGCGAACAGCTTGAAGGCAAAACCTTCTGCGTGCGGGTAAAACGTCGCGGTAAGCATGAGTTTAGCTCCATTGAAGTGGAGCGCTATGTTGGCGGCGGATTAAATCAGCATATTGAATCGGCGCGCGTGAAGCTCACTAACCCGGATGTGACGGTGCATCTGGAAGTGGAAGATGATCGCCTGCTGCTGATCAAAGGGCGTTATGAAGGTATTGGCGGTTTCCCGATTGGCACCCAGGAAGATGTGCTGTCGCTGATCTCCGGCGGTTTTGACTCCGGCGTCTCCAGCTATATGCTGATGCGTCGCGGCTGTCGCGTACACTACTGCTTCTTTAACCTTGGCGGCGCGGCGCATGAAATCGGCGTTCGCCAGGTGGCGCATTACCTGTGGAACCGCTTTGGCAGCTCCCATCGCGTGCGTTTTGTGGCGATTAACTTCGAACCGGTGGTCGGCGAGATTCTGGAGAAAGTTGACGACGGCCAGATGGGCGTGGTGCTCAAACGTATGATGGTACGCGCGGCGTCGAAAGTGGCGGAACGTTACGGCGTACAGGCGCTGGTGACCGGCGAAGCGCTGGGCCAGGTATCCAGCCAGACGCTAACCAATTTGCGCTTGATCGATAACGTGTCTGACACGCTGATCTTGCGCCCGCTGATCTCTTACGATAAAGAGCACATTATCAACCTGGCGCGCCAGATTGGTACGGAAGATTTTGCCCGT
This sequence comes from Salmonella enterica subsp. enterica serovar Typhimurium str. LT2, assembly GCF_000006945.2. Classification (GTDB taxonomy): domain Bacteria; phylum Pseudomonadota; class Gammaproteobacteria; order Enterobacterales; family Enterobacteriaceae; genus Salmonella; species Salmonella enterica. Next base: position 478,883 of record NC_003197.2, read on the forward strand.
ACGATGCCTGAATACTGTGGCGTGATTTCAAAAAGTCCGACGGTGAAAGCCATTAAAGCGAAAATTGAAGCCGAAGAAGAAAACTTCGACTTCAGTATTCTCGATAAGGTGGTAGAAGAAGCGAACAACGTCGATATTCGTGAAATCGCCCAGCAGACCCAGCAGGAGGTGGTGGAAGTAGAAACCGTGAGCGGTTTCGGCCCGAACGACGTGATTCTGGATATCCGTTCTGTGGATGAACAGGATGACAAGCCGCTGAAAGTGGAAGGTGTGGACGTCGTTTCGCTGCCTTTCTACAAGCTGAGCACTAAATTTGGCGATCTCGATCAGAGTAAAACCTGGCTGCTATGGTGCGAACGTGGCGTAATGAGTCGCCTGCAGGCGCTCTATCTGCGCGAGCAGGGGTTTGCCAATGTGAAGGTGTATCGTCCGTAATTCCTTTGCCGGGTGGCGGCTATGTCCTACCCGGCCTATCGTTTTATTTCTGCCCCAACCGTTTTGCAATGCGCTCCAGCTTCATCATCAGCAGCAGCGTAATGGCCACCAGCACAATGGTCAGCGCCGCGCCGTCGGCGATATTTCCACGGTCGGTCAAGCTAAAGATAGCCACCGGCAGCGTCGTCCAGCCCGGCGGATAAATCATCATCGTCGCGCCCAACTCCCCCATGGAGAGCGATAAACTCAGCGCCAGCGCTGACATCATCCACGGCATCAATAACGGCAACGTCACGTGACGCAGACGATACCAGGGCGATGCCCCCAGACTCGACGCGACGTTTTCAATATCGGCGGAAATTCGCGCCAGTCCGGTCGACACGTTACTGAAGGTAAAGGCGGAAATCAGCACAAAGTGCGCTGTCAGCACAATCCATAGGGTGCCGTTCATTTGCAATGGCCCCTGGCTGAAAGCAACCAGAATGCCCAGGCCCACGGACACTGACGGAATCGCACTCGGCAGATAGAACACCATACTTAACCATTTCTGCGTTTTCACCCCATATTGACGCAGCGCCAGCGCCGCCCAAACGCCGCAAAGCAGCGCAAACAGGCTGGCGCAAAAGCCAATCGTGAGGCTGGCAAGTAGGGCATCCCATGCCGCACCGTGCAGAGCGTTAACAAAGTGGTTCAGCGTGAAGCCACTCGGCAGAATACCGTTCCACTGCTGGCTAAGGCTGGACATCAGAATCACCGCCAGCGGCAGGAAAAAGAACACGATAAACAGTACGCTAGCCACAACGCCCGCCGCTGCGCGTCCTTTAGGTGACCAAATTAGCATGGCTAGCTCCTTACGCCGGTACGCGATGCCGCCAGGCGATAGAGGGAGAACAGCCCCAGCGACAAGACAATGTTAATCAACGCAATCATGCAGGCGACCGTATAGTCGGACTCCAGAATCGCTTTGCTGTAAACCATCATCGGCAGGGTGTTAACCCCTTTCGCGCCAATAAACAGTACGATGCCGAACTCGTTAGTGGTCAACAGCAGGCACAGGCTGCCACCAGCCATCAGCGCCGGTAGCGCAGCCGGGAAAATCACCTGCCCAATCACCCGTAACGGGTGCGCCCCCAGAATACTGGCTGCCTCTAGCTGGCTTTTATCAATTTGCCGCAGCGCGGCCATCAGTGGCCGCATCACCAGCGGAGTGAACACCGTGATCTCCGCCAGAATGACGCCCTGCATCGAGTAGAGAAAATCCACCGGCGGTAGCTCAAAGGCAAACAGGCTCATCAGCGTACCGTTGAGCAGACCCGCTGACCCATAAATAAAGGTGAACGCCAGCGTAATCAGGAAGGTCGGCAGCGCAATAAAAGTATCGACGACCCGACCAATCAACTCGCTGCCGGGGAAAGGAATAAACACCAGAATCAGCGACATCACGCTGCCCAGCAGCAGGCAACCGGCGGTGGCGAAAAAGGCGATTTGCAACGTGTTCAGCAACGCGCCGACAAAGCGTTTCGAGTCGACCACCTGGCGGAAGGTCTCGAGCCCGATCTCGCCATTGGCACCGCGTAGCGCCTGTTCAACGATGAGCGACAGAGGCCAGAAAAACAGCGTCGCCAGCACCAGCAACGGGAGCAGCAGCCACAGCAGCGGGCGTAGGTTAAGCGCCGGTTTTTCCAGAGGTAAAATGAGTGACATGGTTATACCTCAATCAGGACCGCATCATCCGGTTCGAACCACAGCGCCAGCTTGTCGCCCACGCGCGGCAGCGGATTGACATGCGTCAACACCATCCGCACCGTTTCGCCAGCAACGTCACACAGCAGATGGGTTAAATCGCCCTGCCAGTGCACCGATTGCAGTGTGGCGTTGAAGCGGTTGCTGTAGGCCGAACGCGGCGTCAGGCTGAGGTGCTGAGGACGAATGCACAGCAGTTTGTTGTAACCGTGGTGGCTGCCCCGGCTGAACGCGCGAATCACCGCACCGCCGCAGCTGACGTCCACCAGCCCCGGAGCCTCCGTTATCCCCAGCGCGATGGCGGAGAGAATATTGGCGCGACCTAAGAATTCGGCGGCAAAACGATTGGGCGGATGCTGATATAGCGCGCGGGTTTCGCCGTGAGCAATCAGCGAGCCATCCTTCATAATGCCGATTTTATCGGCCAGAGTGAGCGCTTCCGTTTGATCGTGGGTGACGTAGAGAATAGTGAGTTCCGGCAGCTCACGGTGAAGACGGGCGATTTCTTCCACCATATTATGACGAATCTGTGCGTCCAGCGCTGACAGTGGTTCATCCAGCAACAGCACGCGCGGGCGCACGGCAATCGCGCGGGCGATGGCCACGCGTTGCTGCTGGCCGCCGGAAAGTTGATGCGGATAACGGGCGGCGTAATCACTCATGCCAACCGTTTTCAGCGCCTGCGTTACACGCTCATTAATTAGCGCCTTTGGCTGCTTCTGCGCACGCAGGCCAAAAGCGACGTTGTCTTCCACTTTCAGATGCGGGAACAAGGCGTAGTTCTGCACCACCATCGCCAACCCGCGTTTATAGGGTGGCAGATGGGTGACGTCCGTATCGCCAATCAGAATACGACCGCCTGCAGGTTGCACAAAGCCCGCAACCGCACGCAGCACCGTCGTTTTTCCAGATCCTGATGGGCCAATCAGCGCCAGCACTTCGCCAGGTTCAATCGTCAAAGAGAGCGGTTTAAGCACCACGTTGCCGTGATACGCAACGCGCAGCGAGTCGAGGACTATCCCCGATGTCCCCTGCGATGCAGGGGCGTGAACGGTGGTCGTTTTCATCAGCATCAGGCTTACTCGCTTTCGGTCACTTTGTGCCAACGGCTAATATCTGCCGACAGCGAAACGGCTACGTCATCCCAATTTGGCTGCCAGCTCTGCACGCCTTCTAACGCGGCAGTGGCGGCCTTATAATGTTCGTCGCTCGGCGTCACGTCGCTGCGTACCGGCATTCCCCAGGAGAGTTCGCTGACGCGAGTCTGCGCTTCTTTACTCAGCAGGAAGTTAATCAGCTTTTTACCATTTTCACTCTGCGGCGCCCCCTGGACCAGGCCAATGACATAAGGGATGGCCAGCGCGCTGCGCTCGCCTTTGTCGTTGGCCGGCCAGAAGATTTTCACGTTCGGGTTACGTTCCATCTGCGCGAGGTTCATTTGCAGGTCGCCGTTAGCGACGTAGATTTCACCTTTATTAACCAGCGCGGTTAGCTTGCCGGTAGAGGCAGATGGCCCGACGTTATTGGCCTGCAGCTTGCCGAGATACGCAAAACCGGCATCTTTACTGCCGAAGCTGTGGAAAGCCTGCAGCATCACCGCCGTGCCGTCAGCGGCCTGACCTGGCGTGGAATACTGGAGTTTATTTTTGAATTTACCGTCAAGCAGATCCTGCCAGCTCGCCGGGGCAGTTTTCAGCAGCTTGCTGTTGTAGATAAAGCTCAGATAGTTCTTTACCAGCGGCGAATAAAGGTTGTTGGCATCGGGGATAGCCGATGCGGTGTCGGTGTTAAAGTTCGCCAGCAGCTTTTCGGCGGCGGCGCGCTGAATGAATGGCGGCGCGGTTACCAGCACGTCGGCCTGTGGATTCGTGCGCTCTTTTGCCAGACGTTCCACTACCACGCCACCACCGCCTTCAACATAGCGTACGGTAATGCCGGTCGCTTTGGTGAATGCGTCAAACTGTACCTGGTACCAGCTGTTATCGCCATCATGCAGCCCGTCGATGGAGTACACCGTGACCACCGATTCCGCCCATGACGGGGCGCTGGCGAGAGCGAAGACAGACAGCAGAGCAAGTCGGGAAAGTTTCATCGTAATAGCCTCATAGCGTACGTTGCATTTTCTGGCCTATACCAGGTTTGCTTTTTACGCTAAACGGCTTATATGACAAAACGATGAAAGAGAAATAAATCAGTCCACGCCGGATGATGCTGCGCTTATCCGGATAGCCGTGAGACGATACGATTGGTAGGCCGGATAAGTCCCGCAGCCAACATCCGGCGCATCCGCTAGTGGGTATCTACCTCAATACGCAGGCTGTCGTGACGCCAGTATTCGATATCCAGATCCAGCACTCGCCCGTGTTGATCGTAGTTCAGACGGCGCAGCAACAGCGCCGGGCGCCCTTCCATAACGCCCAGCGCCTGTGCGGCCTGCGCAGGCATGGCGGTGGGGTAGAACGACAGATGCATGCTGGTATAGACGAGGTTGTAGTGCGACTCGTATACCTCGGTCAGGCTGCCGTTGAGATCGTACTGCAGCAGCTCAGGCACGCGGGCGGGCAAACAATGGTTTTCGCAGTAGCACACGGCGCGGCCATCGGCGTAACGCAGACGGGTCAGCAGATAGATTTGATCAAACGGCTGGAGCTGGAGGGGCTCCATGACCTCGACAGGCACGGTGGTTAACACGCCGCTCAGTAGCGCGGTTTTTGGCTCCCGCCCCTGCTCGCGGCAAAGCTTATGGAAGTTGGTGTTCTGGGTCGGATCCAGCCACAGGCGTTCCGGCGTAACGAACCAACCGCGACGATCGGCGCGCCAGATAAGCCCACTGGACTCCAGCTGTGCCAGACTTTCGCGAATAGTAATGCGCGTGGTGTTGAAGATCGCGCACAGTTCGCGTTCAGACGGCAGTTTATCACCGCTTTTCAACGCACCGCTCTGAATACGCGCCTGAAGCTGCGCCTTGATCAACAGGTACTGCGGGATATCGCCCGGGATAGATTTCATGCTTACTCGCTTCCGTTTTGCCTGCCGCCATTATACAAGCAGAGATGAATTTTTTGTTGCAGCGCGATTTTCTCTTTGACCCGTCGCGGCAAAGATCGTCATGATAAATGCAATCTGGTATAGACCAAAGGTAAATAACATGACTTCGCGTAACTATCTGTTGCTGACTCCTGGCCCGCTCACCACCTCTCGCACCGTGAAAGAAGCGATGTTGTTCGATAGCTGTACCTGGGATGATGATTACAATATCGGCGTGGTAGAACAGATCCGCCAGCAGCTGACCGCACTGGCAACGGCCTCCGAAGGCTACACCTCCGTACTGCTGCAAGGCAGCGGCAGCTATGCTGTGGAAGCCGTACTGGGCAGCGCATTGGGGCCGCAGGATAAGGTGCTGATCGTCAGCAACGGTGCATACGGCGCACGAATGGTCGAGATGGCCGGCCTTATGGGAATCGCCCATCACGCTTACGACTGCGGCGAAGTTGCGCGCCCGGATGTGCAGGCGATCGACGCGATCCTCAACGCCGACCCGACGATCAGCCATATCGCCATGGTGCATAGCGAAACGACCACCGGGATGCTCAACCCCATTGATGAGGTGGGCGCTCTGGCGCATCGCTATGGCAAAACCTACATCGTTGACGCCATGAGCAGCTTCGGCGGCATCCCCATGGATATTGCAGCATTACACATCGACTATCTGATCAGCTCCGCCAATAAATGCATTCAGGGCGTGCCGGGTTTTGCCTTTGTGATTGCCCGCGAGCAAAAACTGGCCGCGTGCAAAGGGCATTCCCGCTCGCTGTCGTTAGATCTCTACGCCCAGTGGCGCTGCATGGAGGATAACCACGGCAAATGGCGTTTTACTTCGCCCACACATACCGTCCTGGCGTTTGCACAGGCGCTGAAAGAGCTGGCGAAAGAAGGTGGCGTAGCGGCACGTCATCAACGCTATCAGCAAAATCAGCGCAGCCTGGTGGCCGGAATGCGGGCGCTGGGCTTTAACACGCTGCTGGATGACGAACTTCATTCGCCCATTATCACCGCCTTTTATTCACCGGAAGACCCGCAGTATCGCTTTAGCGAATTTTATCGCCGCCTCAAAGAGCAGGGCTTTGTTATCTATCCTGGCAAAGTGTCGCAAAGCGACTGCTTCCGCATCGGCAATATTGGCGAAGTATATGCCGCCGATATCACGGCCCTGCTGACCGCCATTCGTACCGCCATGTACTGGACGAAATAAGGAACCATGATGAACCGTATTCACGCTGTTATTCTCGACTGGGCGGGCACCACCGTCGATTTTGGCTCCTTCGCGCCGACGCAAATTTTCGTTGAGGCGTTCCGTCAGGCATTTGATGTGGAGATCACCCTCGCTGAAGCACGCGTGCCAATGGGGCTGGGTAAATGGCAACACATTGAAGCGCTGGGAAAATTACCTGCTGTTGACGCGCGCTGGCAGGCAAAGTTTGGCCGCTCCATGAGCGCAGCAGATATTGATGCCATCTACGCCGCTTTCATGCCGTTACAGATTGCTAAAGTTGTCGATTTTTCTTCTCCTATTGCCGGAGTTATCGACACGATCGCGGCGCTACGAGCCGAGGGTATCAAGATAGGCTCCTGCTCCGGTTACCCACGAGCGGTGATGGAGCGCCTGGTCCCCGCCGCCGCCGGGCATGGCTATCGTCCGGATCATTGGGTGGCAACGGACGACCTGGCCGCGGGTGGTCGCCCGGGGCCGTGGATGGCGCTGCAAAACGTGATTGCGCTGGGCATTGATGCGGTCGCGCACTGTGTGAAGGTAGATGATGCCGCGCCGGGCATTAGCGAGGGGCTTAACGCGGGGATGTGGACGGTGGGGCTGGCGGTATCGGGTAACGAATTCGGCGCAACATGGGACGCCTATCAGACAATGTCGAAAGAGGACGTTGCGGTCCGCCGCGAGCACGCGGCCAGCAAGCTGTACGCCGCCGGGGCGCATTACGTGGTGGATTCACTGGCGGATTTACCTGGGGTGATTGCGCATATTAATGCGCGTCTGGCGCAGGGCGAACGCCCGTAAAATAACTGCCGGATGGCGCTGTCGCTTATTCGGCCTACAGACTGTACCGTTTTGTAGGCCGGATAAGGTGTTTACGCCGCCATCCGGCAATCATTCTTATTCGTAGTAGTTATAAATCCCCGCCGCCATCACCAGTTGCGAAGCCACTTCATGCGCTTTTTCACGACCAGCCAACAGGTCGATGATTTTCAAACCAAAATCGATAGCGGTACCCGGTCCCTGGCTGGTTAATAATTTTACCCGCGCATCCCACACCACACGCTTATCCAGCCACTGTTCGGCGGGGATCTTATCTTTCAGCGCCGGAAAACCGGTCATATTGCCGATAGGGAAGATATCGTGCGGCACGAGCACTGTGGCGGCTGCGGCGCAAATGGCTGCGACAATGCGCCCGGAGCGGTGAAACTGTTTTACGGTTTCGACCAGCAGCGGGCTGTCGCGAAAGCACTCGGCGCCTTTAATTCCGCCGGGCAACACGATGATGTCATAATCGCCGTCGGCAACTTCAACCAGCGGCGCATCCGCCAGTAGCTTTACACCGCGCGAGCAGACAATCGTCAGGTTGCCATCGCTGGCGACGCTGGCGGTAGTGACGTGGATTCCGCCGCGAACCAGCAGATCGATAGTGGTGACCGCTTCGGTCTCTTCACTACCAGGGGCGAGGCATACCAGTGCCTGAGCGCTCATACTCACTCTCCTTTCGCTTTACCATTTCAAACAGGCGGCTATTTTCCGGAACGGCGAGACCGTGCACGCGGGCGCGCTTGAGTAAATAACCGGTGATGTAGTCAATTTCGGTATGGCGCATGGCACGCACGTCCTGCAACATGGATGAGATGTTTTCTGCCGTACTGTCAATCACTTGCTCAACATAATAGCGTAAATCGTCTGCCGATGTGTGGTAGCCTTCACGTTCAATCACGGCGGCGACCTCTTCGCAAATCGCGTTGATTTCATCAGTATGATGGCGCAGCTCGCCGTTCGGGCAGTTCCAAAGCGCGGTGAGCGGGTTGATAACACAGTTGACCGCCAGTTTGCGCCACATCTCTGCGCGGATATTGTTATGCCAGGCGACATCGGGCAGTACCCCCTGCAGGATATCGGCGAGATAACTGTAATCGCCGTCTTGCTCGCGCGCCGGGCCAATATGCGTAGTACCGTTAGCGACATGAATAATGATATTACCGTCGCGGCGCGCAGCATGGGTGATAGTCCCCATCAACATCGGCTGTTGGATATTTTGCAGTTCTTCTATGGTTCCCATTCCATTATGAATGAGCAGGATAGGCGACGTCACCGGTAGGGTTGACGCCAGGGTTCGTACTGCGTCGGAAACCTGCCACGCTTTCAGCGTGACTAATAACAGTTCGCTCTTCGCCAAAAAATCCGGATCGTTTGCCGTCAGTGATTCGTTGAAAAAGGAACCATCGGTATCGATCAGATTTACGCTGCAATAAGGTTGTGGCACCCGTAGCCAGCCCTGTACGTCATGTCCGTGTTTGCACAGTGCCGAAAGCCAAAGTTGTCCTAAGGCTCCGCATCCCAGTACAGTAATTTTCATTGTTCCTCCTCACCTGCAACAGCGCCAGGTGTTATGGCGCTAATTATAGCGTCATCAGCTAAGCTTCTCGTTAAGCCTCGTTGCAGGTATTATGCAACGCAACGAAAATGAAGGGAGAAGAAAAGATGCCATCTTTCGATATTGTTTCTGAAGTTGATCTGCAGGAAGCGCGTAACGGTGTGGATAACGCGGTTCGCGAGGTTGAGTCTCGTTTTGACTTCCGTGGCGTAGAGGCGACTATTGAACTGAACGATGCCAATAAAACCATCAAGGTGCTGAGCGAGTCCGATTTCCAGGTCAATCAGTTGCTCGATATTCTGCGCGCCAAGCTGCTTAAACGCGGTATTGAAGGCGCTTCGCTGGATGTACCGGACGAGTTCGTGCATAGCGGTAAAACCTGGTATGTGGAAGCGAAGCTGAAGCAGGGCATTGAAAGCGCCGTGCAGAAGAAAATCGTCAAGCTGATTAAAGACAGCAAACTGAAGGTGCAGGCGCAAATTCAGGGGGAAGAGATTCGCGTGACGGGCAAATCACGTGACGATCTGCAATCGGTAATGGCGCTGGTTCGCGGCGGCGATTTGGGCCAGCCGTTCCAGTTCAAAAACTTCCGCGATTAAGTTGTTATGCCGGATAGAGCCTCGCCGCCATCCGGCAATGCAGTATTCATCCTTTGCTGATAAGCTGTTCAACTTCAAAGCGATTGGTCACTTTGCTGTCGATTTTGACGTAAGCGGAATGCTCTTCCGCCACGATCAGCGCTTCGCTTACGCCTTTCATTGCCAACAGTCGCTGTTTTAGCCTGTCGTCAGCAACGATATCCGCTGGAATTTCCACACGCAGGCTGCTGACATAGGGCGGCTCTTTCATGGTACTTGCCACTGCCAGCCATACCATCGCCAGTACGGCCCCGGCAAGGAAAACGGTTTGCCCATCAAACGTGCCGTCTATCCAGCCGCCCAGCGAGCCGCCAAGCGCCACGCCAAGAAACTGACTGGTAGAATAGACGCCCATCGCCGTTCCTTTATACCCCGCGGGCGACTCTTTGCTAATAAGCGAAGGCAGCAGCGCCTCCATCAGATTAAAGGCGAGGAAAAAGAGTTGTACGCCAATCACCAGCTCCCAGAAATGCTGGCCCGCTCCCCACAACACGATTTCTGCGACGACAATGAGCCCCACGCAGAACAGGAATACCTGCTTCATCCGCCGTTTGACTTCAGCATAGATAATAAAAGGCACGACGGCGGCAAAGGCGATCACCATGGTTGCCAGATACACCTTCCAGTGTTCGGCGGCAGGGAAACCGGCATCGGCAAGCTGGCCGGGCAGGGCGACAAAGGTGGACATCAATAAAATATGCAGACACATAATGCCGAAATTGAGTTTGAGCAGCCTCGGCTCCGCCAGCACTTTACTGAAGCTGCCTTTGACCATCCCGGATTCGCGATTCAGCACATGGTTGGTACTGTTGGGAACCACCCAGATCGTCAGAAGAATGCCCAGAGTGGCGAGGGCGGCGATCATCCAGAACAACGCGTTCAATCCCAGACTATGGGTAACGATCGGCCCTAATACCATCGCAATCGCGAAGGTGATACCAAAGCTGACGCCGATAAACGCCATCGCTTTGGTACGGTTTTGCTCGCGGGTGAGGTCAGACAGGAGCGCCATGACGGCGGCGGCAATAGCGCCGGACCCCTGTAGCGCTCGCCCCAGAATAATGCCCCAGATTGAGTGGGAGAGCGCGGCAATGACGCTGCCCGCGACAAATACCGCCAGTCCGCCGACAATCAGCGGTTTGCGGCCAATGCGGTCGGACAGCAGCCCAAAGGGAATTTGAAAGATAGCCTGCGCCAGCCCGTAAATGCCGATCGCAATGCCGATTAATGCTTCGCTGGCGCCCTGTAGCGCCATACCGTATGTGGTCAGTACTGGTAGAACCATAAACATGCCCAGCATACGCAACGAAAAGACGGTCCCTAAACCCCATGTGGCGCGCAGCTCCCCTGGCGTCATTTTATAATCGTTCATTGCCACCTCTGTATAAAAGCTGGGAGTAGTGTAGTGCGGGGAGTGTGCCGGGTAAATAGAGGGTTAATTAGCAAATATTATGTTTTTGAAACAGTTGAGCTAAAAAAGAGATAAATTGTTAACACGATAGGGGCGATCGGGAGAGTCAGCATAGCCTTGTGCTCATTCATATTCCGATCTCCTTGAGCTGTAGTGGCTATCTGAGCCATCTCAGTATAGTGTAGCGGTTAGCCACGGCCTTCAGGCTGTGTGCGCTGTTGCTCCATGTTGCAATAGCAGAACTCGTCAAGCCAGACTGTCAGCGAACCGCGCTGCCTGAGTGTGGCTGGCCGGTGGGTGATTTTAAACTTTTGCTTTGCCATAGGAACCCGATTCTGAAACGATGGCAATGATCAGATCCGCCCATCTTCTGAAAATTTGATTTATTCAACAACGCCGAGACTGATAGCAAACTTTCTGCGTGATGGCGCGCGTTTATCAGGCAGAAGATTCGTCAGCAGTCGCATTTATTATATTATTCAAGGAGTGAATTCGTTATGGAAATTAAATTTTTATCATTATGTATTTTAGCGGGTGTTTTATTTGTTAGCCAGGTGAATGCTTCAGCGAACAACGGTAAAGATGATGTAAAATATGCTGCGCTTACCCAGAAGGATCTTGATGCTTTGCCTGTGGAAAAAAGAGCTTCGGTTCTGGATGAACTGGGGTTTATCCATGAATACGGCCTTAGTGTACCGATGAATCGCGAACGGGCGTTGCAGTATTACAAGCAGGCCTGTGAGCTTGGCGGTAACTACGGCTGTTATAATGTGAAGTATGCTTATCAGTATGGCGACGGAGTGGCGAAAGATAGCGCTCAGGCCAATAAGTATGCTAAGAAAATGAATCTGGATAATTTATTGATTGAGCAAGAATATATTGATAAGTTTTCGCAAGAAATTTACATGGCAAAAGCATTGGCCGATACGGATAAATCGCAGCGGGCGGCATTTATTAGTATACTAATTCATGCTCTAAATAATAGACCCGAGAGCGATGCGCTTTTTTTTAGCCGTATTGGATTTAACCAGGAAAAAACATTTCGGCTGGCTACGTTATGGTCGCAGGATGGCGACCCGCAAATGGATTATCAGATGGGGCGACTCACCCTTAATGACTTTTCCGGTCGCTATGCGGACGAGCCTTATCAAGCCAGACCTGCGTCATTGAAGTGGTTTCGCGCCGCCGCGGAAAAAGGCGTCGTTGAGGCCCAATCTCTCTTGGGGGGTATTTATTCGGGGGGAGAGGGCGATGAGTGGGGGATTAAGCCAGACATTCAGGAAGCACAAAAATGGTATGGACAGGCGGCTAAGCAGGGGGACAGCGATGCACAGATTGCGTTAGGTAAAATCTATTATTCTGGCGCAACAGGGCGCACTGATTACGCTAAAGCGCTGGCATTATTTACGCAGGTTGAAAATGATGGTACTAATTCGCGCTCAACGATGCCGTTGAGTTGGATGTATTATAACGGTTTAGGTACTGCACCTGATTGTGATAAAGCCTGGTCGTATTACAAGAAAGCATCTCGATATGTAGGTAAGAAAGTTGAGGAAAAAATATTTTTAAGTAAATGCGCAGCGGATATTCAGAGTCGAAAAAACAATGCGGATGCTTTACCTAAAGTAACCCTGAAAAAAGAGAGAATTTTCTCTCGCGGGATAACGGCTAAACCGAAAGAATGCGCACTAATTTTTCAGATTGGCACAGATAAAATCCGTAACATGGCGAATTTGCATATTACGCTTGAACTGAAGAATGCTGATGGAATGGCAACTGAGGAAACGTTGATGATTCCGCCATTCGGTTTGAATACTCTGGGGATAGATATGCAAAATCATGATGTTGATCCTCTCGTTACCCCATACGATCTCCCGCTGTATACGCAAGATTTTTGTCACGGGATCGGCGATATCCATTTTACGCTGAAATCCGCTACGGCAACGATTAACGGTAAGAATGTCGATTTACTGAAAGCTGACAGTGTGCGCTTTTTAGATAAAGAATAAGGGAATGAAAAATGATAAAACGGAAATGGAATCTTTTGCTTCTGCTTGGGCTTTCTTTCGCATCGGTATGCCAGGCAGGTGATGATATTGACGCGTTGTATAGCCGTATTGCGCAGAAAGATATTCAGGCGCTAAATGAGCTAAAAGCGTTAGCCAAAGATAATAACGCCCAAGCGCTGGCAGAACTGGGGTTTATTTATGAGTACGGCGTTTCAGTATCTGTGGATATTCCGCAAGCAATAAAGTACTACGAGCAGGCTTGTGATTTGGACGGTGATTATGGTTGCTTTAATGCGGCTTATTTCTATGAATATGGCATCGGTACCCAAAAGGACATTACGCAAGCGAAAACATTAGCAAAACAGCTTAGAGAAAAAATTAATCTATCCAATATCAATCTCGATAAAAAGGTGAGTGAACGTATAATTGGGAGTGTTTATAGTAATAAACTTGAGGCATATAGAGACCTTTCATTTCGTCCTCATTTTATTCAAGGCTTAAGTTTCTATTTTTATGCCCCGCAATCAGATGAGCGAAAACTGCTGAGTCGAATAGGTTTTGACTCATCACATCTTGCGCGGATAGCGATACTCTGGGCGAGAGAGGGTGATCCTGAGGTCGCGTATCAGACGGCAAAACTGGTCTCTACTTTGTATTTTAATAATGAAACGAAAACGATAGATATTGCTGAAGCGCTGAAATGGCTCCGAATTTCGGCCGAGAAGGGGGATGCCGACTCACAGACGCTGTTAGGTTTTCTTTATGAACACGCCGGATTGGGATTACAACCAGATGGAGAGAAAGCCCGGAAATGGTATGAAATGGCGGCGCAGCAAGGTAATGGAGAAGCATTGTATACGTTAGGTCGTATGTACTATTCTGGCGTACTGGTTAACGTTGATTACGATAAGGCGCTGTATTTTTTTAAAAAAGCTTATGAGAAAAAATTACAGGAGGCCGCTGATTATTTAGCACAGATGTATTTTAATGGCCAGAGTGTAGATGTCGATTGCCAACAATCCTGGCACTATTACGATAACAGCTATATAAAAAAGATGACACAACGCGATTATCTTGATTATTGTGAAAAAGATCGAAAGCGCCGTAATGATTTTAATCAGCAACTTCCTGAGCTGACATTAGAAAAATATGCGGGATTATTTGGCAGGATTGATAATATTCCTCTGTGTCAGATTGGATTTGTTGTCAATACGAATAAGTTAATTCATGTTGCGAACTTACGTGTGGAATTGATATTAAAAAATGATGCTGGAGTTAGTGACGAAAGAATGGTCGCTTTTCCTCCTTTGGGTCTCAATACTCTGGGTGCTGAACAGGGTATGGGGGATTCTTTTAAGTCGATGGGATATCTCTTGATGAAAAACGGTGACTTGTGTGATTACCATAAACTTACTTTCACCGTGAAGTCAGCGACGGCAACAATCAATGGTAAAAAAGTTGATTTACTGAAAACGGATAATTTACATATTATTCAGAATCGATAACTCGTGGGGCGTTACTGCCTGATGAAATGGATAAAAAAACCGCCGTTTGTGACACGGCGGTTTTTTCAATAGCAACGCTTGTTACCAGACGTAAGTCAGCAGATTCTGCGAATTCGGCACCATAAAATCAACGGACATCATGATACTCAGCGCGGTAATCGCAATGATAGAGAAGCCGAACAGCTTGCGCGCCCAGACCTTATCATCTTCCACTTTGTAACCGCGTAGCGCCATGCCGAGCCACCAAACGCTGACCGCCGCGGCGACCACCAGGTATTTGTAACCGGCATAACCGCCCAACGTGAGCATTAGCGTTGCAACGGCAAACGCAATGATGTACAGCGTGATGTGGTTTTTAGCGACTGAGATTCCTTTTACCACCGGCAGAACCGGGATATTGGCCGCCTGATAGTCCTTAAAGCGGAAAATGGCGATGGCGTAAGAGTGCGGCATCTGCCAGAGGCTGAAAATAGCCAACAGGATCGCCGCGCCGCTGTCAAAGTCGCCCGTTACGGCGCAGTAGCCAATCACCGGCGGCGCTGCGCCGGAGAGAGAACCAATCAGCGTTCCGTAGACGGAGTGACGCTTCATGTACAAGCTGTACACGCCAACGTAGACCACGAAGCCCATTACCCCCAGCCAGCAGGCCAGAGGATTGGCGCCAAACCACAACAGCATAAAGCCAGCAATACCCAGCAGGGTGGCGTATACCAGCGAGACGCCAGGAGAAATCAGGCCTTTGACCAGCACCCGATTCTTGGTCCTTTCCATCTTCCTGTCGATATCCCTGTCGATGTAGTTGTTAAATACACAACCCGACGCCACAACCAGTGACACCCCGACCAGCGTATAAATGAACAGGGGATAGTCAATGCTGCCCTTTGAGGCCAGCAGAAATCCCCCGATCACCGAGATCAGGTTGCCAAAGATGATGCCTGGTTTCGTTACTTGCAGGTATTGCTTAAACATCATACTCGCCGCTCTTAGTGCATCATCATGTTGTAGTTGAGGTTCCACATAATCCAGATGGAGCCCACAACCAGGATGGCGATGATCAGCACGGTAAAGATGAAGGCCGTCATGTTCCAGCCTTCATCAGATTTGGTGTTCATGTGCAGGAAACACACCAGATGCACCAAAATCTGCACCACTGCCATTGCCAGGATAGATCCCAGAATAACGGCCGGAGAGGCAGCGCCGGTCATCACCATCCAGAATGGAATAACCGTCAGGATGACCGACAGGATAAAGCCGGTCATGTACGTTTTTACGCTGCCGTGGGATGCGCCGCCGCTCTCGGTAGAATGACTCATTACATCGCCCCCATCAGATAAACAACAGTGAATACGCAAATCCAAATCACATCCAGGAAGTGCCAGAACAGGCTCAGACACATGATGCGGGTACGGTTAGTGCTGGTCAGACCGCGACGGGCAACTTGCACCATCAGCACCGCCATCCAGATCAAACCGGAAGTGACGTGCAGACCGTGCGTGCCGACCAGCGCGAAGAACGCAGACAGGAAGCCGCTGCGATCCGGGCCCATACCGTTAACAATCAGGTGATGGAATTCATAGAGTTCCATCCCGATAAATCCGGCACCGAACAAGAAGGTCAACGCCAGCCAGGAGATAACCTGGCTCTTGTTGTTCTTGTGCATAGCGATCGCCGCCATGCCGTAGGTAATGGAGCTAAATAACAGCAGGAAGGTTTCAACCAGAACGAACGGCAGTTCGAAAATGTCCTTACCTGTCGGGCCGCCAGCGGTGCCGTTCACCAGAACGGCATAGGTAGCAAACAGAATAGAGAACAGAATGCAGTCGCTCATCAGGTAGACCCAAAATCCGAAGATTTTGTTCTGGCCTGCGTCATGGTGCCCGTGTTCGTGCGCGTGGGCAGTCGCGTGCGTTAAAGTATCAGTTGCCATTTTTCAGCCCTGCCTTAGTAATCTCATCGAAATGCTGGTTTTCCAGTTTTTCGACTTCCGGGACCGGCACGTAGTAATCCACATCTTCATCAAAGCTTTTTACAATCCAGCTGATGATCATGCCTGCGAAACCCACTATCGCCAGCCACCAGATATGCCAGATCATGGCGAAGCCAAATACCGTCGCGAAGGCGGCGATAACAATACCGGCACCGCTATTTTTCGGCATATGAATCTCTTCATACTGTCCAGGCTGTTGGTACGCTTCGCCTTTTTCTTTCATTTCCCAGAAGGCGTCACGTTCGTGAACGTGCGGCACAACGGCAAAGTTATAGAACGGCGGCGGAGAAGAGGTTGACCACTCCAGCGTACGGCCACCCCATGGGTCGCCGGTCAGATCGCGGTTCTGATCGCGGTCGCGAATAGAAACGAAGATCTGAATCAGTTGGCACAGGATACCCAGCGCAATCAGCGCGGCGCCGGCGGCGGCAACCATCAGCATCGTATGGAACTGCGGATCAATTTGCTGGCTGAGGCGACGGGTCATGCCCATGAAGCCCAGTACGTACAGCGGCATAAAGGCTACAAAGAAACCGATAATCCAGAACCAGAAGGCGCGTTTACCCCAGGTTTCGTTCAGCTTGAAGCCAAACGCCTTCGGCCACCAGTAGGTCATACCTGCGAAGCAGCCAAACACCACGCCGCCGATGATCACGTTATGGAAGTGCGCAATCAGGAACAGACTGTTGTGCAGGACGAAGTCCGCGCCCGGTACCGCCAGCAGAACGCCGGTCATACCGCCGACCGAGAAGGTCACGATAAAGCCAATGGTCCACATCATTGCGGAATGGAAGACGATACGGCCCTGATACATGGTGAACAACCAGTTGAAGATCTTCACCCCGGTCGGGATGGCGATAATCATGGTGGTGATACCGAAGAAGGCGTTAACGTTCGCGCCCGCGCCCATCGTGAAGAAGTGGTGCAGCCAAACGATAAACGACAGTACGGTAATACAGACGGTCGCCCAAACCAGCGAGGTATAGCCGAACAGACGTTTACGCGAGAAGGTCGCTGCGATTTCGGAGAATACCCCGAAGACCGGCAGAATCAGAATGTACACTTCCGGATGGCCCCAGGCCCAAATCAGGTTGATGTACATCATCATGTTGCCGCCCATATCGTTGGTAAAGAAATGGGTGCCCAGATAGCGATCCAGGGTCAGCAACGCGACGGTAACCGTCAGAATCGGGAAAGAGGCGATGATCAGTACGTTGGCGCACAAAGAGGCCCAGGTAAAGACCGGCATCTTGAACATTGTCATACCCGGCGCACGCATCTTCAGGATCGTCACGAAGAAGTTGATACCGGTTAACGTCGTACCAATACCCGAGAGTTGCAACGCCCATATCCAGTAATCGACCCCGACGCTAGGACTGTACTCTATTCCCGATAGCGGCGGATAAGCCAGCCACCCTGTCTGCGCGAATTCACCCACGCCCAGCGAGAGGTTAACCAGAATAACGCCGACAACGGTGAACCAGAAGCTCAGGTTGTTCAGGAAAGGGAAAGCAACGTCGCGCGCGCCGATCTGCAGCGGAACCACCAGGTTCATCAGACCGATAACGAAGGGCATCGCCACGAAGAAGATCATGATTACGCCGTGAGCGGTAAAGATCTGATCGTAGTGGTGCGGCGGTAGAAAACCCGCTTCGCCTGCGGAGGCAAGCGCCTGCTGGCTACGCATCATGATGGCATCGGCGAAACCACGTAACAGCATCACAATCGCGACGATGATATACATGATGCCGAGGCGTTTATGGTCAACCGACGTTAACCACTCTTTCCATAGGTAGGTCCACTTACCGAAGTAAGTAATCGCTGCCAGTATCGCCAGTCCCCCGACGATAATTGCAGCGATCGTTACCATGACGATAGGTTCATGGAACGGTACTGCATCCAGTGATAATTTTCCGAACATCTTATCTTCCTCAACCCTTGGAGTTGGCGGATTCCGCGTGGCTCATGTCCATACCTTCCATTCCTTCATGCGAGCTGTGCTCACCTTCAGGTTGGGTCATGTCCATGCTCTTACCGTGGCCCATGAATTTGTTAATAACGTCCTTGAACAAATCAGGTTTCACGCTGGAGAAATATTCCACCTTGTTGTACTCGCTTGGCATAGCCACTTTCTCGAACGCCGCCATATCATTCATGGTGTTCGGAGACTGCTTCGCTTTTGCGACCCATTGGTCGAATTCTGCGCGGTCTTTGGTGGCGATAGCTTTAAACTTCATACCAGAGAAGCCCGGGCCGCTATAGCTGGCGGAGATGCCATCGTAGGTTCCGGGTTCGTTGGCGATCAGATGCAAACGTGTTTGCATACCGGCCATGGCATAAATCTGGCTACCCAGACGCGGGATAAAGAAGGAGTTCATCACGGAGTTGGAGGTCACTTTGAAATAAACCGGCGTGTTCGCCGGGAAGGCGATCTCGTTGACGGTGGCGATACCCTGCTCCGGATAGATGAAGAACCATTTCCAGTCCATGGAAACCACTTCGATGGTGATCGGTTTTTCGTCATGCGCCAGCGGCTTGCTTGGTTCAAGCGCGTGCGTGGTTTTCCAGGTCAGTACGGCAAGGAAAATGATGATTAAGATAGGCACCGTCCAGACCACGGCTTCCACTTTATTGGAGTGTGACCAGTTCGGGCTATACTTCGCATCCTTATTACTCGCACGATACTTCCAGGCGAAACC
The DNA here is from genome assembly GCF_000006945.2 of Salmonella enterica subsp. enterica serovar Typhimurium str. LT2. Classification (GTDB taxonomy): domain Bacteria; phylum Pseudomonadota; class Gammaproteobacteria; order Enterobacterales; family Enterobacteriaceae; genus Salmonella; species Salmonella enterica. Next base: position 497,960 of record NC_003197.2, read on the forward strand.
AACAGCCATCAAGATGGCGGGAATAACGACGATCAACATCAGGCCAAATGCCGTCAGTATCAGCGAACGTTGCTCCAGTCCAATCTGTCCTTTGGGATCCAGCAGCGCAGAATTACAGCCACTGAGTAATGCAGTGCCTGCAATTAATGACAACCATCCCAAACTTTTATTGTATTTCCTGAGTCTCATTTAACGACCTCAATTCCACGGGACCTGGTGGCGTTTAAAGTGTAGGGGCATTTTACGGTAAGGTTACATTACTGTAAACATGATTGGTTCTGTGTTACCAAGTTCTGCCGCGCATGTCACATATGTTGCCAAGTATGTCGAAATAACTTTAAGACACTGTTGAAACTTTGCGTTATAACGGATGAGGTCTGTAAGTGGGATGTTGAGGGATAATTGGTATAACCAATGTAAAAATAAAACAATTACTTAACAATTTATTATCAATAAAAGGACAATCAACGGCAGAAATTTAAATTTAATCGGCTGAATCGTGTAAAGAAAATAGGTAGCGTAGAAATTACCAATAATTTCCAAAATTCTGTTGCGCACAAAAAGACAAATATATTTTTTATCAATTGATGGTTATTTAGCCGTTATAATTCCGGGTCGTTATTACAACGGCAAATAATGTTTTACAGCAGGCGTGTTTTTCGTAGCGCCAGGTAGTCCAGCAACCCGCCAAAGACAATGCCGCACACGGCAACCACTACCGCAGTCTCAAGCAATTCGGGCAGGAATGAGAAGTTAGTGTAATCCACCGCGTTCATGGTCAGCAGGAGTACCCATACCGCCAGCAAAGCGACGCCCGCGAGCAGGATTGAAAGCGCGAAATTGTAGGCGCCACGGTATTGCGTGCGGGGAATGAAACGCTCGCTCTGCCAGCTATATTCCAGCGTTTGCCGACAGACCAGCAACAGTAACAGCCCGGGAACGGCGGCGACAACCGAGAAGAGGTAGAATGTCGGCCAGCCGTGCGCTTCAACGAACCAGCCCGCTACAGGACCAACATAAACGCGGCCTACTGCGGAGAGGGCCGACAGTAGGGCAAACTGTGTTGCGGAAAACGACTTATTACATAGCGTCATTAATAAGGCGACAAAGGCGGCAGTACCCATCCCGCCGCACAGATTTTCGAAAAAGACCGCCGCGCCCATGCTGAACATGTTTTTATCGGTAATGGAGAGCAACCAGTAACCGGCGTTGGACGCGCCTTGCAAAATGCCGAAAATCAGCAGCGCGCGAAACAGCGAAAGACGCTGCATTAATATGCCGCCGTATAACGCGCCGACGATCGTTGCCAACAGGCCCAGCGTTTTATTGACCACGCCAACTTCACCAGCGTCAAAGCCGACGCCGCGAATCAAAAAGGTGGTGGTCAGGCTCATAGCGAAGGCGTCCCCCAGTTTATAAAGCACAATGAGCAGTAAAATCAGCCAGGCGTTATTACGGCCAAAGAAATCGCGTAGCGGCGCGACGACGGCCTGTTCCAGCGATTTCGGGGACGGGATAGTATCGGTCGGTTCCGGCGCCAGTAAGGTGGCGATAATGCAGGGGATCAACAATGCCGCCATCAGCCAGTACATGCCCTGCCAGCCGAGCCAGCGATCGGCCAGCCATAGCGCCAGTCCGCCGGAAACCAGCATCCCCAACCGGTAGCCAAGCACGCTGATTGCCGCGCCAGCGCCGCGTTCTTCTGCGGGTAAAACATCGGTTTTCCAGGCGTCGAACACGATATCCTGCGAGGCGGAGCAAAAAGCAATCACCACCGCCAGCGCCGCCATCCAGCGTAGCTGCGTGCCGGGTTCAAGAAAGCCCATCGCCGCAATCGCCGCCAGTAACAACAGTTGGGTGGCGAGTAACCAACCGCGACGACGACCTAAAAAAGGCGGCGTGTAGCGGTCCATCAGCGGGGACCAGAGAAACTTAAACACATAGGCCTGACCAACCAGCGAGAAGAAGCCAATCGTTTTAAGATCGATATTCTCGACGGTCATCCACGCCTGTAGCGTACCGGAGGTGAGCGCCAGCGGGAGACCGGAGGCAAAACCCAATATCAGCAGAATGGCTGAGCGCGGTTGCTGGAAAATACGTAAATATTGACTTGACATAGGCATCTACAGACCCGGCTTCTGCCGGGTCTTGTTGTTGCTATTAACGGGCGTTTTGCTTGATAAAATCGTGAATACTGGTGTCCTGAGACATATCAGCAATGGTATCGGTCAGAACGCTATTCACTGCGTCGGCAATATTCTGGTTAGAGGCCTGGAACGCCCCTTCAATAGAGTAGTTGGCGCGATAGTTTTTGGTCATCTTGCTGCCATTTGCCGCGGTCGCAATAATCGCGATATCCGCTTTGGTCGCGATGTTGTAGCGCACGCTGCCCTGGGAAACATCAGCATACAGTTGGTTAACAATTATCTGCAGATTAACCGCGCCGTTAGGCCCGATCATATAGCCCCGCGCCGTCATCTGTTTTTCCAGGACTTCTTGTAACAGGAAGCGTAAATCGCGGGAGGCGGTTAACGTTACCAGCTGGTTGTTACGCGTGACTTTCGCTAACGCTTGATCCTGGCGTTGGTCCGCGCCGGTAATGCTAACGGTGACGCCCATCAGGCTCGGGTCCTGCTGTGGCAAGGTGATCTTCGGCGCGACGTCAATGGTCGTCGGCGGTGTGGCGCATCCTGCCAGCATAAACAGAGCGACTAACGGAAAGAGAAGTTTTTTTAACATATTCAGGCTCTCAATGACGCTTAAAACGTGATAGGTAAAAATTCCCGCCATCATAACACCGCTAACGGCGAGGGGAAGTGGTCAACGCAGGTAAATTCGTCGTAATGTCCGATTTGGTATTGATAACGGCGCGAGCGGGGATTTTGAGCGCTAAAAGAATGATTAAGGCAGTAAACTTCATACGTTTGGCTGAAATAATCAGACGAAAGCTAAATTTTTGTTGTCATGCTGTAATGGAAACGGTAAAAGCGGCTAGTATTTAAAGGGATGGGTGACATCACAGCGTTGTCGGAGGAGATTTTCATGATGATACGTGAGCAAATAGAAGAAAAATTAAGGACAGCGTTCGACCCCGTGTTTCTCGAAGTTGTGGATGAAAGCTATCGTCACAATGTTCCAGCAGGATCGGAAAGCCATTTTAAGGTCGTGCTGGTGAGCGATCGCTTTACAGGCGAACGTTTTCTTAATCGTCATCGGATGATTTACGGTACGTTAACGGCGGAACTTTCCACAACCGTACATGCGCTGGCACTGCATACTTATACCCTCAAAGAGTGGGAAGGATTGCAGGATACTATCTTCGCGTCGCCTCCTTGTCGCGGCGCGGGAAGCATCGCGTAGCAAAACGGATTTGCAACTACCTCCGCTTTTCCAGTATGTTGCTACAGAATTATGTGAAAACGGCCTGCGGGCCGTTTTGTTTTGTCTGAATTTTGAGCGTGTCGTACAGTATTCAGACAAAAATTAGCCGAGAATTGTGAAAACCGCCGCAGCATCGCACAATCACCGTTCTCGACTCACAAAAGTGATGCCGCTATAATGCGCCGTCTTATATATGAACGTCTTCGGGATGATTCTGACGACAGGGAATGTGATTGATTACGAGAACATCCCGGTTCCGCGAAGCAAATAGCACGTGCTTGCGGAGTAGAGTTGACCGAGCACTGTGATTTTTTGAGGTAACAAGATGCAAGTTTCAGTTGAAACCACTCAGGGCCTTGGCCGCCGTGTAACGATTACAATCGCTGCTGACAGCATCGAGACCGCTGTAAAAAGCGAGCTGGTCAACGTAGCGAAAAAAGTACGTATTGACGGCTTCCGTAAAGGCAAAGTACCGATGAATATCGTCGCTCAGCGTTATGGCGCTTCTGTTCGCCAGGACGTGCTGGGCGATCTGATGAGCCGCAACTTCGTTGACGCGATCATCAAAGAAAAAATTAACCCGGCAGGCGCGCCGAACTATGTTCCGGGCGAATACAAAGTGGGTGAAGACTTCACTTACTCCGTCGAGTTTGAAGTCTATCCGGAAGTTGAGCTGACCGGCCTCGAGTCCATCGAAGTTGAAAAGCCGGTTGTTGAAGTCACCGACGCTGACGTTGATGTGATGCTGGACACCCTGCGTAAGCAGCAGGCGACCTGGAAAGAAAAAGACGGCGCTGCTGATGCGGAAGACCGCGTGACCATCGACTTCACCGGCTCTGTAGACGGCGAAGAGTTCGAAGGCGGCAAAGCGACCGATTTCGTTCTGGCGATGGGCCAGGGTCGTATGATTCCGGGCTTTGAAGACGGCGTTAAAGGCCACAAAGCTGGCGAAGAGTTCACTATCGACGTGACCTTCCCGGAAGAGTACCACGCTGAAAACCTGAAAGGTAAAGCGGCTAAGTTCGTTATCAACCTGAAGAAAGTTGAAGAACGCGAACTGCCGGAACTGACCGAAGAATTCATCAAACGTTTCGGCGTTGAAGATGGTTCCGTAGCCGGTCTGCGCGCTGAAGTACGTAAAAACATGGAACGCGAGCTGAAAGGCGCGGTGCGTAACCGCGTTAAGTCTCAGGCGATCGAAGGTCTGGTAAAAGCTAACGACATCGACGTACCGTCTGCGCTGATCGACAGCGAAATCGACGTTCTGCGTCGTCAGGCTGCGCAGCGTTTTGGTGGTAACGAGAAACAGGCTCTGGAGCTGCCGCGCGAACTGTTCGAAGAACAGGCTAAGCGTCGTGTAGTTGTCGGTCTGCTGCTCGGCGAAGTCATTCGTACCAACGAGCTGAAAGCGGACGAAGAACGCGTTAAAGGCCTGATCGAAGAGATGGCGTCTGCTTACGAAGATCCGAAAGAAGTGATTGAGTTCTACAGCAAAAATAAAGAGCTGATGGACAATATGCGTAACGTCGCTCTGGAAGAACAGGCTGTTGAAGCGGTTCTGGCAAAAGCGAAAGTGTCTGAAAAAGCCACTTCCTTCAATGAGCTGATGAACCAGCAGGCGTAATTTTTCGCGTTAAAAGCACGAAATTTGCACAAAAACCCGTCACCTTTCAGTGACGGGTTTTTTTTGTCACGTATTTTGCATGGTAAGGGTGCGAAAACCGCGTTTCAGTGTTAGCGTTAGAGCAAAAGATTGTTATGCTTGAATTATGGCGATGCCGTACCCATTACAGAGGGACTGGCTGATAATCCGTCCATCAGGTTACAATCAGTACAGCAGATTTTTTCAATTTTTATCCAGGAGACGGAAATGTCATACAGCGGAGAACGAGATAATTTGGCCCCTCATATGGCGCTGGTGCCGATGGTCATTGAACAGACCTCACGCGGTGAGCGCTCTTTTGATATCTATTCTCGTCTACTTAAGGAACGCGTCATATTTCTGACCGGCCAGGTCGAAGACCATATGGCTAACCTGATCGTGGCGCAGATGCTGTTCCTGGAAGCGGAAAACCCGGAAAAAGATATCTATCTGTACATTAATTCTCCTGGCGGCGTAATTACTGCGGGGATGTCCATCTATGACACCATGCAGTTTATTAAGCCAGACGTCAGCACCATTTGTATGGGACAGGCGGCCTCTATGGGGGCGTTTCTGCTGACTGCCGGGGCGAAAGGCAAACGTTTCTGCTTGCCGAACTCTCGCGTCATGATCCACCAGCCGCTGGGCGGCTACCAGGGCCAGGCGACGGATATTGAAATTCACGCCCGCGAAATTTTGAAAGTAAAAGGGCGCATGAATGAACTTATGGCGCATCATACGGGTCAATCTCTTGAGCAGATTGAACGTGATACTGAGCGCGATCGCTTCCTCTCCGCGCCTGAAGCGGTAGAGTACGGTTTGGTTGACTCAATTTTGACCCATCGTAATTGATGCCCTGGACGCAAGTGTGCCGCTATACACTTCATCCTTCACGCTACCTCGGTGTTGGCTGCCAGCGCGCCTCCCAGTGACTTACTTATGTAAGCGCCTGCAGAGTCGACGAGTTGCCGCCTTGATGTAGCTCGAATGATTTTGTGTATATACTAATGAAGGGCGGCACAACGCTGATTAGCGGCTTGCGCCTGAGAATGGCATTTGCGTCGTCGTGTGCGGCACAAAGAACAAAGAAGAGGTTTTGACTCATGACAGATAAACGCAAAGATGGCTCGGGCAAATTGTTGTACTGCTCTTTTTGCGGCAAAAGCCAGCATGAAGTGCGCAAGCTGATTGCCGGTCCATCCGTGTATATCTGCGACGAATGCGTCGATTTATGTAACGACATTATTCGCGAAGAAATTAAAGAAGTTGCTCCGCACCGTGAACGTAGTGCGCTGCCGACGCCGCATGAAATTCGTACCCACCTGGACGATTACGTTATCGGCCAGGAGCAGGCGAAAAAAGTGCTGGCGGTGGCGGTCTATAACCACTACAAGCGTCTGCGTAACGGCGATACCAGCAATGGCGTCGAGTTAGGTAAAAGCAACATTCTGCTGATTGGACCGACCGGTTCCGGTAAAACGCTGCTGGCGGAAACGCTGGCGCGCTTGCTGGATGTGCCGTTCACTATGGCGGATGCGACCACGCTAACCGAAGCGGGTTACGTTGGTGAAGACGTCGAGAATATCATTCAGAAACTGTTGCAGAAATGCGACTACGACGTGCAAAAAGCGCAGCGTGGGATTGTCTACATTGATGAAATCGATAAGATTTCGCGTAAATCAGACAATCCGTCCATTACCCGCGATGTTTCCGGCGAAGGCGTACAGCAGGCGTTGCTGAAACTGATCGAAGGCACCGTCGCCGCGGTTCCACCGCAGGGCGGTCGCAAACATCCGCAGCAGGAGTTCTTACAGGTAGATACCTCTAAGATTCTGTTTATCTGCGGCGGCGCGTTTGCCGGTCTGGATAAAGTGATCGCTAACCGTGTTGAAACCGGCTCCGGCATTGGTTTTGGCGCGACGGTGAAAGCGAAGTCCGACAAAGCCAGCGAAGGCGAGCTGTTGTCGCAGGTTGAACCGGAAGATTTGATCAAATTTGGTCTGATTCCTGAGTTTATCGGTCGTCTGCCAGTGGTAGCGACGCTGAATGAACTCAGCGAAGAAGCGCTGATTCAAATCCTGAAAGAGCCGAAAAATGCGCTGACCAAGCAGTATCAGGCGCTGTTTAACCTGGAAGGCGTCGATCTGGAATTCCGTGACGAAGCGCTGGACGCTATCGCCAGGAAAGCAATGGCGCGTAAAACCGGCGCCCGTGGCCTGCGTTCTATCGTCGAAGCGGCGCTGCTGGATACCATGTACGATTTGCCATCTATGGAAGACGTCGAAAAAGTGGTGATCGACGAGTCCGTTATTGCCGGTCAGAGTAAGCCGTTGCTGATTTACGGCAAACCGGAAGCGCAGGCTTCTGGCGAATAATTAAACATTCATACAATCAGTTAGCCAAAAAAGGGGGGATTTTATCTCCCCTTTCGTTTTTCCTGTAAACACGCCGTTGAATGTGTGGGAAACATCCCCATATACTGACGTACATGTTATAGGTGGTATGGAGCACAGCTATACTATCTGATTACCTGGCGGACACTAAACTAAGAGAGAGCTCTATGAATCCTGAGCGTTCTGAACGCATTGAAATCCCCGTATTGCCCTTGCGCGATGTGGTGGTTTATCCGCACATGGTCATACCCTTATTTGTAGGGCGGGAAAAATCTATCCGTTGTCTGGAAGCGGCTATGGACCATGATAAAAAAATCATGCTGGTCGCCCAGAAGGAAGCATCGACGGATGAGCCGGGTGTAAACGATCTTTTCACCGTCGGGACCGTGGCCTCTATTTTGCAGATGCTGAAACTGCCTGACGGCACCGTAAAAGTGCTGGTCGAGGGGTTACAGCGCGCGCGTATTTCCGCGCTGTCTGACAACGGCGAACATTTCTCCGCGAAGGCGGAGTACCTTGATTCGCCAGCCATTGATGAGCGTGAACAAGAAGTGCTGGTGCGTACCGCTATCAGCCAGTTCGAAGGCTACATCAAGCTGAACAAAAAAATTCCGCCGGAAGTGCTGACGTCACTCAATAGCATTGACGACCCTGCACGTCTGGCTGACACCATCGCCGCGCATATGCCGCTGAAACTGGCGGATAAACAGTCCGTACTGGAGATGTCCGACGTTAACGAACGTCTGGAATATCTGATGGCGATGATGGAATCTGAAATCGATCTGCTGCAGGTTGAGAAACGCATTCGCAACCGCGTGAAAAAGCAGATGGAGAAATCCCAGCGCGAGTACTATCTGAACGAGCAAATGAAAGCGATTCAGAAAGAGCTTGGCGAGATGGACGACGCGCCGGACGAAAACGAAGCGCTGAAGCGTAAGATCGACGCGGCGAAAATGCCGAAAGAGGCGAAAGAGAAAGCGGAAGCGGAACTGCAGAAGCTGAAAATGATGTCTCCGATGTCGGCGGAAGCGACCGTGGTGCGCGGCTACATCGACTGGATGGTGCAGGTGCCGTGGAATGCGCGTAGCAAGGTCAAAAAAGACCTGCGTCAGGCGCAGGAAATCCTCGATACTGACCATTATGGTCTGGAGCGCGTGAAAGACCGCATCCTTGAGTATCTCGCGGTTCAAAGCCGTGTAAATAAAATCAAGGGGCCGATCCTGTGTCTGGTGGGGCCGCCGGGGGTAGGTAAAACCTCGTTGGGCCAGTCCATCGCTAAAGCAACAGGGCGTAAATACATCCGTATGGCGCTGGGCGGCGTGCGTGATGAAGCGGAAATCCGCGGTCATCGCCGGACTTACATTGGCTCTATGCCGGGTAAACTGATCCAAAAAATGGCCAAAGTGGGGGTTAAAAACCCACTGTTCCTGCTCGATGAGATCGACAAAATGTCTTCTGACATGCGCGGCGATCCGGCTTCCGCACTGCTGGAAGTGCTGGATCCGGAGCAGAACGTGGCGTTCAGCGATCATTACCTGGAAGTGGATTACGATCTCAGCGATGTGATGTTCGTCGCCACTTCCAACTCCATGAACATTCCGGCGCCGCTGCTGGATCGTATGGAAGTGATCCGTCTGTCCGGTTATACCGAAGACGAGAAGCTGAATATTGCTAAACGTCACCTGCTGCCGAAGCAGATCGAGCGTAACGCGCTGAAGAAAGGCGAACTGACGGTCGACGATAGCGCGATTATCGGTATTATCCGCTATTACACGCGTGAAGCGGGCGTGCGTAGTCTGGAGCGTGAAATCTCCAAACTGTGCCGCAAAGCGGTTAAACAACTGTTGCTCGATAAGTCGTTAAAACATATCGAAATTAACGGCGATAATCTGCACGACTACCTCGGTGTGCAGCGCTTTGATTATGGCCGCGCGGATAGCGAAAACCGCGTAGGTCAGGTGACGGGGCTGGCGTGGACGGAAGTGGGCGGCGATCTGTTGACCATCGAAACCGCCTGCGTCCCGGGCAAAGGCAAGTTGACCTACACCGGCTCGCTCGGTGAAGTGATGCAGGAATCCATTCAGGCGGCGCTGACCGTGGTGCGTGCGCGCGCGGAAAAACTGGGTATTAATCCGGACTTTTACGAAAAACGCGATATCCACGTTCACGTGCCGGAAGGCGCAACGCCGAAAGACGGTCCAAGCGCCGGTATCGCGATGTGTACCGCGCTGGTTTCCTGCCTGACCGGTAATCCGGTGCGCGCAGATGTGGCAATGACCGGTGAGATCACGCTGCGTGGTCAGGTGTTGCCGATCGGCGGCCTGAAAGAAAAACTGTTGGCGGCGCATCGCGGCGGGATTAAAACGGTCTTAATTCCGTTCGAAAATAAACGTGACCTGGAGGAAATTCCGGACAACGTGATTGCCGATCTGGATATTCATCCTGTGAAGCGCATTGAGGAAGTTCTGACGCTTGCTCTGCAAAACGAACCGTCTGGAATGCAGGTTGTAACCGCAAAATAGTGACCTCGCGCAAATAGCGCTAATAAAAACAGGGCTGGCAGGCTATTTCGGACTTGCCAGCCTTTTTTTGTATAGCTAATTTAGATGGTTGATTGGGTCTGCCACCATTAACGGGTGTTGTAAGGGCGTGGCAGGCCTGATATAACTGCTGCGCGGTCGTACTTCGAAGGATTCAGGTGCGATATAAATTATAAAGAGGAAGAGAAGAGTGAATAAATCTCAACTGATCGAAAAAATTGCTGCAGGGGCTGATATCTCTAAGGCTGCGGCTGGACGTGCGTTAGATGCGATTATTGCTTCTGTTACCGAATCTCTGAAAGAAGGGGATGACGTTGCACTGGTAGGCTTTGGTACTTTTGCTGTTAAAGAGCGTGCTGCCCGTACTGGTCGCAACCCGCAAACAGGTAAAGAGATCACCATCGCCGCTGCCAAAGTGCCGAGTTTCCGTGCAGGTAAAGCGCTGAAAGACGCGGTAAACTAAGCGTGATCCCCTCGGGGGATGTGACAAAGTACAAGGGCGCATCAACTGATGTGCCTTTTTTATTGGCGATTCGGGACTTTCTGTGCGTTGCGGGCTGACAATTGCCCTCGTTTCTTGTCACAATAGGCTTTTGTGCGCCGCGTTCAGAAAATGCGATGCGCGTGAAGTCTCTATACGCAAATCATTCAGGTTGCGTCGACGCGGCGACTGAGCGAATCACTCGGTAGCCAGCGGAGAAGCCGCCTGAAAGATAAAGTGTAAAGTCACCTACAGCGGAGTGTGGTTACACCATGATGGACAGCTTACGCACGGCTGCAAACAGTCTCGTGCTCAAGATTATTTTCGTTATCATTATCGTGTCGTTCATTTTGACCGGCGTTAGTGGTTACCTGATTGGCGGAAGCAATAACTACGCCGCAAAAGTGAATGGCCAGGAAATCAGCCGGGCACAGTTTGAGAATGCGTTTAACAACGAACGTAACCGTATGCAGCAGCAGTTGGGCGACAGGTATTCTGAACTGGCGGCCAACGAAGGTTATATGAAAAGCCTGCGCCAGCAGGTGCTGAATCGTCTGATAGATGAAGCGCTGTTGGATCAATATTCCCGCGAACTGAAACTGGGCATCAGCGATGAGCAGGTAAAGCAGGCGATTTTCGCCACTCCCGCTTTTCAGGTGGACGGTAAGTTTGACAACAACCGCTATAACGCGATTGTGAATCAGATGGGAATGACCGCCGATCAGTACGCTCAGGCGCTGCGTAACCAGCTTACCACTCAGCAACTGATCAACGGCGTGGCCGGTACTGATTTTATGCTGAAAGGGGAAACCGACGAACTGGCGGCATTAGTCTCTCAACAGCGCGTGGTGCGTGAAGCCGTTATTGATGTCAACGCGCTGGCGGCGAAGCAGCAGGTGACCGATCAGGAAGTGTCCAGCTACTACGATCAGAATAAAGTCCGCTTTATGACGCCGGAACAGTTCCGCGTAAGCTATATCAAGCTGGATGCCGCGACGATGCAGGCACCGGTCAGCGATGCGGATATTCAGGCCTATTATGACCAGCATGTAGATCAGTTTACTCAGCCGGAGCGTATTCGTTACAGCATTATTCAGACCAAAACGGAAGATGATGCGAAAGCGGTACTGGATGCGCTGAACAAGGGCGAAGATTTCGCCACGCTGGCGAAAGAGAAATCTACCGATATCATCTCTGCGCGTAATGGCGGCGATATGGGCTGGCTGGAAGAGTCTGCCACGGTGCCGGAACTGAAAAACGCCGGATTAAAAGAAAAAGGCCAGATATCTGGCGTGATTAAGTCGTCTGTCGGTTTTCTGGTGGCGCGTCTGGATGATATTCAGCCTGCCAAAGTGAAACCGTTAAGCGAGGTTCGCGACGACATTGCCGCGAAAGTGAAACAAGAAAAAGCGCTGGATGCTTACTATGCGTTGCAGCAGAAAGTGAGCGATGCGGCAAGCAACGACAATGAGTCGTTAGCAGGCGCTGAACAGGTCGCTGGCGTAAAAGCCGTTGAAACCGGCTGGTTTAGCCGTGACACCTTACCGGAAGAGCTGAACTTCAAACCGGTAGCCGATGCTATCTTTAATGGCGGTCTGGTGGGCGAAAACGGTACGCCGGGGCCGAATTCAGACATTATCACCGTGGATGGTGACCGGGCTTTTGTCGTACGCGTGAGCGAACATAAACCTGAAGCCGTGAAGCCGTTGGCAGAAGTGAAAGAACAGGTCACTGCCCTGGTGAAGCATAATAAAGCGGAACAACAGGCGAAGCTGGATGCGGAGAAACTGCTGGTCGAGCTGAAAGCGGGCAAAGGCGCGGAAGCGATGAAAGCGGCGGGGCTGAGTTTTGGCGAGCCTAAAACGTTAAGTCGTACCAGTCAGGATCCGGTGAGTCAGGCGGCCTTTGCGTTAAGCCTTCCGACGAAAGATAAGCCAGTTTATGGCGTGGCGAACGATATGCAGGGTAACGTCGTTCTGCTGGCGTTTGACGAGGTGAAAGCGGGCGCCATGCCGGAAGCGCAGAAAAAAGCGATGGTGCAGGGCATCACGCAGAACAATGCGCAAATTGTCTTTGAGGCGCTGATGAGCAATCTGCGTAAAGAGGCGAAAATCAAAATCGGCGACGCTCTGGAACAGCAGTAATCGTCGAGGCGCTTCGCAAAAAATTGCAAAACGTTGTATCCCACAAAGGCCGCTTTCGCGGCCTTTTCCATTTCTGAGAATTGCCGTTTGTTCGTTTTTCTCCGCCCCGCTATCGTGGCTGCACTGTTAACAAACAAGGAGAAAACAGTATGAAACACGGAATTAAAGCACTGCTTATTACGCTTTCTTTAACCTGCGCGGGCATGGCCCATAGCGCGCTGGCGGCGACGCCTGTCGCAAAAAATGCAGCGGTGGAAACAAAAGCGGATACGCCTTCTTCATCCTCCGCCAAAGCGGCATTACCTGCTAAAGCCAGCGATGATGAAGGTACCAGGGTGAGCATTAATACCGCGTCTGCGGAGGATCTGGCGCGGGTGATGAACGGCGTTGGGCTGAAAAAAGCGCAGGCTATTGTGAGCTATCGGGAGGAGTATGGTCCTTTTAAAACGGTGGATGATTTAAAGCAGGTGCCGGGAATGGGAAGCGCGCTGGTGGAGCGTAATCTGGCAGTTTTAACATTGTAATCACTTGCACAGTGGCCAAAATTTGCCAGACTGTAGAGGTCATACCAGTTATGACCTCTGTACTTGTCGTTTACTTATAACAACAACGTAAGGTTATTGCGCTATGCAAACACAAATCAAAGTTCGTGGATATCATCTTGATGTTTATCAACATGTTAATAATGCCCGCTATCTGGAGTTTCTGGAAGAAGCCCGTTGGGATGGTCTGGAAAACAGCGACAGCTTTCAGTGGATGACGGCCCGCAATATTGCCTTTGTGGTGGTAAACATCAATATAAATTACCGTCGCCCGGCGGTATTGAGCGATCTATTGACCGTGACCAGCCAGGTACAACAGCTTAACGGTAAAAGCGGCGTATTAAGCCAGACGATTACGCTGGAGCCAGAAGGGCAGGTGGTGGCCGATGCGCTCATCACGTTTGTTTGTATTGATTTAAAAACGCAAAAAGCGCTGCCGCTGGAAGGCGAATTGCGTGAAAAGCTGGAACAGATGGTGCAATAACGCTTCGCAGTCTGATGGCGTTGAACTTGTCCGGCCTGGAGATATTGACCATGGTGAATATCTCCAGGCCGGATAAGGTGCGTGCGCCGCCATCCGGCAAAACAATCACCTTAACCCGGTTTTTTGCTTCATTGCTGCCATCACCGCCGCTTTATTCGACAGATAATGATTCAGGCCGTTAGCGCGCAGATTACAGGCTGCGCAATGACCACAGCCATCGCCTTTAATGCCGTTATAGCAGGTCAGCGTCTCTTCGCGAACCAAATCCAGTTGGCCCCAATAATCGGCCAGCGCCCAGGTTTCAGCTTTATCAATCCACATTAAGGGCGTTTCGAAACGGATATCTTTCGCCATGCCCAGATTCACCGCGTGATTCAGCGCTTTGACGAACTCATCGCGACAGTCTGGATAGCCGGAAAAATCGGTCTCGCAAACGCCAGTGATCACCGCTTCGGCTTTAACCTGATAAGCGTAAATCGCCGCCAGCGTCAGAAAGAGAATATTGCGTCCCGGTACGAAAGTATTGGGGATACCGTCAGCGTTCGGTTCATAGTCCGGCACCGGAATGCTATCCCGCGTCAGGCTGCTGACCGCCAGTTCGTTCAGCAAAGTGACATCCAGCACTTTATGCGCGCGTGCGCCAAGTTTTAACGCCAGCGCCCGCGCGACATCAATCTCTGCGCGGTGGCGCTGACCATAATCAAACGTGACACAATGCACTTCATCATACTGATGCCGCGCTTGCGCCAGACAAGTGGTGGAGTCCTGACCTCCACTAAATACAACAACGGCGCGTTTCATAGTTATCCTGATCAATGACGAAAGCCAATATGGTAACGCGTACGGATAATCCCGACCAGCTTCTTCACGGCGAAGGCGGCGGAAGCCAGGCTTCGCTAAATTCAAACCAGCCGCGAGGGGTGAGTCGAACGCCGTTAACGCCCGGTGGGGCGCTGATGCGATAGTGATAATTAAATAGTGGCGTAAGTGTGGCGTCATCCATCAGGTTAGCAAAAACTTGTTGTAGCGCGGCGCGGCGATCTTTTTCATTGGGCTGAATTTGCAGAGCGTCAAGCGTAGCCTGCAGATGGGAAAACGCAGGCGCGTCCAGGACATGTGACCAGATCTGATCGCAACGTAGCCACTGCTCCAGCGTATATTCCGGCGCTTCGCCGATCAGCCTGTCGCCCATCATCAGATCCGCTTGCGCCAACGCAGGGCAGTTATCCCAGTTTTTGGCATTATGAAAAATCAACGTTAACTCACAGCCGAGCGTCGCCAGGTAATGTCGAAGCTGTTCCGCCATCGTATGCAGCTCTACGGGAAGGTGATACGCCAGGGTAAGTTTTTTCGGCAATGGCGTTTCATCAACGTCCTGCCATTGCGGGATTGTCCAGCCGGGTAGCAGCCCCTGACTTGGCATAATCAAGTTCTCATCTACCGGTAAGGTTTTCAGCAGCGAAGTATGATGGATAATATGTATCAGACGCCGCGCCTGCTGTACGTTGAGCCGTGAGCCCTTTTTGAGGGTTAAATAACAAAAGCCAAGACTGATACCACTACTTACCTGACTCAGCGTCGCCAGCTCTTCCGGTTTGCCGATGGCAATCTGCACCGGATGGCGGCAACTGGTGCCCAGATCCTGGGCAAACAGTTGCGGGGTGATCCAGAATTCAATCGCTTTCAGCAGCGGATGGCTGAGGTGATAATGGTCATGACTTTCCAGACGCACCAGTTCCGGCGTGAACAACGCCAGGCGAAAAGGACCGGTGCCGATAAGCGGCAGGTCAGGATGCGCCAGACCGCTACAATAGCTCGCCAGACGATGCGCCAGCCAGTAATCAGGTCGGTGAAGGAGAAAGGTCAGGCACTGAGGATGCGTTACTTCGATCCGTGCGACGCTAATAAACAATTTGCTTAGCGCGGGTAGGGTAAGCAGCCTTTCCAGGCGTTCGTGTAGCTGCGCGGTATCCACCGCATCGCCATTATGCCAGTGCAGCGTGGAGCGAATATAAAAATCCCAGCGTAAACCGTCGGCGGAAACCTCCCAGTGATGCGCCAAATCCCCGCAAGGATATTGACTGTCGCGGTCGAAGCGCGTTAACCCGGAAAAAACTTGCCCTGCGAGATGCTGTTCCGCGCGGCCTGGCAGGAAACCCGGCTGCAGCGGATCAAGCGGACGATAGTAGGGAATACGCAATGTCGGCGTATCGTTTTGCCATTGGCCGCCCATAAAAGGCTGGAGCATCGCCCGTAACTCGCCCGGCGCCAGCTGCGCCAGTTCCAGTACGTTGAGCTGCTGCCCTTTTTCCAGCGCCTGTTCCATCATGGCGGTGCGGAGCGATTCCGGCGTGACCAGAAACTGGAGCCGTCCACGTTTCCCGCGCCCGGACTGCGCCTCCCATCTTAGCCAACCTGCCTGCTGGGCCTGACGCAGCAGCGTTCGCAGATGGCGCTCGCTACAAAAACAGCGTTCGGCCAGTTCGCTAACGGTGACATGTTGCGTTTCCCCGGCGGAAGGCTGCCAGAGGCGTTGATATTGATTAAGCCGATTCAGTAGCCTCATAGAAACCCGGAACACTTCCTTTTATCTGTTCACTATTACTTCCGTATATCTCAGGTAATACTGAACAACAAGTTAACCGCGTCACAGTGTGGAGAAAGAGATGGCCCGTCTGGCAGCATTTGATATGGATGGCACGTTATTAATGCCCGATCACCATTTGGGTAGAGAAACGATCGCCACGCTGGCGCGTCTGCGCGAACGCGATATCACCCTGACATTCGCTACGGGTCGTCATGTGCTGGAAATGCGGCATATTCTGGGGACGCTTTCACTGGATGCTTATCTTATTACCGGTAACGGGACGCGAATTCACTCGCTGGAAGGCGACGTGCTGCATCGTCAGGATCTCGATCCTCAGGTTGCCGATACGGTGATGCACCATGCCTGGGATACCCGAGCCAGTATGCATGTGTTTAATGACAACGGCTGGTTTACAGGCCAGGAGATCCCCGCGCTACTCCAGGCGCACGTCTACAGCGGCTTTCGTTATCAGGTTATCGATATAAAAAGCATTCCGGCCCATCAGGTGACGAAGATCTGTTTTTGCGGCGATCATGACGATCTGATCCGTTTGCGCATTCAGCTCAATGAGGCGCTGGAAGAACGCGCGCACCTCTGTTTCTCTGCCGTCGACTGCCTGGAAGTGCTACCGCTGGGGTGCAATAAAGGATCGGCGCTGGCGGTATTGAGCAACCATTTAGGGCTTTCACTGGCAGATTGCATGGCGTTTGGCGACGCGATGAACGATCGGGAAATGCTGGGCAGCGTCGGGCGGGGGCTCATTATGGGCAATGCCATGCCGCAGCTTATCGCCGCGCTGCCACACCTTTCGGTTATCGGACATTGTGGTAATCAAGCGGTATCACACTTTTTGACGCATTGGCTGGACAATCCGCATCTACCTTATTCCCCCGAATGAGAGATCTCTTCCAGCAAGCCAGACATTCAGTCTGGCTTTTTTTTGGTTTCTAGTCGCCGGTAAGTAATTTTGCGATGGCCGCTGACCACGGCGTCAAATCGCCGATATGGTCGCTAACCCAGGCCGGATGGTAATAGGTATCCAGATAGCGATCGCCGCTATCGCACAATAACGTCACGATAGCGCCGGTTTCTCCAGCCTCGCGCATCCGGGCCGCAAGCTGCAGAGCTCCCCACATATTCGTGCCGGTAGAGGCGCCGACTTTACGGCCTAGCTGCGTTTCCAGCCAGTGTGCGGTGGCAACGCTGGCGGCGTCCGGCACGCGCAGCATCTCATCCACGACATCCGGAATAAAAGAAGGCTCTACTCGCGGACGACCAATTCCTTCAATTTTACTGCCTACCGGGCTGCGTAATGAAGCGTCGCGATCCTGCCAGTAAGGTAAAAAGACGGAATTTTCCGGATCCACCACCATGAGCTGAGTATCATAGCCCTGGCAGCGAATATAGCGCCCAATCGTCGCAGAGGTTCCGCCCGTTCCGGCGCTCATGACGATAAATCGCGGTACCGGATGGAGTTCGTTGCGCATCTGGCGGAAAATACTGTCGGCAATATTATTGTTGCCCCGCCAGTCGGTAGCTCGTTCTGCGTAGGTAAACTGGTCCATATAGTGACCGTTCAGTTCATGCGCCAGCCGCTCGGAGGCGGCATAAATTTCGCAGGCGCTCTCCACAAAATGACAGTGGCCGCCGTAAAATTGAATCTGTTCGATTTTACGTTTTGCGGTACAGGCGGGCATGACGGCGATGAACGGCAGTCCCAGTAAACGCGCGAACCAGGCTTCGGAAATCGCCGTTGAGCCTGATGACGCTTCAATAATCGGAGTGCCTTCTTTAATCCAGCCATTGCACAACCCATAAAGGAACAGCGAGCGCGCCAGACGATGCTTGAGGCTACCGGTGGGATGCGTGCTTTCGTCTTTCAGGTAAAGCTGGATACCTGGAAATGCCGACAGGGGCAAACGAATAAGATGCGTATCCGCCGAGCGCTGGTGGTCAGCGTTAATTTCATTAATGGCATTTTTAACCCAATTGCTACTCATCATTAATATCCATTTATCATTTTGTGCCAAGAGTAGCGAAAAGTACGGAAAAAATTGTTGCTATTTGACCTTTAAATTACAATGTAAGGAGAAAAATATTCTCTATGGAGTGGGTATGTTAGATAAAATTGACCGTAAGCTGCTTTGCTTATTGCAGCAGGATTGTACCCTCTCTTTGCAGGCGCTGGCGGATGCCGTTAATCTGACGACAACGCCTTGCTGGAAGCGGCTTAAACGCCTGGAAGATGACGGTATCCTGCTTGGCAGGGTCGCGCTGCTGGACCCGGAAAAACTGGGGCTGGGATTAACCGCTTTCGTGTTGATAAAAACGCAGCACCACAGCAGTGAATGGTACTGTCGGTTCGTGACCGTCGTCTCTGAGATGCCGGAAGTGCTTGGCTTCTGGCGGATGGCGGGGGAATACGACTATCTGATGCGAGTTCAGGTGGCCGACATGAAGCGGTATGACGACTTCTATAAACGTCTGGTCAATAGCGTCCCAGGACTGTCAGACGTCACCTCCAGTTTTGCGATGGAACAGATTAAGTACACCACCTCTCTGCCCATTGAATAATTCTCCCGGTATTGCCGGAAATCATATCAGGAAATAACGCGTGCGATTATTTGCTCAATTAAGCTGGTACTTTCGCCGGGAATGGCGTCGCTATCTTGGCGCAGTGGCCCTGCTTATGCTTATTGCGATGCTACAGCTAATCCCGCCCAAAGTGGTGGGGATTGTCGTGGATGGCGTAACCGCACAGCAGTTTACTCCAGGCCGAATAGCGATGTGGATTGGCACCATTGCCCTGATCGCCGTAGTGGTCTATTTGTTGCGCTATGTCTGGCGCGTGCTGCTATTTGGCGCCTCTTATCAATTAGCCGTTGAACTGCGTGAAGATTATTATCGCCAGTTGAGTCGTCAGCATCCTGAATTTTATCAGCGCCATCGGACGGGCGATCTTATCGCGCGTGCGACGAATGATGTGGATCGCGTCGTATTTGCAGCGGGCGAGGGCGTTCTGACGCTGGTTGACTCGCTGGTAATGGGCTGTGCGGTACTGATTGTCATGTCGACGCAAATTAGCTGGCAGCTAACGCTATTAGCGCTGTTGCCGATGCCGATTATGGCGCTGATGATCAAACGTTACGGCGATCGGCTGCATGATTATTTCAAACTGGCGCAGGCCGCCTTCTCCAGCCTGAACGACCGCACGCAGGAGAGTCTGACCAGCATCCGCATGATCAAAGCGTTTGGTCTGGAGGACCGCCAGTCTTCGCTGTTTGCGGCGGATGCCGAAGATACCGGCAAGAAAAATATGCGCGTGGCGCGTATTGACGCGCGTTTTGATCCAACCATTTACATCGCCATTGGCATGGCGAACCTGCTCGCGATTAGCGGCGGAAGCTGGATGGTGGTTAACGGCAGCCTGACGCTGGGCGAACTCACCAGCTTTATGATGTATCTGGGGTTGATGATTTGGCCGATGCTGGCGCTGGCCTGGATGTTTAATATCGTGGAGCGGGGTAGCGCCGCATACAGCCGCATCCGCGCCATGCTGGCGGAAGCGCCGGTAGTTAAGGATGGCGAAGAGCCGGTCCCGGCGGGGCGCGGCGAACTGACGGCGGCCATTCGTGAGTTTTGCTATCCGCAAACGACGCATCCGGCGCTGGAGAATGTGAACTTTCGTCTTAAACCGGGTCAGATGCTGGGGATATGCGGTCCGACCGGCGCGGGGAAAAGCACAATATTGTCGCTTATCCAGCGCCATTTTGATGTGACGCAGGGAGAGATCCGATTCCATGACATGCCGTTGACGCATCTGCAACTGGATAGCTGGCGTAGCCGACTGGCGGTTGTCAGCCAGACGCCGTTTTTGTTCTCGGACTCTATTGCGAATAATATTGCGCTCGGACGCCCGGAGGCGACTCAGGAGGAGATTGAACAGGTGGCGCGTTTAGCCAGCGTACATGAGGATATTCTCCGCTTGCCTCAGGGCTACGACACGCAGGTAGGTGAACGTGGCGTCATGTTATCGGGAGGGCAAAAACAGCGTATCTCGATTGCCAGAGCGCTACTGTTAAATGCGGAAATTCTGCTTCTCGATGATGCGCTTTCTGCAGTAGATGGCCGCACGGAGCATCAGATTTTGCATAATTTGCGCCAGTGGGGCGAAGGGCGTACGGTCATCATCAGCGCGCATCGTTTATCCGCGCTGACCGACGCCAATGAAATTATCGTTATGCAACATGGTCATGTTGTTCAGCGCGGCGATCACGATCAACTGGCGCAGCAGATTGGCTGGTATCGCGATATGTATCGCTATCAGCAACTGGAGGCCGCGCTGGATGACGCGCCGGAACGCGGCGAGGAGGCGGTGAATGCGTAGTTTTGGACAGCTATGGCCGACGCTGAAACGGTTGCTGGCGTATGGCTCGCCATGGCGAAAACCGCTCTCTGTCGCGGTGATGATGCTGTGGATTGCGGCGGCGGCGGAGGTTAGCGGTCCGCTGCTGATCAGCTATTTCATTGATAACATGGTGGCCCGCCACCATTTACCGTTGGGCAAGGTCGCGGGGCTGGCGGCCGCCTATGTGGGGCTACAATTTCTGGCGGCGGGTCTGCATTACGCCCAGTCTTTATTATTTAACCGGGCGGCCGTTGGCGTGGTTCAGTCCTTGCGCACGGACGTCATGGATGCCGCCTTGCGCCAGCCGCTAAGCGCCTTCGACACGCAGCCTGTCGGACAATTAATTTCACGCGTGACCAACGATACGGAAGTCATCCGCGATCTGTACGTCACGGTCGTCGCAACGGTATTACGTAGCGCGGCGTTGATCGGCGCCATGCTGGTCGCTATGTTCAGCCTTGACTGGCGGATGGCGCTGGTGGCGATTTTGATTTTTCCGGCGGTATTGACCGTGATGATCATTTATCAGCGCTACAGCACGCCGATTGTACGCCGCGTGCGGGCATACCTGGCGGATATTAACGACGGCTTTAACGAAATCATCAATGGGATGAGCGTAATCCAGCAGTTTCGCCAGCAGGCGCGCTTCGGCGAACGCATGGGCGAGGCCAGCCGCTCGCACTACATGGCGCGGATGCAGACGCTGCGCTTGGATGGCTTTTTATTGCGTCCGCTGCTTAGCCTCTTTTCCGCGCTCATTTTATGCGGTTTGTTGATGCTTTTCAGCTTTACGTCTGCCGGCACGATTGAGGTCGGGGTGCTGTATGCGTTCATTAGCTATTTGTCACGTCTGAACGAGCCGCTCATTGAACTGACCACCCAGCAATCCATGCTACAGCAGGCGGTTGTGGCGGGAGAACGTGTTTTTGAACTGATGGATCGCCCGCGCCAGCGCTATGGCAGCGACGACAGGCCGTTACAAAGCGGGGCGATTGATATTGATCATCTGTCGTTTGCTTACCGCGACGATAATCTTGTTTTACAGGACATTACGCTATCAGTACCGTCCCGTAGCTTTGTGGCGCTGGTGGGGCACACCGGCAGCGGGAAGAGCACGCTCGCCAGCTTATTAATGGGGTATTACCCCCTGACACAAGGCGAAATTCGGCTGGATGGGCGAGAAATCGCCTCTCTTAATCATCGCGTTTTACGCCAGGGCGTGGCGATGGTTCAACAGGACCCGGTAGTGATGGCGGATACCTTTCTGGCTAATGTGACGCTGGGGCGCGATGTCTCCGAGGCGCAGGTGTGGCAGGCGCTGGAAACGGTACAACTGGCAGATCTGGCGCGCGGCCTGAGCGACGGGCTGCATACGCATCTCGGCGAGCAGGGAAATACGCTGTCCGTCGGGCAAAAACAGCTATTGGCGCTGGCGCGCGTGCTGGTTGACGCCCCGCAAATATTAATTCTTGATGAAGCGACGGCCAGCATCGATTCCGGCACTGAGCAGGCGATACAGCAGGCGCTGGCGGCGATTCGCGAGCGCACCACGCTGGTGGTTATTGCCCATCGGCTATCGACAATCGTGGAGGCGGATACCATTCTGGTTCTCCATCGCGGCCAGGCGGTGGAGCGCGGGACGCATCAACAATTGCTGGCGGCACAAGGACGCTACTGGCAAATGTATCAATTACAGTTAGTTGGCGAGGAGTTAGCCGCCAGCGTACACGAAGAACCCGGCCCTGCGGCGTAAGGTTTGGCGCCACAGGGCAAAACCTCGCCCATCATGCACCGTCGTGGTGCGTTTTTCTTTCCCTGTTTCGATTTTGGGGCGCGTCAATATAAAGACGCGCCGCTAACCGCGCTTTTCCTCGCTCGCCAGCTTCTGGCACATCCTTTGCAATATCCATTCAGAAGAGTCCATGCGCGGCGGCAGCCGTTACCTAATTCTGACTGGAGGGTTCTATGAAGCTGGTTACCGTGATTATCAAACCGTTCAAGCTGGAGGACGTGCGGGAGGCGCTTTCTTCCATTGGCATTCAGGGACTGACCGTCACCGAAGTGAAAGGGTTTGGCCGTCAGAAAGGACACGCCGAACTGTATCGCGGCGCGGAGTACAGCGTGAATTTCCTGCCGAAGGTCAAAATTGATGTGGCTATCGCCGACGACCAACTGGAAGAGGTGATCGATATCATCAGTAAAGCGGCTTACACCGGAAAAATTGGCGACGGCAAAATTTTCGTCGCGGAGCTCATGCGCGTTATTCGGATTCGTACCGGCGAAGCTGACGAAGCAGCGCTGTAAGACCCGCCACACAGCAACAGGAAATGAAAAAATGAAGATAGCGATGATAAAAACCACACTGGCTTCACTGGCGCTGCTGCCTGGGCTAACGATAGCCGCGCCGGCGGTTGCCGATAAAGCGGATAGTGCTTTTATGATGATTTGCACCGCGCTGGTGCTGTTCATGACGATACCGGGTATCGCGCTGTTTTACGGCGGATTAATTCGCGCCAAGAACGTGCTGTCAATGTTAACGCAAGTGACCGTCACCTTTGCGCTGGTCTGTATTTTATGGGTGGTGTACGGCTATTCGCTGGCTTTTGGCGAAGGGAATCATTTTTTCGGTAATGCCGATGGGGCGATGTTGAAGAATATCGCGTTGACGGCGGTAACGGGTACGATTTATCAGTATATTCATGTCGCGTTTCAGGGATCTTTCGCCTGTATTACCGTCGGGCTGATTGTCGGCGCGCTGGCGGAGCGTATTCGTTTTTCGGCGGTACTGATTTTTGTCGTGGTGTGGTTCACGCTCTCTTATATCCCGATTGCGCACATGGTGTGGGGCGGCGGCCTGCTGGCTGCTCACGGCGCGCTGGATTTTGCTGGTGGTACAGTGGTGCATATTAACGCCGCTATCGCTGGGCTGGTGGGGGCTTATTTAATTGGCAAACGCGTCGGCTTTGGGAAGGAAGCATTTAAACCCCATAACCTGCCGATGGTCTTTACCGGTACTGCGATTCTGTATATCGGCTGGTTTGGATTTAACGCGGGTTCTGCCGGTAGCGCAAACGAGATAGCAGCGCTGGCCTTTGTGAACACCGTGGTGGCGACCGCCGCCGCGATTCTGGGGTGGATTATCGGCGAGTGGACGCTACGCGGTAAGCCTTCCCTGCTGGGAGCGTGTTCCGGCGCGATTGCCGGTCTGGTCGGCGTGACGCCAGCCTGTGGCTATGTTGGCGTTGGCGGCGCGCTGGTTATCGGCGTTATTGCGGGTCTGGCGGGATTGTGGGGAGTCACCATGCTTAAACGTCTGCTACGGGTAGATGATCCGTGCGACGTATTTGGCGTTCACGGCGTTTGCGGAATAGTCGGCTGTATCCTGACCGGCGTTTTTGCCGCCAGTTCGCTGGGCGGCGTTGGCTTTGTCGACGGCGTTACGATGGGACATCAGGTGATGGTACAGCTGGAAAGTATTGCTATTACGGTCGTCTGGTCCGGCGTTGTCGCGTTTGTTGGTTACAAACTGGCGGATATCCTTGTTGGACTGCGTGTACCGGAAGAGCAGGAGCGCGAGGGGCTGGATGTGAACAGTCACGGCGAGAATGCGTATAACGCGTGATTGCGCAACATGCCTGATGGCGCTGCGCTTATCCAGTTTACCGTAGGCCGGATAAGCGCAGCGTCATCAGGCCATTAACGCCGCATAGCGGCATGTTTTTTAATTGTGATTGCGCATTACCCCTTCCTGCACGGTTGAAGCGACCAGCGCGCCATCCTGAGTATAAAACTCGCCGCGAACAAAGCCCCGGGCGCTGGAGGCGGAAGTGCTCTCCACGCTATAAAGTAGCCATTCATTAAAATTGAACGGGCGATGGAACCACATAGAGTGATCGATAGTGGCGATCTGAATGCCCTTTTCCAGAAAACCGATGCCGTGAGGCTGAAGCGCGACGGGAAGGAAATTCAGGTCAGAGGCATATCCCAGTAAATATTGATGGACGCGAATGTCATCCGGAACGGTGCCGTTGGCGCGAATCCATACCTGACGCACAGGCGCGGCGACGTGACCTTTCAACGGATTGTGAAATTCGACGGGACGAATTTCCAGCGGGCGATCGCAGAGAAACTTTTCTTTCAGAATCGGCGGCAGTAAATGCGCCAGCGATTGCGCGATTTCCGTTTCTGACGGTAGTCCTTCCGGCCCGACTACCGTCGGCATGGTTTTTTGATGTTCAAAACCCGGTTCCGGCGCCTGGAATGAGGCGGTCATGTAAAAGATGGGTTTCCCGTTCTGAATAGCGGCAACGCGGCGGGCGCTGAAGCTATTCCCATCGCGCAGCACTTCTACGTCATAGATAATGGGTTTTTGGCTGTCGCCTGGCCGCAGAAAATAACTGTGGAATGAATGCACCAGTCGCGCTTCCGGCACCGTTTCTTTGGCGGCATAGAGCGCCTGGCCCACCACCTGACCGCCAAATACCTGGCGCAGCCCTAAGTCTTCACTTTGGCCCCGAAAGAGTCCTTCTTCAATTTTTTCCAGATTCAATAATGTCAGCAAATTATTCAGTGTCTGACTCATACATACTCTCCAGGTGACAACGATGCCGAAGCGAGGTAGGGCAGAGTATAACGCAATTTTGCAAGTGGTCCGATGGGTACAAAAGTCTGAATAACAGACCAATTCCAGGCAAAAATGAGTGACATGTGCCACACTTAATCACGTTATGTTTCTGTTAACCACTCTTCCGGCGGGGGGAAAGGCCTGCTGGTGCATTGATGATAAGGAGAATTGAATGAAACTCGTGCACATCGTAAGTGGTTTAGCGGTTGCGATATCTCTGGCGGCCTGCGCTGATAAAAGCGCTGATATCCAGACGCCTGCGCCAAACCCTAACATGTCGATTACAGCTAACCAGTCTACTATTCAGCAACCCAATGTTTCCGGTACCGTCTGGATCCGCCAGAAGGTCGCTCTGCCGCCAGATGCGGTGCTGACCGTGACGCTTTCAGATGCTTCGCTGGCTGATGCGCCGTCTAAGGTGCTGTCGCAAAAAGCGGTACGTACCGAAGGTAAACAGGCGCCTTTCAGTTTTGTGTTGCCGTTTAACCCATCAGATATTCAACCTAACGCGCGCATCCTCCTGAGCGCGGCCATCACCGTTGATAATAAGCTGGTATTTATTACCGATAGCGTGAAACCGGTGATTAATAATGGCGGCACTAAAGCGGATCTGACGCTGGTACCGGTACAGCAAACGGCGGTGCCTGTGCAGGCCAGCGGTGGTGCGACGACGACGGTTCCATCGACTTCGCCGACCCAGGTCAATTCGTCTTCTGCCGTTCCTGCGCCTACCCAGTATTAATCCTGCGCCAACCCTCTCCGTTACGGAGAGGGTTAATACACCCAGCGATAGCGTTGTAAATCGATTTGTCCGCTTCCCGACACCACCACGCCTTCCGCCAGTAATGCCTGACGTTGCCGCTGTAGATCCGGCCCGGTAAGTGATATTGCGCCGTGGCGGTTCACCACCCGATGCCATGGTAAAGTGCTGCCTTCCGGCAGACGTTTTAAAACTCCGCCGACCTGACGCGCCGCCCGAGGCGAACCGGCAAGCCGGGCGACATCGCCGTAGGTCGTGACAAACCCTTCCGGGATCGAGGCGACGATTTGCCAGACGCGTTGAGGAAATGTGTCCTGAATATCCATAATAGAATCCTGCGTTAATGCTTCAGGATAATCTGGAATAAGGGGGGAGGAAAGCCCGGATGCGCAAGAAACCAGCATCCGATGCCTGATGGGTTGCAATTGCACGATATAGCAGTGATAATGCGCCTGCGCGTTGGTTCACAACGCTCTCAATGGGGGCTCTGTTGGTTCTCCCGCAACGCTACTCTGTTTACCAGGTCAGGTCCGGAAGGAAGCAGCCAAGGCAGATGACGCGTGTGCCGGGATGTAGCTGGCAGGGCCCCCACCCATTTGTGCCTCTCCACACTGTTCTTTTCTGCTGTGCGACGTTATAGCCGCTGTTCCGCCCAAAGAATAAATGCCGTAGCGGGTAGGGGTTTACTGTATAACCAGCCCTGACCATAATGTACGCCATGCTGGCGTAGCCACTGTTCTTGCCTGGCCGTTTCGATGCCTTCTGCGACCATCTTAAGTTTGAGCGTTTTCGCCATTTCAATAATATGCGGCGTGACGTTTTTATATTCCAGCGCATCGACAAAAGATTTATCAATTTTAAGGACATCCACATCCAGATTTTGTAAGTAGCTGAGGCTGGAATAGCCGGTGCCAAAGTCATCAATATAAATTGAATGTCCCGCGTTACGGTATCTGGCGACAATGGGCGCGCTGGTTTTCGGATCGGCGAACTCGCGTTCCGTTAACTCAAGCGCGATTTGCGACGGAGAAATTTGGCTACGGTTCAGCAGCGTGCTTAACAGCGTCGGCAACGTTTCCGACGCCAGATCGGATGCCTCAAGATTGATTGAAATATGTTGTTCGGGATGGGACTTTAACCAACTCCCCATGTCTTCAAAAACGGTGTCGATGATTAGCCGGGTTAGCGGCTCCGTGAGCCCGGTTTGTTCAGCCAGCGCGATAAAAATTTCCGGCGAAAGGAAGGTGCCGTCCGCCTGTTGCCAGCGAGCTAAGGCTTCGGCACCGACAATTTTTCCGCTGCTCAGGGAGACAATAGGCTGATAGTGTACGTTAATTTCGCGATTGTCTATCGCATCCTGGAGACGGTGGCGGGGCGACTGTAGTCGACGCAAAATACGCAGAATAAAGGCCGCGGCCAGCAGACCCGTTACGATGCCCGCCGGTAGCCAGATAAACGCCTGTCGATACCAGCTCCTTTCCAGCGGAGCGGTCGGTGCCCAGCTTACGATAGTAATGCCCATTTCCGGAAAGGGGTGGATAGCATACTGAATGCCTCGGTTTTCCAGCCGCAGGGGCGTCTCATGGTGAATGAGCGGAAGAATAGCGGGGTCAAGGTTACCGCTGCTGGCAACCACAGTATTGCGTTCCCGGCCAATAATAGCGACGTCAATCGGCCATGCGCCAAACGGAATCACATCGATAAAGGACGCCGGGTCGATCATCACGATATAGCTGTCGCTCCCGAGTGCCGCCATATAGCGTTTTATACCCAGATCGTTTTGCGCCGTAAACCAGGCGCGATAACCGTCGCGAGTGATTTTCATGGGCGGAGGGAACGCGGGAATATGGCTCTCTTTTTCAAGTGAGGAGCAAACGGGAATCGAATTTTTAAGATACAGAACTTCCTGGACATACCGAAAGCTATAAGACACGCGGCGCATGGCGAGTAAATGGGCACTGCTGCAGGGCTCGCCTTTAAAGGAGGCAATATGCGTTAACGCGGCTTTTGCCTGGTCACTGACCCTTTCTGTACGTAGCGCCACCCGGGACGAGAAGATATCCAGCTCTTCATTAAACCTCTTTTCAACTTGACGGTGCGCCAGCCACAGACTCAATCCTATCGGGAAAAGGACAGACAGGATAAGCACTCCCGTTACCAGGCTGACCAGATGTCGTGTTGTCACAGTGATGTCCTTATAAACACAGCGTAGAGAAAGTATATCCGATCGTAAATCGCGCCCTCGAATGATAAAGCTATTTTATCGATTTTACAGATTCAGGCGCCAGGCTAACGCGTTACGCCACGTTGCTTTTGCCGCCAGGAAGAGATCGTGAATGTTTACCGGTTGAAAAAGGAGCGTTGATAGCGTATTTTATTGTTATGTTATAACATAATTGAGAGGGCGCAATGAAACCTGATATTCATCCTGTATACCGCACCGTCGTATTTCACGACACCAGCGCAAATGAATATGTGAAAGTGGGATCAACTATCAAAACTGAACGTGAAATCGAACTGGACGGCGTGACATATCCGTATGTCACTATTGATGTGTCATCAAAATCGCATCCTTTTTATACCGGTAGACAGAAAACGTTTGATAGCGAAAGTAGCGCCGCACGCTTCCAGAAACGTTTCGGTCATTTTATCGGCGCTAAACGGGGGTAAATGAAATGCAGGTGTTAAACTCACTTCGCAATGCAAAACAACGGCATCCGGATTGCCAGATAGTCAAACGCAAAGGACGCTTATACGTGATTTGTAAAACAAATCCGCGTTTTAAGGCGGTTCAGGGGCGTAAAAAAAGACGTTAAAAAACCAACAGTTCAGGGAAAGCAGTGCGTACCAGGGAGGGTGCGCACTTTTTTATTACCGGCTGGCTTCTGCGCGGGCCAGCGTAAAAATATCGTAGAAGGAAAGTTCGCCCTTACGGGCAACCATTTTTTGCAGCTGGACTTTATGTTCATTATCCACCTGTGGAGACTGAAGAATCGTCTCAATGAGCGTGGGGGGAACAAAGCGGGTGTTGTACCATTCGCCGTTGTAACAGACCCGGAGGTCCAGCACATCGATGTCGTTATAGTGATAACGCGGGGCGATGTCGAAAAAGAAGAAGCCATTAAATGCGATAAATAACACCACTAACAGCCACACTGACCCCACCAGCGTTTCTGATTGCAGCATGACCGCCAGCGTCGCAAACCAGGCTGCATACATCGCGATAAATAACCCAGGATGCTTGCGGATAAAACTGATACTAAAACGCGGCCTGTTATCGCGTTTTTCACGGATGTTTAAGTCATCAATAGTTTCGCTAAGCAGGCGCTGTATCTCTGTCATCTTTTGCCTTCATGATTTCTGCGACATAGGGGTAGTAACAGCCCATTTTAAAGGGAGGTGTAACGTGAAAAAAGTAACAGATTAACCACGAATTAGCATAACAGTTATCATTTTGACTACAATTTTTTAATGATTCGCGCCGGATTTCCGCCTACCACAACGTCTGGCGGTACGTTTTTTATCACCACAGCGCCTGAAGCGACGACGACGTTATCGCCGATGGTTACGCCCGGATTAACGACGGCTCGTCCGCCTATCCAGACATTATTTCCGATAGTGACGGGTTTACCTAATTCTCTGCCGCTGTTGCGTTCGACGGCGTCCAGCGGATGCGTGGCGGTATAGATATGTACCCCTGGCGCGAGCATACAATTATCGCCAATATGAATTGGGCAAACATCAAGCATGACGCAGTCGAAGTTAGCGTAAAAGGAGTGACCAAGAAAAATATTATAGCCGTAGTCGCAACGGAAGGAAGGTTCAATATAGGCGTCTTCGCATCGACCCAACAGGTCGCGTAAAATCGCCTGACGCTTATTTATTTCATCAGGCGTAGTATAATTGTATTGATGGATGAGTTGACGCGCCCGCAGTCGATCCTGGCATAAAGTTTCATCGGTCGGGCAATACAGTGCCCCAGCGATCATTTTTTGTTTTTCGTCACTCATCGCGCGCTCCCCTTGGTGGATATTATCGCAATAGAAGCAATAATAAAGTATTAGAGGGAACGTTCCCTGCTATTGCTATGTGATCTATATCACTGTTCTATAATAGCCCGTTGTGTTATTAGCCAGAACGAGGAGGCAGATAACACCTGCGTGTTCTCTAAAAAGTAATGTAGCGTGATTAACGAATGAATTTCCATACTGAAGAGGGGATCTTGTCGTAGAGTTTGTTCATCGTCAATTCTGCAAGACGGTGATCCGCAGCTGAGTAAAATACAGCCAGCTCATTGTCGGACAATTCATATTTATTTTTCTCAATGACGCGCTCCAGAGTGTCAATTGTCTGACAGCGCCGTAAACGCATCAAATAATCAGTTTTAGTTAATGGTTTATCAGACATAAATTCTACCTATGATTGTAATAATTTTTAACAAGACAAACTAACAGGATTGGCCCTGGTGGCGTTGACGAAACAACGGAACAGGCGGTTGCCCGATTTACGCCATTTTTGCAAATCCTGCGTATTAATACCATAGCTGCTGAACAACATAAAGGTGTCGTCCAGGTATTCATCTATCTGCGCAATCAATTTATTGTCTTCATTGTACTTAATTTTATAATTAAGCGCGAAAGTTGCAATATGCTCTATCAGCTCATTGAGCTGCAGGTTGACTGCTGAGGTCGGGTCATTAACCCAGCCATGGTTGCTTTCTTCAAGGTTTGCAAGACAGTCATGATACAGGGTTTCGCAAAGAAATTTAAGCTGTGCTATATCATGTCTTTTGGGTGAGTATTCGTCCATAATGCATCCCCTTTTTAGTGGCTTAAACTAACCGAACACCTTCGGGATGGATACAACTAACTAACCTGGTACTTCCCACGTCACCTTATGATTTAACTATAATCTACTCTAAAAAACTTTTCATCGTCATATTACTAAAAATTACAATTGCGTGAAAGCCGCGTGTTGCCATACTTTTTCGAATTTTAACAGTGATCGTCGGTCGCCTAAAAAGGAACCAGTTTTATTGTTTGTGTAATCATTGGGTTAACGTTTTTTAGCTTTTCAGGCTAAAACAATAGACTCTGACAGGAGAAAATAGCCAGGAATATTCTTAATATTTCTTAATTAATGGCTGAATTAAGAAATGGCCAACTTTCCTAAGAAAAGCCTTTAACGCAGTAAGGATTATACCTTTTATTAATATGGCAAAAAATAATCAATCTAACAATAAGCGTATTTTATGATTTTTGCGTAAAAAAGGCCGCTTGCGCGGCCTTATCAACAGTGAGCAAATCAGCGATGTTCTGTCGAATGACTATGCTCAATATCTTCGCTTTTACGGCTAAAGCGGCGGCGTACCACCACGAAGAAGACCGGTACGAAGAAAATAGCCAGTACGGTTGCCGTTACCATCCCGCCCAGTACGCCAGTACCTACCGCATTCTGCGCGCCGGAACCCGCGCCGGAACTGATAACCAGCGGCATAACCCCCAGCATGAACGCTAACGAGGTCATCAGAATCGGGCGCAAACGCATCCGGACGGCCTCCAGCGTCGCTTCTACCAGACCTTTCCCTTCTTTATCCATTAAGTCTTTGGCGAATTCGACGATAAGTATCGCGTTCTTCGCCGACAACCCAATGGTTGTGAGCAGGCCCACCTGGAAGTAAACGTCGTTAGTCAGTCCGCGGAAGGTCGCAGCCAGCAGCGCGCCGATAACCCCAAGCGGAACAACCAGCATTACGGAGAACGGGATAGACCAGCTCTCATACAATGCCGCCAGACACAGGAAGACGACGATCAGCGATATAGCATACAGGGCAGGGGCCTGGTTGCCGGACAACCGCTCCTGGTAGGACATCCCGGTCCAGTCATACCCAATGCCTGACGGCAGCTTGCTGGCCAGTTCTTCCATCATCGCCATCGCTTCACCGGTACTCTTGCCTGGCGCCGCCTGCCCCAGAATTTCCATCGAAGGCAGACCGTTATAGCGTTCCAGACGCGGCGAACCATATTCCCAGCGGGAAGAGGAGAATGCGGAGAATGGCACCATCTGACCATCGCTACCACGAACGTACCAGTCGTTAATATCATCCGGCAACATGCGGTATTTCGCTTCGGACATCACGTAAACTTTCTTCACACGACCGCGATCGATAAAGTCGTTTACATAGCTGCCGCCCCATGCTGCGCCCAGCGTGGTATTAATGTCGCTAATAGATACGCCCAGCGCCTGAGCTTTTTCCTGGTCGATATCGATTTTAAACTGCGGCGTATCTTCCAGACCGTTAGGTCGAACGCCGACCAGCAGATCAGGATATTTCGCCACCTCGCCGAACAACTGATTACGTGCCTGGGTGAGTTTTTCATGACCAAGTCCCGCCTGGT
The DNA here is from genome assembly GCF_000006945.2 of Salmonella enterica subsp. enterica serovar Typhimurium str. LT2. GTDB lineage: Bacteria > Pseudomonadota > Gammaproteobacteria > Enterobacterales > Enterobacteriaceae > Salmonella > Salmonella enterica. The sequence continues at coordinate 530,344 of NC_003197.2, forward strand.
CAATCAACTCGAAGTCAAAGCCGGTTGCGGTGCCCAGCTCAACGATCGCCGGCAGGTTAAAGGCGAAGACCATCGCATCTTTAATTTGTGAAAACGCTGCGGTTGCCCGCTGGGTAATCGCTTCAACCTTGTTTTTTTCGCCTGGACGATCGGCCCAGTCTTTCAACGACACGAATGCAATACCGGTATTCTGACCGCGCCCTGCAAAACCGAAGCCGTTGACGGCGAATACCGATTCAACGTTGGCTTTCTCTTTGTTCAGATAGTAATCCGTGACCTCATCCAGCACTTTTTGCGTGCGCTCTTGCGTTGCGCCCGCGGGGAGCTGGACCATTGTCAGGAATACGCCCTGGTCTTCATCCGGCAAGAAAGAGCTTGGCAGACGAACGAACAGATAAGCCATACCGACGACGATAATGAGATAGAGCAGCAGATAACGCCCGGTGCTGCGCAGAATATTGCCTACGCTATCGGTGTAGTGATGCGTGCTCTTATCAAACAGGCGGTTAAACCAGCCGAAAAAGCCTTTTTTCCCTTCGCCATGATCGCCTTTGGCGACGGGTTTGAGCATCGTCGCGCACAGCGCAGGCGTCAGGATCAGCGCGACCAGCACCGACAGCGCCATCGCCGATACGATGGTGATAGAGAACTGACGATAAATTGCCCCGGTTGAGCCGCCAAAGAAGGCCATCGGAATAAATACCGCCGACAGTACCATCGCGATACCCACCAATGCGCCCTGAATCTGGCCCATGGATTTGCGCGTCGCTTCCTTCGGCGGAAGGCCTTCTTCCGTCATAACACGTTCGACGTTCTCGACCACCACGATGGCGTCATCCACCAGCAAGCCGATGGCGAGCACCATCCCGAACATCGTCAGCGTGTTTATCGAGAAACCGAATGCCGCAAGCACGGCAAAGGTTCCCAACAACACCACCGGAACCGCAATAGTCGGAATCAACGTCGCGCGGAAGTTCTGCAGGAACAGGTACATCACCAGGAACACGAGGATAATCGCTTCGACCAGCGTTTTTACCACTTCATGAATAGAGATCTTCACGAACGGCGTGGTGTCATACGGGTAGACGATTTTCATCCCTGGCGGGAAGAACGGTTCCATTTTTTTCAGTTCGGCACGAATAGCGGTAGCGGTATCCAGCGCGTTGGCGCCGGTAGCCAGTTTGATGCCAAGACCTGACGCTGGCTGACCGTTAAATTTCGCAATGACGTCGTAGTTCTCGCCGCCAAGCTCAATTTTCGCTACATCCCGCAGACGAACCTGGGAGCCATCCTGATTCACTTTCAGCAGGATTTTGCCAAACTCATCCGTTGAGGTCAGACGCGTTTGGGCAATAATCGATGCGTTAAGCTGCTGGCCTTTAACCGGCGGCGTACCACCGAGCTGACCTGCCGCGACCTGGGCGTTCTGCGCTTTGATCGCGTTAATCACGTCGACCGGCGTCAGTTGGTATTTGGTCAGCTCTGTCGGATTCATCCAGATACGCATCGCATATTGCGAACCAAACAGCTGGACGTCGCCCACCCCAGAGGTACGGCTGATCGGATCTTTCATATTGGCGGCAACGTAATCCGAAATATCCTCCTGGGTCATGGTGCCGTCGGTGTTAATGACGCCCACTACCATCAGGAAGCTACTTGAGGACTTCTCAACGCTCACGCCCTGTTGCTGTACTTCCTGGGGAAGTAACGGCATTGCCAGTTGCAACTTGTTCTGAACCTGAACCTGCGCGATATCCGCATCGGTGCCGGATTCAAAGGTCAGCGTGATCTGCACGGTCCCCGTGGAGTCACTGTTGGAGGACATATACATCAGGTTATCGATACCGTTCATATTCTGTTCGATAACCTGCGTGACGGTATCCTGTACCGTTTTCGCATCAGCGCCAGGGTAGGTTGCGGAGATCGTCACTGCTGGTGGCGCAATCGTCGGATATTGCGCTACCGGCAATTTGAGGATCGCGAGCCCCCCTGCCAACATGATGATGATGGCGATCACCCACGCAAATATAGGGCGATCGATAAAGAAATTAGGCATGTCTTAACGGCTCCTGTTTAAGTTAAGACCTGGGCTGAGCAGGTTGATCACCGCTTGCGGCTTGCTGTTTGTTATCCGCGGTAATTTCCTGTACTTTAACCTGTGCGCCAGGACGTACTTTTTGCAGCCCGCTGACGACTACGCGGTCGCCCGCTTTCAATCCGTCAGTCACCAGCCACTTATCGCCGATCGCCTGGCTTGCGACGATTTGGCGGGTTTCCACTTTGTTATCAGCGCCAACCACCAGCACCGTGGCATCGCCGCGTGGAGTACGGGTAACGCCCTGTTGTGGAACCAGTAATGCCGTCGGTTTTGTCCCTTCCTGCAGACGTGCGCGAACGAACATTCCTGGCAATAAGGTGTGATCCGGGTTAGGGAAGATGGCGCGCAAAGTAATAGACCCGGTGGTTTGGTCAACGGTCACGTCGGAGAACTCAAGCGTACCGGACTGCGGGAATTTGATACCGTCGCTGGTCACCAGGTCGACCTTCGCTTTGCCGTTTTCCTGTTTCAGCGAACCATTTGCCAGCTCCTGCTTCAGGCGCAGGAAGTCATTGCTGGACTGGGTCACATCGACATAAATAGGGTCCAGCTGCTGCACTGTCGCCAGCGCCGACGCCTGACCGTTCTGTACCAGTGCGCCTTCCGTTACGGATGACTTACCAATACGACCGCTAATCGGCGAGGTGACTTTGGTATACGCCAGGTTGATACGTGCGGTTTCAACGGCGGCTTTTGCTGCGACAACAGCGGCAGTCGCTTGTTGTGCGTCAGCCAGCGCCTGATCGTATTCCTGCTTACTGATGTACTGCGTACCCAGCAGCTTTTGATAACGCTTCACCGTCAGTTCAGCGATATTCGCGGCGGCCTGCGCTTTTGCCAGATCGCCCTTAGCGCTGTCGTAAGTCGCCTGGTAGGTCGCAGGATCAATCTGATAGAGAGAGACTCCCGCTTCGATATCACTTCCCTCAACGAAATTACGCTTCAGGATAATGCCGCTTACCTGCGGGCGAACTTCGGCGATACGGTAAGCAACGGTACGACCCGGAAGTTCAGTTGTGATTTGCAGTGGTTCCGTTTTTAGTGTGACAACCCCAACTTCTGGCATCTGCTGGCCGCCTTGCTGGTCCTGTTTGTCGTCACATCCTGTTAGCGCTAAGCTGCCTGAGAGCATCAGAACGACCGCCAGAGGCGTTAACCCTCTGTTTTTGTTCATATGTAAACCTCGAGTGTCCGATTTCAAATTGGTCAATGGTCAAAGGTCCTTAAACCCATTGCTGCGTTTATATTATCGTCGTGCTATGGTACATACATCCATAAATGTATGTAAATCTAACGCCTGTAAATTCACCGACATATGGCACGAAAAACCAAACAACAAGCGCTGGAGACACGACAACACATCCTGGATGTGGCCCTGCGTTTGTTCTCGCAGCAAGGCGTATCGGCAACCTCGCTGGCGGAGATTGCGAACGCTGCTGGCGTGACGCGCGGCGCAATCTATTGGCATTTCAAAAATAAGTCGGATTTATTCAGTGAGATCTGGGAGCTATCAGAATCCAATATTGGTGAGCTTGAGATTGAGTATCAGGCAAAATTCCCCGACGATCCACTATCTGTATTAAGAGAAATTTTAGTTCATATTCTTGAAGCTACTGTAACAGAAGAACGACGCCGCTTATTGATGGAGATTATATTCCATAAATGTGAGTTTGTCGGAGAAATGGTTGTGGTTCAACAGGCGCAACGTAGCCTTTGTCTGGAAAGTTACGATCGGATTGAACAAACGTTAAAACATTGTATTAATGCTAAAATGCTGCCTGAAAATCTGCTGACCCGTCGTGCGGCGATACTGATGCGCAGCTTTATTTCAGGGCTCATGGAAAACTGGTTATTTGCTCCGCAATCGTTTGATTTAAAAAAAGAAGCTCGCGCCTACGTCACGATCCTGCTGGAGATGTATCAATTGTGTCCGACGCTGCGCGCGTCGACGGTCAACGGCTCCCCCTGATAATATTCCAGGAAAACTCCTGGACATTTTCTGTGTCGCTATTCTGTTTGTTACAGGCGTGATATTCTTGCGACTCAATTATTTCCGGTCTGCTTGCCGGTTCAGACACTTCATTCTCATGACTATGTTGCAGCTTTATAAACGTTCACAGCATTTTGTTTTTATTACAATTAGCGTCCTTATTATCCTGCTGTCCTGTCAGTCTCTGGCATTTGCCCGGGGGCAAACGAATGGCGACCTGCCGTCAAAAGCGGATGTGCAAAACCAGCTGGATACGCTGAATAAGCAAAAAGATCTCTCCGCCCAGGATAAGCTCGTCCAGCAGGACCTTATTGATACGTTAGCTACGCTGGAGAAAATCGAGCGGGTGAAAGAGGAGACCGTACAGCTACGGCAGAAGGTGGCGCAGGCGCCTGAAAAAATGCGTCAGGCGACGGCTGCGTTGAATGCGCTGAGCGACGTCGATAATGATGATGAAATGCGAAAAACGCTGAGTGCGCTTTCGCTACGTCAGCTTGAGCTGCGCGTGGCGCAGGTACTGGATGATTTGCAAAATTCGCAAAACGATCTTGCCGCTTATAACAGCCAGCTTGTTTCGCTACAGACCCAGCCTGAGCGCGTGCAAAACGCCATGTATACCGCCTCACAGCAAATACAGCAAATCCGTAACCGTCTTGACGGCAATAACGTCGGCGAAGCTGCGCTTCGCCCCAGCCAACAGGTGTTATTACAGGCACAACAGGCGCTGCTTAATGCGCAGATCGACCAGCAACGCAAGAGTCTTGAAGGAAATACCGTTTTGCAGGACACCCTGCAAAAACAGCGGGATTACGTGACGGCCAACAGTAATCGCCTTGAACATCAGCTTCAACTTTTACAGGAGGCGGTCAACAGTAAACGACTTACGCTAACGGAAAAAACGGCCCAGGAGGCCATTTCGCCGGACGAAACGGCGCGTATCCAGGCAAACCCGCTGGTAAAACAGGAACTGGATATTAACCATCAACTCAGCCAGCGTCTGATTGTCGCGACCGAAAACGGCAATATGTTGATGCAGCAAAACATTAAAGTAAAAAACTGGCTCGATCGCGCGCTGCAGTCGGAAAGAAATATCAAAGAACAGATTGCCGTCTTAAAAGGCAGCCTGTTGCTGTCGCGTATTCTTTATCAACAGCAGCAAACTCTGCCCTCCGCCGACGAACTCGAAGATATGACCAACCGCATTGCGGATTTGCGTCTGGAGCAGTTTGAAATCAACCAGCAGCGTGATGCCTTATTCCAAAGCGATGCCTTTGTCGACAAGCTGGAGGAGGGGCATACCAGCGAGGTGAATGATGAAGTTCATGATGCGTTGCTTCAGGTGGTGGAGATGCGCCGTGAGCTATTGGATCAGCTAAATAAACAGTTGGGTAACCAGCTGATGATGGCGATTAACCTGCAAGTTAACCAGCAGCAGTTGATGAGCGTCTCGAAAAATCTGAAAGCCATTTTGACGCAGCAGATTTTTTGGGTGAACAGTAACCGCCCTATGGACTGGGACTGGCTTAAAGCGTTCCCCCAAACGTTAAAAGAGCAATTCAGCGCCATGAAAATCACGGTGAACTGGCAAAAAGCCTGGCCCGCGGTATTTATTGCTTTTTTGGCCGGGTTGCCGCTCTTGCTCATCGCCGGTTTAATCCGCTGGCGTCTGAAATGGTTAAAAGCGTATCAACAGAAGCTGGCCGCCGCCGTGGGATCGCTGCGTAACGATAGTCAGCTCAATACGCCAAAAGCTATTCTGATCGATCTGATCCGCGCGCTGCCGGTGTGCCTGATTATCCTCGCGCTTGGACTGATCCTGCTGACCATGCAGCTAAATATCAGCGATCTGCTCTGGGCCTTTAGTAAAAAGCTCGCGATGTTCTGGCTGGTCTTTGGGCTGTGCTGGAAGGTGCTGGAAAAAGAGGGCGTGGCGATACGCCATTTTGGTATGCCGGCGCAGTTGACCAGCCACTGGCGTCGCCAGATTGTACGCATTAGCCTCGCATTGCTGCCGCTGCACTTTTGGTCTGTGGTGGCGGAGTTGTCGCCGCTGAATCTGATGGATGACGTGCTGGGGCAGGCGGTTATTTTCCTCAATCTGCTGGTCATAACATTGCTGGTGTGGCCACTGTGCCGGGAAAGCTGGCGCGATAAAGAATCTCACGGCATTCGACTGGTGACCGTGACGATTCTTTCCATTATTCCAGTGGCGTTAATGGTATTAACGGCGACCGGCTATTTCTATACCACCCTGCGCCTGGCGGGGCGCTGGATTGAAACCGTCTATCTGGTCATTATCTGGAACCTGCTTTATCAAACGGTGCTGCGCGGGTTAAGTGTAGCGGCGCGCCGGATTGCCTGGCGACGCGCGCTGGCTCGTCGTCAGAACCTGGTAAAAGAGGGTGCGGAAGGCGCGGAGCCACAGGAAGAACCCACCATCGCGCTGGAGCAGATTAACCAGCAAACATTACGTATCACGATGCTGCTAATGCTTGCCCTGTTTGGCGTTATGTTCTGGGCGATTTGGTCCGATTTGATCACCGTATTCAGCTATCTTGATAGCATTACGCTGTGGCACTACAACGGCTCCGAAGCTGGCGCTGCGGTGGTGAAAAGCGTGACGATGGGCAGCTTGCTATTTGCCATTATTGCCGCGATGGTGGCCTGGGCGCTCATCCGCAACTTACCCGGCCTGCTGGAAGTGCTGGTGCTTTCACGCCTGAATATGCGCCAGGGGGCTTCGTATGCGATCACCACGATCCTTAACTACGTCATTATCGCTGTTGGCGCGATGACAGTATTCGGATCGCTCGGCGTCTCGTGGGATAAACTCCAGTGGCTGGCGGCGGCGTTGTCGGTGGGTCTCGGCTTTGGGCTACAGGAGATCTTCGGTAACTTTGTCTCGGGTTTAATCATCCTCTTCGAACGTCCGGTACGCATTGGCGATACGGTAACGATCGGCACCTACTCCGGCACGGTCAGTAAGATTCGTATTCGCGCCACCACTATTACCGATTTTGATCGTAAAGAAGTGATCATTCCGAACAAAGCGTTCGTAACGGAGCGGCTAATTAACTGGTCCCTCTCCGATACCACGACACGTCTGGTGATCCGGCTTGGCGTGGCTTATGGCTCGGATCTGGAGAAAGTGAAAAGAGTCTTGCTACAGGCGGCGATGGAGCATCCGAAGGTGATGCACGATCCGGAACCTGCCGTATTCTTCACCACCTTTGGCGCCAGCACTCTGGATCATGAACTGCGTCTGTACGTGCGTGAATTGCGCGATCGTAGCCATACGGTGGATGAACTGAACCGCGCGATCGATCGACTGTGCCGTGAAAATGATATCAATATCGCCTTTAACCAGCTTGAGGTGCATCTGCATAACGCGAAGGGCGACGAAGTCACTGAAGTGAAGCGCGATCTCAACGGCGGCGATCTGGCACCTACGGCAAGCTAAAAGGCGGTGGGCCGCGCGCTTTATGAGTGCGCGCGGCGCCGCTAATGCGAAAGCGTAGAAAGCTCTTCCGGCGTAATGCCGGTGACGCTGGCGATGAGCCCGGGTTCCAGCCCGTTGGCAAGCATTTTGCGGGCAATAGCGCGCGCTTCGGCCTCACGGCCTTGTGCTAACCCTTGCTCAAGGCCTTTTTGCAGGCCCTTTTGCAACCCTTCCGTTCGGCCTTTTTCTTCCAGCCATTCCGCTATTGTCATCAGTTGTTCCTTATACTGCGGCGCGCCCTGCGCCAGTTGACGAATTAGCGCCCCGGGTTCTGCGGCGTTTCCTGCTTTCAACATATAGTTGATCAGCACACTGAGCTGCGCGTCCGTCAAATGATCCTGCGTTAAAAGCGTGATAAGGGGGTCGAGCAGTTCGCTTAAATCGCGTTGACGAATATGTTTTTGCAGGAGCTCTAACATCGCTATCCGCCGATGCTGCAAAAGCTGATTATCCGGCATTGTCGTCAGGTCGACCAGCGCAAAATCGCGGCTGTATAAGGCCTTCGCCATATCCGGTTTCACAAACATATTATGCCAGTTAAGGCTATAGGGCCACGGGCTTTCCGGACCGTGATAAAAAAGGATTGGTACCACCAGCGGCAAGGTATCATGACCGGCATCCAGATGACGCTGCATGGCGGCAATGGCGTAACGCATCAGGCGAAAAGCCATCAGCCGGTCTGATTTGCTCTGATGTTCAATGAGCGCGTAAACATACCCGGGGCCGTGTTGGGTATGCAGAGAGTAGAGAATATCTGAATAGCGGCTGCGTAAATTGTCTTCAACAAAACTCCCCGACTCCAGCTTCAGTGAATCCAGATCGCAGATTGCAAGAAAGTCTTCTGGCATGTGGATAGCCAGAAAGTCGCGGGCGACCTCTTTTTGCATCAGCATCTGTCGAAATACCGCATCGTGCGGCGTGGTGGGTAGACGTTCCATGCCCCGTCCTTTGTTGCCTGACTGTAGCGACCACTCTGTCAGCGACAACGAGGACAAACCAGCGGGCAATTACTCTGTTTGCGAGTCGTCTTCCGTACTTTTTAACTTGTTTTCATAATCACGCATAACTATTTCCAGCGCGCGTAGCACCGTTCGTGCCGGTAAGCGATTCTCTTCAAGCAGCACAATTAAATCCACGGCCAGTTTGACTTCATCAGGGGCATTTTCAAGCGACATACTTTCTCCAGGGTTAGCGGGTTAAACGCGCCAGTACGTTTTCTATTTTCTCCAGCGCATGTCGGCAACGCGCCAGCCGTCCTTCATAGATCTCGACTTCCTTTTGCAGCGTTTGTTGTTCGACAAGGCCGGTCGCCTGCGCCAGACGAATTTTGCGCTCCTGTGTCATCGCCAGTAGTCGACGTTCAAACTCCTGATGCTGTATTCGTCTGCGCTGCCAACGGCCAAGCCCTGGCGCGGCGGCGTCCCACTGGCGCAGCGACCAGGCGGCGGTTTCACGCGATATCGCCTCCAGTTGCGAAGCCAGATGTTCCGCCAGCCAGGCGACTTGCGGCAGTTGCTCATGTTTTACCGCCTGACGCAACGCGACGAGATTGGCGCCTGCCTCTTCCAGATATCCCTGCAACAGAGTACTGCGGGTACGGAAAAGGTGTCGGTCAAAGCGCGCGCTTAACGTCGCATGTTGCGCCAGCGGCGCGCAGCGTTGGCGTAGCGTCGCCAGCCTCTCTTCCAGCGTCTGTAACAGCATAGCGGTTTTCAATTCAACACCCCGATGAAAATAAGACAGGCTGTGCTACAGTAGCCTTCTGTTTGATAACGATTCGCATTATGCAACGTACTATTTTAATCATCATTGGCTGGCTGGCGGTAGTATTAGGGACATTGGGCGTGGTTTTGCCCCTGTTGCCGACTACGCCGTTCATTTTACTGGCGGCCTGGTGTTTCGCCCGCTCGTCGCCTCGTTTCCATGCCTGGTTGTTATACCGCTCATGGTTTGGCGGTTATCTGCGCCACTGGCAGCGCTATCGGGCCATGCCGCCGGGAGCGAAACCGCGAGCGATCGCGTTGATATTGCTGACCTTTGGTATTTCGCTGTGGCTGGTGAATATGATGTGGGTGCGGGTGCTGCTGTTGGTTATTTTGGCCTGTCTGCTGATTTTTATGTGGCGGATACCGGTGATTGATGAAAAGCAACAAAAGCGCTGAAGCACACGAATCGCTGTTGCAATTGTCGTTCACAGCCAGTAAATTCGACCGTTTTCGAGCACAGGCGCAGGCGGTCAAAGAGTAACCGAGCGTTACCCCTGACCGAAAAGTATTGCGCCGTGAGTAACACCGTACTTAGCAGGCATATATCCATGACCGCGACTGCACAGCAGCTTGAGTTTCTCAAAAACAGCATCAAAAGCATTCAGGATTACCCGAAACCGGGCATTCTTTTCCGTGATGTCACCAGCTTACTGGAAGACCCGAAAGCCTACGCGCTCAGTATTGAATTGTTGGTTGAGCGTTATAAAAATGCGGGTATCACCAAAGTGGTCGGCACCGAAGCGCGTGGCTTCCTGTTTGGCGCGCCGGTTGCGCTTGGGCTGGGCGTTGGTTTTGTTCCGGTACGTAAACCGCGCAAATTACCGCGTGAAACTATTGCCGAGACCTATGAATTAGAGTACGGCACCGATCAGCTGGAAATTCATGTCGACGCGATTAAACCTGGCGACAACGTGCTGGTCGTGGACGATCTGCTGGCGACTGGCGGCACCATTGAGGCGACCGTGAAGCTGATCCGTCGTCTGGGCGGGAAAGTCACCGATGCGGCGTTCATCATCAATTTGTTCGATCTGGGCGGCGAGCAGCGTCTGGAAAAGCAGGGGATTACCTGTTATAGCCTGGTGCCGTTTCCAGGGCATTGATTCAGGCTATTCGCACTGCTATTTTAGCCAGAGAGACAACCTCGCTGTATCGGCGAGGTTGTGTTAGCATTACCCTTCTATGAATCCACCTTCCAGCGTTTCAGAGCCTGCCAATGAGTTATCAGGTCTTAGCCAGAAAATGGCGCCCACAAACCTTTGCTGACGTCGTCGGCCAGGAACATGTGCTGACCGCACTGGCGAACGGCTTGTCGTTAGGGCGCATTCATCACGCATATCTTTTTTCCGGCACGCGCGGCGTCGGTAAAACCTCTATCGCCCGGCTGCTGGCGAAGGGGCTGAACTGCGAAACCGGTATTACCGCGACGCCGTGCGGCGTTTGCGATAACTGTCGGGAAATTGAGCAGGGGCGTTTTGTCGATCTCATTGAGATTGACGCCGCATCGCGTACCAAAGTCGAAGACACCCGCGACCTGCTGGATAACGTCCAGTACGCGCCTGCGCGCGGTCGCTTTAAAGTCTATCTGATCGATGAAGTCCACATGCTGTCGCGCCACAGCTTTAATGCGCTACTTAAAACGCTTGAAGAACCGCCAGCGCATGTGAAATTTTTACTGGCGACCACCGATCCGCAGAAGCTGCCGGTGACCATTTTGTCGCGCTGCCTACAGTTTCATCTCAAAGCGCTGGATGTTGAACAGATTCGCCATCAGCTTGAGCATATTCTCAATGAGGAACATATCGCTCACGAACCCCGCGCGTTGCAGTTGTTATCGCGTGCGGCTGACGGCAGCCTGCGCGATGCATTAAGTCTGACTGACCAGGCGATCGCCAGCGGCGACGGGCAGGTTTCGACGCAGGCGGTAAGCGCCATGCTCGGTACGCTGGACGACGACCAGGCTTTGTCATTAGTTGAGGCGGTGGTTGACGCTAACGGCGAACGCGTCATGTCGCTTATCAACGAGGCGGCGGCGCGCGGTATTGAATGGGAAGCGCTGCTGGTCGAAATGCTTAGCCTGCTGCACCGTATTGCGATGGTGCAACTTTCGCCTGCCGCGTTAGGCAGCGATATGGCGGCTATCGAGCAACGGATGCGCGAACTTGCCCGGACGGTGCCTCCCGGCGATCTTCAGCTCTATTATCAGACGTTGTTGATTGGTCGCAAAGAATTGCCCTGGGCGCCGGACCGGCGGATGGGCGTTGAAATGACGTTACTGCGTGCACTGGCGTTTCACCCGCGTATGCCCTTGCCGGAGCCTGAAACGCCGCGGCAGTCTTTTGCGCCCGTGGCCCCAACGGCGGTAATGACGCCGCCGCAGCTGCAGCAGCCGTCGGCGCCCGCGCCGCAGACATCGCCAGCGCCGCTGCCGGCGTCTACCAGTCAGGTGCTGGCGGCGCGCAATCAGCTACAGCGCGCGCAGGGAGTAACCAAAACAAAAAAGAGTGAACCGGCAGCCGCATCCCGCGCGCGGCCGGTGAATAACTCTGCGCTGGAGCGGCTGGCCTCGGTTTCGGAGCGCGTACAGGCGCGCCCGGCGCCGTCCGCGCTGGAAACGGCGCCAGTAAAGAAAGAGGCTTATCGCTGGAAGGCCACCACGCCGGTAGTACAAACCAAAGAAGTGGTGGCTACGCCAAAAGCGCTTAAGAAAGCTCTGGAGCATGAAAAAACGCCGGAGCTGGCGGCTAAACTGGCGGCGGAAGCGATTGAGCGCGATCCGTGGGCGGCGCAGGTAAGCCAGCTTTCTTTGCCTAAGCTGGTGGAGCAGGTGGCGCTTAATGCCTGGAAGGAGCAGAACGGCAACGCGGTTTGTCTGCATCTGCGTTCGACGCAGCGGCACCTCAATTCCAGCGGCGCGCAGCAAAAGCTGGCGCAAGCGCTCAGCGATCTGACGGGAACGACGGTTGAACTGACCATCGTTGAAGATGATAATCCCGCGGTGCGTACGCCGCTGGAATGGCGTCAGGCCATTTATGAAGAGAAACTCGCGCAAGCGCGTGAGTCAATTATTGCGGATAATAACATTCAGACGCTGCGTCGATTCTTCGACGCCGAGCTGGATGAAGAGAGTATCCGCCCCATTTGATCGTAAGCCCGGCTTGCGATTGTGAACCATCAAGAGAGAGAGCTTATGTTTGGAAAAGGCGGTCTGGGCAATCTGATGAAACAGGCCCAGCAGATGCAGGAAAAAATGCAGAAAATGCAGGAAGAGATTGCGCAGCTGGAAGTGACCGGCGAATCCGGCGCGGGTCTGGTGAAGGTTACCATCAACGGCGCGCATAACTGCCGCCGCGTGGAAATTGACCCAAGCCTGCTGGAAGATGACAAAGAGATGCTGGAAGATCTGGTCGCTGCGGCCTTCAACGATGCGGCGCGCCGCATTGAAGAGACGCAAAAAGAGAAGATGGCTTCCGTCTCTTCCGGTATGCAACTGCCGCCAGGCTTTAAGATGCCATTCTGATGCAAACCAGTCCGCTGTTAACTCAGCTTATGGAAGCGTTGCGCTGCCTTCCGGGCGTTGGCCCTAAGTCGGCGCAGCGGATGGCGTTTACCCTGTTGCAGCGCGATCGCAGCGGCGGAATGCGCCTGGCGCAGGCGCTGACTCGGGCGATGTCGGAAATCGGCCACTGCGCCGACTGCCGCACCTTTACCGAGCAGGATGTTTGTAATATCTGCTCGAACCCGCGGCGTCAGGAAAACGGCCAGATTTGCGTGGTGGAGAGTCCTGCGGATATCTACGCCATTGAGCAGACCGGGCAATTTTCCGGGCGGTATTTCGTGCTGATGGGCCACCTGTCGCCGCTGGACGGCATCGGGCCGGATGATATCGGTCTTGATCGTCTGGAACAGCGGCTGGCGTCAGAAAAAATCAGTGAGCTGATCCTCGCGACCAACCCGACGGTTGAAGGGGAGGCTACCGCGAACTATATTGCCGAGCTGTGCGCGGAGGCCGGCGTCGAAGCCAGTCGTATCGCCCACGGCGTGCCGGTTGGCGGCGAACTGGAGATGGTCGACGGTACGACGCTGTCCCACTCGCTGGCGGGACGCCATAAGATTATTTTCTGAACAAACGGAGGCGGCATTCGCGGCCTCCGCTTGAAATCACACCCGCTTGTCCCCATCTCACCCTCAACGTATTTTTACCATTAAAAATGGCATTGTTGAGGTCTATCCACATGAAAGGACAAGAAACGCGTGGTTTTCAGTCAGAAGTTAAACAGCTTCTGCACCTGATGATCCATTCTCTTTATTCCAATAAAGAAATCTTCCTGCGTGAACTCATCTCTAACGCCTCAGATGCGGCGGACAAGCTGCGTTTCCGCGCTCTGTCAAACCCGGATCTGTATGAAGGAGATGGCGAGCTGCGTGTGCGCGTCTCTTTCGATAAAGATAAGCGTACGTTGACCATTGCCGATAACGGCGTGGGGATGAATCGTGATGAGGTGATTGACCACTTAGGCACCATTGCCAAGTCCGGCACCAAATCTTTCCTCGAATCAATGGGGTCCGATCAGGCGAAAGATAGCCAGCTCATCGGTCAGTTTGGCGTAGGCTTCTACTCCGCGTTTATTGTGGCCGATAAAGTGACCGTACGTACTCGTGCGGCAGGCGACAAGCCGGAAAATGGCGTGTTCTGGGAATCGGCAGGCGAAGGCGAATACACCGTTGCCGATATCACCAAAAATGACCGTGGTACGGAAATCACCTTACACCTGCGTGAAGGCGAAGATGAATTCCTCGATGACTGGCGCGTACGCTCGATTATCAGCAAATATTCCGATCACATCGCATTGCCGGTAGAGATTGAAAAACGGGAAGAAAAAGACGGCGAAACCGTGATTTCCTGGGAGAAAATCAACAAGGCCCAGGCGTTGTGGACCCGTAACAAGTCGGAAATTAAAGACGACGAGTACAACGAGTTTTACAAGCACATCGCGCATGATTTCACCGATCCGCTGACCTGGAGCCACAACCGCGTGGAAGGTAAGCAGGAGTACACCAGCCTGCTGTATATCCCGTCGCAGGCGCCGTGGGATCTGTGGAACCGCGATCACAAACATGGTCTGAAGCTGTACGTACAGCGCGTGTTCATTATGGACGATGCCGAGCAGTTCATGCCGAACTATCTGCGTTTCGTGCGCGGCCTGATTGATTCTAATGACCTGCCGTTGAACGTCTCCCGTGAAATCCTGCAGGACAGCACGGTAACGCGTAATCTGCGTAGCGCTCTGACCAAACGCGTCCTGCAAATGCTGGAAAAACTGGCGAAAGACGACGCGGAAAAATACCAAACCTTCTGGAAACAGTTCGGTCTGGTGCTGAAAGAAGGCCCGGCGGAAGATCACGCCAACCAGGAAGCGATCGCTAAACTGTTGCGCTTTGCCTCCACCCATACCGACTCTTCCGCCCAGACCGTGTCGCTGGAAGATTACGTCTCCCGGATGAAAGAAGGGCAGGAAAAAATCTACTACATCACCGCAGACAGCTATGCGGCGGCGAAAAACAGCCCGCACCTGGAACTGCTGCGTAAGAAAGGCATCGAAGTGCTGCTGCTCTCCGATCGCATCGACGAGTGGATGATGAACTACCTGACCGAGTTTGACGGTAAAGCATTCCAGTCGGTCGCTAAAGCCGATGAATCCATCGAAAAACTGGCGGATGAAGTCGACGAAAACGCGAAAGAAGCGGAAAAGGCGCTTGAGCCGTTTGTGGAGCGTGTCAAAACCCTGCTGGGCGATCGCGTGAAAGACGTGCGTCTGACGCACCGTTTAACCGACACGCCGGCGATTGTCACCACCGATGCGGATGAAATGAGCACCCAGATGGCGAAACTGTTCGCCGCGGCTGGTCAGTCCGTGCCGGAAGTGAAATACATCTTTGAGCTCAACCCGGATCATGTGCTGGTTAAACGCACTGCCGATACCAAGGATGAAGCGCAGTTTAAAGAGTGGGTTGAGCTGCTGCTGGATCAGGCGCTGTTCGCTGAACGCGGTACGCTGGAAGATCCGAACCAGTTTATCCGCCGTATGAACCAGTTGCTGGTGTCCTGATAACGCTCATCTGACTGCCGGATGGCGACGCGAAGCGTCTTATCCGGCCTACGGCGAGTACTGTTTGTAGGCCGGATAAGCGCCAGCGCCATCCGGCATTTTTTATAATACCTTCTCTTTTCTGGATTTCTCTTCGTTAACCGTTTCAGCATCAGGCGGCTTCCTTGAGCGAAATGCGTGATGGTGGTATCGTTTAGCGCTTTTTAAAAAATATCGACAACCTTTGAGGGGATTTTCGTAATGCGTATTATTCTGCTTGGCGCTCCGGGCGCGGGTAAAGGAACTCAGGCTCAGTTCATCATGGAGAAATATGGTATTCCGCAAATCTCCACTGGCGATATGCTGCGCGCCGCAGTGAAATCAGGCTCCGAGTTGGGCAAACAGGCGAAAGATATCATGGACGCCGGTAAACTGGTGACCGATGAACTGGTGATTGCGCTGGTTAAAGAGCGTATCGCCCAGGAAGACTGCCGTAACGGTTTTCTGCTGGACGGTTTCCCGCGCACGATCCCGCAGGCTGACGCGATGAAAGAAGCGGGTATTGTCGTGGATTACGTGCTGGAATTCGACGTACCGGACGAACTGATCGTTGACCGTATTGTGGGTCGTCGCGTACACGCCGCCTCTGGCCGCGTTTACCACGTTAAGTTTAATCCGCCGAAAGTGGAAGGCAAAGATGACGTCACCGGCGAAGATCTGACCACCCGTAAAGACGATCAGGAAGAGACCGTTCGCAAACGTCTGGTGGAATATCATCAGATGACCGCGCCGCTGATTGGCTACTACCAGAAAGAAGCGGAAGCGGGCAACACCAAATACGCTAAAGTTGACGGTACGCAGGCCGTTGCCGACGTGCGCGCAGCGCTGGAAAAAATCCTCGGTTAATTTTTTCGCGTAGTGAAGCACTTATCAGGCCTGCTGTTATCCCGCAAGCCTGATAAGCGTAACGCCATCAGGCAATCGGTGCCGGATGGCGGCCTGAACGCCTTATCCGGCCTACTGGCATCGTTAGCGCCATTCGGCAAATTCTCGTCTTACCTCTCGCAGCAATTAGTTCTTCTTTATCGCTTTTCCGCTACAATTATCAACAATTTGAATAGATAAGAGGCGGCAATGCGTCAGACGAAAACCGGTATCCTGCTGGCTAACCTTGGCACGCCAGATGCCCCAACTCCTGAAGCGGTAAAGCGTTACCTGAAACAATTTTTAAGCGACAGACGCGTGGTGGATACTCCTCGTCTGCTGTGGTGGCCGCTGCTGCGTGGCGTTATTTTACCGCTGCGTTCGCCGCGCGTCGCGAAACTCTATCAATCTATCTGGATGGATGGCGGTTCGCCGCTCATGGTATATAGCCGCGAACAGCAACAGGCGCTGGCCGCGCGGTTGCCAGATACGCCCGTCGCGCTGGGGATGAGCTACGGCTCGCCCTCGCTGGAAAGCGCTGTCGATGAACTGTTAGCAAGCGACGTCGACCATATCGTCGTGCTGCCGTTGTACCCGCAATACTCTTGCTCAACGGTGGGCGCAGTCTGGGACGAACTGGGGCGGATACTGGCGCGTAAACGTCGTATTCCCGGTATCTCATTTATTCGCGATTACGCGGATGACGGCGCTTATATCGATGCGCTGGCGAAAAGCGCGCGTGAGTCGTTCGCCAGGCACGGCGAGCCCGATGTGCTTCTGCTCTCCTATCACGGCATTCCACAACGTTATGCGGATGAAGGCGATGACTATCCGCAGCGCTGCCGCGATACCACGCGCGAACTGGTTTCCGCATTGGGACTGCCGCCGGAAAAGGTAATGATGACGTTCCAGTCGCGCTTTGGCCGTGAACCGTGGCTGACGCCGTACACCGATGAAACGCTAAAAATGTTGGGTGAAAAGGGGACTGGCCATATTCAGGTTATGTGTCCGGGATTTGCCGCGGATTGTCTGGAGACGCTGGAAGAGATAGCGGAACAGAACCGCGAGATTTTCCTTGAAGCGGGCGGTAAAAAATATGCGTACATTCCGGCGCTGAACGCGACGCCGGAACATATTGATATGATGCTGAAACTCACGGCGCCGTACCGTTAACGCGGCGTCTTCATCCTCGCCATAAAGAAGCGTGCGCCGTCCTGCAAGGCATCGTCGGCGATTGTCATCATTCGCGAATAGTGCAGAAAGGCGTGCAGCGTGCCGGGATACATTTTGTATTCGCAGGGCTGCTGGTGCGCCTGTAATGTCTGGTGCAGCAAGCGGCTGTCATCAATGAGCGGATCAAACTCCGCGCTGGCAATAAAGCAGGGCGGCACATCGCGCGTGAGATCGTTATTAAACAGACAATACCAGGGCGATTCCCGATCTTCATCGTTACGCAGATAGGCCTTTTCGTACATGTCCAGATCTTCACGCGTCAGGCCGTCCCACGCGCCGCCGAACAGACGGCGGCTTACCGAATCTTGCAACCCATACAGCCCATACCACAACAGAATCGCGATAACGTTACCGCAGCGAATGTGCTTATCACGTAGCCAGAGCGCGCTGGCAAGCGCCAGCATGGCGCCTGCGGAATCTCCGGCGAAACCGATTTTCTCCACGTTGAGCGAGTATTCATCGGCATGTTGAGAGAAGTAGCTGCATACCGCGACGGTTTCTTCAATGGCCTGTGGATAACGCGCTTGCGGCGACAGCGAATAATCAATGCCGATCACGGTGCAGCCGGTATAACGCGCCAGCAGACGCATTATCCGGTCATGCGTATCCAGGTTACCGAGGATAAATCCGCCGCCGTGCAGATAGTATAAGGTGGCCTGGCTGGTCGGCTGCGGCGAGTAGAGCCGGGTTGTTACATCGCCATAAGGCGTAGGGACGGCGCAGGTGCGGGTGGTCATGGACGGCGCGTCGGCATTCCAGAAACGGCGCTCAAGAAGATAATACTGACGCTGGGTCTCAATATCGCCATCGGCAGGCCAGGGGGGAAGGCCTGGTTGCTGGAAGTTTACGACGGCTGTCATTTCGTCTGACAGTCGGGTGAGTACGGGAATTTTATTTTCCGGCTTCATAAAACGCTCCTTGTGAAAGTGAACCATTGTAAAAAACGCGGCTGGAGAAACTGCGATCTCGTCGTCCGATATTGAAACGCCATCGTCCGTCGCGCGCAGCAGGGGGAATGTGCTACCATGCAGCGCTCCGTTATTCATCCGTAAGCACAATCATGAAATTTCCCGGTAAACGTAAATCCAAACACTATTTTCCCGTCAATGCGCGTGACCCGTTGTTGCAACAAATTCAGCCAGAACAGGAAACCAACGCCTCCTGGGTCGTCGGTATCGACCAGACGTTGGTGGATATTGAGGCGAAAGTGGATGACGATTTTATTACACGCTATGGATTAAGCGCCGGGCATTCTCTGGTGATAGAAGACGAGGTGGCGGAGAAGCTGTATCAGGAACTGACGCGGGAAAATCTGATCACCCATCAGTTTGCTGGCGGCACCATAGGCAATACGATGCACAATTACTCGGTACTGGCGGATGACCGTTCGGTGTTACTGGGCGTGATGTGCAGCAACATTGAGATTGGCAGCTACGCTTATCGCTACCTGTGTAATACTTCCAGCCGTACCGACCTGAATTATCTGCAAGCGGTAGATGGCCCGATTGGCCGCTGTTTCACGCTGATTGGCGAATCCGGCGAGCGTACCTTCGCTATCAGCCCCGGCCATATGAATCAGTTACGGGCGGAAAGTATTCCGGAAGCGGTGATCGCTGGCGCTTCCGCGCTGGTGTTGACCTCATATCTGGTGCGCTGTAAGCCTGGCGAACCGATGCCTGACGCGACGATGAAAGCGATCGAATACGCGAAAAAGCATAACGTGCCGGTTGTCATGACGCTGGGCACCAAATTTGTGATCGCCGATAATCCGCAGTGGTGGCAGGCGTTTCTCAAAGAGAATGTCTCGATTCTGGCAATGAATGAAGAAGAAGCGGAAGCGCTGACCGGCGAAAACGACCCGCTGCTGGCGGCGGATAAGGCGCTGGACTGGGTCGACCTGGTGTTATGCACCGCCGGGCCGATAGGGTTATATATGGCGGGCTTCACCGAAGAGGAAGCAAAACGTAAAACCCAGCATCCGCTGCTACCGGGAGCTATTGCTGAATTTAACCAGTATGAATTTAGCCGGGCAATGCGCCATAAAGATTGTATTAATCCGCTGCGCGTTTATTCGCATATTGCGCCGTATATGGGCGGGCCGGAAAAAATCATGAACACCAACGGCGCGGGCGATGGCGCGCTGGCGGCGCTGCTGCACGATATTACGGCGAACAGTTACCATCGTAGCAACGTACCGAACTCCAGTAAGCACAAATTTACCTGGCTGACCTATTCGTCGCTGGCGCAGGTGTGTAAATATGCTAACCGTGTCAGTTATCAGGTACTGAACCAGCATTCTCCGCGTCTGACACGCGGGCTGCCGGAACGTGAGGACAGCCTGGAAGAGTCGTACTGGGATCGCTAATCTGGCTTGCCCGATGGCGCTGCGCGCATCGGGCCGTCCGGCAAACCCTTAACTGGCGACGACTTCACCCGCGGGCGGCGTTTCAAGCAGTTCCAGCATCGCCCGGGCAATTTCTCGCTCGCCCATCACTACCTGATTGGCTCCCCGCTCGGTAATATATTTCACTTCATCATCATAGTGCGCGCGGGCGATTATCTCGATATCAGGACTTTTTCCCCGCGCTGAGGCGACAATCTCACCGGCTTCGTAACCGTTGGGGATGGTCAATAACAGCCAGCGAGCGCAGTCCAGATGCGCCAGATTCATGATTTCTTCGTTAGCGGCGTTGCCCAGTACGGCGCGAATCCCGCGTTCGCGCAGTTCATCCACGCGGGTACGGGACGTTTCGATAACCACCAGCGGAATCCCCGCCGCCAGTAATTTTTCTCCCAGCAGACTGCCTACGCGGCCAAAACCCACCAGCAGGGCATGATTACAGATATCCACCGGAATTTGCTTCTCTTCTTCGATAGCCTCTTCCAGAGTTTGCTCTTCCAGCGTTTCGGTTTTCGCCAGATACTTCTCCAGCAGGGTAAACAGTACGGGATTAAGCATAATCGACAAAATAGCGCCTGCCAGCACCAGGTTCTGTCCCGCTTGCGGCAGCAGGTTGAGCGCCATGCCGAGCCCGGCGAGAATAAAGGCGAACTCGCCGATTTGCGCCAGGCTGGCGGCAATGGTCAGCGCGGTTCGCGGCGAGTGGCCGAACAAACGCACCAGGAAAAACGCAGCGATCGATTTGCCAAAGACGATAATGGCAAGCGTCGCCAACACCGCCAGCGGCTGTTGAATCAAGACTAACGGATCGAACAACATGCCGACGGAAACAAAAAACAGGACGGCAAAGGCGTCGCGCAGCGGCAACGTATCGTGCGCCGCCCGGTGACTCAGTTCCGACTCATTAAGCACCATTCCAGCGAAGAACGCGCCCAGCGCAAAAGAGACGTCAAACAGTTCTACCGCGCCAAACGCAATGCCTAACGCCAGCGCCAGTACGGAAAGGGTAAATAATTCGCGCGAGCCGGTGGCGGCGCTGCGGGCCATAATCCACGGCACCAGGCGGCGTCCGACCAGCATCATGATGGCGATAAACGCCACCACTTTACCAATGGTTATCCCCATATCGACTGTCAGCGAGGCTATGCCGACATCGCCTTTTTCCACCATGCCGGCAACGGCGGGCAGCAAGACCAGCGTCAGCACCATCACCAGATCTTCGACAATCAGCCAGCCGATGGCGATTTGCCCGCGCTGGCTATCAAGGAGTTGTCGCTCCTCAAGCGCGCGCAGCAGGACGACGGTACTGGCTGTAGACAGACAGAGCCCAAAAACGATGCCGGTCATTAATGACCATCCCAGCACGGCGGAAAGCGCCATACCCAGCAGCGTCGCCACCGCTATCTGAGCGACAGCGCCGGGAATGGCGATAGACTTTACCGCCATCAAATCCTTCAGCGAAAAATGCAGCCCGACGCCGAACATCAATAGAATCACGCCGAGCTCCGCCAGCTCCGGCGCCAGTTTGGTATCCGCAACAAAACCCGGGGTAAAAGGTCCCGCCAGAACGCCCGCTAACAGATATCCCACCAGTGGAGAAATACGCAATTTGTTGGCAATCATGCCGAGAATAAAAGCGAGCACAAGGCCGCCGACAATGGTGGTGATAAGCGGGGTAGCGTGATGCATTCCGTCTCCTTTGGTTGCTGGACTCCAAAACTCCGGGTAATAGTTTATGACAATTTCAATCAGGATGTTTATAAAAAATGGTTGTGTTTTATAAAAAGATACGATCTGAAGGCAAAAAGAGCACGGAACGTAAAAGTGATAAGTATGGGATGGACAAAGCAAGATGGCATCAGGATGTACAGGCGGTTAAAGCGTACCTTTAACCGCCATAAAATCATGCTTTATGTCGATTATCAGGTAAGAATATGGTCAGTATCCCCAGAAGCGGCAGGAAAGCACAGATTTTATAAACTAAATAGATACTGGTATGGTCGGCAATCAGCCCCAGCACCGCTGCGCCCAGGCCTCCCATCCCGAAGGCAAACCCGAAAAACAGGCCGGAAACCATACCGATGCGTCCTGGCAGCAGCTCCTGGGCATACACCAGAATGGCGGAAAACGCCGACGCGAGAATAAAGCCGATAATCACCGTTAAAATCCCCGTCCAGTACAGCGTGGCGTAGGGTAAAACAAGGGTAAACGGCGCGACGCCGAGAATAGAGCCCCAAATCACATATTTCCTGCCGATTTTATCGCCCACCGGCCCGCCGATTACCGTCCCGGCAGCCACCGCAAACAGGAAGGCAAACAGATGGAGCTGCGCGTTTTGTATTGATAATCCGAATTTTTGCATCAGATAAAAGGTGTAGTAGCTACTGATGCTCGCCATATAAAAATATTTCGAGAAAATGAGTAGCAATAACACGCTGACCGCCAGCACGACTTTATTGCGCGGCAGCGGGTTAGCGATTATCGCTTTTGGCTTGCCTTTCGCTATCCGGTGCTGGGCTGCATACCAGCGGCTGATCTGCGCCAGCACCACGATCGCCAGCAGCGCGGCCAGCACAAACCAGGCGACATTCCCTTTGCCATAGGGCGCGATAATCACGGCGGCCAGCAGCGGGCCCAATGAACTGCCGAAGTTACCGCCGACCTGGAAGATAGACTGCGCCAGACCATGACGTCCGCCGGAGGCCATGCGCGCCACGCGGGACGATTCCGGGTGAAAAACGGACGAGCCGGTACCCACCAGCGCCGCAGCGAGCAATACGCCGCCAAAACTTCCCGCCATTGCCAGCAGTACCAGCCCGCTCAGGGTAAAACACATGCCGACAGGCAGCGACCACGGCATGGGATACTTATCCGTCCAGTAGCCGACGACCGGTTGCAGCAGCGATGAGGCGAGCTGGAACGTCAGGGTGATCAAACCTATCTGGACGAAGGTCAGCGAGAACTCCGCCTGCAACAGGGGATAAATGGCTAAGATTAGCGACTGGATCATATCGTTCAGCAGATGGGAAAGACTGATCGCGCCCAAAATACCAAACGAAGTACGTGCTTTAGCGGCCGCTGCGGGCGCGCCGGCTAACGGCTGGGTTGGTTCACTCATGGCCATAGAAAGTCACTTAAATTTTATGCGATGTTGGAGATAGTAGGATGTGTAATTATTACTTGCCTAACATACCTGTGAAATGTGTTTGAAGGAAGTCTCAATTCTGAAAACATATTTGTCTATTATTGCAAGGAAAGGTAATTTCTGCGGTTGATATTGAGTCAGGGAGAGAAAGATGAAATTTTTGAAACGGGGTGTGGCGCTGGCGTTACTGGCGGCGTTCGCGCTGACGACTCAGCCTGCACAGGCTTACGAAAAAGATAAAACCTATAAAATTACTATCCTGCATACCAACGATCACCACGGTCACTTCTGGCGCAGCGAATATGGCGAATATGGTCTGGCGGCGCAAAAAACGCTGGTGGACAGTATCCGTAAAGAGGTGGCGCAAGAGGGGGGAAGCGTCCTGTTGTTATCCGGCGGCGACATTAATACCGGGGTGCCGGAATCCGATCTCCAGGATGCGGAGCCCGATTTCCGCGGGATGAATCTGATTGGCTACGACGCTATGGCCGTCGGTAATCATGAATTTGATAATCCGCTCACCGTATTGCGCCAGCAGGAAAAGTGGGCGAAGTTTCCCTTTCTTTACGCCAATATTTATCAAAAAAGTACCGGCGAGCGTCTGTTTAAGCCGTGGGCTATTTTTACACGCCAGGATATAAAAATCGCGGTAATCGGCTTAACCACCGATGACACGGCGAAAATAGGCAACCCGGAATATTTCACCGATATTGAGTTTCGTAAACCTGCTGAAGAAGCAAAGGTGGTGATTCAGGAACTTAATATGAATGAAAAACCGGACGTGATTATCGCGACCACGCATATGGGACATTATGACAACGGCGATCACGGTTCGAACGCGCCGGGCGACGTTGAGATGGCGCGTAGCCTGCCTGCCGGTTCGTTGGCGATGATTGTGGGCGGTCACTCACAAGACCCGGTATGCATGGCGTCGGAAAATAAAAAACAGGTGAATTACGTACCGGGAACGCCCTGCGCGCCGGATAAGCAAAATGGCATCTGGATCGTGCAGGCGCATGAGTGGGGTAAATATGTGGGCCGTGCGGATTTCGAATTCCGTAACGGCGAGATGAAAATGGTTAACTACCAGCTTATTCCGGTAAATCTCAAGAAAAAAGTGACCTGGGATAACGGGAAAAGCGAGCGTGTACTTTACACGCCGGAAATCGCAGAAAATCCGCAAATGCTCTCGTTATTAACGCCGTTCCAGAATAAAGGTAAAGCGCAACTGGAGGTGAAAATTGGTAGCGTGAATGGCCTTCTTGAAGGCGATCGCAGTAAGGTCAGATTTGTCCAGACCAATATGGGACGGGTGATTCTGGCTGCGCAGATCGCGCGCACCGGCGCCGATTTTGGCGTGATGAGCGGCGGCGGTATTCGCGACTCGATTGAGGCGGGAGATATTACCTATAAAAGCGTGCTCAAGGTACAGCCGTTCGGCAACATTGTGGTGTATGCCGATATGAGCGGCAAAGAGGTGGTTGATTATCTCACCGCCGTAGCACAGATGAAACCGGACTCCGGCGCCTATCCACAGCTCGCCAATGTGAGCTTTGTCGCCAAAGAGGGCAAGCTCACCGATCTGAAAATCAAAGGCGAGCCTGTTGATCCGGCTAAAACCTATCGCATGGCGACGCTGAGTTTCAACGCCACGGGCGGCGATGGTTATCCGCGCATTGATAACAAACCGGGCTACGTGAATACCGGGTTTATTGACGCGGAAGTGCTGAAAGAGTTTATTCAGCAAAATTCACCGCTGGATGCGGCGGCGTTTACGCCAAATGGTGAGGTGAGCTGGCTGTAGCGGTACGGATAGCCATTTCTGCCTGATGGCGCGCAACCTTAAGGCCTACGGATTATGTCTGCTGTAGGCCGGATAAGGCGTTTGCGCCGCTATCCGGCAATGTATTTTACGCAGGCTTAATCCCGACGCGCGATATCAGCGAATTTAGCACCCAGGATGGCGGCCAAATCGTCAGCCGCCAGTTCAATATCCAGCCCGCGTTTACCACCGGAAACATAAATAGTGGCAAACGTGCGGGCTGGCGCGTCAATCAGCGTGGGCAGCCGTTTCTTCTGTCCCAGCGGACTGATCCCGCCGACCAGATATCCCGTGGTGCGTTGCGCCACCATCGGGTCGGCCATATCGACCTTTTTCGCGCCCAGAGCTTTGGCGACTTTTTTCAAATCCAGCTGTCCGGCTACAGGCGTCACGGCGACGGCCAGTTGCTTCATATCGCCATTCACGGCGACCAAAAGCGTTTTATACACCTGATCGGCGTTTAGCCCGAGCTTACGCACCACTTCATCGCCAAAGTTAGTTTCATTCGGATCGTGATCGTAGGTGTGAATGTTAAACGGAATCTTGTTTTTTTCGAGTAACTTAACTGCGGGTGTCATAACGTTCCTTCTTACTACAGACGTGATTTGCCATCAGCATACGCCCGAAAGCGGACTAAAAAATAGTATAATCTTGTGCATTAGGTCTTGGCAGTTGCGGCAACTTTGAGCGACAATCTGAAGATCCGAAGCGAAAGCGTCGGGATAATAATAACGATGAAATTCCTCTTTGACGGGCCAATAGCGATATTGGCCATTTTTTTATTTCAATATTTGCGGTAGGTTGCCTTCGCCGTACAGATGTAGCGCCCCTACGGCTACCACGTAGCGTCCCGGCGGCAGTGCCAGCAGCGCGTCGCGCCAGGCTTCATTGCGTTTCACCATCAGTACATCATACAGCGGCTGGCTAAACGTTCTGGGGAGCGAAGCGCCGACGCTGGTCGGCGGCTGCTCAAGCCACCAGCCGATCATCACCTGCAAAAGCCGTGCGTTGGTGTGCCAGTGCGTCAGCGTGTCGTCGAGCAGCGCCATCCCGCCATCGGGCAGATCGCAGAGTAGTTCGAGCTGGTGTTTCGCCCCTTCCAGCTCTTGCACCGGCAGCGACATTTCGCGGGCAGCCTGTAATAGCTGATAATCAATGCCATAGTCCGGGCGCAATCCCAGCCGTTGCGCCTGCGTGGCCTGTAGCACCATAGCTATCTGCCATAAAGGTTGATTATCAAAATGGATCAGCGGCATACCCAACTCACTGACCCGTTTTTCCAGTGCGCTTAGCTGCCCGGCGCTGAGACGTTCGACCAACGGCGGGCATTTGGGGAGATTGCTGAATGGCGTTTCGTTACCAGAAATATCCGCTTCAACGACCAGCGCGTCGGCCTGGTGTAGCTTTTTCACCAGCTTTGCTGGAAGAGGAGCCATATCGCGCGTCCCCATATGAATACTGCCAACCAGATGCAGATGACGACCGCCGGGCAGGGAGAGATCGATAGCAGGCCAACTATTTGGGGTACCACGCAGCGCGCGCCATAAACGTTTAAGTTGATTTAATAGCTCCATACGCGCTCCCTTTGAAAAAGCTCATGCTAGCGCGTTGGAGAAAAGGGCGCAATGCGCCCTGACGGGACGTCAACGATCGGTCGGGTTATTCGCTGCCGTCGAGATAGGCCGTTCTGGCGATGGTCATTTCAAGCTGGCATTTATAAATACTGATGCGCTTTTCAGCGGGTATGGCCTCGGATTTGGCATCGCTAAGTTTGCCGCACTGCTGCTCTTTTTGGGTCACCCAGACTCGCTGCTCTTGTTTTAATGCCGTTCGGGCAGAGGCGGGTAGTGAATTCCAGACCTGATTAAGCTCGCGATCTCTACTTTCAAATTTCTTTGCTGCGATTTCAATCAGTGAGTTATTTTTTTTCTTTATAATGCTATCACCAGATACCGTCATTCTTGCCATTACATAAATAGATCGCGCCAATTTATCGGTTTTTTGCACAGAGGTGACAACAATATCTTTGTTGTTGTCTGCTAGCTGAATATTGTAGTTAACCTGTTTCCAGGTCACCGTATTGTTTATTACCTGTCCATCCCCTTGTGAAATATAGAATAGAGTATTTGGTAAGTCTTTCATTAATTTAAATAATGGCTGAGGAATACCCATGGCGACGGTAGCCGAGCAAGTTCGTAGGTTGGCATTTTCTGCTTGAGGGTTCTGCGTGATTACATCACTGAATTGAACAGGAATAGCCCGGAGTTGTTGCTCGTATTGAGTCTGGGGGATATCGAAGAAAAGCGTGGAGGGCTCTTTAATATAGTCTTGCTGTAAACGACCTAATGCTTCATTGTAAATCCATTCTTTTGCCGCCGTGACTGCATTATCGTTGCCACATTTTAACTCTGGAGTGGAATCAAATAACCCTGCATAACTGACGGCGGGAGAAAGCAGGAAAAGAAGCGTAACTGCTTTTCTAAACATAAATAACACATCCTTATGATTCAAAAAAACATTATAAAATGTTGTTTTTTATTTTTCTACAGGATGTGCGGTTAAATTTTTATATATTGATACGGTAAATTACTGATGGCTTAATAATATATCAGGCAGCTGATGCTGCCTGATATAGCGTTTTTACGCTTTCGGTTTAAAACGCAATAGCCGGTTGGCATTGCTGACGACGGTAATGGAAGACAGCGCCATTGCCGCGCCTGCTACTACCGGGTTTAACAAGGTACCGGTAAACGGCCACAGAATACCGGCGGCCACCGGGATACCAATGCTGTTGTAGATAAATGCGCCAAGCAGGTTTTGTTTCATATTGCGCAACGTCGCGCGCGAAATGGCCAGCGCATCCGCCACGCCCATCAGACTATGGCGCATCAGCGTAATCGCCGCGGTTTCAATCGCCACATCGCTGCCGCCGCCCATCGCGATACCGACGTCCGCCTGCGCCAGCGCGGGCGCATCGTTGATACCATCGCCGACCATCGCAACCTGACGACCCTGGCTTTGCAGGCGTTTAATCGCATCGGCTTTGCCATCCGGCAGAACGCCCGCAATGACTTCGTCAATACCCGCTTCTTTGGCAATCGCGTTAGCCGTCGTTGGGTTATCCCCGGTGAGCATTACCAGACGGTATCCGGCGTTGTGCAGGCGTTCAAGCGCGGCAATACTATCGCTGCGCAATGGATCGCGTACCGCCAGTAACGCCGCCGCTTTACCGTCAATCGCCAGCAGGACCGGAGTCGAGCCTTGCGAGGCCTGCGCGGTGATTTCCGCCGTCATGTCATCCGTGGCGACGTGCTGTTCGTTCAGCAACGCCTGGTTCCCCAGAAGCAGTTGATGACCTTCCGCTTCACCGCTGACGCCCAGTCCGCGCAGCGTTCTGAAACCGTTCACCTGCGGCAGTTTATCATCGCCGGCTTTTTCCAGAATCGCATGGGCCAGCGGGTGGCTGGAGCCTTGTTCGAGCGCGGCAGCCAGACGTAATGCCTGAGCTTCCTCAACGCCGTTAAAGGTTTTTATCGCCACCACTTGCGGCTTGCCTTCCGTCAGCGTCCCGGTTTTATCAAAAACGAGGGTATCCAACGTACTGGCGCGTTGCAGGGCATCGGCGTCGCGTACCAGCACGCCGAATTCGGCAGCGCGGCCTACGCCGGAAATAATCGACATTGGCGTCGCCAGGCCTAATGCGCAAGGGCAGGCGATAATCAGTACGGTGGTGGCGATGACCAGCGTATAAACAATTTGCGGCGCCGGCCCGAAGAAATACCAGATAGCGGCGCTGAACAGCGCAATGGCCACGACGACGGGAACGAATACCGCGGAGATTTTATCGGCCAGTTGGCCAATTTCCGGTTTACTGCTTTGCGCCTGGCGTACCATGCGAATAATGCGTGACAGCGTGGTATGGCTGCCCACCGCGCTGGCGCGGAACAGGACGCTGCCGTCCTGGACGACGGTGCCGGCATGAACGCTGTCGCCTTCGCCTTTTTGCTGCGGAATAGGTTCGCCGGTCAGCATGGCTTCATCAAGCCACGCTTCGCCTTGGGTAATTTCGCCATCCACCGGCACGCGATCGCCGGTAGTGAGCCGCAGCAGCATCCCTGGCTGAACGTCCGCCAGCGGGACGCTTTTTTCGCCGTCTTCTGTCACGACGCGTGCGGTGGGCGGGGTGAGATCGAGTAATTTTTCCAGCGCTTTTGAGGAACGCTGACGGGCGCGCGCTTCCAGCATGTGTCCGAGATTAATCAAACCGATAATCATCGCGCTGGCTTCGTAATAGAGGTGCCGCGCTTCCATCGGGAACCACTGCGGCCACAGGTTGACGCTCATGGAGTAGAGCCAGGCAACCCCGGTGCCGAGCGCCACCAGCGTATCCATCGTCGCCGTGCCGTTCAGCAGGCTTTTCCACGCGTTACGGTAAAAGTGACCGCCCGCAAAGACCATCACCGCAAGCGTGATCAGGCCAATAGCCAGCCACAGGCTGCGGTTGTCGTCGGTCACCATCATGTTATCGCCGATCATCCCCCAGACCATGACCGGTATACCGACCGCAAGGGCGACGATTGCCTGCCAACGAAAACGTTTCATGGTGGCGATGGCGGTTTCCTGCTGGCGCTCGCGGCGTTTGATGTCATCTTCAATCGCTTCTGCGCCGTAGCCGGCTTTTTCCACCGCCTGCACTAAATCAGCGGCGGACGCGCTGCCCATCACCAGCGCAGTGCGTTCCGCCAGGTTTACCCGTGCCTGCGTGACGCCCGGTACGCTTTGTAGCGCATGTTGTACGCGGGTGACACAACTGGCGCAGCTCATGCCGCTTAACAGCAACTGTTGGCTTTCTTCATCGGCCGTCGCTACCGGAAGCTCATGAGGAACCGCTGCCAGTGCTTCCGACGGGATTGATGACTCCGTCAGCGGTTTAGCCTTTGGGTGGCTTAACGTCGCGCCATACCCGGCTTGTTTGATGGTTTCAATTAACGCGTCCGCACTGGCGGTACCGGTAACGTGCGCTTCGGTTACGGTGACGTCCGCCAGCTCAACATCCGGACGTTGTTCAAGACTTTCTTTCACGCGTTTAACGCAATGACCGCAGGACAAACCGTCCAGGGTCAGGTCGATAGTTTGAGACATAGTAAAAACTCCTTTATGATTGGTCATCAATTCATTGACCTTAGTAATCGTAGTGACTCACTGTGATAAAGGTTAAACCTTCCAGCAAGGTTAAGGTCAAGGGGGAAATATGAATATTAGCGATGTGGCGAAAAAAACCGGTTTAACCAGCAAAGCCATTCGGTTTTATGAAGAGAAAGGGCTGGTGACGCCGCCATTACGTAGCGAAAATGGTTATCGCACCTACACGCAGAAGCATTTAAACGAGCTGACGTTGCTGCGACAGGCGAGGCAGGTGGGGTTTAATCTGGAAGAGTGTGGCGAACTGGTCAATCTGTTTAACGATCCGCGACGCCATAGCGCAGATGTGAAAAAGCGGACGCTGGAAAAGGTCGCGGAGATCGAGCGCCATATCAGCGAGCTGCAATCAATGCGCGATCAACTGTTGGCGCTGGCGGAGAGTTGTCCCGGCGATGACAGCGCCGACTGCCCGATTATTGATAATCTTTCCGGCTGCTGTCATCACAAGGCGCAAAAGCCACGTTGATTAAACGGCACGAATGCGTAAGGTGATGCCTTCCACGGCGATCACTTCGACATGCGTACCTGCGCGCAGGTCTTCGTCAGCGCATACCGGCCACGAGCTGTCGCCGACACGCATATGACCCCGTCCGTTCACTAACGCGGCATCAAGCATAAACCGGCGGCCTACCAGTTGTTGTCCGCGTTGGTTAAGGCGGCTGTCGGTCGGCTTCTGTTCCCGCACGCGACGCGCCAGCCAGCGCCACCAAAGCCAGGCCGCCAGCAACGTTAAGGCCGCAAACAGCACGCCCTGCCATTCCCAGCCGAGCGGTAAGAGCCAGACGGTTAAGCCGGTAATCACTGCCGCCACGCCGCTCCACAGCAAATAGCCGTTACCGCCGAGCATTTCCGCAGCCAACAACAGGCCGCCGAGGCTAAGCCAGAAGATATGCGGATGCACCAGAATCATCGCTATCATGCTTTTTTCCGTTCGCTGGCGCTGTCCTTAACCAGCTCGCTGATCCCGGCGATAGCGCCCATCAGACTGCTGGCATCCAGCGGCATCATGACCACTTTGCTGTTATTCGCCGAGCCGATTTGCTGTAACGCTTCGGTGTATTTCTGCGCCACGAAGTAGTTTATCGCCTGAATATCCCCGGCGGCGATGGCTTCAGACACCATCTGCGTAGCGCGGGCTTCCGCTTCGGCGGAACGTTCGCGCGCTTCCGCCTGCAGGAAAGCGGACTGACGTTCGCCTTCGGCTTTCAGAATCTGCGACTGTTTTTCCCCCTCGGCTTTCAGGATTTCCGCCTGACGTACCCCTTCGGCCTCAAGGATATAGGCGCGTTTGGTACGTTCCGCTTTCATCTGGGCGTTCATCGAGGAGATCAATTCCGCGGGCGGGCGGACATCGCGAATTTCGATACGGGTAACTTTAATTCCCCACGGGTTGGTGGCTTCATCGACAATATGCAGCAGCCGCGTGTTGATGCTGTCGCGCTGGGAGAGCATTTCATCCAGCTCCATCGAACCGAGTACCGTACGGATATTGGTCATGGTCAGGTTAATGATCGCCAGTTCCAGGTTACTGACTTCATAAGCGGCGCGCGGCGCATCGATAACCTGAATAAAACAGACCGCATCGATAGTGACGTTGGCGTTATCTTTTGAGATCACCTCCTGCGACGGAATATCCAGCACCTGCTCCATCATATTGATCTTGCGGCCAATTCTGTCCATAAACGGTACAACAAGGCTTAATCCCGGCTGCAGGGTTTTGGTGTAACGTCCAAAGCGCTCCACCGTCCACTGGTATCCCTGCGGAACGATTTTGACGCCCGCGCCGACGATCACCAGCGCGACGAAAATGAGAATAGGGATAAGAATGAGCATAGCTAAACCTCCTGTTGCGTTGTCCATAAACCGATTTTGCTGACGAATTAAGCGAATTATACCTGATTCAGTAAAGCATGTTCCCCCCTTATTAATTACAGGGATACACTATCGCTATAAAAATATGAACAACGGATGCGCAATAAATGACAGAACGTAGCATGTTGCTTGAGTTAAAGCAGGTCGGTTACCGGACTGCGACGACAAAAATAGTGAATAACATCAGTTTTACGCTGCAACGCGGCGAATTTAAGTTAATTACCGGTCCTTCTGGCTGCGGAAAAAGTACGTTGTTGAAAATGGTGGCCTCGTTAATAAGCCCTGATATCGGCGTGATTCTTTTTGAGGGGCAGGATATTACTACTCTGAGTCCGGAAGCCTATCGCCAGCAGGTTTCTTATTGCGCTCAGACGCCAGCGCTATTTGGCGATACGGTTTACGATAACCTGATTTTTCCCTGGCAAATTCGCCATCAGCGCCCGCAGCCGACAGCCTTCGCAGACGATCTGGCGCGTTTTGAACTGCCGGAGACGATTCTGCAAAAACCGATTACCGCGCTTTCCGGCGGAGAAAAACAGCGTATTGCTCTAATTCGTAATCTACAGTTTCTGCCGAAAATACTGTTACTCGACGAAATAACCAGCGCGCTGGATGAACATAACAAACGGAATGTGAATGATATTATTCATCGCTATGTTCGCGATAAGCAGGTCGCTGTCTTGTGGGTAACGCATGATAAAGATGAAATTCAACACGCGGATAAGGTGATAACGTTAACGCCATCTGCCGGAGAGATGCAGGAGGCGCGTTATGAACGAGCATAATATTACCAATACCTCGCTGGCGTTATCGATGCTGCTGGTGGTGGTCGCGATGCTCATCAGTCACAAGGAAAAGCTGGCGCTGGAAAAAGATATTCTGTGGAGCGTATGCCGGGCGGTGATACAGCTCATTATTGTCGGCTATGTACTGAAATACATCTTTGGCGTTAATCATGCCGCCCTGACGCTACTGATGGTGCTGTTCATCTGTTTTAACGCCGCATGGAACGCGCAAAAGCGCAGTAAATATATCGATAAGGCATTTCTCTCCTCGTTTATCGCCATCACCGTCGGCGCCGGGCTAACGCTGACGGTACTGGTGCTTACCGGTTCGATTGAATTTGCGCCGATGCAGGTGATTCCCATCGCTGGCATGGTCGCCGGTAATGCGATGGTAGCGGTAGGGCTGTGCTACAACCAACTGGGGCTGCGTTTTCATAGCGAGCAGCAGCAAATCCAGGAAAAGTTAAGTTTGGGCGCAACGCCGAAAATGGCCTCCGCCGGGCTTATCCGCGATAGCATCCGCGCATCGCTTATCCCGACGATCGACTCGGCAAAGACCGTTGGGCTGGTGAGCCTGCCGGGGATGATGTCCGGGCTGATTTTTGCCGGGATCGATCCGGTAAAAGCGATTAAATATCAAATTATGGTAACGTTTATGCTGTTGTCGACAGCCAGCCTGTCTACCATCATTGCCTGCTATTTAACCTACCGGAAGTTCTATAATTCGCGTCATCAGTTGGTAGTGATGCCGCTCAAGAAATCATGATAGTTGCCGGATGATGGCGCAAGCGCCTTATCCGGCCTGAGGACGACAGGTAGGCCAGATAAGCGCGCCATCAGGCAAGAGAGGATTAATACAGTAGCGCGTACAACTGGCGGCGGTATTTCGACGCCAGCGCGTCGCCGGTGCCGAGCGCGGCAAGGATCTCCTGGAAGGTTTTGCGCGTCTGTCCCTCGGCGGCGGTAAGATCTTTTCTCAGATGGCTGAACAGCAATTCCAGCGCTTCTTCATTACGTCCGACCTGGTGCAACTGCAATGCCAGTTGCGTTGCCAAAGCCGCATCCTGCGGATTGTCCGCGACTTGCTGCTGAAGTTGCTGAATTTCCGGCGTATCCGCCGCCTGTTTAAGCAGTTCGATCTGCGCAACCAGCCCCTGATAACGGGTATCCTGATCCTGTAGCGGGATAGTTTTTAACACCGCTTCGGCCTCTTCAGAGCGGTTCAGCGCAATTTGCGCTTCCGCCAGTAACAGGCCAATCTCACTGTTCTGCGAAGAGAGCTGCCAGGCGTCTTTGAGCAACGGCAGCGCGTCAATGTAGTTGCCCTCCTGCATTAACTGCATCGCTTGTTGCGCCTTTAGCTCTTCTTCGCGCGGCAGTACTTTATCCAGCAGAGCGCGGATCGCCTCTTCCGGCTGCGGTCCCTGGAAACCATCGACCGGTTGGCCATTCTGGAACAGATAGACTGTCGGGATGGCGCGCAGCCCAAACTGAGCGGCGATCATCTGTTCGGCGTCGCAGTCCAGCTTTGCCAGAATAAACTGACCGTGGTACTGGGCAGCCAGGCTTTCCAGCACTGGCGTTAATTGCAGACAGTGTTGGCTGCGTTCAGACCAGAAATAGAACAGTACCGGCGTGGTCATGGACTGCTCTAAGGTCTGCTGCAGGTTGGATTCATTAATATTGACAATGTTCTGTACGGACATGGCGTCGCTCTCTTTTGTCTGTGTCACGTTTACATGGGGGCTGACGGGCGCGCTTCAACTCAGCTTTGTAAAATTTTATCCAGCATCCGGCCCGGCAATATGCGTTTCAGCGCCATCACCGCCCAGGTGACCAGCGTAACGGGATAGCGCAGCCTGGGTTTATCGCTTGCAAAAGCATGACGTACTTTCGCTACTACCGCGTCAGGATCGCGGGTGAAACGTGCGGCGATGCCGGGATTTTCTACCGGTTTATCACGCTGCGTCTGGTTAACGTTATCGGTAAAACGGGTACGAATCGGCCCCGGTTCTATCAGGCTCACTTTAATGCCTGTGTGCCGTAGCTCCATACGTAGCGCGTCAGACCAGGCTTCGAGCGCATATTTGCTGGCGGCGTAAGCGCCGCGCCCTGGGGTGGAAATCAGCCCCATCACCGATGAGGTCATCACAATGCGTCCTTCGCCATGCGGCAACATGGCGGGAAGTAAGCGCATAGTAAGCTGATGCGCGCCGAAGAAATTACTGGAAAACTGTTGCTCCATCTGCTCACGGCTGATGGTGGAAAGGGGGCCATACACGCCGTAGCCGGCATTGTTAAAGATCCCATACAGACGATTATCGGTCAGGGCGATCACTTCATCGGCGGCACGATCCACGCTTTCAGGGGAGTCGAGATCGATCAACACGCCGGTAAATCCCATACTGTTCATCCGGGCGACATCATCAGGTTTGCGGCAGCCCGCCAGGATTTGAAAGCCCTGGCGTTTAAGCTCAAGCGCGCTGTCCAGACCGATTCCGCTGGAACATCCTGTTATTAAGACCGATTTTTGCATAACTTTACCTGTCAGGATCTCCGTTGATTTAAGAGTCGTGGTTAACTATATCCGTCATACTTCAAGTTGCCTGTGCGTTCGTTTACTCCAGTCACATAGGTATCTATGCTCCTGGACATTCTCTTACGTGCCGCCTTCATGCAACTCGAATGATTCAGGAGAGAAAAGGGGTCAACTGCTTCGCCATCCAGTCGGCAATAAACGGCTGGGCGTCGCGGTTGGGATGAATGCCGTCATCCTGCATCCACTGCGGTTTCAGATATACCTCTTCCATAAAAAACGGTAACAGAGGAATATCGAACTCTTTGGCGAGCTTAGGATAAATGGCGCTAAAGGATTCATTATAACGGCGACCGTAGTTAGCGGGCAGATGAATTTGCATCAGTAACGGTTGGGCATCGGCGGCTTTCACCGTCTGAATGATTTTACGTAGCGTCTGTTCGGTTTGCGCAGGCGCAAAACCGCGTAGGCCATCGTTGCCGCCAAGTTCCACCACTACCCAGCGCGGGTGATGCTGTTGCAACAGCGCCGGCAAACGCGCCAGTCCCTGCTGCGAGGTATCTCCGCTTATACTGGCATTAACGACCGACGTTTTGTTTTGCCATTTATCATTAAGGAGCGACGGCCATGCCGCGCTGGCGGCCATACGGTAACCGGCGCTGAGGCTATCGCCCAGAATTAATAAGGTGTCTGCGGCGGCGGCACGGAAAGTTAACAGGATCAAAAACAGGAAGGGCAAATGCCAGCGGAAAACAGTGTTGAAGTTCATCGTCTCAGGAAGTCCGTCGGTCAGGGTGAGCATGAGCTTTCCATCCTTACCGGAGTTGAACTGGTTGTCAAACGCGGCGAAACCATTGCGCTGATTGGCGAATCAGGATCGGGAAAATCTACGCTGCTGGCGATTCTCGCCGGACTGGATGACGGCAGTAGCGGAGAGGTCAGTCTGGTCGGGAAACCGCTTCACCAGATGGACGAAGAGGCGCGGGCGCAGCTTCGCGCTCAGCATGTCGGTTTTGTTTTTCAATCCTTCATGCTTATTCCTACGCTTAACGCGCTGGAAAACGTTGAGCTACCGGCCCTGCTACGCGGTGAAAACAGCGGTCAGAGTAAGGCGGGGGCGAAAGCGCTGCTCGAACAACTGGGACTGGGAAAACGGCTTGACCACCTTCCGGCACAGCTTTCCGGCGGCGAACAGCAGCGCGTAGCGCTGGCGCGCGCGTTTAACGGGCGTCCTGATGTGCTGTTTGCCGATGAGCCGACGGGCAACCTTGACCGTCAGACCGGAGATAAAATCGCCGACCTGCTATTTTCGCTTAACCGCGAGCACGGCACCACGCTGATTCTGGTGACGCACGACCCGGCGCTGGCGGCGCGCTGCGACCGGCGGCTGCGGTTGGTCAACGGTCAGTTACAGGAGGAGGCATGATAGCTCGCTGGTTCTGGCGCGAATGGCGCTCGCCGTCGCTGATTATTGTCTGGCTGGCGTTGAGTCTGGCGGTGGCCTGCGTACTGGCGCTCGGCAGTATCAGCGACCGGATGGAAAAAGGGTTAAGTCAGCAAAGCCGCGAGTTTATGGCAGGCGATCGGACGCTGCAAAGTTCGCGGGAGGTACCGAAAGCCTGGCTTGAAGAGGCGCGTAAACGCGGCCTTAACGTGGGCGAGCAGTTAACCTTTGCGACCATGACGTTTGCCGGCGATACGCCGCAACTGGCCAGCGTGAAGGCGGTAGATAGCGTTTATCCGATGTACGGCGAATTGCAAACCCGTCCAGGCGGAGTGAAAGCGCAGCCGGGTAGCGTACTGCTGGCGCCGCGTCTGATGGCGCTGCTTAATTTGAAAACGGGCGATACCATTGATGTCGGCGACGTGACCTTGCGTATTGCCGGTGAAGTGGTGCAGGAGCCGGATTCCGGATTTAACCCTTTTCAGATGGCGCCGCGTCTGATGATGAATATGGCCGATGTGGCAAAAACCGGTGCGATACAGCCGGGGAGCCGCGTGATGTGGCGGTATAAATTCGGCGGAACGCCGCAACAGCTTGCTGGCTATGAAAGCTGGCTGTTACCGCAGCTTAAACCGGAACATCGCTGGTACGGACTGGAGCAGGATGACGGGGCATTGGGGAAATCGCTCGAACGTTCGCAGCAGTTTTTGCTGCTTTCGGCGTTATTAACGCTACTGCTGGCGGTAGCTGCCGTCGCGGTGGCGATGAGCCATTACTGCCGTAGCCGCTACGATCTGGTGGCGATTTTAAAAACGTTGGGCGCGGGCCGGGCCCAGTTGCGTAAACTTATTATCGGACAGTGGTTGATGGTGCTGGGGCTTTCCGCCGTCACGGGAGGCGCGATTGGGTTACTGTTTGAAAACATATTGCTGGTGCTGCTAAAACCGGTACTGCCCGCCGATTTGCCGCCCGCCAGCCTGTGGCCCTGGCTGTGGGCGCTGGGCGCGATGACGGTCATCTCTCTGCTGGTCGGTTTACGGCCTTATCGATTGTTGCTGGCGACCCAGCCGCTACGGGTGCTGCGCCGCGATGTTGTTGCTCGCGTCTGGCCGTTAAAAATTTATTTGCCTGTCGCCTGCGCCGTCGTGGTGGCGTTGCTCGTCGGATTGATGGGCGGAAGTATGCTGTTGTGGGCGGTTCTGGCGGGCGCCGTGATACTGGCGCTGCTGTGCGGTCTGGTGGGCTGGATGCTGCTTAACGTGCTGCGCGGCATGACGTTGACGTCGCTACCGCTGCGTCTGGCCGTCAGCCGACTTCTGCGTCAGCCGTGGTCAACGTTGAGTCAGCTTTCGGCGTTTTCGCTTTCGTTTATGCTGCTGGCGCTCTTGCTGGTGCTGCGCGGCGACCTCCTTGATCGCTGGCAACAGCAGCTCCCGCCGGAAAGTCCGAACTATTTCCTTATCAATATTGCTTCAGAACAGGTCGCGCCGCTGAAAGCCTTTTTGGCGGAACATCAGGTGATCCCGCAGACGTTTTATCCGATTGTGCGGGCGCGGTTAACGAAGATAAACGGTAATCCGACGGAAGGTCAGCAGGATGAGTCGCTCAACCGTGAACTGAATTTGACCTGGCAGGATACGCGCCCGGCGCATAATCCGCTGGTCGCCGGTCACTGGCCGCCAAAACCGGGCGAAGTCTCCATGGAAGAGGGGCTGGCGAAGCGGCTGAACGTCAAACTCGGCGATAGCGTAACCTTTATGGGCGATACCCAGGCATTTAGCGCTAAAGTCACCAGCCTGCGTCAAGTGGACTGGGAAAGCCTGCGGCCCAACTTTTTCTTCATTTTTCCTTCCGGGGCGCTGGACGGGCAACCGCAAAGCTGGTTGACCAGTTTTCGCTGGGAGAATGGCAACGGCATGTTAACGCAGCTTAACCGCGAGTTTCCTACCGTCAGCCTGTTAGATATCGGGGCGATCCTGAAACAGGTGGGACAGGTGCTGGAGCAGGTCAGTCGGGCGCTGGAGGTGATGGTTGTGCTAGTCACCCTCTGCGGCATGTTGCTATTACTGGCCCAGGTACAGGTCGGGATGCGTCAGCGCCATCAGGAGCTGGTGGTGTGGCGCACATTAGGAGCCGGAAAGAAACTGTTGCGTACCACACTCTGGTGCGAATTCGCCATGCTGGGGTTAGTTGCCGGGCTGGTCGCCGCGATTGGCGCGGAGACGGCGCTGGCGATCTTACAAATCAACGTTTTTGATTTCCCCTGGGAGCCGGACTGGCGTTTATGGGGCGCACTGCCGTTTTGCGGCGCGCTGCTGCTTTCCGTATGCGGCGGCTGGCTTGGCGTTCGTTTGCTGAAAGGCAAAGCGCTATTCCGACAGTTTAGCGGATGATTCATGATGTGAATAATTTCGCGCCGGTTTTTAAAACGGCGCGTACTTTTTTAGTCGCACAAATTGATAACTCCTTGATTTTTAGTAGCACAAATCATTAAAAAATACACAACACGTAAGGTTTTATAACAGTTATTATTTGCCTGCTAAATGATTTGGATTGGCTATCTATCAAGGAAAATATAATGACAATTAAAATAACAGCGTTGGCGGCATCGATCGGCGCGGCAGTGGCTTTCATGCCTTTCGCCACTCAGGCGGAAATCACCGTTTTAAAACAAGATCCCCAGGCGGGTAATCCACTCAGCCGACTCAATTTCACCGTTGGCGGGAGTATTCGTCCGCAGTTCCAGAATATGACCGGCAATGACGGCGCGAACGGTTATAAACGTAATGGTTTTGATGGCGGGACGCGTTTCCGCTTCGCCGCGGATTATTATCTGTTTGATGATATCAGTTGGATTAGCTATTACGAGCTGGGCGTCAATATCCCTGCGGTATTTGACTGGGATAACCATTATGCGAAGGGCGCGACTGATACCACTCGCCGTATGCTGTATACCGGCTTCAAGAGCGCGACGTGGGGAACGCTGACCTTCGGTCAACAGAACAGCATTTATTACGATGTGGTGGGCGTAAAAACCGATATCTGGGATTACGACATGATAGGTCAGGCGCCGGGCAACGGGATTAACGGCGACTACGATGGTTCTTATCGCACGCGTAAGTCATTGAAGTATAAGAAAAGCATTGGCAATGTCGATCTCTACGCGTCTTATCTGTTCAGCGACGATTATAATGCCAATAACGGCCTGAATTACAAGCGTAAAGGCGGCGGTTCTTTAGGCGCGGATTACCATCTCACCGACGATCTGACCTGGGGGACGGCATGGAACTATACCCGTGCGGAGATGCGCGGCAACGGCAATAAAACTTACGATCAAAATATTGTCGGTACCGCGTTAAGCTGGACGCCGGAAAACTGGACTATCGCCGCAGGCGGCGGTTGGTATCAGAACTTTATGACGACCAAAAAAGTGTCTGTGAATGATTACTTTGCCGGCGATGCGTGGGGTCTGGAATATTTTGTCGGTTACGCTTTCCCGATTGGTCAGTATGCCGTGAAAGCTATTCAACCGTACTTTATGGGCGACCGCATTGAATATGTGAATGGCCGCGACTATCTGCGCACCGATAACGGCGTGGGGATCACCTTCCAACTGGATTATGGTTTCCGCGTTGATTATGAACATGTTTTCACTTCCAGCACTGACAATCTGGGCGATATGAACCTGGTGCGTCTGCGTTACGATTTCTAAAGCGTTTTCCTCTGCCGGATGTTGGCGTTAAGACCTCTTATCCGGCATTTCCCTTTACGCCATTCCCGCCTGACACACGCCTGAGCGCCTGCCTCGTACATTTAACGACACACCAGGAAACATCATGAAATAATTTCAAGGACAGCAGGCTGTGATCTGTGTCATGTTAAGAAATAGCCTTTCGTTTGGGCCAAAACAGACGATGCCGCATGAACGGCATCCGGCACAGCATCACACTATTTAAAATGGAGAAATTATGGGATTGCGTCAGAGTTTACGCATTGCGGCCAGCACGCTATTACTGGCCTGCGGATTACAGTTTGCCCATGCCGATAGTTCCCCGCAAACGATCGTATTTGGCGTCGCGCCAGGGCCGTATGGCGACATGGTGAAGCAGGCGATTGCGCCGACATTAAAAGAAAAAGGGTATAAGGTCGTGGTGCGCGAGTTTAGCGACTATGTCCAGCCCAATATGGCGTTAGCTAATGGCAGCATCGACGCCAACCTCTTTCAACATACCCTCTATTTTGACAAATTCACCGCTGACAAAGGGCTGAAGCTCAGCAAACTTATTGTGGTACCGACCGCCGGGATGGGCTTCTATTCACGTAAAATCAACAGCCTGGATGCGCTTAAAAAAGGGGACATTATTACCCTCTCCAACGATCCGACCAACCTGGCGCGCGGCCTTCGCTTCCTGCAATCGTTGGGGCTTATCACGATTAAGGACAATATCGATCCGACCAAAGCCTCTGAACGAGATATCGCCAGCAATCCAAAAGGACTGGTTTTCAAACCGCTGGAAGCCGCACAGCTACCGCGCACGCTGGATGGCGTGACCGGCGCGCTGGTTAACGGGAACTTTGCGGTGGCGGCAGGACTCGATCTCTCCAGCGCGATTAAGCAGGAACACCTGGATGAGAATCTGAAAAATATCATTGCGGTACGCAGTGAAGATGCCGATAAGCCGTTTGCCAAAGATATTGTCGAGGCGGTGAAATCGCCGGCTTATCGCGCGGTTATCGACGATCCAAAGAATATTTATAGCGCCTTCCAGAAACCGGAATGGATGACCGCGACACCCTGATCGCAGCGGTGGCCATCCCCAATTTCTGAGGTGAATATGATTGAAATAGAAAAAGTCTGCGTCGATTTTACCGCCGGTCGCGGTACCCCCACGCGCGCGGTGGATGATGTGAGCCTGCATATCGCCGCGGGCGAGATTTTTGGCATTGTCGGTACCAGCGGCGCAGGAAAAAGCACTCTGCTGCGTACCCTGAACGCCTTAACGCGTCCCAGTCAGGGGCGCGTCAACGTCAACGGCGTGGAAATTTCGGCGCTGGACGGAAAAGCGTTACGCCAGGCGCGGCAGCGTATTGGTATGATTTTCCAGCATTTTAACTTAATGCATACCCGGACAGTGGCGCAAAACGTGGCGTTTAGCCTGAAAGCGGCTGGCTGGGAACGCAGCAAAATCGCGCCGCGGGTGGCGGAAATTTTAACGCTGGTGGGCCTTGCCGATAAAGCGAACCGTTTTCCGGTACAGCTCAGCGGCGGGCAAAAACAGCGGGTGGGGATAGCCCGCGCCATCGCTAACCATCCGGATGTTTTGCTGTGTGATGAACCGACTTCCGCTCTGGATCTGGAAACTTCCGCCACGATTCTGGCCCTGCTCAGACAGATCAACGCACAGCTTGGGATTACTATTGTGCTGATCACCCATGAAATGAACGTGATCAAATCTATTTGCGATCGCGTGGCGGTGATGTCGGGCGGTAAGGTTGTGGAATCGGGCGAGGTGTTTGATGTGTTTGCCCACCCGCAACACGCTTTCACACAGCAACTGGTGTCTCATACCCTTAATTTGACCCTGCCGGAACGTTTACGGGAACACCTGCCCGGGCAGCTGCTGAAAATTTTGTTTATCGGCGATTCGGCGGAGCAGCCGGTACTGTCGGAGGTGGCGATCAAGTTTGGCGTCGCGGTCAATATCCTGCATGGCAAGATTGAGTATATCGGCGAACGCGCGTTGGGCATTCTGGTGGTGCAATTAACCGCGCCGCATAATCCAACGGCGGTGGCCGCCGCCGTGGAGCATATCCGTCAACGTACTGCACAGGTGGAGGTGATCCGTGGATGATTTATTGCCGGATTTAACGCTGGCGTTCAATGAAACTTTCCAGATGTTGAGTATTTCAACGGTGCTGGCGATTCTTGGCGGTCTACCGCTCGGTTTTCTGATTTTTGTCACCGATCGTCATCTGTTCTGGCAGAACCGTTTTATTTATCTCGTCGCCTCGGTTCTGGTGAATATTATCCGCTCGGTGCCATTTGTTATTTTACTGGTGCTGTTACTGCCGCTAACGCAGCTTTTGCTGGGCAATACGATAGGCCCGATTGCAGCCTCCGTCCCGCTGTCGGTGGCCGCAATCGCGTTTTATGCACGCCTGGTAGATAGCGCGCTCCGTGAAGTCGATAAAGGGATTATTGAGGCGGCGCTGGCATTCGGCGCTAGTCCGATGCGTATTATCTGTACCGTACTGTTGCCGGAAGCCAGCGCAGGGCTGCTGCGCGGCCTGACGATTACGCTGGTAAGCTTAATCGGCTACTCGGCGATGGCCGGGATTGTCGGCGGCGGCGGGGTAGGCGACCTGGCGATTCGCTATGGCTACTACCGTTACGAAACCGAAGTGATGGTTGTTACCGTAGTGGCGCTGATTGTGCTGGTTCAGGTCGTTCAGATGCTGGGCGACTGGCTGGCAAAACGTGCCGACAAGCGCGACAGACACTAAGCCGGCTCAATGTAGCGTCAGCCGGCAATAAAAGTAAGCTATTGCGCTTTTAGCCAGTTGGCAACGTCTTGCCATGTGCCGCGAAAAACGATATTCGCGGCTTTTTTCTCCAGTTGATAGCGATACATTGGGTCGTAATATTCGTTAAGTAGCGGAACCAGCCATGCCATATGGCCGTCAGTGCTGCCGCTGGATAATTGCTCTGCCAGCGCCCTATCCAGCGTGTCCGTCAGTTCGGCAAAGCGTTGCAACCCCAGACGGCGGCGAATAGCGAACAGTCCATGATGAAGATATTCACTATACGCCTGCCAACCGGCTTCATCGCCGTAGGCGTGGGTGAAGTCGTGATGCATACGGATGAAATACTCTTCACGCAGTCGTTCCAGACGAAGCGCAAACGGATCTTCCACTACCGCAATGGGGGCCTGCGCCATTCTTTCGCGTAAACACTCAGGCAGATGGTTGGCGCCGATCGTTCGCCCTTCATCTTCCAGTACCCACCTTTTTAGCGTCTGACGCGCGTTAATTTTCAGCAATTCAACGGCAAGTTTGTTTTCAAAACTGGCCTGGCTGAGCTGGGGGTTCAGCGTGCGGCCAAAAGAGGAGCCGCGATGACGCGCGAGACCTTCCAGATCCACGCCGTTGGGCTGTTGTCGTACCAGTTGCGTTTTGCCGCTGCCCGTACAGCCGCCAATTAAAAGTATCGGTTTTTGCGCCAGTTGCCAGGTCGCCTGAATTGCTGTCTGGCGCAGCGCTTTATAGCCGCCTTCAATAAGCGGGCAGTCAATCCCTGTTTCTTGCAGCCAACGTTGTACGATATGTGACCGCTGACCGCCGCGCGCGCAGCACAGATACCCGTTGGGGAAACGTTGATACGCGGCTTTCCAGGCCTCAAGCCGCTGCTGGCGAATGTCGCCGCAAACCAGCCGATGCCCCAGCGCTAACGCCGCATCCGCGCCCTGACGTTTGTAGCAGGTGCCGACGGCGGCTCGCTCGTCATCCATCATCAATGGCAGGTTGATAGCGCCCGGCATGGCGCCCTGTTCAAACTCAATCGGCGCGCGTACATCAATTAAAGGCGTATCGGCAAGGAGGAGCGCGCGATAGTCCTGTGCTTTTTGTCTGTCTTGCATAACGTAAAACGTAACCTTAAATCATCCTTTGCGCTATTTTACGCGCCAATTCGCAAAGTGGCTTGATTTTTAACAGCGTACCGTGTTGAAAATGGATAAAAAACCGGCTATTTCGGGTTGCCGTTGGGTAAATAATTTCACAATGTCTTCTACCGCTTTGCCTCCGCCAAATTTATGCCAGGCGAGGCTTAACGGTGAGGGCGGACGCATCGTCGGGATGGTACAGCTCACCAGTTCGTTTTTGTCGATCAGCGTTTGACAAAGCGGCTGCGGGA
This sequence comes from Salmonella enterica subsp. enterica serovar Typhimurium str. LT2, assembly GCF_000006945.2. GTDB lineage: Bacteria > Pseudomonadota > Gammaproteobacteria > Enterobacterales > Enterobacteriaceae > Salmonella > Salmonella enterica. Next base: position 575,059 of record NC_003197.2, read on the forward strand.
CAAAACCGATACCGACGCCTGCCAGATGAGCGGCGATTTTGGTTTCCATATCAGGCACGATAATTTCCTTCTGCCCCGGAAGGCGCCAGGCTACCCGCTTGGTCAGCGTACGCGCGCTGTCTTCGATATTAATTGCCGGGAAACGGCGCAACTGCGCTTCTGTTAGAGGCCCGCTGACGTGAGCTAAAGGATGATCCGCGGACATCACAAAACGCCATTGTACGGAACCTAAAGGGTCGAGCATAAAGGTATTAGCCAACGGCTCGGTGCCAGTTACGCCAATCGCCAGCGAAAAACCTTCATACAGGAGCGAATCCCAGACGCCCATATAAATTTGCCGGGAAAAGTGAAACTGGGTGAAAGGGTAACGCGCATTAAGCCACGATAAGAGACTGGCGACCGCTTGCGGGCTATAGAGCAGGTTATTCACCACAATATTGACCTGACGCTCTACGCCGTCGTTAACCTGGCGTAGCTCGTCAGGCATGCTGTCCAGCCACGCAAGCCAGTCTTTTGCCTGAGAGAGAAGGTGAGAGCCCGCCGCCGTCAACGAGACGCTTCGCGTTGTGCGAAAGAACAGCCCTACGCCGGTATTTTCCTCCAGCAGTTTGATGCGGTAGCTAATGGTTGCCGTGGTTTTACACAGGCGCTCCGCCGCTTTGGAGAAACTCCCCGTTTCGGCAACGCTGATAAAGGTACGCAGTGTTTCCGGGTCAAACATCGTCAGACGCCTCCTTACGATCCTGATAAAACCAGAATTGTTTTCCTATGATTTTTAAGTAGTTTTACATAATAGCCATGTTTGATTTGTGGTCTAAATCTACTTTTGGAAAAATATTCCAACTTTTATGTTGATGTTAAATCCCGAAGGTTTTAGATTGCATGGTATTGAAACCGGACAGAGTCCAAACCGCGGTTAAACGGAATCGAGCTACAAGGGAAAAATAATGAAACTTGAGGTATTACCGTTAGATCAGAAGACGTTCAGCGCTTATGGCGATGTTATTGAGACGCAGGAACGTGAATTTTTTCATATAAACAACGGGTTAGTTGAGCGATATCACGACCTGGCGAAGGTTGAAGTTCTGGAGCAGGATCGCACGCTGATCAGTATTAACAGGGCGCAACCGGCCGCGATGCCTATTGTGGTACATGAACTGGAACGTCATCCTTTAGGTACGCAGGCGTTTGTGCCGATGAACGGCGAGGCTTTTGTCGTTATTGTCGCGCTCGGCGATGATAAACCCGATCTCTCCACGCTGCGGGCGTTTATTAGCAACGGACGGCAGGGCGTCAATTATCACCGTAATGTATGGCATCACCCGCTGTTTGCGTGGCAGACGGTTACCGATTTTCTGACGGTGGATCGCGGTGGCAGCGATAACTGTGATGTTGAAAGTATCCCGACACATGAACTCTGTTTTGCGTGACGCTATTGGCCTTCTTGCATAAGATGAACATATTGTTCATTGTTTATGCTCATATTTTGGGCCGGAGTTAACGTAAATATGACGGAAGTAAGACGACGCGGCAGGCCAGGACAGGCAGAGCCGACTGCGCAGAAAGGCGCTCAGGCGCTGGAGAGGGGCATAGCGATATTGCAATATCTCGAAAGAAGCGGCGGCAGTTCATCAGTTAGCGATATTTCCGGCAGCCTGGATTTACCGCTTTCTACGACGTTTCGCCTGTTAAAGGTACTGCAAGCGGCTGATTTTGTGTACCAGGATAGCCAGCTTGGCTGGTGGCATATTGGTTTAGGCGTATTTAATGTGGGCTCTGCGTATATTCATAATCGCGATGTCCTCTCGGTAGCCGGGCCCTTTATGCACCGACTTATGCTGCTTTCTGGCGAGACGGTCAACGTAGCGATTCGCAACGGTAATGAAGCGGTGTTAATCGGTCAAAAGGAGTGCAAATCGATGGTCAGAATGTGCGCGCCCTTAGGGAGTCGTCTGCCGTTACATGCTTCCGGCGCCGGAAAAGCGCTGCTTTACCCGCTCACCGAAGAAGAGCTGGTGGGGATCGTCGTCAATACCGGTTTGCGGCGGTTTACGCCGACCACTCTGGTGGATTTACCTATCCTGCTTAAAAATCTGGAGCAGGCGCGTGAACAGGGCTACACCGTCGACCAGGAAGAACATGTTGTCGGGCTGAATTGTATCGCCTCCGCTATCTATGACGATGCGGGCAGCGTGGTCGCCGCTATCTCGATATCGGGACCGGCTTCCCGGCTGACGGAAGATCGCTTTATCAGCCAGGGTGAACTGGTACGGGATACCGCGAAAGACATCAGTACGGCGCTTGGGCTAAAACCCCCTGTAGCCTGAGCCGCATCCCGCTCGCTGGAGCGGGACTTTTTTAAAATTTTTAAAAGTTGGAAACTTTTTCCAATAAAAAGAGGTAGCAATAAAATGGCAAAAATGAGAGCCGTGGATGCGGCAATGTATGTGCTGGAAAAAGAAGGTATCACCACAGCATTCGGCGTTCCTGGGGCTGCAATCAACCCCTTCTATTCTGCAATGCGTAAGCATGGAGGCATTCGCCATATACTGGCGCGTCATGTGGAAGGCGCTTCGCATATGGCTGAGGGCTACACACGTGCGGCGGCAGGTAATATTGGGGTCTGCCTGGGCACTTCCGGCCCGGCGGGAACCGACATGATCACCGCGCTCTATTCCGCTTCTGCCGACTCCATCCCGATTTTATGCATTACCGGCCAGGCGCCACGAGCGCGTCTGCACAAGGAAGATTTCCAGGCAGTCGATATTGAAGCGATTGCAAAACCAGTCAGCAAGATGGCAGTGACGGTTCGTGAGGCGGCGCTGGTGCCGCGCGTATTACAACAGGCTTTTCATCTGATGCGCTCAGGCCGCCCAGGTCCTGTGCTGGTTGATTTACCGTTTGATGTCCAGGTTGCGGAGATCGAATTCGATCCGGATATGTATGAGCCGTTGCCGGTATATAAGCCAGCCGCCAGCCGCGTACAGATTGAAAAGGCGCTGGAGATGCTGATTCAGTCCGAGCGTCCGGTAATTGTCGCGGGCGGCGGGGTTATTAACGCCGACGCCGCGCCACTGCTGCAGCAGTTTGCCGAACTGACCAACGTACCGGTGATCCCTACCCTGATGGGCTGGGGCTGTATCCCGGACGATCACCCCTTAATGGCGGGGATGGTCGGCCTGCAAACGGCGCACCGCTACGGCAACGCCACTCTGCTGGCATCCGATATGGTTTTTGGCATCGGTAACCGCTTCGCCAACCGTCATACGGGGTCCGTTGAGAAATATACTCAGGGGCGAAAAATCATCCATATCGATATTGAACCGACGCAAATTGGTCGCGTGTTGTGCCCGGATCTAGGCATCGTTTCGGACGCCAAAGCGGCGCTAACGTTGCTGATCGATGTCGCGCAGGAGATGCAAAAGGCGGGGCGTTTGCCATGCCGGAAGACCTGGGTGGACGAATGCCAGCAGCGTAAACGGACTTTGCTGCGTAAAACCCACTTTGACAACGTGCCAGTGAAGCCGCAGCGCGTCTATGAAGAGATGAACAAAGCCTTTGGTCGCGATGTGTGCTATGTCACCACCATTGGATTGTCGCAAATCGCGGCAGCGCAGATGCTGCATGTGTTTAAAGACAGACACTGGATCAACTGCGGCCAGGCGGGGCCTCTTGGCTGGACAATCCCGGCGGCATTAGGGGTTTGTGCTGCCGATCCGCAACGCAATGTGGTGGCGATTTCCGGCGATTTCGACTTCCAGTTCCTGATTGAAGAGTTAGCCGTCGGCGCGCAGTTTAACATTCCGTATATCCATGTGCTGGTTAACAACGCTTATCTTGGTCTGATTCGCCAGTCGCAACGCGCATTTGACATGGACTACTGCGTACAGCTTGCCTTTGAAAATATCAACTCCAGCGAAGTGAATGGCTATGGCGTTGACCATGTAAAAGTGGCGGAAGGGTTAGGCTGTAAAGCAATTCGTGTCTTTAAACCGGAAGATATTGCGCCTGCATTTGAACAAGCCAAAGCGCTAATGGCGCAATATCGCGTTCCGGTGGTGGTGGAAGTCATTCTGGAACGCGTAACCAATATTTCCATGGGCAGCGAACTGGATAACGTAACCGAGTTTGAAGAGGTTGCGGATAGTGCGAAAGATGCGCCAACAGAAACCTGTTTTATGAAATATGAGTAAGGGAGGTAATCGATGTTACGTTTCTCTGCCAATCTTTCTATGCTGTTTACGGAATATGATTTCCTGGAACGCTTTGATAAAGCGGCGTTGTCGGGATTTCGCGGCGTGGAATTCATGTTTCCCTACGATAACGACATCGAAGTGTTAAAACGTAAGCTCAGGGATAATAATCTGGAACATACGTTACATAATTTACCTGCTGGCGACTGGGCGGCTGGCGAACGTGGAATTGCCTGTATTCCTGGGCGCGAAGAAGAGTTTCGCGATGGCGTAGCGGCCGCAATCCGCTATGCACGTGCGTTAGGCAATAAGAAAATAAATTGTCTGGTGGGTAAAACGCCGTCAGGATTCTCCGCAACGGAGATCCACGACACGTTGGTCGAAAACCTGCGCTATGCGGCAAATATGCTGGCGAAAGAAGACATTTTATTACTTATCGAACCTATTAATCACTTTGATATGCCGGGATTCCATCTCACCGGCACTCAACAGGCGTTAGCATTAATTAAGGATATCGGCAGCGATAATATCAAAATTCAGTATGATATTTATCACATGCAACGCATGGAAGGGGAGTTAACGCAAACCATGACGGCATGGGCCGATAAAATAGGCCATTTACAGATTGCTGATAACCCGCGTCGCGGCGAGCCGGGGACCGGGGAAATTAATTATGACTTTATTTTTAATGTCATTAAACAGTCTGGTTATGATGGCTGGGTTGGCTGTGAATATAAACCACTGACTACCACGGAAGCGGGATTATCGTGGATTAATCAGTACCGTTAAAACGCAGAATAATTCGGGCAGCGCTTTTTTTTCCACTGTGTTGGAAGGGGATTGTGTTGCCTGAATCTGGAAACACCGAAAGCAATAAAAGAGGTTGTATATGAAACTGGGATTTATTGGCCTGGGAATTATGGGCTCTCCAATGGCTATCAATTTGGCACGCGCCGGTCATCAATTACACGTTACGACTATTGGTCCGGTCGCGGACGAACTGCTCTCGCTGGGGGCGGTAAATGTTGAGACTGCACGTCAGGTAACTGAATTTGCAGACATTATCTTCATAATGGTGCCGGATACACCGCAGGTTGAAGACGTGTTATTTGGCGAACACGGTTGCGCTAAAACATCGCTTCAGGGAAAAACCATCGTCGATATGAGTTCTATTTCTCCTATCGAAACCAAACGTTTTGCCCAGCGCGTTAATGAAATGGGCGCTGATTACCTGGATGCCCCGGTTTCCGGGGGAGAAATCGGGGCGCGTGAAGGCACTCTGTCGATTATGGTCGGCGGCGAGCAGAAAGTCTTTGACCGCGTTAAACCGCTCTTTGACATCCTGGGAAAAAATATCACCCTGGTGGGCGGCAATGGGGATGGGCAAACCTGTAAGGTGGCTAACCAAATTATTGTTGCGCTGAATATTGAAGCGGTTTCTGAAGCCTTAGTGTTTGCTTCAAAAGCAGGCGCCGATCCGGTACGCGTGCGCCAGGCGTTAATGGGCGGGTTCGCCTCTTCACGCATTCTGGAAGTTCACGGCGAGCGCATGATCAACCGGACGTTCGAGCCTGGTTTCAAAATCGCGCTTCATCAGAAAGACCTTAATCTTGCATTGCAAAGCGCAAAAGCGCTGGCGCTGAATTTACCGAATACGGCGACCTGCCAGGAATTATTCAATACCTGTGCGGCAAATGGCGGGAGCCAGCTTGACCATTCGGCAATGGTACAGGCGCTGGAATTAATGGCCAATCATAAATTGTCCTAATTATGTGTATCGCTGCGGCTGCAGCGATACCTGTTCACAAGGAACACTCTGTAAAGGTGAAGAACATGAGTGAAACTAAAAAATCCGGAATTGATTACTGGAAACAAATTGTTGTCGTAATGAGTCTGGGCTGGGTAGCGATTTGGATCTATCGCACCGTGCTTACGCCAATTTATCCAGAAATTCAGGCATCTTTAGACAATGTAAGTAATGCTGAAATAGGCGCCATTGCAAGTTTTTACTTTTTTGCTTACTGCAGTATGCAAATCCCTTGCGGAATATTGGTCGATAAATTCGGTCAAAAAATCATGCTGATGGCCGGATTTACGCTTTTTATTATTGGTACACTCTGTATCGCGAAAGCCAATGGCCTGACCATGATCTATATAGGGTCGCTAATGGCAGGTGGCGGATGCGCTTCTTTCTTTAGCTCGGCTTATTCACTCTCTTCGGCAAACGTGCCGCAGGCCCGTCGGGCATTAGCCAACGCAATTATCAACAGCGGGTCGGCTATAGGGATGGGGATTGGCTTAATCGGTTCCAGCATATTAGTAAAAAACATGAGCATGGCCTGGCAAAATGTACTGTATATCGTGGCCGCGATATTAGTAATCATGCTGTGCGTCTTTACGCTGATCATTCGCGGTAAAGCCAAAAGCGACTCTGCGCAAGCGGAAAAGCAAACCCAAACCGTTACGGAAGATGAGAAACGCGCGCCTTTATTCTCTGGTTTATTGTGTAGCGTTTACTTCCTCTATTTCTGTACCTGCTACGGTTATTATTTGATAGTGACCTGGCTGCCCTCTTATCTCCAGACTGAAAGAGGATTTGATGGCGGAGCTATCGGGCTGGCATCAGCGCTGGTGGCGGTGGTTGGCGTACCGGGGGCGTTATTTTTTAGCCATCTGTCAGATAAATTCCGTAACAGTAAAGTTAAGGTTATTCTCGGTCTGGAAATTGTGGCGGCAGCAATGTTGGCGTTTACGGTTTTGTCCCCGAATACCACGATGCTGATGGTCAGCCTGACGCTATACGGCTTGCTGGGGAAAATGGCGGTAGACCCGATCCTGATCTCCTTTGTATCTGAACAGGCTTCGGCAAAAAGTCTGGGAAGAGCTTTCAGCCTTTTTAACTTCTTTGGCATGAGTTCAGCGGTTGTCGCCCCAACGTTGACCGGATTTATTTCGGATGTAACGGGGTCGAAAGAGATCAGTTTTGTGATTTCAGCATGTTTAGTGGTCACCGGAACGCTGATCTTTGCTGTCGTCACTTTATATAAAAAGAAAGCAACGCAACGTATTGCTTCAGCTTAAAAATAATTATATCTACTAATTCTTTATTTTATATTTATTTGTTCCTCATAGCTAAACCCATAACAACGTTATCCGATGCGTGAAAAGAGGGATTTATGGAACATCAAAGAGAGCTATACCAGCAGCGCGGTTATAGCGAAGACTTATTACCTAAGACAGAAACCCAACGAAACTGGAAGGCATTTAACTATTTCACCTTATGGATGGGATCTGTACATAACGTGCCAAATTACGTTATGGTCGGCGGTTTTTTTATACTGGGGCTATCAACATTTAATATCATGTTGGCCATTATTATCAGCGCATTATTTATTGCGGCGGCGATGGTAATGAATGGCGCGGCAGGCAGCAAATATGGCGTTCCTTTTGCTATGATATTGCGAGGTTCTTACGGTGTCCGCGGCGCGCTATTCCCTGGATTATTGCGAGGGGGAATCGCGGCAATTATGTGGTTCGGCTTACAGTGTTACGCGGGATCGCTGGCATTTCTTATTTTGATTGGGAAGATCTGGCCAGGATTTCTGACATTAGGCGGAGATTTCAAGCTGCTGGGTCTTTCACTGCCAGGACTAATTACTTTTCTAATTTTTTGGATTATTAACGTTGGCATCGGTTTTGGCGGTGGTAAAGTATTAAATAAATTTACCGCTATCCTCAATCCATGTATTTACATTGTCTTTGGCGGCATGGCTATTTGGGCAATATCGCTGGTCGGCATTGGCCCGATTCTGGACTATCTGCCTTCAGGCGTGCAAAAAGCAGAGCACAGCGGCTTTCTGTTCCTGGTGGTGATTAACGCCGTAGTCGCCGTCTGGGCTGCGCCAGCGGTAAGCGCGTCCGATTTCACGCAAAACGCGCATTCATTTCGCGCTCAGGCATTGGGACAAACATTGGGGCTTATCGTAGCGTATATATTATTCGCCGTAGCCAGCGTGTGCATTATTGCCGGAGCCAGTATTCATTATGGTATGGATACCTGGAACGTGCTGGATATTGTGCAGCGCTGGGACAGCTTGTTTGCTTCATTCTTTGCGGTGCTGGTGATTCTGATGACGACAATTTCAACCAACGCCACCGGTAATATTATACCTGCGGGGTATCAAATTGCGGCGCTTGCCCCGACAAAGCTTAACTATAAAAATGGCGTAATGATTGCCAGTATTATCAGTCTACTGATTTGCCCATGGAAATTAATGGAGAATCAGGACAGTATTTATCTGTTCCTCGATATTATCGGCGGTATGCTTGGCCCGGTAATCGGCGTAATGTTAGCTCATTATTTTGTGGTAATGCGTGGAAAAATTAATCTTGATGAGCTGTACACCGCCAGCGGTGATTACAAATATTATGATAATGGATTTAACCTGACTGCATTTTCAGTCACCCTAGTCGCAGTCATTCTGTCATTAGGCGGCAAGTTTATACCATTTATGGAGCCTTTATCCCGCGTGTCCTGGTTTGTAGGCGTAATAGTTGCGTTCGTTGCTTATGCGCTATTGAAGAAACGCACGGGTTTTGAAAATACAGGAGAGAAAAAACTCGCAGGTTAAATATTGAAAAAGCATTAAGCGTATTTAATGAAGTGTGCGCTATTTAAAAACTATCTGTATCCATACAAGGAGTTTGTTATGTCTTTTGATTTAATTATTAAGAACGGTACTGTCATCTTAGAAAACGAAGCGAGAGTTATCGATATCGCCGTCCAGGGCGGAAAAATCGCCGCGATTGGCGAGAACCTGGGGGAAGCGAAAAATGTGCTGGATGCGACGGGATTGATCGTTTCGCCGGGCATGGTTGACGCGCATACCCACATTTCTGAACCGGGCCGTACCCACTGGGAAGGCTATGAAACCGGTACGCGCGCGGCGGCGAAAGGCGGTATTACCACGATGATTGAGATGCCGCTCAATCAGCTGCCGGCGACGGTCGATCGTGAGACGATTGAACTCAAGTTTGACGCGGCAAAAGGTAAATTGACCATCGACGCCGCGCAGTTGGGCGGTTTGGTCTCTTATAACCTGGATCGGCTGCATGAGCTGGACGAAGTGGGCGTTGTCGGCTTCAAGTGCTTTGTCGCCACCTGCGGCGATCGTGGCATCGATAATGATTTTCGCGACGTTAATGACTGGCAGTTTTACAAAGGCGCGCAAAAACTGGGAGAGATGGACCAGACGGTACTGGTACATTGCGAAAATGCTCTGATTTGCGATGAGCTGGGCGAAGAAGCTAAACGCGAAGGTCGCGTAACGGCGCATGATTATGTCGCCTCACGTCCGGTATTTACTGAAGTGGAAGCCATTCGTCGCGTGCTGTATCTGGCGAAAGCGGCAGGTTGCCGTCTGCACGTTTGTCATATCAGCAGCCCGGAGGGGGTAGAGGAAGTAACGCGTGCGCGTCAGGAAGGCCAGGATGTCACCTGTGAATCGTGCCCGCACTATTTTGTCCTCGATACCGATCAGTTCGAAGAGATTGGCACCCTGGCAAAATGTTCTCCGCCAATTCGCGACCAGGAAAACCAGAAAGGGATGTGGGAAAAACTGTTTAACGGCGAAATCGACTGCCTGGTATCCGACCACTCTCCATGCCCTCCGGAAATGAAAGCAGGCAATATCATGCAAGCATGGGGCGGAATTGCCGGACTGCAAAACTGCATGGACGTCATGTTTGATGAAGCGGTGCAAAAACGCGGTATGTCGTTGCCGATGTTTGGCAAATTAATGGCGACCAACGCCGCCGATATTTTTGGTCTGAAACATAAAGGACGTATTGCCCCCGGCAAAGATGCTGACCTGGTCTTTATTCAGCCTGACAGCAGCTATGTTCTGAAAAATGAAGATCTGGAATATCGCCATAAAGTCAGTCCGTATGTTGGCCGTACTATTGGCGCGCGTATTACCAAAACGATTTTGCGCGGCGATGTTATTTATGACATCGAGCATGGCTTCCCTGTGCCGCCAAAAGGTCAGTTTATCCTTAAACATCAGCAGTAATCCGGTGTGATTTAATGCCCGTCGTCACGACGGGCATTCTCTATTTTAAGGTGTGGATATGTTCCCTGTTATTAACCGCGAAAGTGTGTTGTCCGGCTTTCAGTGGTTTTTCTTTATTTTCTGTAACACTGTTGTGGTTCCCCCTACCTTGCTATCCGCTTTTCATCTTCCCGCTGATAACCTGTTAATGCTCACACAATACGCTTTTTTGACCACCGCGTTGGCCTGCCTGGTTCAGGCATTTTGCGGCCATCGCCGTGCCATTATGGAAGGGCCGACAGGGCTGTGGTGGGGCGCTATTCTTACGATTACGCTTGGCGAGGCGTCTCGCGGCACGCCGCTGAACGATATCGCCTCCAGCCTGTCGGTCGGGATCGCGATCTCCGCAATGGTGACGATATTTATCGGCATTAGCGGGTTAGGACACCGTCTGGCTCGCCTGTTTACGCCGGCGGTAATGGTTTTTTTCATGCTGCTTTTGGGCGCGCAGCTGACCTCAATATTTTTTAAAGGCATGCTGGGGCTGCCTTTTGGCATTGCCGATACCAGCGCCAGAATCAAATTGGCCCCCTTTGGGCTGGCGGTCGCGGTGATGTGTTTTATCCTCGCGATGATTATTTTCCTGCAACAGCGTATCTCCCGTTACGCGTTACTGGTAGGGACCGTGGTCGGGTGGGGGCTATGGCGGTTATGCTTTCCTTCATCACACTTACCGCCGGGTGAATTAAGCTGGCGATGGTTTCCTCTGGGCAGCCACGGCACGCTGATGCCGGGTATTATTGTGACGGCGGTGATGACGGGGTTAGTCAACATCAGCAACACTTACGGCGCCATCCGCGGTACCGATATCTTTTATCTGCATCAAGGGTCGGGCAGTTCTCGTTATCGCCGAAGCTTTATGATTTCCGGACTGATGACGTTAGTGACGGTGCCTTTCGCGGTCGTGCCTTTTTCGCCTTTTGTATCTTCCATTGGTTTATTAACGCAAACCGGCGACAGTTCTCGCAAATCCTTTATCTGCGGTAGCGCGCTGTGTCTGCTGGTTGCCATTATAACGCCGTTAACCCGCTTATTTTGCGCTATTCCACTGGCGATCAGCAGCGCCGTTATGCTGGTCTCTTATTTACCTTTACTTTATTCCGGTTTGGTTTTTAGCCAGCAAATTACGTTTACCGCGCGGAATATTTATCGCCTGGCATTACCGCTTTTTGTCGGCATTTTTTTGATGGGGCTTCCTCCGGTCTATTTACAGGATCTTCCACTGATGATTCGTCCTCTGCTTAGTAACGGATTACTGGTGGGAATCTTACTGGCAGTGCTTATGGAAAATCTTATTCCGTGGGAACGCATTAAATAACATGAGAAAACAAGGAGACATGATGAAGATTGTAATTGCGCCAGATTCATTTAAAGAGAGCTTAAGCGCTGATAAATGCTGTCAGGCTATTAAAGCGGGATTTTCAACCGTATTTCCTGATGCGCGCTATGTCTGTTTACCGATCGCCGATGGTGGAGAAGGAACCGTGGACGCGATGGTGGCAGCGACCGGCGGGAAACGGGTTTCTGTGGACGTTAGCGGGCCGATGGGGGAAAAAGTAAACGGATTTTATGGCCTGACCGGCGACGGCAAAACGGCGATTATTGAAATGGCGGCGGCGAGCGGATTGATGCTGGTGGCGCCCGAGGCGCGTAATCCGCTGCTGGCATCCAGTTTCGGCACCGGCGAATTGATTCGTCACGCCCTGGACGCGGGGATTCGCCATATTATTCTGGGTATCGGCGGCAGCGCCACGGTGGATGGCGGAATGGGAGTAGCGCAGGCGCTCGGTGTGCGTTTTCTGGACGCGCAAGGAACGCCGCTTGGCGCCGGAGGGGGCAATTTATCGCGCCTGGCGAGCATTGACCTGCAGGGGTGCGATCCGCGAATTTCAGAGTGTCGTATTGAGGTCGCCTGTGATGTTGATAACCCGTTGGTGGGGCCACGCGGCGCGGCGGCGGTATTCGGTCCGCAGAAAGGGGCGACGCCTGAAATGGTTGAGACGCTGGAAAATGGATTACGTAATTATGCCCGTGTTTTACATGCCCTGACCGGACGCGACATGTCTCAAATACCGGGCGGTGGAGCGGCCGGAGGAATGGGGATTGCCGCTATCGTCTTCCTGGAAGCGGAAATGAAGCCCGGTATTGAGATTGTTATGCAGGCGGTGAAGCTGGAGGAGGCGGTAAAAGAGGCCTCGCTGGTGATTACCGGAGAAGGGCGAATCGACTCGCAAACGGCGGGAGGAAAAGCGCCGATAGGCGTCGCGTCAGTGGCGAAACGGCATCATGTCCCGGTTATCGGCATTGCCGGCGTACTGGGCGACGGCGTGGAAGTGGTCCATCGCCACGGTATTGATGCCGTATTCAGTATTTTGCCGCGGCTGGCGCCTTTGCCGGAAGTTCTGGCGAACGGTGAACAAAATCTCTACCACAGCGCCTGTAATATTGCCCGCGTCATCAAACTTGGCCAGGACATCGGGACTCGTTAAGCATAAAAAAAGCCACGGTTCTCACCGTGGCAAAATCCAACATAGCTAAATTAAAAATAATCAGGAGGGCTGCCCGCCGTTAAATCATAACGTCGCGGTTACAGTCTTTGGAGTAGATGTAGCTGAATGCTTCGCCACGACCTACACCGTATCCGGCCTGCAGGGAATAAGCACCCATGAAGATGTAGTCGCCTTTTTTCACCGGCACCCAGTTGTTGTCGAGGTTATAAACCCCCTGGCCGGAAAGGATATAAGCGCCATGTTCCTGGACGTGGGTTTCAATATAGCCGTGGCTGGCGCCCGGTTCGAACGACAGAATATGCATATTCATATCGAAGCCCAGCTCTTTAGGCAGGAAATCCAGCAGAATAACATCTTCCATGCCTTCATAATGAATACGCTCCAGCTGGCTGGCATTGCCGGAAACCAACCACGGGGCATGCCCCTCGACAGGAGTATAGCGGCGTTTATATAAAAATAGCTGGCTGTCTTCCGTTTGAGCGTTGCTAAAGGTCATCATCTCGCCCGGTGGACAATAGAGGTATCCGCCCTGGGTTAAAGAGAATGTTTTTCCTTCTGCTTTAGCTTCAATATTTCCCGCAATGACATAGAGAAAAGTTTCAATCCCCTCGCCGCCAAAGCCCTGCTGGTTGCCGCCATTCTGATGTAAGGTGACCAGATAATCGACGAAAGAAGCACCCAGCTTCGGCGTCGAAAGGATGGTGACGTCACAGTTTTCAAAGCCGGGAATAATATTTTTCACCAGACCGTCCGGCGTTAAGAGCGCATAGTTACCGTGTTTCACAATGGCGCGGTTCGCCAGTAAATCATCGCGGTAACCCGTGACGTTATTCAGATATCCCATTGATGGCTCCTTATTTTTGCCAGGCAAGTTGATGCAGCATTAATGCCAGAGTTTTGACCCCTTCAGCAAGGTCATTAATGTTGGTACGTTCCGCCGGGTTATGGCTGATACCATTAATGCTGGGGACGAAAATCATACAGGTAGGGACGCGCGGCGCGAAAATTTGCGCGTCATGACCTGCGCCGCTATGCATTATGCGATAGTTCAGTTGTTCGGTTTCACACAGCCTGGTGAGGGCCGCGACCAGTTCGGCGTTCATCGGCACCGGCGCTTCGTCCATCCACAAATCGATATCGATGCTGATATCCATTTCATCGCAGATGGCGCGCATATCGTTTTCCAACTGTTCGGTAAATTCGCGAAGTACGGCGGCGTCCGTATGCCGGCAATCGATTGTAAATGTGGTTTTTCCAGGGACTACATTGACCGTATTCGGCTGCGGCTCAACTTTGCCGAACGTTAATACCAGGGGATCGCCATGCTGTTTGGCTTTTTCAATGGACTGACTGCAAATACGACTGAAGGCGTGCACCGTATCGCGACGATAGCCCATTGGCGTTGTGCCTGCATGGTTGGACTCGCCGTTGAGCGTCACCGTGTAGCGACGTTGCCCGACGATGGCGTTGACGACGCCAATCGACTGTCCGTTGCTCTCCAGAACGCAGCCTTGCTCAATATGCAATTCAACAAAGGCGCGGATATCGGTTCGCGCAGCGAGCGGCGCGGCGGGAAGGGTAAATCCGCACGCCTGCATAGCGTCGACAAAGCCTGTGCCTTTGGCGTCCTGGATATGGCGTACCTCTTCAGGATTCGCCAGGCCAAAAATGTTCTTGCTGCCCCAAAAAACGTAAGGGAAACGGCTGCCTTCTTCCTCAGCCATTGACACTACCTCGACGGTGCGCAGCGGCGCGCCGTAGGTCGCTTTTAGCCAGTCGAGCGCCAGCCAGGCGGCAAGCGCGCCGAATTGCCCGTCCAGATTGCCGCCGTTGACGACCGTATCAATATGCGAACCGCTTAAAATCACCTGCTCCGGAAATTGTGTGCCGCAAAGGCGGCCATATAAATTTCCGACGTCATCAAAGCGTGTCTCCAGACCGCTTTCTGCCATTCGCTTTTTAAACTGCTGCTGTGTTTCCAGCCACTCAGGCGAATAAAGTAAACGCGTCATTCCGCCTGTAGGATCGGCTCCAATGGAAGAGAGCCAGGGCAATGTTTCTTCTATCGCGTGGCGAAAATGCTTTATCATAGAAAATTCCTGTTTCAATAATTATTGGGCAAAGGGATTTTTTGTTTCGTATGACTTGAGATAGAGGGCATCGGAAATCAGATATTGATAAATATCATCAACAATATCGATACCATTCATATCGGCATTTTTCTGTTTAATATCCTGATCCTGTCCAGGATAATAAACCTGTTTAAAACCGGGGGCGGGCTTCACGGCATTGAGTTCCTGCATGGTCTGACTAATATGTTTGCGGAATAATTCACAGGAAGAAAAGAACGCCGGATTAATGACCAGATGAAGTTGTCCTAAATTGCGTCCGGCGTGTAAATCTTCATACATCGAACTGACCTGGCGGCCAAACGGCAGCCCCAGCAGAATACCGGACAGAATATCGATCATCATCATCAGGCCGTAACCTTTCGGGCCTGCGGCGGGTAATAACGCATTGACGGCAAAAGGATCATGTGTCGGCGCGCCATTTTTATCAACGGCCCAACTCTCCGGAATGGACTCATTGCGGGACCGTGCATCGAGGACTTTTCCCCAGGCCTGCACGGTGGTGGCCATATCAAAGGTAATGATGTCATCGCCTTCGCCCGGCGCGGCAAAGGCCAGCGGATTAGTGCCATAGTAAATATCCGCCCCGCCAAACGGCACGACCATAGGATCGGACTGACAGATAGACAGACCAATCAGGCCTTCGCGAGCAGCCTGGCGGACGAAATAAGAGATGGCGCCGCTATGGCCCATTCTGCTAATGCCGACAACCGCGACGCCATTTTTTTTGGCTATTTCAATAGCATGCTCCATTCCCATTTTGGCTGCGACCTGTCCGGCAGCATTATCGGCATGCAGTATCGCCGTACAGGGACCGGTATTCTCAATGCGGAACGTCGGCTCCCGGTTGGTGCCGCCTTTTGAAATTCGTTCGGCATAATATTCAACGCGTACGGCGCCATGTGAGTGAATACCTCTGGCATCTGCATAAACCAGTACGTCGGCGACGATGGCGGCGTGCTCACGTTTTAGTCCGGCTTTATAAAGCTTATTTTCGATAAGCTGATGGAGTGTTTCCCGACTGATTTTCATCTGTCTTCCTTTTTAACGACGGTGTGAAGCATGACTGCGATTAACATACCGGGAAAATAAAATGATTATGTGATCCAGACAGGCAAAAAAATATAATTAGAATTTATTTGATAATCAGGCGGGTTTTATCTTTTTGCTTAAATAAAAAGCTTTTTTAGAAAATCATAACTAATCCTTTAGCCGTTGTTTGAATTCTTTTGTTAATAAATTTGATGTGACGTTAATCACTCTATTTACCCTCCCGGATATATACCGTGAAGCGCACATTAACACTGCTCGTGCAATTGCAATGGGTGCAATTGCAATGGGTGCAATTATTAAGGAGTTGTTATGATCCACGCCTTTATTAAAAAAGGGTGTTTTCAGGACTCTGTCAGCTTAATGATTATTTCTCGAAAGCTGAGTGAGTCCGAAAATGTTGATGATGTATCGGTAATGATGGGAACGCCTGCGAATAAGTCGCTGCTGGAAACTACCGGTTTCTGGCATGACGATTTTCATGGCGCTACGCCCAATGACATTTGCGTGGCGATTCGTACCGAAGCGGTAGATGACGGCATTACGCAAGTGATTGTGCAACAGCTCGAAGAAGCATTGCAGCAGTTGGCGCAGGGAAGCAGCGGCAGCCAGTCGTTAATCCAGGTCAGACGCTGGGAAAGCGCCTGTCAGAAACTGCCAGAGGCGAGTCTGGCGCTGGTATCGGTGGCCGGCGAATATGCGGCGGAACTGGCAGAGCAGGCGCTGGATCGTTCGTTGAACGTGATGATCTTCTCCGATAATGTCACGCTGGACGATGAAATCAGACTAAAACGCCGGGCGCGTGATAAAGGACTGCTGGTCATGGGGCCGGATTGCGGCACCGCTATGATCGCCAATACGCCGCTGGCTTTCGCTAACGTCATGCCAGAGGGCAACATCGGGGTGATTGGCGCTTCCGGCACCGGTATTCAGGAGCTCTGTTCACAGATTGCGCTGGCGGGGGAAGGGATTACCCATGCCATCGGGCTTGGCGGACGCGATTTGAGCGCCGAAGTCGGCGGGATCAGCGCGCTAACGGCACTGGAGATACTCAGCGCGGATGAAAAGAGCCAGGTGCTGGCCTTTGTCTCCAAACCGCCTGCCGATGCGGTTCGTCAGCATATTATCGCGGCGATGAAAGCCGCCGGGAAACCCGTTGTAGCGCTGTTCTTAGGGTTTTCCTCCCCCGTTGCGCGTGAGGAAAACGTCTGGTTTGCCTCGACGCTGGATGAAGCCGCCCGACTGGCATGTTTATTGTCTCGCGTGACGTCGCAGCGTAAAGAAATGGTTTCAACAGGCGGCGTGATTCGTGGTCTCTATACCGGCGGAACGCTGGCGGCGGAAGCGGCGGGGCTGCTGGCCGGCTATCTGGGCGTCGCGGCGGATACGGAACATCACCATGGCATGATGCTTGACGCTGACGGCCACCAGATTATCGATCTGGGCGATGACTTTTATACCGTTGGGCGACCACATCCGATGATTGACCCGGCGTTACGTAATCAGCTTATCGCCGGGCTTGGCGCACAGCCGCAGGTACGCGTGTTATTAGTGGACGTCGTTATTGGTTTTGGCGCGACCGCCGATCCCGCCGCATCGCTGATTCAGGCCTGGCAGAAGGCATGCGACGCACGCGCCAGAGACCAGCCGCTGTTCGCCATCGCAACCGTCACCGGAACGGAACGCGATCCTCAGTGCCGCTCGCAACAAATCGCCGCGCTCGAAGATGCCGGCATCACGGTAGTGGATTCCCTTCCCGAAGCCACTCTGTTGGCCGCGGAACTGATTCGACCCACTCTCTCTTCTACTCATCCATCAGCCCCCCGGTTACTGGAAGCGGTGGCGGTGATTAATGCCGGGTTACGTAGCTTCGCGCTGGATTTACAGGCTGCCGGTATGCCCGTGGTGCACTACCAGTGGGCGCCTGTCGCTGGCGGTAATAAAAAACTGGCTCGTCTGTTAGAACGTTTGCAATAAGGGGTTCCCATGTTTACATCAGTGGCGCAAGCCAACGCTGCAGTCATCGAACAAATTCGTCGCGCACGTCCGCACTGGCTGGATGTGAAGCCAGCTTCTTCATTAATTAGCGTGCTCAATCAAGGGAAAACGCTTCTTCATGCCGGCCCGCCGATGCGCTGGCAAGAGATGACCGGCCCGATGAAAGGCGCCTGTATCGGCGCATGCCTGTTTGAAGGATGGGCCAAAGATGAAATGAGCGCGCTCGCGCTGTTAGAGCAGGGAAAGGTCAACTTTATTCCCTGCCATCACGTTAACGCCGTGGGGCCGATGGGCGGTATTACGTCAGCCAGTATGCCGATGCTGGTCGTGGAAAATATCACCGACGGCAATCGCGCGTACTGCAATCTCAACGAAGGGATCGGCAAAGTGATGCGTTTCGGCGCCTATGGCGAGGATGTTCAGCAACGTTTGCGCTGGATGCGCGATGTGCTGATGCCGGTATTAAGCGCGGCGCTGGGACGTCTGGAGCGGGGGCTCGACCTGACCGCAATGATGGCGCAGGGCATTACGATGGGAGATGAATTCCACCAGCGCAATATCGCCTCTTCCGCATTGCTGATGCGCACGTTGGCGCCGCATATCGCCCGTCTGGAACACGATAAGCAGCAGATAGCGGAAGTGATGGATTTTCTGAGCGTCACCGATCAATTCTTCCTTAATCTGGCGATGGCCTACTGTAAAGCCGCCATGGACGCGGGCGCGCAGATTCGCGCCGGCAGTATTGTGACGGCGATGACCCGCAATGGCGATATGTTTGGCATTCGGGTTAGCGGTCTGGGCGACCGTTGGTTCACCGCGCCTGTTAATACGCCACAGGGGCTATTTTTTACCGGTTTTTCGCAGGATCAGGCCAACCCGGACATGGGCGACAGCGCCATTACTGAAACGTTTGGTATTGGCGGCGCTGCGATGATTGCCGCGCCTGGCGTAACGCGTTTTGTTGGTGCCGGGGGAATGGAAGCGGCGAAATCTGTTTCTGAAGAGATGGCTGAAATTTATCTCGAACGCAACATGCAGCTACAAATCCCCGGCTGGGATTTTCAGGGGGCCTGTCTGGGACTGGATATCCGCCGCGTGGTCGAGACCGGAATTACGCCGCTGATTAACACGGGTATCGCGCATAAAGAGGCGGGGATTGGCCAGATTGGCGCGGGAACCGTCCGTGCGCCGCTGGCCTGTTTCGAGCAGGCGCTGGAAGCGCTGGCGGAAAGCATGGGCGTAAGTTAAGAGAGCGTCTCATGAAACGTATCCATCCTCTTATGGCAAGCCGACAATCGGCGGATTATCGGCAACCCTGGCAGATGTCAGGGGTATGGCGTCGCTCTATTAATTTTGTGGCGAAAAGCGGTGAGTTATTAACGCTTCACCGTCGGGGGAGCGGCTTCAGTCCGGGAGGGTGGATACTGCGCGGCGGCGATTTTGACGCCTTGCGCGATGTGCTCACCGATGGCGAAAAACCGCAGTCAACCGCTGCCGGTATTCAGATTGGCGAGTTTCTTTTATGCGAGCCGGAGAGGCGCTGTTCGCTGCGGGTTCCACGCTATCTTGCGTCGCCGCGTCTTAACGCGACGTACATGCAGCGTAGTGAGGAGACGGGGCTGTTTGGGCCGTTAACCGTCGCCGCAGCTCAGCCTCTATGTCCGGAACTTCGCCAGTTTTGTCACTGCTTTCAGTCGGCGCTTGCAGGTGCTGCGACTGACTGGCGGCTATGGCTGGGTAAAGGGCCGGGCTTAACGCCCAGTCATGACGACACGCTGACGGGAATGTTGCTGGCGGCCTGGTATTTTGGCGCCATAGATGAACGCGCCGGGCGTAATTTTTTTGCCCAATCCGGCAGCCTTGATCGGGCGACGACGCTCGTGAGCGTCAGCTATTTACGCTATGCGGCTATGGGGTATTTCGCGTCGCCTTTACTCCACTTTATTCATGCGCTGCGACGAGATGCTCGCACAGAAACGGCGATTGACGGACTGCTGGCGCTGGGGCACACCTCTGGTGCGGATACGCTGCTGGGGTTCTGGCTTGGACAACAAATAGTAAAAGGATAGGGAATGAAAACGTTGGTAGTTGCTCTTGGCGGCAACGCATTATTGCAGCGCGGAGAAGCGCTAACGGCAGAGAATCAATATCGCAATATTGCCGACGCAGTGCCTGCGCTGGCGCGACTTGCCCGCTCGTATCGGCTGGCGATAGTACATGGCAACGGCCCCCAGGTCGGCCTGTTGGCTTTACAGAACCTTGCCTGGAAAGCCGTTGAGCCTTATCCGCTGGATGTGCTGGTGGCGGAGAGTCAGGGCATGATCGGCTATATGCTGGCGCAACGTCTGGCGCTTGAACCCGATATGCCGCCGGTGACTGCGGTATTAACGCGAATAAAGGTATCGGCGGACGATCCTGCTTTTCTTGAACCGGAAAAGTTTATCGGTCCCGTTTATTCGCCAGAAGAGCAAATGGCGCTGGAAGCGACTTATGGCTGGCATATGAAACGTGATGGAAAATATCTGCGCCGTGTCGTCGCTTCCCCGGCGCCGCGTCAGATTATCGAAAGCGCCGCTATTGAGTTATTGCTAAAAGAGGGCCATGTGGTGATTTGCAGCGGCGGTGGCGGGGTACCTGTTGCCGGCGAAGGCGAAGGGGTCGAGGCGGTGATAGATAAAGACCTGGCGGCGGCATTGCTGGCGGAGCAGATAGCGGCCGATGGTCTGATCATTTTGACGGATGCGGATGCGGTGTATGAACATTGGGGGACGCCGCAGCAGCGCGCTATTCGTCAGGCTTCGCCCGATGAGCTGGCGCCGTTTGCCAAAGCCGATGGCGCGATGGGACCGAAGGTGACCGCGGTAAGCGGGTATGTGAAGCGGTGCGGAAAGCCGGCATGGATTGGCGCGCTGTCGCGTATTGATGATACCCTGGCGGGCAGGGCGGGAACCTGCATCTGTCTGTGATCGCGACGGGCGGCAACAGAGAATGCGCCGCCCACGCTGTTTATTTAAGCTTACTTTGCGCCCAGATAATGCCGCTGGCGTATTCGCCTGGCAGGAGCGGAGAGAGCGCTTCCAGGGTGGCGCTAAGACGTGACGTATCGCTGTCGGTCAGATTCAGATGGCCGACTTTTCGCCCCGGACGTACCGCTTTATCATACCAGTGCAGATGTACCAGCGGCAGCTTCAGCCAGTCGTAATTCAGCTCGCTGCCGATCAGGTTGATCATCACCGACGGGGCGTTAATCACCGGCGCGGGCAACGGCAGGCCGGTAATCGCGCGCAAATGCAATTCAAACTGACTGATGCTGGCGCCATTTTGCGTCCAGTGTCCGCTGTTATGCACGCGCGGCGCCAGTTCATTGATTAACAGGCCTTCCGGCGTGATAAAACATTCCATCGCCATTACGCCGACGTAGTTCAGCGCCTGCATAATTGCTGACAGCATCGATTCCGCCTGCTCCTGCTGTTCGGCGTTCGCCTGTGGGAACGCGACGCTGGTCCGCAAGATGCCGTCCTGATGCAAATTGTGCGTTAGCGGGTAAAACACGGTACTGCCGTCATGAGCGCGCGCGCCGACTAACGACACTTCGCCGGAAAAATGGATACCGCGCTCAACAATACATTCGCCATAGCAGTCATCCGGCAGTTGCCCGGTTTCGTCCGCGCGTAGACGCCACTGCCCGCGACCGTCGTAGCCGCCAACGCGACGCTTAATAATCGCCAGTTCGCCCAGGCGGTCAAAGATGCCGGACCACTCGTCGGTGCTGGTCAGCAGCTGCCACGGCGCGGTCGCGAGTCCCAGTTTATCGAAAAGCTGTTTTTGTGTCAGACGGTCGGCGATGATCGGAAATACATCGCGATTGACGAAGGCCGGGTGGCGCGCCAGCTCGCGGGTAAGCGCGGTTTCCGGCCAGCGCTCAATCTCTGCGGTAATGACGCTCTGCTGTACCGGCACGGCGGTAGGCTCTGCATCCAGACCAACCGGCCAGACGGCGATACCCAGCGGTTCGCCCGCCTGGCGCAGCATTCGGCCCAGTTGTCCGTTGCCGAGAACGCAAACTTGCTTCATAGCGTCCCCCGCGGATCGGGATTTTCCAGAACTTCATCGGTTTGCGCTTTGCGCCAGTCGGCAATGCGCTGATGCAGTTCCGCGTCGTGTTGCGCCAGAATCTGCGCGGCGAGCAGGGCGGCGTTAGCGGCACCGGCTTTACCGATCGCCAGCGTACCCACCGGAATGCCGCGCGGCATCTGCACGATGGAGTAGAGGCTATCCACGCCGCTTAGCGCAGCGCTTTGTACCGGCACGCCGAGTACCGGGACCAGCGTTTTTGCCGCAATCATTCCCGGCAGGTGCGCCGCGCCGCCCGCGCCGGCAATAATCACTTGATATCCGTTCTCTTCCGCCGTTTCGGCGAAGCTGAACAGTTTATCGGGGGTGCGATGAGCGGAAACCACTTCTACATGGTGCGGGACATCCAGAATTTCAAAAATTTCGGCGGCGAATTGCATGGTAGCCCAGTCGCTTTTGGACCCCATCACGATGGCGACACGCGCCGGATTATTGCGGGAAGACATGCGTCTTAAAACTCCTGTGGTGCGGGACACGCTGCTTTTGAGGTGTCAGAGAATAGCATGATAATCAGGCAAGGAAAACGGTTGCGTGCGCGCCGTAACGGACGATTCGACGAACATTTACAGGGGGAAGGCGATTAACTCAACGTTGTCCGGCGTGACTTTTACCATTGAACCTTCATGATGCCATGCGCCTAACACCACGCGGAATGCGGGCTGGTCGTTGGCGGAAAGTTCATGCACCGCCGGGCGGTGGGTGTGACCGTGAATCAGCCACTGTACGCGGTGTTTTTCCATTTCGGCGACGACGGTCTGCGCATTGACGTCCATAATATCCAGCGATTTGCTGCTGTTGGCGGCTTTACTGCCGGCGCGCATTCTGGCGGCGATACGGCGGCGGATAAACAGCGGCAGGGTAAGGAACAGTCGTTGCACCCACGGATTATGGACTTTGGCGCGAAACGCCTGATATCCGGCATCATCGGTACAGAGCGTATCGCCGTGCATAATCAACACATTGCGGCCATACAGGTCGAGCACTTTTTCCTGCGGCAGTAGAATCATGCCGCTTTCGCGGGCAAAGCGTTTGCCAATCAGGAAGTCGCGATTACCATGAATAAAGAAGCAGGGGACGCCGGAATCAACCAGCGATTTAATGGCAACGGCCATTTCACGATGTAGCGGGTTGGGGTCGTCGTCGCCAATCCAGGCCTCGAAGAGATCGCCAAGAATATACAGCGCGTCGGCCTGACGGGCTTCTACGGCTAAAAAACGCAGAAAACCGGCGACGATCGCCGGTTCTTCCGTTTGCAGATGCAAGTCTGCAATAAACAGTGTCGCCACGATTACTCGCTGACGGTCACGTTTTCAATGATGACGTCTTCTTTTGGTACGTCCTGGTGCATACCGCTACGGCCAGTGGCGACGCCTTTGATTTTATCTACCACGTCCATACCTTCTACGACTTCCGCAAAGACGCAGTAGCCCC
The DNA here is from genome assembly GCF_000006945.2 of Salmonella enterica subsp. enterica serovar Typhimurium str. LT2. Lineage (GTDB taxonomy): Bacteria > Pseudomonadota > Gammaproteobacteria > Enterobacterales > Enterobacteriaceae > Salmonella > Salmonella enterica. The sequence goes on from NC_003197.2 coordinate 598,614, forward strand.
AGCCCTGCAGACTTTCGCCGGAGAAGTTCAGGAAGTCGTTGTCTGCCACGTTGATGAAGAATTGCGCGGTAGCCGAGTGTGGTGCCTGAGTACGCGCCATCGCCAGCGTACCACGGGTATTTTTCAGACCATTGTTGGCTTCGTTTTTGATCGCCTCTTTGGTGGCTTTCTGTTTCATGCCCGGCTCAAAGCCGCCGCCCTGAATCATAAAACCGTTAATCACACGGTGGAAAATGGTGTTGTTGTAAAAACCTTCGCGGCAGTAGTCCAGGAAGTTTTTAACTGTTTCAGGCGCTTTATCATCAAAGGTTTTGATTACGATATCGCCGTGATTAGTGTGGAAAGTAACCATTTTTGCATCCTGTTCCAAGAGAGTGGTGCTTTAGCCCGCAATGGGGCACATATAGGGGCTTGTTATAGCATAACCGTAAGCTGCGATCACCTTGCAAAGTGTGCTGCTTCGATTACGAATAATATGTATCATACGGAGATTATTACCCACACACGTCTATACGGAATCTTCGATGTTAAAAATTTTTAATACACTGACACGCCAAAAAGAGGAATTCAAACCCATTCATGCCGGGGAAGTCGGCATGTACGTGTGTGGTATCACCGTTTACGATCTCTGCCACATTGGCCACGGACGCACGTTTGTCGCTTTTGACGTTGTCGCGCGCTATTTGCGTTTTCTCGGTTATAAGCTGAAGTATGTGCGTAACATTACCGATATCGACGATAAAATTATTAAACGCGCCAATGAAAACGGCGAAAGTTTTGTCGCGCTGGTCGACAGAATGATTGCGGAAATGCATCAGGACTTCGATGCGCTGAATATTCTGCGTCCGGACAGCGAGCCGCGTGCGACGCACCATATTCAGGAAATTATCGAGCTCACCCGAACCTTAATCGAGAAAGGGCACGCCTATGTGGCGGATAACGGCGATGTGATGTTCGATGTACCGACCGATCCGACTTATGGGCAGCTTTCCCGTCAGGATCTTGAGCAGCTTCAGGCGGGCGCGCGCGTAGATGTCGTTGACGTGAAGCGTAACCCGATGGACTTCGTGCTGTGGAAAATGTCGAAAGAGGGCGAGCCGAGCTGGCCGTCGCCGTGGGGCGAAGGGCGTCCGGGCTGGCACATTGAATGTTCGGCGATGAACTGCAAGCAGTTGGGCAACCATTTTGATATTCACGGCGGCGGTTCCGATCTGATGTTCCCGCACCATGAAAACGAGATTGCCCAGTCTACCTGCGCGCATGACGGCGAATACGTCAACTACTGGATGCACTCCGGTATGGTGATGGTGGATCGCGAGAAGATGTCCAAATCGCTGGGCAACTTCTTTACCGTGCGCGACGTGCTGAAATACTACGATGCGGAAACCGTGCGCTACTTCCTGATGTCCGGGCATTACCGTAGCCAACTGAACTACAGCGAAGAGAACCTCAAGCAGGCGCGCGCCTCGCTGGAGCGGCTATACACTGCATTGCGTGGAACGGATAAATCAGCGGCCCCGGCGGGCGGCGAGGCGTTTGAAGCGCGTTTCGTGGAGGCGATGAATGACGATTTCAATACCCCGGAAGCCTACTCCGTCCTGTTTGATATGGCGCGTGAAGTCAACCGTCTGAAGGGCGAAGATATGACCGCCGCGAATGCGATGGCGTCTCATCTGCGGAAGATTTCCGGCGTGCTGGGACTGCTGGAGCAGGAGCCGGATGTTTTCCTGCAAAGCGGCGCGCAGGCGGATGACGGTGAAGTTGCGGAAATTGAAGCCTTGATTCAACAGCGTCTGGATGCCCGTAAAGCGAAAGACTGGGCGGCGGCGGACGCGGCGCGCGATCGTCTCGCTGAAATGGGTATTATTCTGGAAGATGGCCCGCAGGGCACCACCTGGCGACGTAAGTAAGCGCTTTTACAGGCCGCTCTATTTGCATAGAACGGCCTGTTTTTTATTTTTTCGCACCGGGCGAAAGATAAACACACACCGACTCCCCCAGATTCTGATGTTCACACCCGGGTATTGCCCGGCTGTAATGGGCAATAAAGCGGATGACGCTGTCGCCGCTGTTTAGCCCCACATTTCCTTTTCGCAGCAATTCTGCTGGCTGATCGTCGGTGAAAACGTTAGGGGTGAACAGTTTTGCGCCTAATCGTTCAAAAGTGCCAGCACTAACGATAGAGGGTTGATAACCCTGAAGCTGCAACCAGCGGCGGGCATCATTACGTGACCAAACCTGCGCATCGTTTGCTCGCGCAAACACTTCGAGAAGCCAGCCATTCGAATTCTGATAAGGGCCGGAAAAAGGCCACGCAATTAGGTTATAGCGGGGACTGTGGAAGAGATTGAGTTTGATAGCGCTATGTAAGAGCGTTTGTAATGCCGTCGCGATATCTGAACGCGGGCGCAAAACGGCAATGCTCTGATTCACCAGGTCATCAGCCAGAAACTCATACAGACCTTGTATATAGAGCGCTGATTCAGCGGTTCCGCAAGTATTCAGATTATGGTAAACCCGCCAGTCTCCGTTTGGCTGGCGCATGGCATAGCCAGCATGTGACCAGGTTAAATGTCGGCTCGACATATCTTGCCCCTGGCGAACCAGAATGACGACCGGATCGGGTTGACTGTTAAGCTGTTGTTTGAGCTGTAGCGCCTGATCCATTGTCGCTGCGATGCTCTCCGGCGTGTTTGCTTTTTGGTGACAGTTAGCACTGTCTGCATAAGCGTTGAGCGAGATTGCGCTGAGCCACAGGGCAAACGCGAACCGCTTCATTTGGCCGGTACCGTCTGGTTGCTGGAAAGTCCTGCGTCGTCCTGATTTACCATATGGGCAAGGACTTTGCCCTCTTTTTTCAAATAAGCGCCGGTGCCTTCCTGCGTTTTTTCCAGAGTGACTTTATCACCTGCTTTGAGGTTGCCTTCTTTGACGACATGTAGCGGAACTTGCATTTTAATGTCTTTGTTATCGGGGGACTTAGTGGTTAACAGCGCGGTTTTTTGCTTTTTATTTTCGACAACAGATCCAATGCTCAGGTTGAGCGGCAGCAGTACGGGGGAGAGTATAATTCCGCTAACCAGTGCGGAACTGCCCACGCTGACAACCGCAGACGATGCCGCATACCAGCCAGTGGCAGACATTTCTTCGCTATAGCTGGCGTGGGAAAATGAGAAACAGATGACCGCGGCGGCGAATGTCATTTTATTCATATTGATTCCTTTTAATATGCGTTTTAAGTACCCATAGAAATAACACTAAAATACTTCCCGGCAACCACACCCACAGCAATTCTGAGAGAATGACCTGGTGTCCATACGGCGTGATGTAGCTTGAAAGCGCGAACGGCGCGACTTTAATCACCTGCCAGGGCGCAAAAAAACGTTCATCTGACCACGGCCACAGCCAGCCAACGCCTTTCCCACCCGTGGTTATCGAATCCAGCAGGCTGTGCGACAACAATGAAACGGTTAAAAACAGCCAGCAGCGCACCTGCCCAGCTCGAAACCATCGTCGTCCCGCGAGTACGCACAACAGGGGGAGGACGAATGCGAAAAGTAAAGAGTGGGTAAATCCGCGATGGCCAAATACGTTGCCGTAGGCGACGCCAAATTTAAAGGCCAGCACGTCGGCATCGGGGAGCATCGCCAGCACAACACCGGCAAACAGCAGGCGAGGAGGGATAACTTTCAGGCCTAAGCCTGCGCCAAAACACAGGGGAACGGCGGCGTGGGTGATAACGGTAGGCATAGCGATCGTTCACAGGGAAATAGCCATGCTAGCAGTTGGAACGCAGAGGATTAAGTGGATGATTATCTGAAAAGACAGCGTAATCAGGCCGGATAAGACGCTTTGCGTCGCTATCCGGCACTCTGTATCAGGCCACGACGTTCACACTTTGGCCTTCAAAGCTAACGGTTTGCCCGGCGACAATTTTGCAGCGTTTACGCGTTTCAACCGCGCCATCAACCTTCACCAACCCGTCGGCAATGGCGATTTTCGCCTGCGCGCCGCTTTCGCTCCAGCCTTCCAGCTTGAGCAGATCGCACAGCTCGACGTGCGGGTGCTTGCCTAAAGAGAATGTCGCCATATTATTTTCCTTGTGGATCGTGATATTCAATGCACGCCTGCAGCGTGTTTTCGATAAGCGTGGCGACCGTCATCGGGCCGACGCCGCCCGGTACTGGCGTGATGTATGACGCGCGCGCCGCGGCTTCGTCAAACACGACGTCGCCAACGACCTTGCCATTTTCCAGACGGTTAATACCGACATCAATCACAATTGCGCCTTCTTTAATCCATTCGCCGGGAATAAAGCCCGGTTTACCTACGGCGACAATGAGCAAATCAGCATGCTCGACATGGTGACGCAGATCTTTGGTAAAGCGGTGCGTAACGGTAGTCGTACAGCCAGCCAGCAACAGCTCCATGCTCATTGGGCGTCCAACGATATTGGACGCGCCAATGACCACCGCATTCAGGCCGTAGGTATCAATATTGTAACGCTCAAGCAGCGTCACAATACCGCGGGGCGTACAGGGACGCAGGCGTGGCGCACGCTGACACAGACGACCGACATTATAAGGATGGAAACCGTCTACGTCTTTATCTGGCGCGATACGCTCCAGCACTTTAACGTTGTCGATACCTGCCGGTAAAGGCAACTGCACCAGAATACCGTCAATCGTGTTATCTGCATTCAGAGTATCGATAAGCGCCAGCAGTTCGGCTTCGCTGGTGGTTTCTGGCAGGTCATAGGAGCGGGAGACGAACCCCACTTCGTCGCACGCTTTACGTTTGCTTGCGACATAAATCTGTGAGGCCGGATTGCTGCCGACCAACACCACAGCCAGGCCGGGAGCGCGAAGACCTGCTGCGACGCGTGCCTGAACTTTTTGAGCAACCTCAGATCGCACCTGCTGCGCAATCGTTTTACCGTCAATAATCTTTGCTGCCATCAGAGAGAAGATTCCATCTGTTACTTCAAGTCAAAGGGGATGACGCTATTTTGTCAGAAGCGGGCCTCGCTGTCAGTTAACGTTTGTGTTTCCGATGCAAACGCGACGTCTCCCCCGTCTGTTGACGATACTGAGACGTGGCCCGTAAGCGCGCCATGATTAACCAAAAAGAAACAATTCATCACCCTGGCTATGGTTACCGTAATCCCTCGTCGTTAATAGCATCGGGCGGCATAATGCGACATTTTATACAAAATAAGATTAGACCCTTCTTATATCCCAATAAGAATTAGCTTAGGTCATTAAAAGAGTTTGCGGCTATTTTTTATTTAGCGAAATGTTTAATTTATTACCGTGACGAAATGTCATATTCGCAAAGATTAATTACTGCGTCTGATACTCAGGGGAGAAACAGAAAACTAATTAATCTGCGATATCTATCTTTACAGGATGCAGAGATAACTTTTCTGACATGCTATGTCGATAATAATTCAAACGGAGCCGACAGGATGCCGAAACCGGGTGTGTGTAATTCAAGGGAAATCCATGAAACATAAATTAATGACCTCTACTATTGCGAGTCTGATGTTTGTCGCTGGCGCAGCGGTTGCGGCTGATCCTACTCCGGTGAGCGTGAGTGGCGGTACTATTCATTTCGAAGGTAAACTGGTTAATGCAGCCTGTGCCGTCAGCACTAAATCCGCCGATCAAACGGTGACGCTGGGTCAATACCGTACCGCCAGCTTTACGGCGATTGGTAATACGACTGCGCAGGTGCCTTTCTCCATCGTCCTGAATGACTGCGATCCGAAAGTGGCGGCCAACGCTGCCGTGGCTTTCTCTGGTCAGGCAGATAACACCAACCCTAATTTGCTGGCTGTCTCCTCTGCGGACAATAGCACTACCGCAACCGGCGTCGGGATTGAGATTCTTGATAATACCTCTTCACCGTTGAAGCCGGACGGCGCGACCTTCTCGGCGAAGCAGTCGCTGGTTGAAGGCACCAATACGCTGCGTTTTACCGCACGCTATAAGGCAACCGCCGCCGCCACGACGCCAGGCCAGGCTAATGCCGACGCCACCTTTATCATGAAATACGAATAATCCCGTCAGGGAACGCCAGGGAAGGGAGGCGCCTCAACGGAAGAGGCTATCGGGGATAAATAGAGAACATAGCAGATGATAAGGAAAGGCGCGGCGCTAGCGGGGCTTGTTTTGATGTCGCCCGTCATTGCGCAGCCGGTAATGGTGGAGAGCGGGCGTGTTCACCTGCGCGGACAACTGGTCAATGGCGGCTGCGCTGTCGCCACAGAAAGCCAGAATTTGCGCGTATTGATGGGACAGTACCGCACGAATGCGTTTACCGGTCCTGGCAGCTTCGCTCCCGTCAGCGTTCCATTTTCGTTACGGTTAATCTCCTGTAGCGCGGAGGTCTGGCGTCATGTCGGCATTGCGTTTGCCGGCGTTACGCCTGCGGAAGATCCCCATGTTTTTCTGGCCAGCGGCGAGGGTATCGGTAATGCCGGAATCGGCCTGGCATTATTTGATGACCAGCAGCGGCAAATCATACCTAACACGTTACCGCTTCATTACACGCCCATTTTAACGTCAGAAATGACTTTGCATTTTACTGCCCGCTATCGGGCAATTTCAGAAAATATGACGCCGGGACGAATTCATTCAGAAGTGTGGTTTACGCTGGTTTACCCATGAATTTTCTTGCCGACGTGACTCAATGCAAAAGGTATTTTTTACCATGCTGAATAGTATAAAAGTAGGCTTTATTGTTCTTCTCACGTTATTTACTTCGCTGAACGTACAGGCGGCGGGGGGGATTGCATTAGGCGCCACGCGCGTTATTTATCCCTCGGCGGCGAAGCAGACTTCTCTGGCAATCAGTAATAGCGATACTCAAGAACGTTACCTCGTCAATTCATGGATCGAAAATAACGCTGGGCAGAAAGAAAAAACGTTTATCGTTACGCCGCCTTTATTCGTCAGCGAGCCCAAAAGTGAAAACACGCTGCGTATTATCTACGCCGGGCAACCGCTACCCGGGGATCGGGAGTCGTTATTCTGGATGAACGTGAAAGCCATCCCGTCGGTCGATAAAAGTCATATTGAAGGAAAAAACGTTCTGCAACTGGCGATTCTGTCGCGCATCAAACTGTTCGTGCGTCCGGCGAATTTGCCGCAGACGCCGGAAGACGCGCCGACCTTGCTGAAATTTTCCCGTGTCGGCAACCATCTCAAGATAACCAACCCATCTGCTTATTACCTCACGCTGGTCAATATCAGCGTGGGCGCGAAAAAGATTGATAACGTGATGATCGCGCCAAAAAGCGACATGCAAATTCCCTTACCGACTGGCGCGCAGGGCAACGTGACATTTCAGTCCGTCAATGATTACGGCGCATTGACGTCGGCGACAACGGCCAGTCTCGGTTAAGCAGAGAGCGTGAAGCCACACGAGAACACGATGAAGAAGACAACCTGGTTTGCAGGGCGATTTCCCGGCTATGTATCACCGTTAAGCAGCGTGGCGCTGTCGGTGCTGGCGGCGCTGTGTCCGCTGACGAGCCGCGGCGAAAGTTATTTCAACCCTGCGTTTTTGTCGGCGGATACCGCGTCCGTGGCGGATTTATCTCGCTTTGAAAAAGGTAATCATCAGCCTCCCGGTATTTACCGGGTGGATATCTGGCGTAACGACGAATTCGTAGCGACGCAGGATATTCGTTTTGAGGCGGGCGCCGTGGGCACCGGCGATAAATCCGGCGGCCTGATGCCTTGTTTTACACCGGAGTGGATTAAACGGCTGGGCGTGAATACCGCGGCGTTCCCTGTCTCAGATAAAGGCGTCGATACCACGTGTATTCACCTTCCTGAGAAAATCCCGGGCGCGGAGGTCGCGTTCGATTTCGCGTCGATGCGCTTAAACATTAGCTTGCCGCAGGCGTCATTGCTCAACAGCGCGCGTGGCTATATCCCGCCGGAAGAGTGGGATGAAGGGATACCCGCCGCACTCATTAATTACAGTTTTACCGGTAGCCGCGGAACAGACAGCGATAGCTATTTTTTGAGTCTGCTGAGTGGCTTGAACTATGGCCCCTGGCGGTTGCGTAATAACGGAGCCTGGAACTATTCGAAAGGGGACGGCTATCATTCGCAACGCTGGAACAACATTGGCACCTGGGTACAGCGCGCCATCATTCCGCTAAAAAGCGAACTGGTCATGGGGGACAGCAATACCGGGAACGATGTTTTCGACAGCGTCGGCTTTCGCGGAGCGCGGCTGTACTCTTCTGACAATATGTATCCCGATAGCCTGCAGGGCTACGCCCCCACGGTTAGAGGAATCGCCCGGACGGCGGCAAAGCTGACGATACGACAGAACGGGTATGTTATCTACCAAAGCTATGTGTCGCCGGGCGCGTTTGCGATTACCGATCTTAATCCTACCTCTTCCAGCGGCGACCTTGAGGTGACGGTAGATGAAAAAGACGGTAGCCAACAACGTTACACGGTGCCTTACTCTACCGTTCCGCTATTGCAGCGTGAGGGCAGGGTGAAGTATGACCTGGTGGCCGGGGATTTTCGCAGCGGCAATAGTCAGCAGTCTTCGCCATTCTTTTTCCAGGGAACGGTGATTGCCGGCCTGCCTGCGGGGCTGACGGCTTACGGCGGTACGCAACTTGCCGATCGTTACCGTGCCGTGGTGGTCGGGGCGGGGCGAAATTTGGGCGACTGGGGAGCCGTGTCGGTTGATGTCACACATGCGCGTAGCCAACTGGCAGATGACAGCACCCATCAGGGGCAATCGTTGCGTTTTCTGTACGCCAAATCGCTGAATAATTACGGGACTAATTTTCAATTGCTGGGTTACCGCTATTCCACGCGCGGATTTTACACCCTGGATGATGTGGCATATCGCAGTATGGAAGGGTACGACTACGAATACGATAGCGACGGACGCCGCCATAAAGTGCCGGTGGCGCAGAGCTACCACAATCTCCGCTACAGCAAAAAAGGCCGCTTTCAGGTCAATATTTCGCAAAATCTGGGGGATTACGGGTCACTGTATCTTTCCGGCAGTCAACAAAATTACTGGAATACGGCGGATACCAATACCTGGTATCAACTGGGATACGCCAGTGGATGGCAAGGCATAAGTTATTCGCTGTCATGGTCGTGGAGCGAGTCGGTGGGGAGCTCAGGCGCCGACCGCATTCTGGCATTCAATATGTCCGTTCCGTTTAGCGTTCTGACCGGACGGCGTTATGCGCGCGACACTATTCTTGATCGTACTTATGCCACGTTTAACGCCAACCGCAACCGCGACGGCGACAATAGCTGGCAGACCGGCGTGGGCGGCACACTTCTGGAAGGACGTAATCTGAGCTACAGCGTGACGCAAGGGCGTAGCAGTAGCAATGGTTATAGCGGCAGCGCCAGCGCTAGCTGGCAGGCGACGTATGGCACGCTGGGCGTGGGATATAACTACGATCGCGATCAGCATGACTATAACTGGCAACTTTCCGGCGGCGTGGTCGGTCATGCGGATGGTATTACGTTTAGCCAACCGTTGGGCGATACCAATGTCTTGATTAAAGCGCCGGGAGCGAAAGGCGTGCGCATCGAAAACCAGACCGGCGTGAAAACGGACTGGCGGGGCTATGCGGTAATGCCCTACGCCACGGTATATCGCTATAACCGCGTCGCGTTAGATACCAACACGATGGACAACCATACCGATGTCGAAAATAACGTCAGCAGCGTAGTGCCGACAGAGGGCGCGCTGGTGCGGGCCGCTTTTGATACGCGGATAGGCGTAAGGGCAATCATTACCGCGAGGCTTGGCGGACGTCCGTTACCGTTTGGCGCGATAGTACGAGAAACCGCCAGCGGCATTACCAGTATGGTCGGCGATGATGGGCAAATTTATCTGAGCGGCTTGCCGCTAAAAGGTGAACTGTTCATCCAGTGGGGAGAGGGGAAAAACGCGCGTTGTATCGCCCCTTACGCCCTGGCGGAGGATAGCCTGAAGCAGGCGATTACGATAGCCAGCGCAACCTGTATCCGTCCGGCGTCATAAAAGGAAAAATAGAGATGAAAATATACTCAGCGCTATTGCTGGCGGGGACCGCGCTCTTTTTCACCCATCCCGCGCTGGCGACGGTTTGCCGTAATTCAAACGGGACGGCGACCGATATCTTTTACGACCTGTCAGATGTTTTCACCAGCGGCAATAATCAGCCGGGACAGGTGGTGACGCTGCCGGAAAAATCAGGTTGGGTCGGCGTAAACGCGACGTGCCCGGCGGGGACAACGGTGAATTATACCTACCGAAGCTATGTATCAGAATTACCGGTACAAAGTACCGAAGGAAATTTTAAATACCTCAAGTTGAATGACTACCTTCTGGGCGCGATGAGCATCACCGATAGTGTCGCTGGCGTATTTTATCCGCCCCGTAACTATATTCTCATGGGCGTCGACTATAACGTGTCGCAGCAAAAGCCGTTTGGCGTGCAGGACTCAAAGCTGGTTTTTAAATTAAAAGTGATACGGCCTTTTATTAATATGGTGACGATCCCTCGCCAGACAATGTTTACCGTCTATGTGACGACCTCTACCGGCGACGCGTTGAGCACGCCGGTATATACCATTAGCTACAGCGGCAAAGTGGAAGTGCCGCAAAACTGTGAAGTGAATGCCGGACAGGTCGTGGAGTTTGATTTCGGCGATATCGGCGCGTCGTTATTTAGTCAGGCGGGGGCGGGTAATCGTCCGCAAGGCGTCACGCCGCAAACGAAAACCATTGCTATCAAATGTACCAACGTCGCGGCGCAGGCCTATTTATCGATGCGGCTTGAAGCCGAAAAGGCCTCAGGGCAGGCGATGGTGTCCGATAATCCGGATTTAGGCTTTGTGGTTGCTAATAGCAACGGTACGCCGCTTACACCCAATAATTTGTCGAGTAAAATTCCGTTTCATCTTGATGATAACGCCGCCGCTCGCGTAGGTATTCGCGCCTGGCCAATCAGCGTGACGGGGATTAAACCGGCGGAAGGGCCGTTTACTGCGCGCGGCTATCTACGAGTCGATTATGATTAAGGAGGCATAATGATCCTTCGGCGCGTTTTCATCGCTATCGGTTGTGTTTTGTTCAGCCCGCTGAGTCAGGCCAACTCATCTCTGGGCGAAGTGAATATTGAACTGCGCGGTAACGTGGTGGATTTTACCTGCGCCGTGGTGGCGGGCGACAGTAACAAGTCGGTTAACCTCGGCACCTGGCCGACAAAACAGCTTCACGCCGCCGGTGACGCTACGCAACCGGTAGCCTTTAGCCTAAAACTTGAAGGTTGCCCGCCGGGGTCGGCGTCTATAACGTTTTCCGGGACGCCAGCGCCCGGCACGGCATTACTGGCGCTTGCTGATACGGCAATGGCGCAAAAACTGGCGATTGAAATTCGCGATGGCGATCAACGTCGATTGCCACTTGAACAGGCCAGCAAGGCCGTCGATATTGACAACAACGGCAATGCTACCCTGAAATTCTATGCGAACTATATCGCCTTAGCCGATGGCGTGCAGCCCGGACTTGCTAACGCGGATGCGACCTTCCTGATCAATTACAATTAGTGTCCGTTATTGTGGCTCCCGAACGATAATTCGCCGGGAGTACATTTACAATAATTCGTGTGATTTGGCGTAATCGATAAGCTCAACGATAGAGTGAAGGCCAAGTTTAGAAAATATATTGGCCTTATGCGCGCTGATAGTCTTGTTACTCAATAAAAGTTGCTCGGCAATTTCTTTGTTAGACATTCCATTGGCCAGATAGCGCAGCACGGTAACTTCGCGGTTAGATAGTGGCATATCATGGTGCCCGCCTTTGGGGGTACGGGTATTACTGATGAAATTAAGCGTCTCAGATGGGAAAAAAGAATAGCCGGATAAAATCATTTTTACCGCATTATAAATATCATTGAGGTCTTTGCGTTTACTTACAAATCCGTTTGCGCCCGCTCTTATTGCTCTTCCGGCATAAAAAGCCTCTGATTTCGACGATAAAAAAAGTATCCGGGTATGTTCCTGGATAGATTTGATTCGTTTAAGTAAGGTAAAGCCGTCGGTGCCCGGTAATTCAATATCCAGAATGACAAGGTCAACAGGATAAGTGCGCAGATACTCTATCGCTGTTCGGCTATCATCCGTTTTCAGGACAACCTGAATATTGCTATTTTTACCGAGTAAAACTTCGATCGACATTCTTACAATAGGGTGTTCGTCCATAATGATAACAGATGCAGGTTTCATTGTTGTATGCCTCAGACTGTTATGCGTCCTTCGTTTTATAATAAGCGTCAGACACCTTAAAGATTGTGAAATAGCCAGATCTACACACCACACAGTGGAGCAATAATAAAGAATGAGACCTCCCTGTTGACTGGCTATTTTGCGTAAGAGTAATAAATATGTGGAATATCCATTTCGCACCAACAAAAAAGAAATTTCTGATTAAGTAAAAACAATATGGATTATACCTGGTCTGATTTCTCGGAAAAGTCTTGCGAAATGCGAATTATGGATAGCGGGTAGGATATTCTGTGACGTTATAGAAAATTTGTTCGTGGTGGAGCTATTTTCTTTAGAGTTGACATTGAGTAGTTTAAACTGTTGTTTTTAAGTATAAAAATAATATGAAAGACTAATTGTTTAGTATTTGTTATGTAATAACAGAAAGATGTTGACGCTGGAGACCTCGAAAAACGAGGAGGAACAGGGGACGATGTAAGAAAAAAATTTTTATCGCTTACCAGGACGAGTTGTAAATATTAATTTTATGTGAAATATTTACATTTAATGGAAGTGAAAATAAGTAATTTCTTAAAAAATCTTATTCACCAAAACGTTACTTCGTTAAAAAATGTCGTGGAAAGTAACGTTTAGCTGCTGGATCAGCCGAAGAAAGCTTTGCCTGTGGGGAAGGTTAAGGAGGGTGATAAGTTGTTTAAGCCGGTAAACTACACGATGATAAGGTACGCTTTGCTGACGTGCTATTTCTTTTAAAGAGGCGCCTTGCGCTAAAGTTTCAATCATCAACCAGTCAGTACGGCTAAAGCTTTCCGATAAGCGAGGTTTGGAGGCTGATAACAAGGCTTCGCGTACTGAGGCCAGATTTTGTCGTCGCGACAGGACAAAAAAACGCCCAGCCATACGGATAAACTGTGTTATAGCGGAGGTTTTATCTGATACCAGCAGGTAAATCTGGATATCGCTTTGTTGCCAACTGAGCGCGCGTAGCTGGTTAAGCGCCTCAATACAGGAGACAGGTAGCGCCTCCATATCTACAATCAGTTGTCTGAGCGACCCCTTTTCAATCCACAAAGAAATGTCATCTAATGAGCGGAATGCTGCGGTACGTTTTCCGGAAAATAAGTAGTGACTCAATGAATAGCCGAGGTAGTTGTCAGTTGTAATTATTGCCTGAGAAATGATACCAACCGGCAAGGCATAATTGAGCTGTTGGTTCAGTAACTCAAGGCGATCAAATATCTGCGGCGTTGGAGAGTGATAACGGCAGGCGCAGTCTTTAGCATTTCTTAAACGGCGGTGTCTTTCCCTGCGTGGTACGCTGCGCATCCTGCTTTTTCCATTGCTCTAATATATATCTGGTAATATGGCTGGCCATAAATAACCTTGTTCCATCGTTGCACCAGCGTAAAAAGCAATGCTTCGTTGCTCTGATGTTTCAATGCCTTCCATCAGCATTAACTGCTGAAAAAAAACTTCGCTATCATGTTCTGACGGAAGTTGCGTCAGGACCTCATAGCCGATTAATTGCGCAGTTGAGAGATTAACGATTGGCTCAGATTTTAACAATTCGCTGTTGAGATATGAATGACGTGTGGGCGAAGACGCCAGGTGTGGGGGATTTATCCTTTCCTTTAACAAAATACCCTGTGCCACCAAACACTCCTCCAGGCATTTATGATGCAGCCATATATTTTCGACCCCTGAATCTATCAGGATATTATGGGCATCATTGTGGCAGCGTTAAAAAAATGCCTGTAGGTATCGTTACTTAATTATTGGTGAGATATTTCGTAAGCCTTGTAAAAAGTTAAGTGAGTTTACTTACTGAGTAAGAAATGAAGGTTAACTCTAATATATTTTAAAAACTGCTGCTCCGTTTTAACATGTAATTTTCGCATAATGCTCCGGCGGAGTGACTTTGTCTGCTCTTCAGAAAGTGAAAGTAAAGCGGCCGTTTCGCTTAAATGATAACCGCTGGCGATCAGTTTTAACAGGTGACGTTCTGTTACTGAAAAATGACGAGTCGTGCAGTAGTGGCAAATGCCAGAAGGGACGCTATGTCGAAGCGCTCGTTTATGTAAGATCAATATCATTTTCCGGGTAATTTCTTCAACATCATCTTCCCGATAAATATGCGGCAGCATATACAGACATGGTCTGAACATGAGCTTTTCTTTATCGCATTTATTACAAATAATCGCCCGTAGCTGATGTTGGGTATGCATAGGTATCTGATAACAGCCAGCGCTGAACCAATCATCATCCAGGGCCAGGAAAGCGATATCGGCATTATCTATCTCTTCTGGCGGCAGAAAGTCAATTTTCTGCTGCCATTGATTCGCCAGACGCGTCATGATGATTTTCAACCCATGCTCAAAGTGACTGTTTTGTTCCTTAATAGCGATACGCAGCATAAAAAAATATCCTACACGGCAGGTGAATCATGGTGAAATATTAAAGAAACTGATTGATTTTCTAAATACTGGCGGCCTTAATTCCCACTTTATGCGTGCTGAGATGTGTCCAGGCGATTTCCTGGAACCTGGCATTGCGCCAGAAAAGACGATATTCGTACACTTAGTCAGCAACCAGAACAAAAGCCATTGACTCAGGAGTGCCTGACCGTATAATTCTCGCGTTTCGTCTACACGAAGTCTTCACTTCACAAGGCGCCCTTAGCTCAGTTGGATAGAGCAACGGCCTTCTAAGCCGTGGGTCGCAGGTTCGAATCCTGCAGGGCGCGCCACTTATAAATCAACGTGTTACGCTTCTTTATTTCCTCCTTATTTTCCATATGGGACATATTTGGGACATCATCACCAAAAATGTCGTCTATTTTCCTCGCGTGTTCCGTTAAATGATTAGGTGCAAGGTGAGCATATCTGTGAATCACCACGGATAACCTGGACACTTCTGAGTCGTTGATGATATAGGTTTTCATATTCAGCCGGTGGCATCTGCTCGCTCGAACCATGCCGGCGTCTACTGTTATAAAACATTTCTATGTAATCAAAAATATCGCTTCTGGCTTCGTCTCTCGTTCCGTAGATCTTTTCCTTTATCCGTTCACGCTTCAGTAGCTGGAAAAAGCTTTCTGCAACCGCATTGTCATGACAGTTGCCACGACGGCTCATTCTGCTCTCCAGTCCGTGCGGTTTCAGGAGCGACTGCCATTCATAGCGGGTGATTACGTCGCCACACGGCCATCAGAAGCGCATTCAGGACTCTATCTTTTGTCATTCATGGTTGCAGTGACCAATTGAATCTATTGCGGCTTTTTTTTATATGTCCCGCTCGTCAGTAACCCGCTTCAACTCTTTCGGGAGTCGGCGGATTCCGGTCTGATCATCTGACTGCTCTTTATTTCTTTATTGGTGGAGGAGTTCGACCCGTACTTCTTTATCCTGGCGTAAAGACTGTGGGTAGTAATATCGAGATGTGTTGCGGCGCTGGAAACAGAATGGCCACGCTCAACGACCTGTCTTACCGCTTCAATTTTAAACTCTTCGGGATAACGTTTACCGCTCATAGGCACCTCTCTTTAAGTCATCTTAAATGGCTCTGAGGTGTCTGTTAAACCTGTGGCGATTCACATTGACCGCAGATTGTCAGGTTCCTTTACCCGGTAGTGAAACCAGTAGGGGGCAGTTTATCCGCACTAAAAGACGGTGTTCCTGCATCTGTGGTGGAGTTGAACCGGATGGGCTTTGGGCACATGCGTATCCTTGCGTGTATTGGTCAGTTGCCGGAGTCTGGATTAATGCACTATGGCTCCGTTGGGTTCTTTTTTGGGACTGATGGTGCATTGCGACTTCTTGCTAAGAAACCTGATGGGGCATTTGTGACATACGATATGTAGGAATCCCCGCCGCCCGTTACCCATTGGTGGCGGGGAACATTAATTATACATGAATGTTATTTAATTATTTCCGTAATATTCTCATTTGTCCTCGCCCCTGTTCTAACGTCCCATGTCCCAGATGTAATTGATTCTAATTCATTTGAATCTATGCCGTTAATCGCCCGCCCGGAAAGCCATCTTCCGTCTATTTGGAATGTCTTCTTGTCGACATCTGCATTTATAATTTTTCCATCCTTTGTTTTAAAGCTAATGAACATCGCTGTATTCTCATCAAGAGAATCAGCAGGATTTTTATTAAACTCAAATATTACAAAGGTTTTAATGCCCATTTGCTGTTTATATATCCATAATGATTTTATATAAACGTTGTTACATATTTTTGCGTTAATATTAAGAGGCTTGAAATTAAAGGCTCGTGAATAGTCGAAAAATCCTGGAGCAGTTATTTTCAAATCAATCCCGTAGTATCTAGACATTGCTTCACTGTTAAACGTATCAAGACTTGGGCCTGCATGCAGTACCGGTGGAAAGTAATAATCAGGAATTATCGCTTGATCTTGTTTGTTATGTTTCGCCCTGTCTATTATTTCTTCCCTAATCTCCGTTTGTTTGCTTATTGATTTAATTGATGAGTAATAGAGGATGTATGATGGGATGAAATATAAAAAAGCCATTGCATATGTAGTAACAGATAAATAAATGGAAGCCTTGTTAAATTTCGTAAATGCAGAATGAGCAACAAAGGAAATCGAAAGAATCATAAAGCAGAGTGCTCCATTGAGAGCCCTGCTGGGCATTGCAGGAGATGCAAGGAACGCAACATTTGCAGCAATTGCACCCAGCATGAATAAAAAGCTTCCAAACATAAGTTTGCTGCTACTATTCCTTGATAACACTACAGAGATTAGTAGTATTATAAATGCAATATAGACCTGCCAATATGCCCCCATTGCTGATGGCAGCCTTTCTGAAAAGTGCTCAAGAACCCTCCATGCAAGTGGTTGATTGTACCAGTCTTGTATTGTAGACGCACGGGATAGGTTTCCCGGAGCCAGCAGGAGAACCCCCGCGCCTATTGCAGATCCGAATACGCCAATCAGTAAATATTTATTTCTATTCATTATAAAGAAATATGCTACAGAAATTAATACAACTACAAGAGATGTATTTTCATTTGAGCAACCTGCAAATATCGATGATATGGCATATACAAAGAGTATTAAATTGGATTTTTTACCATTGCTTAAATATATAGAAATTAGTATATAAATGGCAATGAACATGTTGGTCCATAAGTAATTTGCTGACCCAACAAGCCAGAAGTTAGTTTGACCGAGGGCTGGATTTGCAACGAAGTATAAGAAAAATAAGAAAATCATCACATATGGGGACGGTGACGACTTTGTTAATGTAGCTGGGATCATTGTCCAGCACAACACCATTAATGTTAGCGCTGCTGAGTTTATTGCATTGTAAATATGCGGGGAGAAAAACTTTAATAGAGATGTGCTGATCGTATCTGACACAACCCTTCCGCTCCATCCCAAATAGTGCATTTTTACGCTAGAAAGCGAAAGCTCTCTTAGGGCATAAGTATAGTCATCAGAGTTCATTGGTGTGATAAATCCTATTGAATACACCAACGAGAAAACTATAAGGATAGCGATTACCATTTTTAATCTATTGTTAACCATTTTTCTTCTCATTCTTAATTATGTACTTAGGCCTTTTTTTTGTTTCTATGTAAATCCTGCCAATATATTCCCCAAGAATACCTATTCCTATCAATTGAACGCCACCCAGAAAAAGTACAGAAACAAGAAGAGACGGGTAGCCAGGAACATTATTTCCAAATATTAATTTATCAATAATCATCCATGCACCGTAAAGGAATGACATACCTGCAATAAACAATCCAATGTAAGTCCATATGCGGAGCGGAAATGTTGAGAAAGAAGTTATTCCTTCCAGCGCCAGATTCCATAATTTCCAGCCATTGAATTTTGAATCGCCGGCAACACGCTCAGCGCGGGCGTATTCAACTACATCAGTCTTGCCGCCCACCCATGACAGAACGCCTTTCATAAACAGATTACGTTCTGGCATCTGTTTAATATTTTCGACAACCTCACGACTCATTAACCGAAAGTCGCCAACGTTCTCTTCAATTTTCGGATTGCTGATTTTATTATGCAGCTTATAAAACCATTCAGCTGTCTTACGCTTCATGCGCCCGTCAGTTGAGCGGTCTGAGCGCTTAGCCAGCACCATATCCGCGCCAGCCTGCCACTTCTCAATGAGATGGGGGATTACTTCTATCGGATCCTGTAAATCGACATCAATAGGAATGACCGCATCCCCGGTTGCATGGTCGAGACCCGCGAAAAGAGCAGGTTCTTTACCGAAGTTTCGCGTAAACGAAAGCGGAATAACGAGCGGATCAGATGCAGCTATTTTGTTAATTATTGATTCAGTCGCATCTTTGCTTCCATCGTTGATGAAAACAATCTCAACTTCATACGGTTTTAGCTCTTCAAACTCGCGAACCGTTTTATAGAAAATAGGTATCGTGGCTTCTTCATTGAAGACCGGAACGACTAACGAGATTTTCATTTCGCATCCCTAAAGACAATGAACTTTGAATAAATGAATCCGCATATCAGGCTGATAGCTGAAAAGGTGACAAGAGTAAGGAGTGGCGGCAGGGAACATTTGTCAGCCATCCAGCCAACAACGGCGCTCAGTGTTCCCATAAATCCCACGTACATCATGTAGCGAAGCGTGGTGGTGCTGGCGTTAAAGGTGAAGCGCGCATTGGCATAGAAGCTGAACGATACGGCGATAACAAAACCGGAAAAGTTCGCCAACGCCTGATGCGTATGCATCCCATACACACAAAAAGCAAATACGCCCCAATGAATAAGCGTGTTAAGAACACCGATCGATGTGTACTTAGCGAATAACTTCAACATTATGAAAATCAGCGGATTCGGAAAGGTCTGGAGTGTAGCACTACAAATTGCTTTGATCGATATAAACGATCAATAATGTGGTATTCAATAGTTTAAAGTTATTGTTATCTTATTAATTGATCGTTGTTACCGATCAATTGGGGCTACTGATTGCTAAGTAGTTTGGGACAAAAACGGGACACACAAAGCTTTGCATCGGCTTGCAAGGCTTTGCATGTTTTTCGAAGATGGGGCGAGTGAGCGCCGTAGTAATGGGATAACTTGTTGTTAGCTCAGGTAGTTCCAGGAACATCTAAGCCGTGGGTCGCAGGTTCGAATCCTGCACGGCGCGCCATTTAACCTCTCAAAATTACGTTAATCCGTAAGCTTCTGCGGCGGCGACGTTGCGCCATCCGCAGTACGTGACGCTAATATGCAAATAACTAATTGCGTTTAATCTGTTTATGGTGCTCCTCAGCCTGGATCTCGTGGGAGAAAGAATGGGCATTATTCATCGATTAATGGATGACCATTGCTTTTTCATAGTCGTCCATTTCAGAAAAGGATGTCGCATTTTCCACAGTAGCCGGGGCGCTGGGTTTCTGTGTCTGAGCCATTTGCTGATGCGCGAAGGCGTCACCGTTATTCATCATCTCATGTGCTGTGGCGGATAATTGGCGGGATTCCATTTTCTCTGCGGTGTTTACGCCAGCTGAAATAAAAAAACGACAGCTAAAAGGGATGTAAACTTATTCATCTTATTTCTCCGGTGTGGGTTAATAAGAGAAATAATAAAACAGTTGTTGGGCCTGGCGCGTGACGGGATAATGACGATTATATCAGATTATTTTGCTGGCTAGTGATAGCGCCTTTCACTATCGCTACAGTTCAACGGAGGTGTTTGGGGAATGTCAAAATAAAACGAGTAGCGCGTGTATCGGAGGTGACAGAAATTTTTCCCCGGTGCGCAGTGACGATGGATTTTACAATTGCCAGGCCTATACCGCTGCCTTCCCCTTTACGCTGGCGGGAGGGATCAACGCGATAAAAACGATCGAAAAGGAGCGGCAAATGTTCCGGCGCGATTGGCGTACCGGGGTTTTCAACAATAATATGTATCTGGTCGTCCGCTTCTTTTATCCGAAGAGTAATGGTTTTACCCGGCGGCGTATAGCGCATCGTATTAGAGAGTAAATTACTGATCGCTCTGCGCAGCATGATGGGATCGCCGGTGATTCAGCAGGCGCGGCCTTCAAAGCGCAAGCTCCCAACACCTTTTCGGCAGAAAAACTCGATGAGGCGCTTTACCACGGGGCGGTGCTCCGGGTGCGGCCAAAAGCCATGACGGTAGCGGTGATTATCGCCGGTCTGCTACCTGTTTTATGGGGGACCGGCGCGGGTTCTGAGGTGATGAGCCGTATTACCGCGCCATTGCTGTCGCTGTTCATCATTCCGGCAGCCTACAAGCTGATGTGGCTGCGCAGGCATCGTCGCCTTGCGGCATAACGTGTGCACCCCGCCTGCGGCGTCAAACTGCAGGCGGGTTCAGCGTACGTTTATCGTCCGAGCGCGCTGACCCGTTTGCGGTACTCGCCTGGTGTACAACCGAATTCACGGACAAAAGCTTTGTGAAAAGAAGATTCGCTCGCATAACCTACCGACTCGGCAATCACCATCACCGGCAGCACTTCACGCGACAGGGTCTGGGCGGCGATTTGCAGGCGCAGCGTTGTTAACACGGCTAAGGGCGTTGTAGCGGACACGTCGCGAAATAGCTGGGCGAAGCTCGCCCGCGACATGTGTACCCGTTGCGCCAGCGTTTCGACCGTCCAGGGATGCGCCGGTGTTTCCAGCATGTGAAGGATCACGCGGCCCAGCCGGGGATGCAGTAATAAATTGAGCACGCTTTTCGCCGTGCCAGCCTGCGATAGCCAGTCGCGAACGGCGAGGGTAAACAGCGTGGCGCACTGCTGACTGTATAAGACATCAGCGCCAGGTAAATGGCGTTCTGACTCCTGCTGTAACAGCAAAATGGTGGCGTTAATCCAGATACTGGCGGGGCTATGCGGCGGCGGGGCAAGACATAACACTTCCGGCAACGCGGTAAGGAAATAACGTGACGTCGTGTGCAGACGTAGACTACCGCAGACGATATGTGTCGGTGATTCGCCAGACTGGCGCAAACGGTGGGCGGAGTTTTGCGGCAGAATCACCACCTTTCCCGGCGTAAGCGTCATGGCGTCGCCGGTAGGCATTTCCAGTTGCGCTTCGCCCTGCGTAACGGTATGCCAGCGAATCACCGATAGTTCGCCAGCGGCGTGCGGCAACTGCCAGTCGCCGCCTAACGGGCAATTCTTGTCGATTGAGCCCTGAGGGGCGTTAAGCGTCAATAGCCGACTAAGCGCATCCATATAGACTCCAGAACAGATTTATTTTCAAAACTAGAGATAACCATTTCTGTATCTGTTCACTATATTTCGGACTCAATGTCATTTCTACCCTTGTTTTTGCTAACCACCAATTTAGACGATAAGACAAAAAATGGCGCGTTGCGGATAACCCTGTCTTTTTTGACGTTATTTATACTTGTCCTGACAAACAGATGGTGATTTGGCGGAGAAAGAAGATGACACAGTATCAGGCGCTCATTATTGGTTTTGGCAAGGCAGGAAAAACGTTGGCGGCAACTCTGGCGAAGACGGGATGGCGCGTGGCGATTATCGAACAGTCCGCCAGTATGTTCGGCGGAACCTGCATCAACATTGGCTGTATTCCAACGAAAACGCTGGTGCATGATGCGGAACGTGAGGGCGATTTTTCTGTCGCCATGCAACGTAAAGCGGCGGTCGTAAATTTTTTACGCGACAAAAATTTTCATAATCTTGCCGACCTGGACAATGTCGATGTGATTGAGGGAAGGGCGGAGTTTATTGATAACCATACCTTACGGGTATTTCAGGCGGACGGCGAGCGGGTGTTACGGGGAGAAAAGATCTTTATTAATACTGGCGCAGAGTCGGTGATCCCGGCTATTACGGGCTTAACAACGACGGCAGGGGTGTTCGATAGCACCGGGCTACTCAGCCTGAGCCAGCGTCCGGCGCGGCTGGGGATTTTAGGCGGTGGTTATATTGGCCTTGAATTTGCCTCAATGTTCGCCAACTTTGGTACGAAGGTCACTATCTTTGAAGCAGCGCCGCAATTCCTGCCTCGTGAAGATCGGGATATCGCGCAGGCAATTACCCGTATTTTACAGGAAAAGGGCGTCGAGCTGATTTTAAACGCCAACGTACAGGCCGTATCCTCAAAGGAGGGCGCGGTACAAGTAGAAACGCCGGAAGGCGCGCATCTTGTGGATGCCCTGCTGGTGGCGTCGGGGCGAAAACCGGCGACGGCTGGCTTACAGTTGCAGAACGCCGGCGTGGCGGTGAACGAACGCGGCGGGATTATCGTGGATGATTACCTGCGTACCACGGCGGACAATATCTGGGCGATGGGCGACGTTACCGGTGGGTTGCAGTTTACCTATATTTCACTGGATGATTTTCGTATTGTACGCGACGGGTTATTGGGAGATGGCAAACGCAGTACCCGCGATCGCCAGAATGTTCCGTATTCCGTCTTTATGACGCCGCCGCTCTCTCGTGTCGGGCTGACGGAAGAACAAGCGCGGGCAAGCGGCGCAACGGTGCAGGTGGTGACATTACCGGTGGCGGCGATCCCTCGCGCCCGTGTTATGAACGATACTCGTGGCGTACTAAAAGCGGTAGTGGACGTGAATACGCAGCGTATTGTAGGGGTGTCATTGTTATGCGTCGATTCTCATGAAATGATTAATATCGTTAAAACCGTTATGGATGCAGATTTACCTTATACGGTGTTACGCGACCAGATATTTACCCATCCTACAATGAGTGAGTCTTTAAACGATCTCTTCTCTCTCATTAAGTAAAACATAAATAATATAGCCCTGTTAATCAGGGCTTTTTTTTGCCTGTCAGACCATAAAAATACGCCAGGACAAATATGCTGGCGTCTGAAAGAAAAGGCTTTAGTCAGGCATAACGTATTATAACACCATTGAAATAACCCACGACTGGAAATCTCGATGTTAAAAGTTACCACACTTATTGCTTCATTATTGGCTGCGCCGCTGGCGTTTTCCGCTTCCGCCCAGCCGCTAACCGACGTTGAATATATCAGCGTTTCTGCGGTGTCAGCAACGCCGTCAATGCTTGAAGATGCTATTGCCAGACTGGCGCAAAGTAAACAGGCGTCGTCATGGAAAATTACGTCAATGCGTATTGATAATACGGGTTACGCCACTGCGATATTATATAAATAAGGAGAGTCTGAGATGGATAAATATCTTCGTCTGTTAAGTCAGGGGGATCGGCTGGGGTTAACATTAATTCGCCTGAGTATCGCCATCGTTTTTATCTGGATTGGACTACTAAAATTTGTGCCCTATGAGGCAGACAGTATTACCCCGTTTGTGGCGAACAGCCCGTTTATGTCTTTTTTCTATGAACATCCGGAAGAATATCGTCAGCATCTGACTCATGAGGGCGAACTAAAACCGGAGGAACGCGCCTGGCAAACCGCCAATAATACGTATGCGTTTTCGGATGGTCTGGGCGTGGTGGAATTGATTATCGCGGCGCTGGTACTGGCTAACCCTGTCAGCCGTTGGTTAGGGCTGGCGGGCGGCGTGCTGGCATTCCTGACGCCATTTGTCACGCTGTCGTTTTTAATCACCACGCCGGAGGTCTGGGTTATGCCGCTGGGCGATGCGCATTATGGTTTTCCGTATTTATCGGGCGCCGGGCGGCTGGTATTAAAAGATACGTTAATGCTGGCAGGTGCGGTGATGATCATGGCGGACTCCGCCCGTTCGTTACTTTTACAGCGACAGTAGCGACCCTCTTACCCTCTTTATGCCGCGATTCGTCGGGTGGCGCTTGCGCCATCCGACAATGTGTTGATGAATGATGGACTACCCTGACAGAAGTTCCTGTTCCACCTGTTGAACCTGCGCCTCCAGCGTATTGCGAATTTCGGTTAGCGCCCGTTCCTGCTCGGAGAAATAGGCTTCCTTATCCGCAACGGAAGAGGCGAGCCGCCAGGCATTTTCCGTTTCCAGTTGCGTTATCTCTTTCAACAGCGCGTCGATTTGCGTGCGGAGCTGGCGTATTTTATGGCGCAGATGTTCCAGGTTATTGAGCCTGTCGCTTGCCATCATCGGTTCCAGACCGCTTTGCAACTGTGTCAGTAACGCGCGAATTGCCGCCAGATCGGCATTCTGCCGCGCCTGATTAAGCTGTACCATCATCTGGTGCGCTTTTTCTTTTAATTCATCGGCGACCACATCCGGGTGACACAGGCGGCTGGCCTGACGCCACAAACGTTTTAATTCACTGCGTTCGTCTGCCGACAAACGTTGATCGCGGGCGTAGCGGAATTGCGCTTCCTGCTGCTGCTCCCGATACTGGTGATAGTCCTGTTCCGCATTTTCCTGCGCCTGGCGGAATGCGCTGTCGTCCTGATGGGAAAAATCCGCTTCCAGCTCGCGAATTTCCGCCAGCAACGCGGTGATTAACTCCGTCTGCTGCTGGATTCGCTGACGGATGCCCACCGCTTCGCGCGAGGCGGCATTCAATCCTGTCCACTGCTGTTTTAGCGTTGCCAGTTGATCCACGGCCTGGGAAATAAATTGCAGGCAGGATTGATAATCCTTTTCCCGGCGTTTTATTTCGGCTTCTTGCTTACGCTGCATACTCACCGCGAGCTGTTTACGCAACTCCAGAATACGGCTCATCAACGGCCCGAGACGCAGATGATAGAGGTCGTTGAAATCGTCGAGGATTTGTACCCGCGCATTTCGTTTGTCAATCAGATCGCGAAGTTGGGCTTCAAGCGCTTTCAGCTCCAGTTTACTGGCGGCAATAGAGGGATCTTGCCACGTCGAGAGCGCCCGTTGAGCCTGTAGCCAGGCGGCGATCTCTTGCATGGCGTCACTGAATCGACGAGCTTCAATCGCCTGGGCAATCGCGCTGATTACGGCATCCTGCGGCTCATTTTTCAGGTAGATGAGCTGCTGACGGATAATCTCTTCGTCCTCAAGTTCGATGGCGCTTTTGATGATCTCTAAACGTTTGATGATCTTATTCATGACGTTGATGCCTGGCGTGGCTCAAAAACGGATAACAGATACCAGGTCTGATTCACCTTTTTGAAAATACTGAAAAAATACTAAATGTATTCTGTAGGGTGTCGTACTTTTCGTCCAGAGTTATTCACATATTTTATACCCGGCGTCTGTCACCCGTAACGTTCTATATCGGCGCGCACTCTTTTCTTTTTACTCCCCACGACATCTTTTTTTACACGATAACGTTAACGTCCGGAGTTGAGCCTTGACAAACGATTGCGCCTTGCGGCAGCGAGAGCGAAATGTTAAAAGGTGCCCCTCAATAAAAACGATACAGGGGTAGGACGTGAAAAACGCGTCAACTGCATCCGGCGCCAGCGTGTCGGATGCCGCGTCGAAGAATGAACCGACGCTTCAACGGGGGTTGCAAAACCGCCATATTCAGCTAATCGCCCTGGGCGGCGCCATTGGCACCGGACTGTTTCTGGGCATCGGCCCGGCGATTCAAATGGCGGGGCCGGCTGTTTTGTTGGGCTATGGCGTTGCCGGGATTATCGCTTTTCTCATTATGCGCCAGTTGGGTGAAATGGTCGTGGAAGAGCCGGTTTCCGGATCGTTTGCCCACTTCGCCTGGAAATATTGGGGGCCGTTTGCGGGCTTTTTGTCGGGCTGGAACTATTGGGTCATGTTTGTGCTGGTCGGGATGGCGGAGCTGACCGCGGCGGGCATCTATATGCAGTACTGGCTGCCTGACGTACCAACATGGGTATGGGCGGCGGCGTTTTTTATTATCATTAATGCCGTGAATCTGGTGAACGTTCGTCTGTATGGCGAAACGGAATTCTGGTTCGCGCTGATTAAAGTGCTGGCGATTATCGGCATGATAGGTTTTGGTCTGTGGCTGCTGTTCTCCGGCCACGGCGGCGAACATGCCAGCATTGATAACCTCTGGCGTTATAACGGTTTCTTCGCTACCGGTTGGCATGGTTTGCTTCTGTCGCTGGCGGTGATTATGTTTTCTTTTGGCGGACTGGAGCTGATCGGCATTACTGCGGCGGAAGCGCGCGATCCACAAAAAAGCATTCCGAAAGCGGTGAATCAGGTGGTATACCGTATTTTGCTGTTCTACATCGGTTCGCTGGTGGTGTTGCTGGCGCTCTATCCGTGGGTAGAGGTGAAATCCAATAGCAGCCCTTTTGTGATGATCTTCCATAACCTGGACAGTAATGTGGTGGCTTCGGCGCTGAATTTCGTTATTCTGGTCGCGTCGCTTTCGGTGTATAACAGCGGCGTTTATTCGAATAGCCGAATGCTGTTCGGCCTGTCCGTACAAGGCAATGCGCCGAAATTTTTAACCCGCGTCAGCCATCGCGGCGTACCGGTGAACTCGCTGATACTTTCCGGAGCGATTACCTCGCTGGTGGTGCTGATCAACTATCTGTTGCCGCAAAAAGCGTTTAGCCTGTTGATGGCGCTGGTTGTCGCGACGCTATTGCTAAACTGGATAATGATCTGTCTCGCGCATTTACGTTTTCGCGCGGCGATGCGTCGTAAAGGGCGCGAGACGCAATTTAAGGCGCTGTTCTATCCCGCCGGAAACTATTTGTGCATTGCGTTTCTGGCGCTGATTCTGGTGTTAATGTGTACGATGGACGATATGCGATTGTCGGCGATTTTGCTGCCGGTATGGATTGTATTCCTGTTTATCGCGTTTACCGTTTTGCGCCGTAAGGCTCATTAACTTTTTTGCCCGATCCCATGTTCATGCGATCGGGCAATCCATTAATGCCGCAATGTCCCTGACAGCGCGCGAATATCGCTGCCGGTCGGCGTCTGATGAATACGCAAGCCAAACTCTTCCACCACGGCAAAAATATGGTCGAAAATATCGGCCTGAATGCTCTCATATTCCAGCCACACGACGGTATTGGTAAAGGCGTAGATCTCTATCGGCAAACCATGATCGTCAGGCGCCAGTTGGCGTACCATCAGCGTCATGTCTTTACGGATGCGCGGATGGTGGCGTAAATATTCGTTCAGATAGGCGCGAAATGTCCCGATATTGGTCATGCGGCGGTGATTTAAGGCTGATTCCGGCGCATCCAGTTGTTTATTCCATTCATCGATTTCCTGATGACGGCTGGTAAGGTACGGCTTTAACAGTTGCGCGGTTAACAGCCGCTGTTTTTCATCATCATCCAGAAAATGGATACTGGTCGCGTCAATATTAATGCTGCGTTTAATCCGGCGTCCGCCGGACGCAGACATGCCGCTCCAGTTTTTGAATGAGTCGGAAACCAGCGACCAGGTGGGAATGGTGGTGATGGTATTATCCCAGTTGCGTACTTTTACCGTGGTTAAGCCAATATCAATGACCGCGCCATCTGCGCCATATTTCGGCATTTCCAGCCAGTCGCCCAGTTTGAGCATATCGTTGGCGGAAAGCTGGATACCGGCAACCAGGCCAAGAATCGGGTCTTTAAAGACCAGCATTAATACCGCGGCCATCGCGCCCAGCCCGCTGATTAAAATTGCTGGTGACTGGCCAATCAGCAGTGAGATCATCAGAATGCCGACGATAATTGCGCCGATGAGCTTAATACCCTGAAATATTCCTTTTAGCGGTAACTGAGAGGCGGCGGGCCATTTTTGCGATAGATTGAAAATCACGTCCAGCAAGGAAAATAACGACAGCAGGGCGTAGGTCATAATCCATAACTGCGCGCAGGTCGTCAGGATATCCGCAGCCTCACTGCCTTTTTGTAGCCAGAGCGCGGCCTGAATATTGACAATGATGCCTTGCAGCGTAAAAGCCAGACGATGGAATAATTTATTCTGGGTAATAATTTGCAGCCACAGGCGGGAACTGGCGCTGGCACGTTTTTCGAAAGCGCGCAGTACTATCCAGTGCAAAATAATATGCACGACAACTGCTGTCAGAAAAATAATACCAAATATCACCACCAGCGACGTGGTGTGATTCATTTCAATTCCCGCTAAATCTTCTACCCGGGATATCAATTCCTGCATAATCTCTCCTTTATAAACAGCAGCCTATGATGACTGCTGAATGGCATTTATGCAAATCAGGACGCCTGCGCTTCAGGCATAATCAGCAACAGACGGGTAAAAGCGCCTCTGGGGTTATCCATACGCTATATTTTATCCTGCGCCCTGTAAACGTCGTTATTTTACGCGGTTCCCTCTTTTTGAACAGGCGCCAGTCCGTCAACAATGAATGAAAATTTTTTAACCAGAATGTTTAAAACGATTGCAATATCTCTGTCGGATAATGATTAGCACCGTCGTACCTATCAACAATAACATTAAGGAACATCGGATGACCCAAAAGCGTACCCTGCTAAAATACGGCATACTCTCGCTGGCGCTGGCCGCGCCATTATCTGCCTGTGCGTTTGACTCTCTTACGGTGATTGGCGATAGCCTTAGCGATACCGGTAATAACGGTCGCTGGACCTGGGATAGTGGTCAAAATAAGCTCTACGACGAACAGTTGGCCGAACGATATGGGCTGGAATTAAGCCCTTCCAGCAATGGCGGCTCTAATTATGCCGCCGGCGGCGCGACGGCGACCCCGGAATTAAACCCGCAGGATAATACCGCGGATCAGGTACGGCAGTGGCTTGCCAAAACGGGGGGAAAAGCCGACCACAACGGTTTGTATATTCACTGGGTCGGCGGAAACGATCTGGCGGCGGCCATCGCGCAACCAACCATGGCACAGCAAATAGCCGGTAATAGCGCCACTAGCGCGGCGGCGCAGGTAGGGCTGTTACTGGATGCCGGCGCCGGGCTGGTCGTGGTGCCAAACGTACCGGATATTAGTGCGACGCCAATGCTTCTGGAGGCGGTAATCACCGCTGGGCTGGGCGCAGCGGCGCCCCCGGCGCTAAAAGCGGCGTTAGATGCGCTGGCGGAGGGCGCTACGCCCGATTTCGCCAGTCGGCAACAGGCGATCCGCAAGGCGCTGCTGGCGGCGGCTGCAACGGTAAGCAGCAATCCATTTATTCAGCAACTGCTCGTTGAACAACTGCTGGCGGGCTATGAAGCGGCGGCAGGGCAGGCGTCAGCTCTGACCGATTATTATAATCAGATGGAAGAGAAGGGGCTGGAGCAACACGGCGGCAATATAGCCCGTGCCGATATCAACGGCCTCTTTAAGGAAATTCTTGCCAACCCGCAGGCGTTTGGTCTGACAAATACCGTAGGTATGGCCTGCCCGCCTGGCGTATCCGCTTCGGCGTGCTCCTCGGCAATGCCTGGATTTAATGCGTCGCAGGACTATCTGTTTGCCGATCATTTACATCCCGGTCCGCAGGTCCATACCATTATTGCGCAATATATTCAGTCGATCATTGCCGCGCCGGTACAGGCGACATACCTGAACCAAAGCGTTCAGTCGATGGCGCAAGGCAGTCGTACCACGCTTGACAGCCGTTATCAGCAGCTTCGCCAGGGGGAAAATCCTGTTGGTTCGCTGGGCATGTTCGGCGGATACAGCGGGGGATATCAACGTTATGATAATAATGAGGCCGACGGGAACGGTAATCATAATAATCTGACGGTTGGCGTCGATTATCAGCTTAACGAGCAGGTTCTGCTGGGAGGGCTGATAGCCGGTTCTCTGGATAAGCAACATCCTGACGATAATTATCGTTATGATGCCCGCGGTTTTCAGGCCGCCGTATTCAGCCATTTACGCGCCGGTCAGGCGTGGCTGGATAGCGATTTACACTTTCTGTCCGCTAAATTCAGTAACATTCAGCGCAGTATAACGCTCGGTGCGCTAAGACGGGTGGAAGAGGGCGAAACCAACGGTCGGCTGTGGGGCGCGAGGTTAACCAGCGGTTATGATTTTGTCATGGTGCCGTGGTTAACGACCGGACCGATGCTGCAATATGCATGGGATTACAGCCACGTTAATGGTTATAGCGAGAAGCTCAATACCAGTACATCAATGCGTTTTGGTGACCAAAACGCCCATTCGCAGGTGGGTAGCGCGGGTTGGCGTCTGGATCTTCGCCACAGCATCATTCACTCCTGGGCGCAGATTAATTATCGCCGTCAGTTTGGCGATGATACGTATGTGGCGAACGGCGGCCTTAAATCGACCGCGCTGACGTTTAGCCGCGACGGAAAAACGCAGGATAAAAACTGGGTTGATATCGCGATTGGCGCAGATTTTCCGCTGTCGGCAACGGTGTCCGCTTTCGCCGGGCTGTCGCAAACGGCAGGGTTAAGCGATGGCAATCAAACCCGTTATAACGTTGGGTTTAGCGCCCGATTTTGATGACACGCCAGGGAGGGCCAACCCCGTTCGTTCGTGACACGATGAGCCGAAAGCGCAACGGTAAGTTTTATAAAAAGTAAGTATTTTCAAAAATGTGGGTGAAGCCTGTGACGTCGTTTGTAAATTATCGTATAAGCGGAGTTTACGTTTTTGGCGGGGCGCAGGTATGAATAAAGAGTCCATATTTCGTCAGTTGGAGCTACGGCTAGCCGGATGTTCACTAACAGCTGACGCGTTAGGCGCGTTTAGCGCAATGGCGATTGCCGACAGTCTCAGGCAAAAACGCAGCATTATTAGTCACCATCTTAATAACTTGCATCGTGAGCAGCGGGTGGTCAAAGTGAATAGCCGCCCGGTGCTGTTCCTGCCCGTCGAGGCGCTACGTCGTCACCACCGGCTGGCGGTTCGGCAGGGGGATTACGCGTCCATTCAGGCGCTGTGCGCGGAGCGGCAGGACAGTCTGGAGCTGCTCATTGGCGCACAGGGCAGCTTGCAGGAGTCCCTGCGTCAGTGTAAGGCGGCGATCAGTTATCCCGGCGCGGGCTTGCCTTTGCTGCTGCGCGGCCCGACGGGGACAGGAAAAAGTTTTTTGGCGCGTCAGCTTTGGCAGTACGCCATCGAGCAGGGCATTTTGCCCCCGGAGGCGCCCTTTACCGTGTTTAACTGCGCCGAATACGCTAATAACCCGGAATTGCTGACGTCAAAATTATTTGGTCATGCCAAAGGTGCGTTTACCGGCGCAGACAGAGCGGTATCCGGGTTAATTGAGACCAGTAATGGCGGCGTATTGTTTATCGATGAAGTGCACCGTCTTCCGCCGGAAGGGCAGGAAAAACTGTTCCATTTTATGGATAACGGCACCTGGCGTCGCTTAGGCGAAAGCAGCGATGAACGCAGCGCCACGGTACGTCTGATATTCGCCTCTACCGAAGATCTGGAAAAGCACTTTCTGGCGACATTTATTCGCCGGATACCGGTCATTGTCAAAATTCTGCCTATCGCCGAACGCGGACAGTATGAGCGGCTGGCGTTTATTCACCATTTTTTTCGTCGCGAGGCGCAGCGTCTTCATCACGATTTGTCGCTGGATAGTGAAATTATCAGCCAACTGATGCAGGAGACCCTGGAAGGGAATGTCGGCGGCCTGGAAAATCTCATTCGTAATATTTGCGCCAGCGCCTGGACTTTCGGCCAGCGTGACGATGGGGTACTGGAAGTAAAAGCCGGGCAACTGCCGGATCGTCTGCTGATGGAGGTGCCCTTTACCGTTCCGCAGACGGCGGAACGCATCATGATTTATCGCGAAGGTGGCGTTTTTCCGCGAGTTTCCGGTCAGCATCAGGAATATTTACGGTTGACGGAAAACATTTGCGGCCTGTGCGAAGAGCTGGCGCAGGAGAATATTTCCGCACGGACGTTTGACAAGCTGGTCTATCAAAACCTTACGTTATATCTCGATGCCTTAATGAATAAAGAGAGCCCTCGCGCTCGTCAGGACAAGCGGCTGCGTTTTATCGAAGATGTCGGGAAAGCGATCGCTGCACATTACGATCTCGAACTGAATGCGGAATTCGCTTATCTCACTGGACGTTACCTTACCAGCCTGCCGTTAACGCCGGTGGAGGCGTCGCCATCGGTTCGTCATGTGATGCTGCGCTGGCTGGAGGAGGCGCCGGGGCTGGCGCAGCGTGTGGCGCAAAAACTGCTGGACGTGGTAAATAATAAATATGATTTGTTAATCGACACGCTCGACAGACTGGTCGTGGCGGCCATCGTCAGTAATGCCATTGACGCCACCAGCGGCGGTAAGGTAAAAGCGCTGATCATCGCGCATGGTTATTCGACCGCCAGCAGCATTGCAGGCGTGGCGAACCGTCTGATTGGCGAAAAGATTTATCATGCGATGGATATGCCGATGGAGGTCGCGTTTAGCGATGTCAGCCGGGCCATTGTCGATTATCTCCAGCATACGGATACCCGCGCAGGCGTCATGGTGCTGATCGATATGGGATACACCAAAGAGATCGCCGATGCGCTTTTGAGCGTAATTCATGGCCCGCTGGTGGTGGTCGATAACGTTACGACGCGTCTGGCGCTGAACGTGGCCAGCGAGATCGCGCTGCAAAAAAACATCGAACAGATCGCCGAAGAGATCGTCCCGTTAAATCAGTCGCGCTGGGATGTCTTCTGGCCCGCGCAGAAAAAAGCGCGCGCGCTGCTGGTGACCTGTATTACCGGCATCGGGACGGCGTTTAAATTTAAAAATTTGATGGAAAAAAGTCAGTTGACCGACTTTGATATTAATATTATCGCCTGTGAATATACTCGCCTGAAAAACAGCCGGATGGCGGCCTCGTTGCTGAATCAGTATGAAGTGATTGCGGTTGTCGGCACCATTGACCCGCAGCTGGCGGGCGTTCCCTGGGTGGGGATTGAAGAGCTGCTTGGCGAGCAGGGGTATGCGCATTTAAGTCAGTTATTAAGCGGTTATCTTAACGATAAACAAATTGCGTTAATTAATAAAAATATGGTTCGCGAATTTTCGTTGCATAATGTGGTTAATTCGCTGACCATTCTCAATGCCAATAAGACGATAGGGCATATCGAAACGATTATTGCCGAATGGCAAAGTACGCTGGGCTTCAGCTTTAATAATAATTTGATTATTAGTTTATATGTTCATTTGAGCTGTATGATTGAGCGACTGGTCATGCGCAATGAAATTACCCACTATAAAAACATGACGGAATTTAACGAGCGGCATGGTGAATTTATCGCGATGGTAAATCATTCATTTCAGCGGTTGAAAATTCTTTATAACGTGGCGCTGCCGGTAGCGGAAATTGGCTATATCCACGATATTTTCGAATTACGGATAGAGGATTTTCACTGGTAGCTGCGGTAGTTCAGGGAAAAAGGGGCGCTAGCGCCCCGCAGAAGAAAGACCTGATGGCGCTACGCTTATCAGGCCTACAGATCGCTTTGTAGGCTGGATAAAGCGAAGCCGCCATCCGGCATAACTATTAATATTCAACTTTCCACATATACCGGCGGGTGGTCAGTGGGTGATTACGGGCTGTCGCCAGAGCGAGGTTATAAACGTCCAGCACACAGTTGTGCAACAGACCGCAGAAGTATTCGCCAACGTCGGTGGACAGATCCTGAATGCCGAGTTTATCCGCATCGATCAACTGCAGTTTTCCCTGATAGCGTTCAATAAAGCGAATCGCACGATCGTCCAGCGGGCGAGTGCGACCACTGCTTTGCAGCAATATAAACGGCGTGCCCGGCTCGGTGATTTCGAACGGTCCGTGGAAATACTCTCCGCTATGTATGCTGGCGGAGTTGATCCACTGCATTTCCAGCAGAATACAGATAGACTCCTGATGCGCGGCGCCGAAAGAGGGGCCGCTGCCCATCATATAGACCACCTTCTCATCCTTCCATTCGGCGGCGAAACGCTGAGCATCTTCTTGTACCTGCCGTTGGGCGCCGTGAACAACGTCGCTAAAGCGCCCAAATGCGCTGACTAACTCATCGTATTGCGCATAGCCCTCTGTTTGGGCGAGAATTTCCAGCGCCAGCCACAGGCTGTATGCGGCTTTTTGTTGTGCAGGGTCGACCGTTTCCGGATAACGCGCCCACTGATATTCAATGATGTAGTCGCTGTATTCGCACAACGGCGTGTCAGGTTGGTAAACCAGACCGATGGTCGCCGCTCCTTTTTCACGCGCCACGCGGGCGGCTGCGACGGTTTCCGCCGTATTGCCCTGCTGCGAGGCGAGAATAACGACGCTATTTTTTCCTAATGCTTTTGGTGTGGCGTGGACAAATTCATTACTGGTGATATAACCGACAGCCAGTTTTGACGCTTCACAGTCCAGAAAGTATTTTCCTGGCCAGAAGCCGGTTAATGAACCGCCGCAGCCGACAAACCAGACGCGTTCAATGTTTTGTTTACCTAAAATATCGCTAATAATACGGCGGGCATTTTCATGAGCAACAGACATATTTATCTCCTTAGCGTGTAGCGCGTCCTCCGCAACAGCGCGGATAATAACGAGCATTAATAAAAATTAAATTTCTTGCTTACTTTTCATTTTTTGATGGAATTGCGGATCTTTGGGTATCGCCGGATTAATGCCTTTTTGCGGGGGTAATATCGCACATAGCATTTGTAGCGGAATGATATATTCAAAGACGGCAAAGTCCTCATCATTGACAAACGGGAAATTCAGATTCAGACCATTATTTTCTACCTGCGGGCCGATGCGGTAAATAGACGGCGTCCACTCACCGAGTATTTGCGCCAGCCGATCCTGACGCGCGTCAGGCTGCGGGTCGAGCATAATGAGTGCGGATTGCGCATTAAAGGCATTGTAAATACCGTGAATAAACTCCTCGAATTCGTAGCCCGACACCGGACAGCGCAACGTCTCCAGCATCTTGAGCGCACCCTCCTGCACCGTACCGAACAGCGTTGCCGGGCCGGTCAGACGAATATCTGCGCTATCGCGCAGCGCCAGCGCATTGGTTTGCGCCCACGCCTGCGAGGCGGTAACCAGCGCGGGCAGGTGGTTAAAGGTCTTTTCCATCCGCAGCAGCAGTGACCGGCGCTGTTCGCCGTCCAGCCGCTGTTGCTGCCCGGCGACGGCGAGCGCCAGCAGCATCAAATTGAGAACCGTGCAGTGATAGCCTTTTGTTTTCGCGCCAGCGGTTTCTTCGCCGCAGGGAACGGTAAGGATATAATCCGCCGCCCGGTCGATAGTCGCAGGCGCCACGCCAGCCATTGAGGCGGTGATATGACCAACATTGCGGGCGCGCTCCATCGCCGCCAGCGTTGAGAGGCTGCCGCCGCCCTGGGAGATGCCGACAACCAGCGCCTTGCCGCTGCGGGCAAGCGTCTCGTCGTCAAGCATAAACGGCCAGCAGACATCCACTGGTAATGCGCACCAGCGCTGCATAAACGTGCGAGCGGTCAGCGCGCCGTGGTATGACGTGCCGGAGCCTGTCAGAATAATGCGGGTGACGCCGCGTTCCGTTAGCGCCTGCGCCGCGCGCCAGAGATCTTCCCGCGTCTGCGTCAGCATCTCCAGCAGGCGAAGGGGCGTCTCGTTCATATAGTCTTCTACTTGCATAGTGTTACCTCTCGTCAAAGCAGGCCCAGCGCGCTGGCAAGAAGCCCAAACACGACGGTGCCTAACAGGATCCAGTTAATGTTCACGCCCTTACGGATAAGTTTGTACATGCCGAGCGTGAAGAGCAGCGGCAGCAGGGAAGGGAGGATTTTGTCAATAAAATCCTGCACTTTCATGGTAGTCTGCCCGGCGGTAAAGCTCAGCGGGGTTGTAATGTCGATCATGCTGGCGGTCATGGCGCCGACGACCATCAACCCGACGATTGACGCGATATAAGTCACCCTGTCCATCAGCCCGCTTTGCCAGAGGCGCATCAGCCAGGTGGTCCCCGCCCGGTAGCCCAGTTTGAGGGCGTACCAGCGGCAGAGGATGTGCGGAATGTTATAGACCAGTAGGGCGAGAATCGGCCCCAGAATGCTGCCCTGCTGGGCAAAGTAGATCCCCATCCCGGCGGCGATAACTTTCAGCGATCCCCAGAAGATGGAATCGCCGATCCCGGCCAGCGGCCCCATCAGGCTGGTTTTAACGGCATTGATCGACTCTTCGTTAAAGTCCGGGTTGCGTTGATTTTCCTCCTCCATCGCAATCGACAGGCCAAAGACAAACGTTGACAGATGCGGCGTGGTATTGAACAGCACCAGATGACGCTGTAAGGCGCGCCCCAGTTCGGCGGGGTCCTGGTAGATACGCTTTAGCGCTGGCGACATAGCGAAGGCATAGCCCATATGCTGCTGGCGTTCATAGTTCCACGATCCTTGCAACGTAAAGGAGCGCCAGAAAACGCTGCGTAAATCGCGGGCGGTGATGCGGCTTTCGCTTTGCGAGTGAGCCTGTGCGTCGTCGATCAGGGTCTGCGTCACTTCACTCATGATTAGCCCTCCTGTTGGGATGTGTTAAGAAACTGGCTGATAATGAAAGCCAGCACCACGGCAAACAGCGCGATGGCGATGATGTCCAGTTTGGTATATGCGGCGATCAGAAAGCCCAGCCCAAGGTAAGGCATTAATTTGCTGCTAAGCATCATGCTGATCAGCAACGCGAAACCCAGCGCCGGCAAAATCTTACTGGCGACAACCAGGCCATTGGTAATAAAGGCGGGAATGGCGTCGAGGAACCAGGTGACGGCGGCAGAACCGAGCAAAATGGCGAAAAAGACCGGCAGAAAACCGCTTAGAAAATAGAGCAGCGTTGGGCCTCCCAGGTGCATAACGGCAACCATCCGGGTATTACCCTGCGCCGCATAACGATCGGCCATGTGGCCAAAGCGGGCGTTAACCACGCGCACCAGGACGCCGAGGGTCTGCGCCAGCATAGAGATAGGAATCGCGATGGTCAGCGCCGCTTCGGGCCCGCGCCCGGACATAATAGAAAACGCGGTCGCCAGCACCGAACCGGTGACGACATCAGGCGGTACCGCGGCGCCGATAGCGACATTACCTAAAAAGATCAGTTCCAGCGTCGCGCCGATCAGAATGCCTTCGTGTAAATTGCCGCAGACCAGACCGGTGAGGGCGCACATCACCAGCGGACGGTCAATCATCGACACGCCGAGTAAACGCCCGTCAAGAATGCCCAGTGCGGCAATCAGGCCGAGCAGCGTTGCGGTGAGCAACATAGTGACCTCCGGGTTCAGAGTTTATCGTTAAGCAATTCGGCGGAATGAGCCGGAACCTGGCGCATTTCCAGACGGATGCCTTTGGCTTTTAGCGCCTGGCTATCGGCAATCTCCTGCTCGGTCAGGTATATGGCTTTGCCGAACTGCTGCGCGCCCTCTTTTTGCGCGATACCGCCGTAGTTGATAACGCTAATCCCTGGCACTTTCTCGACGAAGGCGAGGGTTTCGGCGGTATTTCCCAGCACCACCATCACTTTTTTGTGATCCAGCTTGCCGCTGGCGAGTTTTTCCGCCGCCTGTTCCACCGTGATAATGTCCAGCGACACGCCAGCGGGTTTTGCCAGACTTAATGACATAGAGACAAACGCGTCGCCGGCGGCGTTGGCGTTAGCGACGATGATATGGTCGATATCCAGCGCCCGGGTCCAGGCGAAGACCACCTGGCCGTGCAGCAGGCGGTAATCAATGCGCACTAATTTGATCATGGGATTCTCCCTGTAGGTCAGCGGATGGTTGTGTTATTAGCGTGTTGATAAAGACAATGGATTCACGCGCCGCATTGGTGGCGTAGGTAATGGCCGCGTCTGTGCTTTCTTCTTCACAGAGTAAAAACTCCAGCAACAGGGTCATGTTGACGCCAGCCACCACAAAAACGTGACGGTGACGCATCAGCACTTTCGCGGCGCTATTGTTGATGCTGCCGCCGAGCAGATCGGTAAACACCACCACTTCTTCGCCGTTGGCTTGCGCGATCAGATTTTCGAGGGTTTGTTCAAGCTGCTCCGTGGTGACAATATCGCCATCGTAGGCGCAAACCGGTGTCACGCCGTGTTCGTCGCCAATCAGCAGCGATAGACTGTTAATAAGTCCGCGGGCAAAAGGGCCATGGCTGGCTACATAAACATGTCTCACCCGTTTTCTCCTTCATCCAGATAGGGGGTATCCAGATATGGCAAACGGCGTGCCAGTTTTAAATGTTATTTATTTTCAATAAATTGAAAGAGGAAGTTAACACTAGCGATGTAAAACCTGGCACTTCGCGCCATTGATCATTGAGGAACCTGGCAGAAAGGTGAAAAAAGCCGGACGGGCGTCCGGCTTAGGCAGGGGATTAAACTTCCGTCAGTGTGGTTTCAAGCGGCAGACGTGATTTCGGCAGCCCGGCGTTGAAATCCTCGACGCTATGATGGCCGACCGGCACCACGACCAGACTGGTATAGCCTTTTTCTTTCAGACCAAATTCAGCGTCGAGCACCTCGGCGTCGAAACCTTCAATGGGGACGGCGTCGAGACCCATCGCGGCGACGCCCAGCAGAAAGTTGCCGACGTTCAGATAAACCTGCTTCGCCATCCACTGGTGGTCATCTTTCAGCGAGACGCGGTGCATATCGGCGAAAAAGCGGCGACCTTTATCATTTGCCGCTTTAGCTTCCGGCGTAGCGAAACGGCCATCAGCATCTTCCTGATCGACGACGCGCTCAAGCCATGCGTCATCCATTGCGGTTTTGGCGCAGAAGACCACCACATGGGAGGCGTCCAGCATTTTGCGTTCGTTGAACGTGTAGTTTCCGGCAGCGGATTTTGCTACGCGCGCTTTGCCTTCTTCCGTACTGGCGACAATAAAGTGCCACGGCTGGGAATTGGTGCTGGAGGGGCTGTACTGTAGTAGTGTTTTTATTTTATCCGCTTCTTCGGCGGTCAGTTTTTTGCTGGGATCGAACGCCTTAGTGGAGTAGCGCTGTAAGGCGACAGAAACGATATCCATAAATGCTCCTGGTTGGTTTAGTACCCTTTTGTATCAGCAGGGTACCGGGTTATCGGTAAAAAGATAAGGGAGGAAAATGCGGAAACGGTTATTGCATCAGCGCGGCCGCAGGCGCAGTTGCTCTCTTTTAGGCAGCCCGTCTACGACCAGATTCCATGAGTCATTTATCAAATCGTTGAGTAGCGAGACGGTGATATCCTCGCCCGCATAGACTGAAATCCAGTGTTTCTTATTCATGTGATAGCCAGGCGCAATGCTGGGGTAAATTTGTTGATTTACCAGGGACTTTTGGGGATCCGACTTCAGGTTCACCACTGGGCGACAGTGATGTTCAGTGAACAGCATGAATATTTTGCCGCCGACTTTAAACACATCGTACTGTGGGCCGAAAGGCCAGCAGTGTTCGGTAAAAGGCAGTTCCAGCGCAAAGCGTTTTGCCCAGGCGTGCAGTGTTTGACCGTCCATTATTGCTCCTCGCGAGTCAGCGCGCGCCACATGGCTTCGAATCCCAGCGCAATATATTCGCCAGCGCGAGCGGGATCGCGCGCGGCGAAATCCATTGTTGTTTCAGCCAGCGCCAGAAAAAGGCCGTCGCCGAAGGCGCGGTATTCATCCGACATAAACACCATCAAAACGGAACGATGACATAAATCGCGCAATTCGGGGAACATATCGTCGGCCCGTTGTTCCGTCTCTTTGGTGAGCTTTTCGCTGACGGCCAGTTGACGGATCGCCCGATGGCGCGCGGGATGGTTCAGACCCCAACTGATGTAACTGTTCCAGATAAAACGAGTCATCATTTTGGCATCGGTAATGGATCGATCCAGCTCCATTATCATTGACTGGCAGAGATCCTGCTTTAAATGCAAATACAACGTGTTAATCAGCTCATCTTTGGTCGCGAAATAGCGAAACAATGTTCCTTCTGCAACACCTGCGTTACGCGCAATCACCGCCGTTGAGGCGGCGATACCGGATTGCGCTATCGCCTGGGTTGCCGCTTCCAGTAATGCTTGTTTTTTGTCTTCACTCTTCGGACGAGCCACTACACGTTACCCTTATGTCTGGAAAAACATGATTGAATCATGCCCGTTGTCGCGTCGCAACGGTGAATGTCAACCTTTGAAAAGTACCTTGACGGCGTATCTTTGCTTTCTATAATGAGTGCTTACTCACTCATAATCAAGGGCTGCCGCATGAAGTGGTAGAAAAGCATATTGCAGGCCATGCGATAAGCTGTCTCACAATTTGTGTGGTTATTACTATGCTTATTGCTGTTGCCGTAAATGTGCGGTGCGGGAGCCGCTGACGAGTTTGATAGAGGGGAGAGCACGATGACCATTTCCGCTCAGGTTATCGACACGATTGTCGAGTGGATTGATGATAATTTGAATCAGCCGTTACGTATTGATGATATTGCCCGTCATGCGGGGTATTCCAAGTGGCACCTGCAGCGCCTTTTTATGCAGTACAAAGGGGAGAGTCTGGGACGCTACGTGCGTGAACGGAAGCTAAAACTGGCGGCGCGCGACCTGCTCGACACCGACCAGAAGGTGTATGATATTTGTCTCAAGTATGGTTTTGATTCGCAGCAAACCTTTACGCGCATTTTTACCCGCACGTTCAACCTGCCGCCAGGCGCTTATCGTAAAGAAAAGCATGGCCGTACGCATTGAAATGTTTAATCGGCCAGCGAAAACCAGCGCCGCCAGATAAAGCGAATGACATAATATTCCAGCGCGCCGAGCAACAGAAACCATAAACAAAACAACAAAGTATAAAGCTGGTTGAGATCCATAAGATGAAAGATCCCGACCAGTTTTTGCGCCAGCGCAAGGCCGAGCGAA
The DNA here is from genome assembly GCF_000006945.2 of Salmonella enterica subsp. enterica serovar Typhimurium str. LT2. Classification (GTDB taxonomy): domain Bacteria; phylum Pseudomonadota; class Gammaproteobacteria; order Enterobacterales; family Enterobacteriaceae; genus Salmonella; species Salmonella enterica. The sequence continues at coordinate 639,532 of NC_003197.2, forward strand.
GGGGCGGGCAGCAGCAGGCTGGAGAGCAACGCCATCAGCAAAATACCGGCAGCGGTCATCAATGATTCAAGCGGGTGTTTCATGGCTTTGTTAAACGTAAGTTAAAACGCCATTGTCCGGGATATCGCCTGGTAAGGCAAATATGCTGTCTATTGTCCCGCCCAGATTTCACAATGTTTTTGTACCAGACCTATCAGCGATCCGCCGTCGGCAATAAACTCCCGCATATATTGCGCTTCGTTACCGCCTTTTTTCACCTGCAGACGTAGCGCGTCAATGGCGCTGTCGGCGCCCAGCTTGCGCGCAGAGGGGGTAACGTTGTCCAGCAGACGCAGCGTATCATCTGCCAGGCGACGGCGGTCGCCGGTATAGGCATCGGTTAGCACGCCCTCCAGACCATAGCGGCAAGCCTGAAAACGGTTGAATTTATATAACAGATAGTCTTGTTCCTGCGGTTTAAAGGGACGCTCGGTCAGCAGCCAGTGCGCGGTCGCCTGAATCAACCCTGCCATATTGATGGCATGATCAAGAGTGAGCGGCGTATCCATCACCCGAACTTCTACCGTGCCAAAGGCCGGGCTGGGGCGGATATCCCAGTGCAAATCTTTGATGCTGTCGATCATCGTGGTGTAAGACAGACGACGAAATAGTCCGGCAAACTCTTGCCAGTTACTGACCCACGGCATGGGCCCGTTATCGGGAAAAGCGGAAAAAATATTCAGGCGCGCGCAGGCAAAACGGGTGTCAGCTCCTTGCATATAGGGGGACGCGGCGGAGAGCGCAATAAAGTGCGGCACAAAATGCGACAGCCCGTGTAAAAGATAAATCGCATCGTCGCCGTTCGCGCAGCCGACGTGGACATGCTGGCCGAAAACCGTCGCCTGTTGAATTAAGTAGCCGAAATTTTCCAGCGTGCGTTGATAGCGCTCATTATCACAGACCTCCTGACGCTGCCATTTTTGAAAAGGGTGCGTACCGCCGCCGCAAATGCCGAGATGGTGTTCCGACGCCGCCTGTAAAATAACGTGCTGCATAGCAGAAAGTTGGGCCGCCGCCTGGTCAATATCGCGGCAGACGCCCGTGGCCATCTCCAGCATACTTTCGGTGATATCGTGCTTAATTTCTCCCGCAGTAAGTTGGGGCTTAACGGCGTCGATCAGCGTAGAAGAGTCCTGACTTAAATCGTAGCCAGGTGGATTGATCACCTGCATCTCCAGCTCAATACCAAGCGTATAAGGTTCAGAAACGTGAAAATCATTCAGCGCCATAGGGATCTCATTTATCGGGGTATTGCGCTAAGTATAGAAGCGGGAGCGCTCCTGTCGTGGGGAACGCGCGTTATTGCAGAAACAAGAGTAATAACGCTATTGTCACGTTGAAACCATTCTGTACGGACGGTACGTTCAGCCATCGTGGCGGCAAAGGCTGGCAGCAGATGTAACGAGATGTGCGTGGCGGTAAGCGAGGTAACTTTTGCGCTATTGAATCCCGGGAGCGTGACGCGGTCTGAAAAGGCTTTATAAACGCTCTCTTTGGCGGAGAAAGCCAGCGTCAGGGCAAGCGGAAAAGGGAGCAAGCTCGCCTGGAGAATTTGGCGCTCATCGCTATCAATAATGGACGGCGCCAGCTCTGTCGCCGTGTGCTGACTCATGATTTTTTCTATATCAATGCCGATACGCTGTCGGGATATGACGGCCAGCGCCGTTGTCGCACAGTGGCTGATGCTGCCAAATAGGCCGTCCGGCCATAGCGGCTGTCGCTTGTCGCCCATACCGGGCACTGTCCTGACGCCCACCTCGCGTAGCGCATGAACGGCGGCAATGCGGCCTGCCAGATGTTCAGCTTTACGCTTGCGTCCGGCAGACCGGAGCCGATCGTGATGAGGTAGCCATAGCAGGTCGTGTTCGCGAAAGCTGCTCGCATCAAAGTCGACGATATGCAGCCTGTGTCCGGCAAAGGGAAGGGGAAAATGAGATGTCAGCATCGTTTTTGCCAATTCCCTCCCCGAATGAGGGAGGGAAGGTTGCCATCAGAAATGGGTATTAATGCTCATATACCACGTACGTCCTGGTTCGTTATAGGTGTACGCGCCAGCGCCCGCCATATAAGCGCCAGTTTGCGTATCCCTGACGGTTTGCGCGTTACCTTCACGCCACAGACGTTTGTCAAAGAGGTTATCCACGCCACCGGTCAGGCTGACATTTTTGGTCACGTCCCAGGTCGCGCTCAGGCCAACAATACTGTATGGGCTGACCGCTTGCTTATCTGTTCCGGTAACGGGGTTACCCTGATAATCATATTTCTTCGGCTCTTGTTTGCCGTACCAGGTGAAGGTCGATTGCAGAGAAACGTCCTGACGTACCTGCCAGCTCAGGGTTGAGTTAAGCGTGTACTGTGGAATAATCGACAGGCGTTCGCCGGTCTCTTTGTTTTTACTCTGCAGCATATACGTAACGTTATTCGTCCAGTTGACGGTGTCGCTAACCGGTACGTTTAACGTGCCTTCCAGACCTTCAACGACCGCTTTCGGCACGTTCTCCCACTGATAAACATCCGTTTTGCCGTTGTTGATACGCTGCAACGGCACTGTACCCGCTTCAATCTTATTGCGGTAATCATTGCGGAACCAGGTGACGCCGGCCAGCCAGCCATCGCGTTTAAATTCCAGACCGATCTCTTTATTGATGCTAGTTTCGGCTTTCAGATCATCGTTACCCATCATATAGCAGCCGATGCCGGTACCCGCGCCAGTCGCGTAGCAACCCTGACCTTTACTGTACAAAATATAGTTTGGGTTAGTCTGGTACAGACTCGGGGCTTTATAAGCGCGGGCGATTCCCATTTTCAGGGTAAAGTCATCCCCCAGACCTTGCGACAGGTTGAGGGACGGGCTCCAGTTATCCCCCACAATACTGTGATGATCGAAACGTAGCCCCGGCGTCAGCATGGTGCTGTCGGTCAGTTCCATGTTGTTTTCAGCAAACAGAGAGAAAATTTCCGCTTTTGAATAGGGGCTACGATTGGTACTGCTGTAACCCGGGATATTTCCCCCCATAAAGGTTTGCGAGTTGGAGAGCTGGTCTTTCATACGCTGTTGGGCCCATTCAGTACCCAGCGTCAGGTTTTGATTGACCAGCAGATCGAAAGGAAGGCTCACTTCGCTGTGTAGGGTGACGTCATTCAAATCGGCATCGGCATATTTTTGCGATGCTTTGGGATCGAAAATTCCTTCGGTGCCGCCTGCCAGGCCTTCCGGCATCCGGGAGTTACGGGTATGTTCGTATTGCACCCAGTTACTGGTGGTTACGCCATTATTCCAGCCGCCGTTCCAGGTCAGAGAGTAGTTCTGCCGATAGAGGCGGTTCGTCTCTTTTCCGTAATTATCTTTCACCAGTTGGTTCGTATTGGTGTTCTGAGTATCGCCGGCATAGAGATTGCCCTGGCGACTGTATCCGGCCTCCAGCTCCAGAGACTGAAGCGGAGCAAAATCCCAACGAACCACGCCGTTGATATCTTTGTTAATGACCCCCTCGCGTCCTGCTGGTAGCGTGTCGGCGTAACTCCCGGTACGTTCAGACTGATGCCCCTGGTTAATATTACGCGCATCCGCCTGCGTTTTGTCGAGGTTGCCATACAGGCGGAAGCTGAAATCCCCGCCCAGCGGGCCGTTCAGGCTAAAGTTAGTGCGTTTGGTCGCGCCTTCGTCTTTATGTTCCGGCGCGTTGAAATAGGTATTCCAGGAACCGTGCCACTCGCTACCGCCTTTTTTGGTAATGATATTGACTACGCCACCCGCCGCGCCGTTACCGTAGCGTGCGGCGGCAGGGCCACGCAGCACTTCAATGCGTTCGATCATCTCCGGCGGCACCCACGCGGTATCGCCGCGGGTATCGCGTTCGCCGCGCCAGCCCAGGCGCACCGAGTTACGGCTGGTGACGGGTTTACCGTCTATCAGGATGAGGGTGTTTTCCGGCCCCATGCCGCGAATATCGATTTGGCGGTTATTCCCGCGCTGACCGCTGGTGGAGTTGCCGGTCAGGTTTACGCCCGGCATGGTGCGGATGATTTCTGACACGTCGCGCGCGGGCGGATTTTTGCGGATCTCATCGGCGGTGATGGTGGATACGCCTGGCGCCTGTAGGTTTTGCTGGGCAGCGGTCACCACGATGGTGTCTTCATTGGTGAGCGCAGCGCTATCGGTTTTGTCTTCCGCCATCACGGGCAGAGTGGCCCCGTAAATCCCTAAATTGACCAGTAAGGTCAGGGAATGAATCTTCTTGTTCATTGTATATCCTGCTTTTCTTTAGCCACATAAGCCAAAGCGCCCGTCAAAGGCATTGGCCGGGTGGTGAAATTGTGTTCGCGCGTCCCATAGCGCGACAATACGCTATTGCAAATGCAAATAGTTATCAATAATATTATCAATATATTTCACCTTTTATATACAAAATTCATAATAAACACAGGGTTATAATGAAAGAGGCGCTGGCAACGGGAAGTGAGGCCTGGTGGAGGACGAAAACCGGGCCGGAATGGATACGGGAAAAAGACGGAAATTATCGGGTCACTTTTTGGTGGCGCGACCCGCAGGGAAACGAAACACACTCCCCGATACGGCGTGTCTGGGTCTACATCACTGGCGTAACCGATCATCATCAAAACGCGCAGCCTCAGACGATGGCGCGTATTGCCGGAACGGATGTCTGGCGCTGGAGCACGGCGCTTAGCGCTAACTGGCGCGGCAGCTACTGTTTTATTCCTACCGAGCGCGATGACGTTTTTGCCGCTTTTGCGCCGGGCGAAACGCCCGATCGGAACGTGCTGCGTGAAGGCTGGCGACAGCTATTACCGCAGGCGATTGCCGACCCGCTTAATTCGCAAAGCTGGCGGGGAGGACGTGGTCATGCGGTTTCAGCGCTGGAAATGCCGGATGCGCCCCTTCAGCCGGGATGGGATCGTCCTGAAACGCCGTACTCGCCGCCTTTGATGATGCAGTGGCATAGCGAACGTCTGGGTAACTCCCGCCGCGTATGGATATTGACGACCGGAGACGAGGCGCCGGAGGAAAGACCGTTGGCTATTCTGCTGGACGGTCAATTCTGGGCGGAAAATATGCCCGTCTGGCCCGCGCTCGCCTCGCTGACTCATCAACGCCTGCTTCCCGGTGCCGTCTATCTGCTGATTGACGCGATTGATACTCAACACCGCAGCCAGGAGTTGCCCTGCAATGCCGACTTCTGGCTGGCGGTGCAGCAGGAACTGTTGCCGCAAGTCAGAGCCGTGACGCCTTTTAGCGATGATGCCGGACGAACGGTGGTCGCCGGACAGAGCTTTGGCGGCCTGTCGGCGCTGTATGCCGGCCTGAACTGGCCGACGCGTTTTGGCTGTGTACTGAGCCAGTCAGGATCGTTCTGGTGGCCCCATCGCATCACCCCGCCGGAGGGGGAAGTCATTACCCGGCTGAAAACCGGCGCATTATGCGCGCGCGGACTGCGTATCGTACTGGAAGCCGGCGTGCGTGAGCCGATCGTGTTTCAGGCGAATCAGGCGCTTTATGCCCAACTGAATACTTCGCAGCAGTCCATTTTCTGGCGTCAGGTTGACGGCGGACACGATGCGCTTTGCTGGCGCGGCGGGCTAACGCAAGGGCTGATGCTGCTTTGGCAGCCGCTTATCGACACGCTTTAACCGGGCACATGTCCATGACAGGAGTTGAGTATGGAATTCAGTAATCCCTTCGATAATCCGCAGGGACAGTTTTACATCCTGCAAAATGCGCAGCGTCAATTCAGCCTTTGGCCAGCGGCATGTGCGCTTCCCGCAGGCTGGGACGTGGTATGCGAACCGCAATCGCAGGACGCGTGCCAGCAGTGGCTTAATACGCGCTGGACAACACTGAATCCGGCGCATTATGCCGATAAGCAGGAGGCGAAATGACGCAGCGTTTACCGTTAGTCGCCGCCCAGCCGGGGATCTGGATGGCGGAAAAACTCTCTGATTTACCCTCCGCCTGGAGCGTGGCGCACTATGTGGAACTGAACGGCGAGCTGGATGCCGCCTTGCTGGCAAAAGCGGTAGCGGTAGGGATGCAACAGGCGGATACGCTACGGATGCGTTTTACCGAAGAGAACGGCGAGGTCTGGCAATGGATAGATCCTGAGCACACCTTCGGCGAGCCCCCGATTGCCGATTTACGCGACCAGCCCGATCCGCATCACGCGGCGCTGGCGTTAATGCAGGCGGATTTACGGCAAAACCTGCGCGCAGATAGCGGTAAGCCGCTGGCGTTTCACCAGTTAATCCGCATTGATGATACCCGCTGGTATTGGTATCAGCGCTATCACCATTTGCTGGTGGATGGCTTTAGCTTCCCGGCGATAACTCGCCAGATTGCGGCGATTTATCGCGCCTGGCAGAGCGACGCTCCTACGCCGGAGTCGCCTTTTACCCCCTTTGCGGATGTGGTCGAGGAATATCAGCGCTATCGCCAGAGCGAGGCCTGGCAGCGTGACGGCGCCTTCTGGGCGCAGCAGCGCCGCGAGCTGCCGCCGCCGGCGTCAATGTCTGCCGCGCCGTTGCCGGGGCGGTCGGCGAGCGCGGATATTCTGCGTATGAAATTGAGCGCGCCGGCGGGGGCGTTTCGCCAACTGGCGGCGCACATGCCTGAGATACCGCGAGCGGATCTTGCCCTGGCGCTGGTGACGTTGTGGCTGGGGCGATTATGCGGGCGAATGGATTATGCCGCCGGATTTATCTTTATGCGGCGGATGGGCTCGGCGGCGTTAACGGCGACCGGGCCTGTCCTTAACGTGTTGCCGCTGGCGGTTAACCTTCATGCAACGGAAGATCTGCCAACGCTGGCGAAGCGTCTTGCGGCGCAGTTAAAGAAGATGCGCCGCCACCAGCGTTACGACGCCGAACAGATTGTACGCGATAGCGGGCGAGCCGCAGGGGAGACGCCGCTATTTGGCCCGGTGCTCAACATAAAAGTGTTTGATTATCATCTGGATCTTCCTGGCATACAGGCGCAAACCCATACCCTGGCGACGGGGCCGGTTAACGATCTTGAACTGGCGCTTTTTCCGGATGAAAACGGCGGTCTGGATATTGAATTGCTGGCGAATGCACAGCGTTACGATGATGCCACGCTCTCCCGCCATGCCTTACGATTGATGGCGCTTATCACGCAGTTTGCGGATAACCCGGCGCTGCGCTGCGGCGATGCGCAAATGCTGCTGGCGGAAGAACAAACGCAATTAGCACACCTTAATAATACGGCGGTAACGATTCCCGCCGCCACGCTTAGCGATTTGGTGGCGCAGCAGGCGCAAAAAACGCCAGAGGCTTCCGCGTTGGCAGATGCGCATTATCACTTTACCTACCGTGAAATGCGCGAACAGGTTGTGGCGCTGGCGTACGCGCTGCGGGAACGCGGCGTTCAGCCTGGCGATAGCGTGGCGGTGGCGTTGCCGCGGTCGGTTTTCCTGACCTTAGCGCTGCATGGCATTGTCGAGGCGGGCGCCGCCTGGCTGCCGCTGGATACCGGTTATCCTGACGATCGGCTGCGAATGATGCTGGAAGATGCGCAGCCGAAACTGTTAATTACGACTCAGGCGCAGCTGGCGCGCTTTCACGATATTCCGGGGATGGAATATTTGTGTTATAGCCAACCGCTACCGGTCAGTGACGCCACTCCGCTGAGGCTGTCGTTACCGCATCATACCGCTTACATCATTTTCACCTCTGGCTCGACGGGCAGGCCGAAAGGGGTGATGGTGGGACAAACGGCGATAGTCAACCGGCTGCTGTGGATGCAGGATCACTATCCGTTGACGGCGGATGATGTAGTAGCGCAAAAAACGCCGTGCAGTTTTGACGTCTCAGTATGGGAGTTTTTCTGGCCGTTTATCGCCGGGGCGAAACTGGTGATGGCTGAACCGGAAGCGCACCGCGACCCGCTCGCGATGCAGCGGTTCTTTGCGCAATACGGCGTCACGACCACTCATTTTGTGCCGTCGATGCTGGCGGCCTTTATTGCCTCGCTCACGCCAGCGTCGGCTGGGAAAAGCTGCGCTTCCTTAAAGCGCGTTTTCTGTAGCGGCGAGGCCCTGCCGACGGCGCTGTGCCGCGAATGGGAGACGTTAACCAACGCGCCGCTACACAATCTGTACGGGCCAACGGAGGCCGCGGTGGATGTGAGCTGGTATCCGGCCTGTGGCGATGAGCTGGCGGCTGTTGACGGCAACAGCATCCCGATTGGTTATCCCGTCTGGAATACCGGTTTACGTATTCTCGATGCGCATATGCAGCCGGTGCCGCCGGGCGTGGCTGGCGATCTCTATCTTACCGGTATCCAACTGGCGCAGGGCTATCTGGGGCGTCCGGATCTTACCGCCAGCCGTTTTATCGCCGATCCTTTTGCGCCAGGCGAACGGATGTACCGTACCGGAGATGTGGCGCGCTGGCTGGATTCCGGCGCGGTGGAATACCTGGGGCGCAGCGACGATCAGCTCAAAATTCGGGGTCAACGTATTGAACTGGGCGAGATTGACCGCGTCATGCAAACGCTGCCGGATGTTGAACAGGCGGTAGCACATGCCTGCGTCTTTAATCAGGCGGCGGCGACGGGTGGGGATGCCCGGCAACTGGTCGGCTATCTGGTGTCGCACTCCGGTTTGCCGCTGGATTTACCGGCGCTGCAGGAAAAATTACGCCAAAAACTTCCCGCGCATATGGTGCCGGTTGTGCTGTTGCAACTTGCCAGCTTGCCGCTTAGCGCTAATGGCAAGCTGGATCGCAAAGCCCTGCCGCTGCCGGACCTGGCGCCGCGCGTGAAAGGGCGCGCGCCGCAGTCCGCAACGGAGATTGCTGTCGCCGCGGCGTTTTCCCGCCTGCTGGGCTGTGAGATTAACGACGTTGAAAGTGATTTCTTTGCGCTGGGCGGACACTCGCTGCTGGCGATGAAACTGGCCGCGCAGCTAAGCCAGACGTTTAACCGCCAGGTGACGCCGGGGCAGGTGATGGTGGCGTCTGACGTGGCGCAGTTGAGTAAGCTGCTCGATACTGACGATGACGAACGCTCGCGCAATCTGGGGTTCGGGCCGCTGTTGCCGCTGCGTGAAAGCGATGGTCCAACGTTATTTTGTTTCCATCCGGCGTCGGGGTTCGCCTGGCAATTTAGCGTATTATCACGCTATCTCAGCCCGTCGTGGTCGATTATGGGGATTCAGTCGCCGCGCCCCGCTGGCCCTATGCAAACCGCAACCACCCTTGATGAGGTATGTGAACATCATCTGGCGACTTTGCTCGCCCGGCAGCCGCATGGCCCTTATTATTTATTAGGCTATTCGCTGGGCGGGACGCTGGCGCAAGGGATCGCCGCCCGGTTGCGCGCGCGCGGCGAAACCGTGGCGTTTTTGGGGTTACTGGACACCTGGCCGCCGGAAACGCAAAACTGGCGGGAAAAAGAGGCGAATGGCCTCAATCCGGACGTATTGGCGGAAATTGAACGTGAACGCGCTGCGTTTGTCGCCGCGCAGCAGGGAAATGCCTCCGACGCCTTATTTACCGCCATTGAAGGCAATTATGCGGATGCCGTCCGTTTGCTGACGACGGCGCATAGCGTACCGTTTGATGGACATGCTACGCTCTTTGTGGCGGATAAAACGGTGCCGGAAGGCGTATCGCCTGAACAGAGCTGGTCGCCGTGGATAGCGTCTTTGGCTATTTATCGCCAGCCGTGCGCGCATGTAGATATTATTTCTCCCTCCGCTTTTGAAACTATCGGGCCCATCATCAGCGAACTTATTAATAAATAACGGGCGTTGTTTCTGCCTTTAACAAATTAAATCCTGAAACCCATAATAATTACTAATTATTATGGGTTTTTTATTGCAACTATTAATTCTTTTAACATAAGTGATACATGCTACAGGCAAGTTTAATTCCGAATATTTAGCTTTTCGGGCACTGGCGCGTAAAGATTGTTTCGGATAATTCTGACTTGCTGTTAGAATCTCTGACAGGAATGTGTTCTTTCATTGGATAAAGTTTTCAGGTCATACGGCATGCCATCTCTTAATGTAAAACAAGAAAAAAATCAGTCATTTGCAGGTTATTCACTGCCGCCCGCCAACAGTCATGAAATCGATTTGTTTAGCCTTATAGAGGTGTTATGGCAGGCGAAACGTCGTATTCTTGCTACCGTTTTCGCCTTTGCGTGCGTGGGGTTGCTTCTGTCCTTTCTGCTGCCGCAAAAATGGACCAGCCAGGCGATTGTCACACCGGCGGAGTCGGTACAGTGGCAGGGGCTGGAGAGAACGTTGACCGCGCTGCGCGTGTTGGATATGGAGGTAAGCGTTGATCGGGGCAGCGTATTTAATCTGTTTATTAAAAAGTTTAGCTCGCCCTCGCTGCTGGAAGAATATCTTCGTTCTTCTCCGTATGTCATGGATCAATTAAAAGGCGCGCAAATAGACGAGCAGGATCTTCACCGGGCGATTGTCCTGCTGAGCGAAAAAATGAAAGCGGTGGACAGTAATGTCGGCAAGAAAAATGAAACGTCGTTATTCACGTCGTGGACATTGAGTTTTACCGCGCCGACGCGGGAAGAAGCGCAAAAAGTGCTGGCTGGCTATATTCAGTACATCTCCGATATCGTCGTGAAAGAGACGCTGGAAAATATTCGTAACCAGCTGGAAATCAAAACCCGCTATGAGCAGGAAAAGCTGGCGATGGATCGGGTGCGTCTCAAAAATCAGCTTGATGCCAATATTCAACGTCTTCATTATTCGCTGGAAATCGCCAACGCCGCCGGTATTAAGAGACCGGTTTACAGCAATGGTCAGGCGGTAAAAGATGATCCGGATTTTTCTATTTCTCTCGGCGCGGATGGTATTTCCCGCAAACTGGAAATTGAAAAAGGGGTAACGGACGTGGCCGAGATCGACGGTGATTTGCGTAACCGTCAATACCATGTTGAACAACTGGCGGCAATGAATGTGAGTGACGTGAAGTTTACCCCGTTTAAATATCAACTGTCGCCGTCTCTGCCAGTGAAAAAAGATGGCCCGGGTAAAGCCATCATTATTATCCTGGCGGCGTTGATTGGCGGTATGATGGCCTGCGGCGGCGTATTACTGCGTCACGCGATGGTCTCGCGTAAAATGGAAAACGCGCTGGCGATAGATGAACGGTTAGTCTGATTTACCCGAAAAGCCGGATAGCGATATCCGGCTTTGTCATCAGTGTGGGCGACTATCGCCGCCCCAGCGGTACCACCAGCGGCGTCCCGGCAACCGGATCGTCGATAATCATACAGCGCAGCCCATAGATTTTTTCGATAAGCTCTGCGGTAACAATCTCTTTCGGCGCGCCCTGTGCGACAATATTACCTTCGCGTAATGCAATCAAATGCGTGGCGTATCGGCAGGCCTGATTCAGGTCATGCAGGACGGCGGCGAGCGTATAGCCTTTTTCGCGGTTGAGATCGCTTAACAACTCCAGCAAATCAATTTGATGGCTAATATCCAGCCACGTTGTCGGCTCATCCAGCAGCATGATGGACGTTTCCTGCGCCAGCACCATGGCTATCCACGCCCGCTGACGTTGGCCGCCGGACAGAGTGTCTACACTTTGCGCCGCCAGTGAGGTGATACCTGTTGCACGCATGGCACTGGCGACGGCATCGGCATCTTCCTTACGCCAGCGGGTAAATAACGGCTGATGCGGATACCGCCCTCTGGCGACCAGCTCTTGTACGGTGATATCGCCCGGCGTGGTAGCGTTTTGCGCCAGCAATCCGATGCGCCGCGCCACCTCTTTACTGGCGTAACGCTGTATTTGTTCGCCATCCAGCCAGACATGGCCGTCAACAGGCGTCATCAGACGGCTTAGCGTACGTAGCAACGTCGACTTGCCGCAGCCGTTAGGGCCGATGATGGCGGTAAAATGGCCGTCCGGAATCGAAACATTAAGGTTTTTTGCGACGGTATAGCTGCCATAACCCAGCGTTAACTGGTCGCCGCGCAAACGGGCTACGGATTCGGTCATTTTTTGCGGGACTCCTGAATTAACAAGACGATAAGGTAAATACCGCCGAGGCTGACGGTGACCACGCCCACTGGAAGCTGATAAGGCATAAACAGTTGCTGCGCGCACGCATCGGCGGCCAGTAGTAATAACGCGCCGCACAGCGCCGACTGGGTTAATCCCCAGCGCGCTGTGCCGCTAAGACGGCGGGCGATGTGCGGCGCGACAAGGGCAATAAACGAGATGGGGCCAGCCAGTGCCGTTGCCGCAGCGGTGAGCGACACCGCCACCAGCATCAGCATCAGGCGTGACCGCTCCACGCTAACACCCAGCGCGCAGGCGCTGTCATCGCCCATCTCCAGCAGCCGCATACGACGCACCAGTAGCGCGGCGCCTGTCAGCATCACCATAATCAGCGGCGCCGAAGGCCAGGTTTTTGCCCATGTCAGACCGTTGAGCGACCCGGCGTTCCATAAGCCAGCGGTGAGCGCCGTTTCCAGCGACGCCTGCAACAGAAGCCAGGTATTAAAGGCGACTAACATCGCGCGGATGCCGATACCGATGATAATCAGCCGGAAAGTTTCAATCCCGTTACGCCAGGCGAGCAGCCAGACAATCAATGACGTGACGATACCGCCCGCCATTGCCGCCAGCGCGATCGCGGTAAGATGCTGGCCAAACAGGACCATTGCGACCAGTACGCCGCTCCAGGCGCCGGTATTAAAGCCCATCACATCAGGGCTGCCTAGCGGGTTACGCATCAACGACTGAAAAATCGCGCCACTGACGCCAAGCGCAGCGCCAATCAGTAGCGCCATTAATACGCGCGGTAGTCGCCATTCGGTTACGACAAGGGTGATGTTACGCGGCGCGTCGCCCAGCAGCGCGGCAATAATCTGCCCGGTCTCAAGGGGCACGGCACCGCTTTGCAGGCTCCATAAGCCAATGGCGAAGCAGCCAGCCGCCAGAAGCAGGCAGCTTACGATAAGCCGACGAGAAAGAAACATCACAGGCCGCCTCCGCTCGATTTACGGCGTACCAGAAAGATAAGTACCGGCGCGCCGATAAACGCACTGACGACCGATACGCGGAGTTCGCCCGGCACTAACAGACGACCAATAATATCGGCAAAAAGCAGCAGAGCAGGGGTTGCCAGTAGTGTTACCGGCAGCGACCAACGGTGGTCTGCGCCCACCAGCCAACGCGCCATATGCGGCATCATCAGACCAATAAAGGCGATAGGGCCGACCAGCGCCGTTGCGCTGCCGCACAAGACGGTAATCGCCAGTAAACCGATAAGTTGGGTGCGCGCCACTTTACTCCCCAGCGCCGTCGCAGTATCGCTGCCGAGGCTCAGGCTATTCAGCGCACGGCTCAGAAATAGCGCCACGATCCCAGCGATAACCACGGGCGCAAGCGCGACTTTCAACGTTTGCAGGCTACGAATGTCCAGCGATCCCGCCTGCCAGAAGCGAAGCTGATCATAAACCTCTGGATTTAACAGCGCGATGCCGCTGGTCAATCCTTCCAGTACCGCGCCAAGCGCCACGCCCGCCAGTGTCAGGCGGACCGGGCTTAACTGGCCGCCGCCCTGACTACCGGTGAAGGCGACAATCAGTGATGCGATAAGCGCGCCGCTAAATGCCATGAAAAGCTGTTCCAGCGGCGTGGAGAAACCAAACAGCGCCGCGCCCAGTACAATGGCGAAGCTGGCGCCGTTGTTAACGCCCAGAATCCCCGGGTCGGCGAGCGGGTTGCGAGTGAGTGTTTGCATGAGCGCCCCGGCGAGGCCCAACGCGCCGCCTGCCAGTAATCCGGCCAGCGTACGCGGCAAACGCGCATCCAGGACGATGGTGCAATCGGCGCTTTGGCACACGCCGGTGAACGCCTCCAGCACGACGGCGGCGGGCAGCGGTTTCGCGCCAATGACCAGGCTTAAAACCGCGGCGAGACTCAGTAATAACAACAATCCGGGCACGGCAAACGCGCGCGTCACGGAAAACGAGCATGACATAGTAACTTCCCTGATAATGATAGTAATTATCGTTATCTATCTTATTTGGTTATGTTAGCATGTGCAGCCATTGAATGGATATTTAAAAAAACTCGCATTAAGGCGTTGTAATGAATCGACAATCCTGGCTGCTCAATCTCAGCCTGTTGAAGACGCACCCTGCATTTCGCGCAGTATTTCTGGCCCGTTTTATCTCTATTGTCTCGCTGGGGCTGCTTGGCGTGGCGGTTCCGGTACAGATCCAAATGATGACGCACTCCACCTGGCAGGTAGGGCTGTCGGTAACGTTAACCGGCGGCGCCATGTTTATTGGCTTAATGGTGGGCGGTGTGCTGGCCGATCGCTACGAACGTAAAAAGGTGATTCTGCTGGCGCGCGGTACTTGCGGTATTGGCTTTATTGGCCTGTGCGTGAACGCGCTGCTGCCGGAACCGTCATTGCTGGCGATATATCTCCTTGGCCTGTGGGACGGCTTTTTCGCGTCTCTGGGCGTGACCGCGTTACTGGCGGCGACGCCAGCGCTGGTCGGAAGAGAAAATCTGATGCAGGCCGGCGCGATTACCATGCTGACGGTACGTCTGGGATCGGTTATTTCCCCGATGTTGGGGGGCATATTGCTTGCCAGCGGCGGCGTAGCCTGGAACTATGGGCTGGCGGCCGCCGGGACGTTTATTACGCTATTGCCGTTACTGACGCTGCCGCGACTGCCTGTTCCTCCGCAGCCGCGGGAAAATCCATTTATCGCGTTACTGGCGGCATTTCGTTTTTTGCTCGCCAGTCCGCTTATCGGCGGTATTGCGCTGCTTGGCGGCCTGGTGACGATGGCAAGCGCGGTACGCGTCCTCTATCCGGCGCTGGCGATGAGCTGGCAAATGTCGGCGGCGCAAATTGGTTTGCTGTATGCGGCAATTCCGCTGGGGGCGGCCATTGGCGCGCTGACCAGCGGACAACTGGCGCATAGCGTTCGTCCGGGGCTCATTATGCTGGTTTCGACAGTCGGTTCTTTTCTGGCGGTGGGGCTGTTCGCCATCATGCCGGTCTGGATCGCTGGTGTTATCTGTCTGGCGCTATTTGGCTGGCTTAGCGCCATCAGTTCGTTATTACAATACACTCTGCTGCAAACCCAGACGCCGGAAAATATGCTGGGGCGAATGAACGGCCTGTGGACCGCGCAAAACGTCACGGGAGACGCTATCGGCGCGGCGCTGTTAGGCGGTCTTGGCGCAATGATGACGCCGGTCGCTTCCGCGAGCGTGAGTGGATTCGGGCTGGTGATTATCGGTTTGTTGCTGCTGTTAGTGCTGGGCGAGCTACGTCGTTTTCGCCAGACGCCGCCGGTTAGCGATGCTGGCTGATGAAGGGGCGTTTATCCGACTGACCAAATCGGTCTGGTCAGTCGGATAAGACTCCGATAAGGCTAAAACAGGGCGGCAAGCCGGTTAAGCAACAATGTTGCGCTGTAATAATCCAGACGGAACGTCTCCGTACCCAGGGCATAGACGCGCTTATTTTGCACCGCTGGCAGGTGCGCCAGCAGCGGATTGGCGTAAAGGGCCGCGACATCTTTGTTGTCGCCGGCAAACAGGAAAAGAGATTCGCCGTTTAACCCGGCGGCCAGATTTTCACCGCCAAGCTGAATGATATCGTGGCGCTTACCCTGGCTTTTGCTGGTTTGCAGCCCTCGGGGCAATGTCGCCAGCGTAAAGCCTAACTGTGTCAATAGCTTGCCTTGTGCTGATTCTGGCGTCCACAGATTGGCGCTATGCGCGGCAGGGGTATACACCAGCGCGCTAACCGGCTGCGGCGGCAGGGCGATTCGCTGTTTAACCGTCGTCAGTTGCGTCTCAAACTCCGCTATTCGCGCGGCGGCCTGTTTCTCCTGACCGGTGATCTCGCCAAGTTGCGTGAGCAAACTCTGCCAGCTTTTATCGTCATAATTGATGACGAGCGTCGGCGCGATAGCGGAGAGCTGATCGTAAAGCGCCAGCGCGGAGTCGCCGCCGGTGGCGCTAATCAAAATGAGATCCGGCATTTGCGCGGCGACCGTTTCGGCATTCGGTTCGCCGATGTACAGCCGGGCGACATGGCGAGCCTTTGCTACGTCGCTCCACTGGCGCATAAACCCTTGATCGTCGGCAAAGCGGTTATTCGGCGTAGTGGCTCCGCTGGCGACGACGGGCGCATCAATCGCCAGCAGCGAGCCTGTCAACGTCACGCTGGTAGAGACGATACGCGCGGGTTTGTGGTCCAGAGTATGAACGCCGCGGCTGTCCTGGATTTGCCGGGGCCAACCGGCGTCCTGGGCTAAGGATATTCCTGAAATTGATATACCAACCACTAAAAGCAGCCAACGATAAAAGGCGGGGAGTCTCACAATAGCGTCCTGTTATTAATAAAGTTAATGCTTCTCATTTTCATGTCAGCGGCAGCGAGATGCAAGCCTTAGTGCCATTTAACTCATGACCAGAGTTGACAGAGCGACGTTTTACTCTTAGGTTAGCGCACTAAAAATAGAAATAATAATCATTATTATACACAAAATCATTCAAGAAGCATCGCAACGGCAAGGGAAGAAATCCCCGCGGGCATAGATAACTGTGTGACCGGGGTTTCTGATCGCAGCCAACAAAGAGGCAGCTTGAAAGATGAAGTGTATATAAGCCTTTATCATTGGAGGATGATATGGATATGTCACTGGCCGAGGACGCTCAGGAGACAATGGCAACGCTTGCTCCCGATCGCTTTTTCTTCATGTCGCCGTATCGCAGTTTTACCACTTCCGGGTGCTTCGCCCGTTATACCGAGCCTGCGGTTGCCGGAGATTCGCCGGATAGCCCTTTCCAGCAGAAATTGCGCCAGCAGTTTGCCGAGGCCAAATCGCAGGGCATCGCCAACCCTATCCTGGTGGGGGCGATCCCCTTTGATACTCGTCAGCCGTCGTCGCTATTTATCCCGATGGCGTGGCAGTCCTTTTCCCGCCAGCAAAAGCAGCGCACGGCGCGTTATTTTACTGACCATCAGTCGCTGACGGTGACGGCGCGAAAGGCGATTCCGGAGCAGGATGCTTTTGAAGCGATGGTCGCACGCGCGGCTATGCTGACCGCCACGCCAGACGTCGATAAAGTGGTGCTTTCCCGGCTGATAGATATCACCACTGATGTGGCGGTGGATAGCGGAGCATTGCTGGAGCGGCTGGTTGCGCAGAATCCAGTTAGTTACAACTTCCATGTGCCACTGGCGGATGGCGGCGTTCTGCTGGGCGCCAGCCCCGAATTGCTGCTACGCAAAGAGGGCGAGCGGTTTAGTTCGCTGCCGTTAGCAGGCTCGGCACGTCGACAGCCGGATGACGTTCTGGATCGCGAGGCGGGAAACCGACTGCTGGCTTCACAAAAAGATCGGCATGAACATGAGCTGGTGACGCAGGCGATGAAGCAGATCCTGCGCGATCGCAGCACGGAACTGCAATTACCTTCCTCTCCGCAGTTGATCACCACGCCGACGCTATGGCATCTCGGTACGCCGTTTGAGGGCAAGGCCAACGCCGGAGAAAACGCGCTGACGCTGGCCTGTCTGCTGCATCCAACGCCTGCGTTAAGCGGTTTCCCTCATCAGGTCGCGAAAAAGCTGATTGCTGAACTGGAACCGTTCGATCGTGAACTGTTTGGCGGCATTGTCGGCTGGTGCGATGCCGAAGGAAACGGCGAGTGGGTAGTGACGATTCGTTGTGCGAAATTGCACGGTAATCAGGTGCGCCTGTTCGCTGGCGCCGGGATTGTCCCTGCCTCTTCGCCAGTCGGCGAGTGGCGGGAAACCGGCGTCAAGCTCTCTACGATGTTGAACGTTTTTGGACTGCATTAAGGAACGATGATGCGTATACCTTTCACCCGTTGGCCGGATGAATTTGCCCGCCGTTATCGTGAAAAAGGCTACTGGCAAGACGTGCCGTTGACCGATATTCTGACCCGCCACGCTGACAGCGACAAGACGGCGGTCATTGAAGGCGAGCGCGCATTCAGCTATCGCCAGCTCAACCAGGCCGCAGATAATCTGGCCTGCAGTTTACGCCGTCAGGGCATCAAACCTGGCGAAACCGCTCTGGTACAACTGGGGAATGTACCGGAACTGTATATCACCTTTTTCGCCCTGTTGAAGCTTGGCGTAGCGCCCGTTCTGGCGCTGTTTAGCCATCAACGTACCGAACTTAACGCCTATGCGATGCAGATCGCGCCGACGCTGGTGATTGCCGATCGCCAACATACGCTGTTCGCCGGGGAGGACTTTCTCAACACGTTTGTGGCTGAACACCGCTCTGTGCGGGTGGTGTTATTGCGCAACGACGACGGCGATCACAGCCTGGACGCGGCGATGCGGCAGGCGGCGGAAGATTTCACTGCCACGCCATCACCTGCTGACGAAGTGGCCTACTTTCAGCTTTCCGGCGGTACTACCGGCACGCCAAAGCTTATTCCCCGTACCCATAACGACTATTACTACAGCGTGCGCCGCAGCAATGAGATTTGCGGTTTCAACGAGGATACGCGTTTTCTGTGCGCGATTCCCGCCGCGCATAACTACGCCATGAGTTCGCCGGGCGCGCTGGGCGTCTTTCTTGCCAAAGGAACGGTAGTGCTGGCGACCGATCCCAGCGCCACGCTCTGTTTCCCGCTGATCGAAAAACACCAGATTAATGCCACAGCGCTGGTGCCGCCCGCGGTCAGTCTATGGCTACAGGCTATCCAGGAGTGGGGCGGCAATGCGCCGCTGGCGTCATTAAGGTTATTGCAGGTCGGCGGCGCGCGGCTTTCTGCGACGCTGGCCGCCCGTATTCCGGCTGAAATTGGCTGTCAGTTGCAGCAGGTCTTCGGTATGGCGGAAGGGTTAGTGAACTATACCCGGCTGGACGATAGTCCGGAACGGATTATCAATACCCAGGGAAGACCCATGTGTCCGGACGACGAAGTGTGGGTGGCGGATGCCGACGGGAATCCACTGCCGCCGGGCGAGATTGGTCGTCTGATGACGCGCGGCCCCTATACTTTTCGCGGCTATTTCAACAGTCCGCTACACAATGCCAGCGCCTTTGACGCCAACGGTTTTTACTGTTCCGGCGATCTGATCTCCATTGATCAAGACGGTTACATCACCGTTCACGGGCGTGAAAAAGATCAGATCAATCGGGGCGGCGAGAAGATAGCCGCCGAAGAGATAGAAAACCTGTTACTGCGCCACCCGGTGGTGATCCATGCGGCGCTGGTCAGCATGGAAGATGAACTGCTGGGAGAAAAAAGTTGCGCATATCTGGTGGTAAAAGAGCCGCTGCGAGCGGTACAGGTACGCCGTTTCCTGCGAGAGCAGGGCGTGGCGGAATTTAAATTACCGGATCGCGTGGAGTGCGTTGCGTCACTGCCGCTGACGCCGGTTGGTAAAGTCGATAAAAAACAATTACGCCAGCGGTTGGCGTCACGTTCACCGCTCTGAAGGAGAAAGAGAGATGGCAATCCCGAAACTACAGTCTTACGCGCTGCCCACCGCACTGGATATCCCGACCAACAAAGTGAACTGGGCATTTGAGCCGGAGCGCGCGGCGCTGCTCATCCACGATATGCAGGATTACTTTGTCAGCTTTTGGGGCCGCAACTGCCCAATGATGGACCAGGTGATTGCTAATATCGCCGCCCTGCGCCAGTACTGTAAGGAACATCATATCCCGGTCTATTACACCGCTCAGCCGAAAGAGCAAAGCGATGAAGATCGCGCGTTACTCAATGATATGTGGGGGCCGGGACTGACGCGCTCTCCGGAACAGCAGAAGGTGGTAGAAGCCTTAACGCCGGATGAGGCGGATACGGTGCTGGTGAAGTGGCGCTATAGCGCGTTTCACCGCTCGCCGCTGGAACAGATGTTAAAAGATACCGGACGTAATCAGCTCATCATTACCGGCGTGTATGCGCATATTGGCTGTATGACCACCGCTACCGATGCGTTTATGCGCGACATTAAGCCGTTTATGGTGGCGGATGCGCTGGCGGATTTCAGCCGGGAAGAGCATCTGATGGCGCTGAACTATGTGGCGGGGCGTTCCGGTCGCGTCGTCATGACCGAGTCGCTGCTGCCGACGCCGGTTCCTGCCAGTAAAGCGGCGCTGCGGGCGTTGATTCTGCCGTTGCTGGATGAGACCGACGAGCCGCTGGATGATGAAAACCTGATTGATTATGGCCTGGATTCAGTACGCATGATGGGGCTGGCAGCGCGCTGGCGTAAAGTACACGGCGATATCGACTTCGTGATGCTGGCGAAAAACCCGACCATTGACGCCTGGTGGGCGCTGCTTTCTCGCGGGGTAGAGTAATGACCGGCTTTGATTTTTCAGACAAAACGGTATGGGTGACCGGGGCGGGGAAAGGGATCGGTTACGCGACGGCGCTGGCGTTTGTCGACGCCGGGGCGCGGGTGATCGGCTTCGATCGCGAATTTACGCAAGAGAATTATCCCTTTGCTACCGAAGTCATGGATGTGGCGGATGCCGCACAGGTTGCGCAGGTGTGCCAGCGTGTGTTGCAAAAAACGACGCGGCTGGATGTGCTGGTCAACGCCGCCGGTATTTTGCGTATGGGAGCGACCGATGCGCTTAGCGTCGACGACTGGCAGCAGACGTTTGCGGTCAATGTGGGCGGGGCATTTAACCTGTTTTCTCAGACGATGGCGCAGTTTCGCCGTCAGCAGGGAGGGGCGATTGTCACCGTAGCCTCAGATGCGGCGCATACGCCGCGCATCGGTATGAGCGCCTACGGCGCCTCTAAAGCGGCGCTGAAAAGCTTGGCGCTAACCGTAGGGCTGGAGCTGGCGGGCTGCGGGGTGCGCTGTAATGTGGTGTCGCCTGGTTCGACTGACACCGATATGCAGCGCACGTTATGGGTGAGTGAAGATGCCGAACAGCAGCGTATTCGCGGTTTCGGCGAACAGTTTAAGCTCGGCATACCGCTCGGTAAAATCGCCCGTCCGCAGGAGATAGCCAATACCATTTTGTTTCTTGCCTCCGATCTGGCCAGCCACATTACCTTGCAGGATATCGTGGTGGACGGCGGTTCAACATTGGGAGCCTGACGATGATCTGGAAACGGCATTTAACGCTGGATGAATTGAACGCTACCAGTCAGAACACTCTGGTGGCGCATCTGGGCATTGTTTACACCCGTCTGGGCGATGACGTGCTGGAGGCGGAAATGCCCGTCGATGCCCGCACTCATCAACCGTTTGGTCTGCTACACGGCGGCGCATCGGCAGCGCTGGCGGAGACGTTGGGATCAATGGCGGGTTATCTGATGACCCGCGACGGGCAGTGCGTGGTCGGGACCGAGTTAAACGCCACTCACCACCGCGCCATCTCGCAGGGGAAAGTACGCGGCGTTTGCCTGCCGCTGCATCTGGGGCGGCAGAATCAAAGCTGGGAAATTACGCTCTTTGACGAGCAGGGGAGGCGCTGCTGCACCTGTCGCCTGGGAACGGCGGTAATGGGATAGTTCTGGCAAAGTAAAATGCAATTGCAGCATTAACGAAGAAAGGAAGTGATCTGGTTAACACTGTAATGTAAAAAATGGGTAACAATCCGGTTTTATCATGTTGTTGTGTTGTTAATTACGGTAAAGGTGTTATAGAAACAAAATGTAACATCTCTCTGGAACACCCAAACGGACAACAACTATGAATAAATCAGGGAAATACCTCGTCTGGACAGCGCTCTCAGTATTGGGTGCGTTTGCCCTGGGCTATATTGCGTTAAATCGTGGGGAACAGATCAACGCGCTATGGATCGTGGTGGCGTCGGTCTGTGTCTATCTTATTGCGTATCGTTTTTATGGGCTCTATATCGCCAAAAAAGTGCTGGCGGTTGACCCAACGCGTATGACGCCCGCGGTACGTCATAATGATGGTCTGGATTATGTCCCGACCGATAAAAAAGTGCTGTTCGGTCACCATTTTGCGGCCATTGCTGGCGCAGGTCCGCTGGTCGGGCCGGTACTGGCGGCGCAGATGGGCTATCTGCCGGGGATGATCTGGCTGCTGGCGGGCGTCGTGCTGGCGGGAGCGGTGCAGGACTTTATGGTGCTGTTCGTCTCGACCCGGCGCGATGGGCGTTCGCTTGGCGAGCTGGTTAAAGAGGAGATGGGCGCGACGGCAGGGGTGATCGCGCTGGTGGCCTGCTTTATGATCATGGTGATCATTCTGGCCGTCCTGGCGATGATCGTGGTGAAAGCGCTGACCCATAGCCCGTGGGGAACGTACACTGTCGCGTTCACTATTCCACTGGCGATTTTTATGGGCATCTACTTGCGTTATTTGCGTCCGGGGCGCATCGGCGAGGTGTCGGTCATTGGGCTGGTATTTCTTATTTTCGCTATTATTTCCGGCGGATGGGTGGCGGCAAGCCCAACCTGGGCGCCGTACTTTGATTTTACTGGCGTGCAGCTTACCTGGATGCTGGTGGGTTATGGTTTTGTCGCGGCGGTACTGCCGGTCTGGCTGCTGCTCGCGCCGCGTGATTACCTCTCTACCTTCCTGAAAATTGGTACGATTGTCGGTCTGGCGGTCGGGATTCTGATTATGCGTCCGACGCTGACTATGCCGGCGCTGACCAAATTTGTTGATGGTACCGGACCGGTCTGGACGGGCGACCTGTTCCCGTTCCTGTTTATTACCATCGCCTGCGGCGCGGTCTCCGGTTTCCATGCGCTCATCTCCTCCGGCACGACGCCGAAGATGTTGGCCAACGAAGGCCAGGCCTGCTTTATCGGCTACGGCGGGATGTTAATGGAATCTTTCGTCGCCATTATGGCGCTGGTCTCCGCCTGTATTATCGATCCGGGTGTTTACTTTGCGATGAATAGCCCGATGGCGGTACTGGCGCCAGCGGGGACAGCGGATGTCGTAGCTTCTGCCGCGCAGGTGGTCAGTAGTTGGGGTTTCGCTATCACGCCGGATACGTTACACCAGATTGCCAATGAAGTCGGCGAACAATCCATTATCTCCCGCGCAGGCGGAGCGCCAACGCTGGCGGTAGGGATGGCCTACATTTTACATGGCGCGTTGGGCGGCATGATGGATGTGGCGTTCTGGTATCACTTCGCCATTCTGTTTGAAGCGCTGTTTATTCTGACGGCGGTGGATGCGGGCACCCGTGCGGCGCGCTTTATGTTGCAGGATTTGTTGGGCGTAGTGTCGCCAGGGCTGAAACGTACCGATTCGTTGCCAGCGAACCTGCTTGCTACGGCATTGTGCGTGCTGGCGTGGGGGTATTTCCTCCATCAGGGCGTGGTCGATCCGTTGGGCGGTATTAACACCCTGTGGCCGCTGTTTGGCATCGCTAACCAGATGCTGGCGGGTATGGCGCTGATGCTTTGCGCCGTGGTACTGTTCAAAATGAAGCGTCAGCGTTATGCGTGGGTCGCGCTGGTGCCGACGGCCTGGCTGCTGATTTGTACGCTGACGGCGGGTTGGCAGAAAGCGTTTAGTCCGGATGCGAAAATCGGCTTCCTGGCCATTGCCAATAAGTTCCAGGCGATGATCGACAGCGGCAATATTCCGCCGCAATACACCGAATCGCAACTCGCGCAGTTGGTATTCAATAACCGTCTGGATGCCGGGCTAACCATCTTCTTTATGGTGGTGGTCGTGGTGCTGGCGGTCTTCTCTATTAAGACGGCGCTGGCCGCTCTGAAGATTGATAAACCGACGGCGAATGAAACGCCGTATGAGCCGATGCCGGAAAATGTGGATGAGATCGTGACGCAGGCGAAAGGCGCGCACTAATCTTTTTACATCAATAGCCCTCTCCAGAATAAGGAGAGGGCATTTGAATGACAGGTGACAACGATGTTCGATACGCTTTCGAAAGCCGGAAAATATCTGGGACAGGCCGCAAAAATGATGATTGGCGTGCCAGACTACGACAACTATGTTGAGCATATGCGCATAACGCATCCGGATCAGACGCCGATGACCTATGAAGAATTTTTCCGCGAGCGGCAGGATGCGCGCTATGGTGGAAAAGGCGGCGCGCGTTGCTGCTGAGGGTTGCCAGGCCTGATAAACGCAACGTCACCAGGCTATATTCTGAAAAATTCAACTTTTTCAAACGCCGCACGCAGGGTGTCTGGCGTTAACGTCACCGGTAAATAGTGGATGGATTCGACCGGGCGCAGGGTATGCGCGATGACCCTATCGATCTCGGCGGTGTTATGAATATCCACGTCCAGTTCGCTAAGCCGGGCCGGCAGATGAAATCGCCGGTACGCTGTAATCAATTGCGCCAGCACGTCATCTTGTCCCAGTAGCGCGCTTTGCACCAGAATGCCATAAGCCACTTTCGTTCCGTGCAGGAATTTTTCCGTTTGCGGCAGGACGGTCAGACCGTTGTGTACCGCATGGGCGGCGGCGACACGGGTATAGCGTTCCCCGAGGCCGCCGACCATACCGCCGCCAGCAATAATCGCATCCACCACGTCGCAAAATGCCTGGGTCAGCCGACGCTGCTGTTTATCCGCTAATGCTTGTTCGCTGCTGTCCAGCAGGAGATCGCGAATAGCGCACGCGCTGTTAATGCCCAGCCTTACGGTCAATGGCAATGTTTCAGGCTGCGGCGCAAGCACAACGGCTTCATACCATTTCGCCAGCGTATCGCCAATGCCAGCTAACAGATAGTCATCGGGCGCCTGCAGAATAATGCGCGGTTCGACCAGCACCAGAAAATTGGCATCATCAAAAATTTCGAACTGTAACGCCTGTCCCGCGTCGTTATACCAGACGGAAAGCGGTGTCCAGGCGGCGCAGGTTGCCGCGATTGTCGGGATAGCGACAAACGGCAGCGCCAGACGGCGGGCGAGCGCTTTGGCGGTATCGAGCAGCGCGCCGCCGCCGACGCCTATCACCACCTGACGATCGTCGTTGCAGGCGTGCGCCAGTTGGGCAACATGGCGTTCGCTACAATGGCCGGTAAACGGCAGATGCTTTGCGCCAGCACGTTCAAACGCTTCCGGCAGGTAAGGCCGGGCGGCGGCAATCGCGCGTTCGCCGTACACCCAAACGGCGTGGGAAAGCTGTTCCGGCGTGAAAAAGTCGGTCAGTCTTTCGAGGCTTCCTGCATGGGAAAAATAATTCGCCGGGCCGGTAACGACGCGGATCTCAGTGTGGTTCATGTTGTGTTGTCCTTAGGGTCTTCTCACCGTTGTTATTATATTTAGACATCTAAACGTCTTGATTGCCAAATACTAACACCCTGTGATAGTGTGTCAACAACCACATCACTGGCGGGTATGAAGATAATGAGAAATAACCCACTGATTCCAAAAAGCAAATTGCCAAATCTTGGTACCACGATTTTTACGCAAATGAGCGCGCTGGCGCAGAAACATCAGGCAATAAATTTATCGCAAGGCTTCCCTGATTTTGATGGTCCTCGTTATTTGCACGAGCGGTTGGCTTATCATGTCGCGCAGGGCGCGAATCAATATGCGCCGATGACGGGGGCGCAGGCGCTGCGGGAGGCCATTGCCGATAAAACGGCGGAAATATATGGTTATCGACCCGATGACGTCAGTGATATCACCGTCACAGCGGGCGCGACAGAAGCGCTGTATGCGGCGATTACCGCGCTGGTGCGGGCAGGGGATGAGGTTATCTGTTTCGATCCCAGTTACGACAGCTATGCCCCAGCCGTGGCGCTCTCCGGCGGCGTGTTAAAACGCATAGCGCTTACGCCGCCGCATTTTCGCGTCGACTGGCAGGCGTTTTCGGCGTTGCTTAGCGAGCGCACGCGACTGGTGATCCTCAATACGCCGCATAATCCCACCGCTACCGTCTGGCGTCAGGCGGATATCGAGGCGCTGTGGCAGGCTATCGGCGAGCGGGAAATTTATGTGTTAAGCGATGAAGTGTACGAACATATTTGTTTTGCCGCCGAAGGTCATGCCAGCGTATTGGCGCACCCTCAGTTACGAGAGCGGGCGGTTGCCGTTTCATCGTTTGGTAAAACCTTTCATATGACAGGATGGAAGATTGGTTACTGCGTTGCGCCTGCGGCCATTAGCGCCGAAATACGCAAAGTTCATCAGTACCTGACGTTTTGCGTCAATACGCCGGCGCAACTGGCGCTGGCGGATATGCTGCGCGCCGCGCCGGAACACTATCGCGCGTTACCCGATTTTTACCGGAAAAAACGCGATGTGCTGGTTAACGCGCTGGCGCAAAGCCGATTAAAAGTGCTGCCCTGTGAAGGTACCTATTTTCTGTTAATCGATTACAGCGCAGTGTCGACGCTAAATGACGTTGAGTTTTGTCAGTGGCTAACCGAAGAAGTCGGTGTCGCCGCTATTCCGCTCTCTGTCTTTTGCGCCGCCCCTTTCCCGCATCAGCTTATACGTTTATGTTTCGCTAAACAGGAATCAACGCTGCTGGCCGCCGCAGAGCGCCTGTGTAAACTGTAGTTATTTAACCGTCCACGCTCTGGAGAATCGACGGTCTGCAAAAAGCTCCTGCAGGCCGTTGATCTGTTTCAGGCGCAGGACTTCATCGGCGTCCATACCTAACTCCTGGCCGATTTTGCTCTCGTCCCAGCCTAGCAGAGAAAGTTCGCGCACGATTTCTGACATGGCGTGGATCTGGTGGCGCCCGCGCGCGCGGTTATGCCGAATGGTTGCCGCCATGCGTTCGTGACGTTCTCTGTCCAGACACGTTATCGGCAGGTAGCCTTTCAGACGCCTTTTCAGGGCCGCTTTTCCTTTGCCCAGCTCATGACGGTGAAAACCGTCTACAATCTCGTACTCCTCCGTATTGGCCTTTACCACCACGATCGGCTGAGTAAACCCATCTTGTTCAATCGATTTAAGCAGCAGTTTTTTCTCCGGCGGCGCAACGTTATTCGGGTTGTAGTCATTAGGTGAAATATGA
Source organism: Salmonella enterica subsp. enterica serovar Typhimurium str. LT2 (assembly GCF_000006945.2). GTDB lineage: Bacteria > Pseudomonadota > Gammaproteobacteria > Enterobacterales > Enterobacteriaceae > Salmonella > Salmonella enterica. The sequence goes on from NC_003197.2 coordinate 666,518, forward strand.
TCGTTTTTCACCCACAGGACACAATCGACAGGCTCATCGCGAAAAGGACTAACGCTATGTATCGCCATTCTAAATTCATTAATGGCGGCGATCCTCTCCTCTTCAGGCAGTTCAGAGAGAAAGTGAGTTATTTCGGTTGTGAGTCGGTGTTGCATAAGATCCCCCATTCCTGGCGTTTAGCTTTCATACGTTCGTTATAACGCTGGTAATTCTTAGGTTTTGTCGGACTGAATGACAGCGCCCGGCACCAGTAATCATTGTTCAGTAATACTTTGCAGATCCGTCGCCACGACGGAATATCGCGCGATCCGATATCGCCATGCTGCGTTTGTGGAATGGTGTGCATGCCTTTTTTCTTATACCACTGCAAATAAACGGCGATTTTATTACGGTAATGTTCGGCAGTGACTTCAGGCATACTGTGTAGCAGGAGCAGCGCGTACTCTTCCCAGTTAAGGTGATCGGGTTTTAAAATTTTCCGGTGGCCGTAAAAATGGCTGTCTTGTCCGGCGTATATTCCTCCGCTGAGTGCGCCGCTGACTCTGGCGCACATGGCCGCCCAGCGCTCAGGTTCGATAACATGATACAGCCATAACCCCTGTCGTTGTTCCGGGCCGAACGGTTCGCAAATACGCATGTAACGGGGCGGTACTCCAGCCTGATACATCAAATTATACAAAGGGTTACATGGTTTACCTGTTTTGGCGAACCAGGTCCAGATATCTGCGGTTTTCCAGTCATAGATGGGATAGATATACCAGGTGTGCCCCTTAGGGGCTAACGTGGTCCAGGGCTTATCGTCGGCAAAGCGCAGCTTATGCGAGTTAGCGATAGCGGCAAATCGGTTATAGGATTCGTCGGAACGAATACCGACCAGCATAGCGGCAGGACGTTTTTCTGAAAACCAGTCGGCAAAATCGCGAACGAACTGTTCAAAGGTCATGCCGTGTTGATAAAAGGAAAAAAAGGCCGGATCGGTAATCGCATCTTCTGGCGGTTGTCGTACCCAGTCGGTACCCGGCTGCCAACACTGCCACTCCGGCTGGTATTGTGAAAGGGAATTTTGTGTGGTTAAGGGTAATGCGACCCAATAAAAACGCTCAATAACGTCCGCGTAGTATTCACGTAACGATTCAATATAGGTGATGGTACAGGAGAATTGCGCTTCCCAGTCAATGAAGAGAACATGGATCTTTTTATTCATTTTGCGCGCCAACGTTGCCGTCAGGTGCAACATAAGTCCTGAATCTTTACCACCAGAAAATGAGACGCAGACCCGGGGTAAGGTTTCCAGGGTCCACATTATACGCTCTTGAGCCGCTTCCAGAACATTTTGCTCGAGCGGAACTTTATAAACCGACATCTCTGGATAGTCTCCGATGTGTTAACTACAGTATATTCGAAATAATTAACATAAAGGATAAGCAGATTAGATGAACTTGCAATGCTTTATTATATTTGTAAAATAAATATATTCCATAAACATATACATTAAATTTATATTAATATCCGTTATCTGACCTTCTTATTAATGTTTTTTTGTGATGTGCTCAATGAGCTCAGCAAATCCGCTATTATTCAGCGAAGCCCTATTATACATAAGATAGAATTGTATGGGAGCAATGGTAAAAGGTATGGTGACTTTTTTAAGTTTGATAGAGGAAGAGTAATAGTCAAAAAATGTTTGTGGTAAAAAACCAATAAGCTCCGTGGAGCTGATAGAGTTGGCGATGGTCATCAGCGATTTGCTTCTGAAACCAATTATTCTTTCCCCCAGCACATCATCCATAAGTGAATGATATTCTTTCATACCGGTTGCCCGGGAGACGAGTTGCGTAAATGACTCTTGTAGAATTTCGTCGATAGTGGCGGTGTCGCCTAGTCGGGGATGGTTTTCACTGCAAACCAGGATGCATTCTAGCCTATTAAAGTGAGTACAAACAATAGAACGATTATTCAGTGGGGCCATTGAAACCACAATATCTGCTTTGCGGTAGGCAAGCAGATCTTCAGGCAGTTCGTCAGTGGTCAAAATGTCGTGATGTTCAATTTCAACCTGTGGATCTTTGCGGATATATTTAACTAATTTCATCACATATTGGGTGATCAACAGCTGTGGGCTGTAGATAATAAATTTTTTCTTCAGGCTGGACTGATTCATTATATTAATAGTTTGTTCCAGGCTGTTAAGATTATTTTCTAAATGATAATGTAAATTAATGCCTGTTACGGTAGGCGTAATTCCTTTGCCTGAACGAATAAATAGAGGGTCGTTGAATTGCGTGCGCAGGCGTTGCAATGACTGGCTTACGGCAGAAGGTGTAATATAGAGTGTTTCTGCTGCTTTGCTAATGCTTAAATGTTGATAGATACATTCAAATATAACCAACAGGTTAAGATCAAATTTTTTAAGGTCGTAAAGGTTAGCCATAGTATGTTCCCGGCATTATCATGGTATCTTCCATGATTATGACTTAATCTCAATAATTTACCAGAGTTATGTTTATTAAACTTAATGTAGAGTTTATTTAAACTAAAATACCACAGTTATGAATATTTTAGCGAGTAAATAATTACAGTAAAGGCGGACATAACGTACACTTTTATAACCACGCCGTTAGTCTAAAAAGGCTGTGTCGGATGACATGCTGGTCTGGCGTCGCGTTAATGCCAGTCAGAGGTTGGCCCGACAAACGTAGCGCTATCGGGCGTGGTACGGTTAAGCTCCAGCTTTGCTAATTTCTGCGTTAAGGCTGCCCCATCATGGCGTCCAGTTGCGCTTTTTCCGGTAAACCCACAACCTGTTGCAAAATCTTATCTTTATTCATGTAATAAATTGCTGGCGTCGCGTTAGCGCCAAGATCGTCCATTAGCTGCTGATTCTGATTAATGACTTTCATCTGCGCCGGGGGGATGGACGCCGGAACTTCCAGCTTCATCTTTCCTGCGGAGGCTTCATAGTCATGCCAGGTTTTCGCCGGGTCTTTCGCGGCTAAAATCGCTGCGGCTGTGGCCGGGCTTTCCGGTTTAATCACGCCGACCAGTAATGTGCGTAATTGTACCTTGCCGGATTCGACCCACGGACGAGCTTGTTGCCAAAACTGCTTACAATAGGGGCAGAAAGGGTCGGCGAAGACATACAGCACCACCGGCGCGTCTTTTTTACCGTCGAGTATCCATGACGCTTTTTCCATTTTCTGCCACATTTCACGTCCGGCCGGTGCATAGATCTCTTTTTCTATCAGGGCGTTGCTAAGATTTTCGCCTTTTTCATTATACATATAGCCGGAAATCGCGTGTTTACCGTCCGGCGTCAGGTAAATCGTGACGCCCATATCCTGATACTTTCCGAGATAGCCCTTCATGCCCCCCGGCGCCTCGAAGGATTTCAGGATAGTTATACCCTGTTTTTCAATGGCTTTAACCGGCGCAGGCAGTTCTTCCGCGTGGGCGAGAATGGGCAGCATAGCAAGCAGCAATGTACGTTTAATCATATTTTTTCCTTTTAATATCAAAGCGAAAAGAGTATTAATGATGATGCCTATCACAGACATAGGTAAGAGCTGGCGTGCCAGGATTGCCCTTTCTGTGCTGGGGTGATGTAATCCTTTTCGCTGTTACAGCCTTTGTTAAGGTAATGTAGAGCGCAACACTTAGCCAGCATATACGCTATGGATTTCGAGTTGCAGACAATACGTCTGTAATTTGCAAGACGAGTCGTACTGGCTCTGAAGTTACCTACGGGTAGTTCAGGTAATGGGGCCGCCTGTCAGGCGGCCTTTTTACTTTAGATGGCTGACAGGGCGCAGTGTTCACAATGTCGCCCGAATCGGGTTGTTAGTTAACGCTTATTGATTTGATAATGGAAACGCATTAGCCGAATCAGCAAAATTTCGTTAACTTACTCCTCAACGAAAACACGGAGGAAGTATAGATGTCCTTAATTAACACCAAAATCAAACCTTTCAAAAACCAGGCGTTCAAAAACGGTGAATTCATTGAAGTCACCGAGAAAGATACCGAAGGCCGCTGGAGCGTCTTCTTCTTCTACCCGGCCGATTTTACCTTTGTTTGCCCGACTGAACTGGGTGACGTTGCCGACCATTACGAAGAACTGCAGAAGCTGGGCGTAGACGTTTATTCCGTCTCAACCGATACTCACTTCACGCACAAAGCATGGCACAGCAGCTCTGAAACTATCGCAAAAATCAAATATGCGATGATCGGCGACCCGACTGGCGCCCTGACCCGTAACTTCGACAACATGCGTGAAGATGAAGGTCTGGCAGACCGTGCGACCTTTGTTGTTGACCCGCAGGGTATCATCCAGGCGATCGAAGTTACCGCTGAAGGTATCGGCCGTGACGCGTCTGACCTGCTGCGTAAAATTAAAGCAGCACAGTACGTTGCCGCTCACCCAGGCGAAGTATGCCCGGCGAAATGGAAAGAAGGCGAAGCGACTCTGGCTCCATCCTTAGACCTGGTCGGTAAAATCTAAATTTCCGTCGTCTTTCACGCCATAGCTGCGTTGGCGTCGCCTGCTCACCCCGGTCACTTACTTCAGTAAGCTCCCGGGGATTCTCAGGCTAGCCGCCTTACTCTGACGTGAAATACTTTGGAAATTGTTTCAGTCATGGGCGCACCCGCGCCCATTTCATTTCAGCACCATGACGCAAGTTGCATTAATGCAGTCCCGCGAAGTCGGCTTGCATGATGATGTTTTCAGAGAGGGAAGAAGAATGCTCGACACAAATATGAAAACCCAGCTCAGGGCTTACCTTGAGAAACTGACCAAACCTGTTGAGCTGATTGCCACGCTGGATGACAGCGCTAAATCGGCGGAAATCAAGGAACTGCTGGCTGAAATCGCCGAGCTGTCCGACAAAGTCACGTTTAAAGAAGACAATACTCTGCCGGTGCGCAAGCCGTCTTTCCTGATTACGAATCCAGGTTCTCAGCAAGGGCCGCGCTTTGCCGGTTCTCCGCTGGGCCACGAATTTACCTCGCTGGTTTTGGCGCTGCTGTGGACCGGCGGTCATCCGTCAAAAGAAGCGCAGTCGCTGCTGGAGCAGATTCGCGATATTGACGGCGATTTTGAATTCGAAACTTATTATTCACTCTCCTGCCATAACTGCCCGGACGTAGTGCAGGCGCTGAACCTGATGGCGGTGCTGAACCCGCGTATTAAACATACGGCAATTGATGGCGGCACCTTCCAGAACGAAATCACCGAACGTAACGTGATGGGCGTTCCGGCGGTATTTGTTAACGGTAAAGAGTTCGGCCAGGGACGTATGACTCTGACCGAGATTGTCGCTAAAGTGGATACTGGCGCAGAAAAACGCGCGGCGGAAGCGCTGAACAAACGCGATGCGTATGACGTACTGATTGTCGGCTCCGGCCCGGCGGGCGCGGCGGCGGCGGTCTACTCGGCGCGCAAAGGCATCCGTACCGGTCTGATGGGCGAGCGCTTCGGCGGTCAGGTGCTGGATACCGTGGATATCGAAAACTATATCTCGGTGCCGAAAACCGAAGGCCAGAAACTGGCGGGCGCGCTGAAAGCGCATGTCAGCGATTACGACGTTGACGTTATCGACAGCCAGAGCGCAAGTAAACTGGTTCCGGCCGCAACAGAAGGCGGCTTGCATCAGATTGAAACGGCGTCCGGCGCAGTATTGAAAGCGCGTAGTATCATCATCGCCACCGGCGCGAAATGGCGCAATATGAATGTGCCGGGCGAGGATCAGTATCGCACCAAAGGCGTCACCTATTGTCCGCACTGCGACGGTCCGTTATTTAAAGGGAAGCGTGTGGCGGTCATCGGCGGCGGCAACTCTGGCGTTGAAGCGGCTATCGATCTGGCAGGTATTGTAGAACATGTTACGTTGCTGGAGTTCGCGCCGGAGATGAAGGCGGATCAGGTGCTACAGGACAAAGTGCGTAGTCTGAAAAATGTCGATATCATTTTGAATGCGCAAACGACAGAAGTGAAGGGCGACGGTTCGAAAGTGGTGGGACTGGAGTATCGTGACCGTGTCAGCGGCGATATTCATAGCGTCGCGCTGGCAGGGATTTTTGTGCAGATTGGTCTGTTGCCGAATACCCACTGGCTGGAAGGCGCGCTTGAGCGTAACCGCATGGGCGAGATCATTATTGACGCCAAATGTGAAACCAGCGTTAAGGGCGTCTTCGCCGCAGGCGATTGCACCACCGTTCCTTACAAACAGATTATCATCGCCACGGGCGAAGGGGCGAAAGCCTCGTTGAGCGCCTTTGATTATCTGATTCGCACCAAAATCGCATAAAAAGAAGTAAGCACACCTGCAAGGCCAGTTAACTGGCCATCGTAAATGGCCCGATAGTGTAAGCTATTCGGGCCTGCGGTGTTTATGCCTGGGGAACGCACCGGGTAAAACACCTTCTTCATTATCAATACTCTGAAACCGTCTGTTAATAACAGACGGTTTTTTATTTCAACGGTATTCTGTTTTTAAACTTTGAAACAATAAAAAAGCCTTCTACGGATTTAACTGGAATTTTTCTGTTTTTTTATCAAAGAAAGATTAAGCGCTTCCGTTAACATGCCCATTCTTTTTTCTTGATTTATATTGCATTTGTATGTGAGGTTATTTATTCATGGATTCAATCTATGAATCACTGACGGAATTAGAAAAAACAGGGCTTACATTGCGTGATTTTTTTAATTCTCATGATAGTCGTTCACTGAAATCTGCCTACGTGAGATTAAATCCCACTGCTGCGGTAAACCTTACCGATCGGGCGTGGCTGGAGGCGGAGTATGACTTTAATGCGCTATTCGTCGGTCCTGGCAAGCTGCTGGCTGCGCCTTTCGCTTCAGTGTATCTGGAAGATGATGCGCTGGTGATGGGAAAGGCGACGCTGGAGATACGGGATTTTATGGCAGCGTTGGGATTATCGGTTAATCAGGAGAGCAATATCCCTGACGATCATATTTCCTGCGTGCTGGAATTGACCACACTATTACTGGCTAATACCCGGCAAACGTCACCATACCGCTCTACTCTCACTCAATATATCAATAACTATTTAACAAAGTGGGTGCCATTATATATCGAAAAAATAAAAACTCATGCACAAACGACCACGTTATATACGGTGGCGGACATCTTATTTTATTGGCTTGCTGAATTAAAACGAGAATATCAATATGAGTAATGAGACGGGACATCTGAACAGACGTTCTTTTTTAAAGGGGATAGTGGCACTGGGCGCCGTTGCGGCTTTACCCGGAGGATTACTGACCTCCCGATGCGCGCTTGCGCAGCCGCCTGTTCCCTTTAACCCTAAAACGTACAAAATTTATCGTAACGCGTGTCCGCGTAACTGCTATGACACCTGTAGCCTCAAGACATGGGTAAAGGACGGGGTCATTACTTTCGTGGAAGGTGCGCCGGAATCAACATTTACTCACGGTACCCCTTGCGTCAAAGGGTTAAGCTATCCGCGCCGGGTTTATAGCCCCGATCGTATTAAATATCCCATGACGCAGGACGTTCGCGGTAGCGGCAACTGGCGTCGCATCTCATGGGAAGAGGCGATGCAGCGCATTGCCGCCAAAATGCTGGAGATTAAGAAAAAAGACGGTTCTATGCTCGGTCTGGCGCTGACCAAATATTCCGGTAAGTTTGGCGTGCTGAACTATGCCGTTGAAGGGATGATGTCCTCGCTTGGCTATACCACCCGTTTTGCCGGTACGCCGTGCTGGCCTGCCGGTATCGACGCGCAAAACTACGACATGGGCGACATGTGGTGTAACGACCCGGAAGATATGGTGAAAGCGAAATACATCATTATCTGGGGCGCCAACCCGGCCTGGTGCTCAATGCACAGCATGAAGTACATCTATCAGGCGCGCGAGAAAGGGGCGAAGGTCGTGGTTATCGACCCGCTGCTGTCGCAGACTGCTGCCAAAGCCGATCTCTACCTGCGCGTACGGCCTGGCTCAGACGGTGCGCTGGCGCTGGGAATGGCGCGTCATCTGGTGGATAAAGGCCTGGTGGATCAGGATTTTGTTAACAACGATGCTCACGGCTATCCGGAATTTGAAGCCTATCTGCGTAACCATGTAACCGTGGAGTGGGCGGCAGAAATCTGCGGCCTGTCTGCGGATGTCATTCGCCAGCTGGCGGAAGAGTTTACGGCGGTTAAGCCGGCCACGGTCTGGATTGGTTACGGGATGCAGCGTCATGTCAACGGCGGCGCCAACGTTCGCGCTATCGATGCCTTTGTCGCTATGTCCGGCAACATCGGTGTCGAAGGCGGCGGCGCGCGTTATGGCCATCTGCATACCTGGGGCTTTAACTATAACGCCATGCTGCAGAAGCCGCCGGTGGGCGCTATTGGCATACCGGGAGCGGCGGGCACCACCAGTGAATTCGGGGCTGCCGCTGGCAGCGACGCCGTGCAGTACTCCGATCGCTCTCTGAATATCAACCAGACGGCGCAGGGGATTCTGGAGGCCAACGATCCGCCGGTTCGTATGCTGTGGGTCGCCTGTAAAAACCCGTTTGCCCAGGATTTCGATCGCAGCAAGATGAAAAAAGCGTTTGAAAAACTGGAAATGGTGGTCTGCGCCGATCAGTTCTTCAACGAAACGGTGCAACACGCTGATATCGTGCTGCCCGTTACCACCGCGTTTGAAGAGTGGAACGTGGATGCTTCTTACTGGCACTACTGGCTTTCCATTAATCAGCCGGCGATTAAGCCGATGTATGAAGCAAAATGCGACCTTGAAATCGCTACCATGCTGTCGCGCACCATTAATAAGATGGCGCCGGGTTCCTGTACCTTCCCGCAAGAGTTCGATCACAAGCGTTGGCTGGATCAGGAGTTCAACGACGGTATGGCGAAAATGTTCGGCATCTCTTCCTGGGACGATCTGCTGGACGGGCCGAAAAAAGCGATTCTGCCAAGTTCAGCCGCCTGGTACGATCGCAAGTTCAAAACGCCGTCAGGCAAGTATGAATTTAAATCTGAACTGGCGGAGAAAAACGGCCACACCGCGCTGCCGGAATACAAACCGGAAGCCGAGAGCAAACTGCCGTTCCATCTGTTTACGCCGCACGTGCAGTTTGGCCTGCACTCGCAGTTTATCAACCTGGACTGGATGCAGGTGTTCTACCCGGAACCGTTCGTTTATATCCATCCTTCTTCCGCGAAGAAAAAGGGCATCAGCGAGAACGATCTGGTCAAAGTTTTCAATGGCACCGGTGAAGTTGAGCTGCGGGCAAAAGTCACCACCAACGTGCCGGAAGATTTTCTGGTGATGTATGAAGCGTGGTTCCCGAAACGGCAGTACAACGTGCAAAACGTCGTGGCCGATACGCCTGCTGATATGGGGCTGATGAAAACTGGCGCGCCGGGCGCCGCTATCCACAGTCAGTTTGCTGACGTTGTATTGATCGGTAAAGGGGAATCCGTAGCATGAGACGTGCGTTTTTAGTGAATAGCGATAAGTGCATCGGCTGCCGCGGCTGTGCTATGGCGTGTAAAAGCTTTAACCAACTGGAGCCGGATCGCTTCTGGCGCTACGTTTATCCGTTGGATAAAGACATCTATCCACATGAAGAGCGGGCGTTTTACTCGCTGGCCTGTAACCACTGCGAACATCCGGCCTGCGTCGCCGCCTGTCCGGTCGAAGCCTATACCAAACGTGAAGATGGCGTGGTGGTGCATAACCCTGAGCGCTGCATCGGCTGTAAAAACTGTATTCGTAACTGTCCTTATGGCGCGCCGCGTTTTAATGAAGAGACGCGTAAAGCGGAAAAATGCAGTATGTGCTACGAGCGTCTTGATATCGGTATGAATCCGGCGTGCGTAAACGCCTGTCCGGTGGGCGCCTTGTCGATTATCGATTTGGATGCCGATCCTGTGCCCGATAATGCGGTGCAGTATCCGCCAGGGTTCCCGCATATGCCACAGCTTAATCCAGGAACGCGCTTTATTCTGGCGCGCCAGCCTAAGCAGCCGGAGGACAAGTAATGGAAAAATATGAACTGCCGCTGGTGTTTTTTACGGTATTAAGCCAGATGTCTGTCGGGATGGCTTTGGTACTGACATGGCGTACGCTGCGTGGTGAAGTGGAAGGCCAGCGTTTCTATTGGTTGGCCACCGGGCTGGTGCTGGCATTGGCGTCTATTGCCGCGATTCTGCATCTGGCGCATCCCGATCGCGCTTATGATGCGCTGATTAACCTGCGACATGCCTGGTTAAGTCGGGAAATCCTGGGCGCCACGTTGTTTGGCGCAGCGGTCGGCGTAACGTTCCTGGCAAAGGGACATAAAGCGATGGCTCTTATCGCCTCCGTGTTCGGCGTGTTACTGGTGGCGGTGCAGGGGATGACCTACGCCGCGCCAGCGATGGTGGCTATCGCTAATGGATTTACCATGCTGTTATTTTTTATTACGGTATGGGTCATGGGTTGCGCGGCGATTCCGCTGTTAAAACTCAGGCCTGCCGTTCCTGCGTTACGCCAGGGGATTGTGGTGTGTATCGCGGTACTTATCGCGGCGCCGCTGGTGTGGTTAAGCGGGGGAACGGTAATGCAGATGACGGCGCGTTCATGGCTGGCTTCACCGTTTTATCTGGCAAGCCTGGTCTGCCTTGCGCTCGCTTTTGTCGCCAGCCGTCACGGTGATTCGCGCCCGAAACGCCTGTTCGTCTTGTTATTCGTCGGCGTATTTCTGAGTCGGCTGGTCTTTTTTGGCGACACGGTGAGTACTATTGTGAATATCGGGCATTTGTACTAACGATGATGCAGTAAAAAGCCCTGCCAGGCGTGACCTGGCAGGGCGTGTAAGTTTTTAGCCACCAGAGTTAACGCACAACCAATACGGGCAGCGTCGCATGGCGCACCACGCTTGAGGCGTTAGACCCCAACAGGTGTGTCGTGATGGACGGATTACGCGAACCGATTACCACGACATCCGCATCCAGTTCTTCGCCCATCTCATTGACGACATCGCGCACGCTACCAAAGCGAACATGCGTTTTAATTCGTGAAGGATCGATACTGAAGTGTCCCACCATCGTTTGCAGACGCGTTTCCGCCTCATGCTGTAAATGTTCTTCAAAGCGACGCACGTCGGCGGCAAAGCGGTGCAGACTCATGCTCGCGGACCCAGGCAGTACATGCAACAGATGAATGACGCCATCCTGTTGCGCCAGAAACTCAGCGTGGCGAATGGCTTTATCGCTAAGTTCCATTTCAAAAACATCAACCGGCATAATGATTGTCTTATACATACCCGTTACTCCCTGTTAATCAATACTGAATTTATTCAAGCATATAATAATGTTTCTTTCTGCTATTTGTCTGGCAATTTTAAATATTACGGCAACCTGATGTTAAAAAAGTTGTGTATTTTCCAGGAAAAATCCTAAAGCCGCCTGTTTTGCCGGCAGTCTCTCCGGGATAGCTACCCTTTTATAGTCGAACGTGACATTCACCGTTACCCCGGAGGCTGCATGAAAGCATTGACGTATCACGGTCCACATCACGTAAAGGTTGAAAACGTACCCGATCCCGGCATTGAGCAGCCTGACGATATCATTTTGCGTGTTACCGCCACCGCGATTTGCGGATCTGATTTGCATCTCTATCGCGGCAAGATCCCACAGGTAAAACATGGTGATATTTTCGGCCATGAATTTATGGGCGAGGTGGTGGAAACCGGACATGATGTGAAGAATATTCGGAAAGGGGATCGGGTCGTTATCCCGTTTGTCATTGCCTGTGGTGACTGTTTTTTCTGTCGGCTACAGCAATATTCAGCGTGTGAAAACACTAACGACGGACACGGCGCGGCGATGAATAAAAAACAGATCCCGCCACCGGCGGCGCTGTTTGGGTATAGCCATCTGTATGGCGGCGTTCCCGGCGGACAGGCCGAATATGTTCGCGTGCCAAAAGGTAATGTCGGTCCATTTAAGGTGCCGCCGCTGTTATCTGACGATAAAGCGCTGTTTCTTTCTGATATTTTGCCTACCGCCTGGCAGGCGGCAAAAAATGCCCAGATTCAGCAAGGTTTCAGCGTGGCGGTTTTTGGCGCAGGGCCGGTAGGATTACTGACTATCGCCTGTGCGCGACTGCTGGGCGCGGAGCAGATCTTCGTCGTTGATCACCACGCCTGGCGCCTGCGTTTCGCCGAAGAACGTTACGGCGCGATACCGATCAACTTCGATGATGAGAACGATCCGGCGGAAAAAATCATCGAGCAGACGGCAGGACACCGCGGCGTGGACGCGGTAATTGATGCCGTAGGCTTTGAAGCGAAAGGCAGCTTGACGGAGACGGTGCTGACGAACCTTAAACTGGAAGGCAGCAGCGGCAAAGCGCTGCGACAATGTATCGCGGCGGTCAGACGCGGCGGCGTGGTCAGCGTGCCCGGCGTGTATGCCGGTTTTATTCACGGCTTTTTATTCGGCGACGCCTTTGATAAGGGGCTAACTTTTAAAATGGGTCAAACCCATGTTCACGCGTGGCTGGGGGAATTATTACCGCTTATTGAAAAAGGGTTGCTGAAGCCGGAGGAGATTGTCACGCACTATATGCCGTTTGAAGAGGCGGCGCGCGGCTACGAAATTTTCGAAAAACGCGAAGAAGAGTGCCGGAAGGTTATCCTGGTGCCGGGAGCGACGTCGGCACAAGCGGCGCAGAAACAGGCGACGGGAGTAGTCAACCCGATGCCAGGCGGCGTTGTCTGAAGCAGGCAGAAATGAAAGGGCTAACGGAAAGAGGATGCGCAGGCATCCTCTGTGTAAACGCATTAACGCTTATGCAGATGATTTAACGCAGGAAGTCGCCCGCGGCTTCAGGCTGATATTCGAGTTCCAGCACTTCGAGATGGGTGGAGGCGCCGCCCGGCAGTTCCCAGTGAATGGTGTCGCCGACGCGCAGTCCCAGCAACGCCGCGCCGACGGGCGCCATTACCGAAAGCTGGGTACTGCTGTCCGTCATATTGGCGGGGTACACCAGCGTCCGCACGCGTGTTTCACCATCGCTCAAATTGCGGAATTTAACGCGGCTGTTCATGGTGACGACATCGTTCGGCATCTCTTGTGGCGAACACATTTGCGCGCGATCCAGTTCGGCGTTGAGCGCGTCGGCAATCGGCAGATCCGCATACGCAGGCTGTTCCAGAAGACGATCAATACGTTCGGCGTCAAGGTCGTTAATGATAATAGTGGGTCTGGACATTTCTTACTCCATGTCATCGATACTGCGAGTAGTGCAGGTAAATGGTCCCAAAAGAAAACCCTCACCGTCTGGCGGCGAGGGTTTAACTCTCATGATGATACTGAGACTTACCCCGTCTTTGAAGTGATTTAGTTCACATTCGGGTAAATCCTCAAACGTCATAGCCCTGAGTGAATTTTAGTCTACATTCGGGCGTGTTCTCAAATGTGGCTACGGTTTTAAACCTCTGCTTCGTCAATAACCGGCTTTATCGATAATAAACTGTTTCCCGCAGTTGCCGGGATGCGGCTGCGGCAGGAATGAGGCAGAGGAGAGCGGGGCGTTAATCATCGACGCCTTTAATGAAAACTGAATCTCTGTTAAATAGGCGGGATTGCCATGGCAGTTTACTTTAACGGCTTTGACATTATCCTGGCCCCACATTTGTGCGACGACGCTATCAAACTCAGCGCGGCTAACGGTTTTGCCGTAATTATCCGTCAGAAACTGCCCCAGTGCGCTGTCTTTTATCGCCTTATCCAGCCGTATCATGGTGCCGAAATAGGCATTGGGATCAAACCCGAAACAGGCGCCATGTTTGGCATATTCGTAGCGCTCCAGACAGGAATTCCCCCCCGCGCCGGGCATCACTTCCTTAAGCGCTGCCGCGATGTCAGGCGAAAGTCCGGGGGCGGAGGCTGAGCATTTCCGGCTGGCCTTGACTTCAGGCAGATTCGGGATTGGCCGCGTCGCACAACCAAAGCGCTGCCAGCGTCTCTGGTCAACACCGCGTGCGGCGATAGATTTGGGTAATCCTGGCCACAGGCCGTGGACGGTCAGAAAGTCTGCTTTGTTGGCTGGCTCTTTTTGCAGACGGCACTCATCGGGCTCCCGATGGCGGCGTTCATGCTGGCTTTGACAAAAACCGGTTTGCCAGGAAAGCGCCAGCACATAGTCAGTGAAATCACCGTACTGTTGCGCCTGAAGTTCGTCGGCGTTGGCGGCAAAAATCGGGGTTAAGAGGGCAGCCAGCAGCGGACTGTAATGCCATATTGTGTTCATGATGAATTCGATAATTTATACACATTATGAATGTTACCCATTTAATCATAAAAAATGCCGCTCAGGTGAACCTGAACGGCATCATTTTTAACCTGCGTTGGCGTAATGTTTAATTCCACATTGCCAAAATCGGCCAGCCCACCAGCAACAGCATCGCGATATAGATAACGCCAAAGATTGCGCCAAGCCGCCAGTAGTCTCTGGATTTCACGTAACCGCAGCCGTAGATAATCACACCAGGGCCGGTGGCATACGGCGTCAGACAGCCCATGATACCGATAGACAGCACCAGCAGAATACACAGTTGTTCCATCGGAACGCCCGGAATGCCTTTACCCACCGCCAGAATGACCGGCAGCATGGTCGCGGTGTGAGCGGAAAGACTGGCGAACAGATAGTGCGCGAAATAGAACACCAGTACCAGTACAATCACGGTTGCATCCGGAGAGAAACCTTCCAGATGCGTACTCATGGTATTGGCGAACCAGTCAATAAAGCCGGAGCGGGTTAAGCCATTGGCCATGACCACCAGCGTAGCGAGGTTCACCAGGGTGTTCCAGGCGCTGTTGTAGCGCGTAATATCTTTCCACGGCACAACATGCAACGCCAGCATCAGCGAGACGGCCAGCAGACCCACGGCAGTGGCGTTGATGATTTTTCCACCAAAAACCCACAATCCTAAGCTAAGCAGCACCAGGCCAATCAGCGTCCACTCTTTGCGGGACAGACGCCCCATGTTTTTTAACTCGCCGCCAGCCCAGGCCGCGACTTCCGCACTGTGGGTCACTTCAGGTTTATAAAGTACATAGGAGAGCCACGGCGCAACGATCAGTAAAATAATCCCTACCGGCAGAAAGCTGAGAAACCACTGCAGCCAGCTAATCTGGACGCCAGCGATCTTGCTGACGAACTCCAGACCTAATACGTTCGGGGCCGCGCCAGTGACAAACATCGAAGAGCTCAGGCTGGTACTGATCACCATCATCCACATCAAATAACCGCCGATGCGGCGTGCGGAAGGATCGTTTGGAAACGATTTAAACAGCGGCGGCAGGTTCTTGATGACCGGGAAGACAGTCCCGCCGGTACGAGCCGTATTGGAGGGAGTAAACGGCGCCAGCAAAATATCGATAATGACAATCGCATAGCCGAGCGTCAGCGTGCGTTTACCCATGAATTTTACCAAAAACAGCGCAATGCGGCGCCCCAGCCCGGTCACTTCGTAGCCCAGCGCGAAAATAAACGCGCCGAAAACCAGCCAGACCGTGGTGCTGGAGAAACCGGCAAGCCCCCATTTCAGCGCCTGTTTACTGGCTTTAAACGCCGGATCGGCCAGTTCTGAAGCGTCAAATAGCAGGTAATTGCTGCCGATAACGCAAATGGTTACGGCGATAAAACTGATCGCTGTCGCCGGGATCGGCTCCAGGATCATACCGACAATCATCGCGACGAAAACCGCAAAATAGTGCCAGGCCTGCGGCGGCATACCATCTGGAACAGGAATTAACAACATGACGCCCATCACCACTAATGGGGCCAACAACTTCCATATATTATCTTTGGATAAAGACATAAATGACTCTCCGGAAAGGATATTTTCTATAATTGTGTTAATGATTAACTTGCGAAATTTGCGCTAAAAACCAGGTCACGATCAGCAGATCGGCGCTACCGCCTGGGCTGAGATTGCGTTCAATGCATTGCTGATCGAACCGGTGGAGATAAACGAGATCGTCAGGCGTCCGTATGCCGCCCTGCTGTAATAAGACCGCAGCCTGCTGCTGTAACCAGCGCAGACCGTCCGCCCCGCCGCGCGACGCGACGTTGGTATCGCCGTTAAGCGACATCAGCAGCAGTAAGGTATCAAGCAGCGCCAGTTCGGGATCGCGCCCCTGCGCCAGCAATGCGCGGTAGTGCGGCAACGCGTGGCGGATGACCAGCGGATAGCCCGCTTCCGCTTCACCGCGCGCGCCGGTTAATCCCAGTTGCTGATACAGCCGCTGGCCTGCGGTGAGCTGTAGGTTGTTCTGGCGCAGTTCGCGCGTTGTCAGGCCGCGGCAAAAATCGGCGGCGGTAGCGCAGAGTGTTTCTGCGGCGATCGGCTGGCGTAGCTGATACAGGCGGCCAATGGCGGCGCACAGTAACCCCAGCGAGAAAATGCTGCCTTTATGGGTATTGACGCCCGCCGTTGCGCGAAACATCGCTGCTTCACAGGCCATCCCCAATGGACGCAGGCCCGCCAGAACTGACTCTGGCGGCAGGCGCGTGCAGCTGGCGCCATATTCCATAAAGCGCGGCAGCCAGTGTCGAATCGCCTCCGCGCTGCGGTGAAAATCCGCCAGCGCCATATCTTTGTGCGCGCCGCAGTTTAGTCGGTCTACCAGACCGGGTTTTGGCGATAAATTTACCTCGGTCAGCATGGCGCGCCAGGCCAAATCGGCCCAGACGTCATACAGCGACTGAGGCTGAATGGAGGCGTTAGTCGGGTTGGCGGGAATCGGCATCATGCAGCAGCGCCTCCATATGAATCAGTAAATCAGTCAGCGCGTGGGTTTTACCCCGCGCGCATTCAGCCGCGCTTTGCCCGCACAGCAGACAGCGGCGAGCGGGAAGCGCGAAATGGCGGCGGGAGAGTATTTCGCCTTCCGCCGTCAGGACATCGATATCCCACAGGCGCCCCAGTGGATAACGCTGTTCAAGCGCGATGGTCGCCTGTTTGAGCGCCTGAGCGGGCGCGTCAATCGCCAGCAGCCCTTCCGGCCCGCTGGCGGAAGCCAGTGCAGCCTGCTCCCGGATAGTCCAGCCATACTCTTCTGCCAGCGTGTGCAGGGCAGTCACGCCGTGATTAAAGATCCGGCGGGTTAACGCGCTGTCTTTTATCGGGCCTGGCGCCACCACGGTAAAGGAGACCAGTGGAGTGGCGTGGCGCGTTAGCCAGGCGCGCTGTCTTGCTTGTCTCTCATCCCGGCTGGCGAGCAGCTCAGGAATAGAAACGTCGTGACAGGTGGCGAGTTCAGGAAACAGGCGCATGGCTTATTCCTTCACCTGATGCACCACATCGATCACTGAACCGTCGCGATAACGCACGACAGCAATCACGCGGTCGGTGAATTCGATAGGGCGGGGCTGACCGGTAAGCAGTTGCGCGCGTTCGCGCAGCCACTCAATCGATACCACTTTCATTCCCGCTGCTTTCAGGCGTTCAGCCAGCTCCGGACGCGCCGGATTGACGGCGATACCGTGATCGGTGACCAGAATGTCGACGCTGGAGCCCGGTGTGACGCAGGTGGTGACGTTATCAACCAGCGTTGGGATGCGACCGCGTACCAGCGGCGCGACGATGATGGACAGCGCCGCCGCGACGGCGGTATCGCAGTGACCGCCGGACGCGCCGCGTAGAACGCCGTCGGAGCCGGTCAGCACGTTAACATTGAAGTGGGTGTCTACTTCCAGCGCGCTCAGTACCACCACGTCCAGACGGTCGACGGAAGCGCCTTTAGAGCCCCAGTTGGCGTACTGGTTAGCGCTGATTTCGATATGGTTCGGGTTGCGAGCCAAAGATTGCGCAGCGTTACGATCGAAGCTCTGAACGTCAAGCAGTTTGCGGATTAAGCCCTTTTCATGCAGGTCGACCATGGTGGCGGTGATACCGCCCAGCGCGAAATTAGCCACAATGTTGCGGCTACGCATTTTGTCTTCCAGGAAGCGGGTGACCGCCAGCGATGCACCGCCGGTGCCAGTTTGTAGGGAGAAACCTTCGTTGAAGTAGCCGGAGTGAGCAATGACTTCCGCCGCGCTGCGGGCGATCAGCAGTTCACGCGGATTAGTGGTCATGCGGGTCGCGCCAGCGCCGATTTTGTTTGCATCACCGACTTCTTCGATTTGCACGATCAGATCAACCTGATCCTGAGCGATGCTTGCCGGGTTATGCGGATACGGCAGCAGTTGCTCCGTCAGCATCACGACCTGCTTCGCGCTGTCGGCATCCACCATCGCGTAGCCCAGTGAACCGCAACAGGCTTTGCCGGTATAACCGTTAGCATTACCGAATTCATCGCAGGAGGGCACGCCAAGAAATGCAACATCAATATTGAGTTCGCCGCTTTGTACCAGATGTACACGACCGCCGTGGGAGTGAATCTGAACCGGCTCAGCCAGCAAGCCGCGAGAAATTTCTTCCGCCAGCGGGCCGCGCAGGCCTGACGTGTAGATGCGGCTGACCACCCCGTTACGAATGTGTTCAACCAGCGGCGCATGGCAGTCGCTCAGCGAACTGGAGGCCAGCGTCAGGTTTTTGAAGCCCATCTTCGCGATGGTTTCCATCACCAGGTTAATCGTCAGATCGCCGCCGCGAAACGCGTGGTGAAAGGAGACCGTCATGCCGTCGCGTAAACCGGAACGGCGGATGGCCTCTTCCAGGCTGGCGCACAGTTTGTGGTCGCGCGGTTTTTGCGCTTGTAGATCCAATTTTGCCGCACTTTGGTAAGCGCTCAGTTCGCTTTCAGCGTGACGGCTCCAGGCTGCTACGCGATCCTGGCGTTGAGATTCATTTTTCTGCGTCATTTTTTTGCCTTATTCTTCGCGAATACCGGAAAGTTCTGCACGGGAGAGCACCAGACGGGCGCGTTCAATCACCGGGCTGTCGACCATCTTGCCGTTAAGGGAAACGACGCCGAGACCTTCGCGGGCGGCGGCTTCTGCGGCTTCAACGACCAGACGCGCATGGGCGACCTCTTTACGCGTTGGCGCATAAAGGTTGTGCAGCAGTTCGATCTGGCGGGGGTTGATCAGTGACTTACCGTCAAAGCCCAACTGTTTAATGTGGGCGGCTTCTTGCAGGAAACCGGCTTCGTTGTTGGCGTCGGAATAGACGGTATCGAAGGCCTGAATGCCGGCGGAACGCGCGGCCTGCAAAATGGCGCAGCGGGCGAACAGCAGTTCGGTGCCTTCCGGAGAGCGTTCGGTGCGCAGGTTGCGAACATAGTCTTCCGCGCCCAGCGCAATCCCGATCAACCGTTCAGAGGCGTGGGCGATTTCTACCGCGCGGGTAATACCCAGCGGCGATTCCACGGCGGCTAACAGGCCGGTACTGCCCGGTTCGCGACCGCAGGCGTTTTCAATGCGCAGAATTTCGTTTTCGATATCAATGACGTCCTGCGCGGTGTCGGTTTTCGGTAAACGCACCACGTCCGCGCCGCCGCGCACGACCGCTTCCAGATCGTTGACGCCCCATTCGGAATCCAGCGCATTCACGCGGACAATGGTTTCGACGTCACGGTAAAGCGGGTGTTGCAGCGCGTGATATACCAGACGGCGCGCCGCGTCTTTTTCGCGTAATGCAACGGAGTCTTCCAGGTCGAACATCAGCGCGTCGGCCGGGTAGATAAACGAATTGCTCACCATCGCCGCGTTGGCGCCCGGTACGAATAACATACTGCGGCGGGTGCGGGTTTTACGTTGTTGCAGAGAGGCGGAAATCATTGGCGATCCTCCCAGGGCAGAGCGGCAATACCGCTGGCGCGCGCCAGTAGCGTTTCCAGTCGGGCGCGCAAAATGCAGTCCAGAGCGCCTTTATCATCGACGTTCAGTTGTACGCCGCGCACGTCGTAGCGAGAAAGCACCTCCAGGATGGTGGCGCGAATGGCCTCGCCAAACTGTTTTTCAACGCTACTGTTGATTTGCAGGTCAATATCCTGCGTATCGAGCGGCGCAATGCGTATCATCACATCGCCGGACTCAAGCGTGCCTGCGACGGCTAGCTGGTTTATTTTCATTTTTCACCTGTTGCTAATACGGGGGACTTTTGACGGGCTGCCGCGCTGCCCGGATGGCGTTCGACCATGCCCTGCAAATAGCGCAGGGTGGCGTCGGGAACCAGCGGCGCGATAGCCGTGAGATCGTGTTTAACCAGCAGCTTGCGTACCCAGGAGGCGGATATCGGCGTCTCCTGGAAGCAAAGCCGCTCTATTTCCACCAGCGTAATGGGTGGGGCGGGAAGCGTTGGCGTCTCCAGCCAGAAACGCATATCAAGGTTGTACTGGGCGGTAACGGTGCAAAACGGCTCCGTACCGACAAAGCGGTGTGTGATGCCAAGCGCGGGCGCCAGATACTGGCGGAAAATCTTCAGGTCGATTTCGGTATAACAGTGATTAATAACGCTCTGCTCTTTAATGAAATAGCAGGGGAACGTCGCACGAGAAATAATGTATTCGGAGCCGCGGTGAACGGTTAAGCGCGGGATATCGGTGGTCCCTTTAAGGACCAGATCGAGTCGGTCTTCATAGGGAAAGCGTGATGTATCTTCTTTGACCAGGAACAGATGCAGCCAGTCGCACTGTGCCGCCGCCTGTTGGATCAGATAGCGATGGCCGTTCGTGAAAGGATTGGCGTTCATCACAATACAGCCAATTTTCTTTCCCTCATGACGCAATGTCGCCAGCGATTCCGCATACCGTTTCAACCGGGTCGCGCTATTTTCCATTAAGACCATTACGCCAGGGACGCTGGCTATCGTCGAAAAGCTGCACTGTTTAAACAGCGCTTCGTATTCCGTTTTGGTATAAATAAAAAGATGGGTGCAGTGCCGCTCCCAGGCGAGATTAATCAATTCCGTCGCCAGCGTTAACGCTAAGCCTTCGCCGCGTACTGATTCGCTAATGGCCACGCATTTAATGATATTTCCGGCAATACCGCCGCAGGCAATAAGACGGTCATCACGGCTGACGGTAATAAACACTTCTACAGTGGTATCGACGCTTAAATCATTCTCTTTGAGAAAGTGAGCGATCTCCGCCATTTTTTTATTTTCAGAGCGTTTTACCCGAGTGAATACATTATTGCCAAACATAGTAAGAAATATCCTGGTGATATGCTTGTTGCCACTTTTCTGTATATGTTGCGCTGTGTTGCAACTTGATAACTTTTTCTTTTCAGTCAGAGTAGGAGTTTTTTTATGACGAGTTATTTATTTTTCTCTCTGACGTATACATCGTAAGGAGTATTTTGGTGGTAAATTTTGATTTATTTCACAAAGCGTTAGATGGTTTTTAAGTGTTTTATGGTTTTAAGTTTTTTAATTAATTTAATCGCCATTCCGGCGGTGGGTTTTAGTTGTTTAATTGATTTAATGTGGGGAATCTGTAACGATTGGTTTTTATATGCTTCAAGATGCTCAAAACATTTTTATTACATTTGCGATAAATCTGAAGAGAAATGCCCATAAGGAACCTTAATGTCCTGTCAGAAAAATAAAAAGCTGTTTCCTTTTTTTCGGCAACTCGCGTTTCCGTTACGTATTTTTCTGCTCATTCTGGTGGTTTCTGTTTTCATCGTGGCAGCGTTAGCACAATATTTGTCTGCCAGTTTCGAAGATTATCTGGCGTCCCATGTTCGTGATATGGCGATGAATCAGGCAAAAATTATTGCTTCTAACGACAGCATTATCGCTGCCGTAAAAAACCGGGACTATAAACGCCTGGCGATAATTGCGAATAAACTGCAGCGCGGGACGGATTTTGACTATGTGGTGATAGGCGATCGCCACTCGATCCGGCTTTACCATCCGAATCCGGAAAAAATCGGCTATCCCATGCAGTTTACGAAACCCGGCGCGCTGGAAAGAGGAGAAAGTTATTTCATTACCGGTAAGGGCTCAATAGGGATGGCGATGCGCGCCAAAACGCCTATCTTTGACAACGAAGGCAACGTGATCGGCGTTGTTTCAATTGGCTATCTGGTCAGTAAAATCGACTCCTGGCGGCTGGACTTCTTATTACCGATGGCGGGGGTTTTTGTCCTGTTGCTGGTGGTATTAATGCTGCTTTCCTGGTTTTTCGCCGCGCATATCCGCCGACAAATGCTGGGCATGGAGCCGAAACAGATTGCGCGCGTGGTACGCCAGCAGGAGGCGTTATTTAGCTCGGTTTATGAAGGGCTGATCGCCGTTGATCCGGAGGGACATATCACCGCGATTAACCGCAATGCGAGAAAAATGTTGGGGCTGCCGTCGCCGGGGCGTCAGTGGCTGGGCAAGCTGATAGCGGAAGTCGTCAATCCGGCAGACTTTTTTACCTGCCAGATCGCAGAAAGACGCCAGGACGTGATGGCCAACTTCAATGGCCTGAGCGTCATCGCCAATCGTGAGGCTATCCGTTCCGGCGAGGAGCTGCTGGGCGCTATTATTAGTTTTCGCAGCAAAGATGAAATCGCGACGTTGAACGCGCAGCTAACCCAGATTAAACAGTATGTTGAGAGCCTGCGCACGCTACGCCATGAGCACCTGAACTGGATGTCGACTCTGAACGGCCTGCTGCAAATGAAAGAGTATGATCGGGTCAGAGAGATGGTGCAGGGTGAGTCGCAGGCGCAGCAGCAACTTATTGATAGTTTACGCGGCGCCTTCGCCGATCGTCAGGTGGCCGGTTTGCTGTTTGGCAAAGTTCAGCGCGCGCGTGAACTGGGGCTCAAGATGGTGATTGTTCCCGGCAGCCAGCTACATCAACTGCCGGAGGGGCTGGATAGCACGGAGTTCGCCGCCATCGTCGGGAATCTGCTGGATAACGCGTTTGAGGCGAGTTTACGTACACAGGAAGGCGACAAGACCATCGAACTTTTCCTGAGCGACGAGGGCGACGAGGTGGTAATAGAGGTCGCCGACCAGGGCTGCGGCGTTCCTGAAGCGCTGCGGGAAAAAATTTTTGAACAGGGCGTAAGTACCCGAACCGACGAACCCGGTGAGCATGGTATCGGGTTATATCTGATTGCAAGTTATGTGGGGCGCTGTGGCGGGGTCATTACGCTGGAAGACAATGATCCTTGTGGCACCTTATTTTCTTTATTCCTTCCGAAAGTGAAAAAAAACGATGACAGAACCATTAACCCTATTGATCGTTGAGGATGAAACGCTGCTGGCGGAGATGCACGCAGAATATATCCGCCATATTCCTAGCTTTAACCAGATATGGCTGGCGGGCAATCTGGCGCAGGCGAGAATGATGATTGACCGGTTCAAACCTGGATTAATTCTGTTGGATAATTATCTGCCGGATGGGAAGGGGATTACGCTGCTGCATGAATTAATGCAGTCGCGCTATCCCGGCGGCGTCGTGTTTACGACCGCCGCCAGTGACATGGAGACGGTAGCGGAAGCGGTACGCAGCGGCGCGTTTGATTATCTGGTCAAACCTATTGCTTATGAGCGTTTGGGGCAGACGCTGACCCGCTATCAACAGCGCAGACGTATGCTGGCGAGCGCGGATAGCGCAAGCCAGAAGCAGATAGATGAAATGTTCAACGCCTATGCGCGCGGCGAACCGAAAGGGGATTTGCCGACCGGTATTGATGCCTTAACCCTTAATGCGGTGATGAGGCTGTTTGCCGATCCAACCGTACGCCATACGGCTGAAACGGTCGCGCAGGCCTTAACGATAAGCCGCACCACATCCCGACGCTACCTGGAATATTGCGCGAGTCAGCATCTGATTGTCGCAGAGATTATTCATGGCAAAGTGGGCAGGCCGCAGCGTATTTACCACGGCGGCTAAGCCTGGTTTAAGATGCCGGGGCGATGTTTTCCCTCGCCCCGGCTTACCGGCTATCAGCCGCCAGTAACGCTGGAAGAGGCGCCTGGCACCATAATTTCCGTGGCGATAATGACGATCAACAGACCGACGATAACCGGAACGGACGTGCGCTTCACCACTTCAAACGGTGATATTTTAGCCATCCCGGCGACAGCGACCACGACGCCGGAGACCGGCGAAATCGTGCGCCCCAGGTTTGAGGCTTGCAGCATTGGGATGGATAAATAGGCTGGGTTGATACCGGAGGAGTGCGCCAGTTTAGGGATCATCTCAACAAAGGCGTAAAAAGGCGCATTGCCTGAACCGGTGGTCATCGCGGCCAGCATGGTTAAAATCACTAAGACCAGCATCAGAATAATGCTGGCGGAGCCAAAAGAAGTGGCAATCGAGATCAGACTTTGGATAAAGCCAATGGTGCTCAGCCCCTGGGCGAAAACGCCCGCCGCGACCAACAGCATCACAACGCCGGCAAACGCATCCGCCATGCCGCGATAAGCCACTTCCAGGCCGGAAAACACATTTTGCGTGTTGAAACCGCGCACGAATTCCAGCACGGCGGCCAGCAGCATACAGATCACCAGAATGGTAATAATGTGCAACTGCGGCCCCCATTTACCGTCAAAAATCAGTACGCCGATAATGGGCGTGAACGGCAAAAGGGCATAAAACGCCGGGGCCGTGGTGGTAATCTCCGCCACGTCCAGCATCTCATGTGAAATGTTCTCTTTTTTATCCAGATAGCGTTGCCAGAAAAAGTGCGCAATCGCCATACCGATAATGGCGGCGATGGAAATTGGCAGCGTAGTTTTGAACGCGAAATCGATTAACGGCATCTCCGCCGCTTTTGCGGCTAAAACCACATCGCCAGACGTTGGCGAGAGGATGATGGCGGCCGGAGAGGCGCAAATAGCCGCCGCCGCGCCGCGGCTAATGCCGACGTTGACCATCACCGGGAAGAGAGTAGCCATGAGCAGTACGCCAAGCCCCGTCGCGGAAGAGACGGCCAGCGACATCAGGCAGGCGACAAAATAGGCGGCAATCATCAACAGGTAGGGCGAGTTTATGTACTGTAAAGGTTTCGACGCCAGCTTCACGACCATATCATTCGCGCCGATATGCGTCATATAGGCGGCAAAGCCGCACAGCATCATGATCATCATGCCAAGATCGCCGCCGCGACTCATAAGCAAAATTTTGATGTATTCAACAATATCTGTTGCGGTATAGCCGGTACTGGTTTCGCTGGCAGGTAATACCTTATGCCCCATCAGCGCGCTGATAATAAGCAGAGCCAGACCGCCGACAAATAAAACGCCAGTGGCGGAATATCCCTTAATGATGTAGCGCGCTACACCCACAATAACGACGACTCCGATAAGGAGCTCTATAACTGTTAGCATTGTTTCCCCTGTCTTATCGACACCCAGAGTAAAAATAAGAACCACAAAAGTGGTATAAAAATGTACCGAATAAAGGATGGCGCCTTACTGATTAAAATCACGGCGCGGTTATT
This sequence comes from Salmonella enterica subsp. enterica serovar Typhimurium str. LT2, assembly GCF_000006945.2. Taxonomy (GTDB): domain Bacteria; phylum Pseudomonadota; class Gammaproteobacteria; order Enterobacterales; family Enterobacteriaceae; genus Salmonella; species Salmonella enterica. The sequence continues at coordinate 691,893 of NC_003197.2, forward strand.
TTTTCATGTCATTGCTAAAGATGAAATATACTTATACGAATTTTCTGTAGCACTATAAGTATTAATTTATTGTTATTTTATTGTTTTATTTGTTGTGCTTTGTTTTGTGTTTTTTGTGAAAGCTTATTAAGGAGCGCGTGACGGTTCTGAGTGCTAAATCAAACGCCGTTAACCCGATACTCTCTCAGATTATTCTCTGTTTATAGTTTGTTAAGATTTTATTCAGGTTAATGTTGTTATTATCACAGTCGAATTTTTGAACGGTATGTATGTTGCGATGATCATCAGAAAGTATTTTCTTATTATTGCTCTCCTTTTGATGCCATGGCTGGCTATTCCTTCAGTCTCTGCGGCGGATAAAGGGGGGTTTAACACGTTTACCGATAACGTCGCAGAAACGTGGCGACAGCCTGAGCATTATGATTTGTATGTCCCCGCCATTACCTGGCATGCGCGCTTTGCCTACGATAAAGAGAAAACGGATCGCTATAACGAGCGGCCGTGGGGCGTTGGTTTTGGTCAGTCCCGCTGGGACGACAAAGGCAACTGGCATGGCCTCTATATGATGGCCTTTAAAGATTCATTTAACAAATGGGAACCCATAGGCGGTTATGGCTGGGAAAAAACCTGGCGACCGCTGGAAGACGATAATTTTCGCCTTGGACTGGGCTTTACCGCAGGCGTTACCGCGCGCGACAACTGGAATTATATTCCCATCCCTGTGCTGTTGCCTTTAGCGTCGATAGGCTATGGTCCCGCTACCTTTCAGATGACCTACATTCCGGGTTCGTATAACAACGGAAACGTCTATTTCGCCTGGATGCGTTTCCAGTTTTGATGGGGAAGGGTATGCTTCAGTTGTGAATTAAAAAGTCTTAAAAAACAATAAGTAGATAGAGTTAGCTAAAAATTAACGCGATATTTATCACTTTTTCGCAAAGTTCGACTGGACAAAATGCATCACAATTGTTGTACTGGTATCCGACACAGCATTTGTGTCTATTTTTCATGTAAAGGTAATTTTGATGTCTAAGATTAAAGGTAACGTTAAGTGGTTTAATGAATCCAAAGGATTCGGTTTCATTACTCCGGAAGATGGCAGCAAAGACGTGTTTGTACACTTCTCTGCAATCCAGACCAATGGTTTTAAAACTCTGGCTGAAGGTCAGCGCGTAGAGTTCGAAATCACTAACGGTGCCAAAGGCCCTTCCGCTGCAAACGTAACTGCTCTGTAAGCATACGTCCGACAGCAAGATTTCAAAACCCGCCCTTTCGGCGGGTTTTTTTTGCGCTTAACGCGCCGCTGCGGCGGAAAATAGCCAGAATGCCAGCGCCGTCATGGCAAACGAACCTAACAGGTTAATCAGCACATTCAGCAGCGCCCAGCCAAAGCGCCCCTCTTGCAGCAAGAATACCACTTCGGCAGAAAAAGTAGAAAAGGTCGTCAGGCCGCCGCAAAAGCCGGTTGTGATGAGCACTTTCCACATCGGATCGATATGTGTCATGCGGTTAAACCAGGCGAACCCCATGCCGATAATAAACGCGCCAAGCAAATTTGCTGTTAGCGTACCGATGGGAATCGCCTGATGAAGCGGATTAAAACGCATACTGAGCATCCACCGGGCTACGCTCCCCGTTCCACCGCCGATAAAAACTGCTAAAAGAAGCTGTAACACTGCCGAATCCTTTATTTAATTGCTATACAAGAGGAGTGTAACGCCGAACACGCATAATTGGCGAGTCCTGACAGAGGTGTGGGAGGGGATATGTTCGTTGCAGCCGGGCAGTTTGTGGTGAGTTCTGTATGGGAAGAGAATGCGCAAGTTTGCGTTTCGTTAATGGCTCAGGCGGCGGGCCGCGGCGTATCGCTTCTGGTGTTGCCTGAGGGGATATTAGCGCGAGATGACATCGACCTTGACCTGCCGATTCGCGCCGCGCAGCCGCTGGATGGCGCGTTTATGACGCGGCTTCTGGAAGAAAGCGCTCATAATAATATGACGACGATATTCACTATCCTTGTCCCGTCAACGCCTGGACGGGCGGTTAATATGCTGGTGGCGCTACGGGCGGGTCACATTGTCGCGCGTTACGCGAAGCTGCATCTCTATGATGCGTTTTCGATGCAAGAATCCCAAAGTATTGATGCCGGAACCGTTATCGCGCCTGTGCTGGACGTGGAGGGGGTTAAGGTGGGGCTTATGACCTGTTATGACCTGCGCTTTCCGGACATGGCGCTAGCGCTGGCTTTACAGGGGGCTGACGTATTGGCGCTGCCGACGGGCTGGGTTCGCGGCCCGTTGAAAGAGCAGCAGTGGTCGACGCTGCTGGCGGCGAGAGCGCTGGATACCACCAGCTATATGATTGCGGCCGGGGAGTGTGGTAATCGTAATATTGGTCAAAGTCGTATTATCGATCCGTTGGGGGTAACGATAGCCGCGGCAGCCGATCGTCCGGCGCTGATCGTCGCGGAAATATTCAGAGAACGAATAGACCAGGTGCGGGAGCAACTTCCTCTTTTGCAGCAACGACGATTTGCGCCACCGCAATTATTATGATGTTTTTTTACGCAAAGCTTGATTCACCTTGTTACAGATTGCTATTGTGTGCGCGCGTCGAAAGACCGTTAATATTCTCAGGTTAATCCGGCGCGTTACGCAGCCTGTTTTTAGTGAAGAAGGTATCTATGGGTGAGATTAGTATTACCAAACTGCTGGTGGTTGCCGCACTGGTTGTTCTGCTGTTTGGTACCAAGAAGTTACGTACGCTGGGCGGAGACCTGGGCACGGCGATTAAAGGATTCAAGAAAGCAATGAACGATGAAGACGCGGGCGTTAAGAAAGACGTCGACGGTAGCGTTCAGGCTGAAAAACTCTCGCACAAAGAGTAATTGCGCGATGCGCTTGCTCCGCAGAGTAAAAAAACCGGCGAGTTGCCGGTTTTTTTTGCCTGAAATGTAAGCGTCTATTACACGATCATTTCACTTCCATGCCTTTGGCCTGGAGATCAGCATGGTACGAAGAACGTACAAAGGGGCCACAGGCGGCATGGGTAAAGCCCATCGCCAGGGCTTCCGCTTTCATCTCGTCAAACTCTTCCGGGCTGACATAACGCTGTACCGGCAGGTGATGGCGGCTTGGCTGTAGATACTGACCAAGCGTCAGCATGGTAACGCCGTGACGGCGTAAGTCGCGCATAACCTCAATGATTTCCGCATTGGTTTCGCCTAAGCCCACCATCAGACCCGATTTTGTCGGAATTTCCGGGTGCGCTTCTTTGAAGCGTTCCAGTAATTTCAGCGACCAGTTGTAATCGGCGCCCGGACGAACCTGGCGGTAAATACGCGGCACGTTTTCCAGGTTGTGGTTAAACACATCCGGCGGCGTCGCGTTAAGGATATCCAGCGCGCGATCCATACGTCCACGGAAGTCTGGCACCAGGGTCTCTATTTTTATCTCCGGGCTTTTGGCACGGATGGCGGTGATGCAGTCAGCAAAATGCTGGGCGCCGCCGTCACGCAGATCGTCACGGTCGACAGAGGTGATGACCACATAGCGTAGCGCCATGTCGGCGATCGTTTGCGCCAGTTTCTGCGGCTCTTCCGCATCCGGCGCAACGGGGCGGCCATGGGCGACATCACAGAACGGACAGCGGCGAGTGCAAATGGCCCCAAGGATCATAAACGTAGCGGTACCGTGGTTGAAACATTCAGCCAGGTTTGGGCAAGATGCTTCCTCGCAGACAGAATGCAGGCCATTTTTGCGCATTGCGGCTTTGATGCCCTGGATACGGGTAGAATCCGCCGGAAGTTTTATTTTCATCCATTCCGGTTTACGTAGTAGAGCGTCGCGCTCTGTGACCACATTTTTAACCGGGATAAGAGCCATCTTATCGGCATCGCGGTATTTTACACCGCGTTCCATCACAATGGGTTTACTCATAGCGTGCGTGTTCCAGTTGCGAATAACGAAGGAAAGCGTTTCAATTCAAGGGAAAGTTGTATTTATCAACTATTTTTGAATTTGTGACACGCAGTATATCATTGATAAGGGCCATAAAGCAGCCTGACAGCCCGGCAAAATGTAAAATAGTTGTTGTTTTGTGCTGTTTGCCCATATCTTCCGTGACCTGAATGCAACATTTTTGTCAGAACGCCTCACGGATGATATCAATGACGTTCTCCAGCACCGGATCGCGCAGACTCAGTTTATTGTAATGCAGCGAGAACTCGACCTGTTCACTATTCACCGGCGCGTAGGGAAGGCGCTCAAGCGGCCAGCAGCGGCTAAATAAGTCGTAGAAGCGGGTGGGCATCAGTCCCAGCAGATCGCTGCTGGCGATCAGCGAGGCAATGGTAAAAATATTGTAGCTGCTAAAACTGATTTGCTGATCGGGAAATGTCTCCTGCAGTCGCTGGCGCAGCAGGGAAAGATGTTGTCCCTCCAGCATCAGAAAGGTGTGATCCGCGCTGTTCAGTCTCTCTTCAGTAATGGCGTTCGCCAGACACGGGTGATGCTGGCGGCAGACAATCTCAAGCGTATCGCTAAACAGGACGTGATGCTGGATGCTCCGGTTGTTATAGCTATGGGTATTGATAATGAGATCGGTCTGAAACTGACTAAGCTGGCTTTCGGCATCGTCTACCGGAATGTTGCGCAGCAAAAGCTGAGGATAACGCGGCCTGATGGCCTGGTAAATAATCGGCATCACTAGCGCGCCGACCGAAGGCGTCGTGCCAATTGTAATGGTGCGTTGCTTATCATAGCTGCCCGTAAGATCCAGGGCGCCAAGAATAGATTCCAGCCCCTGGCTGATGTATTCGTGCAGATGCGTAGCATACGTCGTGGGCGTTACGCCCTGGCCTTTGCGAATAAACAGCGGATCGGGAAATATAGTCCGTAATTTTTGAATGGACTGGCTAATGGCTGACGGCGTCAGGTTAAGAATTTTCGCTGCATTGACGATCCCTTTATGGACATATACGGCCTCGAAAATCGTCAACAGATTGAGGTCAATATTTCTCAGTGTTCTGAAAATTTGCGGTTTGTCCTGTAGGTGTTGATCGGCCGGTTGTCTTTCTGCCTGATTATTATCACTCACGCTCTGGCTCCGAATTCATTCGTATTATGAATAATAGATGAAATAGTATATTTTGCATTTATGGGTTGGTTTTAAAATTACTCTTATGAATGTATTTTTAGTCATTTCAATAAGATAAGTAACAGCAAGGCCGGGATTTTGTTCACGGAAAATTCCTCATCATGAGGACTGAAGAGGCCATGCCGCCTGGCGGCTACAGCAGGGATATAACGAAAATATAGAAAGCGGGGGGAGAAGTAAAGCATTCAAATCATATATGATTAATGACCCATAAATTTCTTGGGCCATTATATTTTACGCATTAAGCAGCAATATATTCATACGGTGGATTATTTAGCAGAGCTAAAATATTCGCCAGCAAGCGGGGCGCAATATTATCCGTGGTAGCATCTTCCTTCCACTGCGTTATTTTGGCCATTTCCATGCCGGCATAACCACACGGGTTGATACGCAGGAAAGGAGAAAGATCCATGTTAACGTTTAGCGCTAAACCGTGGAATGAGCAGCCGCGACGGATACGTAAACCCAGCGAGCAGATTTTCTTTTCACCCACGTAGACGCCCGGCGCATCGGCGCGCGGATGCGCCTCAATACCAATTTCAGCCAGCGTATTCACCACGGTCTGTTCAAGTAGGGTGACTAAATCACGCACGCCCAGTTTACGTCGTTTCAGGTTAAGTAAAACGTACATTACCTGTTGGCCCGGACCATGATAGGTCACCTGTCCTCCACGATCGCTCTGCACAACGGGAATATCGCCAGGCATCAATATATGTTCCGCTTTACCGGCCTGGCCCTGGGTAAACACCGGGTAATGCTCAACCAACCAGATTTCATCATGGCTGTTTTCATCGCGCATATCGGTAAAGTTATGCATGGCCTGAGAGATAGCTTCATAGGGCTGAAGGCCGAGCTGGCGGACAAGGATTTTATCCTGATACAAAACGGCATCTCCGTAGAGAATGAAAAAAGAGAGGAAAGTATATCACAGCGGGGGAGGCGGGGAGTTACCCGGATAAGACCGGGTAACCGTCTGGATGTATTACAATACCATTCGCACGATATCAATATTGCCCAGTTCTTCGTACAGCGTTTCAACCTGTTCAATATGGGTGGCATTAATGGTGATAGAGACCGAGTGGTAGTTGCCTTTGCTGCTCGGTTTTACCGTCGGAGAGTAATCACCAGGCGCATGGCGCTGTACCACTTCAACCACCTGATCAACCAGCTCAGGTAACGCCTGCCCCATTACTTTGTAAGTAAATGGCGTAGGGAATTCAAGCAGTTCGTTAAGTTTGGTTTTCATGTCAGCTCCGGCATTACGTAAAAAAAATAACAACTCCCGCCACAGGGCGGGAGTTTTACTGATGCATAGTATATGGGGACGAAAATCACACTTTCAAGCGTTCAATTTTTATCCAAACCAGTGATGGAACATTAATTTAATGTAATCAATGATTTTACCGAAGAAGTTCCCTTCCGGGATCTCTTGCAGTACGACCAGCGGACGCTGCTCGATGGTTTTACCGTCCAGCTGGAAGTTGATGGTGCCGACCACCTGGTTTTTCTGCAGCGGCGCGTGCAGTTCTGCGGTATTCAGTACATAGCTCGCTTTCAAATCTTTCATGCGACCGCGAGGGATCGTCAGGTAAACGTCTTTATCGACGCCCAGCGAGGCGCGATCGGTATTACCAAACCAGGCGGGTTCAGAGGCGAACTCTTTACCAGCCTTCAGCGGATTAACGGTTTCAAAGAAACGGAAGCCCCACGTCAGCAGTTTTTTGCTTTCTGTTTCACGGCCTTTATAGGTCCGTCCGCCCATCACGGCGGAAATCAATCGCATCTGGCCTTCGGTTGCGGAAGCGACCAGATTATAGCCCGCTTTGCTGGTATGGCCGGTTTTGATGCCGTCCACATTCAGGCTGTTATCCCACAGCAGACCGTTACGGTTTAACTGGCGAATGCCGTTAAAGGTGAACTCTTTTTCTTTATAAACGGCATATTCGTTCGGCACATCGCGAATTAACGCCTGACCAATCAGCGCCATATCGCGAGCTGAACTGTATTGTCCGTCGGCGTCCAGGCCGTGTACGGTCTGGAAGTGGGTATTTTTCAGCCCCAACGCGTTCACATAGCTGTTCATCAGCCCGACGAAAGCATCCTGGCTACCGGCGGCGAAATCAGCCATCGCCACACAGGCGTCATTGCCGGATTGCAGATTGATGCCGCGTATCAACTGAGAGACCGGTACCTGCATTCCCGGCTTGAGGAACATCAGCGAGGAGCCTTTAAATACCGGATTGCCGGTGGCCCAGGCGTCATTACCGACGGTAACCAGGTCGGTTTCTTTAAATTTACCCGCTTTCATTGCCTGTCCGATGACGTAACTGGTCATCATCTTCGTCAGACTAGCCGGGTCGCGACGTTCGTCGGCGTTTTGTTCCGCCAGAACTTTGCCGGAGTTGTAGTCGATCAGGATGTAGGATTCCGCATCGATCTGCGGAACGCCCGGGATCATAGTTTTGATATTCAGGTCATCGGCATGTGCGGTTGAGATAAACGCGGCACAAAGCGCCGTGGTGAGCGCCATGCGCTGCATAAAACGAGCGGAAAAAGTGGTCTTCATGGTCTGAACTACGACGTCCGTGATGAAATTAAAAAAAGAGCCCTACTATAGCAAAAGCATAACTGGCAGGCATCTGACTTTCCGCGTGACTTTGTTAATGTCATTTACAGAAATTGACAGTACAGATACCTGCGATCGGTTACTGCGCGCTGGCGATAAAGGACTGTAATTGTGCTTCTGTTTGCAAACGTTGCTGTAACGCGCTGGCTTCGGCTTTACTGGCAAAAGGCCCCAGTTGAATACGCCAGACCGCGCCGTTTTGTATTACGCGTCCTGGTACGCTGAACTGCTGGCTTAAACGCTGTTGGTATTGCTGCGCACGCGTTTGATCGCTGACGGCGCCGACCTGGACGACGAAACGACCGCTCGCCGCGGCGGCTGGCGCACTCACCGGGGCAGATACCGGGGCCGCGGCAGCAGGCGCGCTTACCGGCGTCGCAGTCGCTGGAGCCGTCGCTGGAGCCGCCACCGGCGCGGAAACCGGCGCTGGCTGTGGCGCCGGCGTCGGTTCATTACTCTCCAGCACGCCAGGCGCCAGCGTAGTCGGCGCGCCGAGGAAGCCGCTGCTGCTCACCGGCGCACCGGTGGTATCGTCACTTTTCAACGTGGAATTACTGACCGGAAGAACGTCGCCTTGCGGTTGTGCAGGTGCTGAAGAGGCGCTTCCCATTCCGCCGCTTAAATCAGGGCGCGGGGGCAGAGCGTAGGTCTGTTTCGCCACCGTCGTACAGGCCATCCCCGGGCCGGAGAGCGAACCATCCGGCGCCACGATAATGGGGTCAATCCGTACTTTAGTATTATTCGAGGTATTCAGACGATCCGCCGCTGCGCGGGACAGGGAGATGACCCGATCGGTGCCATAGGGGCCGCGATCGTTAATACGCACGACGATCATGCGACCGTTGGCCAGGTTGGTGATTCGCGCATAGCTGGGGATAGGCAGTGTCGGATGGGCGGCGGTAAGCTGCATCGGATCGAACATCTCCCCGGAGGCGGTTAAATTACTGCCGGGTTCCGCATCATAAATAGCGGCCAGGCCAGCCTGGCTAAAGCGGGACGGGTCCTGAACGATTTTATAACTTTTACCGTCACGCTGATAATCCTGGTTTGCGGTCGGATTCAGAGGTTCATAACGCGGTTCCGCTCCGCTGATTTCCACAGTCGGACCATTACATACCGCAGGTTGCGGCGCGACGGTGGTTTGCTGCTGACCGCCGTCATTAGTACATGCCGCGAGTAGTACTATCCCTGCCGCGACGCAGATTACAGGCAACTGCTTACGCATTGCGCACCCCTTATACGCTTTTCGACAACATTTTTCTGTGGGTGTGGATCGACATCACAATCCCGAACCCGGCCATCAGCACAATCAGTGCGGAGCCCCCGTAGCTGACCAGGGGTAAAGGTACTCCAACCACAGGCAGAATACCGCTCACCATACCAATATTTACGAAGACATAAACGAATAATATTAACATTAATCCGCCAGCCATCACGCGACCAAATGTAGTTTGCGCTCTGGCGGCAATCCACAAGCCGCGCATTATTAGCAAAATATAGAGCGCGAGCAGAATCAGGATGCCCACCAGACCGAGCTCTTCCGCCAGTACCGCGAAGATAAAGTCGGTATGGCGTTCGGGTAAAAACTCCAGCTGCGACTGGGTGCCGTGGAGCCAGCCTTTACCGCGCAGGCCGCCTGAGCCAATGGCGATTTTAGACTGAATAATATGATAGCCCGCGCCCAGCGGATCGGTCTCCGGATCAAGGAGCATCATGACGCGCTGGCGTTGGTAATCGTGCATCAGGAAAAACCACAAAATAGGAATAAATGCAGCGATCAATACAATGGCGACCCCAATTAAGCGCCAGCTCAGACCAGACAAAAATAGGACAAAGAGACCGGAAAGGGCGACCAGAATAGACGTCCCCAGGTCCGGCTGGGCGGCGACCAGCAGGGTAGGCATAAAGATTAATACCAGGGCGATGGCGGTATTTTTCAGCGAGGGCGGGCAGACGTCGCGGTTAATAAAGCGGGCGACCATCAGCGGCACGGCGATTTTGGCTATTTCCGAAGGCTGAAAGCGAACGATTCCCAGATCGAGCCAGCGCTGCGCGCCTTTGGATATTGCGCCGAAGGCATCAACGGCGACCAGCAAAATGATACAAATGATATAGAGATAGGGCGCCCAGCCTTCATACACGCGCGGCGGGATCTGCGCCATCACCACCATGACCACCAGCCCCATCGCAATCTGACCGATTTTACGCTCCATCATGCCGATGTCCTGGCCGCTGGCGCTCCAGATGACCAACGCGCTATAAACCAGTAACGCCAGCAGAATGAGTAGCATCGTGGGATCGATATGAATTTTATCCCAGAAGGTTTTTTTGTTCGGATTATCCGTCATGATTATTGGTCCTCCGCCGCTGCAACCACCGGGTTTTCCGCAGGCAAATGGGTGTTGTTGTCGCCCAGCATGATGTGATCAAGGATTTGGCGCATGATCGTGCCTACTGCCGGGCCTGCGCCGCCGTTTTCAAGGATGATCGCGACGGCGACCTGAGGATTGTTATACGGCGCAAAGGCGGTCATCAATTTATGGTCGCGCAGGCGCTCGGCGATTTTATGCGCATTGTACGTTTCGTTGGCCTTCAGGCCAAAGACCTGCGCGGTGCCCGACTTCGCCGCGATTTTATAGGGCGCGCTGGCAAAATATTTATGCGCCGTGCCGTTAGGGCGGTTGGCGACGCCATACATGCCATCTTTCGCAATTTCCCAGTAGCCGGAGTGAATATCGCCCACCGGCGGCTCATGCGGCTGTACCCACGGCACCTGTTTACCGTTTTCCGCGGTGCTCATTAACAGGTGCGGGACTTTAACTACACCGTCGTTAATAAGGATCATTAGCGCCTTACTCATCTGAATCGGCGTCGCTGTCCAGTAACCCTGGCCGATGCCCACCGGAATCGTATCGCCCTGATACCACGGTTTTTTAAAGCGTTTCTGTTTCCACTCGCGGGTCGGCATATTACCAGAGCGCTCTTCTGCGAGATCAATTCCGGTGTAGTGACCATAGCCGAACTTACCCATCCATTCTGACAGGCGATCGATCCCCATATCATAGGCAACCTGATAGAAGAAGGTATCCGCCGACTCTTCAAGGGATTTGGTGATATTCAGATGCCCGTGGCCCCATTTTTTCCAGTCGCGGTAGCGTTTCTCAGACCCCGGCAACTGCCACCAGCCAGGGTCGAAAAGACTGGTGTTACGGGTGATGACGCCAGCGCTTAACGCCGATACGGCGACGTAAGGCTTAACGGTAGAAGCAGGTGGGTAGACACCCTGAGTCGCGCGGTTCACTAATGGCGTGTTCGGGTCGTTAAGCAGCCCGGAATAATCTTTGCTGGAGATGCCATCCACGAAAAGGTTAGGGTCGTAACTTGGCATGGAGACCAGCGATAGCACGCCGCCGGTACGTGGATCGGTGACAATCACCGCCGCGCGACTGCCTGCCAGCAGCGTTTCAATATACTGCTGGAGCTTGAGATCCAGCGTCAGGTAGATATCGTGTCCGGCCTGCGGCGGCACCTCTTTGAGTTGGCGAATAACGCGACCGCGGTTGTTGACTTCAACCTCTTCATAACCGGTTTGCCCATGCAGAATATCTTCATAGTAGCGCTCAATGCCCAGCTTGCCGATGTCATGGGTGGCGGCGTAGTTCGCCAGTTTGTTTTCTCTGTCGAGACGCTCGACGTCTTTATCATTGATTTTCGATACGTAGCCGATAACGTGGGTCAGCGCCGATCCGTATGGATAATAGCGGCGTTTATAGCCTTTGACTTCGACGCCCGGAAAACGGTACTGGTTGACAGCAAAGCGCGCGACCTGAACTTCCGTCAGGTTTGTTTTCACCGGAATAGAAGTAAAGCGATGGGATCGGGCGCGCTCTTTTTTAAAGGCGGCGATATCGTCGTCGTTTAAATCGACCACACTGCGTAGCGCATCCAGCGTTTGCTGAACGTTATCCACCTTTTCCGGCATCATTTCAATCTGATAGATAGTGCGGTTCAGCGCAAGGGGAATGCCGTTACGGTCGTAGATTATCCCGCGGCTTGGCGCAATTGGCACCAGCTTGATACGGTTTTCGTTCGAGCGGGTCTGGTAATCGGTAAAACGAAGGATTTGCAGATTATACAAATTGGCGATCAGTACGCCGGTCAGCAGCAAAATACCCAAAAAGGCGACCAGCGCCCGACGCACAAACAGTGCGGACTCAGCCGTATAGTCACGAAAAGAATTTTGTCGTTTCATCCGCTGCTTAATCTTCTCAAGACTTCACGATCACTCACGGTGATAAGGGTGGTTGGTTGTGATGCTCCACGCCCGGTACAAACTCTCCGCAACCAGAACCCGAACCAGCGGGTGAGGGAGCGTTAACGCCGAGAGCGACCAGCTCTGTTCCGCTGCCGCTTTGCAGGCGGGAGATAATCCTTCCGGGCCGCCAATCAGCAAACTGACGTCGCGCCCGTCCTGTTTCCAGCGCTCCAGCTCATTGGCTAACTGCGGCGTATCCCACGGCTTGCCTGGAATATCCAGGGTAACAATGCGATTCTTACCGGCGGCGGCCAGCATCTGCTCGCCCTCTTTGTCGAGAATGCGTTTGATATCCGCGTTCTTGCCGCGTTTGCCCGCAGGGATTTCGATCAGCTCAAAGGGCATATCTTTCGGAAAACGACGCAGATATTCCGTAAATCCCGTTTGAACCCAGTCGGGCATCTTCGTGCCGACAGCGACAAGTTGCAGCTTCACGCATTAACTCCAGAGTTTTTCCAGTTCATACAGGCGGCGACTTTCTTCCTGCATGACATGCACAATCACATCGCCCAGATCGACGACAATCCAGTCAGCCGCATTTTCGCCTTCGACGCCCAATGGCAGCATACCGGCCGCGCGCGACGACTGCACCACGTGGTCGGCAATAGACATAACGTGACGGCTGGAGGTGCCGGTACAAATAATCATACAGTCGGTGATACTGGATTTACCCTGAACATCTAAGGCGATGATGTCCTGACCTTTCAGGTCATCAATTTTGTCGATAACAAAATCCTGGAGTGCTTTACCCTGCAAGTTTTCCCCCTGGGTGAATAATTGCGTTATAACGATAGAAAAAAGGCCAACAGGCTGGACCGGTAAGGCGTTGCGAGTTAACGCTAACCTTCCGGCGGGACGCCGTGTAGTATACCTGAATCAGCGGCGATACCGGGACTTATGTCGCCGGATCGGCGTTTAAAACCAGATTATCATCCCATCCCACGTCACAGAAAGCATCGCCATTTTTGTAAAACAATTTCTGCAAAGCTCTGCAAGGTGAAAAAAGCCTGGCTGCGGAGAATAACAGCCTGTCGGGGGCTGTCAATGGGCGAAACCGCTGCGGCGAGAAAAAACGGAAAATTCATCACTCAGGCCGCCAGACGGCACGACTATTTAATACTTTCAGGGTGGCGAACCCTTCGCATATGTCGATTGCGCTCCAGCATCCCTGTTCTACCCGGAAATGCCATAGCGAGGCGGCGGGCATTGTGAGCAGACGGGCAATCAACAGGCTGAGTACGCCCTGATGGCTGACGATCAGCAGGTTCTGGCAATCGCTAAACGCGTCGAGTCGCGAGATAAAGCGCTCTACGCGCCGGGTAAAAGCCTGAAAACCCTCGCCATTGGTCGGAACCGCATTCTGCCAGTCCGTACACCAGGCGGCATAGCTTTCGGCATCTTCATGGGTGAGGTCGCGGTGATGGCGCATTTCCCAGTCGCCAAAGTACATCTCATTAAGCTCAGGTAAGATGTGTTGCGGCACATCCCGGCCCTCCAGTACGAGCCGGGCGGTATGGCGCGCGCGCTCCAGCTCGCTGCATAACACCCGGTCAAATGGCGCGTGGCGCAATAAAGTATGTAGCGTTTTCGCCTGGCCAATCCCTTTTTCCGTTAACGGCGTGGGAGCATGTCCGCTATACAACCCGGCGACATTGGCCTCGGTTTCGCCATGACGCACCAGCCACAATCGCATGGTATTCCTCATGAGGTTAAATGCGCAAAACATGATAATGCCCCTGATTGCGCAACGTTTTTTTCACTAAAATAGCGTTTTTTGGCTGGAGGCATAATGGCGTTATTCAACAGCGCGCATGGCGGTAATATTCGGGAAGCCGCGACGGTGTTGGGCATCTCGCCTGACCAGTTACTGGATTTTAGCGCAAACATTAATCCGCTGGGTATGCCTGTCAGCGTGAAACGCGCGCTTATCGACAATCTGGACTGCATTGAGCGCTACCCGGACGCCGATTATTTTCATTTGCACCAGGCGCTGGCGCGTCATCATCAGGTGCCGGCATCGTGGATACTGGCGGGAAATGGCGAGACGGAGTCAATCTTTACCGTGGCGAGCGGTCTTAAACCGCGTCGTGCAATGATTGTCACGCCAGGTTTCGCGGAGTATGGCCGGGCGCTGGCGCAAAGTGGCTGTGAAATTCGTCGCTGGTCTCTACGCGAAGCGGATGGCTGGCAGCTTACCGATGCCATTCTTGAGGCGTTGACGCCCGATCTGGACTGCCTGTTTCTGTGTACGCCTAATAATCCTACCGGCCTGCTGCCGGAGCGGCCGTTATTACAGGCCATTGCCGATCGCTGCAAATCGCTGAACATTAACCTGATCCTGGATGAAGCGTTTATCGATTTTATTCCGCATGAGACGGGCTTTATTCCTGCTCTTAAAGATAATCCGCATATCTGGGTGCTGCGTTCGCTGACCAAATTTTATGCCATTCCCGGCCTGCGGTTGGGATATCTCGTCAATAGCGATGACGCGGCGATGGCGCGGATGCGTCGCCAACAAATGCCGTGGTCGGTTAACGCGCTGGCGGCGCTTGCCGGTGAGGTAGCGTTACAGGATAGCGCCTGGCAACAGGCGACCTGGCATTGGTTACGGGAGGAGGGCGCCCGGTTTTATCAGGCGCTTTGTCAGCTCCCCCTGCTGACGGTTTATCCCGGGCGGGCAAACTATCTGTTGTTACGCTGTGAGCGAGAGGATATTGATCTGCAGCGACGGTTGCTGACGCAGCGGATTTTAATCCGTAGCTGCGCTAACTACCCGGGGCTGGACAGCCGCTATTATCGTGTGGCGATACGCAGCGCTGCGCAAAACGAGCGTCTGCTGGCGGCGCTGCGCAATGTGCTTACCGGTATAGCCCCTGCTGATTGATGTAGTTCAGCACGTTTTCCGGCAACAGATCGTCGCAGGATTCGCCTTTTTCCAGCCGTTCGCGGATGAGGGTTGCGGAGATATTAAGCCAGGGCGTTTCCGCCAGGTAAATTTTACCGGCTGGCAACTGGTGCAGATCGTCCGGCGTATGGGTCAGATGCTGTTCCAGCCACTGCTGGTGTTGCGCCTGCGTCATTTCAAGGGGGTAGCCGGGACGACGACAAACGATCAGGTGAGTGTTATCAAGGATGGTGTCGTAATCATGCCAGGTGGGGAAGTTAAGCAGCGAGTCCTGGCCGATAATAAACGCCAGCGGCGCTTCGGGGCCCTGTTCTTCGCGCCATGCTTTCAGCGTTTGCGCAGTGTAAGAGGGCGCGTTTCGCTGTAGCTCGCGTTCATCCAGCGTAAAAAGCGGCTTATCGGCGATAGCCAGCTCCAGCATATATTTACGCTGCGCGCTGGAGGCTTCCGGCTGGGGGCGATGCGGCGGCACATTGTTAGGCATAATAATCACCCGCGATAAGCCGATCAGATTCGCCAGCGTTTCAACAGGTTTAAGATGTCCATAATGCACCGGATCAAAGGTGCCGCCGAATAAAGCCTGTAACGATTTCATATCACCCATCAATAAATACGTCTGCCAGCGCCTTATGGCAGAGCAGGAGCGACAGCCCTTCAAGATCTGCCCATACCGACTGACCATAATCCTGTTTGAGCGTAATTTCTGTACGCGTCAGTAACTGCACGGCCTGGCGAAGCTGCGCAGGATGGAGACGCTGCAACGCGTCGCCGATCATGGGGCGACGGTTTTGCCAGACCCGGTGTTTATCAAACAGCGCGCGTAACGGCGTATGCGCGGACTGACGTTTGAGATTTACCAGTAGCAGCAGCTCTCGCTGGAGGGTGCGCAGCAGAATAACCGGTTCGCTGCCTTCAAGGCGTAGCTGTTGCAGAATGTGCAGCGCGCGTTTGCTTTTCCCCATCAGTAACGCATCCACCCAGTGGAAAGGGGTAAAGTGGGCGGCGTCATTGACGGCCTGCTCCACGCGAGGAAGCGTTAACTTACCGTCAGGCCAAAGCAGCGACAGTCGTTCCAGCGCCTGCGCCAGCGCCAACAGATTGCCCTCATAGCAATAGCACAGCAGTTGGTTCGCGGCGTCATCCAGTTGCAAATTCTGTGCTTTCGCTCTGGCGGCCACCCAGCGGGGAAGCTGCGCCTGCTCCGGCGTCTGACAACTGACCTGAACGCTACGGTCTGCCAGCGCGGTATACCAGGCGGCGTTTTCCTGCGCTTTGGTGAGCTTGTTTCCGCGTACTATTAATAACAGGTCGTCATGCAGCAGCTCGCTCAGGGTGGCGAGTTGCTCATTCATTGCCGCGTTAGGCCCGTTTTCCGGCAGTTGCAGCACCAGCGTTTGACGGCTGGCGAACAGACTCATCGCCTGGCAGAGTGAGAAAAGCGATCCCCAGTCGGTACTGGGATCGAGAGTAAAAGCGTGGTGCTCTTCGAAGCCTTGCGACGCAGCCGCCAGACGAATAGCGTCCTGACTTTCCTGCAGCAGCAGCGGATCGTTGCCCAATAGCAGATATGCCGCACGCAGCCCTTCATTGAGCTGCGCGCGGAGTTGTTCAGGATACAACCTGATCATTAGTTACTCAGCGTAGTGGAGACGCGTGCTGGCGTAGAGGCGGGCGCCGCCGTCTCATTGTCGGCGGTAGCCTCCTCTTTCGTCGCCTGAATATCCGCCGCGCGGACGCTGGTCAGCTTACGAATCAGCTGTTCAGCGGCTTTGTCGTACATCTCCTGAACGATCATGGCCTGCTCGTTATCCTTCGCCAACGCCATCTGCGGGTTATCGAAGAACGAACGGTACACTTTCGTGCTGATAGGATAGATGTCATGGCCCGGAATCAATACCGAGGCATTGACGGTCATCACCATCTGATATTCCGCCGTCTGGCCGTCCTGGAACACTGACGCCGTATCCTGCAAAATAGTCACCGTTCCAAGCCGCAGAGACGGAACGTCTTTGCGCGTTGTGTCTTTATCAAGCAGGTTTACGTTATTCAGCCGTAACTGATTACGTACCGCACGACTTAGCGGACCGTTCGGATCGCCGGAATCGAGGATCATCGTTTTCATTGAAGCCGGAACCTGCGTAGTGCTACGCAGATGCCAGCCGCATCCGGCGGTGACCAGCACCGCCAGAGATAACAACAGTGTTACCAGATATCGCACGCTTCCTCCCGCGCTTAGCCAACAACCAGATTGAGGAGTTTACCCGGAACGTAAATCACTTTACGCACGGTAACGCCATCAAGATATTTTGCCACCAGATGTTCCTGGCCTGCACGTTCACGCACCTGTTCTTCGGTAGCATCCACCGGTACGGTGATTTTCCCGCGAACTTTACCGTTAACCTGCACGACAACCAGCGTGGTGTTTTCCACCATTGCCTGCTCGTCGGCTACCGGCCACGGCGCGTTGTCGATATCACCTTCGCCGCCCAGCTCCTGCCACAAGGTAAAGCAGACGTGCGGCGTGAACGGGTTAAGCATACGCACGACGGCCTGCAGCGCTTCCTGAAGCAGTGCGCGGTCTTGTTCGCCTTCCTGCGGGGCTTTCGCCAGTTTGTTCATCAACTCCATGATCGCCGCAATGGCGGTGTTGAACGTCTGACGGCGGCCGATATCATCGGTCACTTTGGCAATGGTTTTATGCACATCGCGACGCAGCGCTTTTTGATCTTCGCTCAGCGCATCGACGTTCAGCGCCGCGACAGGACCTTTAGCGGTGTGTTCGTAAACCAGCTTCCAGACGCGTTTAATAAAGCGGTTTGCGCCTTCTACGCCGGACTCCTGCCATTCCAGAGTCATATCCGCCGGAGAAGCGAACATCATAAACAGGCGTACCGTGTCCGCGCCATAACGTTCAACCATTACCTGCGGGTCGATACCGTTATTTTTCGACTTGGACATTTTACTCATGCCAGTGTAGACCAGCTCATGACCCGCTGCGTCTTTTGCTTTGACAATGCGGCCTTTTTCATCGCGCTCGACGATAGCGTCAACTGGCGAAACCCAGTTACGTTCGCCGTTCTCGCCGACATAATAGAACGCATCCGCCAGTACCATGCCCTGGCACAGCAACTGTTTAGCCGGCTCGTCAGAGGTGACCATGCCCGCATCGCGCATCAGCTTATGGAAGAAGCGGAAGTAGAGCAGGTGCATGATGGCATGTTCAATACCGCCGATGTAGATGTCGACCGGCAGCCAGTAGTTTGCCGCTTTCGAATCCAGCATTCCTTCCTGATACTGCGGGCAGGTGTAACGCGCGTAGTACCATGACGATTCCATAAAGGTGTCGAAGGTGTCGGTTTCACGCAGCGCCGGCATACCGTTAACGGTGGTTTTCGCCCACTCAGGATCGGCTTTAATCGGGCTGGTGATGCCGTCCATGACGACATCTTCCGGCAGAATAACCGGCAGTTGATCTTCCGGCGTCGGCAGCACGGTGCCGTCTTCCAGGGTGACCATCGGGATCGGCGCGCCCCAGTAACGCTGACGGGAAACGCCCCAGTCACGCAGACGATAGTTCACTTTACGTTCGCCGACGCCTTTTTCCGCCAGTTTATCGGCAATGGCGTTAAACGCCGCTTCAAAGGCCAGGCCGTCGAACTCGCCGGAGTTAAACAGCACGCCTTTTTCGGTCAGCGCCTGTTCGGAAAGATCCGGCTCGGAACCGTCGGCGGCCAGAATCACCGGCTTGATGGTCAAACCGTATTTGGAGGCAAATTCGTAGTCGCGCTGATCGTGACCCGGAACGGCCATCACCGCGCCAGTGCCGTACTCCATCAGGACAAAGTTTGCCGCCCAGACCGGGATCTCTTCGCCAGTTAACGGATGAATCGCTTTATAGCCGGTGTCGACGCCTTTTTTCTCCATGGTCGCCATTTCGGCTTCGGCCACTTTGGTGTTACGGCATTCGTCGATGAACGCCGCCAGTTCGGCGTTGTTCGCCGCCGCTTTTTGCGCCAGCGGATGACCGGCGGCCACCGCCAGGTAAGTGGCGCCCATAAAGGTATCTGGACGGGTGGTATAGACGGTCAGGGTGTTATCGTAACCCTTCACATCGAAGGTGATTTCCACGCCTTCAGAGCGGCCAATCCAGTTGCGCTGCATCGTTTTTACGGTATCAGGCCAGTGGTCCAGCTTATCCAGATCGCGCAACAGCTCGTCTGCGTAAGCGGTGATTTTGATAAACCACTGTGGGATCTCTTTACGCTCAACTTTGGTGTCGCAGCGCCAGCAGCAGCCGTCGATCACCTGTTCGTTGGCGAGAACGGTCTGATCGTTCGGGCACCAGTTAACGGCAGAAGTCTTCTTGTACACCAGGCCTTTTTTATACAGCTCGGTGAAGAACTTCTGTTCCCAACGGTAGTATTCCGGGGTGCAGGTCGCGATTTCACGGCTCCAGTCATAGCCAAAACCCAGCGTTTTTAGCTGGTTTTTCATATACGCGATGTTGTCGTACGTCCACGGCGCCGGCGCGGTGTTGTTCTTCACCGCCGCGCCTTCCGCCGGCAGGCCGAAGGCGTCCCAGCCGATTGGCTGCAGCACGTTTTTGCCCAGCATACGCTGGTAGCGGGCAACCACGTCGCCGATGGTGTAGTTACGTACGTGGCCCATGTGTAGTCGGCCAGAAGGATAGGGAAGCATCGACAGGCAGTAATACTTCTCTTTGCTCTCGTCTTCGGTCACTTCAAATGTGCGCTTCTCATCCCAGTGAAGCTGTACTTTGGATTCTATCTCTTCCGGGCGGTATTGCTCTTGCATGGCAGCCAGTAGTCCTGTTTTCGATACAGCTACAAATGTAGCTTTAGAGGTGGTGTTTAGATCCGCATAGCATAGCCCAAACACGCACGTCAAAACAGGGGGTAGAACATTTGTCGCGCCAGGCGTCCGTGAGGAGGTGACGCAAAATGCGACACGACTGAGGCAAATTACCGCAGTTCCTGTCACCGCCAGATCGGCCCATAAAAATAAAGTCATATAAACCATGTAGTTAAAAAATGGCACGCCTTTTGATTAGGGAAGACAGGACTAAAGCAAAGGAGTTAATCGTGAAAAAAAATGCAGTGGTGATTCACCCTCAGGATTGCGTCGCGACGGCTATTACGGCGCTCAAGGCTGGCGAAACCGCCACAATGTTCATTGGCGAACGCGAGATAAGCGTTGTGTTACATCAGGATGTGCCATTTGGCCACAAATTCGCCATCTGCGATGTGCCTTTTCATGGCGAAGTTTATAAATATGGCGAATCCATTGGCCGCGCCACTCAGGAAATAAAAAGTGGCGACTATGTGCACGTCCACAATGTGGAAAGTGAACGCGGACGTGGTGACTGGAAATAATATAAAACAAGGGAAAATGATTATGAGCAATGAGACTTTTTTGGGTTTCCGCCGCCCTGACGGCCGTTTTGGCATCCGTAATTATGTACTGATTTTACCTACCAGCGTTTGTGCGAATAAAGTCGCCCAGGATATTGCCCGGCAGGTAAAAGGCGCGACATGGGTGAATAACGATTTTGGCTGCTGCCAGGTGGCAGGAGATGCGCGTCTGACGGAAAAGACATTGATTAATGTGGCGAATAATCCCAACGTCGGCGCTATTGTGGTTGTGGGCTTAGGCTGTGAAGGCGCGGAGCCGCTGCGCATCGCAGAAGAGATTACCGCATTTGGCAAACCGACCTCCTGCATTACCATTCAGGAAGAGGGCGGCACGCTTAAATGTCAGGCTCGGGGGATTTCGCTGGCCCGCGATTATGCGCAACAACTCTCCATGCAAAAACCGCAGCAAGCACCGGTTAGCGAGCTGCTGCTGGCGATGGAGTGCGGCGGGTCAGATACGACATCGGGGCTGGCGTCTAACCCTTCCTGCGGGGTCGCCTCGGATAAGCTGATACGCTGCGGCGGAAGCTCAATTCTTTCTGAAACGACGGAATTTATTGGCGCCGAGCATGTGATGGCGAAACGCGCGGTGACGCCGGAGGTTGGTCAACAGCTTATTGATTTAGTGGTCGGCTGCGAGGCGCGAGCAAAAGCGCTGGGCGAGGATATTCGCGGGGGACAGCCGACGCCGGGCAATATTAAAGGCGGGTTGACTACCATTGAAGAAAAATCGTTAGGCTGTATGCATAAAGCGGGTCATGCGCCGTTACAGGGCGTACTGGAATATGCCGATAGCCCAACGCATCCGGGCCTGTGGATTATGGATACCCCGGGGCAGGATATTGAATCTATTTCCGGCATGGTGGCGGGGGGAGCGCAGATCGTTATTTTTACTACCGGTCGCGGAACGCCTGCCGGTAACCCAATAGCGCCGGTAATAAAAATTACGGGTAATAAAGCAACGTGGGAAATGATGCAGGACAATATTGATATTGATGTGTCCGCCATTATGTCTGGCGAGGCTTCTATTACGCAAATGGGCGAGGAAATTTATCAGGAAATTTTACGCGTCGCGAATGGGAAAACGACTAAATCAGAAGATTTAGGTCATAACGAATTCTCTATTTATAAGATCGCGCCGACGTTCTGATACCAAATCGGGCAGCACAAGCTGTCCGGTTATCTCCTGGGAATAAGCTATGAAAATTAAAAAAACACTGGAACGTTTTCCTGGTGGTATGATGGTTGTACCGCTAATCATCGGCGCATTGTTTAAAACTTTTGCGCCGGAGGCGCTGGAAATAGGCGGTTTTGTCACTTCTATTTCGCATGGCGCAATGGCGATTTTAGGCATGTTTTTAGTCTGTATGGGCGCGGATATCCAGTTTAAAGCCGCGCCGAAAGCGCTGAAAAAAGGCGCTGCGATCACCTTTGCGAAATTTGCCAGCGGCGTGATTATTGGCATTCTGGTCGGAAAATTTTGCGGCCCGGATGGGTTATTAGGTCTGTCGGCTTTAGCGATTATTTCGGCGATGACCAACTCGAACAGTGGGTTATATGCCGCGTTGGTGGGGGAGTACGGCGATGAAACCGACGGCGGCGCGATTGCGGTAATATCGTTGAACGATGGTCCCTTTTTCACCATGCTGGCGTTAGGATCGGCAGGCATGGTGTCGATACCCTTTATGAATCTGGTGGCGGTTATTATTCCCATTATCATTGGCATGATTTTGGGTAATCTGGATGAGGACATGCGCAAGTTTCTTAAACAGGGCAGCGTGGTAACGATTCCCTTTTTTGCCTTTGGGTTAGGATACGGTATTGATTTCGCAAGACTTATCACGGCAGGTTCTTCAGGCATTTTACTGGGACTCATGACGGTGGCGATTGGCGGATTTTTTAATATTTTCGCCGATCGTCTGACGGGAGGCAGCGGCGTGGCAGGCGCGGCGGTCTCCACCACCTCTGGCAACGCCGTCGCGACGCCAGCGGCAATCGCGCTGCTCGATCCGCATTTTACCGACCTGGCGTCGACGGCGGCGGCGCAGGTGGCGGCCTCGACGATTATTACCGCTCTGTGCGCCCCCTTCCTGACCGTATGGATAAAAAAACGCTACGATCGTAAACTGAACCCAGCCGCCGCAGGCGGTTAGCGTTTCGGCGGAAAATAAATCACGACGGGCGGTCTCGCCCGTTCATAAACCAACAGGATGGTGAGTGATGAATAAGACGAAAGATATAGCCGCATCTCCTCTCTGTTTTGTCTCTCCTTACCCTCAACTGGCAAAGGCTGCCGAGGCGCTGGTCGCGCAGTTGGATTACGCCGTCACTATTCATCAAACGACGCTTAATCGTATCCTGGATGAGCTACCTTTATTAGAGTCCCGTGGGCACCAGGTACTGATTAGTCGTGGCGGATGTGCGGAAATATTAAAAAAGCACAGTAAATTACCGGTAGTCGAAATTAAAATGTCCGGCTACGACATTCTTGATGCGCTTATCCCTTTTAAAGGACAAAAAGGCACTGTCGGTATTGTCGGCTTTTCCAGTGTGATCAAAGGATGCGCGCGCGTAGCGGAACAGTTAAATATTAACTATAAAATTTTTACCTTACAGGGAAATGATAAAGAAACGATTTCTTGCCTGAAGCGGCAATTAGCGTCCACGCCATTAGATTGCATTGTTGGCGATACCGTTTGTCAGGATTATTTTTCACCGCTGGGCTCGCAATTCCGTTTACTTGATTCCAGCCCCGCCTCAATAACCGAAGCTCTGGAAGAAGCCCGCTCATTATATCTGGCTTTTCGCAGCCAATTACTCGAGCGTCATCATCTGCAGCTGATTCTCGATCAGTTTGATAAAGCTGTTATCACGCTTGATGATACCGGCGCGTTACTGCATTACAATAAATATGCGAGCCAACTTTTTAAAATTAACGCCTCCGGTGAGATTTATGACGCATCTTTCCTGAAACAGGTATTGCACCAGGAGCGGCATACATTACGTGAGGGAAAAACCGTCAGCGCGAAAGTCGTCGATACGCCGCAAGGCGCGATGGTAGTTAATCTGTATCCGGTATTTGCGGCCAGACAGTTAAGCCGGGTAGTGTTGACGATGCAAACCGTCTCCAGTTTACAGGGGGCGGAACATCATGTTCGCCGCCAGGAACTGTCTCGCCGCGGCTTGAGCGCCCGCTATCATTTCGACGATCTGCTTACCGAAAACCCGGAAATGCTGCGTCGTCTGGCGATCATTAAAAATTATGCCGGTACGGACGCGACTATCTTAATTAATGGCGAAAGCGGGACGGGAAAAGAGGTGCTGGCGCAAAGTATTCATAATGCCAGCCAACGCGTCAACGGCCCGTTTGTCGCCATTAACTGCGGCGCGATGGCCCCTCAGATTCTGGAGAGCGAACTCTTTGGCTATGTCGCCGGCGCATTTACCGGCGCGTCGCCGAAAGGCAAAATAGGCCTGTTTGAATTAGCGCACCACGGTACCATTTTTCTGGATGAGATTAGCGAGCTGGATAAACCGCTACAGACGCGCTTATTACGGGTATTGCAGGAGCGGCAGATTATGCGGCTGGGCTCAGACCAGATGATACCTGTTGATATTCGCGTGATTGCGGCGACCAATCAGACGTTAACGAAGCTCATTGCGGACGGGACATTTCGCGAAGATCTTTACTATCGGCTTAACGTATTAAAAGTGACCACCATCCCGCTACGCAAACGTCCGGAGGATATCAAAGCCATCGGCCTGTCGCTGCTTACTAGTTTCAGCCAGCATTATAAACGCCCGGCACTAACGTTAACCCCGGCGCTGTGGCAAGAGCTTCAGCGCTTCGCCTGGCCCGGAAACGTCAGGCAGTTAAGCAATATTATCGAACGGCTGGTACTCTCTATTGATCACTCCCCGGCAACGCTGGATGAGGGTCGCCTCTTGCTGGACGATCTGGAAGAGGGGAGCCGACGCGAGCCAACTACCTGCCACGACTGCCAGATGCTGGCTGGCGATTATAAAACGATTCGCCTGCGTATTTTGAGAAAATTATTAGAGGCGGAAAGGGATAATAAATCGTTAGTGGCGAAACGGTTAAATGTCGATCGTACCTCGCTGACGCGCTGGATACGCGAGTCGGCCTGACAAGAATTTACAGACTCTGTGGGCAGCCTTGCAAAGCGTAACGCAAATAACGTCTATTATTATAGGCAGTTAACGATCCAAGAGGTGAAGTGATGAACAAGGTTGCTCAATATTACCGTGAACTGGTGGCCTCATTAAGCGAGCGTTTACGCAATGGCGAGCGCGACATTGATGCGCTGGTGGAGCAGGCGCGCCAGCGCGTGATGCAAACAGGGGAGTTAACGCGGACCGAGGTGGACGAACTGACGCGCGCTGTCAGACGCGATCTGGAAGAGTTCGCCATGAGCTACGAAGAGAGCCAGGACGATAGCGTCTTCTTACGGGTGATTAAAGAGAGTCTCTGGCAGGAATTGGCGGACATTACCGACAAAACCCAGCTGGAATGGCGTGAAGTCTTCCAGGATTTGAATCACCACGGCGTGTATCACAGTGGCGAAGTGGTGGGATTGGGGAATCTGGTGTGCGAGAAATGCCACTATCATCTGGCGGTTTACACGCCGGATGTGTTGCCGCTCTGCCCGAAGTGTGGCCACGATCAGTTCCAGCGCAGGCCGTTTGAGCCGTAAGGTTCATTATCGTGAGCGGACGGTTGCCGTCCGCCATGTTAAGCGTGCAGTTGGGCTTCCAGTTTGCGGATCTCTTCATCGACGTTCCATTTGCCCGTGGGCTGTGCTTTTTTGAACCAGTAGAGCGCTTGTTGTAGGTCTTGTGCGGTACCGTGTCCATCTCTGTACATGCATCCGAGGTTGTACCAGCCCGATGAATTGTTACATTCTGCTGATTTGTGGAACCATTCCAGTGCTAGCGAATAATTTTGCTCGACGCCATGACCGCATTTGTACATCCAGCCGATACTGTTATAGGCATCATCGTCACCCTGGTCTGCCGCTTTTCGAAACCAGTATATTGCCTGCTGGTAATCTTGTTTGATACCTTTTCCGATGTAATAACAATAGCCCATCTGATATTGCGAGTAGCTGCTCTCTTGTAGCGCGCTCTTCTTGTACCAAAGGGCGGCAAGGGATAAATTTTTCCGACATCCTTTCCCATTGCCATACATATACGCCAGTCTTTCCTGGCTGGCGCAATGGCCTTGTAATGCTGCCTGTTTAAACCAGTAGAGTGCCTGTGTATCATTTTGCTCTACGCCAGTTCCTGAATGATACATTCTCCCGAGATTATATTGCGCAAGGTTGTGGCTCTGTTCTGCTCCTTTGCGATACCAGGCAACGGCCTGGGCATAATCTGGCGCCATCCCGGTTTCTCCTTCCTGAACCCAGCCTAATGTGTTGAAAGCGTGGCGGTGTCCTTGCTGTGCGGCTTTTTCTGACCAGAATAAAGCCAGCGTATTATCTTTCATGTCGGTAGGCGTGTCTTTGTATCGTAAGCCGAGCCAATATTGTGCCTCGCAGTGTCCTTGTTCAGCTGCCTGCTGCAACCAATAAAAAGAGAGCTTATCCTCTTCGCTGCCATCTATACGTTCGTCATTATATAAACGGCCTAATATATATTGAGCTTCACTATTTCCTGACTGCGCCAGTTCGGTTAATTGTGCTAAAGATACGTTGTCGCAGGGATGACTGGTTATGGAATGATTCATTTTTTAATTTATCCCGCCATTGTTTTTTAGATTAATAATATATTGCGATTTGGCTTTGTTGTACTCTATTTTAGTTTTCAATTGCGTTTTTATTTGTGGTGTGAATATATTTTGGCGATTTATTATGGATAAAGAATCACAATATTTACTCTTTGCACTTTCCTCGCCGATGGAAGTATTGAACGAGGACTGTTTACCTTCACATTCGTCACCGAAAATGTATTTAGGTGTAAAACGTTTCGATCTTGAATCGTCGTGGGGTATTGAAAATCGCGATGAACTGCTTCAGACCATTTCCCGCAGGACGGATGACGGTCATGCCACACAACTGGAATGGCTATATCGCCGCTGGTTTAGGTATGCGCCGCAGGAGTGGCAGGAGTATACCGACGCGCTGGACGAGGGAGATCGCATTTATGCCCGATTCGTCGCTGATACCGCCGTGTGTTGCGGCGAAGGTGGTATTCGCAGTTGGGATTATGTGCGGATGGGATTTCTCTGCCGCATGGGCGTGCTCAATGAATGGCTGACGGAAGAGGAGAGCCTGTGGCTGCAGTCGCGGATACAGCTTCGCGCGCTCAGCTATTATTCCGGCTGGTTGCCGTACTTCAGCGCTTATTACACCGGGCGTTTGTACTGGCAGTTACGGAATGGCGATAACCTACCGCTGCTACGCGAGACATTCGCCCGTAAGGAGTTTGATGACGCGGGGCGACGTATGATGAATAAACTGATCGCCGGGAAGGACAGTTTTTACGCCACGCTGCCGTGGCGCTACCTGCCCCATTACCCTGAATGCCCGGACACGCTTCAGGAGGTGAGCGATCTATGAAAACCTGTTGGCAAGTCCTTGGCATTGAGGCCACCACGGATACCGACGCCATTCGTCAGGCTTATCTGGCGCTGCTGCCGTCATTTCATCCGGAAACCGATCCGCAGGGTTTTAAGCAATTGCGAGAAGCCTATGAGAATGCATTGCAGGGGACAACATCGCCCGCCATTACGGTGGTTGATGAGGATCCCGATACCCCGTGGGTGAATTATCTCAGGGAGATATTCGGTGATTTGCTGGCGGATGGCGAACGGCGCTTTCAGCCGCAGGCATGGCAGGAGTTTATCCAACAGATCAATAAATTATCGATTTCACAGGTCGAAAAATCGCGCTGGTGGCTGTGCGCTATCGCGATGAAGACCTTTCCTATTTCGTACTCGTGTCTGAAACTGCTGTCAGATCGCCTGGCCTGGGAACAGGGGAGTGATAATCGAGATGTCGATGCCGAGGAGGTGGAGGATCTTTTGTTTGAAATCCGCCGTGGCGACCTGTTTGATTATTCGCTATTGCTGCATTTGCCAGTGGCGGTACAAAACCAGACCATTGCTTTTTATGATGCCCTGGACAACACCTTTTTCGAGCATCCTCTCTATTTCGCCCAACTTATGGCCCAGCACGGCCCGTGGATTATCCCGGACAATCTACGCTTTCAACGACGTCTGTTACGCTGGTTCAGCACCTTGCACTGGGGTATTGCGGAGCTGCTGCCTGTCGCACTGGCATGGCAGGAAGCCGAACCCGATAACGCAACGCCGGGTTATTACTACTTAGCCCAGCGCGTATTTTGCGGTGAAGGCGATAGCCTGCTGCCAGAACTTTACGCGCAGTGGTGGGCGCATCCTTCTACCCAGCTTGACGATCTGTTGCTGCGCTGGTGCCGTCAGCATCGACCGGACTTTTTCCCGCTGCTGGTGATGGCGGTTGAGGGGCGTGAGCAGGTGGATATTAACGCTGAACAGCTGCTGTATATTCCCGGCTCAAGCGCTCGTTCCTGCTTGCTGTGGGCCGAGGCGCTGCACAGCGGCGCATTATCGCCGCTAAGCGAAAGTTTTATTGCGCGGCGTTTGAATTATGGCGCGCCAGCGGTGAGTGAGGCGCATAGCCAGCATCCATACTGGCTGTTGTATCAGGTGGCGGATAGCCTGGCGTGCGCCGAGGAGCCGTCAGCGGCATTGTTACAGAGTCTGGTAACGAAGCTTGATGCGCCGGATATCTGCCCGTTGGAAGCGCTGGTTATTCGCGGGTTGCTGGGGCGGGCTGCGGCTGTCGCCACACCGTGTGAAGCTGTAGTCGCAGATGAAGAACCGGTGACGACGGTGACTTCGCCGAGTACGGAGGAATCTGGCGGCGGCTTTGGCCTCTGGCAGGTGATTAAAATCATTTTATTTATTGGCGTTGTCGGCCATGTATTACGCCAGTTTATGCATTAGGGATATCGAATATGGACAAGGAAGAACAATATTTACTTTTTGCGCTCTCCACGCCGATGGAGGTGCTATATATCGGCAATGAGCCTTCGCATACCTCTCCAGCAATGTATACCGGAATTCCTGCTGTCGATCTCTCCGATTCATGGGGGATTGATAACCGTGAAGATCTTATTCAAACCATCTATCGGATGACGGACGATGGTCATGCGGCAGATTTGGCTCCCTTTTATATCCGCTGGTTTACGCTATCTCCTCGTCAATGGCGCGAATTTACCGCGCAGTTTGGCGAGCAGGGCCAGATTTATGCGCGATTTGTTGCCGAAACCGCACTATGCTGCGGGCGCGGAGGCATTAAAGCCTGGGACTATGTGCGTATGGGGTTTTTATGCCGGATGGGGGTGTTGAATCAATGGCTGACGGAAGAGGAAAGCCTGTGGCTGCAATCGCGTATCTATGCGCGGGCGTACTATTTTTACGACGGTTGGACGCAATATTTTGCCGCCTATTCGTTGGGTCGGCTGTACTGGCAGGCTAAAGGGGACACCATACAGGCATATTTCGCTCACCTAAAGTACGACGCTTCAGGCGCGCGGATGTTTAATGAACTGGCCTCTACGACAGAGAGTTATTATGCGCAGCTACCGTGGCGTCCGCTCAACGAACAACCGACATGCCCGGAAACGCTTAAAGGAGTGAGCGATTTATGAATATCTGTTGGGAAATCCTGGGCATTGAACCTACCACCGATCTGGAATGTATCCGTCAGGCTTATCTTGCCCTGTTGCCCTCATTCCACCCTGAGAGCGATCCGCAGGGTTTTAAGCGATTGCGCCAGGCCTATGAAGAAGCGCAGCACTGGGCCGCCTCGCCTGCGGAGGACGCAAAAATGGAAGAGGTGGGCGACGAACATGAAATACTGGTGGCGTTCAGGGAATTGCTGGCATCAGAGCGCGATCGCTTTCAGCCCTCGGCATGGCAGAAATTTATTCAGCAATTGAACCAGTGTTCAATGGATGAGATAGATAAGCTGCGCTGGCAGTTGTGCGACATCGCCATGAAAACGGAAACGATCTCGCTGTCTTGCCTGGCATTGTTGGCGCAGCGTCTGAACTGGCAGCCGCAGGAAGCAGAAGATGATGCTGATGGAGAAGAGCTGGAAGCATTTCTGGAGACCGTAAAGCGGGGCGATGCGTTTGATCTGCTAAGTCTGGCCAAATTGCCTCTTGTTGTTCAAGACCAAACTGACGCCTACTTTTTTAAGCTTGAGCATATCTGGCGCTTTTATCCCGAACATTTTGCCGACGCTCTACAGGTTCAGGGCGCCTGGATAATTCCCGATGATAAACAGCTGCATCGTAAACTATTACACTGGTTTAGCGCCGAGCAGTGGGGCATGGCGGAACTGGTCGATATTGCTCGTCGCTGGCAGGCCGCGGAGCCGGATAACGAAGATGCGCACTATTACCTGTGCAAACAGCGTTTGCTCTGCGGTGAAGGGGAAAGCCTGTTGGCCGACCTTTGCGATTTCTGGCAGCGTTATCCCTCCACGCAGGCGGACGACCTGTTGCTGGGCTGGTGCCGCCAGCATCGGCCTGATTTCTTCCCGCTGGCGGTGATGGCGGTCGAAGCGCGCTGTATGGCGGATGCCGAATATGTCCCCGGTGAAAGCGCGCGCACGCGTTTACTGTGGGCCGACATTTTGCACAGCGGTAGGTTATCACCGCTGGGGCGTTCATTTGTTGACTCCCTGTTTTATAAGCGAAAAGCGATGGCGTGGGCAAATTCACGGCTGAGTACCCAGGGGGAACCCGAAACGCCGCTGTTGGATCTGTACCGGACGGCGGAGCAGGTGGTGCTGGAAGCGTTTCCCAAAGAAAAGCCCTTTTTTCGCCTGCTGATCCGGCTGGAGGAGGGGCAATCCTGTCCGCTGGAGGCGCTGATAACGCAGGCATTGTCATCTAAAATCGCCATGAAGCCAGGCGATATTCGTGACAAAAAGGAGCTGGCGGAAGAGCTCAGGCTGGCGGCTGAGAAAGAAGAGACAAAATTGTCTTCTGAAGCGAAAACCGAAGCACCCCGTCAGGCGGAATCTGGCGGGGTGATGAAAATCATGAAGATTGTCGGTTTGATCGCGTTGATTGTCTGCGCGTTAAATCGATTCTTCCATTTTTTCTGAACAGGGGTAGTGAAAGCGCCGTTACGGCGCTTTCGGCTCGTCAATACCCAGATATTCACAGGCGCGACGGCGTACGTCATCGACACGCTGCATATCATTAGACAGCAGGGCCGCGTCGAAATCGGTAATAATCTCCCCCAGCATTTCGCGCTCATCGCCTAACGCGCGTGACCACTGCTCCTCTAACTGTGCTTTAAACGTCCGGTTAATCAGCATATCGCGGGGATAAATTTTCAGCGCCAGCAGCCGCTCGCGGCTGGCGTCGATTTGCTGCGTCGTCAGTGAGGTGGCATTGTGACTGATGATTCTGGATTCACTCTTGCCGTCTTCCAGCAGCACGTCAACTTCCAGCAGACCATTAATATCGTAGCTAAAACGAATATCAATGGCCTGAATGTGCCCGTTCGGCTTCAGCATGACGTCAAAAGAATCAATCAGGATATTATTTTTCACCTTATGGCTTTCGCCCTGGTATACCCTGACGCAAATAGAGTCCTGCTCAGGGTGCATGGTGGAGTACGTTTCCACTTTTGACACCGGAACGGTGGTATTGCGTTCAATGATGGGCGAGAAAATACCAGGCACTCCCTGTCGGTTGACTTCCACGCCCAGCGAGTAGGGGCAGATATCCGTGAGGATCACCTCTTCAACGTCTTCATGGCGCAGGCGACAGGCGGCCTGAGTTGCGGCGCCAAGCGCCACGATGGTGCTGGGATCGTAACTTTGATAGGGCAATTTACCGAATAAGCGCACCGCGATGCGTTGCACCAGCGGCATCTGTGACGCGCCGCCGACCAGCACCAGGCTGTCAATTTGCTCCGGTTTGAGTCGGGAGTCGCGCAGCGCCTGCTCAATGGGCGTGCGCAGCCGGTTGAGCAACGGTAGCCACAGGGCTTCCAGCTCATCGTCATAAAACGTGCTTTCCAGAACGCTCTCCTGATAAAGCCAGCTCATGCGCAGCGGGGAGCTGCTGGCGCATTTTGCGGCTTCAACACAGGCATACAGCGCAGCCAGATCGCTATCCGTCAGCGCTGATTTATCGAGGTTCCAGCGTTTCAGCACTTCATCAAGCAACAAATGCGTGAAATCTTCGCCGCCGAGGTAGTTATCGCCAGCGGAGGCGTGAACTTCGATAATCGGCGTAGCGTATTCCAGAACGGTCACATCAAAGGTTCCGCCCCCCAGATCGAAAACCAGCGAACGGCTATTTTGCTGCGTATGCAGGCCATAAGCCATTGCCGCCGCCGTGGGTTCATTGATCAAGCGCACGGCGTTTAACCCCGCAAGCTCAGCGGCAAGGCGTGTATGCTTACGCTGCTCATCGCTGAAATAAGCCGGAACCGAGATCACGACATCCTTGATTGGCTGCTGAAGGTAGTCTTCCGCATCTTCTTTCAGCGAGCGTAAAACCAGCGAAGATAATTCCGGCGCATTAAACGACTCTTCACCCAAATGCCAGTGAGTATTACTGCCCATTGCGCGTTTAAATAAGGCAGCGGTTTTATCTGGATGAGATGTTTTACGGGCTGCGGCAGGTTTTCCCACCAGAATTTGTTTATTTTCATCCATACTAATTATGGATGGTGTTAAATATTCACCAAATTTATTAGGTATTAATTGTGCGGCTCCGTCTTGCCAGACGGCGATTAAACTATTAGTGGTGCCGAGATCGATACCAATCGCTAACGTTGCATTATCCATTGCGTTTAATTTATCGGGAAAGAGAGTTTATAGAATAAAGAACACCACCCTCTGGCGTGGTGATCTTTATCAATGTCACGCCTGGCGAAAGTATTCATCCATAATGTTCGTCAACTCCGGGCGCTCGCCGTCATCATTGATGGCGAAATCGAGGAAAAAAGCATCGGCCTGTGGCGTGCGTTTCTGGGCCAGTAAACGAAACGCCAGCGGGTAGTGGCAAGCATAACCGGGTGCGCGAGTCAGAAAACGGACAAAATCAATCAACAAGGGAGAATGGGTATAAAACAGCGCGCGTAACAGTACGGCGGGAAATCCCTCTTCGGTGATCCCTTGCGCCATGATTTTGTTGAGGCCGGCTTCGCTCAAATCGCCTGCGGCAATAATATCTGCGCAGGCCGCAAGATCGGGATAATGCGTTGCGCAGTTAGCCAATGCGTTCGGCCAGTTGACGCGGGTATAACGTTCGTCATGGCGAGTAAAGTAATCCTCCCAAAGGGATGGCGGTAGTTTTTCGTACTGTATTTTCAGGGGGATGCGGCGCTGAAACTGGGCTTCTTCCAGGCGCTCGCCGTCATAAAATCGCAGGCATTGCTGTCGCGTCTCGTAGCATGTCATCGCCACCGGCTGGCTGATGACCCAGGTCTTCACGGGCCGGCCTTCCAGCGCGGCGGCGGTGGCTTTATGGTGACCATCAAGCAGGACGCAAAGCCAGCTGTCATTCATATACCAGGCCAGCGCGTGGCTCTCTGGCTTATCGCGATAATACCCGGCGCGTTGTGGGTTAAATCGCGATGGGGGCTGGCCTGGCAGTAAAAAACAGGGTTCGCCGGACTGGTAGTGATAGTCCACGTCAGCAATCCACTGCCCTGTGGTCGCGGGATTCGGTTGTTTTTCGTTACCCACCGCCCAGAAAAAATGTCCGTTGCCATCTGTGGGATAAAGTTCGCGTTCCTCCAGTCGGTAATAGCCATCGGCAAAGAGTGAAAACAGCGGCGTCAGGGCGGTAAATGCTTCGTTCAACCCGACTCCTGGCTGATTCCACTCGGCAAGTGAGGATAAAAACTCCGCGGCGCCTTCATCATCATTGCTAAAACCGGCATAAACAAATTCTGCGCAGGTCGGGCACCAGGCTTCAGTGTAAAAACGAATCAGCGGCGAGCCATGCCAGGAAAGCGTATGAATACCGGCGTCAGAGTCGGGATCGTGGATAACGCTGGGACGAAGCAATGCTTTTCCGTTACGTACTGAAAACGTAATATGGGCTACATCGTGCTGTAGCAGGCTGATTTCAGGTCTATTGTTACGCCAAAACATCGCTGTTCATCCCTGGATTCTACTTTGCGCTTTATGCGTAGTATTGCAGCCGTTCCGCCAGCAAATCGACAAATCCCTGGCGGTCTACATCGACCATCACCGTCGCATTCGGCTTATTCCCCGTCAGGAAATAATAATCCACCACCGTCATCCCCTGGGTGTATTTCCCCTGGGTTTCCACGCCGACCCAACGCTCAACGGTGGTGAAAATCTCGGGCTTGAGCAGCCAGGCGATGGTGCACGGGTCGTGCAGCGGTGCGCCGACAAATCCCCATTTTTCGTCTTTGTGGTACTCCATAAAGAAGTCCAGCAGTTCGGCGACGATGGTGGAAATCGGGTTACCGATGGCGCGAAAGCGTTCGATATCGGCGGCGTGAATCTGTGCCTTATGAGTGACGTCCAGCCCGGCCATCACCACCGGAATGCCTGACTGGAAGACAATTTCTGCCGCTTCCGGGTCGACGTAAATATTAAATTCCGCAGCGGGCGTCCAGTTACCCAGCGCCATCGCGCCGCCCATGATCACAATGCGGGCGATTTTCGTATGCAGTTCCGGATGGCTATTCAGCAGCAGCGCCACGTTGGTCTGTGGGCCAGTGGAGACGATGGTGACCGGTTGTGCGCTCTCGCGCAGCGTTTTTGCCATCAGCTCAACGGCAGTGCCGCTTTGCGGGGCGAATGACGGCTCGGGCAGCGCCGGGCCGTCGAGGCCGCTTTCGCCGTGAACGTTATCGGCGATAATCAGTTCGCGCATGAGAGGTTTCACCGCGCCGCCCGCCACCGGAATATCCAGGCGTTTGAGCAGTGTCAGCATCCGCAGCACGTTGCGCAGGGTCTTCTCCGGCGTCTGGTTACCGGCGGAAGAGGTGATCGCTTTCACTTCCAGTTCAGGGGAGGCGAGGGCGAGAACGAGGGCGATCGCGTCATCATGACCCGGATCGCAATCAATAATAATGGGCAGTGCCATTGTGGCTCCTTGTAAGCGGTACTTTGTGACAAGGTTAACGCCCGGCTGGATACGTTTCGAGAAGCGAAGAAGTAAAGCGTGAGATAGCGCGCACTCTGACGTGCGCGCCGGGAAGATTAGTGCAGGATTTTCGCAAGGAAGTCTTTTGCGCGATCGGAACTGGGGTTAGCGAAGAACTCCTCTTTTGGCGAATCTTCGACGATTTTACCTTCATCCATAAAGATCACCCGGTTAGCCACTTTACGGGCAAAGCCCATTTCGTGCGTCACCACCATCATGGTCATCCCTTCGTTCGCCAGCTCGACCATTACGTCCAGTACCTCGTTGATCATTTCCGGATCGAGCGCTGAAGTTGGTTCATCGAATAACATGGCAATGGGGTCCATACATAGCGCGCGGGCGATCGCCACGCGTTGTTGCTGACCGCCGGAAAGCTGCGCCGGGAACTTGTTGGCATGTGCAGACAGGCCAACGCGCTCCAGCAGCTTCAGGCCTTTATCGCGGGCGGCGGCCTTATCGCGTTTCAGCACTTTCACCTGCGCCAGCGTCAGGTTTTCGATGATCGACAGGTGGGGAAACAGCTCGAAGTGCTGGAATACCATGCCCACGCGGGAACGCAGTTTCGCCAGATCGGTTTTTTTGTCGTTCACAATAATGCCGTTAACGGTAATTTCGCCTTTTTGCACTGGTTCCAGACCGTTGACGGTCTTAATTAGCGTGGATTTACCGGAACCCGATGGCCCGCAGACTACTACCACCTCACCTTTTTTCACTTCTGTTGAACAATCGGTCAGCACCTGAAAGTGACCATACCATTTTGAAACATTTTTCAGGGTAATCATTAAACAGTCCTTTTCTTCAAATAGCTGACCAGCAACGACGCGCTCAGGCTGATAACAAAATAAACGGCGCCGGCGAACAGAATCATTTCGACCTGAGTACCGTCACGCTCGCCGATAGTCGACGCGGTGCGGAAGAAGTCCGCCAGGCTGAGTACATAAACTAAAGAGGTGTCCTGAAATAGCACGATGCCCTGCGTAAGCAACAGCGGCACCATCGCCCGAAACGCCTGCGGCAGAATAATGAGCTTCATCGACTGCCAGTGGGTCATCCCCAGCGCCAGCGCGGCGCTGGACTGCCCGCGGGAAATACTTTGAATACCGGCGCGAATAATCTCGGAATAGTAGGCCGCTTCAAACATGGAGAATGCCACCATCGCGGAGATCAGGCGGATATCGGTTTTCGGCGATAGTCCCAGCACGTTTTGCAGAAAGCCGGGTACAATCAGATAGAACCACAGCAAGACCATCACCAACGGGATGGAACGGAAAACGTTAACATACGCTTTAGCAAACCAGGCGATAGGGGCAAAGCTTGAGAGGCGCATGACGGCCAGAATGGTTCCCCAGACTATCCCCACGATAACGGCGGTGACGGTGATCTTCAGCGTGATGACCAACCCGGCCAGTAGGTAAGGCAGTGAGGGGATAATCGAACTCCAGTCAAATTCGTACATTATTTGCTCCCCACGTTGCCCGGCAGGCGGACTTTGCGTTCAACCAGGCTCATGACCAGCATGATAACGGCGTTAATCAGCACATAGGCCAGCGTAATGGCGGTGAAGGATTCCCAGGCGTGCGCCGAGTAATCCAACAGTTTGCCTGCCTGCGCCGCCATATCCACCAGGCCGATGGTTGAGGCAATAGCCGAGTTTTTCACCAGGTTCATCATCTCTGACGTCATTGGCGGTACGATAACGCGATAGGCATTCGGCAGCAGGACATAGCGATAAGCCTGCGGCAGCGTTAGCCCCATCGCCAGCGCCGCGTTCTTCTGCCCGCGAGGCAGAGACTGAATCGCGGCGCGCACCTGTTCGCAAACGCGGGCGGCGGTAAACAGTCCCAGACAGATCATTGAGGAGAGGAAAAACTGAATATTGGGATCGAGTTCCGCCTTAAACCACATGCCAAGATCTTCCGGCAACAGTTCAGGCACCACCAGGTACCAGGTGAAGAATTGCACGATCAGCGGCACATTACGGAACAGTTCTACGTACAACGTGCCCAGTCCGGAGAGGAAACGGTTGGGAACGGTACGTAAAATGCCGAAAATAGATCCTACCAGGAAAGCGATAATCCAGGCGGTAATCGAAAGGGCGACGGTGACCTGAAAACCACTCCATAGCCAGCCGAGATAGGTGGTATTGCCGAAGGGGGCTTCCTGTAAAAAAATACCCCAGTTCCAGTCTATTGACATACATCTACTCCGAAAAAAAAGGGTAGCAGCGCTACCCTCGAAGATTGTTGCCCGGCGATTTGCGGCTTCAGGCCCGATGGGGAACGACCATCAGGCTTATAGTCTGTCCGTGCTGAGCGACAATCGAGAGGACAGGAGTCCCGTCCCATTTAGTTTTAGTTAGTTAAGCGCTTTATCATTCGGTGCTTTGAACAGGGCTTTCATCTCGTCAGACAACTCGAAATTCATGTTCAGGTTTTTCGGTGGGATCGGATTTTTAAACCACTTATCAAACCACTTTTCCGCTTCGCCGGAGGTTTGCGCCTGGGCGATGGTATCGTCCATCAGCTTTTTAAACTCAGGGTCGTTTTTACGCAGCATACAGCCGTAGGCTTCCTGGGACTGCGGTTTACCGACAATCTCCCAGTTATCCGGTTTCTTGGCTTTGGCGCGCTCGCCGGCCAGCAGCGCGTCATCCATCATAAAGGCGACGGCGCGACCGCTTTCCAGGGTGCGGAACGAGTCACCGTGGTCTTTCGCGCTAATAATACGCATCCCCATCTTTTGCTCTTCGTTAAGCTTATGCAGCAGAATTTCAGAGGTCGTCCCGGAGGTGACGACGACCGCTTTGCCTTTCAGATCCGGGAAATCTTTAATATCGCCGCCTTTTTTAGTCAGCAGTCGCGTCCCGACGACGAAAATCGTATCGGAGAAGGCGGCCTGTTTCTGGCGCTCAAGGTTGTTAGTCGTTGAACCACATTCAAAATCGAAGGTTCCGTTTTGCAATAGTGGAATACGGTTTTGCGAGGTGATCGGGATCAGCTTCACCTGCAGATCGGGCTTGTTAAGTTTCTTTTTTACCGCTTCCACAATGGCGTTGGAGTAGTCCTGGGAATAGCCGACCACTTTCTGCTGGTTGTCGTAATAAGAAAAGGGCACAGAAGATTCGCGATGCCCGACGACGATCACGCCATTTTTAGCGATCTTGTCCAGGGTGCTACCAGCGGCAGGCGCGCCATCTTCTGCGTGCGCAAGGCCCGCAGACAGTCCCATGACCAGCATTGCTGTGGTTAGCTTACGTAATTGCATATCCAACTCCTTTATCATCTGCGCCGTCGACGCATTGATAGCTATTGTGATGTTGTTATTGCCTGCAACTTGCGCGTGCAGTGTTATGTGTGTTTGTTAACATTTAGTGTGGCTTGTTGTAAATATTTTGCTGCGATATTGTTTATTTTTGCGAAGTGCGCCGCACCGTTCAGAGGCAAAAATCCTACATTGCACCGTTCAGGTGCTACCGATGATCGATTTTGGTGCGACCAGGTTGCACAAGCAGCCAGAACAGGTTTGCCATGTTTAACAAAGCAATAGACGTGCCAGAATGGGGGAAAAAGGAGGATTTTCAGGCCGGATAAATGAAGCGCTATCCGGCCTGGGGAGAGATTATTTCCGTCGTTGTCGCAGACTCATCACTACCGCGCCAAAAGCAAACAGCGCGGTCAGTACCCATAGCGGCCAGTTGCCGGTACGGGCATAGGGAGTTAACCCCGTGGTTGGCGTGACATTGGTGGTCAGT
Organism: Salmonella enterica subsp. enterica serovar Typhimurium str. LT2; assembly: GCF_000006945.2. GTDB lineage: Bacteria > Pseudomonadota > Gammaproteobacteria > Enterobacterales > Enterobacteriaceae > Salmonella > Salmonella enterica. Next base: position 730,308 of record NC_003197.2, read on the forward strand.
ACCTGGCGTGTGAACTGCGGGATCATCGCCTGAATCTCGCCCTGAGGGCCAATCACCGCCGTAATACCGTTATTAGTACTGCGCAGCAACGGACGCGCCAGCTCCAGCGAACGCATCCGCGCCATCTGGAAATGTTGCCACGGGCCAATGGACTTACCAAACCAGGCGTCGTTAGAAATCGTCAGCAGATAGTCGGTGTCCGGGCGGAAGTTATCCCGCACCTGTTCGCCAAGAATAATTTCATAGCAGATTGCCGCCGTCAGCTTATAGTCGTGCGCATGTAACTGCGGCTGGATATAAGGGCCGCGGCTAAAGGAGGACATGGGCAGATCGAAGAACGGCGCCAGCGGACGCAGGATAGACTCCAGCGGAACGAACTCGCCAAAGGGCACAAGGTGATTTTTATTGTAGCGATTGGGCGAGTCATAACTGTATGGATTATCCTTGCCCAACGTAATAATCGTATTGTAGGTGTCGTATCGATTCTGTTTATTGAGACGCGCATCGACAATACCGGTGATCAGCGTGCTATTTTTTTCGCGTAACATCTCGTCCAGCGAACGAAGGAAGGGCTGCTGATTGATTTCGAGATCCGGAATCGCCGACTCAGGCCAGATAATAATCTGTGATTTGCCTAACTCTGGGCGAGTTTCGTTGAGATAAATTTTTAGCGTATTCAGTAGCTGGTTTTCGTCCCACTTCAGCGACTGCGGGATATCGCCCTGCACCAGCGATACCTGGGTCGCTTTGGCCGGTTCCAGCGTAAACCACTGGATATAACGTAGCGGAAAGGGCAAAGCAAACAGAATCACGGCGACAGCCAGCGGACGCCAGTTCCGCGTCGCCAGTGCCAGCGCTAACAGGCCGCTGACCATCATCAGCAGGAAGTTGATCGCTTCGACGCCCATTACCGGCGCCAGGCCTTTTAGCGGGCCATCGACCTGACTATAGCCAAATTGCAGCCAGGGGAAGCCGGTCAGCACCCAGCCGCGTAAAAATTCGGTGATTTGCCATATTGCAGGCGCGGCGATAGCGACGCGCAGCCAGTTGGTTTTTGGCCACAGGCGCGACAAAATCCCGGCAAACAGTCCGGTATACAGCGAGAGATAAGCTGCAAGCAGCACCACCAGAAAAACGTTAACCGGGCCCGGCATGCCGCCAAACTGCGCGATACTGACATAAACCCAGTTAATCCCGCTACCGAAAAGTCCGAGTCCCCAGCAATAGCCGATGGCGGCAGACTGGAGCGGGCGGCGATTAAACGTTAAGGCCTGCAGCCCGATAAGCGACACTATCGCTGCGGGCCAGACGTCATACGGAGAGAAAGCCAGTGTTCCGCAGGCGCCGAATAATAACGCCAGCAGCAGGCGAATACGCTGGCGTTCAATTAACGAGGCAAATGCCATTTTTAGTCCACTATTGCTGTTATTCGTCCAGTTTTGGCTGGGGCGAGTCATCCGGGATCCTGACATGCACCTGAATAATACGACGACTATCGGCCATCGCCACTTTGAACTGGTAACCATCAATGTCAATGGTTTCGCCGCGGGCCGGTAAATGGCCGAACGCCTGCATCACCAGCCCGCCGATGGTATCGACCTCTTCATCGCTGAAGTGGGTGCCGAAAGCGTCATTGAAGTCTTCAATCGACGCCAGCGCGCGAATCGTCCAGGTATGGCGGCTAAGCTGACGGAAGTCGATATCGTCTTCTTCGTCATACTCATCTTCAATTTCACCGACAATCAGTTCGAGGATGTCTTCGATAGTCACAAGGCCGGAAACGCCGCCAAACTCATCGATAACGATGGCCATATGGTAGCGCTGGGAGCGGAATTCCTTGAGCATACGGTCAACCCGTTTGCTTTCCGGTACGACAACCGCGGTGCGTAACACTTTGTCCATGCTGAAGGCTTCGGCATCGCTGCGCATAAACGGCAGCAAATCTTTGGCCATCAGAATCCCTTCAATGTGATCTTTATCTTCGCTGATCACCGGAAAACGCGAGTGGGCGGACTCGATGATAACATCAAGACATTCGTCCAGCGTCTGGTTGCGTTTTAGGGTAATCATCTGGGAGCGCGGGATCATAATATCGCGAACGCGCTGGTCGGCGATGTCCATTACGCCTTCGAGCATATCGCGCGTATCTTCATCGATAAGCTCGTTCTGCCCGGAATCACGGATCAGCGCCAGCAACTCATCACGGTTTTTAGGTTCACCGTGGAAAAGCTGGCTGAGTAGCAGGGAAAAAAATCCCTTTTTACTGTTTACTGTGTCACTACTGTGTGAATTGTCGTCGCTCATGGCGTCGTATGGGTTCTCATGTTAGTTAATACAAAGCTCGTCATGCGTATACTCAGCTGTGACGGCATGTTTTGCCTGATGGCGCTACGCTTATCAGGCCTACAAAAGGCATGAATGTAGGCCGGATAAGGCGCAAGCGCCGCCATCCGGCAAGCTACTATTCTGCAATCTTCTCGGCAATGTACGGATCCTCATAGCCCATAGCAAGCATAATCTCCGTTTCGAGAGACTCCATCTCTTCCGCTTCGTCATCGTCGATATGATCGTAACCCAGCAAATGCAGGCTACCGTGCACGACCATGTGCGCCCAGTGCGCCTCCAGCGGCTTGCTCTGTTCTTGCGCTTCCTGCTCCACGACCTGACGGCAAATAATCAGATCGCCCAGTAGCGGCATTTCAATGCCGGCGGGCGCTTCAAACGGGAAGGAGAGAACATTAGTGGGTTTATCTTTCCCGCGGTACGTCAAATTAAGGTCGTGGCTTTCGGCCTCATCCACCAGACGGATTGTGACTTCCGCCTCTTCCTGAAACTGCGGAATAACGCCGTCCAGCCAGCGTTGAAACTGAGCTTCATCCGGCAGGCCCGCGTGGTTTTCACAGGCCAACTGTAAATCGAGGATCACCTGGCTCATTTCTGTTCCTGCTCCTGGGCTTCACGCTTACGCTCTGCCGCCAACGCCGCTTTGCGTTTTTGTTCGGCCTCTTCCCAGGCTTCATAGGCGTTAACAATGCGGGCAACGACCGGATGGCGCACCACGTCTTCGCTGTGGAAGAAGTTGAAACTGATTTCATCGACTTCCGCCAGCACTTCAATGGCATGACGCAAGCCGGATTTGGTGTTGCGTGGCAGGTCAATCTGCGTCACGTCGCCGGTGATCACCGCTTTCGAGTTAAAGCCGATACGCGTCAGGAACATCTTCATCTGTTCGATAGTGGTGTTCTGGCTTTCATCCAGAATGATAAAGGCGTCGTTTAATGTGCGTCCGCGCATATAGGCCAGCGGCGCGACTTCAATCACATTGCGTTCAATCAGCTTCTCGACTTTTTCAAAGCCGAGCATTTCGAACAGCGCGTCATACAGCGGACGCAGGTACGGGTCCACCTTCTGACTTAAATCGCCTGGCAGAAAGCCGAGTTTTTCGCCCGCTTCCACCGCCGGACGGGTCAGTAGAATACGGCGAATCTCCTGGCGCTCCAGGGCGTCTACCGCAGCGGCGACCGCAAGATACGTTTTACCGGTACCCGCCGGGCCGACGCCAAAGGTAATATCATGATCGAGAATATTGGCGATGTACTGCGCCTGGTTCGGGGTACGCGGTTTAATCACGCCGCGCTTGGTTTTGATATTAATAGCTTTGCCATAGTCAGGCACGCTTTCCGCGCTCTGTTCCAGCACCCGCGCTTCTTTGATCGCCAGATGAATTTGTTCCGGTTCGATATCCTGAGTCTGGCCGCGCATCGGTGCGGTATCGACATACAGACTTCGCAAAATATCTGTCGCCGCGGTCACGCAAATCGGACGACCGGTCAGTTTAAAGTGATTGTCACGGCGGTTGATTTCAATACCGAGACGACGTTCGAGCTGTTTAATATTGTCATCAAACGGCCCGCAAAGGCTCAACAGACGGGCGTTGTCTGCGGGCTCAAGGGTAATTTCGCGAGTGTCTATATTCAAACTGTTCCTCTTGTGTCTGTATCGCCGGACGCTGAACACTTACCGGCATCTAAGGAAATTATTCACGCCATAGGGAAAAGGCGCAAGCATTGCAATGAAGATGGGGATGAAGAGAGAAAATTGCAAGGCCCGTCGGGCGACAGGCCATGACCAGGAAGCCCGACAGGCGTAGCGCCATCGGGCATTATTGCCTTTTCAGCAGGGTTAAGGCTGGTAGAATCCTACGCCCAGCTCATTTTCTTTACGGGTACGGGCAATGACGGACTCCGGCGTTTCGGCGACGCGCAGCCCCATTTCATCTTCGGTACGCACCACTTTTCCGCGCAGGGAGTTCGGATAGACGTCAGTAATTTCCACATCGACAAACTTACCAATCATCTCCGGCGTGCCTTCAAAGTTCACCACCCGATTGTTTTCGGTACGGCCAGACAGTTCCATAATGTTTTTACGCGACGTGCCTTCCACCAGAATGCGCTGTGTCGTGCCGAGCATACGGCGGCTCCATGCCATCGCCTGCTGATTGATACGCTCTTGCAGAATATACAGACGCTGCTTCTTCTCTTCTTCCGGCACGTCATCAACCATATCGGCAGCCGGCGTTCCCGGACGCGCAGAGAAGATAAAGCTGTAGCTCATATCAAAGTTGACGTCAGCGATAAGCTTCATGGTTTTTTCGAAATCATCGGTAGTTTCGCCAGGGAATCCGACGATAAAGTCAGAGCTTATCTGAATGTCCGGCCGCGCCGCGCGCAGTTTACGGATGATTGCTTTATATTCCAGCGCAGTGTGGGTGCGCCCCATCAGATTCAACACGCGATCGGAACCGCTCTGTACCGGCAGATGCAGGAAACTGACCAGTTCCGGCGTATCGCGGTATACCTCGATAATATCGTCGGTGAACTCAATCGGATGGCTGGTGGTAAAGCGAATACGGTCAATGCCGTCGATGGCGGCAACCAGACGCAGCAGATCGGCAAAGGTACCGGTGGTGCCGTCGTAGTTTTCTCCGCGCCAGGCGTTAACGTTCTGGCCCAGCAGGTTGACCTCACGCACGCCCTGCGCCGCTAACTGGGCGATTTCGAACAGGATATCGTCTGAGGGACGGCTGACTTCTTCACCGCGGGTATACGGTACCACACAGTAAGTACAATATTTATTGCAGCCTTCCATGATAGAAACGAAAGCGGTCGGGCCTTCTGCGCGCGGTTCCGGCAAACGGTCGAACTTCTCGATTTCCGGGAAGCTGATATCGACCACCGGGCTGCGGTCGCCACGCACGGAGTTAATCATCTCCGGTAGGCGGTGTAAGGTTTGCGGGCCAAAAATAATGTCGACGTAATGGGCGCGTTGACGAATGTGCTCGCCTTCCTGGGAAGCCACGCAGCCGCCGACGCCGATAATCAGATCGGGATTTTTCTCTTTTAACAGTCTCCAGCGACCTAATTGATGGAAGACTTTTTCCTGAGCCTTCTCGCGGATTGAGCAGGTATTCAACAGCAGCACATCCGCCTCTTCCGCCACGTCGGTCAGTTGATAGCCGTGGGTGGCGTCCAGCAGATCGGCCATCTTCGATGAATCGTACTCGTTCATCTGACAGCCCCAGGTTTTAATATGGAGTTTTTTAGTCATCGACTTGCTCTTGCGAAATAGTGGCTGAAAAGCAGGGCGCATAGTGTAATGCTTTGGCGCGGTTGTGACCAGTATGACTGACGTCAGCCCTAATGGGTAAAAAATCCTGTAAACTTGTCTAAAACGTAACAGGATGAATGACCATGACAAATCAACCAACGGAAATTGCCATTGTCGGCGGGGGAATGGTCGGCGGCGCGCTGGCGCTGGGTCTGGCGCAGCAAGGGTTTACGGTGATGGTAATAGAACATGCCGCGCCTGCGCCGTTTGTGGCGGACAGCCAGCCTGACGTGCGGATTTCGGCCATTAGCGCGGCATCCGTGGCGCTGCTCAAGGGACTGGGCGTTTGGGAGGCGGTGCAGGGGATGCGTAGCCATCCTTATCGGCGACTGGAGACCTGGGAGTGGGAAAACGCCCATGTGGTGTTCGACGCCGCTGAACTCAAGCTGCCGCTGTTAGGCTATATGGTAGAGAACAACGTCCTGCAACAGGCGCTATGGCAGGCGCTGGAAGCGCACCCCGGCGTGACGCTGCGCGTTCCGGCTTCACTGGCGGCATTGCAACGCCGCCACGATGGTTATGCGCTGGAACTGGCCGACGGCGAATGTATCACGCCGAAGTTAGTGATTGGCGCCGACGGCGCGAATTCGCAGGTTCGGCAAATGGCGGGAATTGGCATTCATGCCTGGCAATATGCGCAGTCGTGTATGCTTATCACCGTCAAGTGTGAAAATGCGCCAGGCGACAGCACCTGGCAGCAGTTTACGCCAACGGGGCCGCGCGCCTTTTTGCCGCTGTTCGATGATTGGGCGTCGCTGGTGTGGTATGACGCTCCGGCACGTATTCGCCAGTTGCAGGGTTTATCGATGACGCAATTGCAGGTGGAAATTAACCAGCACTTTCCGGCGCGTCTGGGGGCGGTGATGCCTGTCGCGGCGGGCGCGTTTCCGCTAACCCGTCGTCACGCGTTGCAGTATGCGCAACCGGGGCTGGCGCTGGTAGGCGACGCGGCGCATACCATTCATCCGCTGGCCGGGCAGGGCGTCAACCTGGGGTATCGGGATGTTGATGCGTTGATTGATGTGCTGGCGAGTGCCCGTAGCTATGGCGAGTCCTGGGCCAGCCATTCGGTGTTGAAACGCTATCAGACGCGGCGCATGGCAGATAATTTTATGATGCAAAGTGGAATGGATCTGTTTTATGCCGGGTTCAGCAATGAACTGCCGCCGCTGCGTATTTTACGCAATATGGGGCTGATGGCGGCGCAGCGCGCAGGCGTGCTAAAACGTCAGGCGCTTAAGTATGCGTTGGGGTTGTAACCCGTTGAATGCCTTACCCGGTTTGTAAAAACGCTCAATTGCAGGTCGGGTAAGCGTATTGACATCTTACTTTACTGCAAATAAAGCACATAAACCTAATTTCCCTTTAAAATCAATTTCATACCAAGGTGATGCCATTTCAATTGTGCATACGTTGTATTGGCAACGTACTACTTTATGTAGCATCAGTAATGTGGAACTCATTGATTTTACAAGAATCGCCAGGGTGATTAATGCGGCGATAATCCGATACCACGTCAGTGTTGCATGTTGGACATCAAACCACAGAATATAAAAAGTGATGATGTGAAGAATGACTTTGCTGGACAGGGCGCGAATATAGAATCCACGCAGCGCCGTTTTCGAGGAAAACGCGACATTAATCAGCGCGCTTTGTTTTTCTTGCACAGGGATCCCTGGCAGATACACTATCCATTCCGCACTATTCTGGCGCAACATGACGGCCTTTTTCTGGTGCAGTATATGTAGCCTCATTGACACTGCCACGGGGTAAACCAGACCCAAAATAATCAACCAGGCGGCGCTGGCCGTGATATCAATGAAGGTGAAAGCGCAGAGCAAGACGACCATAAAAAATGTTAATGGCCGCAAAAAGAGATACCAACAAAACTGGTAATTCATTGTGAGGTTACCGAACGATCCCTGTAAGGCTTTATCATAGCGTTTTACTGATAGCAGGGCATTAAGGGGGAAACCTCTTTCGGAATTTATAAACGCAGAAAAGCAAAAAGCTCGCCGAAGCGAGCTTTTTAAAGGTGGCTGGGGTACGAGGATTCGAACCTCGGAATGCCGGAATCAGAATCCGGTGCCTTACCGCTTGGCGATACCCCAATTGTCGTACTTCTTGCGCTCATTAGCAGAGCGTCTTTAAAACTGGCTGGGGTACGAGGATTCGAACCTCGGAATGCCGGAATCAGAATCCGGTGCCTTACCGCTTGGCGATACCCCAACAAATTATTTTCGAACCGGTCGAATACCTCGACGTGTTCTGAATATGGTGGCTACGACGGGATTCGAACCTGTGACCCCATCATTATGAGTGATGTGCTCTAACCAACTGAGCTACGTAGCCAGATGATTTCTTCGATGGCTGGGGTACCTGGATTCGAACCAGGGAATGCCGGTATCAAAAACCGGTGCCTTACCGCTTGGCGATACCCCAATACCGTCGCGGTGAACCGCAAACTCGAAGAAATATGGCTGGGGTACCTGGATTCGAACCAGGGAATGCCGGTATCAAAAACCGGTGCCTTACCGCTTGGCGATACCCCATCCGTACAACGCTTATCGGTGAATGGTGCGGGAGGCGAGACTTGAACTCGCACACCTTGCGGCGCCAGAACCTAAATCTGGTGCGTCTACCAATTTCGCCACTCCCGCAAAAAAGATGGTGGCTACGACGGGATTCGAACCTGTGACCCCATCATTATGAGTGATGTGCTCTAACCAACTGAGCTACGTAGCCATCTTTTTTTCGCGTTACCTTATCGGCGTTGCGGGGCGCATTATGCGTATTGAGCCTTGAAGCGTCAACCTCTTTTTCATCGAAAAACGTCGGAAAGTGTCTGTTTGGTTAGGTTGCGAACAGCGTGGCGCAATATTCGGCAATTATTGGTTATTAATCGTTTTTCCGAAAGTAGTTTGCTATAAAAAAAGAGCCCCTAAGGGCTCTTTCGTCATCGTTAATTTACTGGTACGCCGACTGATGCACGCCGACCGCGCGGCCTGACGGGTCATCCATCGTTTTGAATGCTTCATCCCACTCAATGGCTTTGGCGGAAGAACAGGCCACGGACGGGCCGCCGGGTACGCATTCCGCCGCGCTCGGCACCGGGAACAGCTCTTCAAAAATTTCGCGGTACAGATACGCCTCTTTAGACGACGGCGTGTTGTATGGAAAGCGGAAGCGGGCGGTTTCCAGTTGTTGATCGGAAATCTGTTTCGCCGCCACCTCTTTCAGCGTATCAATCCAGCTGTAACCTACGCCGTCAGAGAATTGCTCTTTCTGACGCCACGCGACGCTTGCTGGCAGATAAGACTCGAAGCACTCGCGCAGCACGTGTTTTTCCATCTTGCCGTTGCCGCACATTTTATCCTGTGGGTTGATACGCATCGCCACGTCGAGGAATTTTTTATCCAGGAACGGTACGCGCGCTTCCACGCCCCAGGCGGACATCGCTTTGTTGGCGCGGGCGCAGTCATACATATGCAGCGCCTGTAGCTTACGGACCGTCTCTTCATGTAACTCTTTGGCGTTCGGCGCTTTATGGAAGTACAGGTAGCCGCCAAACACCTCATCGGAACCTTCGCCGGAGAGCACCATTTTGATGCCCATCGCTTTGATCTTACGCGACATCAGATACATCGGCGTTGAGGCGCGGATAGTGGTCACGTCATAGGTTTCAATGTGGTAGATAACATCACGAATGGCATCAAGGCCTTCCTGCACGGTGAAGTGAATTTCATGGTGCACGGTGCCGAGGTGGTTAGCCACTTCCTGGGCCGCCTTCAGGTCAGGCGAACCTTCCAGACCGACCGCAAAAGAGTGCAACTGTGGCCACCAGGCTTCGGAGCGCTCCTGATCTTCGACGCGACGGGCGGCGAATTTTTTGGTGATTGCCGAAATAACCGACGAGTCCAGACCGCCGGAGAGCAGCACGCCATAAGGGACGTCGGACATCAGGTGGCTTTTCACGGATTCTTCCAGCGCCTGGCGCAGCGCGTTTTTGTCGGTAACGTTGTCTTTTACCGCATCGAACTCAAACCAGTCGCGCTGATAGTACTGACGAATTTCGCCGTCTTTGCTCCACAGGTAGCTGCCCGCCGGGAACTCTTTAATGGTGCGGCAGACCGGGGTCAGCGCTTTCATTTCTGACGCTACGTAGAAGTTGCCGAATTCGTCATAACCCATATAGAGCGGAATAATACCGATATGGTCACGACCAATCAGATAAGCGTCTTTTTCGCTGTCATACAGGGCGAAGGCGAACATCCCCTGTAAATCGTCAAGGAAATCCGGCCCTTTTTCCTGATACAGCGCGAGAATAACTTCGCAGTCGGAGCCTGTCTGGAACGCGTAACGATCGCCATACTCCGCGCGTAACGTCTGATGGTTATAAATTTCACCGTTCACCGCCAGTACGTGGGTTTTTCTGGCGTTATACAGGGGCTGGGCGCCAGCGTTAACATCAACAATCGACAAGCGTTCATGTGCGAGAATCGCGTTATCGCAAGCGTAGATGCCGGACCAGTCCGGGCCGCGATGGCGCATCAGGCGTGACAGTTCAAGGGCTTTTTTACGCAGTTCCGCTGCATCTGTTTTGATATCGAATACGCCGAAAATAGAACACATAGCCTTCTCCGTTAATCTGTTGCGTCGTACTTTTTGTATTTGCTTGACTAAAAAATGCCGCAAAGGCGTGGAAGGCGCAAGGGGATTACGGTCTGAAAAATGAAAAATGCAATCGTCATTGTTGATTAGTGAAAAATGATTACGTATTGCGCGGATTTATTGATGGATCTTCAGTTTTATCGTGGATTAATTGAATTATGTTTTTCCTGATGGCGTTTCGCTTATCAGACCTACAATGTTGTTCGAACCGTAGGCCTGAAAGCTATGCGTCATCAGGCAGAGGACAGGTTTAGATAACGTCTATCTCGGCGACGGAAGGGTAAATCCAGCTTGGGCGGAACGGCATACTGTCAATATCATTGATCGTTGATACGCCTGAAAGCACCAGAATGGTCTCCAGACCGGCCTGGAACCCCGCCAGAATGTCGGTGCGCAGGTTATCGCCGACAATAACGGTCTCTTCCGAGTGCGCCTGCATTTTGTTTAACGCCGCGCGGATGATCCACGGGCTGGGTTTGCCGACATAAAATGGCTTCCGGCCGGAAATTTTTTCAATGCCTGCGCACAGCGCGCCGCAGGCCGGATAAAAGCCGCGACCGTGGGTATCCGGGTTGGTGGCGATAAAGCGCGCGCCATTGGCGACGAAAAATGCTGCTTTATGCATCATGTCCCAGTTGTAGGAGCGGGTTTCTCCAACGATGACAAAATCAGGGTTCACATCGGTAATGGTAAAACCCGCTTTATAGAGCTCGTGAATAAGCGCGCCTTCGCCCACGACATACGCTTTTTTACCTTCCTGACGGCGCAGAAAATCGGCTGTCGCCATTGCTGACGTATAAAACACGCTGTCCGGCACGTTAACGCCAGCGGTAGCAAAACGGTTCGCCAGATCCTGGCCGGTTTGCGATGGGTAATTGGTCAGCAGCACCAGCGGCAGACCTTTTTCCAGAATCCCCGTCAGAAATTCCGCCGCACCGGGTACGGCTACGTTGTCGTGCATCAGCACGCCGTCGATATCGCAGATTACATTCTTGATGGTCATGAACTACCCAGGGAATTTGTGAATAATCCGATACTATAAGAGCGCATCAACTTTCCAGCAAACATTGCAGCAATGTTCCGTTGAGCATGGCGCGTTTAACTAAGGCAAATGCGCCGATAGCAGAACGGTGATCCAGCGTGGAGCGTACCACCGGCAAATTTTTGCGAAATGCCTTTAACGCCTGCGTATTGATACAGCTTTCGATAGCGGGTAACAGGACTTTATCGGCTTCAATGATCTCGCCGGCAATGACGATTTTTTGCGGATTAAACAGGTTGATAGCAATGGCGATCGTTTTGCCCAAATGGCGACCAACATGCTCAATGACTTCCGAGGCCAGGCTGTCGCCCCGGTTTGCCGCCTTACAGATGGTTTTAATCGTGCAGTCGTCAAGCGGAACACGGCTTTGATACCCTTGTTTAAGCAAATTCAGCACCCGTTGTTCAATCGCCGCATTGGCGGCAATGGTTTCCAGACAGCCGAAATTACCGCAGTGGCAGCGCTCGCCCAGCGGCTCCACCTGAATATGCCCAATTTCACCGACGTTGCCGTTACGGCCAATGAAGATGCGTCCGTTGGAGATAATCCCGGCGCCTGTACCACGATGAACGCGCACCAGAATCGAGTCCTCGCAATCCTGACTGGCGCCGAAGTAGTGTTCCGCCAGCGCCAGGCTACGGATATCGTGTCCCACGAAACAGGTAACGTGAAACCGTTTTTCCAGCGCTTCGACCAGTCCCCAGTTTTCAACCTGAATGTGCGGCATGTAACGAATCACGCCGCTTTCCGGATCGACAAGCCCTGGCAGGATCACCGAGATAGCGATCAATTCACGAATTTTACGCTGACAGCTATCAATAAAGACGGCGATAGTGTTGAGCAGCGCATGTTCCAGCGTCTCCTGGGTGCGCTCCGGCAGCGGATAATGCTCCTCAGCGACCACTTTACTGCTCAGATCGTAGAGCGTTAAAGTGGTGTCATGACGCCCCAGGCGAACGCCAATGGCGTGGAAGTTACGGGTTTCCGTGACGATAGAGATAGCGCGGCGGCCTCCGGTAGAGGCCTGCTGATCGACTTCTTTGATCAGCCCGCGTTCAATGAGTTGACGCGTAATTTTCGTTACGCTGGCGGGAGCAAGCTGGCTTTGCTCGGCAATTTGTATGCGCGAGATAGGACCATGCTGGTCAATCAGGCGGTAAACGGCCGCGCTGTTAAGCTGTTTTACGAGATCAACGTTACCTATCTGAGCTTGTCCGCCTGGTGTCATATTCTCACTTACTCAAGTCAACGACCTCGTCACCATTAACGATGGTCTTGATAATTTTAAAATCGTGGGTGAACGCGGTCAGGTTGGCGACTTTACCCGGCGCAATGCTACCGAGATGTTTATCAACGCCGATAGCGCGAGCCGGATAGAGCGTTGCCATGCGCAGCACTTCATCCAGCGCGATGCCGCAATGCGCGACCAGGTTGCGTACGCCTTCAATCATGGTTAAGGACGAACCGCTCAACGTACCGTTTTCATCCACACACAGTCCATTGCGGTAGTATATTGTTTTACCTGCGAAAATGAACTGCTCAATATTGGCCCCCGCCGGTGCGGTGGCGTCTGTCACCAGACAAAGTTTGTCGCCTTTCAGGCGTTTGGCATTGCGAATGTTGGCGTAGTCGACATGCAGACCATCGGCGATAACGCCGCAATAAATATCCGCTTCGTCCAGAACAGCGCCAGCAAGGCCCGGCTCACGCCCTGTAATGTACGGCATCGCGTTAAACAGGTGAGTCGCAAAGGTAATCCCGGCGCGGAAGCCCGCTTTCGCCTCTTTTAACGTCGCGTTGGAGTGACCTGCGGAAACCACAATGCCCGCATTCGCCAGTTTAGCGATTACGTCAGCAGGCACCATTTCCGGCGCGAGTGTGACTTTGGTGATGACGTCGGCATTATCGCATAAGAAATCGACCAGCGCAGCGTCTGGTTTACGCACGAAATCAGGATTATGGGTGCCTTTTTTTACCAGATTAAGCCAGGGGCCTTCCAGGTGGAGACCCAGCGCCTGGTGCGGATGTTTTTCCAGGTATTCGCGCATGACGCGAATGCCCTGTTTCATCAATTCGTCGCTGGTAGTGATAAGCGTTGGCAGAAAGTTAGTACAGCCCGATTTTTCATTGGCTTTCTGCATAATTTCCAGCGTTTCAACGCTGACGGCTTCTGCGGTATCGTTAAACTGCACGCCGCCGCAGCCGTTTAGCTGCACATCAATAAAACCGGGGGAGAGAATGGCCCCATTCAATGAGCGTTGTTCTATTCCCGGCGGCAGTTCGGCCATCGGACAAACGCGGTCAATCAGGCCATTAGCGACAACAAGCGCATGGTCATCAAGAATTTCGTGACCGGTAAAGATCCGGCCCTGGGTTAAAGCATACATTCCGACCCCCGATATCAAAAATTTACCGCCCCGCATTGACTGGCGGGGCGGAGACAACATTACAGACCTTTAATATTTTCTGCTTCTAATTCATTGAAATATTTCAATGTTTTAACTTTAAGTTCCATTGTGGACGGCTCATCGCATACCACAACCGCTTTCGGATGGAGTTGCAGGCAGCTAATGGTCCACATGTGGTTGACGTTGCCTTCAACCGCCGCCTGCAGCGCCTGGGCTTTCTGATGGCCCAGCACCAGAATCATCACTTCTTCCGCATCCAGCAGAGTACCCACGCCTACCGTCAGCGCGTATTTCGGCACCTGGTTTACGTCGCCGTCAAAGAAGCGGGAGTTCGCTACGCGAGTATCATGGGTTAACGTTTTGATACGGGTGCGGGAAGCCAGGGAAGACGCCGGTTCGTTAAAGGCGATGTGACCGTCGTTGCCGACGCCGCCCATAAACAGATGGATTTTACCGTAAGAACGAATTTTTTCTTCATATTGACGGCATTCTGCATCGATATCCGGTGCGTTACCGTTGAGAAGATTGATGTTTTCTGCTGGAATATCAACGTGATCGAAAAAGTTACGATGCATAAAGCTGTGGTAGCTTTCCGGATGCTCTTTCGGCAGGCCAACATATTCGTCCATATTAAAGGTGACCACATGCTTAAAGCTGACCTCGCCCGCTTTGTGCATCTCAACCAGCGCTTTGTACGCCGTTAGCGGCGTGCCGCCGGTAGGCAGTCCAAGGACAAACGGACGATCGGCGGTCGGTTTGAACGCATTAATACGGTTAACGATATGGCGAGCGGCCCATTTGCCAACCTGTTCTGCGGTACTCAGGGGGATCAGTCTCATTCTTCACCTCAATAATCAATGTCAAAATTTGGCGGATCGTATTAAGCGTAACCTGGATATCCAGGGTTCGTGTTCAATCCGTCCTGATTTTTTGAATCATAAAATAAGTTTTCTGTGTTAGCCAGTGGATGGTAGGGGTGATTACGATATTTAGTGATTATAATCACAAAAAACACCCGTTTAATTTGCGAGGCGAATTAATTTTCCACACACTCTGCAGAAGATGATCTCACCGTTCGATTACAGAACATCACGTTTTTAACGTTTGCAGCACAATAAAAAACGGCTTCAAAGAAGCCATATCGGCGTCTCGTAGGGGGAATAAGATGAATATTTTAGGTTTTTTCCAGCGGCTGGGTAGGGCGTTGCAGCTCCCTATCGCCGTGTTGCCGGTGGCAGCGTTGTTGCTGCGATTCGGCCAACCAGATTTGCTGAATATGCCGTTTATCGCGCAAGCGGGCGGGTCTATTTTCGATAACCTGGCGCTGGTTTTCGCTATCGGCGTGGCCTCCAGTTGGTCTAAAGATAGCGCGGGCGCGGCAGCGCTGGCGGGAGCCGTGGGTTACTTCGTCATGACCAAAGCGATGGTGACGATTAACCCGGAAATCAACATGGGCGTGCTGGCGGGGATTATTACCGGTCTGGTCGGCGGCGCGGTTTATAATCGCTGGTCTGGTATCAAACTGCCTGATTTTCTCAGTTTCTTCGGTGGAAAACGTTTTGTACCGATCGCAACGGGCTTTTTCTGTCTGGTGCTGGCCGCTATTTTCGGTTACGTCTGGCCGCCGGTACAGCATGGCATCCATGCGGGCGGTGAATGGATCGTTTCCGCAGGCGCGCTGGGTTCCGGTATCTTTGGCTTCATCAACCGTCTGCTGATCCCCACCGGTCTGCATCAGGTACTGAACACCATCGCCTGGTTCCAGATTGGCGAATTCACCAATGCCGCAGGCACTGTATTCCACGGCGACATCAACCGCTTCTATGCTGGCGACGGCACGGCGGGGATGTTTATGTCCGGCTTCTTCCCGATCATGATGTTTGGTCTGCCGGGCGCCGCTCTGGCGATGTATTTCGCCGCGCCGAAAGAACGTCGTCCGATGGTGGGCGGTATGCTGCTGTCTGTCGCGATCACCGCGTTTCTGACCGGCGTAACCGAGCCGCTGGAATTCCTGTTTATGTTCCTGGCGCCGCTGCTGTACCTCCTGCACGCCATTTTGACTGGTATCAGCCTGTTCGTCGCGACGTTGCTGGGTATCCATGCGGGCTTCTCTTTCTCGGCAGGCGCGATCGACTATGTTCTGATGTATAACCTGCCAGCGGCCAGCAATAACGTCTGGATGTTGCTGGTGATGGGCGTTGTATTCTTTATCATCTACTTCCTGCTGTTCAGCGCGGTTATTCGTATGTTTAACCTGAAAACGCCGGGCCGCGAAGATAAAGTTGATGAGATGGTAACGGAAGAAGCCAACAGCAACACCGAAGAAGGGTTAACGCAACTGGCGACCAGCTATATTGCTGCGGTTGGCGGTACGGACAACCTGAAAGCGATCGATGCGTGTATTACCCGTCTGCGCCTGACCGTGAATGACTCTGCTCGCGTTAACGATGCGGCCTGCAAACGCCTCGGCGCTTCCGGCGTGGTGAAACTGAACAAACAGACCATTCAGGTTATTGTCGGCGCGAAAGCGGAATCGATTGGCGATGAAATGAAGAAAGTGGTGGCGCGGGGACCGGTCGCGGCAGCGTCTGCTGATGCGGCTCACGTTGCAACACCTGCTCCGGCGGCCAAACCCCAGGCGGTGCCGAATGCGGTAACTATCGCTGAACTGGTCTCTCCGATTACCGGTGAGGTAGTGGCGCTGGATCAGGTACCGGATGAAGCTTTCGCCAGCAAAGCGGTCGGCGACGGCGTGGCGGTGAAACCCACCGATAAAACCGTGGTTTCTCCGGCGGCGGGTACTATCGTGAAAATCTTCAACACTAACCACGCGTTCTGTCTGGAAACCGAAAAAGGCGCGGAGATCGTTGTCCATATGGGTATCGATACCGTCGCGCTGAACGGTCAGGGCTTTAAGCGTCTGGTAGAAGAGGGTGCGGAAGTCACGGCGGGTCAGCCGGTGCTGGAACTGGATCTGGACTTCCTGAATGCCAATGCGCGTTCCATGATAAGCCCGGTTGTTTGCAGCAACAGCGATGACTTCAGCGCTCTGGTCATCAAAGCGGATGGTCACGTGGTAGCGGGTAAAACGCCACTGTACGAGATCAAGAGCAAATAATCGCTTCCTGGCCGGATAAGGCGTAAGACGCCATCCGGCGATATCACAGGAAACATAAGCGGCAGAGGGAAACCTTCGCCGCTTTTTTTTACCGCAATTAGCCCCAATATTTTCTGCAAAGCCACTTTTTAAGTAACTAAAGGTTGTCAGTCTGTCCGGCTTATAAGATCATATGCCGTTATACGTTGTTTACGCTTTGAGGAATCCACGATGAGTGAGGCTGAAGCCCGCCCGACTAACTTTATTCGTCAGATTATTGATGAAGATCTGGCGAGTGGTAAACATACCACTGTCCATACCCGTTTTCCGCCGGAGCCGAATGGCTATCTGCATATCGGCCACGCGAAATCTATCTGCCTGAACTTTGGCATCGCGCAAGATTATCAGGGCCAGTGCAACCTGCGTTTCGATGACACCAACCCGGTAAAAGAAGATATCGAGTACGTTGATTCGATCAAAAACGACGTCGAGTGGTTAGGCTTTCACTGGTCTGGCGATATTCGCTACTCCTCCGATTACTTTGACCAACTGCACGCCTATGCGGTCGAGCTAATCAATAAAGGCCTGGCCTATGTTGATGAGCTGACGCCGGAGCAGATCCGTGAATACCGCGGTACGCTGACCGCGCCGGGTAAAAACAGCCCGTTCCGCGATCGCAGCGTCGAAGAGAACCTCGCGCTATTTGAAAAAATGCGTACCGGCGGTTTTGAAGAGGGTAAAGCCTGTCTGCGCGCTAAAATCGACATGGCGTCGCCGTTTATCGTGATGCGCGATCCGGTGCTGTATCGCATTAAATTCGCCGAGCATCATCAGACTGGCAACAAGTGGTGCATCTATCCGATGTACGACTTTACTCACTGCATCAGCGATGCGCTGGAAGGCATTACTCATTCTCTGTGTACGCTGGAGTTCCAGGATAACCGTCGTCTGTACGACTGGGTGCTGGACAACATCACCATTCCGGTTCACCCGCGCCAGTACGAATTCTCGCGCCTGAATCTGGAATACACCGTGATGTCCAAGCGTAAGCTGAACCTGCTGGTGACCGACAAACACGTCGAAGGTTGGGACGATCCGCGTATGCCGACTATTTCCGGTCTGCGCCGTCGCGGCTATACCGCGGCTTCTATTCGTGAGTTCTGCAAACGCATCGGCGTCACCAAGCAGGACAACACTATTGAGATGGCGTCGCTGGAATCCTGCATTCGCGAAGATCTGAACGAAAACGCGCCGCGCGCGATGGCGGTAATCGATCCGGTAAAACTGGTTATCGAAAATTACCCGCAGGGTGAGAGCGAAATGGTTACCATGCCTAACCATCCGAATAAACCGGAGATGGGCAGCCGTGAAGTGCCGTTTAGCGGTGAGATCTGGATCGATCGCGCAGATTTCCGCGAAGAAGCGAACAAACAGTACAAACGTCTGGTGATGGGCAAAGAAGTGCGTCTGCGTAATGCCTACGTCATTAAAGCGGAGCGCGTAGAGAAGGATGCCGAAGGGAATATCACCACCATCTTCTGTACCTATGATGCTGATACGCTGAGTAAAGATCCGGCTGACGGGCGTAAAGTGAAAGGCGTAATCCACTGGGTTAGCGCAGCACATGCGCTGCCGATTGAAATTCGTCTCTACGACCGTCTGTTCAGCGTGCCGAATCCGGGCGCCGCGGAGGACTTCCTGTCTGTTATCAACCCCGAATCATTAGTGATTAAGCAGGGGTATGGCGAGCCGTCGCTGAAAGCGGCGGTAGCAGGAAAAGCTTTCCAGTTTGAACGTGAAGGCTACTTCTGCCTCGACAGCCGCTATGCAACGGCCGATAAGCTGGTCTTTAACCGCACCGTGGGCCTGCGTGATACCTGGGCGAAAGCGGGCGAGTAAGCACTGCGCCAACAGGCGAATGCTGTAAAAATACCTTGTCAACGCCGCGTTCTGCGGCGTTTTTTCTCTGCATTTCTAAGTCGATTCTCTTTTTTGCGAGGCGAATTAATTATTCTCTGAAAATTATTGATCTGATAAATGATTATTAATCTAAATGTTATAAGCGTCAGGTCAACAGGAGACAATTATTTTCATGCCTATGGAAAACAAGTCAATTTTCTTTCTGGCGGTCTGCTTCCCCCACCAGCAGTCGAATGTAACAGAAAGCAATTAAATATGTGCGGTTGCTCATATTATTACATACTGGTTACAGAAAGAGATTGATAATTCGCATCGCGAAAAATAGTCTATTTAACGTAGTAAATGAGGTTTCTCAGCGCTACTTTTTATTTTTTCGCTGTTCGCTTTTGTCGGCAGCAATTTATACGTCAAAGAGGATTAACTTATGCGTACGTTTAGTGGCAAACGTAGTACGCTGGCTCTGGCTATCGCCGGTATCACAGCAATGTCGGGGTGGATCGTTGTTCCGCAGGCGCAAGCCTCCGGCTTTTTCGACGACTCCACGTTAACGGGCGGCATCTATTATTGGCAGCGTGAACGCGATCGCAAAGATGTGACCGACGGCGACAAATATAAAACTAACCTTTCTCATGCGACCTGGAACGCTAACCTGGATTTTCAGTCTGGTTACGCTGCGGATATGTTCGGTCTGGATATCGCGGCGTTTACCGCGATTGAAATGGCAGAAAACGGCGACAGCGGTCATCCAAACGAAATTGCCTTCTCGAAAAAGAATAAAGGCTACGACGAAGACTATTCCGGCGATAAGAGCGGTATCAGTCTTTATAAAGCCGCAGCGAAATTTAAATATGGCCCGGTCTGGGCGCGCGCCGGTTATATTCAGCCTACCGGTCAGACGCTGTTAGCGCCGCACTGGAGTTTTATGCCGGGTACCTATCAGGGTGCGGAAGCCGGCGCCAGTTTTGACTATGGCGATGCGGGCGCGTTAAGTTTTTCCTACATGTGGACTAACGAATATAAAGCGCCGTGGCATACCGAAATGGATAAGTTTTATCAGGCGGATAAAAAAACCAATGTGGATTATCTCCACTCCATCGGCGCGAAGTACGACTTCAAAAATGATCTGGTGCTGGAAGCGGCGTTTGGTCAGTCCGAAGGCTATGTCGATCAATATTTCGCGAAGGCCAGCTATAAATTTGATTTAGGCGGCAATCCGTTCACCACCAGTTACCAGTTCTACGGCGCGCGCGACAAAGTAGACGATCGCAGCGTGAATGATATTTACGACGGTACGGCCTGGCTGCAGGCGTTGACCTTCGGCTACAAAGTCGCGGAAGTGGTTGACCTGCGTCTGGAAGGCACCTGGGTGAAAGCGGACGGTCAGCAGGGCTATTTTCTGCAACGTATGACGCCAACCTACGCCTCTTCAAACGGTCGTCTGGATATCTGGTGGGATAACCGCTCCGACTTTAACGCTAACGGTGAAAAGGCGGTTTTCTTCGGCGCGATGTATGACCTGAAAAACTGGAATCTGCCGGGCTGGGCTGTGGGTGCGTCTTACGTTTACGCCTGGGATGCTAAACCGGCAACCTGGCAAAGTAACCCGGATGCTTACTACGACAAAAACCGCACTATCGAAGAGTCCTCATACAGTCTGGATGCGGTTTATACCCTGCAGGAGGGGCGTGCCAAAGGCACCATGTTCAAACTGCACTTTACCGAATATGACAACCACTCCAATATTCCAAGCTGGGGCGGTGGTTACGGCAACATCTTCCAGGATGAACGTGACGTGAAATTTATCGTTATTGCGCCATTCACTATTTTCTGATGTCAGATGCGGCAGGCTGCCGGCCTGCCGCGCTGTTGAGGAACGACCTATGAAAAAAATTTTACTCATCGCCAGCATGACCGCCGGTTTGACGGCCTGCGCGTCATCACCCGCGCCGGAAGAAGATAGCCGGCTGAAAGAGGCGTACAGCGCCTGTATCAATACCGCACAGGGCTCGCCTGAGAAGATAGAGGCCTGCCAAAGCGTGCTGAATGTCCTTAAAAAAGAGCGCAGACATCAGCAATTTGCTAACGAAGAAAGCGTGCGGGTACTGGACTATCAGCAGTGCATTCAGGCGACGCGCACGGGTAACGATCAGGCGGTCAAGGCTGACTGCGATAAGGTCTGGCAGGAAATTCGCAGTCATAATAACGTGCAATAAAACCCTGCCTTGCCACCCACGGGCGAATGTTTTCCGCCCGTGGTTTTTTCAGGCTTTATTTTCTGCCGCGATATAGCCGCGACTCAGACGTACAAACAGCATCGCCGTCGCGGCAAGTCCACATAACGCTGCGCACATCAGCCACCAGCCGGGCGAGCTTTTATCGCCGGTTAACTTTACCAGCGCGGTAGAGATGGCCGGCGTCAGGCCGCCAAAAATCGCCGTCGCCAGGCTAAAGGCCAGCGAGAAACCAACGGTACGCACATAGACTGGCATCACTTCGGTTAACGCCGCGACCATTGCGCCGTTATACATGCCAAAAAAGAAAGAGAACCACAGCAGTACCAGCGTCATGCGGGTAAAGTCGGGCGCGGCGGTCAGCCACTGCATGACGGGCCAGGTGGTGATCAGCGCCAGCAACGTAATGCCCATTAACACAGCGCGACGGCCAATCCGGTCGGAAATCGCGCCGCCAATGGGTAACCAGATAAAATTGGACACCCCCACTAACATGGTGACGATCAAACTGTCCCGCGCGCTGAGATTAAGCACGGTTCTGCCATAGGTCGGCGTATAAACGGTGATAAAATAAAACGTTGTGGTGGTCATCGCCACCAGCAGCGTTCCGGCTGTAATAATGCGCCAGTTTTTGGCGATAGTTGCAAAAATTTCCCTGGTGTCGGGGCGATGCTTGCGTTGTAAAAACGCTTCTGTTTCTTGTAATGAACGACGTAAAACAAAAATCAGCGGAATGATCATACAGCCGATAAAGAACGGAATTCGCCAGCCCCACTCCGATATCGCGTCGTGTCCCAGCGTGATATTCAGGCTATAACCAATCAACGCGGCAACAACGATCGCGACCTGCTGACTGGCGGATTGCCAGCTGGTATAAAACCCTTTATTGCCTGGCGTTGCGATTTCGGACAGATAGACCGAGACGCCGCCTAACTCAACGCCCGCAGAAAATCCTTGTAATAACCGGCCCAACAGCACCAACGCAGGCGCTGCCAGGCCGATCGTTTGGTAGCCGGGGACGAGGGCGATGAGCAACGTACCGCAGCCCATAATCGCCAGTGTCACCATCAGCCCTTTACGGCGTCCGATTCTGTCAATATAGGCGCCAAGCACAATCGCGCCGACGGGGCGCATTAAAAAACCGGAGCCAAAGACGGCAAAGGTCAACATTAATGAGGCAAATTCGCTTTCCGCCGGAAAAAACGTTCTGGCGATATAGGTGGCGTAAAATCCGAACAAGAAAAAATCAAACTGTTCAAGGAAATTGCCGCTTGTCACGCGCAGTATTGCGCCGAACGTGCCGGCGCGCGATGTTGCAGGTGTGTGTTGTGCCATAGGGTTTGCTCTCCACTGTCTTTATTGTTTTATGGGTAAGATGTTGCGGGTCAGTTGCCTGTATCCCCCGCATGTTTTCCGCGTCGCTTCTCAACTGCCCATTTGAGTAAGGCCGCGCAGCGGAAAAATCCGTGGGCGAATTTTCCGTAGGGAAGGGTGAGAAAGAGCGCCATCACCACGCCTAAATGGAGCGCCAGCAGTATGCCCATTCCGCTGGTGTCTCTGCCTGCCAGCAGCGCCAGCCCGGTCAGACTGGTTAAGAACAGCAGCAGAATAAAGCCGCGATCCATGGGTTTCTGGCGCGCATCGCCATGTAACGGCGACCGCCGCAGATTGAGCCACAGTAGCCCGGCCGGGCCGATAAGCAGACCGATACCGCCCAGCGTGCCGAGCATGACCGGCAGGCTAAAAAACGGGTAGGGCGCTTCCCAACCGGCGACGTAGTGATAGCCCGTCGCCACGACCGTGGCGGCAAAACAGAGCATAAAACCGTAAAAGGTAAAGTGATGAAAGCGACGGCGCAGCAGCGTGAACGCATCGTCCGCTTCGTTACAGCCTTTGCCGTGACCGCCGTCGAGATATTTCAGCGTTAACGCATTGTGCGACGCTTCCGCAATCTCTGCCGAACGCGGTACGCCCGGCGAGATCTCACGCCAGAAGCGGATTACGCCCGCCATAAGCAAACCGATTGCCAGCACAAAAACTGAGCCGAACATCCATGCCAGCAGGCTATGCGGAAAAATTTGATAGAAGTCACCGGCCAGCGGCGGATGAATCAGCGACCCTTTCAGCGCCATCGCCAGTAATAAAAAGAGCGTCAGACCGACTATCAGCGCCAGCGCGACGGTGATCCCCGCCCGACGGTATAACGCGCCAAAAGCGGCGGGCTGGGCATACTGTTGATACGTCTCCAGGCGGGCTTGCGCCATCGCTTTCGGCACGTTAATGGCAAATTCATGGGGCGGCGCGTACTGGCACGCGTGCAGGCAGGCGCCGCAGTTATGACATAAATTCGCCAGATAATGAATATCGGCTTTACCGAATTCGAGCCGCTGGGTCATCGCCGGAAATACCGCGCAAAAACCTTCGCAGTAGCGACACGCGTTACACACTTGCATGACGCGTTCGACCTCGGCTTCCGGTTCGGTAAGCACGGTGGCCTCAATGATTAATTTTTCAAGCTGTTTCATGCTGCGCCTCCTTGTGCGCCGCGCGGGCGGCTTCTATTCCCGCAATGCGGCCAAAGGTTGTGCCGATAGACATGCCTACGCCTGCGGTATACCCCTTGCCCAGAACATTTCCTGCCATCATCTCGCCGGCAACAAACAGGTTGCGGCTTGGATGACCGGCAAAATGCACCGCGGCACGTTCATTGACTTTCAGACCCAGGTAGGTAAACGTGATGCCGGGTCGCAGCGCATAACCGTAGTAGGGCGGCGCATCAAGCGGGCGCGCCCAGTGGGTTTTCGCCGGCGTCAGGTTTTTAGTGGCGCAGTCATCAAGCAAGGTATGATCAAAATGACCGGGCTGGCAGGCCTGGTTATACTGCGTGACGGTATGGGTAAATTTTTCCGCGTCCAGCCCCAACTGGCAGGCCAGCTCAGCCAGCGTATTGGCCTGCGCGCCAGGAAAAACCGGCGGCATAAAGTGGCCGATGGCTTTGCTGTCAATAATCGAATAGCCAATTTGTCCTGGCTGTTGAGCAACCAGCCGCCCCCAAATGGCGTAACGCTTCGGCCAGAAATCTTCGCCTTCATCATAAAAACGTTCGGCGTCGCGATTCACGACAATACCCAGCGATACGCAATCCACGCGAGTACAAATACCGCCGTCGTACAGCGGCGCCCTGGCATCAATCGCTACGCAGTGCGACTGGGACGGATCGCCAATGATATCCGCGCCGGCATCCATCATAAATTTGAGTAATACGCCCTGGTTAAAACGCGTGCCGCGAATCAGGAAATTATCCGCGGGCCATTCGCCGCGGGCGTTTTCTCCCCAGGCCTCCCGCAGCCATTCACGGTTTGATTCGAAACCGCCAGCCGCTAATACGCAGGCTTTGGCGGTAATCCGTTCGCTACCCGCCAGCGCCGCCACGAATTCGCCGTCATGAAGTTCAAGCGCGTGAACCGGCGTGTTATAGCGAACCTGTACGCCCAGCCGTTCGGCGCTACGGTAATAGGCATTGACGAGCGCTTTCCCGCCGCCCATAAAAAACGCATTGGTGCGCGCAACGTGGAGCGCCCCAGATAGTGGCGGTTGAAAGTTAACGCCATGTTTGCGCATCCAGTCGCGGCATTGCGAAGAGGTGCGAATGACCAGCCGCGCCAGCGCCTCGTTGGTGTTGCCGTCGGTGACTCGCCACAGATCCTGCCAGAATTCCTCTTCAGGATAGCTTTCTACCAGCACATCCTGCGGCGCATCATGCATACAGCGCAGGTTTCGTGTGTGCTGAGAATTTCCGCCGCGCCATTCCCGCGGGGCAGCCTCCAGCAGCAGAACCGATGCGCCCGCTTCCCGTGCGGTCAGGGCGGCGCATAATGCGGCATTGCCTCCGCCTATCACCAGTACATCAACCATCTTATACTCCCGTACCATTTAACTATTTGTTAAATTTGTAATTGAAATGTATACGGATAAATAAGCGGTGCGCTATCAGGTAGCGCTAAACAGGGGTTTAGTAAGCGTAAAGGGTTGCGCCTGGCCATTCACCGGCGTCGACTAACTGACGCATAACTTTGGTAAGGACTACTCTGGCGGCAAGGCCGGCGGGCGTCAGTTCATCATCCGACAGGCTGACTAAAAAATTGGGGCGGCTGAGTACCGGATTATGGACGCCGATCACGCGTAGCGCGTCGTTATCCAGATGAGAAATCGCCGCGCCGGGCTGCAACGTGGCGCCAAGACCGTCGCGCACGGCGCGCATCAACAACGCCAGGCCGTCAATTTCCGCGACGATTTCAACGTTAAGCGCATGTTCCTGGCAGACAGCGTCCAGCCTGCCGCGCAGCCCATGTCCCTGGCTTGGCATAATGAGCGGAATGCCTGCCAGTTGTTCAGGTGTGATCGGGTTATCAGGAAGCGCCGCCAGCAGGGCATGGGAGCCAATCAGAAAAAGCTGTTCTTCAAGGATCGGTCTGGCGCTCCAGCGCAGGATTTTATCTTTTTGAAAGACAATGGCTAAATCAATCTGGCGGGTATTGATCATTCTTTCCAGATTACCGGACAAGCTTTCCACCACATGCAGTCGGACATCGGCATAGTTTTCCTGCATGGCATGGATAAACGGTATACCCAGTATGGAGGCGGTACTGGGGGCCATTCCTACGCTCACATGACCGGAAAGGCGCGCTTCTCTGGCGGCGAGAATCGCGTCGTCGGCATGACGCAGGGCGAGTTGCGCCTGTGAATAAAAGGCCAGCCCGGCGTTGGTTGGCGTTACGCCGCGCGAAGTGCGCTGCAGCAGACGGATGGCGAGCTCGTTTTCCAGACGGGACATCTGTTGACTTAATGCTGAAACGCCAATATCAAGATCCTGTGCGGCGCTGCCCATACTGCCGGTTTCAATAATACGCACGAAATAGCGTAACTGGCGAAGCTCCATTCCTGCTCTCCTGAGATGCGATAGCGTTTTTTACATTAAATCAACATCAAGCGGCAGGAAAGAGGAGGATATAAAAAAGCCAACCGGGCGGTTGGCTCTTCGAAAGATTTACACTTATTTAGTCGCGTCATCGTGCGCGTGCTCGTCTTCGCGGCAGTCGCCTTCAGCGCAGTGGCCGTAAAGATAGAGGCTGTGATTAGTTAAACGAATACCGTGTTTCGCCGCAATTTCACGCTGGCGCGCTTCAATAGAGTCATCACTAAATTCAATCACTTTTCCGCAATCAAGGCAGATAAGATGGTCGTGATGATGCTGTTGCGTCAGTTCAAAAACGGATTTACCGCCTTCAAAATTATGGCGGGTCACGATACCGGCATCGTCAAACTGGTTCAGCACACGGTATACGGTTGCCAGACCGATTTCTTCACCCATGTCGATCAGGCGTTTGTATAAATCTTCCGCACTGACGTGATGGTTATCTGGTTCCTGAAGAACTTCCAGAATTTTTAAACGAGGAAGCGTTACTTTCAGGCCAGCCTTCTTTAATGCGGTATTGTTGTCAGTCATGCGGAATCTGTCCTGTTGCTAAACGATTCACTTCATTAGAGAAGTGACAGAAATTGCACTCAAGATAATGCGTATCATTATAGGACTGCCATGCCGAAATGAAAACCGCAAGTCTCTCGCAGATGTTAATAAAACTGTGGTTTTGCCTGCAAATTCTGGCGCCACCTGATTACACCCGGACATTGTACAGGGATGGGTGCGAAAGTTACAAATTTGTAGCAATTATTTTGATTGGTCTTGTCTATTGATGCGGCGCAGATATAACGCTGCGCCGCATAAGATTAGGCGTTGAGGATGTCGTCGAGGTGCAATTCAGCCGAAACTTGCTTAACCCATTTTTCAACACGCTCGGCGGTCAGTTCAGGCTGACGGTCTTCGTCAATCGCCAGACCGACAAAATGATCGTCGTCAGCCAGACCTTTAGAGGCTTCAAAATGATAGCCTGCGGTTGGCCAGTGACCCACAATCGTGGCGCCGCGCGGCTCAATAATGTCGCGAATCGTGCCCAGCGCATCACAGAAGTATTCCGCGTAGTCTTCCTGATCGCCACAGCCAAACAGCGCCACCAGCTTACCGTTAAAGTCAATCTCTTCGAGAGTCGGGAAGAAGTCATCCCAGTCACATTGCGCTTCGCCATAATACCAGGTTGGGATGCCCAGCAGCAGAATGTCATACCCTTCCAGGTCTTCTTTACTGCTTTTTGCAATGTCATGCACATCGGCAACGTCTTTACCAAGCTGTTTTTGAATCATTTTTGCGATATTTTCGGTATTACCGGTGTCGCTGCCGAAAAAGATGCCAGTGATTGCCATGAGTAAAATAACCTCTTGAAACTTATTGAAATGGTGGTGGCGAATTGCCCACGGATAAGGGCAATCATAGCAGAACAGGCAGATATGCGGAAACAGCAATCACGCGGGACTGCACGCTCTGCTACACGAAATATGAAACAAAACTTATTTTCAGACTAAACCCTGGCCGCGCAGCGCCATAAGCTGCTTCATTAATATTTCTTCAATGAGCTCGCTGCGGCTAATGTTGCGCGCTTCGGCCAGCTCATTCAGCGCGTCAACCGCTTGTGCGTTGAGTTTTAATTCGACACGCTTGAGGCCACGAACTTTGTCGCGTTTTAACTGGTTGCGCTTGTTGATGCGTAACTGTTCATCGCGCGAAAGCGGATTCGTTTTAGGTCGTCCCGGGCGACGCTCGTGCGCGAACAGATCTAATGTCGTACGGTCCGTTTGTTCTTTGGCCATGATTTTGGTGACTTCGGGGGAAACAATCAGCCAGGCTTATGCCCGGATGGATAGCGCGCCATCATACATCAGCGAGGAAGCGACGCCAACGCCCGCGCGCGTAATCGCGCACAGGCGATGAGTTTTTAATCAGTTAGCGTTTATCGTGCAGATAACGGCGGATGGCGCGCAGAACCGCCTCTGGTTTTTCGGCATGTACCCAGTGGCCCGCGCCGGCGATCACATGCGCGCGCGCCAAAGGGAATTGTGCCAGTAGCGTGTCGCGGTACGCTTCGGTCACGTACGGCGAGTTACCGCCTGGAATAAACAGCGCCGGATGTTCCCAGGGCGGAATGGTTTCCCAGCCGACGATATGCGGATACTGCTCCCATAATACCGGAACATTAAAACGCCATTCGCCTTCAGCCCAGGATTTTAACAGAAACTGGATCACGCCTTCTTCGTTGAGGTGCTGGCGCATAATCCCTGCCGCCTGTTGGCGGGATGTCGCGTCGGATTCGCTGACGGCGTTAATGGCCGCGAAAATGCGATCGTGGCGGCGAACGTGATAATCCACGGGGGCGATATCAATCGCGACCAGACGATCGATGCGATCGGGCGCCAGCGCCGTCAGCGCCATTACCGCTTTTCCACCCATGGAATGACCAATAAACGTCGCTTTTTCAATCTGCTGCGCGTCAAGCGTATCCAGAAGATCCTGGGCCATTGCCGGATAATCCATGACCGGATCGCGCGGCGATAAACCATGATTGCGCATATCGACCTGAATAATGTCGTGATCGGTCACCAGATCGCGCGCCAGTACGCCGAGGTTGTCCAGGCTGCCAAACAGGCCATGAACGAGAACGATGGGGGAATTATTGTGCAGGTTTTGTGCAGATTGCGCTCGGATGTTTAATTTCATGGCAAAGTTCTTTTTTTCGCTCTGTCGGGTTAGGGTATTATGTTGACCATTCTGCCACTGGGCTGCAACCTCTAAGGTTTACTCCGAGTTTTTTTGTCAGCCGGGCTTAACGCTATCCGCTGTTGGGATTTGTTCCTATAATCCCAATGACTTGTATTCAGCAAAGACATCGCACTGGATTAAGATGAAAACGATTGAAGTTGATGATGAACTCTATAGCTATATTGCCAGCCACACCAAGCATATCGGCGAGAGCGCATCCGACATTTTACGGCGTATGTTGAAGTTTTCCGCCACGACACAGCCAACGGCTTCAGCGGTGAAGGGGACGCCTGCGGCGCAACCCGTTGCCGAAGCGAAACCGGTTAACCCGGTAAAAGACAAAGTTCGCGCGATGCGTGAGCTGTTGTTGTCTGACGAATATGCCGAGCAGAAAAAAGCGGTCAACCGCTTTATGCTGATTCTGACTACACTCTATTCACTGGATCACCACGCGTTTGCGGAGGCGACGGAGTCGTTGCATGGCCGCACGCGCGTCTATTTTGCGGCGGATGAACAAACGCTGCTGAAAAATGGGAATCAAACTAAACCTAAGCACGTTCCCGGCACGCCGTACTGGGTGATCACCAACACCAACACCGGCCGTAAATGCAGCATGATCGAACACATCATGCAGTCAATGCAATTCCCGGCGGAATTGATTGAAAAGGTTTGCGGAACAATTTAATCCTTGCATTAGAAGGACCAGGCAATGGCAATCCACAACCGCGCAGGACAACCCGCGCAACAGAGTGATTTGATTAACGTCGCCCAACTGACGGCGCAGTATTATGTACTGAAACCGGAGGCAGGGAATGCAGAACATGCCGTGAAATTTGGCACTTCCGGCCATCGCGGCAGCGCAGGTCGTCACAGTTTCAACGAACCGCATATTCTGGCGATCGCCCAGGCGATTGCTGAAGAGCGGGCGAAAAATGGCATTACCGGCCCCTGCTATGTGGGGAAAGACACCCATGCGCTCTCGGAACCGGCCTTCATTTCCGTGCTGGAAGTGCTGGCGGCAAACGGCGTAGACGTTATCGTGCAGGAAAATAATGGCTTTACGCCAACGCCTGCCGTGTCAAATGCTATCCTGGTCCATAACAAAAAAGGCGGCCCGCTGGCTGATGGTATTGTCATTACGCCGTCGCACAACCCGCCGGAAGATGGCGGTATTAAATATAATCCGCCCAATGGCGGCCCGGCGGATACCAACGTCACTAAAGTGGTAGAAGATCGCGCCAATGCGCTGCTGGCGGGCGGCCTGCAAGGCGTTAAGCGCATCTCTCTGGATGCGGCAATGGCCTCGGGCCACGTTAAAGCGGTAGATCTGGTACAGCCGTTTGTCGAAGGGCTGGCGGATATCGTTGATATGGCGGCGATTCAGAAAGCCGGTCTGACGCTGGGTGTCGATCCGCTGGGCGGCTCCGGTATTGAATACTGGAAACGTATCGCTGAGCATTACAAACTTAACCTGACGTTAGTTAACGATCAGGTTGATCAAACCTTCCGCTTTATGCACCTTGATAAAGACGGCGCGATCCGTATGGATTGCTCCTCCGAATGTGCGATGGCGGGTTTGCTGGCGCTGCGTGACAAGTTTGACCTGGCCTTCGCCAACGACCCGGACTACGACCGTCATGGCATCGTGACGCCTGCAGGGCTGATGAACCCGAACCATTATCTGGCGGTCGCCATTAACTATCTGTTCCAGCATCGTCCGCTATGGGGCAAAGACGTGGCTGTCGGTAAAACGCTGGTCTCTTCCGCGATGATTGACCGCGTGGTGAATGATTTGGGACGCAAGCTGGTAGAAGTGCCGGTTGGCTTCAAATGGTTTGTTGACGGTTTGTTCGACGGCAGCTTTGGTTTCGGCGGGGAAGAGAGCGCGGGCGCTTCGTTCCTGCGTTTCGACGGTACGCCGTGGTCTACCGATAAAGACGGTATCATCATGTGCCTGCTGGCGGCGGAAATCACCGCCGTTACCGGGAAAAACCCGCAAGAGCATTACAATGAACTGGCAGCGCGTTTTGGCGCCCCGAGCTATAACCGTCTGCAGGCGAGCGCGACCTCCGCGCAGAAAGCGGCATTGTCTAAACTGTCTCCGGAAATGGTGAGCGCCAGCACGCTGGCAGGCGACCCGATCACCGCGCGTCTTACCGCAGCGCCGGGTAATGGCGCATCGATTGGCGGCCTGAAGGTAATGACCGATAACGGCTGGTTCGCCGCGCGTCCATCCGGTACGGAAGACGCTTACAAGATCTATTGCGAAAGCTTCCTGGGGGAAGAACATCGCAAGCAGATTGAGAAAGAAGCCGTTGAAATCGTTAGCGAAGTATTGAAAAACGCCTGATGGGCGATATGGAAGAAAAAGGAGCCTTACGGCTCCTTTTTTGTATTAACGGCGCTGCGCTTATCAGGCCTGTAAACCGCCTCCAGGCCGGATAAGGCGCTTGTGATATCTGACTTATTCGCTCTGAGTCGCCAGATGTCGGCGGCAGGTGAGGGCGTCGCATTCGATACGCACCACGCAAACCGCTTTCATCATATCTTCCCGATAACTGAAGGTTTTTCCCGGATCGGTCTGACGCATAATGACGTCCAGGCCGTAGCGCATCTCCTCGCGCGTTTGCAATATCGATGCCAGTCCGGTGGCGAAAACGCTGGTGTAGGCGTAGCTATAATCACAGGGGTCATCGGCACGTAGTAATGCATGGTCGCCGTCCATTTCAATGCATACTGCCGGGTTCTTACGTAACAGACGCATCTTTTTCCCGGTGCGTGCGCCGTGAAAATAAAATATCCAGCGTCCGTTCTGATACTCGTAGCCAAAATTTACGGGGACAACATACGGGCAGAGATTGTCGTTAAACCCTATCCGACACACTTCGTGTTTACTGAGAATAGCCAGTATTTCTGCTATATCAGTGACTTCCCGCTCTGGATTACTCATTTCTATTATCTTATTCAAAGAGTGAAAATGCCCGGACTACCGTTACCGCAGCCCGGGCGCGCCATCAGCCGTGTTTATTTTTCAATTCAAAACGCGGTGAGACCAGGCCGTATAACGTCCAGCCGAGGAAGGTCACAATTGAGCCGTACAGCATGGCTTCTTCACCGGAGGAATAGAGCGCGTAGAAGCTATACATGGCGCCAACGAAGGCCACGAAGTTAGCGACTTTCGCTTTTGATGACGGCACATTCGCCATTTTCTGAATGATAACCAGCGCGGCCATCGACAGAATATACGGAATAATGTTCGTCACCACCGCCAGGTTAACCAGGACGTTAAACTGACTATTCAGCGACGGGCTAATGGTCATCAGCGACAGGCCAGTCTGAATAATCACAATGATCAACATCCCCTGAACCGGCGCGTCGACTTTCGTTACACGAGAGAAGACTTTCGGGAAATAGCCTTCGTCAGCGGAGGATTTAAAGACCTGAGCGATAGTGAACTGCCAGCCCAGCAGCGAGCCGCAGCAGGACATTACCATCAGCGCCATGATCACTTTACCTACCGCAGGCGTGAACATCTGTGCAAACGCCAGACCAAACGGCGCCGTGGAGTTCGCCAGATCCATGTTCGGCACAATCCCGGCAATCACGTTAGTCGAAACGATATAGATGACCGCCGCGCCCAGCGTACCGCCCAGTACCGCAATGGGGACGTTCTTTTCCGGATTCTCGACCACGTCTGCGTTGGCGCAGGCGGATTCCAGTCCAAGAAATGCCCATAACGTCATGGCGATGGAAGAACCGACCGCGCTAAAGAACGGAACATGGTGCGGGTTCCATGACGCTACGTACATGCTGGGGCTAAACCAGAACCAGCCAATGATGCACAGGCCGACAACCGGAATGATGACGCCCCAAACGGTAACGCTACTGATCTGTCCGGTAATACGCGCGCCGCCAAAGTTTGCGATGGTACAAACCCACAATACGGCGATAGTCGCCAGACCGATCTGGAGCGGCGTCAGCGCGGCGCCGAACAGTTCGGTACCATAGCCGACAGCGGAGATGGCGATAGCCACGTTGGCGATCAGCAGCGAGACGCCGTAGGTATAGTTCGCCATAAAGTTGCCGGATTTACCGAAGGCATATTCGGCGTAACCGCCCATGCCGCCGGATTTACGGCTAAACATACCGCATTTCGCAAACGCCCAGGCCAGTGCCATCGAGCCGACGGCGGTGACCAGCCAGGAGATAATGGATATCGTGCCGACTTCAGACAGTTTGGTCGGTAGCATGATGATCCCGGAGCCCATCATGTTGACCATAGTCAGAATTGTGAGCTGCACGACACCCATTTTATTGGATTTAGGTTTACTCATAATTTTTCCTCCTTCAGCAGGGAGCGCTGTGCGTCACGAGGTTTAATGACGTAGCACCAGACCTGCTTACGGCCGTCGTGTTCTTCGATATAAACGCCCTGCAGTTCAGGCGCAAAGCCCGGCAGCAGGTTGATCCCTTCTTCCAGGGCGCTGAAGTAACGCAGGACAGAACCGCCCCAGATTTCACCCGGAACTACACACAGCACTCCCGGCGGGTAAGGCAGAGCGCCTTCAGCCGCGATACGACCTTCCGCTTCCGGCAGGCGAACCAGTTCGACCTCGCCGCGCAGATAGGCATAGTTGGCCTCTTGCGGATTCATACTGACTTTCGGGAAATGCGATTTACGGAACATCTCTTTTTGCAGCTGTTTCACGTTGTGCCGCGCATAGAGATCGTGCATCTCCTGGCAAAGCTGACGCAGGGTATAGCCGGCATAACGCGCTTCATGCTGTTTGTAGATGGACGGTAATACTTCCGCTAACGGCGCATCAGCTTCCAGCAGTTTTTCGAAACGAGCCAGCAGGGCGACAAGCTGTTGTAACTTCGCCATGTCTTCTGCCGGCGTCAGCAGGAACAGAATGGAGTTGAGGTCGCATTTTTCCGGCACAACGCCGTTCTCGCGCAGGAAGTTGGCGAGGATCGTGGCAGGAACGCCAAAGTCTTCATATTCGCCGCTCGCTGCATTAATGCCCGGTGTGGTGAGCAGCAGTTTGCAAGGGTCGACAAAGTACTGATGTTCGGCATAGCCTTCAAACGCATGCCAGTGTTCTCCCGGAACGAAGTGGAAGAAGCGCAGATCGCTGGCGATCTCTGACGTCGGGTATGACTGCCACGGCTTACCATCAATCAGTTCCGGTACGAACGGACGGATGTGATGACAGTTTTCGAGGATCAATTTACGGGCATCGATGCCGTTAACCACGCAATCCATCCACATATTGCGACCGCTGACGCCTTCGTGCATTTTGGCGTTAACGTCCAGCGCGGCGAACAGCGGATAGAACGGGCTGGTGGAGGCGTGCATCATAAAGGCGTTGTTCATGCGCTTATGCGGAACGTAGCGCGATTGCCCTTTGATATGGCTATCTTTTTTATGGATCTGCGAGGTCTGGGAGAAACCGGCTTGTTGTTTGTGAACGGACTGCGTCACCAGAATACCCGGATCGTTTTCGTTCAGTTCCAGCAGCAGCGGCGAACAATCGGCCATCATCGGAATAAATTGTTCATAGCCGACCCAGGCGGAGTCAAACAGGATGTAGTCGCACAGATGACCAATTTTATCGACGACCTGACGGGCGTTATAAATGGTACCGTCGTAGGTGCCTAACTGGATGACGGCCAGACGGAATGGACGTGCTTCGCGGGCACGCTGCGGCGCGACTTCGCTAATCAGCTCGCGCAGGTAATCTTCTTCGAAGCAGTGAGCGTCGATCCCGCCGATAAAACCATACGGGTTACGCGCGGTTTCCAGATAAACTGGCGTTGCGCCCGCCTGCAATAATGCGCCGTGGTGGTTAGATTTGTGGTTGTTACGGTCAAACAGTACCAGATCGCCCGGCGTTAACAGCGCGTTGAGTACGACTTTGTTAGAGGAGGAGGTCCCGTTCAGCACAAAGTAGGTCTTATCGGCGTTAAAGACTTTCGCCGCATGTTGCTGCGCAATGCAAGGCGCGCCTTCGTGAATCAGCAGATCGCCCATCGCCACGTCCGCGTTGCATAGGTCGGAGCGGAAGAGCGTTTCGCCAAAGTATTCCACGAACTGATTACCGGCAGGATGACGGCGGAAGAATTCGCCGCCCTGATGCCCCGGGCAGTCAAATGCGCTGTTGCCCTGGTTGACATAATCCACCAGCGCGCGGAAAAACGGCGGACGTAACTGCGTTTCGTAGTGGCTTGCTGCGGTTTCCAACTGGCGACCATAGAAGGCAGTACGGGATTCATTATATTCGAATACACCAGAGATACGCGGCAAATACTCAGGCGGTACGCGCCCTTCGTCATGTGTCGCGACAAACACGGGAATACCGTAACCCGTTGCGTCGATTTCATCGAGTTTTCCGTGTTCAATGTCGTCAATGGATAACACGATGGCAGCCACGTCGATGAAACGACTCTCATCAACATTTACAATATTACGGTGTGTAGAAAAACAATCCGGGCAATGACGGCTAACGGCAATTTTTAATTCTGACATTTTTCATCTCTTTATTTCAGGTAATAGCAGGCCCTCAATTTCTCGCATGAGAAACTGATTCTTCCGGAAAAAATCAAAGCTATCCCGCTGATAAAAAAATCAGTAAATTAGCTTTATTTTAGATGTAATAAATCCCAACCCGTCCGGTTGCAGGAAATTCAGGATTTAAGGAGTTGAGTACTACGATATACAGGCAGAAACCGCGATAACTAAAATTGCGCTGAGTCGGAATTTCTTCTGTCAAACCACATGGTTAGCTGGCTGGGCGTAAAGGAATTACCGTACTGTCGCTTTTAACAATTCGAGTTATTTAGGCAATAGACCTGAATGACATAAGGGTCGGAAAGACCTGTATGCTGAAGTACCCGTAGCAGAAAAACTACCGGGCATTAAAGAAATGAAAGTCGAAACTATTGCGGTGGGCAAACATCATAATATGCGTTGTCCGCCTTATATGGGGCATAAAACGATTATTATTTTCCATTTTGAGGTCCTTTCATTGATTTATTGAAAGCATGGATATTTTATCCAGGAAGCGCCAGCAATCTGTGAACCAGATCAACAAAAAACGATCATTTGAAAAATAATTAGTCGGCGATTATGCATATCGTGCTGTGAAATAACGGATTGTTTCTTAAATGTTAGTTATATGTTTTTTATATCCTCTATAAAATATAATATCGCCGCGAAAATAATTATTCGCGACGCCGAAAATAAATGACATAAAAATTAGAAGTTATTTAAAAATAATGAATAGCTATTCACGGCATAAAGCGATAGCCAATTCCGGTTTCGGTAATAAAATGGCGTGGGCGGGTGGGATCTTGTTCCAGTTTCTGGCGTAAATGTCCCATATAGATGCGCAAATAGTGGCTATGCTCCACGGCGTTAGGCCCCCAGACCTGGTTTAATAACTGCCGTTGGGTTAATACTTTGCCGGTATTATTGAGTAATACCGCCAGCAGGCGGAACTCAATCGGCGTCAGATGGATTTCTTCGTCGCCACGGTGGATCAACCGTGCGGCGAGATCGACCGTCACGCCGGAAAAGCGGACGATCGGATCGGCGCAAGGGCTGGCGGCGTGCCGTCGCAGCGCGACACGCAAACGCGCCTGCAGCTCGCCAATGCCGAATGGCTTGCTCAGGTAATCATCAGCTCCGGCGTCAAGCGCGGCAATCTTATCGCTTTCTTCGCTGCGGGCGGAAAGGACAATCACCGGTATTGCGCTCCATTGACGCAGGTCGCGAATAAAATCGATTCCGTCGCCGTCCGGCAGGCCGAGATCGAGAATAATCAGATCGGGCTTTCGCGTGGCGGCTTCCAGTAAACCACGTTGTAATGTT
Organism: Salmonella enterica subsp. enterica serovar Typhimurium str. LT2; assembly: GCF_000006945.2. Taxonomy (GTDB): domain Bacteria; phylum Pseudomonadota; class Gammaproteobacteria; order Enterobacterales; family Enterobacteriaceae; genus Salmonella; species Salmonella enterica. Next base: position 766,925 of record NC_003197.2, read on the forward strand.
TCAGCTTCATACACGCGCAGGCCGTCGCCTTCCAGCGCGGCGCGCAGAAAGCGGCGGATGGCCTGTTCATCTTCAACAATCAGAACGTTTGTCACATATCCTCATGAAAATCATCAAGTTCAGGTGGCTTTCCTTGCGGCAGCGTCACACGGAAACAGGCGCCGCCCTGCGGTCGATTATAGGCGGTAAGCGTGCCGCCGTGTACCTCTACGATAGCATGGCAAATCGCCAGCCCCAGCCCCACGCCGGGGACGGCGGACTCTTTGTTGCCGCGGGCGAACTTATCGAAAATCTTCTGTTCTTGCCCCGCAGGAATACCCGGCCCGTTATCCCAGACATCCAGTTGTAAACGATCGTCCTTAACCGCAGCATCAATGCCGATACTGGCCTGCGGCCCGGCGTACTTAACGGCGTTTTCCAGCAAGTTGATCAGGACGCGCTCAAATAAGGGGCCATCGACATGGATAAGCGTTAACTGTTGCGGCAGCGACAATGTAATCGGATGCAATAAACCCGGCTCTAACATCTGTAACGCGCTACCGACGACCTCTTCCAGCGTCAGCCACTCTTTTTTAAGATTAAACCCGCCGGACTGAATACGCGCCATATCCAGCAAATTATTCACCAGCCGGGTGGTGTTGAGAATATGCTGGCGGATTTCACTGGCCTGACGCGCGTGGGGCGATCCTGCGCTGGCTAAATCCAGCGTCAAAATTTCCGCCTGGCCGAACAATACCGTCAGCGGCGTGCGTAAATCATGCGACAGCGCCGCCAGCAGAGCGTTGCGAATACTTTCGCGCTCGCTGGCGAGACGCGCCTGTTCTTCGCTGGCGGTCAGCGTCAGTCGTTCCAGCGCGTTGGCGACAAGCAGAGTAAATGTTTCCAGCAGGCGTTGCTGCTCCGGCACCATTAACTGACGCAAATTACCCGGTTCGACGATAGCCAGACCGTACGTTTTATCGGCGCTTTTCAGCGGCAGGATTTGATAAGGCACGCCAGGGAGGGTATCGGTGCCTGCGCCGGCAGGCTGGCCTTTATCAAAACTCCAGCGCGCAATTGCGTCGTCCCACGGCGTCATGCCTTGCTGGTGGGTGAGAGGCAGCAACTTACCGTTAGCATCAGGTAACAAAATTTGGCTGCGCGCCTGGAACGTCGAGGCGATAAACCGCTCGCTGGTCGCGGCGATATCATGTTCGCTACGCCCGACGGCCAGCGCTTTAGACATTTCATATAAATGGCGGGTACGCTGTTCCCGATAACGGGCGACGCGCGCCTGATAGCGCACCCCGGCAGTAAGATTGCCAATCACCAGACCAACCGTCAGCATCACGGCAAAGGTCAGCAAATACTGCACGTCCGAAACGGCGAGCGTACCGCGTGGCGCGATAAAAAAGAGATCGAAACTCGCCACGTTAATCACCGTCGCCACCACCGACGGCCAGCGTCCGTAAAGCAGCGCAATCACCACTACGCCCAGCAAATAGAGCATTACCAGATTGGCGGCGTCGAAGGTGACAAGCCACTGCATAGCGATAAGCGTGGTGATGGCGCAAAGCGCCACGGCGACCAGACAGCCCTGAATCTGCCCACGCCATTTCTCTTTAAAAGGTCGGTTATCAGGCGTTTGCGCCAATGCGCGGGCTGGCGGCTCTTCCAGCGCGACGATCACCTGATCGAGATCCGGCGCGCGCCTGGCAAGACGGTCGGCGAAAGCGTCACGTCGCCACCAGCGTCGCGACGCCGGGCGGCCCATGACGATTTTCCCCAGATTATGCTCGCGGGCATAGCGCACGACCGCTTTCTCTTCGGCGGGATCGGACAGGGTGGCGGTTTCCGCGCCAAGCTCCTGCGCCAGGCGCAGCGCGCTTAAAATAGCCCGCCGTTGCTTTTCCGGTAAGCGGTGTAACGTTGGCGTTTCGACATAGACGGCGTGCCAGACGCTGCCAAGCCGGGAGGCCAGACGCGCCGCGGTACGCACCAGTTTTTCGCTGCCGGTGTTATGCCCGATACACAGCAAAATCGCATCGCGGGTATGCCATACTTTTTCTTCGCCCGGATGCGCGCGCCAGGCGCGCATCTGATCGTCCACGCGATCGGCTGTCCGGCGTAACGCCAGCTCGCGGAGGGCGATCAGATTGCCCTTGCGGAAAAAATGTTCAATAGCGCGTTCCGCCTGGCCGGCGATATACACTTTACCTTCGTTGAGCCGTTGGCGCAGATCGTCGGGCGGCAGATCGACCAGTACGACTTCATCAGCGGCATCAAAAAAGGGATCGGGGACGGTTTCGCGCACCTGAATTCCCGTGACGCCGCTCACCACATCATTCAGACTTTCCAGATGTTGTACGTTCACGGTGGTGAAAACGTCGATTCCCGCTTCCAGCAGCTCTTCAATATCCTGCCAGCGCTTAGGATGGCGTGAGCCAGGCGCGTTACTGTGCGCCAGCTCATCCATTAAAATCAGCGCCGGACGCCGGGCGAGGGCGGCATCCAGGTCAAATTCGCGGATTTGCCGCCCCCGGTGCGAGTGACGTTTTGGCGGCAGAATGGTCAGCCCGTCAAGTAGTGCGGCGGTCTCTTTACGGCCATGCGTCTCTACCACGCCGATCACCACATCCAGCCCCTGCGCTCGCAGCCGCTGCGCTTGCGCCAGCATCGCCCAGGTTTTTCCGACACCTGCGCAGGCGCCGAAGAAAATTTTCAACTTCCCCCGGTGGGGCGGGGGCGTTTGTTCCAACAAGCGATCCGGATCAGGACGCAAGGGTTCGTCGTTCATTTCGCTCTGTGTCCCTGTAGCGCATCCAGCGCCAGATTAAGCTCAACAATATTCACCACCGGTTGCCCAAGAAAGCGCGCCAGCGGCCTGTGCGTATATTCTGCAACCAGTTGCGCGACCTGTTCAACGGGAAGCTGGCGAGCCGCCGCTACGCGGGGGATTTGCCATGCCGCGGCGCCGGGCGTCAGATTATTATCCAGCCCGCTTGCCGAGGCCGTCGCCAGCTCAACCGGAACCGCGGAACTCGCCTGGGGGTTAGCGGCGCGTAGCGCGGCGACGCGGGCCTGTATTTGCGCATCCAGTTCGGGATTGCTGGCGGCCAGGTTGCTTCCGCCCGACGCCAGTGGATTATAAGGCGTATCGGCGGTGGCGGAGGGCCGGCCATGAAAATAGCCCGCGGCGGTAAACGATTGTCCGATAAGCGCTGAGCCGCGTATCACATTGTCTTTATGAATCAGCGAGCCATTAGCCTGCCAGGGAAACCACCACTGCCCCAGCGCCGTGGTCAGAAGCGGATACACGCCGCCAGTCAATAACAGCAGAAATAACATTGTCGAAAAAGCAGGACGTAAACCGATCATCATACACCTCACGCCAGACCCAGCAGGGTCAGCAGCACATCAATCACTTTGATACCAATAAACGGCACCACCAGACCACCCAGACCATAGATCCATAAATTACGGCGCAGCATGGCCGATGCGGAAAGCGGCTTATAACTCACGCCTTTTAATGCCAGCGGGATCAGAAAAATAATAATCAGGGCGTTAAAGATCACCGCGCTCAGAATGGCGGAGTTCGGCGAATGCAGCCCCATCACGTTGAGCGCGTTTAGCTGCGGATAGGTAGCGGCAAACGCGGCGGGAATAATGGCGAAATATTTCGCTACATCATTCGCGATACTGAAGGTGGTGAGCGAGCCGCGCGTCATCAGCATCTGCTTACCGATATGCACCACTTCAATCAACTTGGTCGGGTTAGAGTCCAGATCCACCATATTACCGGCTTCTTTCGCCGCCTGGGTGCCGGAGTTCATCGCCACCGCGACGTCAGCCTGCGCCAGCGCCGGGGCATCGTTAGTGCCGTCGCCGGTCATGGCGACCAGCCGTCCTTCCGCCTGATATTGACGGATCAGCGCCAGCTTGGCTTCCGGCGTGGCTTCGGCAAGAAAATCGTCCACACCGGCTTCGGCGGCAATCGCTGCCGCCGTCAGGCGGTTATCGCCAGTGATCATCACCGTTTTAATACCCATCTTTCGCAGCTGGGCGAAACGTTCTTTAATACCGCCTTTAACGATATCCTTGAGGGCGATAACACCCAGTACGTGCGCGCCCTCCACGACCACCAGCGGCGTCGCGCCCAGGCGCGCCACGTTCTCGACGTTTTGCTCGACATCGGCGGGAAAATGGCCGCCATTGCTCTCGACATGACGCCGAATCGCGTCCACCGAGCCTTTACGGATCATCCGGTTATCGATATTAATCCCGCTCATGCGGCTTTGTGCGGTAAACGGAACAAAGGTGGCATGAAGCGACTGCACATCGCGTTCACGCAGGTTAAAGCGCTGTTTGGCGAGGATCACAATGCTGCGACCTTCCGGCGTTTCGTCGGCCAGCGAAGCGAGCTGCGCGGCGTCAGCCAGCGTGCGTTCGTCCACCCCTCGGGCGGGAATAAAATCGGACGCCTGGCGGTTGCCGAGCGTGATAGTGCCGGTTTTATCCAGCAGCAGCACGTCGACATCGCCCGCGGCTTCTACGGCGCGGCCGCTGGTGGCGATGACGTTCGCGCCCAACATTCGGCTCATTCCGGCTACGCCAATGGCGGAGAGTAGCCCGCCGATGGTGGTGGGGATCAGGCACACCAGCAACGCCACCAACACGGTGACGCTGACCGCGTTACCGCCCCAGGCGGAGAAGGGCCACAGGGTGGCGGTCGCCAATAAAAAGACAATGGTCAGGGCGATGAGCAAAATCGTCAGGGCAATCTCGTTAGGCGTTTTCCGCCGCTGCGCGCCTTCCACCATCGCGATCATCCGGTCAAGAAAGGTTTCGCCAGGATTGACGCTACAGGCAATCACCAGCCAGTCGGAAAGAATTCGCGTGCCGCCGGTGACAGAGGCGAAATCGCCGCCGGACTCGCGGATCACGGGCGCGGATTCGCCGGTAATCGCACTTTCATCCACCGAGGCGCCGCCTTCGATGACCTCGCCGTCGCAGGGAATAATATCGCCCGCTTTGACCAGGACAATGTCGCCTTTCCGCAGTTCAGCGGCGGGCACGTTATCGGCCTGCGCATCATGGCGAGGGGCGCGCAGGCGGCGAGCGAACGCGGTCTTTTTCACCCCTTTCAGACTGTTTGCCTGGGCTTTGCTGCGGCCTTCCGCCAGCGCTTCGGCAAAATTGGCGAACAGTACGGTGAACCATAACCACAGGCTGATAATCCCTGTAAACAAGGCGCTTCCCGCTATTTGTCCTGTTACCATAGCGAGCGTTAACAGAGTGGTTAGCACGCTGCCGGCCCAGACCACAAACATCACCGGGTTACGCCACTGGGCGCGTGGGCTTAATTTTTTTACGGCATCCGTTAGCGCCTGTACGAGTAAAACAGGTTCAAACAGCGCCAGTTGCTTGCGACTCATATCAATGTACTCCACATCGCTCAAGGTAAAGAGAAATGCTCCGCTACCGGGCCAAGCGCCAGGGCAGGAATAAATGTCAGCGCGCCGACCAGCAGTACCGTGCCGATGAGCAGTCCAATAAATAGCGCGCCGTGGGTCGCCAGCGTTCCCTGACTGGCCGGCTGTACTTTTTTACTGACCAGCGAGCCGGCGATGGCCATGACAGGAATAATCACGCCGAAACGTCCGACGAACATGCAGAATGCCAGCAAACAGTTCCAGAAAGGCGAGTTAGCGCTCAGACCCGCAAAGGCGCTACCGTTGTTGTTGGCGGCAGAGGAGACGGCATATAGCACTTCGCTAAAACCGTGCGGGCCAGGGTTCAGCATTGCGCTGCGTCCGGCATCCGTCATCATCGCCAGCGCCGAACCCAACAAGACCAGCATCGGCGTGACCAGAATCGCCAGCGCGGTCATTTTCATTTCGCGCACGTCGATTTTTTTCCCCAGATATTCCGGCGTGCGACCGATCATCAGCCCCGCGATAAACACCGCCAGCAGGACAAACAGCAACATGCCATACAGGCCTGAACCGACGCCGCCAAAGACCACTTCGCCAATTTGCATCAGCCACATCGGCACCATACCGCCCAGAGCGGTAAACGAGTCGTGCATGGCATTTACCGCCCCGCAGGACGCCGCGGTCGTGACGACGGCAAACAGGCTGCTGGCCAGCACGCCAAAGCGTGTTTCTTTACCCTCCATGTTGACGCTACTGTCCGCGCCTGCCGCCAACAGATGTGGATTTCCCTGAACTTCCGCCCACATCACTACCGCTACGCAGACCACAAAAATGAATGACATTGCCCACAGTAGCGCGCGTCCCTGACAGCGATCGCCCGCCGCTTCGCCAAAGGCGAAACAGAGCGCGGCTGGAATCAAAAATATCGCCAGCATCTGCGCCAGATTAGTGAGCGCGGTGGGGTTTTCGAACGGATGCGAAGAGTTGGCGTTAAAGAAACCGCCGCCGTTGGTGCCAAGCATTTTGATCGCCTCCTGCGAAGCAACCGGCCCCATCGGCAAGAGTTGTTTAGCGCCTTCAAGGGTGGTGATGGGCTGATAAGCCGACAGGTTTTGCGGTACGCCTTGTTGGATAAAAAACAGCGCGATAATTAACGCGACAGGAAATAATATCCATAGCGTAATGCGTACCAGATCCTGCCAGGCATTACCCAGCGTGTGCACATTCTGGCGCGTAAAGGCGCGGATAAGCGCAAAAACCACCGCAATCCCGGTCGCCGCCGACAGGAAATTTTGCACCGTCAGCCCGGCCATCTGGCTAAAGTAGCTCAGCGTGCTTTCGCCGCTGTAGGCTTGCCAGTTGGTATTGGTGACAAAGCTGACGGCGGTATTCAGCGCCAGATCCCCGGACAGCCCCGGTAGCCGCTGCGGATTTAAGGGCAGCCACTCCTGCCAGAACAACAGGCAAAACAGGATGCCCAGTCCCAGCAGATTGAGCGTCAGTAGCGCCAGTAAATACTGACGCCAGTTCATTTCGTGGTCGGTAATGCCAAGAGTCCGCCAGAGGATACGCTCAATGCCAGCCACGCCCGGCAACGGAACGGCGGCGATGAGCCTTGCCAGGCCCGAACCCAATGGTTTCGCCAGTACCAATAAAATCAGTAAAAAACTGGCGATCAGTAAAAATCCTTGCGCGGCCATCAGAACGCCTCCGCATTAATCAGGGCATAGACCAGATAACCTAAAAGTAAGAAAACCAGCACGATGCCGGTTATCACGCCTGCACTCACAGAGCACCTCCAGTGGCATTGTTTTACTCCTGAGAAAGGTAATTTTTTGGCTGCAAAGATTTCGCAAAAATTGGCGGGCGGAGTGTAAAAAAAGTATAAAAATGGCAAAGACCATTATTTAACTAATGATTAGTATTAATTTAACCTTTTTGTAACTAATTTACGCTTTGAATGTAAATCTGCTGGAAAAGCGTGAAAATAAGTGGTCGGATGAGTAGTAAAATTACACCGAAAGCGGTACTATTTTAATCAGGTAACGAGGTTCAATTTTTCGGTGCTATTCACCGATTCAATCTATACCGGGGCGGGTAGCGTCGGTATAAAGGGGGGAAACGTATGGAACACTATAAAGACTATCCAGCGCATGTCATTTTTGTCCGTCGTGCTTTCGCGGTGATCGCAGGCGTGCTGGCGCTGCCGGTGATGCTCTTCTGGAAAGACCGCGCGCGTTTTTATAGTTATCTGCACCGTGTCTGGTCGAAAACCAGTGATAAACCGGTATGGATGGCGCAGGCTGAAAAAGCCACCTGCGACTTTTATTAATCGCGACCAGCCTGAAAAACCGTCAGCCGCCACGCTGGCGGTTTTTTTATGCGCCAGGGTCTACACTGTTTAACGCTATTCGCCGTGACGTTTCATCTTTCAGGAGTTGTATGCCCACCCATTTAGTCTGGTTCAGGCGCGATCTGCGTTTACAGGATAACCTTGCGCTGGCCGCCGCCTGCCGCGATGCATCCGCGCGGGTGCTGGCGCTTTATATTTCCACCCCCGCGCAGTGGCAGGCCCATGATATGGCGCCGCGGCAGGCGGCATTCATCAGCGCGCAGCTCAATGCGCTACAGACGGCCCTTGCAGAGAAAGGCATTCCGTTGCTGTTTCATGAAGTGGCGGATTTTAACGCCAGTATTGAAACGGTCAAAAACGTTTGCCGACAGCATGACGTCAGCCATCTGTTTTATAACTATCAGTATGAGTTTAACGAGCGTCAGCGTGATGCGGCGGTGGAAAAAACGCTGCCCTCTGTCATCTGCGAAGGCTTTGACGATAGCGTGATTCTGGCGCCCGGCGCGGTGATGACCGGCAATCATGAAATGTATAAAGTTTTTACGCCGTTTAAAAATGCCTGGTTGAAACGGCTAAAAGAAGATATCCCGCCGTGCGTTCCGGCCCCGAAGATCCGGGTGAGCGGCGCGCTTTCTACACCCTTAACGCCAGTCTCGCTTAACTACCCGCAACAGGCGTTTGACGCCGCGCTTTTCCCGGTGGAAGAAAACGCGGTCATCGCGCAGCTACGTCAGTTTTGCGCGCAGGGCGCAGACGAGTATGCGTTACGGCGCGATTTCCCTGCGGTTGACGGCACCAGTCGGCTTTCCGCCAGCCTGGCGACGGGCGGCCTGTCGCCGCGACAGTGCCTGCACCGATTACTGGCGGAGCAGCCGCAGGCGCTGGACGGCGGGCCGGGAAGCGTCTGGTTGAATGAGCTCATCTGGCGGGAATTTTACCGTCATTTAATGACCTGGTATCCGGCATTATGCAAACACCAGCCGTTTATCCGCTGGACAAAACGCGTCGCGTGGCAGGAAAACCCGCACTATTTTCAGGCATGGCAGAAAGGCGAAACCGGTTATCCCATTGTCGATGCGGCGATGCGCCAGCTTAACGCGACGGGCTGGATGCATAACCGTTTACGCATGATTACCGCCAGCTTTCTGGTAAAAGATCTGTTGATTGACTGGCGGTTGGGGGAGCGCTATTTCATGTCGCAGCTTATTGACGGCGATCTTGCCGCCAATAATGGCGGCTGGCAGTGGGCCGCCTCAACCGGTACTGACGCCGCGCCTTATTTTCGTATTTTTAATCCCACGACTCAGGGAGAGAGGTTCGATCGCGACGGCGAATTTATCCGCCAGTGGCTACCGGCATTACGCGATATCCCTGGAAAAGCGATTCACGAGCCGTGGCGGTGGGCGGAAAAAGCGGGAGTCGTGCTTGATTATCCTCGGCCTATTGTGGAGCACAAACAGGCGAGAATCGCAACGCTTTCCGCCTATGAGGCGGCGAGAAAAGGGGCGTGATACAGGCCCGGTAGCGCAAACTACCGGGCATTCTGCTATCAGGATTCGACGGCCAGCGCGCGGCTTTTGAATTTGAAGGACTGATACAGCCAAATCAGCAGGACAACCCCTACGCAGGCTAACGCGCCCCAGGTGATCTGTTCAAAAACATCCACATAGGCGTTGATGGCGTAATTAACCGCGCCGCTGGCGTCGAAGGCGCTTTGCGAGGTCTGGTCAGCGATGACGCCTGCCAGATAGTTAGCTATCGCGCCGGACAGCAGCATATAAATTCCGGTTAATACGCCGGTGACGCCGGGGATATCAATGCGCGTAATTTGCGACATGGCGACCGGGTCGATAAATAGCTCGGCAAAGCCCATCACCGCCAGTCCCAGCACCATTAGCGGCATTGAAGAGTGTCCGTAAGCGGCGGACCAGCGTGCGCTCAGGGTCAGAATACAGAATCCGGCGCTCATCAGACCGAGACCCAGCGCGAATTTGCCCCAGATACGCACGGTGCGATTACCGCTTACGCTCTCTTTAACCAGCCAGGCCAGGACGACCCCACACAGCATCACGGCAAAGGCGTTCACCGACTGGAACATGGCGGTAGGAACGGAATAGCCCAGAATATCGCGGTTCACAAAGCGGTCGATATACAGGCTGATAGAACTGCCGCCCTGCTGGGCAAACGCCCAGAACAGCATACTGAACAGGGTCAGGGTGACAATCAGCCCCAGTTCTTTGCGCTGTTTGGCCGTTTGCGCCTGGCGATAAATTTTTGCCAGCACGACCAGGCCGATCGCGGTCGCCACGATTAAGGCATAGACAGACCATTCTTTCCAGAACAGAACGGTAATCAGCAACGGCGCCGCTACCAGCAAAATTAACAGCCAGCCCCAGTTCGGCAGCAGGTAGTTTCTGGCGCACAACACGGCTTTATTCACGCCGGTGGTGTGGGTGAAATGACGATTTCCACACAGGAAGATCACTAACCCCGCAAGCATACCAATGGCGGCGAGCGCAAAGCCCATCGCCCAACTGTACTCCTCTTGCACATAGCCGCAGGCGATAGGCGCCACGATCGAACCAATATTGCCCGCTGCGTAAAGCAGCGAGAACCCGCCGTCGCGGCGCGGATCTTCCGGCTGGTACAGTTCGCCCAGCAGGCAGCTAATATTCGATTTAAACAGGCCGTAGCCGCAGACAATGATCGCCAGCGACAGATAAAGGAATGTCGGCGCGATCTCACTGGCGCCCAGCACTAAATGACCTATAGCCATTAAAAATGCGCCCAGCATGACTGCCATTCGGTTGCCAAGCACCTTATCCGCCAGATAGCCGCCAAGAATCGGCGTTACGTAGACCAGCGAACAATAAGCGCTGAATAACTCATAGGCGTGGTTATCGTCGTATTTTAGCTGATTGGTGAGATAAAGAATCAGTAGGGCGCGCATACCATAAAAGCTGAAGTACTCCCAAATTTGCAGGGCGACAACGTAGTAAATAGCGCGGGGTTGAGATGCTTGTTTATTCATCGTATTTCCGGGATAGAGGCACTGCGGCAAGAACGCGGCATTCTCAGATAATGCCTTTCTTTGTGGGCTTATTAAGCCTGCCGTATCGCCGTGTTTCCTTAAAGTTACCAACATGATACAGAACTGATTTTTTCTGCAATATGCGTTCTGATTGCATAAATATACATGAAACCGATCGTGTTTTGCTAAGTAATTTGCGCCAAACCCGGAGGTGATTGTTTCTTGATGTGTCAAACAAATGTTTATCGACGAACGGCTAACGGAAGGCTATGTTAACGGAGACTGAACCCGTAACGGGAAAGTAGAACGTGGGTTAAAGGGAGCGATGATGAAAAACACCGAGCTGGAACAACTGATTAACGACAAGCTGAACAGTGCGGCAATAAGCGATTATGCGCCGAATGGTTTACAGGTCGAAGGAAAAGAGACGGTACAGAAAATCGTTACCGGCGTGACCGCAAGTCAGGCGCTGCTCGATGAGGCGGTGCGTTTGCAGGCCGATGCGGTCATTGTTCATCATGGTTACTTCTGGAAAGGCGAGTCTCCGGTTATTCGCGGCATGAAACGCCGTCGCTTAAAAACGTTACTGGCAAATGATATTAACCTTTACGGTTGGCATCTGCCGCTGGATGCGCACCCTGAGCTGGGCAACAATGCGCAGTTGGCGGCGCTATTGGGCATTACCGTGAAAGGAGAAATTGAGCCGCTGGTGCCGTGGGGAGAGCTCTCAATGCCGGTGCCAGGGCTGGAACTGGCCTCATGGATTGAAGCGCGTCTGGGGCGTAAACCGCTATGGTGCGGCGATACCGGGCCAGAGAATGTGCAGCGTGTCGCCTGGTGTACCGGCGGCGGGCAAAGTTTTATTGATAGCGCCGCCCGCTTCGGCGTGGATGCTTTCATTACCGGCGAGGTGTCTGAACAGACCATTCATTCCGCGCGCGAACAGGGGCTGCATTTTTATGCCGCCGGGCACCATGCCACTGAACGCGGCGGTATTCGCGCCCTGAGCGAATGGTTGAACGAAAACACGGCGTTGGATGTGACGTTTATTGATATCCCTAACCCGGCATAACTGAGAGGCAATAAAGTGCAGCGAGCGCGTTGTTATCTGTTAGGCGAAACGGCGGTCGTCCTGGAACTTGAACCGCCGATTACGCTGGCGAGCCAGAAACGCATCTGGCGTCTGACGCAGCGTCTGGTCGATATGCCGAACGTGGTGGAAGCCATTCCCGGGATGAACAATATCACCGTGATCTTGCGGGAACCGCAAACCCTGGCGCTGGATGCGATTGAGCGTCTGCAGCGCTGGTGGGAAGAGAGCGAGGCGCTGGAACCGGACTCGCGTTCGGTTGAGATCCCGGTGATCTATGGCGGCGCAGGCGGGCCGGATCTGGCGGCGGTGGCACGGCACAGCGGTTTGAGTGAAAAGCAGGTCGTGGAGCTACATGCCTCCGTTGAGTATGTCGTCTGGTTTTTAGGCTTTCAGCCTGGCTTTCCCTATCTTGGGAATTTACCAGAACCGCTCCATATGCCCAGACGCGCGGAGCCGCGCCTGCAGGTTCCGGCCGGTTCTGTCGGCATCGGCGGCGCGCAGACGGGGATTTATCCATTATCCACGCCGGGCGGCTGGCAGCTGATCGGCCTCACGCCGTTGAAGTTATTCGATCCGATGCGGGAGACCCCGGTTCTGCTACGCCCTGGCGATAGCGTACGCTTTGTGCCGCAAAAGGAGGGAATATGCTGAATATTATTCGCGCGGGGATTTATACCTCCGTGCAGGATAGCGGGCGTCACGGCTTTCGTCAGTCGGGGCTGAGTCACTGCGGTGCGCTGGATAAACCCGCCTTTCAGACCGCTAATCTCCTGGTCGGGAACGATGCGAATGCCCCGGCGCTGGAAATCACTCTCGGTCAACTGGTTGTCGAATTTGAAAATGAGACCTGGTTCGCTCTTACCGGCGCAGGCTGCGAGGCGCAGTTGGATGATCAACCGGTCTGGACCGGCTGGCGATTGCCGGTAAAAGCGGGTCAGCGTCTTACGCTGCATCGACCGCTTCACGGGATGCGTAGCTATCTGGCGGTGGCGGGCGGTATTGCTGTGCCGGAGGTGATGGGATCGTATAGTACCGATCTGAAGTCCGGCATCGGTGGGCTGGAAGGACGGCTGCTAAAAGATGGCGATCGGCTGGCGACGGGTAAACCATCGCGACAGTTTAGCGGGCCGCAGGGCGTGAAGCAGTTACTGTGGGGGAATCGCATCCGTGCGCTACCGGGGCCGGAATACCGTGAGTTCGATCGCGCCTCGCAAGAAGCGTTCTGGCGTTCGCCGTGGCAGCTCAGTCCGCAAAGTAATCGCATGGGCTATCGTTTGCAGGGACAATCGTTAACGCGGACAACGGATCGCGAACTGCTGTCGCACGGTTTGCTGCCCGGTGTCGTGCAGGTGCCTTACAACGGCCAACCTATTGTGTTAATGAATGATGCCCAGACAACTGGCGGCTATCCGCGCATTGCCTGCATCATCGAGGCAGATATGTACCATCTGGCGCAGATCCCTCTAGGACAACCGATCCATTTTGTGCAATGTTCGCTGGAGGAGGCGCTCAACGCGCGCCGCGAGCGTCAGCGCTATCTGGAACAGCTTACCTGGCGACTTCAGCATGAACATTGATTTAAATGCGGATTTGGGCGAAGGTTGCGCCAGCGACAGCGAATTATTAACGCTGGTCTCCTCCGCCAATATCGCCTGTGGTTTTCACGCCGGTGATGCGCAAACCATGCTGACCTGCGTGCGCGAGGCGCTGAAAAACGGCGTGGCGATCGGCGCGCATCCCAGCTTTCCGGATCGGGATAATTTTGGGCGGACGGCGATGGTTTTGCCGCCGGAAACGGTATACGCCCAGACGCTGTACCAAATCGGCGCGCTGGGGGCGATTGTCCAGGCGCAAGGCGGCGTGATGCGCCATGTCAAACCGCACGGTATGCTCTATAACCAGGCGGCGAAAGATCCTCATCTGGCACAGGCGATTGCGAAAGCGGTACACGACTATGATCCGTCACTGATACTGGTTGGACTGGCGGGAAGTGAGCTGATCCGGGCCGGTGAGCGCCATCGCCTGGTGACGCGGCAGGAGGTGTTTGCCGATCGCGGCTATCAGGCCGACGGTAGCCTGGTGCCGCGCATGCAACCTGGCGCGCTGATTCACGACGAAGAGCAGGCGCTGGCGCAAACGCTGGATATGGTACAAGCCGGGAGAGTGAAAAGCGTTACTGGCGTGTGGACGACTGTCACGGCGCAAACGGTGTGCATTCATGGCGACGGCGAGTATGCGCTTGCATTCGCTCGCAGGTTACGCGCCGCGTTCAATGCGCGTAATATACACGTTATTGCCTGAGAGCCCGACGATTGAAGCTATTATATTACGGCTGCTAAAAATTATCGTGTTCTGTTCTCTTAATGTCAGGAAGAGGGATTTATTCAATACTATATAAATCCCCTTATAATATATTATTTTAAAAATAACCAAGTGATGCTGTAATAGCCAGTATGATGAGCTTATTGCTGTTAGCAGCAGAGTTTTTGAAAATCATTATGATATTGTTAGCTATCGCCATCTAATCAAACCTCCGGGGCGGGTAAACTACCTGACTCTTTATTACCCCTTTCTGATTGATTTACCTCACGATAGCCTCATTTTTAGCATTTATATTCCTCATCATGACGACTTATCAGGAGATTGAAGCCAGATTGATTCGCTGTTTCACTATCACGTCATGGATAGCGTGCCAGATTGCCAGCTATATGGATTTTAAGCTGTTTACGCATAGCAACTTTTTTAGCGAAAATTAAACTCATCTGATCAGTGATTTTTTAGTATATTACTCATTTTGTTATGATGGATTTGTTTTGTGAAAAGAAAATATCTTACGCAAGAAGAGATTGAAAAACTGCTGTCAGCGACCGACAGAATGCCCTTCCCGGAAAGAAACCGCTGCTTAATCCTGATGGCGTTTATTCACGGCTTCCGGGCCAGTGAGCTGCTGGGGCTGCGCTTGTCGGATATTGATCTTGCAGGAAGACAGCTTTATATCCGGCGCCTCAAAAATGGCTTTTCAACGTGTCACCCCCTCCTTCCCGATGAGTATAACGTACTGAAAAGCTGGCTCAGGGCCAGGAAGTATCTTGAGAAAGGGGCTGACGGAGACTGGCTGTTCCTGTCGCTACGACGGCATCCGCTCAGCAGGCAACAATTTTTTTACATACTTCGTGAGGCAGGGCGGTTGGCCGAATTAACGATAGCGCCACATCCTCATATGCTGCGACATGCCTGCGGCTACGCCCTTGCTGATAAAGGGATTGATACACGACTCATACAGGACTATCTGGGGCACAGGAATATCCAGCACACCGTAAGATACACCGCAAGTAACGCCGGGCGTTTTCATGGAATATGGCGAAAAAAACGTCGAGTATAACCGTACGTTCTGATTCAAAAAGTTAAGTCCGCTTCGCGCTTTCATCATCCTCTCAGATTTACCCCTTCCACACAAGAGTCATACAATCGTAATCTATTGCTTATTAAGGAGTTATCCATATAACAATAAAAAAACTAAGGGAAAATTTACCTGGTCCAACCAGCACTATGCTGTATCCATTTTTGTCCTGCCTGCACAAAATGTTAATTTTAAGTGTTAAAAAAACGTATTAAATAATACTTAATGCTGATTAATTATCATATCAAAGAATTAAATCCTTTATTTTACCTTTTGAATCATATTGTTAAATCACAGAGAAGTCTGTTCAGGGAAAGCTGATTTACATAATCAACATATAAATCAATAGATTACTGTGTTTTCTATTTGTCATTTTGTACTCCGCACAGGGCAGAATTACCCTGCGGCAGGAGCATGTACTACCAGGGGGACTGACGGCCTGTGCAGCCGAAAAGCAGAACCGGACAGGGTGTCAGAGAGCAGTGTTTAGATAGGGCCAGACGTCATTTTTCATACAGACATGGAATGGCTCCCGGTCCACGAAAGGGTGCGGACATGTTGTTTCCACAACACGAAGCTGCCGTTGCTGGCGCAGTGCCGGGTCGGCAATGGCCAGAGGAGAACAATCTGATGACGCAAGAATATGCGGAAATGTCCACCGGAAGGGGGGGGACCAGTAAGTGCCGGTACAGTATGGGGGCGAAAATATTTTTGCTCCTGCTGGCGGTCTCCACCGTCGCAGCGTTGTTCAGCCTGTACCAGGTTCTGACGTACTGATATGCAGACGTTAACCAGAGTACTGCCGCCTCTCCGGCTGATTATGTTTTGTCAGTCAGGCGAAAATCCTACGCAGTTTCCGGATACCGGCGGCCTTTGCGTGGAGGACTGCGTTCGTCTCAGGACACCAGAAGGGCTGCTGGATCGGTTGCGTCGGTGGCCCGGCGCGATGGTGATATCCGCCGGACGGCCATCAACCCAGCTTCTGCTGTGGCAACAGGTTTTTCTGCGTTATCCGCGGACAGTGGTTTTTTGCAGCAGTAACGCGTTTTTACCGGTTGACGTCAGCGTGGAAGGTTACTTCCGCCATCTGAGGCTGATTAAACGCGCCATGTCGGTAAGGGTTCTGGCCAGAATGGCTGAGCTTGCCATATGGTCATCACTACAGACATCGCCTTACGAGGAGGAGATGAAAAGCGCGTTGAGCGTGCCGGAGCTGGTGATGGAGATAAACAGCCGCACGCTGGTCAGGTTACTGTCAGAGCGTCTGCCAAAACAGGGACGGCGGGTGCTGGGATTACTGTTGTCAGGCTGTAGCCCGGAAATGACGGCCCGTATGCTGGGAACCGGCGTGAGGCAGGTCTGGCTCGCGGAGCAGACGCTGAAACAACGCTGGGATATCCCGACAGGAGTACCGCTATCTGATGCGGTAAGAATAAGGATACCGGACGTCGGTCCGGACATTAGCCAACAGAGTGGGTTGGTAAAAACTGGGGCCGGTAACGCACCGGATTTATGCTGACAGCATATTTACATCATGCCGCGCGGTATTCAGACCCATAATGTTGCGTTCTGAATGAGTTATCTTCACAAAATAAATATGGCAATCATCGTTGTCCGGAAATACCGCATAACATGTGACATTAATGAATCTGTAATCAGTGCGAGGGTTTACGCGCTGTGGCGGTAGCGTGGAATTATCTGGATGCGTTGAGTAAATTTCACTTTACCCTTCTGATATAAATGAAAATGGTTCTGGATAAACTATCTAATATTATCTGTGTCTGCAAACAGAGTGACAAAAATAATGCAACGTAAAAAGATACTAATTGTAGGTGCGGGCCTTTCAGGCGCAGTAATAGCACGCCAGTTAGCCGAGCAGGGACATGTAGTCAATATTATTGATCAACGTTCACATATCGGTGGTAACGCTTATGATGCCCGAGATGAGCACACGGGTATTATGGTGCACGTTTATGGTCCTCATATTTTTCATACTGATAATGAAACTGTATGGAATTATGTAAATAAATACGCTGAGATGATGCCTTATATCAATAAGGTTAAGGCCACAGTAAATGGTCAGGTATTTTCTCTACCTATCAATCTTCATACCATCAATCAATTTTTTGGTGTCGCCTGCTCACCTGATGACGCCAGGAAATTACTGCTTCAAAAATGTGATAGCACCATTCTGGAACCACAAAATTTTGAGCAACAGGCCTTGCGTTTCATTGGTAAAGAGTTATATGAAGCCTTTTTTAAAGGTTATACCATTAAACAATGGGGGCTTCATCCTTCCGCGTTACCCGCTTCTGTATTGAAACGTATCCCTGTTCGTTTTAATTATGATGATAACTATTTCAATCATAAGTTTCAGGGAATACCAAAATTTGGTTATACACAAATGGTCAAGTCCATTGTCGAACACGAAAATATCGCTGTTGAACTATGTCGCTCCTTCACTCAGGAAATGCGGACAAATTATGATCATGTTTTTTTCAGTGGCGCGCTGGATGCCTTTTACTCCTGTCAATATGGCCGACTGGAATATCGTACATTAGACTTTAAAAAAATAATTTGCCAGAGTGATTATCAAGGATGCGCAGTAATGAATTATTGTTCAATAGATACTCCTTATACTCGGATTACTGAGCACAAATATTTTTCTCCGTGGGAGAGACATGAAGCTTCAATATGTTATCAAGAATATAGTCGGGAATGTGAAGCTGGTGATATACCCTACTATCCTGTTCGCAGGGCAGATAAAATGGATTTACTGAATAAATATCTGTCGCGGGCTAAAAAAGAAAAAAATATTACTTTCATTGGTCGTCTTGGCACTTATCGTTATCTCGATATGGACATCACGATAGCTGAAGCATTACAGACGGCGGACGTATACTTAACGTCGCTATATGAACAAAAAGAAATGCCAGCTTTTACAGTTACCGTTTGATGAAGTGTACAGCGCTAATCGTAACTTTTAACCGTCTTGAAAAATTAAAAAAAAGTGTGCGAGAGACTGTTAAGGCGGGTTTTTCCTCTATTGTTATCGTTAATAATGGCTCAAGCGACGGTACCAGGGAATGGCTTTCTTCATTAAGTGAACCTGGCATCACGATACTTAATCTTAAAGATAATCTTGGTGGTGCTGGCGGATTTAAAGTAGGTAGTCAATATATATGCTCATATAGTAATGCCGATTGGGTATTTTTCTATGATGATGATGCTTACCCGGAAATTAATATTTTAAAGCATTTCTCGTTATTAGATACCTCAAGATACCGTATATTTGCGTCGCGAGTTCAGGACACCTATGGGCGGTCTTGTCGGATGAATTTGCCTTTCATTAGGGTCCCATCTACGGTGTTTGAGACTATTTATTATGCGATGCGCCCAGAGAGGTTTTCTCCAGTAAGAACTCAGGTTACTGATGTTCAAACTGTGTCATTCGTTGGTATGATTATTGATCGAAAGGTATTGAATAACCATCTTAACGATATCCATGATGAACTTTTCCTTTATTATGATGATTTTTTCTTTGGTTATAAGCTAGTATTGTCCGGGCAGAAAATTCGTTACTCCCCAGAAATTAAATTTATTCATGATATCTCTATTCATGGAAAGTGTATCTGCCCCGAATGGAAAGTATATTATCTTTGTAGAAATTTGTTGCTGCTGAGAAAACTTTTACCCGTTCCCAGGATATTCAGTGTTCTTTCTATAGTGTTACGCCTCTCTAAATATCTCGCCATATTACCATGGCAGCGTAAGAAATTTCGTTATCTATATTTTATCTGGCAGGGAATACTTCATGGACTTAAAGGTATTAGTGGGAAATATCATTAGCAGGACGAAGAGATGAAAAGGTTATGTTATTTTGTAAATTCAGACTGGTACTTTGATTTACATTGGACAGAACGTGCGATAGCGGCAAGGGATGCGGGTTATGAAATTCATATCATAAGTCATTTTATTGGTGAAGAGATTATAAAAAAATTCAAAACGCTTGGTTTTATTTGTCACAATGTGTCTCTTGTTGCTCAGTCATTTAATATGTTTGTTTTTTTTAGAGCATTCCTTAACGCTCGGAAAATTATTAAAGAGATTAATCCTGACTTATTGCATTGTATTACGCTCAAACCTTGCCTGATTGGTGGGGTTAGCGCCAGGAGAAGTAATAGTCCAGTTGTTATCAGCTTTGTCGGACTTGGTCGAATCTTTTTATATAATACCGTGCCAATGAGAATATTGCGTGCGTTAACCGTTTTGGTTTACAAATATATTGCCGGTAATAAGCGTGGTGTTTTTATTTTTGAACATGATAAAGATCGACGAAAAATATCGCGTTTAGTAGGTATTGATTATCATAAAACTATCGTTATCGAAGGTGCTGGAATTAACCCGGATATTTATAAATTCTCTATAGAGAAAAAACATGAGATACCGATAGTCCTTTTTGCAAGCCGAATGTTATGGAGTAAAGGTCTTGGCGATCTCATTGAAGCAAAAAAGATCCTCAGACAAAAAAATATTCATTTTGTTTTAAATGTTGCAGGTATATTGGCCGAGGACGATAAAGATGCTATCCCTTTGGAGCTCATTCATCACTGGCATAATGAAGGACTAATTAACTGGCTGGGACGCTCTTCGAATGTATATGAGCTTATTCAGAAATCGAATATCGTTGCATTACCATCTATTTATCCGGAAGGAGTACCACGGCTTTTATTAGAGGCATCATCTGTAGGACGTGCATGTATTGCTTATGATACCGGCGGATGTGATAGCTTAATTATTCATAACTATAATGGGTTGATCGTGAAAAGTAATTCAGCTCAGGAGTTAGCGGTAGAATTAGAGTATTTGTTAAAAAATCCACAGATTCGCTTAGAGATGGGGGCGAATGGAAGAAAACGTGTAAAGGAATTGTTTTCCAGCATATTAGTCATTAATAAGACATTGCAAATTTATAAAGACACTATTGGTTGCTAACACCATAAAGTGCTTATGAAGTAGGTCAGTGTTTAGATAAATAGTATGTAAATATTATAGAAAATAAATAAGTTATATTTTCATATCGTTAAAGAATAAGTTCTTCAGGTAAAGGTGACACGGAAACAATGAATGATTTGAAAGAAGCTCTGGCCAGGCACCAACTTTGGATTTCGCTAGGTTGGAATGATGTCCTGGGACGATACCGGCGATCGGTGTTAGGGCCTTTTTGGATAACGATTTCGATGGGGGTCACCATATCAGCGATGGGACCTCTTTACGGTTCGCTGTTCAGTTCTGGTTCCGAAAATTTTATCATGCATCTTACTTTAGGTATGATCTTTTGGGCCTTTCTATCAGCAACTATTAATGAGTCATGCGGAATATTTAATGAGTCCGCATCAATTATTAAACAATCTGACCTTCCGCTATATTTATATATATTACGTGTTTTCTATCGGCAGTTTATGATTATGTTGCATAATTTTATCATTATACCTTTCGTGATTTTTTTTACCAATACATCGGTAAATCTTGATATTCTCCTTTTTATACCTGCAATTGTAATAACATCCATCTCATTAATTTCTACAGGTATGATTCTCGCCATTTTTTGCACAAGATATCGTGATATGGGACCGGTTGTTCAAAGTGTGGTAACGTTGTGTTTTTTTATAACTCCCATCATTTGGACATCGGAACAATTACCAAAGGGAAGAAAGGAGTTTGTTGATTATAATATTTTTTATTACTTTATGGAGATGCTCAGGAAACCATTAATGGGAACTGTACCAGATGTAACTATATGGTTTTACACAATAATAACCTCTATTATTATGTTGATGGTCTCAACCTTAGTGTTGACTAAATATCGCTCAAGAATCGTATACTGGTTATAATTAATGAAAATCTCTTGCAAAAACGTTGGCGTAATACTCCCTATATTTAACTCCAGCCACCGTTCATTTAAAAAAACTTTTCTACAGGCTGCTTCAGGTGGACGAATTGGCTCATCGAATACCGGGATTATTGAAGTAGAGGCATTAAAAAAAATTGATTTTACGCTTACCGAAGGTAACCGTCTTGCGCTTATCGGACACAATGGTTCGGGCAAAACAACTCTTCTGAGAGTACTTGCAGGGGCCTATAAACCAACTTCAGGGAAGTATGAATGTATTGGTCGAGTCACCAGCCTCATTGATCCCATGATGGGAATGGATGGTGAGCTTACCGGCCTGGAAAATATAAAACTGAGGGGACTATTTCTCGGTCTGTCAAAAAATGAAATAAAAAATATTACAGAAGATGTCATCGAGTTCAGCGAGTTAGGTGATTTTATTAAAATCCCCGTTAGAACGTATTCTAGTGGTATGGTTCTGAGGCTTGGTTTTTCTATTTCTACTGCAATTAATCCTGAAATTTTACTGATGGATGAATGGATGAGCGTGGGTGATAGTGATTTTAAAAGAAAAGCAGAGATGAGATTAAATAGCTTTATCTCTAAAGCGGGCATTATGGTAATGGCCACTCACGATGATGAACTGGCTAAATCTGTATGTAATAAGTTCATCAGGCTTGAGCACGGTGAGATAGTTAGCAAAGGCGGATTTTAATATTCTTATTGCAGTATTTATATCACTACGCGGTGAGAAATTTACTATTTTATAATAGCGTTACCCCAGATAATATAAATTTATAGGTTCGTTATGTATTTTTTACTTCAAAAAGTAATTTTACCAAACATTGATCTATGCACGGAAGAGCAGCTTTATTTCAGAACTCAGGGCGGGAAGTATAACTATACCTCACGTAACTTACTTGTTCCGCGTCATAAGGTTGCATATTTTGATACTTTTTTTAATGCATTCTCAATTAAGAAATGGAAAAAATATACAACCTTAACATCACTTTTTTTGCGGGTTAATATAATTGGTCGCGGAACTATAACTGTAAGGCATAAAGAGAATGGTGTCATTAGAGTATTAAAGCAAATTGATTTTAAATCGTCATGTAATATTAGTGATGAGATTGAGATTGATATATCAAAAATAAATTTTGGATATATCTATGTGGAGTGGCAATCAGACGAAGACTCTGTTTTAAATGGATTTGAATTGCTGACTAAAGATCATGTTAGTAAATCATCTATGGCTTTAGTTATAACAACTTATAATAGAAAAGAAGCTGTTACTAAAACAATCAATAGAATTAATAAAACACTCTTAACCCAGAGCGAATTTAAAGATCGTTTTAAATTGATTGTCGTTAATAATGGCGAGGCGATTAATCACCCGTCAGGAAACGGCATTATAGTTATCAATAATGAAAACCTCGGTGGGTCAGGCGGGTTTATGAGAGGTTTGATAGAGGCAGGGAAAATCAACGATGTCAAACATGTCATATTTATGGATGACGACGGCTCATGTGAAATTGAATCGATTTGTCGAACTCATGCTTTTTTACTGATGGCTAAAGACAAAAATACAGTTGTTACTGGCTGTATGCTTTTTGAAGATAACCCGGCAATCATACATGAATCTGGTGCCATATGGCATAGAGATTTTTTACATTACCCGGATAAACATTATCTGGATGCTCGGGAAATAGATTCTTTAGATACTTTTGATAATGAAAGAAAAATAGGCTACGGTGGATGGTGGTTTTTTGCCTTTAATATTAACGCTATTGAATATTACTCATTTCCTTTCTTTGTTCGTGGTGATGACCTGCTATTTGGATATATGCATAAAAAACATAATATTGTCACACTTAATGGTGTGGCTTCGTGGCAAATGGATTTTGAAAGAAAAATATCGGTTCTAAATAGCTATTTGAACTTCAGGACTGTTGCTGTACCTGCATTAATTAGTAAAAGAAAGTTTGCTGCACTACTGTTAAGTGTTTTCTTTGTGCGGGAAGTCTTTCTTGCGAGTTTTTCATGCCGCTATGAACTTGCCAGAGCAATGATTATGTCATATAACGATTGTCTTTCTGGACGGGAGTTTTGGGAAGATAATGTAGATCTTCTGGAGATAAGAAAAAGAATTAATGCAATAACTCATAATGAAAAATTCAATGTAGAAGGTATTGATATTGTTAATGGTTGTGTTGATTACCCATGTTCTGGTAAAGAAAAAGCCATCTACAAATTTTTTAGATGCATAACCCTTAATGGACACTTAATTCCAGCTTTCTTTTTAATTAAAAAACCAATCGTGGTTGATTATCGTCATTATCACCCTACTAAGTTTTCATTCCGGAGAATTACTATCTATCATTTAAATATAGAAAATGGCAAATTATTAAAACTTACCCACTCAAAAATGGAGTTTTTTAAAGTTATTATTAATGGTTTGTTTACGGCAGTCAAAAATTTTTATCGGTTTAAATCTGCAAAAAAAGAGATGAAAAATAGTTTGCCCTATCTTACCTCAAAGCTCTTTTGGTATAAAAAATTCAATAAAAAATCTGAAGATAAATATTAAACATGATGTAAGTGGTGTTGATGAGAATTATACCGATTTTTTAATTATATGACTATGATAATCTTAGGTATGGTTCTGTTGCTACACCTTATCTGGTGTCAGTCTAATAAAATATTATAATCCTTACCCAATGTCAGCATTTATTCATAGGGTGTTAATTTTTATATATACCGTAAAACGCGAAATCAGAATATGGAAAAGAGTCTTTTAGTTATTGTCCGACATAAACCTGGGCGTACTCGTCTATTAATGCGGGCCTTGCAATCCATTAATGACCAGACGTTCAAAAAAATAAATATCATCATTTTCTGCATGGAGGAAGAATTGAAATGTCACAATGTGGATGATTTTTATCTGAAAGAACTGTCAAATATATATAGTGTTATCTACGACGAAAGCTGTATCTTTAATGCTATTAAGATGTCTGAATCTAATTATTTATGCTTTATGGATGATGACGATTCTTGGGCCCCTGAATATGTGTCAAGGCTACTCAGTGTTTTGGCGAATATACAGTCAACGTATTCATCTGTAAATGCAATAGCATGCCATACAAATAAAGTTGCTGAGATTGCGGAAAATAATAGAATAATTATAAATTCAACGCAACCATGGAACCACTATTTAAATGCTGGCCCTGTTAGTTTTGATGTTATTTATTACAGGAATTCTATTCCACTTTCCTCGTGTTTATTCGATAAAAATTCTGTTATCGATATGATTGAAAGTCATAAATTATCCTCTCCTGCATTTTTCTGGCCTTTTTTTATTCATTACCTTGCAGAAAATGATGTTTGGATCTTACCTGAAGCACTGGCATTTTATCATTTCAGAGAAAATGATGACTTTGAATTTGGCAATTATACCGTAATTAACAATGAGTTATTTGATATAGAATGCAAAATTGCAGAAAATAAAATGATGAGAAGTATTGATGACTCATCATTGCTCAATGTGTTACTTTCAAATATTGCTAACAATAGTCTTTTTCATAAAATTTCTTATATTGAAAATAAGATTAAATAAAATATGGATATGAACTTTAAAAAATACAAGACCGTAAGCTTTGATATCTTTGATACATTGGTTAGCCGGAGGATTTACCGTCCCAGAGATTTGTTTTCATTAATGCAATCAACTTTAGCAACTGAGAAATTTTTTATATCAGCGTACGAGATTGGTATTATTGATAATTTCCCAGAGATAAGAGTTCAGGCGGAAGTAAGTGCCAGAGAGAATAGGGTCAGGCGTTTTGGCGGCGAGCCGGAAATACTTATATCTGAAATATACGATGAAATTTTAAAAAAGCATCCGCAGCTTTCACCAGCGACAGTAAAAAAGATAATCGATCTGGAAATACAAATGGAGAAGATTGTTTTATATAAAAATGCGCGTGGAAGCTGTTTGTTTGAAAAGGCTATTAGTGATGGTTGCAAAGTCATTTTAATTAGTGACATGTACCTTCCATCAGCAATATTAAAGGAGTTGTTAACATCATGTGGCTATGATATCAGTAACATTCCAGTTTATTCATCTGGCGAAGAGCGGTACTCTAAAAATAGTGGTAAATTATTTTCAATAGTCAAGAAAAATGAAAATGTAGATATTGCATCGTGGATGCATGTTGGCGACAATGTTCATGCTGATATTCTGAATGCTAAAAAACTCGGCATAAATACTCTCCATGCTGATTGGTCAGAGTATAATCATGGGATATCTAATCATTGGAAAGCTAAAGATATTATTGGTGAATCTATTTGTAAGACTTTATTACTTAAACAAGTTTCTGCTTTCCATCAAAATGATCCTTTAAACGAGATAGGATTTAAAGTATTTGGTCCATTATTATTAGGTTATGTATCCTGGTTAGCGAATCAGTTAAAGATTCATAAAATTGATAAAGCGCTTTTTTTAGCACGCGATGCTCACTTAATCTATAAAATTTATAATGAATACTTTTCAGAAGAACATGTAAAATGTGAATATTTATATATATCCCGCGCATCAGCTTATATGGTGGGGATGACTGATTGGCCGATGCACAGGATTTGGCATCTTTTTGGTGGTAAGAATAAGAAAAGTATTAAAAAGATACTTGCTATCGCGGGGTTAGATGCGAGTGAGCATATTTCAGATATACATCATGTTGGTTTTCCTGACGAGGAGTATATTCCTGTTTCAGGAGAGGAACATAAGGTTCACTGGCTTATAAATAAATTATTTCCATATATTTTATTAAAAAATACTCAGCACAGGGAAGTTTACGCTGATTACTTTAAAACGGCCTGTGAAGGTTATAAAAATATAGCACTTATCGATGTAGGATGGATGGGTAATATTCAATCAGTATTTGCTCGTTCTTTAGGTGCGCAATGGGCAGAAAAACAAATACATGGGTTTTATTTGGCAACTTTTGCTGGCGCCAATGATAACCGATCTATTTATAATAAGATGTTTGGTTGGCTAACCAACTATGGCCATCCCAACGATAAGTGTGATCTTTTCTTATCAGGAGGGGTGGAAATAATGGAGTTCGCTATGGCTGACAATACTGGGTCAACAATTGGCTATAAAAAAACGGATAATGGAATAATTCCTGTACGTGAAGATAGCAGTGGTTCTGAAATTGAGTATTTAAAAAAAGCAGCAAGATTGCAATCAGGGATTATTTCTTTTTTTGAGTACGTCAAACCGCTCATACAAAAAGGAAATTATGCAGCACTTAGTAGTGTTGTATTGTCAGAACCTTTTTTTGAATTGATAGCCAGACCCTCAAGCGCTCAACTGGACGCCTTATCTTCCCTCACACATTCAGAGTCCGCGGGATCTAACGCAGAAAGAATCGTGCTAGCCAAGAAACTGCCTTTAAAGGATAAACTTTTTCCCGGAGAAAATTATATCAAAGAGTTGAATGCCAGTTATTGGAAAGAAGGCTTTAAAAGGATCAACAGAAAAAAATTTTGGGCAAAATATAACTAAGCGTCATTTAATTCCGGTAGGCAGACAATCATTATTGGGCGCTCGCCCGACAAGGGCTGAGTCGATTATGCCCTGGCGCGATCATGTTAACCCTGACGGGGAAGTGGTCTCGTGCTGCGATAATGTTATTATCACTGGATACCACCGCCTGTTTGTCCATCCGCTGTGGATGTTCATTATGGTGTTCGATGTGCATTCCAGATAGTCAGAGGCGGTGTAGTCCATTAATCAACTGTTAACAAAGGATATTATCATGCCTGAAGGCCCGGAAATTCGTCGTGCGGCGGATAATCTGGAGGCGGCAATCAAAGGCAAACCCTTAACCGATGTCTGGTTTGCCTTTGCACAGTTAAAACCGTATGAATCGCAGCTTACCGGTCAACTTGTTACCCGGATAGAGACGCGGGGAAAAGCGTTATTGACCCACTTTTCAAATGGCCTGACGCTCTACAGCCACAACCAACTCTATGGCGTATGGCGGGTGATCGATACTGGTGAAATACCGCAGACCACGCGTATATTGCGCGTCAGGCTACAAACGGCGGATAAAACTATTCTGCTTTATAGCGCGTCTGATATCGAAATGCTGACAGCAGAGCAGCTCACGACGCACCCCTTTTTACAGCGAGTCGGTCCGGATGTGCTGGACGCGCGTCTCACTCCGGAAGAGGTTAAAGCTCGATTGCTGTCGCCGCGTTTTCGCAACCGACAATTTTCCGGGCTGTTGCTGGATCAGTCCTTTCTGGCGGGACTGGGGAATTATCTGCGCGTTGAAATCCTCTGGCAGGTAGGATTAACCGGACAGCATAAAGCGAAAGATCTCAACGAGGCGCAACTGAATGCGCTTTCTCACGCGCTGTTGGATATTCCGCGCCTTTCCTACACTACTCGCGGTCAGGCGGATGAGAACAAGCATCATGGCGCACTGTTTCGCTTTAAGCTTTTCCACCGTGACGGCGAAGCGTGTGAGCGGTGCGGCGGCATTATTGAAAAGACAACACTGTCCTCACGCCCGTTTTACTGGTGCCCGCATTGCCAGAAATAGCCGGAACCGACATCGGCGAGCGGCTATTGCCTGATGGCGCGACGCTTATCAGCCCTACAAAGGTTGTTTGGGCGCATAGGTTGATATAAAACGGGCCACTGCTGGCCCAGTTAACAGAATGCTGAACAGCCGTAGGGTTTGCATTGCCATGATGAGCGCCATATCGGCACTGCTTCCTGCCGCGATCGCGGCAACCGTATCCAGACCACCGGGACTGGTGGCAAGATAAGCCGTCATAAAATCAATCTGCATGTAGTAAGCCATTCCCCACGCCATCGCGGCGCAAATCGCCATCAGCGCGAAAATTGACAATAAGATTTGCGGCAATGGCCGCAGCGCCATAAAAAACACCTGTCTGTCAAAACCCAGCCCAATACGCCAGCCTATCGCCATATACGCCACGGCCAGCAGCCATTCGGGTAATTCAATCTCAATGATGCCTTGCGAATGGAGAAGCGCGCCTGCCAACATGGGGAGCAGCATCGTGCCGGAAGGGATACGCATCAGGCGACCGGCAATGCCCGCCACGATCGCTAATAACAGCGTCGTCAATACATTACCGCTAAGCGGCGGAAACCAGATCACCTGTTGGCTGACCGCTGCCGCGCTGTCGCCGAGTATCAGGCGTGTCACCAGCACCGCCGCGCCAGCCACAAACAGTACCCGTAGATACTGCATAAACGCCACCAGGCGGATATCCGCCCCGTAATCTTGCGCCATCGCTACCATTGCCGCCGCGCCGCCCGGCGAAGACCCCCATGCGCCGGTGTTGCCGGGCAGTGAGCTGTAACGTACCAGCAGCCAGCCGACTACCGCGCTGGAAAGCAGCGTCACCAGCAACACTAAAAGCACGACCGGCCAGTAGAGGGCGAGGGTGGTCAATATCGAACCGGTTAGATTTTGGGCGATCATACAGCCGAGAATTGCCTGCGCGGCGAGAAAAATACCGCGCGGAAGTTGTAGCGTACTACCTCGCAAACTCAACACGATACCCGCAATCATTGGACCGAGCAGCATTGCCGCCGGAAGGTGCAGATAGAGAAAAATAAGGGAAATGAGCAGCGATAACAGGAACAACAAAAACCACTGCAGAATCGGCATTCCATGCTCCCTGAATGATATTTAGCGAAACCTTAATTAATCATAGAGAGTAACGGGGTAAGAATAAAATAATGAGGATAAGAAAAAAGGGAAAATGTACCGGATGGCGAGGGTTGCGTCGCCATCCGGTTGTCAATTAACGCTTCAGCGCCGATTTAAAATCGCGTTTATCGTAGCCGGTATACAGCTGACGAGGACGGGCGATTTTCATGCCGTCAGTGTGCATTTCATTCCAGTGTGCAATCCAGCCAACGGTACGCGCCATGGCGAAGATCACGGTGAACATGGAGGACGGAATGCCCATCGCTTTCAGAATGATGCCGGAGTAGAAGTCTACGTTCGGGTACAGTTTCTTCTCGATGAAGTACGGGTCGTTGAGCGCAATGTGCTCAAGCTCCATCGCCACTTCCAGCAGATCGTCTTTGGTGCCCAGCTCTTTCAGCACTTCGTGGCAGGTTTCACGCATCACGGTGGCGCGCGGATCGTAGTTTTTGTAAACACGGTGACCGAAGCCCATCAGGCGGAAAGAATCATTCTTGTCTTTCGCACGGCGAACAAATTCCGGAATGTGTTTAACAGAGCTGATTTCTTCCAGCATTTTCAGCGCGGCTTCGTTGGCGCCGCCGTGCGCGGGTCCCCACAGGGAGGCGATCCCGGCGGCAATGCAGGCGAATGGGTTGGCGCCGCTTGAACCTGCGGTACGTACCGTTGACGTTGAGGCGTTCTGCTCATGGTCAGCGTGCAGGATCAGAATACGGTCCATCGCGCGCTCTAGTACCGGATTCACTTCATAGGTTTCACACGGCGTGGAGAACATCATGTTCAGGAAGTTACCGGCGTAGGAAAGGTCGTTGCGCGGATAAACAAACGGCTGACCGATTGAATATTTGTAACACATCGCCGCCATGGTCGGCATTTTGGACAGCAGGCGGAACGCCGCGATTTCACGGTGGCGCGGATTGTTCACATCCAGCGAGTCGTGGTAGAACGCTGCCAGCGCGCCAGTGATCCCGCACATTACCGCCATCGGATGTGAGTCGCGACGGAAAGCATGGAACAGGCGAGTGATTTGCTCATGGATCATCGTATGGCGGGTGACTGTCGTTCTGAACTCGTCATACTCTTCCTGCGTCGGTTTTTCGCCGTACAGCAGGATGTAACAGACTTCCAGATAGTTGGAATCGGTAGCAAGCTGGTCAATCGGGAAACCGCGATGCAACAAAATGCCTTCGTCGCCGTCGATGAAGGTGATTTTAGATTCGCAGGATGCGGTAGAGGTGAAACCAGGGTCAAAAGTAAAAACTCCTTTTGAACCGAGACTACGAATATCAATAACATCTTGACCGAGTGTACCTTTTAGCACATCCAGTTCAATAGTAGTGTCACCAGTAAGGGTGATTTTTGCCTTTGTATCAGCCATTTACGGTCTCCTTAGCGCCTTATTGCTTAAGACTGCCGGAACTCAGACTTGCCTTCTCCACGTCATCTTCCTCGTCGTTAGTGCAGGGAAGATTCTGTGTATGCATCAATCAACCGTTACCAGTTTGTTATTTGGCTCGCCGCTCTGTGAAAGAGGGGATGACCTGGGTACAGAGCAATGGGCGCTTGCAGGTAACGACTTGATTAATTTCGAATTAGCAGCAAATCAGGAACGTAGCAATCCGAGTAATGTAACCTGTCTATCACTAATAACTGTCCTGAAAGAATGGGTCAATATCATTGTACTGTTGCATAACTTATTAACAGGTGAAAGAGTGACCCCATAACTTTTACGCATTATATGCTTTTTCTGGTGTCGTTTGTAACAATTTTGTTTAATGTTTGTCAAATCAGATGATTGAAAATTAAAAAAATGTTGTTATCGTGACCTGTGTCACTGTTCAGGATAAAACCCGACAAACTATATGTAGGTTAATTGTAATGATTTTGTGAACGTCCTATACTGCCGCCAGGTCTCCGGAATACCCTGCAATCCCGAGCCACCCAGCGTTGTAACGTGTCGTTTTAGCTACTGGAAGCAGTGTTTTACATGACGCGCAGTTATAGAAAGGACGCTGTCTGACCCGCACGCAGACCGGAGGAAGGAAATCCCGTCGTCTTTCTGGCTACAGGTAGATTCACCTCTGTAACCGAAGTCTTAAGGGAATAATAAGAACAGCATGTGGGCGTTATTCATGATAAGAAATGTGAAAAAACAAAGACCTGTCAATCTGGATCTACAAACGATTCGGTTCCCCATCACAGCGATAGCGTCCATTCTCCATCGCGTATCCGGTGTGATTACTTTCATCGCCGTCGGCATACTACTGTGGCTACTGGGCACCAGCCTCTCTTCTCCGGAAGGATTCCAGCAGGCCGCCGACATCATGGACGGCTTCATCGTTAAATTTATCATGTGGGGCATCCTTACCGCGCTGGCGTATCACGTCATCGTGGGAATTCGTCACATGTTAATGGATTTTGGCTATCTGGAAGAAACATTCGAAGCGGGTCAACGCTCTGCCAAAATCTCTTTTGTTATCACTGTCGTGCTTTCACTTCTCGCAGGAGTCCTCGTATGGTAAGCAACGCCTCCGCATTAGGACGCAATGGCGTACATGACTTCATCCTGGTCCGTGCTACCGCTATCGTTCTGACGTTATACATCATCTACATGGTGGGTTTTTTCGCCACGAGCGGCGAACTGACCTTTGAAGCCTGGACCGGTTTCTTCTCATCGGCCTTCACCAAAGTCTTCACCCTGCTGGCGCTTTTTTCCATCTTGATTCATGCCTGGATCGGCATGTGGCAGGTGTTAACCGACTACGTTAAACCACTGGCAGTGCGTCTGATACTGCAACTCGTTATCGTTGTTGCGCTGGTGGTTTACGTCATCTATGGATTTGTTGTGGTGTGGGGTGTGTAATGAAACTGCCAGTCAGAGAATTTGATGCTGTTGTGATTGGTGCCGGTGGCGCAGGTATGCGCGCGGCGCTGCAAATTTCCCAGAGCGGCCAAACCTGTGCGCTGCTCTCGAAAGTCTTCCCGACCCGTTCCCATACCGTTTCCGCGCAGGGCGGTATCACCGTGGCGCTCGGCAATACCCATGAAGATAACTGGGAATGGCACATGTACGACACCGTTAAGGGGTCGGACTACATTGGTGACCAGGATGCCATCGAATATATGTGTAAGACCGGACCGGAAGCGATTCTGGAACTGGAGCACATGGGGCTACCGTTCTCCCGTCTTGATGATGGACGTATCTATCAGCGCCCGTTCGGCGGCCAGTCGAAAAACTTTGGCGGCGAGCAGGCGGCACGTACCGCGGCGGCGGCTGACCGTACCGGTCACGCCTTGCTACACACGCTGTATCAACAGAATTTGAAAAACCACACCACGATTTTCTCCGAATGGTATGCGCTGGATCTGGTGAAAAACCAGGATGGCGCGGTGGTGGGGTGTACCGCACTGTGCATCGAAACCGGTGAAGTGGTGTACTTCAAAGCCCGCGCGACGGTGCTGGCGACCGGCGGCGCAGGCCGTATCTACCAGTCCACCACCAACGCTCACATCAACACCGGTGACGGTGTCGGTATGGCGCTGCGTGCCGGTGTCCCGGTGCAGGACATGGAAATGTGGCAGTTCCACCCGACCGGCATCGCCGGGGCGGGCGTGCTGGTGACAGAAGGCTGCCGCGGCGAAGGCGGTTACCTGCTGAACAAACACGGCGAGCGCTTTATGGAGCGTTATGCGCCGAACGCCAAAGACCTGGCGGGTCGTGACGTGGTGGCGCGTTCCATCATGATCGAAATCCGTGAAGGCCGCGGCTGTGATGGTCCGTGGGGGCCGCACGCTAAACTGAAACTGGATCACCTGGGTAAAGAGGTGCTGGAATCTCGCCTGCCGGGTATCCTGGAGCTGTCCCGTACTTTCGCCCACGTTGACCCGGTGAAAGAGCCGATTCCGGTTATCCCGACCTGCCACTACATGATGGGCGGTATTCCGACTAAAGTGACCGGTCAGGCGCTGACCGTGAACGAGCAGGGCGAAGACGTGGTCATTCCGGGGCTGTTTGCGGTAGGCGAAATCGCCTGTGTATCGGTTCACGGCGCCAACCGTCTGGGCGGTAACTCACTGCTGGATCTGGTGGTCTTTGGCCGCGCGGCGGGGCTGCATTTACAGGAATCCATCGCCGAGCAGGGCGTGCTGCGCGACGCCAGCGAGTCTGACGTTGAAGGTTCTCTGGAGCGCCTGAATCGCTGGAACAATAACCGCAATGGCGAAGATCCGGTGGCTATCCGCAAAGCGTTGCAGGAGTGTATGCAGCATAACTTCTCCGTATTCCGTGAAGGCGACGCGATGGCGAAAGGGCTTGAGCAGTTGAAAGTGATCCGCGAGCGTCTGAAAAACGCCCGTCTGGATGACACGTCCAGCGAGTTTAATACCCAGCGTGTTGAGTGTCTGGAGCTGGATAACCTGATGGAAACCGCCTACGCCACTGCCGTATCAGCCAACTTCCGAACGGAAAGCCGCGGCGCGCATAGCCGCTTCGATTTCCCGGAGCGTGATGATGCCAACTGGTTGTGTCATACCCTGTATCAGCCGCAAACGGAATCCATGACGCGCCGAAGCGTCAATATGGAGCCGAAACTGCGTCCGGCGTTCCCGCCGAAGATTCGTACTTATTAATTGCGGAGACAGGATGATGAAACTCGAATTTTCGATTTATCGTTATAACCCGGATGTCGATAACGCTCCGCGTATGCAGGATTACACCCTGGAAGGCGAAGAAGGGCGCGACATGATGCTGCTGGATGCGTTAATCCAGCTTAAAGAAAAAGATCCCAGCCTTTCTTTCCGCCGTTCCTGCCGCGAAGGTGTGTGCGGTTCTGATGGTTTGAATATGAACGGTAAGAATGGTCTGGCCTGTATTACCCCTATTTCGGCGCTGACTCAGCCGGGTAAGAAGATTGTGATTCGCCCGCTGCCCGGTTTGCCGGTGATCCGCGATTTGGTGGTAGACATGGGGCAATTCTACGCACAATATGAGAAGATTAAGCCTTACTTATTGAATAATGGGCAAAATCCACCGGCTCGTGAGCATCTGCAGATGCCGGAGCAGCGTGAAAAACTCGATGGGCTGTATGAATGTATTCTTTGCGCCTGTTGCTCAACATCCTGCCCGTCATTCTGGTGGAACCCGGATAAGTTTATCGGTCCGGCGGGGCTGCTCGCGGCGTATCGATTCCTGATCGATAGTCGTGATACCGAGACTGACAGTCGTCTGGAAGGGATGAGCGATGCATTCAGCGTATTCCGCTGTCACAGCATTATGAACTGCGTCAGTGTATGTCCTAAGGGACTGAACCCGACGCGCGCTATCGGCCATATTAAGTCGATGCTGTTGCAGCGTAGCGCATAAGTAGTTGTAGTGGTTGCCGGATGGCGACGTACAGTCTTATCCGGCCTACAGGCGCAACCCCGTAGGCCTGATAAGCGCAGCGCCATCAGGCAATAGAAGTGCAGGAAACCTCTAAAAACTGCCATATGATTAGTAATAATCGAGATGTTCAGAGCGAGACAAGGCGCGGTCTGAACGAATCTTCGGGAGCATAGTTAACTATGTGACCGGAGTGAGCGAAGGCCGCAACGCAGTCGTAGCCTGAACAGCGAAGATTATTAGACAGTTTTTAAAGGTTCCTTAGCGGACGCAGATGACACGACAGTCCGCAACAAGTGAACCCCGGCACGCATACAGCGTATGCGTGGTTAGTATCCACGGCGAAATACTCGTCATAGTTCACGTTGCATGTGCGTTGGCTGCACTTGCTCACCCCGGTCACTTACTGGATGTAAGCTCCCAGGGATTCGCAAGCTTGCCGCCTTCCTGAAACGTGACCTATTTAGAGTATTAAATAAGCAGAAAAGATGCTTAAGGGATCACGATGCAGAACAGCGCTTTGAAAGCCTGGTTGGACTCTTCTTACCTCTCTGGTTCGAATCAGAGCTGGATAGAACAGCTCTATGAAGACTTCTTAACCGATCCTGACTCGGTAGACGCTAACTGGCGTTTGACGTTCCAGCAGTTACCTGGTACCGGAGTCAAACCGGATCAACTCCATTCAAAAACACGTGAATATTTCCGGCGGCAGGCGTTGGCTGGCTCACGTCACTCTTCTACGATTTCCGACCCTGACACCAATGTGAAGCAGGTTAAAGTCCTGCAGCTTATCAACGCTTATCGTTTCCGTGGCCATCAACATGCAAACCTCGATCCGCTGGGACTGTGGAAGCAAGAACGCGTGGCGGATCTCGATCCTTCTTTCCATGATTTGACCGAGGCCGATTTCCAGGAAACCTTCAATGTCGGCTCCTTTGCCAGCGGCAAAGAGACGATGAAGCTGGGCGAGCTGCTCGACGCGCTCAAACAGACCTACTGCGGCCCGATTGGCGCTGAGTATATGCACATCACCAGCACCGAAGAGAAACGCTGGATCCAACAGCGCATCGAATCCGGTCGTGCGGCCTTTAGCGCTGACGAGAAAAAACGCTTCCTGAACGAACTGACCGCCGCTGAAGGGCTGGAACGTTATCTGGGCGCCAAATTCCCGGGTGCGAAACGTTTCTCGCTCGAGGGGGGAGATGCGCTGATACCCATGCTGAAAGAGATGGTTCGCCATGCGGGTAACAGCGGCACTCGCGAAGTGGTGCTGGGGATGGCGCACCGCGGTCGCCTGAACGTGCTGATCAACGTACTGGGTAAAAAACCGCAGGATCTGTTCGACGAATTTGCCGGTAAGCATAAAGAACATCTGGGTACCGGCGACGTGAAGTATCACATGGGCTTCTCGTCAGATATCGAAACCGAAGGCGGTCTGGTTCACCTGGCGCTGGCGTTTAACCCATCGCATCTGGAAATTGTGAGCCCGGTGGTGATGGGCTCCGTGCGCGCCCGTCTGGACAGACTGGACGAACCGAGCAGCAACAAAGTGTTGCCGATCACTATTCACGGCGACGCCGCGGTGACCGGCCAGGGCGTGGTTCAGGAAACCCTGAACATGTCGAAAGCGCGCGGTTACGAAGTGGGCGGTACGGTACGTATCGTTATCAACAACCAGGTGGGTTTCACCACCTCTAACCCACTGGATGCGCGTTCAACGCCTTACTGCACCGATATCGGTAAAATGGTCCAGGCGCCGATTTTCCACGTCAATGCGGACGATCCGGAAGCCGTCGCTTTTGTGACCCGTCTGGCGCTGGACTTCCGTAATACCTTTAAACGCGATGTCTTTATCGATCTGGTGTGCTACCGCCGTCACGGCCACAACGAAGCCGACGAGCCAAGCGCAACCCAGCCGCTGATGTACCAGAAAATCAAAAAGCATCCGACGCCGCGTAAAATCTACGCCGACAAACTGGAAGCTGATAAGGTCGCAACGCTGGAAGATGCCACTGAAATGGTCAACCTCTATCGCGATGCGCTGGATGCAGGCGAATGCGTGGTGAAAGAGTGGCGTCCGATGAATATGCACTCGTTCACCTGGTCGCCGTATCTAAACCACGAATGGGATGAAGCATACCCGAACAAGGTAGAAATGAAGCGTCTGCAGGAGCTGGCAAAACGTATCAGCACCGTGCCGGAAGCCATTGAAATGCAGTCTCGCGTGGCGAAAATTTATGGCGACCGTCAGGCAATGGCGGCAGGCGAGAAATTGTTTGACTGGGGCGGCGCGGAAAATCTGGCTTACGCCACGCTGGTCGATGAAGGCATTCCGGTGCGCCTGTCCGGGGAAGACTCTGGTCGCGGCACCTTCTTCCATCGTCATGCGGTGATCCACAACCAGACGAACGGCTCAACGTATACGCCGTTGCAGCATATTCACAGCGGTCAGGGACAGTTTAAAGTCTGGGACTCCGTGCTGTCTGAAGAAGCGGTACTGGCTTTTGAATACGGTTATGCCACGGCGGAACCACGTACCCTGACTATCTGGGAAGCGCAGTTTGGCGATTTTGCCAACGGCGCGCAGGTAGTGATTGACCAGTTCATCTCCTCCGGCGAGCAGAAATGGGGCCGGATGTGCGGTCTGGTGATGCTGTTGCCGCATGGCTATGAAGGGCAGGGCCCGGAGCACTCTTCCGCGCGTCTGGAACGTTATCTGCAACTTTGCGCCGAGCAGAATATGCAGGTTTGCGTGCCGTCCACCCCGGCGCAGGTCTACCATATGCTGCGCCGTCAGGCGCTGCGCGGGATGCGTCGTCCGCTGGTGGTGATGTCGCCGAAATCGCTGCTGCGTCACCCGCTGGCGGTTTCCACGCTTGATGAACTGGCGAACGGTTCCTTCCAGCCGGCCATTGGCGAAATTGACGAGCTGGACCCTAAAGCCGTAAAACGCGTGGTAATGTGTTCTGGTAAGGTTTATTACGACCTGCTGGAACAACGTCGCAAAAACGACCAGAAAGATGTCGCTATCGTGCGCATCGAACAGCTCTATCCGTTCCCGCATAAAGCGGTGCAGGAAGCGCTGCAACCATACGCTCACGTCCATGATTTTGTCTGGTGCCAGGAAGAGCCGCTCAACCAGGGCGCATGGTACTGCAGTCAGCATCATTTCCGTGAAGTGACTCCGTTTGGGGCCGCTCTGCGTTATGCAGGTCGCCCGGCCTCCGCCTCTCCGGCGGTAGGGTATATGTCCGTTCACCAGAAACAGCAACAAGATCTGGTTAATGACGCGCTGAACGTCGATTAAATAAAGGATAAATAATGAGTAGCGTAGATATTCTTGTTCCCGACCTGCCTGAGTCCGTAGCGGACGCGACCGTCGCCACCTGGCATAAAAAACCGGGCGATGCGGTTGTTCGTGACGAAGTGCTGGTAGAAATCGAAACTGACAAAGTGGTACTGGAAGTACCGGCATCAGCGGACGGCATTCTGGATGCGGTTCTGGAAGAGGAGGGGACGACTGTCACCTCTCGCCAGATCCTGGGTCGCCTGCGTGAAGGAAACAGCGCGGGTAAAGAGACCAGCGCGAAATCTGAAGAGAAAGCGTCTACGCCGGCACAGCGCCAGCAGGCGTCGCTGGAAGAACAAAACAACGATGCGCTCAGCCCGGCGATCCGTCGCCTGCTGGCTGAACACAATCTGGAAGCCAGCGCCATTAAAGGCACTGGTGTGGGTGGGCGTCTGACCCGTGAAGATGTGGAAAAACATCTGGCGAAAGGCGAGTCTAAAGCACCCGCTGTTGAACCTGCAGCACAACCCGCTCTGGGCGCGCGCGGCGAAAAACGCGTGCCAATGACCCGCCTGCGCAAGCGCGTGGCCGAGCGTCTACTGGAAGCGAAAAATTCCACCGCCATGCTGACGACCTTCAATGAAGTCAACATGAAGCCGATTATGGATTTGCGTAAGCAGTATGGCGAAGTGTTTGAAAAACGTCATGGTATCCGCCTGGGCTTTATGTCCTTCTACGTGAAAGCGGTAGTGGAAGCGCTGAAGCGTTATCCGGAAGTGAACGCCTCTATCGACGGCGATGACGTGGTGTATCACAACTACTTTGATGTGAGCATGGCGGTGTCTACGCCGCGCGGCCTGGTCACGCCGGTCCTGCGTGACGTGGATACGCTGGGCATGGCTGACATCGAGAAAAAAATTAAAGAACTGGCTGTCAAAGGCCGCGACGGCAAGCTGACCGTAGAAGACCTGACCGGTGGTAACTTTACCATTACCAACGGCGGCGTATTCGGTTCGCTGATGTCTACCCCGATCATCAACCCGCCGCAGAGCGCGATTCTGGGAATGCATGCTATTAAAGACAGGCCGATGGCGGTGGATGGCAAGGTGGAAATCCTGCCGATGATGTACCTGGCGCTCTCTTACGATCATCGCCTGATCGATGGTCGCGAATCCGTGGGCTTCCTGGTCACCATCAAAGAGTTGCTGGAAGATCCGACCCGTCTGCTGTTGGACGTGTAGTCAGCAAGAGCATCACCTGCTACCTGTAGGCCGGATAAGGCGTTCACGCCGCCATCCGGCGATGGTGTAATGCCTGATGGCGCGCAGCTTTCAGGCCTACAGGTCTAAAGATAACGATTACCTGAAGGATGGACAGAACACATGAACTTACATGAATATCAGGCAAAACAACTTTTTGCCCGCTATGGCTTACCGGCGCCGGTGGGTTATGCCTGTACTACTCCGCGTGAAGCCGAAGAAGCCGCGTCTAAAATCGGCGCTGGCCCGTGGGTAGTGAAATGTCAGGTTCACGCTGGCGGCCGCGGCAAAGCGGGCGGTGTGAAGGTAGTAAAAAGCAAAGAAGAGATTCGCGCCTTCGCGGAAAACTGGCTGGGCAAACGTCTGGTGACCTATCAAACAGACGCTAATGGCCAACCGGTAAACCAGATTCTGGTTGAAGCGGCGACCGACATCGGCAAAGAACTGTACCTCGGCGCGGTAGTTGACCGTAGTTCTCGTCGCGTGGTCTTTATGGCGTCTACCGAAGGTGGCGTAGAGATCGAAAAAGTCGCGGAGGAAACCCCGCATCTGATCCATAAAGTCGCGCTCGATCCGCTGACCGGCCCGATGCCGTATCAGGGACGGGAACTGGCGTTCAAATTGGGTCTGGAAGGTAAACTGGTGCAGCAGTTCACCAAAATCTTTATGGGTCTGGCAACCATTTTCCTTGAGCGCGACCTGGCGCTGATCGAAATCAACCCGCTGGTGATTACTAAGCAGGGCGATCTGATTTGCCTCGACGGCAAGCTGGGCGCTGACGGCAACGCGCTGTTCCGCCAGCCGGATCTGCGTGAAATGCGTGACCAGTCTCAGGAAGACCCGCGTGAAGCGCAGGCAGCGCAGTGGGAACTGAACTACGTCGCGCTGGACGGCAACATCGGTTGCATGGTGAACGGCGCGGGTCTGGCGATGGGCACCATGGACATCGTTAAGCTGCATGGCGGCGAACCGGCTAACTTCCTTGACGTGGGCGGCGGCGCAACCAAAGAGCGCGTCACCGAAGCGTTTAAAATTATCCTCTCGGATGACAACGTGAAAGCGGTTCTGGTTAACATCTTCGGCGGTATCGTCCGTTGTGACCTGATTGCCGACGGTATCATCGGCGCGGTGGA
The DNA here is from genome assembly GCF_000006945.2 of Salmonella enterica subsp. enterica serovar Typhimurium str. LT2. GTDB lineage: Bacteria > Pseudomonadota > Gammaproteobacteria > Enterobacterales > Enterobacteriaceae > Salmonella > Salmonella enterica. The sequence continues at coordinate 806,924 of NC_003197.2, forward strand.
AGAAGTGGGCGTGAACGTTCCGGTGGTGGTGCGTCTGGAAGGCAACAACGCCGAACTCGGCGCGAAGAAACTGGCTGACAGTGGCCTGAATATTATTGCAGCGAAAAGTCTGACGGATGCAGCTCAGCAGGTTGTTGCCGCAGTGGAGGGGAAATAATGTCCGTTTTAATTAATAAAGATACCAAGGTTATCTGCCAGGGCTTCACCGGTAGCCAGGGGACTTTCCACTCCGAACAGGCGATTGCTTACGGTACGCAGATGGTGGGCGGCGTAACGCCGGGCAAAGGCGGCACCACGCATCTGGGGCTGCCGGTGTTCAACACCGTGCGCGAAGCGGTAGAAGCTACCGGTGCGACCGCATCCGTTATCTACGTCCCGGCGCCGTTCTGCAAAGACTCCATCCTGGAAGCGATTGACGCAGGCATCAAACTGATTATCACCATCACCGAAGGTATTCCGACGCTGGATATGCTGACCGTGAAAGTGAAGCTGGACGAAGCAGGCGTGCGCATGATCGGCCCGAACTGCCCAGGTGTGATCACCCCGGGCGAATGCAAAATCGGCATCATGCCGGGTCACATTCATAAGCCGGGTAAAGTGGGTATCGTTTCCCGTTCCGGCACGCTGACCTACGAAGCGGTTAAGCAGACCACCGACTACGGTTTCGGCCAGTCCACCTGCGTGGGTATCGGCGGCGACCCGATTCCGGGCTCTAACTTTATCGATATCCTGAAACTGTTCCAGGAAGATCCGCAGACTGAAGCGATCGTGATGATCGGTGAGATCGGCGGTAGTGCAGAAGAAGAAGCGGCGGCTTACATTAAAGACCACGTGACCAAGCCGGTTGTTGGCTATATCGCGGGTGTTACCGCGCCGAAAGGCAAGCGTATGGGCCACGCGGGCGCCATCATTGCCGGTGGTAAAGGCACTGCGGATGAAAAATTCGCAGCGCTGGAAGCCGCGGGCGTGAAAACCGTTCGCAGCCTGGCCGATATCGGCGAAGCGCTGAAAGCAATTATAAAATAAAACTCGCTGTTCCTGCGGGAACAGATAAATGTCCGTTTTCGACATGGTTGGCCACCTTTACGGTGGCCTTTTTTATGGCTTTATTGTTTGTGGCAAAGTACGGGTGAAGCATCCGGGATATAAAATTATTGGCTTTGTAAATACTGAACTATAGGAAAATAATGCCTCATTAAAAAAACATGGTGGAGTCTAAAAATAATTGATAATAACCGTCTGGCAGCGGCAGTAAATTTACTCAGTTTGCTGGTTAACTCTTTTGCAGCAAATACAGATGCTGTCTTAGTGAAATACCTGCCGACCTCACTGGAGACGGATTATGCGCTTTCCGCCATGAAAAAAACGCATTGCAGCATTACACTATGTTGACGCTAACCTCTATAGTAAATTGACGCTTGACTCTGTGGCCGCGCATGTTTGCCTGAGCGCGAACTACATGTCTCCTCAGATGTATCGCGCTTACACAGACTGCTTGTTTAATGGCAGAATAAAACAGCTATTTTAATCATAAGAGTACCGACATTATTTCCATGAAGTATTAAAGATATCGTTTAATAAATCATATGAACTTTTGCTGGTTAAAAGAGGTTAACTTTAAAAATTATTAAGAACTTATTGACACTATTCGTTCGTGATTAATCATGTTTAAAGGATATTTATGGCTGCGAATAAACAGAATTATCACTATGAGTGACGTAGAAATTGAGGGTGAATCTGTGAAGGTGATAACAGAATCTTCGCTATAATAATTATAGAGAGGTAAATACGGTGTTATTGAAATAAAGAAAAATTAGCGAATAAAATGTTTGTTTCTGGCTATCTGGAAAGCTTATTAGCGATAATTAAGGCGATAACCTGGCAAGATGAGCCTGGCCATTAGTCGTCGGGAAAGGGAAGTTGGGGCAGGGTAATCCCGGTGGGATGATGGCGCGTGTGCAATGAGATAGTTTCTTTGCTGTGTTAATTATAAGTAAAATAAAAATAGACTAAATGTATAAAATAATAAGTATTGATAACCTGCAGAAAAAATCTGTGAGCTATTTAGCAATAATTGAACATCAATGTGGAATGTTTTTTACTGGATGCGGGGCAGTAAAAAACGCACAAAATGTTTAGCCTTATCGAATAAGTCTATTTTTACAGGGGGTTTGAAATTACTCTTTGCAAAAACAAAAAGTTAACAAAAAATTCACCATGCATTCAATGAATAAACATTATTAACATTAACTTCAAAAATTGATTTTAATCAATATTTAAATGTTGGAAAAGAGCATCAAAACTGGTTAAATTGTCCGTGATCAAATTCCCTGAAAAGCGATAGATTAGCCATAAATTGATCGCTGTCGAAAAAAGCAAATCTGACCCACTAAAAACCTGTTTATTGTAAGGGTTTTACGGCGTAATATATTTGCGGGATCAATTTGGGTTTTTTATTAACATGTTTGTAACTTTTCATCATTACTGTTTCCTTCCCGAGGGGATAGTACGATGGAAGGCCGCAAATAAATTTGTATTGGGGCATGCGTGTGACCCTTTCTAACGGGGTTCACTCTCGGAGTCTTCATGCGATGAGCAAGGAGTCATGATGTTAGATATAGTCGAACTGTCGCGCTTACAGTTTGCCTTGACCGCGATGTACCACTTCCTGTTTGTGCCGCTAACGCTCGGTATGGCGTTCCTGCTGGCCATTATGGAAACGGTATACGTCCTTTCCGGCAAACAGATTTATAAAGATATGACCAAGTTCTGGGGCAAGTTGTTTGGTATCAACTTTGCTCTGGGTGTGGCTACCGGTTTGACCATGGAGTTCCAGTTCGGGACAAACTGGTCGTACTACTCCCACTATGTTGGGGACATCTTCGGTGCGCCGCTGGCCATCGAAGGTTTGATGGCCTTCTTCCTCGAATCCACCTTTGTAGGTCTGTTCTTCTTCGGCTGGGATCGTCTGAGTAAAGTTCAGCATATGTGCGTCACCTGGCTGGTGGCTCTGGGGTCCAACCTCTCCGCGTTGTGGATTCTGGTAGCGAACGGCTGGATGCAAAACCCAATCGCTGCGGATTTCAATTTCGAAACCATGCGTATGGAAATGGTGAGCTTCTCTGAACTGGTGCTGAACCCGGTAGCACAGGTGAAATTTGTTCACACTGTGGCGTCCGGCTATGTCACCGGCGCGATGTTCATCCTCGGTATCAGCGCTTACTACATGCTGAAAGGTCGTGACTTCGCCTTTGCTAAACGCTCCTTTGCTATTGCCGCCAGCTTCGGTATGGCTGCCGTACTGTCCGTTATCGTACTCGGCGACGAATCCGGTTACGAAATGGGCGACGTGCAGAAAACCAAGCTCGCTGCGATTGAAGCTGAATGGGAAACGCAACCTGCTCCGGCCTCCTTTACCTTGTTCGGTATTCCTGACCAGGACAAACAGGAAAACCATCTGGCGATTCAGATCCCTTATGCGCTCGGTATTATCGCTACGCGTTCCGTGGACACGCCGGTTATTGGCCTGAAAGATCTCATGGTTCAGCATGAAGAGCGTATCCGTAACGGGATGAAAGCCTATGAACTGCTGGAGCAGCTGCGCGCCGGTTCTACCGACCAGGCCGTTCGCGACCAGTTCAACAGCATGAAGAAAGATCTCGGTTACGGCCTGCTGCTGAAACGCTATACGCCTAATGTGACTGACGCGACCGAAGCGCAGATCCAGCAAGCGACGAAAGATTCCATTCCTCGCGTTGCGCCGCTGTACTTCGCTTTCCGTATCATGGTGGCGTGCGGCTTCCTGCTGCTGGCGATCATCGCACTTTCCTTCTGGAGCGTGATTCGTAACCGCATCGGTGAGAAAAAATGGCTGTTGCGCGCGGCGCTATACGGTATTCCACTGCCGTGGATTGCGGTTGAAGCAGGTTGGTTCGTCGCCGAGTATGGTCGTCAGCCGTGGGCGATCGGCGAAGTGTTGCCGACAGCCGTAGCGAACTCATCGCTGACCGTGGGCGATCTGCTGTTCTCCATGTTCCTGATTTGCGGCCTGTATACCCTGTTCCTGGTGGCAGAATTGTTCCTGATGTTCAAATTTGCACGCCTTGGCCCAAGCAGCCTGAAAACCGGTCGCTATCACTTTGAGCAGTCCACCGTGACTTCTCAGCCGGCACGCTAAGACAGGAGTCGTCAAATGATCGATTATGAAGTACTACGTTTTATCTGGTGGCTGCTGGTTGGCATTTTGCTAATTGGTTTCGCTGTCACCGATGGGTTCGACATGGGGGTGGGGATGCTCACCCGTTTCCTCGGTCGTAACGACACCGAACGTCGAATTATGATTAACTCTATCGCTCCACACTGGGACGGTAACCAGGTGTGGTTGATCACCGCGGGCGGTGCGTTGTTTGCTGCCTGGCCGATGGTTTACGCCGCGGCGTTCTCCGGTTTCTATGTGGCGATGATCCTGGTGCTGGCGTCTTTGTTCTTCCGTCCGGTCGGTTTTGATTACCGTTCCAAGATTGAAGACCCGCGCTGGCGCAACATGTGGGACTGGGGCGTGTTCATCGGTAGCTTTGTGCCGCCGCTGGTGATTGGCGTGGCCTTTGGCAACCTGTTGCAGGGCGTACCGTTCCACGTGGATGAGTATCTGCGTCTGTACTACACCGGTAACTTCTTCCAGTTGCTGAACCCGTTTGGTCTGCTGGCGGGTATCGTAAGCGTAGGGATGATCATCACGCAGGGGGCGACTTACCTGCAAATGCGCACCGTTGGCGAACTGCACCTGCGCGCGCGCGCCACCTCGCAGATTGCGGCGCTGGTGACATTAGTGTGCTTTGCGCTGGCGGGCGTTTGGGTAATGTATGGTATTGATGGTTATGTCGTGACATCCGCGATTGATCATCATGCCGCCTCTAACCCGCTGACTAAAGAAGTGGCGCGTGAAGCTGGCGCCTGGCTGGTGAACTTTAATAATGCTCCGATCCTGTGGTTGGTTCCGGCTCTGGGCGTGGTTCTGCCGCTGCTGACTATCCTGACTTCCCGTATGGAGAAAGGCGCGTGGGCATTCCTGTTCTCTTCGCTGACCCTGGCCTGCATTATTCTGACGGCGGGTATCGCTATGTTCCCATTTGTGATGCCGTCCAGCACGATGATGAATGCCAGCCTGACCATGTGGGATGCGACATCCAGCCAGATGACGCTGAACCTGATGACCTGGGTTGCGGCGGTGTTCGTACCGATCATTCTGATCTACACCAGCTGGTGTTACTGGAAAATGTTCGGTCGTATCACTAAAGAACATATTGAAAGCAACACCCACTCTCTGTACTAAGTAAGGAGCTTAAAATGTGGTATTTCGCATGGATTCTGGGAACGCTTCTTGCCTGTGCATTCGGGATCATTACCGCCCTGGCGCTTGAGCACGTTGAAGCGGGTAAAACCGGTCAAGAAGAAAGCTAATGATTCATATTGTCGCTATGCAATATACAAAATCATTTAAGTTGCATCGCGGCGGCAAGGCTGCGAATCCCCAGGAGCTTACATCAGTAAGTGACTGGGGTGTGCAGCCGCAGCCAACAAAGAGGCAGCTTAGAGGATGAAGTATATTTATGCGGTAATGGACAAGCGCCCGTTAAGGGCGCTTTCCTTCGTGATGGCGATAGTGCTGGCAGGATGTATGTTCTGGGACCCGTCACGGTTTGCCGCCAGGACCAGCACGCTTGAAATCTGGCACGGATTATTGCTGATGTGGGCGGTTTGCGCAGGCATAATCCACGGTGTGGGTTTTCGCCCTGAATCCGTACACTGGCAAGGGATTTTTTGTCCGCTCCTTGCGGATATCGTCCTTATCGTCGGCCTGATTTTCTTCTTCTTGTGAATAAGAAACCTCCTTAAAAATATAGGGGCTTGCATAAGCCCATATATTTTTACTCTCCCTTAACTTCCCCCCATTCCCAAGCCTCATTCCCACGCGTATAGTAGCAACGTTTAAAAGCTCTACTTTTGTTGCATTACCGGGATGTAAAGTGAATACAAGGCGATATACAACGGCATTCTTGAGGCATTACGGCGGCAAGCGGATGACGCCAACAAAGAGGCTGCAGGGATGAATAAGTATATGTTTCGATGGCCAATTCGAGTTTATTACGAAGACACGGACGCCGGCGGTGTGGTTTATCACGCCAGCTATGTCGCTTTTTATGAAAGAGCGCGCACGGAGATGCTGCGTCACCATCACTTCAGCCAACAGGTGCTGCTGGCGGAGCGGGTCGCCTTTGTGGTGCGCAAGATGACGCTGGAATACTATGCGCCTGCGCGGCTCGACGATATGCTTGAAGTTCAAACAGAAATTACGTCAATGCGTGGCACCGCTTTGGTTTTCACGCAACGCATTGTCAACGCAGAGAACACGCTGCTAAATGAAGCAGAGGTTCTGATTGTTTGCGTTGATCCACTCAAAATGAAGCCTCGTGCGCTTCCTAAGTCTATTGTCGCGGAGTTTAAGCAGTGACTGACATGAATATCCTTGATTTGTTCCTGAAGGCAAGCCTTCTGGTTAAACTTATCATGTTGATTTTGATTGGTTTTTCAATAGCATCCTGGGCCATCATTATCCAGCGAACGCGTATTCTGAACGCCGCTGCGCGTGAGGCGGAAGCGTTTGAAGATAAATTCTGGTCCGGAATCGAACTATCGCGTCTGTACCAGGAAAGCCAGGGGAGACGCGATAGTCTGTCGGGCTCGGAACAAATCTTTTATAGCGGGTTCAAAGAGTTTGTCCGGCTCCATCGCGCCAACAGCCATGCGCCGGAGGCAGTGGTAGAGGGGGCGTCGCGTGCGATGCGCATCTCCATGAACCGAGAGCTGGAAACGCTGGAAACGCATATCCCGTTTCTTGGCACGGTAGGCTCTATCAGTCCTTATATCGGTCTGTTTGGCACCGTATGGGGGATTATGCATGCGTTTATCGCCCTGGGCGCGGTGAAACAGGCGACTCTGCAAATGGTTGCGCCGGGTATTGCCGAAGCATTGATTGCCACGGCGATTGGTCTGTTTGCCGCCATCCCTGCGGTTATGGCTTACAACCGACTGAATCAGCGCGTGAACAAGCTGGAACTGAATTACGACAACTTTATGGAAGAGTTCACCGCGATTCTGCACCGCCAGGCGTTTACCGTAAGCGAAAGCAACAAGGGGTAAGCCATGGCCAGAACGCGTGGACGAGGTCGTCGCGAACTTAAGTCCGAAATCAATATTGTACCGCTGCTCGACGTACTGTTGGTGCTGCTGCTGATCTTTATGGCAACCGCGCCGATCATTACCCAGAGCGTGGAAGTCGACTTGCCCGAGGCGAATCAGTCGCAGGCGGTCAGTAGTAACGACGATCCACCGGTCATTATTGAGGTTTCCGGAGTAGGGCAATACAGCGTAGTGGTTGATAAAGATCGAATGGATCAACTGCCGTCTGAACAGGTGATCGCAGAAGTAAAGCGTCATCTGCAGGCTAATCCGAAAACAGTCTTTTTAATCGGCGGCGCGAAAGAGGTGCCGTACGATGAAATAATTAAAGCGCTGAACTTGTTACACAGCGCGGGCGTAAAATCGGTTGGCTTAATGACGCAGCCAATCTGAAGTCTGCGTCCCGTTGGCTTGAAAGACGGCGAGTAACAGGCGAACAGTTTTTTGGGAACCGAGAGTGTCAAAGGCAACCGAACAAAACGACAAGCTCAAACGGGCGATAATTATTTCAGCCGTGCTGCATATCATCTTATTTGCAGTGCTGATCTGGAGTTCGTTTGATGAGCATATAGAGGCTTCTGCCGGCGGCGGCGGTGGTTCCGCTATCGACGCGGTGATGGTCGATCCTGGCGCCGTTGTGCAGCAGTACAACCGTCAGCAGGATCAACAGGCCAGCGCCAGACGCGCGGAAGAAGAGCGTAAAAAGCTGCAACAGCAGCAAGCAGAGGAGCTGCAGCAGAAGCAGGCTGCTGAACAGGAGCGGTTGAAACAACTTGAGAAAGAACGTTTAGCGGCTCAGGAGCAGCAAAAGCAGGCTGAAGAAGCGGCAAAACTGGCGCAACAGCAGCAGCAACAGGCCGAAGAAGCGGCGAAAGCGGCGGCGGACGCGAAGAAAAAAGCGGAGGCCGAGGCGGCGAAAGCGGCGGCGGACGCGAAGAAGAAAGCGGAAGCCGAAGCGGTAAAAGCGGCAGCGGACGCGAAGAAGAAAGCGGAAGCCGAAGCGGCGAAAGCGGCGGCGGACGCGAAGAAGAAAGCAGAGGCCGAAGCGGCGAAAGCGGCGGCGGAGGCGAAGAAGAAAGCGGAAGCCGAAGCGGCGAAAGCGGCGGCGGAGGCGAAGAAGAAAGCGGATGCCGAGGCGGCGAAAGCGGCGGCGGAGGCGAAGAAGAAAGCGGATGCCGCGGCGGCGAAAGCGGCGGCGGAGGCGAAGAAGAAAGCGGATGCCGCGGCGGCGAAAGCAGCGGCGGACGCTAAGAAGAAAGCGGCTGCCGAAAAAGCGGCCGCCGCAGAAGGCGTCGACGATCTGCTTGGCGATCTCAGCTCGGGTAAGAATGCGCCGAAAACCGGCGGCGGCGCGAAAGGGAATGGTCAGCCATCGAAAGATAGCGGTACATCGGGCGCTAACGGTGGGGCGACAGGCGCTGATATCAGCGCCTACGCGAAACAGATTCAGGTCGCCATTCAGAGCCGTCTGTACGATGCGAGCCTGTATCAGGGCAAACAATGTGTCTTGCATATTAGCCTGGCGCCGGATGGCTCATTAAAAAGCATTACGTCTGAGGGCGGCGATCCGGCGCTTTGTCAGGCGGCGTTAATGGCGGCAAAAACCGCGAAAATTCCTAAACCGCCAAGCCAGGCTGTTTATGAGAAAATAAAGGATGCCAAACTAGACTTTAAACTGTAGATACTTTTCTTTATGGAAGTTAGAGCAGTTGAGTTGTTACTGGTCCTGGTGGTTTTGTGTATTTGAGTTTGTTAACATTCTGCTAAATTATCGTGGGTCGCAGGCCCAGGTATGGGAGATATGATGAAGCAGGCATTACGAGTAGCATTTGGTTTTCTGATGCTGTGGGCGGCGGTGCTGCACGCAGAAGTCCGTATCGAGATCACCCAGGGGGTGGACTCGGCGCGACCGATTGGCGTTGTGCCTTTTAAATGGGCCGGACCGGGCGCTGCGCCTGAAGATATCGGTGGCATCGTGGCGGCAGATTTACGCAATAGCGGTAAATTTAATCCGCTAGACCGGTCCCGACTGCCGCAGCAGCCAGCCACCGCTCAGGAAGTTCAGCCTACCGCATGGTCTGCGCTGGGTATTGATGCCGTCGTCGTTGGACAGGTAACGCCGAATCCGGACGGTTCCTACAATGTTGCTTATCAGCTGGTTGACACTGGCGGCGCGCCGGGGACTGTACTGGCGCAAAATTCTTATAAAGTGAACAAGCAGTGGCTGCGTTATGCAGGTCATACCGCCAGTGACGAAGTCTTTGAAAAACTGACGGGCATTAAGGGCGCGTTCCGTACTCGTATCGCCTATGTGGTACAGACTAATGGCGGTCAGTTCCCGTATGAACTGCGTGTGTCGGATTACGATGGTTACAATCAGTTTGTGGTGCACCGTTCTCCGCAGCCGTTGATGTCTCCGGCGTGGTCTCCGGACGGCTCAAAACTGGCTTACGTGACATTTGAAAGCGGTCGCTCCGCGCTGGTTATCCAGACGCTGGCAAACGGCGCAGTGCGTCAGGTTGCGTCCTTCCCGCGTCACAACGGCGCGCCGGCCTTCTCGCCGGATGGGACGAAACTGGCGTTCGCGTTATCGAAAACCGGAAGTCTGAACCTGTACGTTATGGATCTCGCCTCCGGTCAGATTCGTCAGATAACGGACGGCCGTAGCAACAATACGGAGCCGACCTGGTTCCCGGACAGCCAGACTCTGGCCTTTACCTCTGACCAGGCTGGACGTCCGCAAGTGTATAAAATGAACATTAACGGCGGTGCGGCGCAGCGTATTACCTGGGAAGGTTCGCAAAACCAGGATGCGGATGTCAGCAGCGACGGTAAATTTATGGTAATGGTAAGCTCAAATAACGGGCAGCAGCACATTGCCAAACAAGATCTGGTGACGGGTGGCGTACAGGTTCTGTCGTCAACGTTCCTGGATGAAACGCCAAGTCTGGCACCTAACGGCACGATGGTAATCTACAGCTCTTCTCAGGGGATGGGATCTGTGCTGAATTTGGTTTCTACAGATGGGCGTTTCAAAGCGCGTCTTCCGGCAACTGATGGTCAGGTGAAATCGCCTGCCTGGTCGCCGTATCTGTGATAATAATTAATTGATTACTAAAGGAATTAAAGAAATGCAACTGAACAAAGTGCTGAAGGGCCTGATGATTGCCCTGCCTGTTATGGCAATCGCGGCATGTTCTTCCAACAAGAACGCCAGCAATGACGGTAGCGAAGGCGGTATGCTGAACGGCGCCGGCACTGGTATGGACGCTAACGGCAACGGCAACATGTCATCTGAAGAGCAAGCGCGTCTGCAGATGCAGCAGCTGCAGCAGAACAACATCGTTTACTTCGATCTCGACAAGTACGATATCCGTTCTGACTTCGCGGCAATGCTGGATGCGCACGCTAACTTCCTGCGTAGCAACCCGTCTTACAAAGTCACCGTAGAAGGTCACGCGGACGAACGCGGTACTCCGGAGTACAACATCTCCCTGGGTGAGCGTCGTGCTAACGCCGTTAAAATGTACCTGCAGGGTAAAGGCGTTTCCGCTGACCAGATCTCCATCGTTTCTTACGGTAAAGAAAAACCTGCCGTACTGGGCCACGACGAAGCGGCTTACGCTAAGAACCGTCGCGCTGTACTGGTTTACTAAGAGAATTGCATGAGCAGTAACTTCAGACATCACCTGTTGAGTCTGTCGTTACTGGTTGGCATAGCGGCCCCCTGGGCCGCTTTTGCTCAGGCGCCAATCAGTAGTGTCGGCTCAGGCTCGGTCGAAGACCGCGTCACTCAACTTGAGCGTATCTCTAACGCTCACAGCCAGCTTTTAACCCAACTTCAGCAGCAGCTCTCCGATAATCAGTCCGATATCGATTCTTTGCGCGGCCAAATCCAGGAAAATCAGTATCAACTGAATCAGGTGATGGAGCGCCAGAAGCAAATTATGCTGCAGCTGGGGAGCTTAAATAATGGCGGCGCAGCGCAGCCAGCAGCTGGTGACCAGAGCGGGGCGGCAACCACTGCGACCCCCGCCCCGGATGCCGGTACGGCAACCTCAGGGGCGCCGGTACAAAGTGGCGATGCGAATACCGATTACAATGCGGCAATTGCGCTGGTGCAGGATAAGTCTCGCCAGGATGATGCGATTGTGGCGTTTCAGAACTTCATCAAGAAATACCCTGATTCTACTTATCAGCCGAACGCCAATTATTGGCTGGGCCAGTTGAATTACAACAAGGGTAAAAAAGATGACGCCGCCTATTATTTCGCCTCGGTAGTAAAAAACTATCCTAAGTCGCCGAAGGCTGCGGACGCGATGTACAAAGTTGGCGTTATCATGCAGGACAAAGGTGATACGGCAAAAGCGAAAGCAGTTTATCAGCAGGTGATTAACAAATATCCAGGCACTGATGGCGCGAAACAGGCGCAGAAGCGTCTTAACGCGATGTAATGCGTACCATGCGACCAGAAAACGCCTTTTTTCTGGTCGCGTCGTGCGATTCCTAAGCAGTTGAGCCCTCTGCGTCGAAATTTTTGTTGCGCTCAAATCTGAAATCAGTAATATATGCCGCCGTTGCCACGGGATATTAAACAACTCGAAAGCAACGCAAAAGTGGGTCGTTAGCTCAGTTGGTAGAGCAGTTGACTTTTAATCAATTGGTCGCAGGTTCGAATCCTGCACGACCCACCAATCGTTCGGTGGAAACGAGAATAAAACGTGAAGGATAACGTTGCGTCAGCAACGGCCTGTAGGGCGAGGCGAAGCCGAGTCATCCTGCACACCACTAACTTCGGTTAGTCAGTAATATCCAGCGTAGTATCGGGTGATTAGCTCAGCTGGGAGAGCACCTCCCTTACAAGGAGGGGGTCGGCGGTTCGATCCCGTCATCACCCACCACTCGGGTCGTTAGCTCAGTTGGTAGAGCAGTTGACTTTTAATCAATTGGTCGCAGGTTCGAATCCTGCACGACCCACCAATTTTCTAATTGGTGCCGAGTAAAAATATTTCAGGTAGTCCCACCGTATGGGTCGTTAGCTCAGTTGGTAGAGCAGTTGACTTTTAATCAATTGGTCGCAGGTTCGAATCCTGCACGACCCACCAATATACAAGGTGGTAACTGGTAGAGAACGTGAAGGTTAACGTTGCTTTAGCAACGGCCCGAAGGGCGAGGCGAAGCCGAGTCATCCTGCACGACCCACCATCCTGAATGATTGAAGCAGTAACCCTTATCCAAGGGGTCGTTAGCTCAGTTGGTAGAGCAGTTGACTTTTAATCAATTGGTCGCAGGTTCGAATCCTGCACGACCCACCAATGTAAAAAAGCGCCCTAAAGGCGCTTTTTTGCTATCTGCGATATGGAAGATTCGAACCTGCCGCAGGTTCGGGTCTCACGTAGTGAGACAACGGAGCCGCTTGCGGCGACGGCCCGAAGGGCGAGCAAAGCGAGTCATCCTGCACGACCCACCAATGTAAAAAAGCGCCCTAAAGGCGCTTTTTTGCTATCTGCGATATGGAAGATTCGAACCTGCCGCAGGTTCGGGTCTCACGTAGTGAGACAACGGAGCCGCTTGCGGCGACGGCCCGAAGGGCGAGCAAAGCGAGTCATCCTGCACGACCCACCAATGTAAAAAAGCGCCCTAAAGGCGCTTTTTTGCTATCTGCAATATGAAGATTCGAACCTGCCGCAGGTTCGGGTCTCATGCAGTGAGACAACGGAGCCGTTTACGGCGACGGCCCGAAGGGCGAGCGAAGCGAGTCATCCTGCACGACCCACCAATGTAAAAGAGGGCGCTGGCGGCGCCTTTTTGCTATCTGCAATATGGAAGATTCGAACCTGTCGCAGGTTCGGGTCTTGCCTGATGCGCTGCGCTTATCAGGCCTACAGACGGCACCGCTCACGTAGGCCAGATAAGACGTTACGCCGCCATCAGATACGGGGCTACGTAATTATTGTGACTTTCCTTATTGAATCAGCTATCTTGTTTAGCATATAAAACAAATTAACCGATTGTGGCGTTTATTACGCTTTCATTCGGTTGTTTCGTTAAGTCAGTAAAACGAGAAGCCACGATGAGCGTAATGTTTGACCCACAAGCCGCAATCTACCCGTTCCCGCCGAAACCAACGCCGTTGAACGACGACGAAAAGCAATTTTATCGTGAGAAAATCAAGCGGTTGCTCAAAGAGCGCAATGCCGTCATGGTGGCGCACTACTACACCGATCCGGAAATTCAACAGTTAGCAGAAGAAACCGGCGGCTGTATTTCCGACTCACTGGAAATGGCCCGTTTCGGCACGAAGCACGCCGCATCCACGCTGCTGGTAGCGGGCGTACGGTTTATGGGGGAAACCGCCAAAATCCTCAGCCCGGAAAAGACCATTCTTATGCCTACCCTGGCGGCGGAATGTTCGCTGGATTTAGGCTGCCCAATAGACGAATTTAGCGCTTTTTGTGATGCGCACCCTGACAGAACCGTAGTGGTCTATGCTAACACCTCGGCTGCTGTTAAAGCGCGTGCGGACTGGGTTGTGACCTCCAGTATCGCCGTAGAACTGATTGAGCATCTGGATAGTTTGGGGGAAAAAATTATCTGGGCGCCGGACAGACACCTGGGGAATTACGTGCAAAAACAGACCGGGGCCGATGTACTGTGCTGGCAAGGAGCGTGTATCGTGCATGACGAGTTTAAAACTCAGGCGTTGACCCGTTTAAAAAAAATCTATCCCGATGCCGCTCTTCTGGTTCACCCTGAATCGCCGCAGTCCATTGTCGAGATGGCCGATGCGGTGGGCTCCACCAGTCAGCTTATTAAGGCGGCAAAAACGCTGCCGCACAGACAGCTTATCGTGGCGACCGATCGCGGCATCTTCTACAAAATGCAGCAGGCGGTGCCTGAAAAAGAACTGCTTGAAGCGCCCACGGCTGGCGAGGGGGCGACCTGCCGTAGCTGCGCGCACTGTCCGTGGATGGCGATGAATGGCCTGAAAGCCATTGCTGAAGGGCTGGAGCAGGGAGGCGCGGCGCATGAAATACAGGTTGATGCGGCGCTACGCGAGGGCGCATTACTGCCGCTCAACCGGATGCTGGATTTTGCGGCTACACTTCGGGCGTAAAGACGGAAATCTTTGGGGGAGAGAATGGATTTTTTTAGTACGCACAACATACTGATTCATATTCCGATTGGCGCTGGCGGGTACGATCTCTCGTGGATCGAAGCGGTAGGAACCATCGCCGGCCTGCTCTGTATTTGGCTTGCCAGTCTGGAGAAGATCAGCAACTACTTTTTTGGACTGGTTAACGTTACCCTGTTTGCGATTATTTTCTTTCAGATCCAGCTTTATGCCAGCCTGTTGCTGCAACTCTTTTTCTTTGCCGCCAATATTTATGGCTGGTATGCGTGGTCGCGGCAAACAAAGGATAATCAAGCCGAGCTTAAAATCCGCTGGCTGCCGTTGCCAAAAGCAATGGCATGGCTGGCGATATGTGTGATAGCTATCGGTTTGATGACGCGATATATCGATCCCGTATTCGCCGTCCTGACGCGCGTGGCCGTCGCCATTATGCAGATGCTGGGGTTACAGGTGACAATGCCCGTACTGCAACCGGACGCTTTCCCGTTCTGGGACTCTTGCATGATGGTGCTGTCTATCGTGGCGATGATTCTGATGACACGCAAATATGTCGAAAACTGGCTCCTGTGGGTGATAATCAACGTGATCAGTGTGGTGATTTTTGCTTTGCAGGGCGTCTATGCGATGTCGCTGGAATATCTGATCCTGACATTTATCGCCGTGAACGGTAGCCGCCTGTGGATAAACAGCGCGCGGGAGCGAGGATCGCGCGCGCTTTCCCGTTAATGGTGATGAACATGCCCGGACGATGTCTGATTCAGATGACAGTCCGGGCCGTGACACACTTGATACTCCATCTGAATCGTAGCGTGCGCAATATGGTATTCGTGCATCAGGAAATCCTGGATACGTTCCAGCAGCGCATCATGGTCGTGTGGCGGAATGACCTGAGCGTGCAACGTCATGACCGGTTTTTCGCCGACCATCCAGACATGCACATGGTGTACGTTGCGGACTTCGGGGATTTCCCGACTTAAATGGCGCTGTAAGGCATTAATATCCAGTGAAACCGGCGCGCCTTCCAGCAATTCGTTGACGCTATCTTTTAACAAACGCCAGGCGCTGCGTAGCACCAGTACCGAAACCAGAATAGAGAGAATCGGGTCCGCTGGCGTCCAGCCTGTCCAGATAATGATCAACGCGGCGACTATTGCGCCGACGGAACCCAGCAAATCGCCCATCACATGTAGCGCGGCAGCGCGCACGTTCAGGTTTTTTTCATCGCTTCCCCGATGGAGAATCCAGAACGCAAACAGGTTCGCCAGCAGACCCGCAACCGCAATCACCATCATCAGATTGCCCGCCACCGGACGTGGCGTGTAAAAGCGCTCTATCGCTTCCCAGACAATGAGAAGGGTAATGACCACCAACGCAATGGCATTCACAAAGGCCGCCAGTGTGGTGAGTCTTAGCCAGCCAAAAGTGTGGCGAACAGTCGGGGGACGACGGGAAAATTGAACCGCCAGCAGCGCAAAGAGAAGGGCCGCCGCGTCGGTGAGCATATGTCCCGCATCCGCCAACAACGCCAGAGAGCCGGAGAGTATCCCGCCCACCACCTCAAGGAGCATAAATCCGGCAGTGACGATAAAGGCGAAAAGCAGGCGACGAGCATTATTATCTTTCGGCAGGTGTGAATCGGCATGAGAGTGTGAGTGCGCCATAACGTCATTCCTTTGTTATTCTCATCAATACTGTAGACATCATACTGATTTTTCGCTGATAAAATAAAAAGGAGAGCGAAAGCTCTCCCGTTATCAGACTTTTTTTTGCATTACTGTGTGGTACCGTCGGTTTTGGTATTCACGTCATTATTGACGCCATTACCGGTTTCCACTTTTTTATTAATATCCGGGCAGCGACCGTCTTTACACATGGTATTTTTATGCTCTTCATCCTTGGTCATTCCGTCATGATTCATGGTTGAACCGTCTGGATGCTGCATCGTGCTGTTAGTATTGCCGTTGGTATTGATGTCGTTGTTATTCACATCATTCGGCGCTACATTCTGGCGGGCGTCCGGGGCAACCTGACCGGCATTTGCCGCCGAGTTCGCCTGGCCATTACTGGATTGCGCGTTAGATTCAGCAGCTAACGCTGCGCCGCTGGCAAGGCCGAGGGTAGCGGTCAGTAAAAGCGTAGTCAGTTTTGTCATTTTCATAAGATGCTCCTGTTATGGTGGATATGTCGGATAACCTCTTCCAACAGTGCACGTGTCAGTCAAATCCTCAAATAAGGGATAAAAAGCGTTCGCCGCCGCGGGTTAACGCAGCAGAGAATCTTGCAATAATTCATAAACAGAGTGGTTACAGTTAAAAAGTGTAGATTAGATCCCATTTTTCGCTACATTTGTGCGTTTTTTTCCTGAATTCCAGGATTATTCCGTTCAAAGTGTAAAAGCCCGTTTACACTATTTAATTGAAGAGATAGATTGGAGGGATTGCATTCATTGGGATAAGTACGGCAACACTGGAATAAACATGAATTATCAGAACGACGATTTACGCATTAAAGAAATCAACGAGTTATTACCTCCGGTCGCGCTGCTGGAAAAGTTTCCCGCCACGGAAAATGCAGCAAATACCGTTGCTCACGCGCGCAAAGCCATCCATAAAATTCTCAAAGGCAATGACGATCGTCTGCTGGTGGTGATCGGTCCTTGTTCAATTCATGATCCGGCAGCGGCGAAAGAGTATGCCGCCCGTTTGCTGGCGCTACGCGATGAGCTTCAAGGCGAGCTTGAAATTGTCATGCGCGTCTATTTTGAGAAACCGCGTACCACCGTCGGCTGGAAAGGGCTGATTAACGATCCGCACATGGATAACAGCTTCCAGATTAACGACGGTCTGCGTATTGCGCGCAAACTGCTGCTGGATATTAACGACAGCGGCCTGCCTGCCGCCGGCGAATTCCTCGATATGATCACGCCGCAATATCTGGCCGATCTGATGAGCTGGGGCGCCATTGGCGCGCGGACTACTGAATCCCAGGTTCATCGCGAATTGGCGTCTGGCCTCTCTTGTCCGGTCGGTTTTAAAAATGGTACTGATGGCACGATTAAAGTCGCCATTGACGCCATCAACGCCGCCGGCGCGCCGCATTGCTTCCTCTCCGTCACTAAATGGGGTCATTCGGCGATTGTGAATACCAGCGGCAACGGCGACTGCCATATCATTCTGCGCGGCGGTAAAGCGCCAAACTATAGCGCGCAGCATGTTGCTGAGGTGAAAGAAGGCCTCACCAAAGCGGGACTGACGCCGCAGGTCATGATCGATTTCAGCCATGCCAACTCCTGTAAGCAATTTCAAAAGCAGATGGAGGTTTGCGCCGATGTCTGCCAGCAGATAGCGGGCGGTGAAAAAGCGATTATTGGCGTGATGGTAGAGAGTCATCTGGTAGAAGGAAACCAGAGTCTGGAAAGCGGTCAGCCGCTGACCTACGGTAAAAGCATTACTGACGCCTGTATTGGCTGGGAAGATACCGATGCGCTGCTTCGTCAGTTGTCGGCAGCGGTAAAAGCCCGTCGCGGCTAAGTTTAGTTTCTATCCTGTAGTGAAGTGCAGGATAGAAAACATATTGGTCCGGTAACAGCCTACCGGACCGGTATTACCAATATTAATGTATTATTATTTGGCGTACTTAGGTACTTCCTGCTTCTGGAGAGTATTTCCTTCCGAATCAATTCCTACAATGACTCTATAGCGGTCAAAATATAACTTCTTAATGGATTCTGTTCCTAATTCTTCGTAGGCAACAATTTCTACTGATTTAACATGTTTTGTATTAATTGCAGACGCTCCTCCAATCCCGAGTAGCGAAACCCCACCGTATTTTTTACAAAGCTCAGCGACATAATCAGCACGATCGCCTTTGCCAAGAAACGCAGTTGCCCCTTGTTGAAACATCATTTCTACAAATGGGTCCATACGCGCGGCCGTTGTAGGACCGTTGGAGCCAATAGGTAAACCAGGTCTGGCAGGGCAGGGGCCAGCATAGTAAATTGTTTGGTTTTGAAAATCGACTGGTGATTTTTCTCCGTTACTAAGCGCTACTTCGATTTTTTTATGCGCGGCGTCACGGCAGGTGTAAGCAAATCCAGTGAGAAATAATATATCGCCGACCTTAAGAGTTTTCGCTTTCTCTTTAGTCAATGGTAATGTTAATTCCATCATAGCTTCTCCAGGTATTAAATGATTTCACTAGCGTGGCGGCTTGCATTACATTGGAAATTGATTGCGACTGGCAGTGCAGTGATATGGCAAGGATAGTAATCGACATGCACGCCTAACGCCGTAATACGCCCGCCCATACCTAAAGGGCCGATCCCTGTATTATTCACGGCCTCTAATAATTCAGCTTCGAGCTGGGCATAAAGTGGTTTAGCATTGAACTCACCAAGAGGGCGTAATAATGCTTTCTTCGCCATCCACGAACAGTGATCCATTGTACCGCCAACGCCGATACCAATAATATAAGGAGGGCATGGATTGCCTCCTACACGACGGACAGTTTCCAGAACAAAATCTTTTATACCATCAATACCATCGCCGGGAAGCAATGTTTTAAAAGTTCCCATATTTTCGCTACCGCCGCCCTTTGGCATAACGGTAATTGTCACTCGGTCACCATCAACAATTTCAGTATGTAAAATTGCAGGAGTATTATCATTAGTATTAATACGTTCTAATGGATCTGCAACCATGGATTTTCTTAAGTATCCATTTTCATAGCCCTGGCGAACACCCTGGTTCACCTGATCTTTAAGCGGCTTACCTTCCCAGCATACATGTTGTCCAATTTCCATTATAACGATACAAGTGCCGGTATCATGGCAGCATGCAAGTTGTTCTTTTTTTGCATACTCTCCATTATCAATTAATATCTTAATGGTTTCCTTGCCGATCTTTGACTCTTCTTTATCATATGCTTTACGAAAAGAACACATGAGATTATCATCCAGTTCATAACAAGCTTTTTTTACAAGTTTTTCGATAATCGGAATGATAATTTCTGTATTTAATATACGACTCATACTCCCTCCAGTGCTATGTTGCATTGTTTTATCCATTGATCACATTTTCATGATATTCGTATTCATTGTAGGAAGGAAATATGTTATTTTTATTAAATGATAAATTTTATTTATAGTAGTGGAAAATAGATGGAAATTAGACAATTAGAATATTTTGTAAGCGCTTCTTTGTTAGGTAACTTAACCAGAGTTGCTGAGCGGCATTTTGTTTCTCAACCTAATATCACCATTGCTATTAAGAAGTTAGAGACTGAATTAGGGGTGACATTATTTGATAGAAAGAAAAATAAACTTGTCCTTACTGAGGAGGGCATGTTTTTCTTACAAAAAATTGAACCTATCCTTATTGCGTTAAAAAATAGCGTAGCGGAAATGAAAGATTATCGTAATGAAAATGGTGGCATAGTAACTTTGGGGATCCCACCGATGATAAGTTTGTTTCTTTTTTCACCGCTCTTCAAGCATTTCCGAGAGATTTATCCAGAGATGGAACTCTCTCTTGTTGAAGAGGGGACTTTTGGTTTACATGATAAACTTTCTGCTGGAGAGCTGGATCTTGCTATTGTTATTATTAATGACTGTCCAAAAGAATTAGTTACGGTACCATTAATGACTCAGCAGCACGTGGTATGTATGTCAGATAAACATCCTCTGGCAAAAAAGGATAGTATCGATTGGGAAGATCTACAATATGAGCCATTGATACTAATGAAAAAAGATTCCTGGCATAGAAAAACGATTATTGAAGAATGTACAAAGCGAGGAATTCATACACATATTTTTCTATCATCAAACAGGGTTCAAACCAACATAGATCTGGTTGCTAAAAATGAAGGAATTTCTTTCATTTTGGACGCTGTCGATCTTAAAGCCGAAAAAGTAATAACCAAGGCCATGACTGAGCCGACTTATGTTACGATTGGTTTGGCCTGGAAGAAAGATAAATATTTATCATATGCAACCAGAGCGTTAATTAAATTCATTGAGGATTATATTAAAGAACATTTTACAATTAAATAATTATATTTGTTCTTCAACAAAAATTTCCCATAGCTCTTCGGCATCTGGAGGCATTCTCTTGGCTGGTCTATAAAGTCTTATTTCTATGGGTACCCATAAATTACTTTCTTTTTCCGCTGCAGTAACAATAGTTTTAGCCTCTATATCTTGCCTGGCAAGGCTTTGAGGTATCCAGGCAACACCATCGCCAGATCTGACCATTGCCAATAGTGTTGCTGCCAGATCGGCCACAAAGGCAACATTTATATTATGGGTAATTCTGTTAATAGACGCTGTATTTGCTATTATTCTTCCCAGACCTGATTGTGATGAAAAAGAAAGGTAAGGGAATTGAATCTTATTATTTATATTCCACAACGGTTTTAACGTTTCTGAGTCTGGTTTACTGAATGGAATTAATGTATCAAACCCAAGACGAATGCTCATAAAGTTATTTTTATTTAAATTTAGATGCATATGTGGGTGATGGTGACACAGCAAAAATTGTGAATCTCCCTGCCGCATCATTTTTTCGCACGCATTCAATGAGTCAGATAAAAGACGAAATGAACCAAATTTTGCAATTTTATCACTCTGTTTTAACAAATGCGGTACAAAAGAGAAAGACAAAGCATGCGTTGCTGAAAAAACAAGACTGGGTTGTTTATTACCTGCGGCCTCAAGGGTATCACTTTTCAATGTGTACAAGGAGTGGATCAGTTCGGGAAGCTGGTCTGTAAATACTTCTCCGGCCTTGGTAAGGGTGACTCCCCGTTTACTTCTTTCAAAAAGGGGCGTACCCACCCATTCTTCGAGAGATTGTATCCGACGACTAAATGCGGGTTGAGTCACATATCTTGAGGCAGACGCTTTTGAGAAATTCAACGTTTCTTTTAGAGCCAGACAGTCTTCGAGCCATGTTAGTTCGAGGTGATGCCGATATTGCATAAGCTGCAACCTTATTAGCATTGGATGAGTTTCATTTATATAAGTAGCATTATACACAGACAGATTTTAAGAGGAAATTATTTGATTAAACAGAAACAAAAGCAGTAAGAATATGTTATGCCTTTGTCGGGTAAGTGTTGTTATTTATGTGAGTGTATTCTTTCTCAATAGAAATTAATTAGATGTAATTTTAGTATAACATGTGATTTATGCTTGTTGCAGTTGTATTCATGACTGTAATGAGTTGTTTTTGTACCCTAATAATATAAGGACGTATACATGTCACCAGCGATTATTACTTTGTTGGTTTTAGTGGTTGCAATAATTATCTTTGTTAGCGATCGTCTTCCTATGGGATTAGTTGCATTTATGGTCCCAATGGCACTTTATTTTACCGGTGTTATCGATGCTAAGGATATTTTTGCTTCAATCGTAAATGCGAATGTTATTCTTATCGTCGCCATGTGTGTACTCGGTGCGGCATTTTTTAAAACAGGTTTGGCATGGCAATCAAGTAAAATTTTACTAAAATATGCTAAAACAGAAAGAAGCCTTAGTGTATTGATTTTTCTTATTGGTGGAGTTATGTCTGCCTTTGTTTCTAATAGCGGAACAGTTGCTGTGCTAATTCCTATTGTTTTAGGTATTGCCGCCAGTAGTCAGATTAAGCCTATTAAACTTCTTATGCCTCTGGTTTTTGGGGCAACAATCGGTGCTGATATTTCTATTATCGGTTCGCCAGGAAATCTGATTGCTAAAAATACTATTGAAACTTTTAGTAAGGGAAGTCTGTCGGTGCCATTTTTCGAATACGCTAAAATTGGTATTCCTTTGCTGATTGCATGCTCTATATTTCTCTATTTCTTCGGTTCAAAACTCATCGCAGATCGTGATGGAAATACACAATCTGATTCTCAAATGGATTATAGCCAAATTCCGGCCTGGCATAGAAATTTAACTTTAGCCGTTTTTATTCTGTCTATCGCTGGAATGGTGGCAACTGATTATATTAAGTTTCTGCCTCCAATGCATATTATTGCGTGTTGTGCGGCTATTGTTCTTGTATTTGCTGGCGTTTTGACACAAAAGGAAACTTTTAATTCTTTTGAAACACTAACTGTTTTCATGCTTGCGTTTATGATGCCTTTAGGAGCCGCGCTTAATTCTACTGGTGCTGGAGAAATGATTGCTAATGCCGTTATTTCAGTAACCGGAGATTCTGGCGTTATGATTATTATGGCGTCATTGTGGATACTTACATGGGCTTTGACTCAAGTTATGAGTAACACTGCAGCATGTACGTTGTTATGCCCGGTAGGATGGACTATCGCACAGTCTATTGGCGCAGACCCTCGTGCAGTTGTTATTGCTGTTTTTATTGCGAGTAGTGTTGCTGTTTGTACCCCAATGGCTATTACAGCAAACTCAATGATTATTGGCCCGGGGAATGTTAAATTTAAAGATTTTTTAAAACCCGGATTGGCGATTAGTTTGGTTTGTTTTATCGTTAGTATGATTTTACTACCGATATTTTATCCCTTCTATTAATGCCTGATATTACTTTTCTATTTTAGATTATTAAATTTGAGACTTTATTATGAATAGTTCGGTGCTATTAGGTGAAGGCTTCACCCTGATGTTCCTCGGCATGGGGTTCGTGCTGGCGTTTCTGTTCCTGCTGATTTTCGCCATCCGCGGCATGTCCGCCGCCGTCAACCGCTTCTTCCCTGAACCGGTCCCGGTACCGAAGGCGGCACCCGCCGCCGCGCCCGCGGACGACTTCGCCCGCTTAAAGCCGGTGATTGCCGCCGCTATCCACCACCATCGCCGCCTTAACCCTTAATTCACGGAGGAATCCATGACCGTTGCCATTACCGATGTCGTCCTGCGCGACGCCCACCAGTCCCTGTTCGCCACCCGCCTGCGCCTTGACGATATGCTGCCGATTGCCGCTCAGCTCGACGACGTGGGCTACGGCTCCCTCGAATGCTGGGGCGGCGCCACCTTTGACGCCTGCATCCGCTTTCTCGGCGAGGACCCGTGGCTGCGCCTGCGCGAGCTCAAAAAAGCCATGCCGAAGACTCCCCTGCAGATGCTGCTGCGCGGCCAGAACCTGCTCGGCTATCGCCACTACGCCGATGACGTGGTGGAACGCTTCGTCGAACGCGCCGTCAAAAACGGCATGGACGTGTTCCGCGTCTTCGATGCCATGAACGACCCGCGCAATATGAAACCGCCCTGCAGGCGGTGCGCAGCCACGGCGCACACGCCCAGGGCACGCTCTCCTACACCACCAGCCCGGCGCACACCCTGCAGACCTGGCTGGATTTAACGGAGCAACTGCTGGAAACCGGCGTTGACTCGATTGCCATCAAGGATATGTCCGGCATTCTTACACCGATGGCGGCGTATGAGCTGGTCAGCGAAATCAAAAAACGTTTTGAGGTACGCCTGCACCTGCACTGTCATGCCACCACCGGCATGGCGGAGATGACGCTGCTGAAAGCCATTGAAGCGGGCGTCGACGGCGTGGACACGGCGATTTCCTCCATGAGCGCCACCTACGGCCACCCGGCCACCGAAGCGCTGGTGGCGACGTTGGCAGGTACTGAGCACGACACCGGGCTGGATATCCTGAAGCTGGAAAATATCGCCGCCTACTTCCGCGAGGTGCGCAAAAAATACCACGCCTTTGAAGGCCAGCTGAAGGGCTACGACAGCCGCATTCTGGTGGCGCAGGTACCGGGCGGGATGCTGACCAACCTGGAAAGCCAGCTGAAGCAGCAGAACGCGGCGGACAAACTCGACCAGGTGCTGGCGGAAATCCCCCGCGTGCGCGAGGACCTCGGCTTTATCCCGCTGGTGACCCCCACCTCGCAGATTGTCGGCACCCAGGCGGTGCTCAACGTGCTGACGGGCGAACGCTACAAGACCATTGCCAAAGAAACGGCCGGCATTCTGAAAGGCGAATACGGCCACACGCCGGTGCCGGTGAACGCCGCGTTACAGGCCCGCGTGCTGGAAGGGGGCGCTCCGGTGACCTGCCGCCCGGCGGATTTACTCAAACCGGAGCTGGCTGAACTGGAAGCGGACGTCAGGCGTCAGGCGCAGGAGAAGGGCATTACTCTGGCGGGAAACGCCATTGACGACGTGCTCACCGTGGCGCTGTTCCCGCAGATTGGCCTCAAATTCCTTGAGAACCGCCACAACCCGGCGGCGTTTGAGCCACTGCCGCAGGCGGAAGCCGCGCAGCCGGTGGCAAAAGCAGAGAAGCCTGCAGCTTCCGGTATCTACACCGTGGAAGTGGAAGGCAAAGCCTTTGTGGTGAAGGTCAGCGACGGCGGCGATATCAGCCAGCTTACTGCGGCTGTTCCGGCAGCCTCTTCCGCACCGGTTCAGGCTGCCGCTCCCGCAGGCGCCGGCACCCCGGTCACCGCGCCGCTGGCGGGCAACATCTGGAAGGTGATTGCCACCGAGGGCCAGACGGTGGCCGAAGGCGATGTGCTGCTGATTCTGGAAGCCATGAAGATGGAAACCGAAATCCGCGCCGCGCAGGCCGGGACGGTACGCGGTATCGCGGTGAAGTCCGGCGATGCGGTCTCCGTCGGCGACACCCTGATGACGCTGGCGTAAGGACGAGGAGCGGAAATGGAAAGTCTGAACGCCCTGCTTCAGGGCATGGGGCTGATGCACCTTGGCGCAGGCCAGGCCATCATGCTGCTGGTCAGCCTGCTGCTGCTGTGGCTGGCGATTGCGAAGAAGTTCGAGCCGTTACTGCTGCTGCCGATAGGCTTCGGCGGGCTGCTGTCGAACATTCCGGAGGCCGGGCTGGCGCTGACCGCGCTGGAAAGCCTGCTGGCGCACCACGACGCCGGACAGCTGGCGGTGATTGCCGCGAAGCTCCACTGCGCGCCGGACGTGCATGCCATTAAGGAAGCATTAGCGCTGGCGCTGCCCTCCGTCCAGAACCAGATGGAAAATCTGGCGGTGGACATGGGCTACACGCCGGGGGTGCTGGCGCTGTTCTACAAAGTGGCGATTGGCTCCGGTGTCGCGCCGCTGGTCATCTTCATGGGCGTCGGCGCGATGACCGACTTCGGCCCGCTGCTGGCCAACCCGCGCACCCTGCTGCTCGGCGCGGCGGCGCAGTTCGGTATCTTCGCCACCGTGCTGGGGGCGCTGACGCTGAACTACTTCGGCCTTATCAGCTTCACCCTGCCGCAGGCGGCGGCCATCGGCATTATCGGCGGCGCGGACGGCCCGACGGCGATTTATCTGTCGGGCAAGCTGGCGCCGGAGCTGCTGGGGGCCATCGCGGTGGCGGCGTACTCGTATATGGCGCTGGTGCCGTTAATCCAGCCGCCGATTATGAAAGCGCTGACCACGGAGACGGAGCGGAAAATCCGCATGGTGCAGCTGCGCACGGTGAGTAAGCGGGAAAAAATCCTCTTTCCGGTGGTGCTGTTACTACTGGTGGCGCTGCTGCTGCCGGACGCCGCGCCGCTGCTGGGGATGTTCTGCTTTGGCAATCTGATGCGCGAAAGCGGCGTGGTGGAGCGCCTGAGCGACACGGTACAGAACGGGCTGATTAATATCGTCACCATCTTCCTCGGGCTGTCGGTGGGCGCGAAGCTGGTGGCGGACAAGTTCCTGCAACCGCAGACGCTGGGCATTCTGCTGCTGGGGGTGATTGCGTTTGGTATCGGGACGGCGGCCGGGGTACTGATGGCGAAGCTGCTGAACCTGTGCAGTAAGAACAAAATCAACCCGCTTATTGGTTCGGCGGGGGTGTCGGCGGTGCCGATGGCGGCCCGCGTATCGAACAAGGTGGGCCTGGAGTCGGACCCGCAGAACTTTCTGCTGATGCACGCGATGGGCCCGAACGTGGCCGGGGTGATTGGCTCGGCGATAGCCGCCGGGGTGATGCTGAAGTACGTGCTGGCGATGTAAATCTGTTCCTTTCCCGGAGGCGGCGCGTTGCGCCTGTCCGGGCTACCGGATTGCATGGATCTGTAGCCCGGACAGATGCGCAGCATCGTCTCCGGGAATGTCCCATAAGGAGACTTTGATGAATGAAACCATAGCATTTCGTCCGGAAGGCCGGGCATCGATAAAAGATGTGGTTGTCAATTATACGCTGGCATCACTGGACGAGCTTGAACAACTGCACCCGGCGCTGAATCTGCTGGCGCACCCGTCAATTGTCCGTGGCAGCCATGATTTCTTTGTCCGTTGTTATGACGCGGGCGTACAGCATGCGCAGGCCGGGGCGGCTGAAACGGTAGCGGTTTTGCCTGATTCGCTGCCACAAGAACGGCAAAGGAGCGGGCTGCTGTGTGCCGCAGCAGGTCGTCTGGATGCCCTGCGCCAGCCGCTGACGCACAATCGTTTATGTGACCTGGCCAGTCAGTTCTGTGCTGGCATGGCAGATGTTGACAGCGAAACCCGCAGCGGTTTTTATACCGTGCGCAGCATATCGCTGCCGGTTTACCGGCGGCTGTTGCGGGATCAACATTCTCACGGTGTCTGCCTGCAGCAGGCTCTGCTGCACCTGCTGGCCTGGAAGAGCGATTCTCCCTGGGCGCGGCAGCAGGCGCAGCGGCTGCTCTGGCAGGGCGGCGTGCTGGGCGATAAAGGTGAGTTTGCGCTTATGACGCTGGATGATGAACTGCGGGAGCGCCAGATTGGGTGGCCCGGGCTGTGGTCGCTGCTGGCCGTCACCGGGTTTCTGGCGAAATTCCCTGCCGGACCGATATTTGCTGACTGAAAAATGAGGACTGCTGACAATTATCTGTTGTGTTGGCATTTCTGCGAGAGGCAGCTAGCGCTTTGCCTGACTTACGAAACGAGAATATCAACAGATTACGTACTTTTTGTAGGTCCGTGGTTGGAACATTGCCACCTGGTTACACGTTGTCAGCAGCCTCAAGCGTGGATGGCTCCACGCTGTCTTTGTCTATGGAAAACCCCCAGTCAGGCCCTGTCTCTTGATCAGGAGATCTGATCAAGAGACAGGGCTATGCCGGAGGATATTTATTGGAAACCGATGAGATAGGCCACCGTGTCATTAATCGAAATATAAATAAATATATAACGAAATAATTCGGCGCTATAATTCTCCTCTGATTAATAACGTAGCCCGAACCATGACCTGTCAGGACAAATCACTTTTAGCCCCCGCTCTCGCTTCCACGCCCGTCATTCCGCGCTATCGCCAGATCATACGCAAACGGGCTGTGCTCATGTTAGCTATTGCGTTGGCGATGATGGCTTCACTGATGGTGGATGTAACCTGTGGGTCTTCTGGTTTACCGCTCAGTGCGCTATGGCAGGCGCTTTTTCAACCGGAAAAAGTGAATGCGGGCATACACGTTATTGTCTGGGATATTCGTTTACCCTATGCCCTGATGGCCCTACTGGTGGGCATGGCGTTAGGGTTAGCGGGCGCCGAAATGCAAACCATTTTAAATAATCCGCTGGCGACGCCGTTTACCCTCGGCGTATCGTCCGCGGCGGCTTTTGGCGCTGCGCTGGCGATTGTGTTGGGGATCGGTATTCCCGGTATTCCTGCCGCCTGGTTTATCCCGGCCAATGCGTTCATCTTTGCGCTGTTATCCGCGTTACTCCTGGACGGTATTACCCGTTGGACAGGCGTCGCCGCATCCGGAGTGGTGTTGTTTGGTATTGCGCTGGTATTCACCTTTAACGCGTTGGTCGCCATTATGCAGTTTGTGGCTGATGAAGATACGCTGCAGGGGCTGGTATTCTGGACGATGGGGAGCCTGGTCCGCGCGTCGTGGGAAAAATTGGGCGTACTGGCCGTGGTGTTTATTGCTGTGCTTTTTTGCGCGTTACGAAGCGCCTGGCAACTCACGGCATTACGTCTGGGCGAAGAGAGGGCGATGAGCTTTGGGATTCATGTCCGCCGTTTACGCCTGCTGTCATTGTTGCGTATCAGCTTGTTATCAGCGCTGGCGGTAGCTTTCGTCGGGCCGATTGGTTTTATTGGTCTCGTTGCGCCGCACATTGCGCGAATACTTTTGGGGGAAGATCACCGTTTCTACCTTCCGGGCAGCGTGCTGATAGGCGGGCTGGTGTTATCGCTGGCCTCTATTGCGGCGAAAAATAGTATTCCGGGCGTCATGGTGCCGGTGGGGATTGTCACCTCGCTGGTCGGGGTTCCGTTCTTTTTAAGCATTGTATTGCGACATCGGGGGAGTCTCTGATGCGCGGGTTAATGCTCCGCTCATTTAGCGCCGGCTATTCCACTCAGCCGGTTATTGCAGATCTCAACGTTCCCTTACTGCCGCGCGGGAAAATTACCATTTTGCTGGGGCCGAACGGCTGTGGTAAATCGACGTTACTACGTTCGCTGGCCGGGCTGAATAACGCCGACGGCGAGGCGCTGCTTGATGGCGAAGATCTCATGTCGTTATCGTTTGCCGAGCGGGCGCAGAAAGTTGTGTTTTTGCCGCAGTCATTACCGCAGGGCGTACATCTGCATGTACTGGAGTCGATTATCGTGGTACTGCGGGCATCAGGCGGCAGAGACAATGCGCAGGGCAGAGCGCAGATACTGGCTATCCTTGAGCAATTGGGCATAACGCATCTGGCGTTGCAGTATCTCGACCAGCTTTCCGGCGGTCAGCGGCAGTTAGTGGGTCTGGCGCAATCGCTGATTCGTCGCCCTGAACTTCTGTTGCTGGATGAGCCGCTCAGCGCGCTGGATTTAAACTATCAGTTTCACGTAATGGATCTCGTGCGTCGGGATACCCAGGCGCAAAATAGGGTAACGATAGTCGTGGCGCATGACATTAATATTGCACTGCGTCATGGTGACCATGTCCTGATGCTAAAAGACGGCAGGCTGGTCGCCAGCGGCGCGCCGGAGACGGTGATTACTGCGGAGCGTCTGGCTGAAGTGTACCGGGTACGAGGACGCGTGGAGCGCTGTTCGCAGGGGAAATTGCAGGTGGTGCTGGACGGCGTGATCGCTGTTTAAGACATATTGCCTGATGGCGCTGCGCTTATCCGGCCTACCCATTGCTCGTAGGCCGGATAAGGCAGTTATACCGCCATCCGGCAAAGGTGATTACTTCGCTTTACCCTGATTCGCCACGGCAGCCGCTTTCGCGGCGATTTCGTCAGCGTTGCCCAGATAGTAATGTTTGAGCGGCTTGAAGTTTTCGTCGAACTCATACACCAGCGGCACGCCGGTCGGGATGTTTAACTCAAGGATCTCATCTTCACTCATGTTATCCAGGTATTTCACCAGCGCACGCAATGAGTTACCGTGAGCGGCGATGATCACGCGCTCACCGCTCTTCATACGCGGCAGGATGGTGTCGTTCCAGTAAGGAATAACGCGGTCGATGGTCAGCGCCAGACTTTCGGTCAACGGCAGCTCTTTCTCGCTCAGTTTGGCATAACGTGGATCGTGACCCGGATAACGCTCATCATCTTTGGTCAGTTCCGGCGGCGTCACGGCAAAACCGCGGCGCCACTGTTTAACCTGCTCGTCACCATATTTTTCTGCCGTTTCCGCTTTATTCAGCCCCTGCAACGCGCCATAGTGACGTTCATTGAGTTTCCAGGATTTTTCCACCGGCAGCCACGCCTGATCCAGTTCATCCAGTACGTTCCACAGCGTATGGATAGCGCGTTTCAGTACGGAAGTGTAGGCAAAATCAAAGCTGAAACCTTCTTCTTTTAGCAGTTTACCCGCTGCTTTTGCTTCGCTTACGCCTTTTTCAGACAGGTCAACATCATACCAGCCGGTGAAACGGTTCTCTTTGTTCCATTGACTTTCACCGTGACGTACCAGAACCAGCTTAGTTACAGCCATACTCTCACTCCTATAAATCATATGTAATGATAATAATTCTCATTATATTGCCGCGAGGTGTTGGCGGCAATGCTTACGCATAACCATAGCGAAAATAGTGGCGCAGTGTAAGGTTCTTGTGAATTCAGAGTTGCGATTTTGTCTTTAAGTGGTGGAGGTTTGAGCAGGGCAATGGCGCGTAGGCCCGATAAGCTTGCGTCATCGGGCATGTAGCGGCATATCGTTAGAACGGAATAAACTGATACTCGGTCAGGCTGGCGTACTCCTCGCCAGGGCGAAGGATACAGTCAGGCTGCGGCCATTCAGGATGATTCGGACTGTCCGGCAGCAGTTCGCTTTCCAGCGCCAGCCCTTGCCAGTCGGCATAAGGTTCCGGCCCGCGGGAAGGTGTACCCGCCAGATAATTGCCGGAATAAAACTGTAGCGCCGGGGCGGTGGTGTAAACCATCATTTGTAGCTTTCCATCCTGTGACCACAGACGGGCCGCCGGCTTTTTGCCATCACCCTGCGTCTGTAGCAGGAAAGCATGATCGTAGCCTTTAACCTTGCGCTGATCGTCATCGGCGAGAAATTCACTGGCAATGACTTTTGGCATCCGGAAGTCAAACGAGGTATTGGCTACCGATTTTAGCCCCTGGCGTGGAATACCGGATTCATCTACCGGCAGATACTCATCCGCCAGAATTTGCAGCTTATGCTGGCGCACGTCGGTCCGATCGCCGTCCAGATTAAAATAGACGTGGTTGGTCAAATTCACCGGACAGGGTTTATCGACCGTTGCCCGGTAGGTGATGGAGATTCTATTGTCATCGGTCAGACGATATTGCGCCGTGGCGCAAAGATGGCCGGGAAAACCCTGGTCGCCGTCATCAGAGGTGAGCGCGAATAATACCTGGCGATCGTTCTGGTTCACAATTTGCCAGCGGCGCTTGTCAAAGCCTTCCGGTCCGCCGTGTAGCTGGTTCTCGCCCTGACTTGGGCTTAACTGTACGGTTTCGCCGGCAAACGTATAGCGGCTATTGGCGATACGGTTCGCGTAACGGCCAATAGAGGCGCCGAGGAATGACGTCTGTTCAGGGTAGTGTTCCGGGCTGGCGCAGCCCAGCAATGCTTCCCGAACGCTGCCGTCAGACAGCGGAATACGGGCGGAAAGAAGAGTGGCTCCCCAGTCCATCAGCGTTACCACCATCCCTGCGCTGTTGCGCAGGGTTAGCAGGCGGTACGGTTGACCATCGGGGGCCAGTGCGGGCGTTTCATTTAGCACTGTCCTGCTCCTTGTGACGGTTTGCATACATAAAAGGTTTCTTTGATTCCGGTTTTCGCTTCGTACTGTTGCGCAACGGCCTGCCGAACAGCGGGAACCAGATCTTCCGGGATCAGTGCGACAACACACCCGCCAAAGCCGCCGCCGGTCATGCGCACGCCGCCTCGATCGCCGATGGTCGCTTTGACGATGTCTACCAGCGTGTCTATCTGCGGGACGGTAATTTCGAAATCATCGCGCATTGAGGCATGGGACTCCGCCATCAGTTGGCCCATACGTTGCAAATCACCTTTCTCCAGCGCGCTTGCCGCTTCAACGGTGCGCGCATTTTCGCTCAATACATGGCGAACGCGTTTTGCGACTACCGGGTCCAGTTCGCTGGCAACGGCATTGAACGCCTCAAGGCTGACATCGCGCAGGGCCGGCTGCTGGAAGAAACGGGCGCCGGTTTCGCACTGTTCACGGCGGGTATTATACTCGCTGCCCACCAGCGTGCGCTTAAAGTTACTGTTGATGATCACCACGGCGACACCTTTCGGCATGGAAACCGCTTTGGCGCCGAGCGTACGGCAATCAATCAGCAGCGCATGATCTTTTTTGCCGAGCGCAGAGATGAGCTGATCCATAATGCCGCAGTTACAGCCGACAAACTGGTTCTCGGCCTCTTGTCCGTTGAGCGCAATTTGCGCGCCGTCCAGCGGCAGGTGATAAAGCTGCTGGAAGACGGTGCCCACCGCCACTTCCAGCGAGGCGGAGGAGCTTAACCCGGCGCCCTGCGGCACATTGCCGCTGATGACCATATCCACGCCGCCAAACGCGTTGTTACGCTGCTGCAGGTGTTTCACTACGCCGCGCACATAGTTAGACCACTGCTGGCTATCGTGGGTCACGATCGGCGCATCCAGTGAAAATTCGTCCACCTGATTGTCGTAATCGGCGGCAATCACCCGTACGGTACGATCGTCGCGCGGCGCACAGCTAATTACGGTCTGGTAATCGATAGCGCAGGGCAGAACAAAACCATCATTGTAATCAGTGTGCTCGCCGATCAGATTGACGCGGCCTGGCGCCTGAATCGTGTGGGTAGCAGGGTAGCCGAAAATTTCAGCAAACAGCGCGCGCGTTTTCTCTTTCAGATTCATTTTTATACTCCGGATTCGCGAAAATGGATGTCGCTGACCGCGCGCAGGCGTTCAGCCGCTTGTTCTGCGGTTAAATCACGCTGGGTTTCCGCCAGCATTTCATAGCCGACCATAAATTTACGGACGGTCGCAGAGCGCAGCAGCGGCGGGTAAAAGTGTGCGTGCAACTGCCAGTGTGCGTTTTCTTCACCGTTAAACGGCGCGCCGTGCCAGCCCATTGAGTAGGGGAAGGAACACTGAAACAGGTTGTCATAACGACTGGTCAGCTTTTTCAACGCCAGCGCCAGAGAGTCGCGCTGCTCGTCGCTTAAATCGGTAATGCGCAGGACATGCGTTTTGGGTAACAGTAGCGTTTCGAACGGCCACGCCGCCCAGTAAGGCACCACCGCCAGCCAGTGTTCGGTTTCGACCACGGTGCGGCTGCCGTCCGCCAGTTCTCGCTGGACATAATCCACCAGCATTGGCGAGCGCTGCTCGGCGAAGTAGGCTTTTTGTAAACGATCTTCGCGTTCGGCCTCATTCGGCAGGAAGCTGTTGGCCCAGACCTGTCCATGCGGATGCGGGTTCGAACAGCCCATCGCCGCGCCTTTATTTTCAAAGACCTGCACCCACGGATAGGTTTTGCCTAACTCGGCGGTCTGCGTCTGCCAGGTTCTGACGATTTCCGTCAGCGCGGGCAGGCTCAACTCCGGCAGCGTTTTACTGTGATCGGGAGAAAAGCAGATCACGCGGCTGGTGCCGCGCGCGCTCTGACAGCGCATCAGCGGATCGTGGCTGTCCGGCGCATCCGGCGTGTCGGCCATCAGCGCCGCGAAATCGTTAGTAAAGACGTAAGTCCCTTTGTAATCGGGATTTTTATCGCCGGTGACACGCGTATTGCCCGCACACAAGAAGCAGTCCGGATCGTGGGCCGGCAGCATTTGCTGAGACGGCGTTTCCTGCGCCCCCTGCCAGGGGCGTTTTGCGCGATGCGGCGAAACCAGAACCCACTGGCCGGTAAGCGGGTTATAACGGCGATGCGGATGATCGATGGGATTAAATGGGGTCATAACAACGTCCTTAATCTGGGTATCCCTGCGGATGGCGTGACTGCCAGTGCCAGGTGTCCTGCGCCATTTCGTCAAGCGTGCGGGTGACGCGCCAGTTCAGCTCGCGATCGGCTTTGCTGGCATCCGCCCAATACGCCGGGAGATCGCCGTCGCGGCGCGGCGCGAAGTGGTAATTAATGGGTTTACCGCAGGCTTTACTAAAGGCGTTGACCACATCCAGGACGCTACTGCCGACACCCGCGCCGAGGTTATAAATATGTACGCCGGATTTGTCCGCCAGTTTTTCCATTGCCACGACGTGCCCGTCGGCTAAGTCCATAACGTGAATGTAATCGCGTACGCCGGTGCCATCCTCGGTCGGGTAATCATTGCCGAAAACGGCGAGCGATTCGCGACGACCCACGGCGACCTGGGCGATATAGGGCATCAGGTTATTCGGAATACCTTGCGGATCTTCTCCCATGTCGCCCGACGGGTGCGCGCCGACCGGGTTGAAATAACGCAGCAGCGCAATACTCCACTCCGGCTGGGCTTTTTGCAGATCGGTGAGGATCTGTTCTACCATCAATTTACTTTTGCCGTAGGGGCTTTGCGGCGTGCCGGTAGGAAAACTTTCGACGTAAGGGATCTTGGGCTGATCGCCATAAACGGTGGCAGAGGAGCTAAAAATAAGGTTTTTAACGTTGGCCGCACGCATGGCGCTGACCAACCGTAGCGTACCGTTGACGTTGTTGTCATAGTACTCCAGCGGCCTGGCGACCGATTCGCCGACGGCTTTCAGGCCGGCAAAGTGAATCACGGTATCAATCGCGTGATCGTGCAGAATTTCGGTTATAAGCGCTTCGTTGCGAATATCGCCTTCGACAAAGGTCGGGTGCTTACCGCCCAGACGTTCAATCACGGGCAGCACGCTGCGCTTGCTGTTGCAGAGGTTATCGAGGATGACGACGTCATGACCATTTTGCAGCAACTGTACGCAGGTATGACTTCCAATGTAACCGCTACCACCTGTAACCAATACTCTCATAATTCGCTCCGTTAAGCCTATGGTATGGAATAACCATAGCATAACAAAGATGCGAAAAGTGTGACATGTAATAAATTAGTGGAATCGTTTACACACTGGTGATTTTACGCATTTGTATCGATTAAATGATTACAAATCATCTGGCTTGAGAATGCTTCTGCTTTTTATCCGAAAAAAAGGCGCGTTACGCGCCTGGGAATGAAACGGACGGGGCAAGAGCTGTCAGTCTTTTTTACGCGAGAGTAGCTTCCTGGCGAGCGCCCCGACAGCGACGACGCCGATGGCGGTCACTTTCCAGAATTTAAGCAACGCGATACCGAGCATAGCAAGCAGTCCTACTTTCTTGGCCGCGATACCGCCAATCAGCGCGGCGAGCCCATACTCCGCTATTTTGTCCGTTGATTCGTTGAAGTCAGCGTAGCGTTGTCCAGCGTTGAACTTGACGGAACTGAGAATTCTTTTCGCCAGAGGGATTTCGTGGTCAACAGAACCTCTGTCGGTCACCAGATTTAAAGAAAAATAGCCTTCACGTCCCAGCAGATAGGTGTTGTAGTTCACGCCTTGTTCATTCAGTGGTTCGTTGGTGCCGATATCCTGGATGGCGGCGGACCAGATCAGACGATGATTGGTTGCATCGTAGGTAGGCTTCTCGATCCAGCCAATAATTTCTATCGGCTCAATGCCTTTTGCAATACGATCTTTATTCGCTTCTTTTGTGCCTTTGCGCAGGTTATCCATTAATTCATCGGCATCCCAGTTTTTTGCATCATCATCTTTTACATAACCAGAATCATCATATTCGATAGAAATAAATCCATTCATTTCCTTTTTAAATACGAGGCCGTAAAAATATTCATCGTCAACATAGTTACCAATTTCACGCATAAATACCGCCGCTTCTTTTGCGGGTATCCAGGTAAATCCTTCCGGCAGATTAAGCGTGGCTTTATCACCTAAACTAATCTTTGTCGGACCCGCAACGGCGGCGCGACTCATGTCTTCAACAGCGACCTCAACAGCGGTTTTACGCGCTTCCTGCGCAGCGGTCGGCTTTTGCTCAGCATAACTGCTGGGGCAAAATAAAATAGCTGCCAGTAAAAATAGTATTATTTGTGGAAAACGAAAAGCCATAATGAATCCCTTATATTCACATACGACATCATTGTCGAAAATTTCAGGATTATTATGACAATGAGGCGGTCAGCGATTCAAGAGATAGTAAGCTTATCGACCGTTATTATTATTCTTAATAAAAGGAGAGTGGTTCCAGAATGGCGCGCGGCGCCATTCTGATAATACATTTAATTATTGCATCGTCCGGAAACGTACTTATAACGTTCGCCCTCTGGTACAAATTCCAGCCGGTGGGTAATACAGGCAGGCGCATCCTCTGCATGATGGGAAACGAACAGCAGTTGGGTCTCTCCCTGGCGAATTAATACATCTACAAAACGGCGTACCAGTTGGCGGTTCAGCGGGTCCAACCCTTGCAGCGGCTCATCCAGAATCAACACTGTCGGATGCTTAACCAGCGCGCGCACGATTAGCGCCAGCCGCTGCTGTCCCCAGGAGAGACTGTGGAAGGGGGCATCCGCCGTACGCTTATCGATTCCCAGAATATCCAGCCACTGTTGCGCCAGTTTTCGTTGCCTGTCTGAAACGGCCTGGTAAATGCCGATAGAATCGAAATAGCCGGAGAGAATGACATTGCGTACCGTGGTACTGACGCGGTAATCCAGATGTAAACTGCTGCTGACGTAGCCGATATGTTTTTTGATATCCCAGATTGTTTCGCCGCTTCCTCGCCGCCGCCCGAACAGCGTAAGATCGTTGCTGTAGCCTTGCGGATGATCGCCAGTAATAAGGCTAAGCAACGTAGACTTACCCGCTCCGTTAGGACCGACGATCTGCCAGTGTTCGCCCGGATTGACTCGCCAGCTTAAGTGGTGGAGGATAGGGCGATCGTTATACGAGACTACTCCATCGTTAAGTACGATCCGTGGTTCGCCATCGGGTAACGCATGGCGGGCGGAAGGTTCGTCCGGTTCGGGTAATTGTACGTCGGTCAGACGCTCGCTGTGCGCGAGTTGAGCAACCAACGCCCGTTGCAGCAACTCCGCCGTCGTTCCGGTCTCCGCCAGCGTACAGTCGGCAAGCACGCCGGCAAACTGCACGAAGTCCGGGATCTCATCAAAACGGTTGAGTACCAGCGCCAGGGTCATACCCGCCTGGTTCAACGCCGTCAGGCGTTGCGCCAGTTGTTGACGGGCGGTCACGTCAAGCCCGTCGAACGGTTCATCAAGGATCAATAACTCTGGCTCAGACATCAGCGCCTGACACAGCAGCGCTTTTCGCGTCTCGCCGGTAGAAAGGTATTTAAAACGCCTGTCGAGTAAAGCGGAAATGCCGAACTGCTGCGCCAGTATCGCACAGCGGGCAGGATGGTGAACATCATCCTGAATAATTTCCGCGGTAGTGCGCCCGGTATCGTCTTCGCCAGGACTGAGCATATCGGTGTTATTACGTTGCCACTCATCGCTGACCAGCTTTTGCAATTGTTCAAAGGACAGACGAGTAATGCGGGTAAACCGACACTGGCGCTCGCCTGTTAATAACGGCAGTTCGCCCGCCAGCGCGCGGGCGAGCGCCGACTTCCCGCTCCCGTTAGCCCCAACGAATGCCCAGCTATCGCCCGCATTGAGCGTCAGCGAATCCAGATGAAGTGTTTTTGTATCGCTCAGACGAAACGTGCCTTGCGAAATTTGCAACGATGACATTTTGCATCCCATTTTTTGCAGCGATGAATGACAGGGATACGTCTTTCGGCAACGGATGTCAATGTGCTTAGCACAACGTTGCAATAATCACTCTGTCCGCATTAAACCAGGCAATCACGTCATCGCCTTCCTTTAACGTGGCGGCATCTGAAGTCGGTATCGTGGCGCACAGCGTCTGGCCGTCCGGCAGCGCCATCAACACTTCACACTGTTCCGCGCCGCGCTCGATATGGCTGATCGTTCCCGACAACTGATTGTCAGCGGCGCGCGCAACGGCTGCATCCCGGGTAATGCCAACCCACGGCGCTTTTAGCAGGATCAGCACTTCTTTTCCCTCCTCCAGGCCGAGACGCTCGCCGCTTTGCGCCGTCAGCGCGACTTTGAGCCGCGTTTTGCCGTCGGCCAGCAGCACGTCGACATGCTGTTGCACCAGATCGCGATCGCGGGCGGTAATGGTGCCGAACCACTGATTTCGGGCGCTGGTTTGCAGTGAAAAGCGGGAGATAGCGGCCAGCAGACTGTCAAGCGGCAGGGCGTCATCGTCGCTTAACACATCGAACGCTTTTTGCTGAATTTGGCCCAGCAAATCGTAAAGCTGGATCAGACGCTGGCCATAGCGGGT
Organism: Salmonella enterica subsp. enterica serovar Typhimurium str. LT2; assembly: GCF_000006945.2. Lineage (GTDB taxonomy): Bacteria > Pseudomonadota > Gammaproteobacteria > Enterobacterales > Enterobacteriaceae > Salmonella > Salmonella enterica. Next base: position 845,000 of record NC_003197.2, read on the forward strand.
TAATACCGCGCCGCCGCCGCCTTTGCCGCCCGTTGCGCGTTCAACCAGCATATGTTCGCTAAGCTGGTTCATGTCGTTTATCGCATCCCAGGCGCTCTTATAGCTGATTCCCGCGTCTTTCGCGCCCTGACTAATCGAGCCGGAAAGCGCAATGTGTTTCAGCAGAGAGATACGTCGGGGATCGGCAAAAAGCTTTTGCTGAAGTTTCAGGGTAAGAAGGATTTCGGCCTGCATAACCAGCTCCTGGTAAAAAGACTATTGTGACTGAAAAGCGCGTCAGCGCAAAGCCGACCGCACAAAAGGGGAGTGCTTTTCTGTGTGATGCGGTTAAAATACAAAAAGGACTATATCTGGAGTTGCCCATGTTAGAGTTATTAAAAAGTCTGGTATTCGCCGTCATCATGGTACCGGTAGTGATGGCCATCATCCTCGGTCTGATTTACGGTCTGGGTGAGGTGTTCAACATTTTTTCCGGTATCGGTCAGAAAGACCAGTCCAGACAGAACCGCTGATTTCCCCAAACGCCCGCTCAGTCGGGCGTTTTTGTTACTCAAGATCCTGCTTTTCCTGCCGATATTTTCTGTGTTTAATCGTTAATGGGTATGAATAACCGCTGGGAAACCCCTGAGATTATCGTTATATTATCGTTTACATAACGAAACGCACAAGGAGTTACAGATGGCGCATTCCTGGTTACGCCTGGTCGCAGGGGCAACATTATCTTTCGTCATCGCCGGTCATGCGCTGGCGGATGAAGGCAAGATCACCGTATTTGCCGCCGCGTCGCTAACGAACGCGATGCAAGACATTGCGGCAGAATATAAAAAAGAGAAAAATGTGGATGTGGTCTCCTCATTCGCCTCCTCTTCAACGCTGGCGCGCCAGATAGAAGCGGGCGCGCCGGCGGATCTCTTCATCTCTGCTGATCAGAAATGGATGGATTACGCAGCCGATAAAAAAGCGGTGGATACCACGACGCGCGAAACATTGCTTGGCAATAGCCTGGTGGTGGTAGCGCCGAAAGCCAGCGAGCAGAAACCGTTTACCATCGACAACAAAACGGACTGGATTCGTCTGCTGAACGGCGGACGTCTGGCGGTGGGCGATCCGCAACACGTACCGGCGGGAATTTATGCCAAAGAAGCGCTGCAAAAGTTGGGCGCATGGCAAACGCTTGAACCGAAACTGGCGCCGGGCGAGGATGTGCGCGGCGCGTTGGCGCTGGTCGAACGTAACGAAGCGCCTTTGGGCATTGTATACGGTTCTGATGCGGTCGCCAGCAAGGGGGTCAACGTGGTGGCGACGTTCCCGGAAGATTCACATAAAAAAGTGGAATACCCCATCGCTATCGTGGAGGGGCATAAAAATGCGACCGTCAGCGCGTTCTATGATTACCTGAAAGGACCGCAGGCCTCGGCAATCTTTAAACGTTATGGATTTACGACGAAGTAATGATACTGACCGATCCAGAATGGCAGGCTGTCCTTCTTAGCCTGAAAGTGTCTTCCCTGGCCGTGCTGTTTAGCCTGCCGTTTGGGATCTTTTTTGCCTGGTTACTGGTGCGATGCCGGTTTCCGGGCAAAGCCTTACTTGATAGCGTCCTGCATCTGCCGCTGGTGCTGCCGCCGGTGGTGGTCGGCTATCTGCTGCTGGTGTCGATGGGGCGACGCGGATTTATTGGCCAGTGGCTGTATGACTGGTTCGGTCTCACGTTTGCCTTTAGCTGGCGCGGCGCCGTGCTGGCGGCGGCGGTGATGTCCTTCCCGCTGATGGTGCGGGCCATTCGGCTGGCGCTGGAGGGGGTGGATATCAAGCTCGAACAGGCCGCCAGAACGCTGGGCGCCGGGCGCTGGCGCGTTTTTCTGACTATCACCTTACCGCTTACCCTGCCAGGCATTATTGTCGGTACGGTGCTGGCGTTTGCCCGTTCGCTTGGCGAATTTGGCGCGACCATTACCTTTGTTTCCAATATTCCGGGCGAAACCCGCACCATACCTTCCGCCATGTATACCTTGATCCAGACGCCGGGCGGGGAGAGCGCGGCGGCGAGGCTGTGCGTGATTTCGATTGTATTAGCGCTGATTTCGCTGTTGATTTCTGAATGGCTGGCGCGGATTAGCCGTGAACGGACGGGGCGCTAACCATGCTGGAGCTTAATTTTTCCCAGACGCTGGGAACGCACTGTTTAACCCTCAACGAAACGCTGCCAGCCAGTGGGATCACGGCTATCTTTGGCGTCTCCGGCGCGGGAAAAACCTCGCTGATTAATGCCATCAGCGGTTTGACTCGCCCGCAAAAAGGACGCATCGCGCTGAATGGCCGGGTGTTGCATGACGCGGAAAACGGTATCTGTTTAACGCCGGAAAAGCGCCGCATCGGTTATGTTTTCCAGGATGCGCGCCTGTTCCCCCATTACAAAGTACGCGGCAATTTGCGCTACGGCATGGCGAAAAGCATGACCGGTCAGTTTGATAAGCTGGTGTCGCTGCTGGGAATTGAAGCGTTGCTTGATCGCCTGCCGGGGAGCTTGTCCGGCGGAGAAAAACAGCGCGTAGCGATAGGCCGGGCATTGCTCACCGCCCCGGAGTTGCTGCTGTTGGACGAACCGTTGGCCTCGCTGGATATCCCGCGTAAACGCGAATTACTGCCGTACCTGCAACGGCTGGCGCGGGAAATCAATATTCCCATGCTGTATGTCAGCCATTCTCTCGATGAAATTCTCCACCTGGCGGATAAAGTCATGGTGCTGGAGGATGGACAGGTTAAAGCGTTTGGCCCGCTGGAAGAAGTCTGGGGAAGCAGCGTTATGCACCCGTGGCTGCCGAAAGAGCAACAGAGCAGTATTCTGAAAGTCAGCGTGCTGGAGCATCACCCGCATTATGCCATGACCGCCCTGGCGCTTGGCGACCAGCACCTGTGGGTAAATAAACTCAATCAGCCGCTGCAATCCACACTGCGTATTCGTATACAGGCGTCGGATGTCTCGCTGGTACTACAGCCGCCGCAGCAGACCAGTATCCGCAACGTATTGCGGGCAAAAGTGGCGAATTGTTATGACGATAACGGGCAGGTGGAAGTCCAGCTTGAGATAGGCGGCAGAACGCTGTGGGCGCGAATAAGCCCGTGGGCCAGGGATGAGCTGAATATCAAGCCTGGCCTGTGGCTTTACGCGCAGGTGAAAAGCGTTTCTATCACCGCCTGACTATAGCAGGTGGGTGTAAATAAATTTGGCGATGCTATCGGTAGTGTTATCGCCGATCACAACGTCAGCGCGCGCTTTCACCGCCTCATCGGCGTTGCCCATCGCAACGCCGGTGCCTGCCGCCTCCAGCATACTGATGTCGTTGTAGTTATCGCCGAAAGCGATCACATTTTTCATTGACCCTCCCTGCGCTTCTATCCACTGGGTAAGGCGCTTGCCTTTACTGTTGCCTTTGCGCGCGATATCCACCTGATCGTGCCATGACCATTCGCACTCCAGGCCAAGCGCCTGTTCAACATGCTGACCGAACCGCTGTAGTCTGGGAATATCTTCATCGGTAAGCGCAAACTTCCACACGGCATTCACGTCGCGCGCCGCCTGCGCTAACGAAGAGACCTGTGTAAAGGTCGGACGTTGTTCCGGCGGCAAGGTCTGCGCCCACCGGGAGGTACGCACGACGTGGCCGGTTGGGTGTTCGTAAAGCATAGCGTCATCAACATACATCAGGCCGTGAATCTGATGCTCATCCAGTAAATCAATCAACTGCAACGCCTTATCCACGGGCATAGGATCGGCATCCAGGACAGTTTTAGCTTGATAATCATACAAATAGGTGCCGTTGCAGCAAATAGCAGGTGTTTCCAGCGCCAGCGCCTGATAAAAAGGATGAATAGCAACGTGATGGCGACCAGTGACAATGATAAGTTGAAAGCCCGCCTCTTTGGCGCGTGATAGCGCTTCAAGCGAGGAGGGGAGTAAGGTTTTATGCGGGGTTAATAATGTTCCGTCTAAATCGAGGGCAATCACGCGTGCAGTCATAATTTTTTCCAGATTAAGAGTAATAACTCCGTCTGTCGGCATGGTACACCGGGACGGTAAGCAGACAAAATTCTGCGTCTGAATTCAGCATTCGCCGTCAAAAGCGACTACGTTAAGCTGTGTCCTGTTATTGCAGCTACATGCCATATGCAAAGGAGTATTCATGAAACAAACAGTCTATACCGCCAGCCCTGAGAGTCAGCAAATTCACGTCTGGAGCCTGAACCACGAAGGGACGCTGACGCTGGTGCAGGTCGTGGATGTGCCCGGTCAGGTTCAGCCGATGGTGGTCAGTCCGGATAAACGCTACCTCTATGTCGGCGTGCGCCCGGAGTTTCGTGTCCTGGCGTATCGTATTGCGCCGGATGATGGCGCGCTGACGTTTGCCGCCGAATCCGCCCTGCCGGGTAGCCCGACCCATATTTCTACCGATCATCATGGTCGTTTTGTCTTTGTCGGATCGTATAACGCCGGTAATGTCAGCGTGACGCGCTTACAGGATGGCCTGCCGGTTGAGCTGGTGGATGTGGTGGAGGGGCTGGACGGCTGCCACTCGGCAAATATTACGCCGGATAACCGTACCCTGTGGGTGCCTGCGCTAAAACAGGATCGCATTTGTCTGTTTACGCTAAGCGATGACGGCCATCTGGTGGCCCAGGAGCCGGCGGAAGTAAATACAGTTGAAGGGGCAGGCCCGCGTCATATGGTCTTCCACCCGAATCGACAATATGCGTATTGCGTCAATGAACTGAACAGTTCGGTGGATGTCTGGCAGCTTAAAAATCCGCATGGCGAGATAGAGTGCGTGCAAACGCTGGATATGATGCCCGCCGATTTTTCCGATACCCGCTGGGCGGCGGATATTCATATTACGCCGGATGGACGGCATCTGTATGCCTGTGACCGCACCGCCAGTCTGATTACCGTCTTTAGTGTCTCCGAAGATGGCAGCGTACTGAGCGTTGAAGGCTTCCAGCCGACGGAAGCCCAACCGCGCGGCTTTAATATCGACAATAGCGGAAAATACCTGATTGCTGCGGGTCAAAAATCACATCATATCGCGGTCTATGAAATTACGGGCACTCAGGGGTTGCTGACGGAAAAAGGCCGTTATGCCGTCGGCCAGGGGCCAATGTGGGTTGTGGTGAACGCGTACTAAAGCGCTGTGTGCCGGATGGAGGCGGGCTGGAGCTCATCAAGGCGGGATGCCTGATTAATTTCAATAAACATTGCTTGCAGTAAAACCACGGGCCGCCACATCTGCTGCGGCGGCCCGTTTATAAGCCTGAACCGGAACGGTGATTACTGCTTAGGTTCCGCCACTACTTTACTGCCTATACCGCGGTTGTTGTATTCCCACATGCGGTTGTAGTTAGTGTCGTTCAGATTACGCTGCACCTCGTCTTTGTCATCCACGGTTCCCGTATTTCCAGCAAACGGACGTTTCGAGATGACCGCGTCGGCCCACGGTTTGGCAACGTTGAAGCCCTCGTTAATCACGCTGTCGCGGATCACGACCTGACCGTTGGTGTTGGCGTCGACATCCAGCGAGCGGCCAAGCTGCGCAACGCCATCGCCGGAGGCGTTAAAGCGGCTGTTGATCGCCAAAAAGCCATAGTAAATATTGGACAGCGTCGCCGGGGCGAAGACGTAGGCTTCCTGCTGTGTGCGGGAGTTGACGACCTGGAAGTTGGTGTTATCGAACACCACGGCGCCGCGTCCGGAAACCATATCCACATCGCCTTCAATATAGCTGTTCGTCACCAGCGTACGTGGCTGGCGATCGGTTTGCAGACGGTTCTGCACGCCGCTGTTGGTCACAAAGAAGGTGTTCTGGCGGCCAAGGATATTGACCTTGTTAATCTGGACTTTGTCGCCATCGGTACGCAGCGCCACCGCCGGATGGTTTCCGGCATCGACGCTGTCGCCCAGCGTGTTCTCGATGGTCAGATTTTGTAGCTGCAGACCGTTATTCTGCGACCAGAACGCGGCAGAACACATTACACCGATCGTCGCGGCGTGTTTGCTTTGGCAGTTATCGAACATATACCAGGCGGGTTTACCAGGCATATATTTCCCGCCGGGATTCACCGCGCGGCGCCAGTCAGCGACACTCATTTCACCATCAATCGCCATCCCAATTTTCACATCGATCGGTTTTTCACCGGTCCCGTACAGGGTCAGACTTCCCGGCGCGGCGGGAACATACACGGTCCCCTGATAGTCGCCCGGCATAATAGCAATGTACTGGCGTTTGTTCGTGCGTTTAACCATTGCCGCATCGACCGCGGCCTGAATCGAGGTGTGCGTAACGCCTGGCGTACCTGCCGGCCCCACCACAAAGTCAGGCTGTGCGGGCAGGGTAATCGGCGACGGCGACCACGGGGCGGTATTCGGCGTCAGGGAGGCAAAATAGCGCGCCGCAACGAAGTTTTTCGCTTCATTTGCCGACAGAATTGGGCGCGAGGCGGTGCCAGGCGCGGTTTGATCGGAAGGGATCTGATCGGGTGGCGTAGAGCTACAGGCGCTCAGCGTCACGCCAAAAGCCAGTGCCAGCGCCAGACGGGAAACCGATAATGTATTCACAGGTTGCTCCGGGCTTGAAAAAGTTAAATGACATCCATTGAAGCCTGCTTTTTTATACTAAGTTGAACGAAACGGGAAGGCGAAAAGGTAAAAAGTTCCTTTTCAGGCCGGAAACACCTGTAGCATCAGATAGTTTTATCACAATTAAGCAACAACTTTCGCGCTTTGAGTTGACAATCCGGAGCAGAAAGAAAATAAATGTCTATACAACCCATGACAGGCAAGAGAGCGACAGGAATGCGGCAACTTTTACCGGGCGATACTGTCTGGCGAAACATCAGGCTGGCGACAATGGACCCGCAGCAGCAAGCCCTGTACGGGCTGGTGGATAATCAGGCGCTGATTGTGCGCGAAGGGCATATTTGCGATATCGTGCCAGAGACGCAGCTTCCTGTCAGCGGGGACAATATCCATGATATGCAGGGACGACTGGTAACCCCGGGACTTATCGATTGCCACACGCATCTGGTGTTTGCCGGTAACCGCGCCGCAGAGTGGGAACAGCGGCTTAACGGCGCGTCATACCAGCATATTAGCGCTCAGGGCGGCGGCATTAACGCGACGGTATCAGCAACCCGCGCCTGTGCGGAGGAGACGCTCTACCTGCTGGCGCGCGAACGCATGATGCGCCTTGCCAGCGAAGGCGTTACGCTGCTGGAGATTAAATCCGGCTATGGTCTGGAGCTGGCGACAGAAGAAAAGCTGTTGCGCGTCGCTGCAAAACTTGCCGCCGAAAACGCTATCGACATTAGCCCCACGCTATTGGCCGCTCATGCTACGCCAGCGGAGTATCGTGACGACCCGGACGGCTACATCACTCTGGTCTGCGAGACGATGATTCCGCAGCTCTGGCAAAAAGGGTTATTTGATGCGGTAGACCTCTTTTGCGAGAGCGTCGGCTTTAATGTGGCGCAGAGTGAGCGCGTATTGCAGACGGCGAAGGCGTTAGGTATTCCCGTTAAAGGCCATGTTGAGCAGCTTTCGCTGTTGGGCGGCGCGCAGTTGGTGAGCCGTTATCAGGGCTTATCGGCGGATCATATCGAATATCTTGATGAAGTGGGCGTCGCGGCGATGCGTGACGGCGGTACTGTCGGCGTATTATTGCCCGGCGCGTTTTATTTTCTGCGCGAGACGCAGCGCCCGCCGGTAGAACTGCTGCGCCGCTATCAGGTGCCTGTCGCCGTCGCCAGCGATTTCAATCCCGGCACCAGCCCGTTTTGCAGTTTGCATCTGGCGATGAATATGGCCTGCGTACAGTTTGGTCTGACGCCGGAAGAGGCATGGGCGGGCGTTACGCGCCATGCCGCTCGCGCGCTGGGAAGACAGGCGACGCATGGGCAGATCAGGGCCGGCTACCGGGCGGATTTTGTGGTGTGGGATGCTGAACAGCCGGTAGAGATAGTGTATGAGCCGGGGCGTAACCCTTTATATCAGCGGGTATACAGAGGAAAAATCTCATGACGCAATGGTATCCGGCTTCTCCGGCGCTCTGGCAGGGGCGCGATGACAGTATAGAAGCGCCGGATGCGCGGCGTCTGTTTCAGACCGTCACGCGCAGCGAGACCTTTTCCCCCGAAAACTGGCAGCAAAAGATCGCGTTAATGGGATTTGCCTGCGACGAGGGGGTAAAACGCAATGCAGGGCGTCCCGGCGCGGCAGGCGCCCCGGACGCGTTGCGTAAAGCGCTGGCGAATATGGCCAGCCACCAGGGACATGAACGGCTGGTGGATTTAGGCAATTGGGTTGCGCCGACGCCCGATCTGGAAGGCGCGCAGCAGGCCTTGCGCGATGCGGTAAGCCGCTGTCTGCGGGCCGGGATGCGCACGCTGGTACTGGGCGGCGGGCATGAAACCGCGTTTGGACACGGCGCGGGGGTGCTGGACGCGTTTGCGCAGGAAAGCGTAGGGATCATTAATCTTGATGCGCATCTGGATCTCCGTCAGACCGACCGGGCAACATCCGGGACGCCGTTTCGTCAACTGGCGCAGCTATGCGACGCGCAGAGCCGCGCGTTTCATTATGCCTGTTTCGGCGTGAGCCGTGCGGCGAATACGCAGGCGTTGTGGCGGGAAGCGCAGTGGCGGAATGTTACCGTGGTGGAGGATCTGGACTGCCATGACGCGCTGGCGCAGATGGCGCAGTTTATCGACAAGGTGGATAAAATTTATCTGACTATCGATCTCGACGTATTGCCTGTCTGGGAAATGCCGGCCGTCTCCGCTCCCGCAGCGCTGGGCGTGCCGCTGATACAGGTTCTGCGTTTAATTGAGCCGGTTTGCCGCAGCGGAAAATTACAGGCGGCGGATCTGGTTGAGTTTAATCCACGCTTTGATGAAGATGGCGCAGCGGCGCGCGTGGCGGCGCGGCTTGGCTGGCAAATCGCGCACTGGTGGCGTTAATCTGTCATCCGGAAAACATTATCCGCATAAGGAAGGCTTCACGCATGTATTCATCCCGCTCCCGTTCTGCACCTGCGCCTTTTTACGAAACGGTGAAACAGGACATCTGTAAAAAAATAGCCGGCGGCGTCTGGCAGCCGCACGATCGCATTCCGTCGGAAGCAGAACTGGTCGCCCAGTATGGCTTTAGCCGAATGACCATCAATCGGGCGCTGCGTGAGCTGACGGATGAAGGGTGGCTGGTGCGTTTACAGGGCGTGGGGACGTTTGTCGCCGAACCGAAAGGCCAGTCCGCGCTGTTTGAAGTCCGCAGTATCGCCGAGGAGATTGCCGCCCGCCGTCATCAGCATCGTTGTGAGGTGCTCACGCTGGAGCGCGTGCGGGCAAACGCCATCCAGGCCAGCGCTCTCAACGTCAATGAGAGCGATGTCATTTTCCATTCCATCATGGTGCATTATGAAAACGATCTGCCGGTACAAATTGAAGATCGCTGCGTGAATGCGGATATTGCCGTGGATTACCTGACGCAGGATTACAGTCAGACCACGCCGCACGCTTATTTGTCGCGGATCGCGCCGCTAACGGAAGGGGAACATATTGTGGAGGCGGTGCGCGCCACGGCGCAAGAGTGCGCGTGGTTAACTATCAAAGAGCATGAGCCTTGTCTGCTCATTCGTCGTACAACCTGGTCCGCGTCGCGGATTGTTTCTCACGCCCGCTTACTTTTCCCCGGGTCGCGCTACCGGCTACAGGGACGATTTATCTCCTGAGCGGACTGCTGCCGGAAAACGTGATTGCTGACACAATATAACAAAATTGTATCATTTTTGTTAATTCTATTCTTGTGCTTACTTGTATAGACAAGTATATGTCTGATTCTTATCTGTGGGTCTGCGGCGGTGCCTGATAGTGGCGTTTTAGCGTTATTTGGCGATGGCAGACCGATAATAATGAGGAGTCATTGCTATGCCTGAAAGCAAGTATCGTCAGCAGACTATCCGCGCGCCCAGAGGCACGGTATTAACGGCGAAAAGCTGGCTGACAGAAGCCCCGCTGCGGATGTTAATGAATAATCTCGATCCTGACGTGGCGGAAAATCCGCATGAGCTGGTGGTCTACGGCGGGATTGGTCGCGCCGCGCGCAACTGGGAATGCTATGACGCTATTGTTGATGCGCTCACCCGGCTGGAGGCGGACGAAACGTTGCTTATTCAGTCTGGCAAACCGGTCGGCGTATTTAAAACGCACGACAACGCGCCGCGGGTATTAATCGCCAACTCCAACCTGGTTCCCCACTGGGCGACATGGGAACATTTTAACGAACTGGATGCGAAAGGGCTGGCGATGTACGGTCAGATGACGGCCGGAAGCTGGATCTATATCGGCAGTCAGGGAATCGTGCAGGGAACATACGAAACCTTTGTCGAGGCGGGGCGTCAGCACTATAACGGCACGCTGGCGGGACGCTGGGTGCTGACTGCTGGGCTGGGCGGCATGGGCGGCGCGCAACCGCTAGCCGCGACGCTGGCCGGAGCGTGTTCGCTGACGATTGAATGCCAGCAAAGCCGTATCGATTTTCGTCTGCGTACTCGTTACGTGGATGAGCAGGCCGCCACGCTGGATGACGCGCTGGCCCGCATTACGCGCTACACCCGCGAGGGGAAAGCCGTGTCCGTCGCCCTGTGCGCGAACGCGGCGGATATCCTGCCGGAACTGGTTAATCGCGGCGTGCGCCCGGACCTGGTGACCGATCAGACCAGGCCCACGATCCGCTACATGGCTATTTACCCTCCGGCTGGCGCTGGGAGGAGTATCAGAAAAACGCGCAATCCGATCCCCACGGGACGATGCAGGCAGCGAAACGTTCCATGGCGGCGCATGTTCGGGCGATGCTGGCGTTCAGTAAAATGGGCGTGCCGACCTTTGACTATGGCAACAATATTCGTCAGATGGCGAAAGAGATGGGGGTGGAAAACGCCTTTGATTTTCCGGGATTTGTGCCAGCCTATATTCGTCCGCTGTTCTGCCGTGGCATCGGGCCGTTTCGCTGGGTGGCGCTGTCCGGCGATCCGCAGGATATCTATAAAACCGATGCCAAAGTCAAAGAGATAGTGGCTGAGGATAAACATCTGCATCACTGGCTGGATATGGCGCGCGAGCGCATTCATTTTCAGGGGTTACCGGCGCGTATCTGCTGGGTAGGCCTGGAGTGGCGGCAAAAACTGGGGCTGGCGTTCAACGAAATGGTGCGTTGCGGCGAGGTATCCGCGCCCATTGTGATTGGCCGCGATCACCTGGATTCCGGCTCTGTCGCCAGCCCTAACCGTGAAACCGAAGCGATGCGCGACGGTTCCGACGCGGTTTCCGACTGGCCGCTGTTAAATGCGTTGCTGAATACCGCCAGCGGGGCGACATGGGTATCGCTCCATCATGGCGGCGGGGTGGGAATGGGGTTTTCGCAACACGCCGGTATGGTGATTGTCTGTGATGGCACTGACGAGGCCGCCGCGCGTATTCGCCGCGTGTTACACAACGATCCGGCGACGGGCGTCATGCGCCATGCCGATGCCGGATATGATCTCGCGGTGGAATGCGCTGTTGAGCAAGGTCTGAATTTACCGATGGTTGCGGCGACGCAGGGGAAAGGCTGATATGAACACCATGACACTCACTCCGGGGCAGTTAAGTCTCTCTCAACTGTACGATATCTGGCGTCATCCGGTACAGCTTCGGCTGGACGCCAGCGCCATTGACGGCATTAACGCCAGCGTCGCGTGCGTCAATGATATCGTTGCCGAAGGGCGTACCGCCTACGGCATCAACACCGGTTTCGGCCTGCTGGCGCAGACGCGCATCGCTGATGAAGACTTGCAAAATCTACAGCGATCGTTGGTGCTGTCTCACGCCGCGGGCGTAGGCGACCCACTGGATGACGCGATGGTGCGTCTGATCATGGTATTGAAAATCAATAGCCTGGCGCGCGGGTTTTCCGGGATTCGGTTGAGCGTGATAGAGGCGCTCATCGCTCTGGTGAATGCCGGCGTGTATCCGCTGATTCCGGCAAAAGGCTCGGTTGGCGCGTCGGGCGACTTAGCGCCGCTGGCGCATCTGTCGCTGACGCTGCTTGGCGAAGGAAAAGCGCGCTGGCAGGGCGAATGGCTTCCGGCGCAGACGGCGCTAAAAAAGGCCGGACTGGAGCCTGTCGCGCTGGCGGCCAAAGAGGGGCTGGCGCTGCTTAATGGCACCCAGGCATCAACGGCCTTCGCGCTGCGCGGTTTGTTTGAGGCACAGGAGTTATTTGCCTCCGCCGTTGTCTGCGGCGCGCTGACTACCGAAGCCGTACTGGGATCGCGCCGTCCTTTTGATGCGCGCATTCATGCCGCGCGCGGACAACAGGGGCAAATTGACGTCGCGCGGTTGTTCCGGCACCTGCTGACCGATACCAGCGCCATTGCTGAATCACATCACCACTGTCATAAAGTTCAGGACCCGTATTCCCTTCGCTGCCAGCCGCAGGTAATGGGCGCTTGTCTGACCCAGTTACGTCAGACGAAAGAGGTACTGCTGGCTGAGGCCAACGCGGTATCCGATAATCCGCTGGTCTTTGCCGATGCGGGGGAGGTGATCTCCGGCGGTAACTTCCATGCTGAACCGGTTGCCATGGCGGCGGATAATCTGGCGCTGGCGATAGCGGAAATCGGCGCGCTATCGGAGCGGCGCATCGCGCTGATGATGGATAAACATATGTCGCAGTTACCGCCGTTCTTGGTGAAAAATGGCGGCGTTAATTCCGGTTTTATGATTGCCCAGGTCACCGCCGCGGCGCTCGCCAGCGAGAATAAAGCGCTGGCGCACCCGCACAGCGTGGATAGCCTGCCGACCTCGGCGAATCAGGAAGATCATGTCTCAATGGCCCCGGCGGCAGGGCGGCGACTCTGGGAAATGGCGGCGAATACCCGCGGCATCATTGCCGTGGAGTGGCTGGCTGCCTGTCAGGGGATAGATTTACGGGAAGGGTTAACCTCCAGCCCGTTACTGGAACAGGCGCGGCAGACACTGCGCGAGCAGGTGGCGCACTATACGCAGGATCGTTTTTTCGCGCCCGATATTGAGTGTGCGACGGCGCTGCTGGCGCAAGGCGCGTTACAGCGTCTGGTGCCGGACTTTATGTGAATGCTGCCGGATGGAGCGGCGCTTATTCGGCTTACCCAACCCGTTGGCAGGGTAAGACGTTTACGCCGCCATCCGGCACAGCGTTTAACTGAACATCGCCGTGATCGAGGCGCTGGCGAGCGAATGGAAATGCACGTTAAAGCCGACCATCGCGCCGCTGGCGTCTTCATCAACGTCAAGACGCTCGACGTCCAGCGCGTGAACCGTAAAGATATAGCGGTGCGTTTCCCCTTTAGGCGGCGCCGCGCCGCCGTAGCCCGCTTTACCGAAATCGGTACGCGTCTGAATGACGCCGTCTGGTACGGCCACCAGGCCTGAGCCGAACCCCTGGGTCAGTACGCGCGTATCCGCCGGGAGGTTCACCACCACCCAGTGCCACCAGCCGGAGCCGGTCGGCGCGTCGGGATCGTAACAGGTCACGACAAAACTTTTGGTGCCCATCGGCACGTTGTCCCAGGCCAGATGCGGCGAAATATTATCGCCATCATAGCCCATACCGTTAAAAACGTGGCGATGAGGAAGTTTATCTCCATCGCGCAAATCGTTGCTGATAAGTTTCATGCGCTCTCCTTTTGACTCACCAGAAGTGTAGCCAGAAGCAGCATCGCTTACCGCTGATTAATGGCTAAAAAATGTTTCATTGTGTACCGCGTCATTGACCGCCTGGGTCAAACGGCGCAGTTGATCCGGACGAATAATGTAGGGCGGCATCAGGTAGATTAGCTTGCCGAACGGCCTGATCCAGACGCCTTGCCCGACGAAGAAGCGTTGAAGCGCCGCCATATTGACCGGATGCGTGGTTTCAACCACCCCAATCGCGCCCAATACCCGCACATCCGCCACCCAGGGCGAACTTTGCGCGGGGGCTAACTCAGCGCGTAACTGAGACTCGATAGACGCCACCTGCTGACGCCATTCGCCGCTTTCCAGCAGCGTCAGGTTGGCGCAGGCGACGGCGCAGGCCAGCGGATTCCCCATAAACGTCGGGCCATGCATAAAACACCCCGCCTCGCCGTTGCTAATAGTCTCTGCAACCTGGCGTGTCGTGAGCGTTGCCGAGAGGGTCATGGTGCCGCCGGTTAAGGCTTTGCCGAGACACAGAATATCCGGCGCGATCCCGGCGTGCTCGCAGGCGAACAGTTTGCCGGTACGGCCAAACCCGGTGGCTATTTCATCGGCAATCAGCAGAATGCCTTCGCGATCGCACATGTTACGAATACGCCTGAGCCATTGTGGATGATATATGCGCATCCCGCCCGCGCCCTGAACGATAGGTTCCAGAATCACGGCGGCTATTTCATGGCGATGCGCGGCCATCAGGCGGGCAAATGGCGCGATGTCGCTTTCATCCCATTCGCCATCCATCCGGCTTTGCGGCGCCGGCGCGAACAGATTTTCCGGCAGATAGCCTTTCCACAAGCTGTGCATGGAGTTATCCGGATCGCACACCGACATCGCGCCGAACGTGTCGCCATGATAACCGTGGCGAAACGTCAGAAAACGCTGACGCGATTCGCCGCGCGCCTGCCAGTATTGCAGCGCCATCTTCATGGCCACTTCCACCGACACCGACCCGGAGTCGGCCAGAAAGACACACTCCAGCGGCTCAGGCGTTATCGCGACCAGCTTACGGCACAGATTCACCGCAGGTTGATGGGTTATGCCGCCGAACATGACATGCGACATGGCGTCAATTTGCGCTTTCATCGCCGCGTTCAATTGCGGGTGGTTATAACCATGAATGGCCGCCCACCAGGAGGACATCCCCTCAATCAGGCGTTTGCCCGAGGCGAGAACCAGCTCGCAGCCTTCGGCCCGCTCAACGGGATATACCGGCAGCGGCGAGGTCATGGAAGTGTAAGGATGCCAAATATGGCGTTTATCGAAGGCCAGATCGTCCGTTGTCATAATCGACTTGTAAACCAAATTAAAAAGATTTAGGTTTACGAGTCTACACCATATCAAAAACAAACAACATATTTTGGAGAAGCCCGATGGCTCGCCACCCACGCTGGACACTGTCGCAAGTAACCGAATTATTTGAAAAACCACTGCTGGAATTGCTGTTTGAAGCGCAGCAAATTCATCGCCAGCATTTCGATCCGCAGCAGGTACAGGTTAGTACGCTGTTGTCGATCAAAACCGGCGCCTGCCCGGAGGATTGTAAATACTGCCCGCAGAGCTCGCGCTATAAAACCGGGCTGGAAGCCGAGCGTTTAATGGAAGTAGAGCAGGTACTGGACTCCGCCCGTAAAGCGAAAAACGCTGGTTCGACCCGCTTCTGTATGGGGGCGGCCTGGAGGAATCCGCATGAACGCGATATGCCTTATCTGGAGAAGATTGTACAGGGCGTCAAAGCGATGGGGCTGGAAACCTGTATGACGCTCGGCATGTTGAACGAGAGCCAGGCGCAGCGTCTGGCTAACGCCGGGCTGGATTACTACAACCACAACCTCGATACCTCGCCGGAGTTTTACGGCAATATCATCACTACCCGTACCTATCAGGAGCGCCTCGACACGCTGGAAAAAGTCCGTGAAGCAGGGATTAAAGTGTGCTCCGGCGGCATTGTGGGTCTGGGCGAAACGGTTACCGATCGCGCCGGACTGTTGTTGCAGTTGGCGAACCTGCCGACACCGCCGGAAAGCGTGCCAATCAACATGCTGGTGAAGGTAAAAGGCACGCCGCTTGCGGATAACGATGACGTGGATGCGTTTGATTTTATTCGTACTATCGCCGTGGCGCGCATCATGATGCCGACCTCATACGTGCGTCTTTCCGCAGGGCGTGAACAGATGAACGAGCAGACCCAGGCGATGTGCTTTATGGCCGGGGCGAACTCGATTTTCTATGGCTGCAAATTGTTAACTACGCCAAATCCGGCAGAGGACAAGGATCTGCAGTTATTCCGTAAGCTGGGGCTGAATCCGCAGCAGACCAGGGTGCTGGCGGGCGATAACGAGCAGCAGCAACGTCTGGAGCAGACGCTGATGACGCCTGACACCGATGATTATTACAACGCGGCAGCCTTATGAGTTGGCAACAACGCGTCGACGATGCGCTGACGGCGCGTCGGGTGACGGATACGTTGCGCCGCCGCTATGTGGTATCGCAGGGTGCCGGACGCTGGCTGGTAGCGAACGGGCGACAGTATCTTAACTTTTCCAGCAATGATTACCTCGGCTTAAGTCAACATCCGCAGATTATTCGCGCCTGGCAACAGGCAGCGACGCGTTTTGGCGTCGGCAGCGGCGGGTCGGGTCATATCAGCGGTTATTCCGTGGCGCACCAGGCGTTAGAGGAGGAACTGGCGCAATGGTTAGGATATCCACGCGCGCTGCTGTTTATCTCTGGCTTTGCGGCGAATCAGGCGGTCATTACCGCCTTAATGAAAAAAAATGACCGGATTGTGGCCGACAGGTTGAGTCATGCTTCCCTGCTGGAGGCCGCTAATCTGAGTCCGGCGCAGCTTCGCCGCTTTATCCATAACGATACGCAGCATCTGTCGCGTTTACTGCAATCGCCCTGCGTGGGTCAGCAACTGGTGGTGACAGAAGGTGTATACAGCATGGACGGCGACAGCGCGCCGCTGGCGGAAATCCAGCACATTGCCCGCAGGCATCATGCCTGGCTGTTGGTTGATGATGCGCACGGCATCGGCGTGACTGGCGATGAGGGGCGGGGCACCTGCTGGCTGCGGGGGGTGAAGCCTGAGTTGCTGGTGGTGACTTTCGGTAAGGGGTTTGGCGTCAGCGGCGCAGCGGTGCTCTGCTCGGAAAGCGTCGCGGATTATCTGCTGCAATTTGCCCGTCATCTGGTTTACAGCACCAGTATGCCGCCCGCCCAGGCGCAGGCGTTAAGCGCCTCGCTGGCGGTGATCCGTAGCGATGAAGGTGGTGAACGGCGCGAAAAACTCGCCGCTCTGGTTCAGCGCTTTCGGGCCGGCGTTAACGCGTCCCGATTTACGCTACTGAATGCCCATAGCGCCATCCAGCCGTTAATCGTGGGCGATAACAGCCGTGCATTGCGCCTGGCGGAGGCGCTGCGTCAACAAGGATGCTGGGCGACGGCGATTCGCCCGCCGACGGTGCCTGTCGGCACGGCGCGCCTGCGCTTAACGTTAACGCAGGCGCATGAAGCGTGTGATATCGACCGTCTGCTGGAGGTGCTGCATGGCGCAGGTGAATAAGCAGGCTATTGCGGCGGCGTTTGGCCGGGCCGCATCGCAATATGAACAGCACGCCTCTTTGCAGCAACACAGCGCGGATGCGCTGCTGACGCTGTTGACAGGCCGCCAGTTTGCCAGTGTGTTGGACGCAGGCTGCGGCCCCGGACGTATGAGTCGTTACTGGCGAGAGCGGGGGAGCGAAGTGACCGCCCTGGATCTTTCTCTGCCGATGCTGCAACAGGCTCGCGATCGTCAGGCGGCGCATCACTATTTGCTGGCGGATATCGAAGCGATTCCCCATGACGCCGAAGTTTTTGACCTGGCCTGGAGCAACCTGGCGGTCCAGTGGTGTGGCGATTTACGCGATGCGTTGAGCGAGTTGTATCGGGTTGTACGGCCCGGCGGCGTGGTGGCGTTTACCACCTTGTGCCAGGGGTCGTTGCCGGAGCTGCGTCAGGCATGGCAGGCCGTCGATAATCGCGCTCACGCGAATAGCTTTTTGCCGGAAGAGGCCATTGACCACGCGCTGCGCGGCTGGCGGGCGTTTCGTCATACTCAGGCGATGACATTGTGGTTTGAGGATGCCCTGAGCGCAATGCGCTCGCTTAAAGGCATTGGCGCCACCCATCTTCATGAAGGGCGGGAGTCGGATGTATTAACCCGCGCCCGGCTTAGACAGATTCAACTGGCATGGCCGCAGCGGCAGGGGAAATATCCGCTGACGTACCATCTTTTTATGGGAGTGATTGAACGTGACTAAACGCTATTTTGTGACCGGTACTGATACTGAAGTCGGTAAAACGGTCGCCAGTTGCGCCTTATTGCAGGCCGCAACGCAGTTAGGTTATCAAACCGTAGGCTATAAGCCCGTCGCTTCCGGCAGCGAAATGACAACCGACGGGCTACGCAATAGCGATGCCCTGGCCTTGCAGCGTAACAGCAGCCTGCCGCAACCTTATTCCGCTATCAATCCTTATACTTTTGCCGAGCCTACCTCTCCCCACATCGTTAGCGCCGACGAAGGCCGGGCGATAGACGCGGCGGTGTTATCACGCGGATTGCGAACGCTGGAGGCGCAGGCAGACTGGGTGTTGACAGAAGGGGCGGGCGGCTGGTTTACACCGCTCTCTGCCACGCTGACGTTTGCCGACTGGGTACAGACGGAGCAGCTGCCGGTGATTCTGGTTGTTGGCGTCAAGCTGGGCTGTATTAATCACGCCATGCTGACGGCGCTGGCGGTAGAACAGGCCGGATTACCGCTTGTCGGATGGATAGCCAACGACATACAGCCGCCAGGCGCGCGTCATGGTGAATATCTCGCGACGCTTCGCCGCGTCATACCGGCCCCGCTATTAGGGGAAATCCCGTGGCTGGGCGTTTCTCCATCGCAGGCGGCGACAGGACAGTATCTGGACCTTAGCCCCCTGGAACGCGCCTGACTGCGCTTAAAA
This sequence comes from Salmonella enterica subsp. enterica serovar Typhimurium str. LT2, assembly GCF_000006945.2. Taxonomy (GTDB): domain Bacteria; phylum Pseudomonadota; class Gammaproteobacteria; order Enterobacterales; family Enterobacteriaceae; genus Salmonella; species Salmonella enterica. Next base: position 863,798 of record NC_003197.2, read on the forward strand.
ACTGCCTTCTTGCAGGATCAGACGATCCTGCTGTTTTTTCGCCAGACCTTCCTGACGTCGCCATGCTAAAAATGTGCAAAATGTGAGCGTCTACGCCTCAATTTTTCCCTTCTCGTTAGCCAATAATCTGCCAAAAATAGCGATAATTTTTTTTTATCGCCCGGCGAAAACGTCAGGAGCTGATTTTGCCAGGCGGCAGGGGATACGGGCTGGAAGCAGTTATCCACTATTCCTGTGGATAACCTTGTGTATTAGAGTTAGAAAACACAACGTAAGCGAGAGGCGACGCGGCCTGCGACTAAATTGGCGCGAAAGACGGCTTGAGAAAATATCCCTTTTCAGACAGCAAGTTATATAAAATCAATGGTTGTAAAGGAAGGGGGATACGTTGACATAAAACTTTCATCATCCGACTTGACAAATGTTAAAAAAGACTCTGGTCTGGGGATAACCAGCACACTGCTGGAATTTTACCCCGCGACTGTCTATGTTTTACCTCTAAATAGCGTGGGGTATCTGCCGATAGCCATTATACACTGGAGTGTTACTGTTTTTTCATCCAGTATTTTTTATTGGCAATATTCACCGTCGAGAGTAAAATTACACCCCTGCCCGCTCACTCCTTCAGGTAGCCGCTCATGAGTAAACCGTTCAAACTGAATTCCGCTTTTAAACCTTCTGGCGATCAGCCGGACGCTATACGTCGTCTGGAAGAGGGGCTGGAGGACGGGCTGGCGCATCAGACGTTATTGGGCGTGACCGGCTCCGGGAAGACATTCACCATTGCCAACGTCATTGCGGACTTGCAGCGGCCAACGATGGTGCTTGCGCCCAATAAAACCCTGGCGGCGCAGCTCTACGGCGAAATGAAAGAGTTTTTCCCGGAAAACGCGGTCGAGTATTTCGTCTCCTACTATGACTACTATCAGCCGGAAGCGTATGTGCCAAGCTCGGATACGTTTATCGAAAAAGACGCTTCGGTAAACGAACATATTGAGCAAATGCGGTTGTCGGCAACGAAAGCGTTGCTTGAGCGACGCGATGTCGTGGTGGTGGCTTCCGTGTCCGCGATTTACGGTCTGGGCGATCCGGATCTCTACCTGAAAATGATGCTGCATCTGACGGTGGGAATGCTGATTGACCAGCGCGCGATTTTGCGTCGGCTGGCGGAATTGCAATACACCCGTAACGATCAAGCTTTTCAGCGTGGTACCTTTCGCGTGCGCGGCGAAGTGATCGACATCTTCCCGGCTGAATCTGACGACATCGCGCTACGCGTTGAGCTGTTTGATGAAGAAGTGGAACGCCTGTCGCTGTTCGACCCGTTAACCGGGCAGGTAGAGTCAACGGTGCCACGTTATACTATCTATCCCAAAACGCACTACGTAACGCCGCGCGAGCGTATTCTGCAGGCGATGGAAGAGATAAAAGATGAGCTGGCGGACAGGCGTAAGGTCTTGCTGGCGAATAATAAGCTGCTCGAAGAGCAGCGATTAAGCCAGCGCACGCAGTTCGATTTAGAGATGATGAACGAGCTGGGCTACTGCTCAGGCATTGAAAACTATTCCCGCTTTCTGTCGGGCCGCGGGCCGGGCGAACCGCCGCCAACCTTGTTCGATTATCTGCCCGCCGACGGACTGCTGGTGGTTGATGAGTCTCATGTCACCATCCCGCAGATAGGTGGCATGTACCGCGGCGACCGGGCGCGCAAAGAGACGCTGGTCGAGTATGGCTTCCGTCTGCCTTCGGCGCTGGATAACCGTCCGCTGAAGTTTGAGGAGTTTGAAGCCTTAGCGCCGCAAACTATCTATGTTTCCGCCACGCCCGGCAACTATGAGCTGGAAAAATCTGGTGATGAGGTGGTGGATCAGGTCGTGCGACCGACCGGGCTGCTGGACCCGATTATTGAAGTGCGTCCGGTGGCGACCCAGGTGGACGATCTGCTGTCCGAAATTCGTCAGCGTGCGGCCATTAATGAGCGTGTCCTTGTCACTACGCTTACCAAACGGATGGCGGAAGATTTGACCGAATATCTGGAAGAGCACGGCGAGCGCGTGCGTTACCTGCACTCAGATATTGATACCGTGGAGCGCATGGAAATCATCCGCGATTTGCGTCTGGGCGAGTTTGACGTTCTGGTGGGGATTAACCTGCTGCGCGAAGGGCTGGATATGCCGGAAGTCTCGCTGGTGGCGATTCTGGACGCCGATAAAGAGGGCTTCCTGCGCTCCGAGCGCTCCCTGATTCAGACCATAGGGCGCGCGGCGCGTAACGTTAACGGTAAAGCGATTCTGTATGGCGATAAAATCACGCCGTCGATGGCGAAGGCGATTGGCGAAACCGAGCGACGTCGCGAGAAGCAGCAGAAGTACAACGAAGAGCACGGTATCACTCCGCAGGGGCTGAACAAAAAAGTGGTCGACATCCTGGCGCTGGGGCAGAACATTGCGAAAACCAAAGCGAAGGGGAAAGGCAAGGGCCGTTCTACGGCAAAAGCCGGAATTGTCGAACTGGATATGACGCCGAAAGCGTTGCAGCAGAAAATTCATGAACTGGAAGGGCAAATGATGCAGCACGCGCAAAATCTGGAGTTTGAAGAAGCCGCGCAAATTCGCGACCAGTTGCACCAGTTACGCGAGTTGTTTATCGCGGCGTCCTGACAATGTGTCGATCGCCAGCGAGTCATCGTTACCATGGCTCGCTTTTGAGAATTTCAGTGCAATAGTAAGGGCTAAGTCAGTCAGGAATGAAAAACAGTGACAGGCTTTGACTAACGGGATTGTCGAAAAACTCAAAACATCAATGGGGTAGCTAGTTTAATCACAACTGAAGAAAATTAGCGTTGAGGCTGAACCCAACGCTAATTTTCCCTCTCTCCTCGGCTATGAAAAAAAACGCCCCGTATTATCGGTATAGCTATCCTTATGATCGTCATTTTAATCTTATATGAGTTCGTTGAAAGCGTGTCATGGCAACAGATTACATCATTCTACTTAAAAAAGAGGTGATGGAAGCGCGAGCATCTATAAGTCAAGCGCTGCAAATACTGAATGATTTGTCCGAAATAATGACGACTGTGACCTCTTATTTAAAGTTGAGAATATCCTTATCTGTTACTTTAGGTTACGTTCAGATCAGGTAGGGAAAATATGTTTAATATTACTAATATACAATCTACGGCAAGGCATCAAAGTATTAGCAATGAGGCCTCAACAGAGGTGCCTTTAAAAGAAGAGATATGGAATAAAATAAGTGCCTTTTTCTCTTCAGAACATCAGGTTGAAGCACAAAACTGCATCGCTTATCTTTGTCATCCACCTGAAACCGCCTCGCCAGAAGAGATCAAAAGCAAGTTTGAATGTTTAAGGATGTTAGCTTTCCCGGCGTATGCGGATAATATTCAGTATAGTAGAGGAGGGGCAGACCAATACTGTATTTTGAGTGAAAATAGTCAGGAAATTCTGTCTATAGTTTTTAATACAGAGGGCTATACCGTTGAGGGAGGGGGAAAGTCAGTCACCTATACCCGTGTGACAGAAAGCGAGCAGGCGAGTAGCGCTTCCGGCTCCAAAGATGCTGTGAATTATGAGTTAATCTGGTCTGAGTGGGTAAAAGAGGCGCCAGCGAAAGAGGCAGCAAATCGTGAAGAAGCCGTACAACGGATGCGTGACTGCCTGAAAAATAATAAGACGGAACTTCGTCTGAAAATATTAGGACTTACCACTATACCTGCCTATATTCCTGAGCAGATAACTACTCTGATACTCGATAACAATGAACTGAAAAGTTTGCCGGAAAATTTACAGGGAAATATAAAGACCCTGTATGCCAACAGTAATCAGCTAACCAGTATCCCTGCCACGTTACCGGATACCATACAGGAAATGGAGCTGAGCATTAACCGTATTACTGAATTGCCGGAACGTTTGCCTTCAGCGCTTCAATCGCTGGATCTTTTCCATAATAAAATTAGTTGCTTACCTGAAAATCTACCTGAGGAACTTCGGTACCTGAGCGTTTATGATAACAGCATAAGGACACTGCCAGCACATCTTCCGTCAGGGATTACCCATTTGAATGTGCAGAGTAATTCGTTAACCGCTTTGCCTGAAACATTGCCGCCGGGCCTGAAGACTCTGGAGGCCGGCGAAAATGCCTTAACCAGTCTGCCCGCATCGTTACCACCAGAATTACAGGTCCTGGATGTAAGTAAAAATCAGATTACGGTTCTGCCTGAAACACTTCCTCCCACGATAACAACGCTGGATGTTTCCCGTAACGCATTGACTAATCTACCGGAAAACCTCCCGGCGGCATTACAAATAATGCAGGCCTCTCGCAATAACCTGGTCCGTCTCCCGGAGTCGTTACCCCATTTTCGTGGTGAAGGACCTCAACCTACAAGAATAATCGTAGAATATAATCCTTTTTCAGAACGAACAATACAGAATATGCAGCGGCTAATGTCCTCTGTAGATTATCAGGGACCCCGGGTATTGTTTGCCATGGGCGACTTTTCAATTGTTCGGGTAACTCGACCACTGCATCAAGCTGTCCAGGGGTGGCTAACCAGTCTCGAGGAGGAAGACGTCAACCAATGGCGGGCGTTTGAGGCAGAGGCAAACGCGGCGGCTTTCAGCGGATTCCTGGACTATCTTGGTGATACGCAGAATACCCGACACCCGGATTTTAAGGAACAAGTCTCCGCCTGGCTAATGCGCCTGGCTGAAGATAGCGCACTAAGAGAAACCGTATTTATTATAGCGATGAATGCAACGATAAGCTGTGAAGATCGGGTCACACTGGCATACCACCAAATGCAGGAAGCGACGTTGGTTCATGATGCTGAAAGAGGCGCCTTTGATAGCCACTTAGCGGAACTGATTATGGCGGGGCGTGAAATCTTTCGGCTGGAGCAAATAGAATCGCTCGCCAGAGAAAAGGTAAAACGGCTGTTTTTTATTGACGAAGTCGAAGTATTTCTGGGGTTTCAGAATCAGTTACGAGAGTCGCTGTCGCTGACAACAATGACCCGGGATATGCGATTTTATAACGTTTCGGGTATCACTGAGTCTGACCTGGACGAGGCGGAAATAAGGATAAAAATGGCTGAAAATAGGGATTTTCACAAATGGTTTGCGCTGTGGGGGCCGTGGCATAAAGTGCTGGAGCGCATAGCGCCAGAAGAGTGGCGTGAAATGATGGCTAAAAGGGATGAGTGTATTGAAACGGATGAGTATCAGAGCCGGGTCAATGCTGAACTGGAAGATTTAAGAATAGCAGACGACTCTGACGCAGAGCGTACTACTGAGGTACAGATGGATGCAGAGCGTGCTATTGGGATAAAAATAATGGAAGAGATCAATCAGACCCTCTTTACTGAGATCATGGAGAATATATTGCTGAAAAAAGAGGTGAGCTCGCTCATGAGCGCCTACTGGCGATAGCTGAACGCAGTTTATCAGAAGAGGGAGAGAGCCTGTTTACCCTTCGGTGTAAACAGGCTTCTGATAAGCGCAGCGTCGTCGGTAAACGGGCTTAACCCAACGCCTGTAGCGCTTTTTCCAGCGCATTATGTAATAACTGACGATCGTGGCGATAGGGGATATCGCTGGCCTCCAGCACTTCCTGAATCACCAGCCGATCGTTCACCGCACTGACGTCAACTCGCGGCCCAACCACTACTGCGTCAATGACTTTTTTGCCAATATATTGCTCCATCATCGCCAGCTTATCGACCAGCGTTAAACTGGCGGCGGGCAGACTCAGTTCGCGACCCAGATTGCCGATATACACCATTGGCGCTGGGGTGCGCCGCAGCGCCTGCGCCAGTTCATCCAGCAGCAGGCAAGGCATCAGGCTGGTATAAAAACTGCCAGGGCCAATCAGAATCAGATCCGCGTCATTAATGGCCTGTACCGCTTCCCGCGTCGCCGGAACGTTTGGCGTTAACATGATCTCCTGCGGCGGCGTCGCTAACTGATCGATATTCACCTCGCCATAAATCTCATGCCCCTGATCGTCAATCGCCATCAGATCTACCGGTAGCTCCGACATCGGGATCAGCTGCGCGTCCACTTTAAGCAGATTACGAATTAAATTAATCGCTTCCAGAGGCCGCACGCTCAGGTGATCTAACGCCTTTAACATCAAATTTCCGAGGTTATGACCAGAAAGTTCGCCATTACCGCCAAAACGATACTCAAACATAGCGGACGCGACGCTAGGTTCGGTAATTAACTGATTCAGACAGTTGCGCATATCGCCCCAGGCGATCCCGCCTTCCGAGCGGCGAATACGGCCAGTTGACCCCCCGTTATCTGTGGTAGTCACAATGCCGGTCAGGCGCGAACCTAATGAAGAAAGCGAGGAGAGGACGCGTCCTAATCCATGCCCTCCGCCGAGGGCAACGACACGATCAAGGTCAGCCAGCGTACGATTGCGCATAAAAATTCCTGAAGTCAAATAAGCAGCGCTACAGTAGCGCAAGTCGCGGGTTTTCAGCAATTAGCCGACCGGCTAAAAGACAATTAATTATTCCCGACTACCCCTTTATAGCGAGGGCGTTACCACGGCTAAATGATATATATCAATGTAAAAGTGTGATTTTCACGTATTCTGTCGCTAAATAGCACGATCATATCGCTATGTATATGTTTATATAGCGAAAGCGTGATGGCGAAATTGTCATTTACACGCTAGTATCGGCGTAACCACAGTAAACACTCTAGCCTCTGCACCTGGGTCATTTTTGATACGGTGCTTTGGCCGTGACAACGTTTAACGTTTGCCACCAGGGCGCAGGAAGAAATGACTCCGCCTCCCGTATTTGGAAAGGTGTACATGGCTTCACAACTTACCGATGCTTTCGCGCGTAAGTTTTACTACTTGCGTTTGTCGATTACCGATGTGTGTAACTTTCGTTGCACCTACTGTCTGCCGGATGGCTACAAACCTGGCGGCGTCACTAACAACGGTTTCCTTACCGTCGATGAAATTCGTCGCGTTACGCGCGCTTTTGCCAGTCTTGGCACGGAGAAGGTGCGTCTTACCGGCGGCGAGCCTTCATTACGCCGCGATTTTACCGACATCATTGCCGCCGTGGGTGAAAATGATGCTATTCGCCAGATCGCGGTGACCACTAACGGTTATCGACTGGCGCGCGATGCCGCGAACTGGCGCGAAGCGGGGCTGACGGGCGTCAATGTTAGCGTGGATAGTCTGGATGCGCGTCAGTTCCATGCGATTACCGGTCAGGACAAATTCCGCCAGGTGATGGCGGGCATCGATGCCGCCTTTGACGCCGGTTTCGAAAAGGTGAAAGTCAACACCGTGCTGATGCGCGACGTGAATCACCATCAGTTGGATACCTTCCTTGCCTGGATTCAGCCTCGCCCCATTCAGCTACGCTTCATTGAACTTATGGAGACGGGCGAGGGGAGCGATCTCTTCCGCAAACATCATATTTCGGGTCAGGTATTACGCGACGAGCTGATTAAGCGCGGTTGGATCCACCAGCTCCGCCAGCGCAGCGATGGCCCGGCGCAGGTTTTTTGTCATCCCGATTACGCCGGTGAGATCGGCCTCATTATGCCGTATGAAAAAGATTTCTGCGCCACCTGTAACCGCCTGCGTGTTTCGTCCGTCGGTAAGCTGCATTTATGTCTGTTTGGCGACGGCGGCGTGAGTTTACGCGACCTGTTACAGGATGACGCGCAGCAATACGCGCTTGAGGAACGTATTTCCGACGCGTTGCGGGAGAAAAAGCAGACCCACTTTCTTCACCAGAGCAATACTGGTATTACGCAAAATTTATCTTACATTGGCGGTTAATCCTTAATAAGGAGATTTCAGATGAGTCAGGTCAGCGCTGAATTTATCCCGACCCGCATCGCTATTCTTACTGTTTCCAGCCGACGCGGCGAAGAAGACGACACCTCCGGTCATTATCTGCGTGATTCGGCGCAGGAGGCCGGGCATGAAGTGGTGGCGAAAGCCATCGTTAAAGAGAACCGTTACGCGATTCGCGCCCAGGTTTCCGCCTGGATCGCCAGTGATGAGGTGCAGGTCGTATTGATAACTGGTGGGACCGGTTTGACCGAAGGCGATCAGGCGCCGGAAGCGCTGTTGCCGCTGTTCGATCGTGAAGTGGAAGGATTTGGCGAAGTGTTTCGCATGCTCTCGTTTGAAGAGATCGGCACCGCAACTCTGCAGTCGCGCGCGGTAGCTGGCGTGGCGAATAACACCTTGATTTTCGCCATGCCGGGCTCCACAAAAGCGTGCAGAACCGCATGGGAGAATATCATTGCGCCGCAGCTGGATGCCCGTACACGCCCATGTAATTTTCACCCTCATTTAAAGAAATAACGATGTCGCAATTAACCCATATAAACGCCGCAGGCGAAGCGCACATGGTGGACGTTTCCGCGAAAGCGGAAACCGTTCGTGAAGCGCGTGCGGAAGCATTCGTTACCATGCGTAGTGAAACGCTGGCGATGATTGTTGATGGCAAACACCACAAGGGCGATGTTTTCGCCACCGCCCGAATTGCCGGTATTCAGGCCGCCAAACGCACCTGGGAGCTGATCCCGCTGTGCCACCCGCTACTGCTAAGTAAAGTGGAGATTCAGCTTCAGGCCGAGCCGGAGCATAACCGCGTGCGTATTGAGTCTCTGTGCCGTCTGACCGGTAAAACCGGCGTCGAAATGGAAGCGTTAACCGCGGCGTCCGTCGCGGCGTTAACCATCTACGACATGTGCAAAGCGGTACAAAAAGATATGGTAATTGGTCCGGTGCGCCTGCTGGCGAAAAGCGGCGGCAAATCGGGGGATTTTAAGGTGGATGCGCATGATTAAAGTGCTTTTCTTCGCCCAGGTTCGCGAGCTTACAGGAACTGACGCGCTGGATCTTCCAGCAGATTTTTCCACCGTTGAGTCGCTGCGACAGCATCTGGCGACAAAGAGCGATCGTTGGGCGCTGGCGCTGGAAGATGGCAAGCTGTTGGCGGCGGTCAACCAGACGCTGGTAAGTTTTGACCATCCGCTGACGGCGGGCGATGAAGTGGCGTTTTTCCCGCCAGTCACGGGGGGCTAACATGCACGAAACGCGAATTGTAGTCGGCCCTGCGCCGTTTAGCGTCGGGGAGGAATATTCCTGGCTGGCGGCGCGCGACGAAGACGGCGCGGTCGTCACCTTTACCGGAAAAGTGCGCAATCATAACCTGGGCGATAGCGTTAAGGCGCTGACGCTGGAGCATTATCCCGGCATGACTGAGAAAGCTCTGGCGGAGATCGTCGCAAAGGCGCGTTCCCGCTGGCCGCTGGGGCGGGTCACGGTGATTCATCGCGTTGGCGAATTATGGCCGGGCGATGAGATTGTGTTTGTCGGCGTCACCAGCGCGCACCGCAGTAGCGCGTTCGACGCCGGTCAGTTCATTATGGATTATCTGAAAACCCGTGCGCCGTTCTGGAAGCGTGAAGCCACGCCGGAAGGCGATCGCTGGGTCGAAGCGCGCGACAGCGACCAGCAGTTGGCGAAACGTTGGTAGCAGAATGTGATACGCTTTAGGGTATCATTTCCACACAGGAGTTCATCATGGACAGATTTCCACGATCTGATTCAATAGTGCAGGCGCGGTCCGGCCTGCAGACCTATATGGCGCAAGTGTATGGCTGGATGACGGTCGGACTGTTACTGACCGCGTTTATCGCGTGGTATGCGGCTAATACGCCAGCCGTCATGATGTTTGTCTTTTCCAGTAAGATCACTTTCTTTGGCTTAATTATTGCCCAGCTTGCGCTGGTGTTTGTTCTGTCGGGACTGGTGCATAAACTTAGCGCCGGAATGGCGACGACGCTGTTTATGCTCTATTCGGCGCTAACCGGATTGACGTTATCCAGTATTTTTATCGTTTACACCTACTCCTCTATCGCCAGCACGTTTGTGGTGACGGGGGGAATGTTTGGCGCCATGAGCCTGTACGGGTACACCACTAAACGCGATCTTAGCGGTTTCGGCAATATGCTGTTTATGGCGCTTATTGGTATCGTTCTGGCGTCGCTGGTCAATTTCTGGCTGAAGAGTGAAGCGCTGATGTGGGCGGTAACCTATATCGGGGTGGTGGTGTTTGTCGGTCTGACCGCCTATGACACGCAGAAACTGAAAAATATCGGCGAGCAAATAGATACCCGAGATAGCGCTAATCTGCGTAAATATTCGATTCTCGGCGCGTTAACGCTGTACCTGGACTTTATCAACCTGTTCCTGATGTTACTGCGTATTTTTGGTAATCGCCGCTAATTATAGCGATCTCTTAAAATCCTGGCCCTGCGCCAGGATTTTTTTTAGGACTATATTTAGGGCGAAACAGCATAAATATCTTAGAAATGTTTTCCTACGCTTGCCATTCTTATCACCGTGATCATGTGAAGAGTGATAAATGACAAGTGGGACCTCTGGCTGCAATACGTATACGACAAATAGCATTTATTCCCTCGACAATGTTATCCCTTACCTATTGGTATACTGCGTTGGGACTATGGTGTACCGCCGGCATTATATGGTTAACGTTGTATAGTCATTTTTTAATAACCCACGTTCAACCTGTTGTTGTTTTGTGGATATCAGCACTTTTGCTTGGCCTGGGGTATGGGGCCATTACCTGTCTTTCCCGCTTTGGCACTGTTGTCGCAACGTTGATATATATTGCCATCATTACGCTTACCGGCGTGTCATTAGCTTACCTTTTCTCAGGTGGCGCGACCATTTTCGTGATTGTTGGAATCATGTTTAGTCTTAATGCCTTATTTATTTTCTACCTGAATATCAGTTCTGGTCTATTCAGGCCGTTAATTTTTATGGCGGTAAGCGGGATCATCGCTGCGATAGTTGTCAATAGCCTGGTGGCCAGTAGCACTCTGGTCTGGATAGTCAGTGTGCTGACGGTATTGGTATGGACATTGATTACAGCACTAGAAAAATCGACACTTCATGGTTATGCCCGCATGTTATACCACAGCGAGTTTTCATCGCTGCCTCGTTGCGCTTTATTTGGCGCGCTGACGCTTTACCTTGGCATTATTAATGCTGTGGTTACGCTGTGTCGTTATATCATTTTGATGATTCTGGAAATACTATTATCTTTCAGGCCGTAGGCGTTGCAGGTTTTTTATTCAGGTTGGTGATGATGGGTATAATGAGTAAATTATGTGGCAAACAATTTTGGTTAGCGTTTTGTGAAGCTAAAGACGTCACTCGCGCCATTAAAAATGGCGGCGAGGATTTTAATAAGAAATGCCCACCAGCGCTGATTTCTCATTTCATTACCGGATTGTCATGGGAACATTCATTACCCAATCCTGCGCCTGTTTGCGCGTTTAGTTTTATGCTTCTTGTGGGAGGTGTGTGCAGTGCGCATTTTGTTTTTGATAAGTTTATCCTGTATTGGCCACTAAATATAATTATTTATTTTGGCAGTGCTATAGGTATTATGCTATGTGTTATGGCCGAGGTATGGCTTATTGCCAAAGGCTTTATTCTGGGGTTGCGCCTCTGCGTTTTACTGTTTTTGTTAAATATTATGCTCTGCGGTACTGGATTATTTGACGTGTTGTGCCATCAAAATAGCGAACTAAAGAGTGATCTTGTTATCGCGATTATTATGGTTGTGCTTTGCCGCTGGGTGATGAATGGCGAAACGTTTACGATGATGATTCGTTTCTGCCTGGGGCGTCGATTAGTGCGAGTTGCATTACAAAAATATCTCACCTCACAGACAAGGAAATGATAAGCCCATGAACCTGATGACGTGGCTAACAGGAAAAACACTGGCGGAGCTGGTGAAAAAAGGGCAGTTGATCCCGCCAGAAATTAAGTTACCTGTGTATCCGGCCAGCCACTACAAAAAAAACTGGTATGAACAAGGTATTCCTCACGGAGGCGTTATTGGGCTTACGGCGATCATGATGACCATGACATGGATCGTCAGTATAAACATGGTTATTGCGCAGTTTGAGCTGCACAATAAAAAGCATCTGGAGCTGGTCTTCTTCCTGGCCGTGGGCTATATCGCTTTTCTTACCCCGTCAAATCAGCTCCTGCTTAAAGGAAGAATGAGCGGGGTTATTATTTACCGCTATGCGCTATTACTGGTCATTATTTCCGTTACGTTGGCAACGTTCTGTACCCTGTCATCAGTATTCATGGGCGAGTTTCACGAAGTGCTCCTGCTGCTGTTTAGCTGGTCATTGCTGCTTTTTTCCCGCTTACAGATGAATACGTCTTTTTTCTCAGCATATGTTTATTTTTACCGGATAAAACGCGTTGTGCTGGAAAGCGAAAACGCGTCTGCTTAAATTTATTTCGCCATCGCCCGCTCGTTTTTCGCCCGCAGCTTCTTCGCCCGGCTCTCCAGGATCAGATAGCACACCAGCGCCAGCAACAGGGGAATAAAATAGTAAAGCACGCGGTATGCGAGCAGGGCGGCGATAATCGTGCCTTGCGACGTATGTTCGCCCGCCAGCAACGCAAGGAATACGGCCTCCAGCACGCCGATGCCTGCCGGAATATGCACGATGACGCCCGCGATACTGCTCACCAGCAGTACGCCCAGCACAAAGAAATAGTTCACATCCTGACCCATCAGCAGCCAGATGATGGCGCCCATCGCCATCCAGTTCGCGCTGGAGATCGCCATCTGCGCCAGCGCGAATTTCCATGACGGCAGCACCAGTTTCTGTCCTTTAATCGTCATATGCCGCCGCTTCGCAAAGGCGCAAAACCACAGATAGACCGCGATAATCAACAATAAAACGATACCGAGAATTCGTAGCGTGCCTGCATCGATATACCAGTGGTCGGGAAGCTGGACAATGCCGAAGGTAAAAATGATGCCGCCAAGCAGAATATAGCCCAGCCAGTTAGTGGTAATGCTGAGTGAGAAAATGCGCGTGATAGTACTGCCGGGCAACCCGAGGCGAGAGTATAGTCGGTAACGCATCCCGATCCCGCCGACCCAGGTGCTGAGCGTCAGGTTAAAGGCATAGCAGACGAACGATACCAACATCACCTGTCGCTTCGCCAGTTTATGGCCGCAATAAAGCCGTCCAAGCAGGTCGTAGCAGCCGTACAGAAGATAGCTAACGATCACCAGTCCCACAGCGCTTAAAAGCGCCGTGCGGTTATAGTCACGGATGACGGTCCAGACATCGCCCCAGTCGACCTTTTTAGCATAAACCACCAGCAGAACGACGACCGCAATAAAAAACAGCCAGGTCAGCACTTTTTTAGCCAGCCGCCAGCGCGGATGCGATTTAGCCATTAGGGCTTCACTCCTGTATTTTCTGGATCAACGCGATCCTGGGTTTCCATTTCTGGCTGGGCAGGCGGGGGAACCTGCGCCAGATGCGGGGTATGCGCCGGTAGCCAGCCGACCAGCGCCGGGAAATGACGTAAAAAGTGGAACGCCAGCACGCTTTTGGTCAGGTTCCACCAGGTGCGTTTCGGCAGCATAGACTCATCGACCTGCTTACAATCGTTCACGATGATGCCTTGTAAGTTATCGCGCAGGGTCTGGTTAAAAGTACGATCGTGAATGATCAGGTTAGCTTCAAGGTTAAGCGACAGGCTGAGCGGATCGAGATTACTCGACCCTACCGTGGCCCAGTGATCGTCCATCAGCGCCACTTTGCCATGCAGCGGACGTCGTCGGTATTCATAAACCTGCACACCGCCCTTCACCAGATAGTTATAGAGCAACCGCGCGCCGACTTTGACTATCGGCATGTCTGGTTCCCCCTGGACAATCAGTTTTACGCTCACGCCACGGCGGGCGGCTTTACGCATTGCGTGGAGCAAGCGATAGCCGGGGAAAAAATAGGCGTTAGCGATAATCACTTCACGCTTTGCCTGGGTCAGCATTTTCAGATAATGACGTTCGATATCGTCGCGGTGTTCTTCATTATCCCGCCAGACAAACAGCGCCTGCGCTTCGCCGGGGTGGCGATTTTCTTCAGCCTGATGATGGCGCTTCCACCAGCGGCGCGCGGGGCTTTGCCCCGGCAGATTCTCGACTTCGAATTGCAGGATATCGGCCACTACAGGCCCTTCGACCCGTACCGCGTAGTCTTGTTTCGCCTGCGGGCCGTAATCCGACATATGTTCGGCGGAGTAGTTAATGCCGCCGACAAAGGCAATACGATCATCAATCACCACAATTTTGCGGTGCATTCGGCGGAAGATATTGGTTCGCAACCCCAGTAGACGCGGGCGGGGGTCGTAATAGCGAAAAATCACGCCCGCTGAGGTCAATTCGCCGACAAACGCGTCGCTGAGATCGGGAGAGCCGTAGCCGTCGAGTAATACTTCGGCTTTTACGCCGCGCTGTGCGGCTTTTAGCAGAGCGGTATGGAGTTTTTTACCCACCTCATCTTCAAACAAGATAAAGGTTTCCAGAATGATTTTTTGCTGTGCCTGAGCGATAGCCTCAAACACGGCAGGATAGAACTGGTCGCCGTTTTCCAGTAGCTGAATTTGATTACCTTCACGCCAGCCGCATTTCATAGATGGATCTCCGCGCTAAGGGGGGCATGGTCTGATAAATGTCGCCAGTTCCGCAGCGGCAGCGCCGTAGGAGAACTGGCGTTCGCATTCTTGACGTAAATACGATCGAGTCGCAGCAGCGGCATACTCACCGGGAATGTGCGCGCCGGTCGGCCATGGGCACGGGTGAATATCTCCTCCAGCCCGGCCGCGTTTAACGGCGGGCCGGCCTTTTGCCGCCAGTCATTAAAGTCTCCGGCCACCAGCACCGGTTCTGATTCCGGCAAGGCATTCACCCATCCCGCCAGCATGGTTAGCTGTGCCTGGCGGTGACTCTCCCGCAGGCCGAGATGTACGCACATGACGTGGATAGGGCGGTTGAGCATGGGCGGCGTAATGCGGCAATAGAGCACGCCGCGTTTTTCGCTACCGCCGACCGAGACGTCGCGATTTTCATAATGTTCAATGGGATAGCGAGAAAGAACCGCGTTACCGTGATGGCCTTCCGGATAGACCGCATTGCGGCCATAGGCGAAATCGCTCCACATGGTGTCGGCCAAAAATTCATAGTGGGTAGTGTCCGGCCAGTTTTCGATATGCAGCGGATGTACTTCATGCGCGCCCATCACTTCTTGCAGACAGACGATATCGGCGCCGACCGTTCTGACAGCGTCGCGCAGCTCCGGCAGGATGAAGCGTTTATTAAAGGCGGTAAAACCTTTGTGCGTATTAATTGTGAGCACTTTGAATGAAAAATTTCGCGTGTGTTGAGTCATTTTCTTCCTGTCCGCGTCACTATCCTGATTGAAATAGTGTAGTCGTCGTCACAAAAAGATGCGGTCTTACGGAATTTTCCGTAAAGTTCGGTACTCTGAATAATGAGAGAAAAATGCTTCAGGAGAAAAGCCATGAAGTGGCAACAACGCGTTCGTGTCGCAACCGGCCTCGGTTGTTGGCAGATTATGTTGCATTTACTGGTAGTGGCAATGCTGGTAATAGGCTGGATGAGCGGCACATTAGTGCGCGTCGGCCTGGGATTATGCGTGCTTTATGGCGTGACGGTACTGCTGATGCTGGCGTTGCAGCGCCATCATGAGCAACGCTGGCGCGATGTGGCGGATGTGCTGGAAGAGCTGACTACCACCTGGTACTTCGGCACCGCGCTGATTGTCCTCTGGCTGCTATCCCGCGTCTTGCAAAACAATGTTTTACTGGCGCTGGCGGGGCTGGCTATCCTGGCCGGGCCCGCCGTGGTCTCGCTACTGGCGAAAGATAAAAAGCTACATCACTTTGCGTCTAAACATCGCATACGCCGCTGAACCCGTGGTGGCCGCTATCACCAGTAGCGGCCACAAACTTCCCCAGACAATCCCCAGACTCGCGTCCTTAAGATAAATTTGCTTAGTAATATCAGTAAAGTGGCGGATAGGATTTATCCACGTCAGGTTTTGCAGCCAGACCGGCATATTTTCCACCGGCGAGACATAACCCGAGAGCAAAATCGCCGGCATCATAAAGACAAAGACGCCGATAAACGCCTGCTGTTGCGTGGCGCAAAGCGATGATATCAGCAAGCCAAAGCCTACCAGCGACAGCCCGTAAATCACCATCGTGAAATAAAACAGCGCTAACGAACCGGCGAAGGGAATTTGGTATGCCCAAATGCCGATAGCCAGCACGATCGTGGCCTGGAAGGTCGCGACAATCAGCGCCGGCACCGCTTTACCAACGAAAATCTGCCAGGTGGTGAGCGGAGAGACCAGCAGCTGATCCAGAGTGCCTTGTTCACGTTCGCGGGCGACGGACAGCGAAGTGACGATCATCACGCCGATAGTGGTGATCATGGCGATCAGCGAGGGCACCACAAACCACTTGTAGTCCAGATTCGGGTTATACCAGTTGCGTACCACCAGTTCGCTATTGTTGGGCTTTGGCTTGCCGTCCATCAATGTCTGCTGATACTCCTTGACGATCTGTTGCAGATAATTGGCGGCGATTTGCGCGCTGTTGGAGTTACGTCCATCAAGAATGAGTTGCATCGGCGCAGGCTGGAAGGTATCCAGATTCCGCGAGAAATCCGCCGGGAAGCGTACCAGCAGCAGCGCTTTTTGCGTATCGATAGTCGGCTGGATCTCCTGCGGACTGTTCAGCAATAGCACATGGGTAAACGCTTTCGCGCGGGCAAAGCGCTGGGTAAGTTCTACCGAATGTTTGCCGTTATCTTCGTTATAGATGGCGATAGTCGCGTTAGTGACTTCAAGCGTCGCGGCGAACGGAAACAGGATGACCTGAATCAGCACCGGCAGAATCAGGATCGCGCGCGTTTGCGGTTCGCGTAAAAGCGATTGCAGTTCTTTGCGAATTAACGTCCATAAGCGATGAAACATGTCCGTCCTCTCAGTCCAGTTTGTAGGCCTGATAAGCAAAGCGCATCAGGCATAATGCCGGATGGCGGCGTGAACGCCTTATCCGGCCTACGACGACAATTATCCATACACATATTTAATCCAGCCGTCGTTTGGTTTTTAGCCACGTCAGGCCAATAAACATCACCGCCGAGGCGATTAAAAACAGTACGTTAACGCCTAACACGACCGGAATATTGCCGGCCAGAAACAGACTTTGCAGGGTGCTGACAAAATAGCGCGCCGGAATAATATAGGTCACCGCGCGGATCACCGCAGGCATACTGTCTATCTGGAAGATAAATCCGGACAGCATAATCGAGGGCAAAAACGCGGCGTTCAGCGCCACCTGCGCGGCGTTAAACTGGTTGCGAGTGATGGTGGAAATCAACAGCCCCATCCCCAGCGTACTCAGTAAAAACAGACTGGTGATGATAAACAGAATCACCAGCGAACCGCGATACGGCACGCCGAGAATAAACACCGATACCAGCATACAGAGCAGCATCGCCAGCATACCGAGAAAGTAATAGGGAATAAGCTTACACAGCAGCAGTTCAACACGCGTCACTTCGGTTGAGAGCAGCGCCTCCATCGTGCCGCGCTCCCATTCGCGGGCAACGACCAGCGAGGTGAGGATTGCGCCAATTACCGTCATGATAATGGTCACCGCCCCGGGAATAATAAAATGCTGACTGATCGCCGCCGGGTTAAACCAGTAGCGCGTCTGGACGTCGATGAGCGGTTCAAAGGTGTCGCCGCGATCTTCCGCGCGCTGCTGTTGCCAGATTTGCCAGATGCCTTCCACATAACCCTGAACGAAGTTGGCGGTGTTTGGCTCGCTGCCGTCGGTAATCACCTGAATCGGCGCGCTGTCACCGTCGCGCGCCATTTGCTGCGCGAAATCCACCGGAATCACCACCAGTCCGCGAATGCGTCCGGCCTGCATTTTTTCAATTAATTCATGGCGGTTATCGCTAATGGTCGCGTCGATATAGGGTGAACCGGTCATCGCATGAGTGAAATCCAGCGCCTCCTGGCTTTGTTGTTCAAGCAGAATCCCCACCCGCAGTTTGCTGGAGTCGAGGTTAATGCCGTAACCAAAAATAAACAGCAACAGCAGCGGGATCACCACCGCAATCAGCCAGCTACTGGGATCGCGCACGATCTGGCGCGTCTCTTTGACGCACAACGCACGCACGCGGCGCCAGGAGAGAGACTTACTCATGCGTATGCTCCTTATCCCAGTCATTGATGAGAGTGATAAAGGCCTGCTCCATCGTTGGATCGGCCTGTTGCTCATCGGCGGCCTGCGCTTTGAGATCGTCCGGCGTACCGCTGGCGATAAGCTTCCCGCGATAAACCAGTCCGATGCGATCGCAATATTCCGCCTCATCCATAAAGTGGGTCGTCACCATTACCGTGACCCCTTTTTCCACCATGCTATTAATATGCAGCCAAAATTCACGGCGGGTGAGGGGATCAACCCCGGACGTTGGTTCATCAAGGAATAAAATATCCGGTTCGTGCATCAGCGAGCAGGCCAGCGCCAGTCGCTGTTTAAAGCCCAGCGGCAGCGCATCGGTGGGATGCGACGCGATGCTTTTCAGACCAAACGCTTCACTCATGCGCTGAATTTTTTCATTTTGCGCGCGGCCCCGCAAACCGTAGACGCCGGAGAAAAAACGCAGGTTCTGCTCAACCGTCAGGTTGCCGTAAAGCGAAAATTTTTGCGCCATATAGCCCAGATGCTGACGGGCTTTGCCGGAGCTGACTTTCAGGTCCATATCCAGCACCAGCGCCTTGCCGGACGTCGGCACCAGCAGGCCGCACATCATTTTAAAGGTGGTTGATTTACCCGCGCCGTTCGGGCCGAGCAGGCCAAAAATCTCGCCGCGCTGTACGACGAAATTAACATGGTCCGTAGCCGCGAAATCGCCAAATTTTTTCGTCAGTTCCTGCGCTTCAATCACCGTTTCGCCGGCAGTGCCTTCAACCGTATGCAGGATTGAACCCAGCGGAGACTCCGAGGTTCCCGCTCCGCCAAGCAGATCGATAAACGCATCTTCGAAGCGCGGCGCGGTCTCATTGAGGGTGATTTCCGGCATCCCTTCGGCCTGGCGAATATCTGCTGCGGTCGCCTCTTTTTTCAGGATCAGGCGTACCGAACGTCCCTGAATCATGCCGTCGCTCACCTGCGGCAGTCTGAGCGCTCTCTGTAGCAACTTACGGTTGTTTTCCTGTGGACTACTCATCAGAAAGCTACGACCGGCCATCGTTTGCGTCAGCGCTTTAGGTTCGCCCTGATAGAGCAGCTCGCCTTCATTCATCAGCAGCACATCGCGACACTGTTCGGCTTCATCCAGATAGGAGGTGCTCCATAAAATCAGCATCCCGTCGCCCGCCAGTTCGTGAACCATTTGCCACAACTCGCGCCGTGAAATCGGGTCAACGCCAACGCCCGGTTCATCCAACAGCAGCACTTTCGGTTCGCCGACCAGCGTACAGGCCAGCCCCAGTTTTTGCTTCATCCCGCCGGACAATTTCCCCGCCAGACGGCCAGTGAAAGGGCCGAGGGCGGTAAATTCCAACAAACGGGCAAAGGTCTTTTCCCGTATCTCGCCGGTAACGCTGCGTAAATCGGCATAGAGATTAAGGTTCTCCATGACGGTAAGATCTTCATACAGACCAAATTTCTGCGGCATATAGCCCAGAACCGCGTGCAGCTCGCTGTCGTTTTGTATCGGGTCGAAGCCCAATACGGACGCGCTGCCGCCATCGGCTTTGAGCAGGCCTGCCAGCATACGCATTAGCGTGGTTTTTCCTGCGCCGTCCGGCCCTACCAGCCCGGTGACATAACCGGAATGAATGGTACAGTCGAGCGGCGCGACGGCGGGTTTATCCATTCCCGCAAAGCGCTTCGTCAGACCGTGCAGCGTAATAACGGCCTCACTCATGCCGTGCCTCGTCATTAAATTTCACCGTGACTGGCATCCCCTGGCGTAACGCATCGTCCGCATCGGTGACGATAATGCGCAGGCGATAGACGAGATCGGTACGCAGATCCGGCGTTTCGACGGTTTTCGGCGTAAATTCCGCGGTGGGCGAAACGAAACCAATCTTGCCGTGGTAAGGTTTGTCAGGACGACCGTCGGTATACAACAGAATGTCGCGCCCCGGTTGCGTCTGACTGAGGTTGCGTTCATCGACATAGGCGCGCACCCAGACGGGGCGGGTCAGCGAGAGCGTTAATACCGTGCTGCCGGCGTTCAGCATACTGCCAGGCTCGACCGCGCGGGTGAGCAAGGTTCCGTTGGCAGGCGCGATAAGCGTGGTGTCCTGCAAATCAAGCTGCGCCTGCGCCAGTTGGGCCTTTGCCTGTTCCAGGCTGGCTTTCGCCTGGGCGATATCCTGTTCACGATTACCGGTACGGTACTGGCTCAGTTTATCCTGCGCGGACTTCAGCGTCGCCTGCGCCTGATCGCGCGATGAGCGGGCGTTTTCCAGATCGTTAGCGGAAATGGTGCGGCTTTTCCACAATCCTTGCTGACGGTTATAAAAGTTTTGTGCGTAGTCATAGGCGGCTTGCGCCTGTCTGACGGCGGCGGCGGCCTGGGCTATCTCTTCATCGCGATAGCCTGCCAGCATCAAATCATATTGCGCCTGCGCGACCGACACGCCAGCTTTCGCCTGCATCAGCGCGTTTTCGTATGGCGCGTGATCCAGTTCGCCGAGCACCTGTCCGGCTTTGATAGTATCGCCTTCATCAACATTCAGCGACGCCAGCCTGCCGCCGACGCGAAAGCTGATATTGACGGTACGGATATCGACATTACCGTATAGCGTCAGCCCATCGTCCTGCCGACTTTGATACCACCAGGTTCCACCGGCAATCACAGCGACGATCGCTGCGATTGCCAGTCCGATAACGACAGGTTTTTTCATCAGTCCAGACTCCTTTGCGTTAAACCGTGCAGAATAAGATCGATGTGGCAGGTTACCGTCTGGTAAATCAGCTCCGCTTTTTCTTCATCAAACTGCGGCCAGCCGGTACGTAACAGAATAGTTTCTTTGCCGAGACGAAACGCCAGCACTTCGCCCAGTAAGGCATGGGTATGCAAAATCATGCGCGTATCATTGGCGTCGCAGCCGGTATAAGCGGCAACCAATCTTGTCAGATGGGTGTGCAACGGATCGATAACCTGTTCATGGACCAATTGATAGGCCGACGTGGGAGAGAGCTGCTCGCGTGAAATAAATTTGCTCAGGTTAACGGTGTCTTCCTGCGTCAGCAGCATAATCATGTTCTTGCAGGCGAGCAGAATGAGTTCGCGTATGGCGTCCCGGTCAGGGGCAGGCTGGCTAAACAGACGCTCCGCTTTTTCAGCATGCGGGCGAAATTTTTCGCCAAGAAAATCGGCAATCCACTGGGCGCAGGCGAGGTATAAATCCTCTTTTGAGCCGAAATAGTAAGTAATGGCGGCAATATTTTGCCCCGCCAGCGCGGCGATATCGCGCGTGGTGGCATGGAGGCCATACTCGCCAAACTGCGCCAGCGCGGCGGCAATGAGCTGACTTTTCGCCTGCTCGCCCTTGGTGGTCGTGGTGGGAATATTCATCACACGCCCTAATTTTTAATCAATCGATTGATTAAGACTATGACTCATAATGGCACTTGTCCAGTGTGGTCGATTAATTTGTCTTTGCTACCTTCCGGGATAATTTATGCGCCGCATCACAAAAACTGCTACACTCCGCCCCTTCATGACATTGTGGTTTTTGTCATTCCAAATTTGAGCATCTCCCTGAAAACTACACCGGCAACGGTCGGGGCGGTCCGGAGTAGTTATGTCTTTTGATTCCCTGGGATTAAACCCTGATATCCTGCGCGCCATTGCCGAGCAGGGTTACCGTGAACCTACCCCTATTCAGCAACAGGCGATTCCCGCCGTGCTGGAAGGCCGCGATCTGATGGCCAGCGCCCAGACCGGAACCGGTAAAACGGCGGGTTTTACCCTGCCATTGTTGCAGCATCTGATTACCCATCAGCCGCATGCTAAAGGTCGTCGCCCGGTGCGTGCGTTGATCCTCACGCCAACCCGCGAGCTGGCGGCGCAAATTGGCGAAAACGTCAGAGATTACAGTAAATATCTCAATATTCGCTCGCTGGTGGTATTTGGCGGCGTAAGCATCAATCCGCAGATGATGAAACTGCGCGGCGGCGTGGATGTGCTGGTGGCGACGCCGGGACGTCTGCTCGACCTGGAACATCAAAATGCCGTGAAGCTGGATCAGATTGAGATTCTGGTACTGGATGAAGCCGACCGTATGCTGGATATGGGCTTCATTCACGACATTCGTCGCGTGCTGGCGAAACTGCCGGCGAAGCGTCAGAATCTGCTGTTCTCCGCCACGTTCTCTGACGACATCAAAGCGCTCGCCGAAAAGCTGTTGCGCAACCCGCTGGAAATCGAAGTGGCGCGCCGCAACACGGCCTCAGAGCAGGTAACGCAGCACGTGCACTTTGTCGATAAAAAACGCAAACGTGAACTGTTGTCGCAGATGATTG
Source organism: Salmonella enterica subsp. enterica serovar Typhimurium str. LT2 (assembly GCF_000006945.2). Taxonomy (GTDB): domain Bacteria; phylum Pseudomonadota; class Gammaproteobacteria; order Enterobacterales; family Enterobacteriaceae; genus Salmonella; species Salmonella enterica. The sequence continues at coordinate 886,310 of NC_003197.2, forward strand.
GCCAGGGCAACTGGCAGCAGGTGTTGGTCTTCACCCGCACCAAGCATGGCGCGAACCATCTGGCGGAACAGCTTAATAAAGACGGTATTCGCAGCGCGGCGATCCACGGTAATAAATCGCAGGGCGCACGTACCCGCGCGCTGGCCGATTTTAAATCCGGCGATATTCGCGTGCTGGTGGCGACGGATATTGCGGCGCGTGGTCTGGATATTGAAGAGCTGCCGCACGTGGTCAACTATGAACTGCCGAACGTGCCGGAAGATTATGTACACCGTATTGGCCGTACCGGTCGCGCGGCGGCAACTGGCGAGGCGCTGTCGCTGGTCTGTGTTGACGAGCATAAACTGTTGCGTGATATCGAAAAATTGCTGAAAAAAGAGATCCCACGCATTACGACGCCGGGCTATGAGCCGGACCCGTCGATTAAAGCGGAGCCGATTCAGAACGGTCGTCAGCAGCGCGGCGGCGGCGGCGGTCGTGGACGCGGACAAAATCAGGGGGGAGCGGGGCGCAGTCAGCAGCCGCGACGTCAGGATAGTGGGGCGGCGAAGGCGAAACCAAAACCGCGCACAGGCGAGGGGAAAACCGCTGGCGACAAAGCACGTCCGCCGCGTCGCCCGCGCAGAATCACGCCTGCCCAGTAAATTTTATCCGGCAACATGCCCGGTAGCGCGACGCTTACCGGGCCTACGGACTATGCAAATACGTAGGCCGGATAAGGTGCTTGCACCGCCATCCGGCAAAATACACATCGCGTTGCGAGCCGCCTTCCAGAACCGGTAAAAAAGGTACTTCCCGCCCCTGAAATGTGACACAATAGTGGCTGTTTATACAGTACTTCAGGTTTTCTCATGGCATTGACCGCTGCGCTGAAAGCGCAAATCGCCGCCTGGTATAAGGCGCTTCAGGACCAGATTCCCGACTTTATTCCCCGTGCGCCGCAGCGGCAGATGATTGCTGACGTCGCCAGAACGCTGGCCGGGGAAGAAGGGAGACATCTGGCTATTGAAGCGCCGACCGGCGTCGGGAAAACCCTCTCCTATCTTATTCCCGGTATCGCCATTGCCCGGGAAGAGCAAAAAACACTGGTGGTCAGTACCGCTAACGTGGCGTTACAGGATCAGATCTTTAGCAAGGATTTGCCGCTGCTACGAAAAATCATCCCCGATCTGCGCTTTACCGCCGCCTTTGGCCGCGGGCGTTACGTGTGTCCGCGAAACCTGGCGGCGCTCGCCAGTAGCGAGCCTACGCAGCAGGATCTGCTCGCCTTTCTTGATGATGAACTGACGCCTAACAACCAGGAAGAGCAAAAGCGCTGCGCCAGGCTGAAAGGGGATCTTGACGGTTACAAATGGGATGGTCTGCGGGATCATACCGACATTGCTATTGACGACGATCTGTGGCGGCGATTAAGTACCGATAAAGCCAGTTGTCTGAACCGCAACTGTCACTATTACCGCGAGTGTCCATTCTTTGTCGCCCGACGTGAAATACAGGAAGCGGAAGTCGTGGTGGCGAATCACGCGCTGGTAATGGCGGCGATGGAAAGTGAAGCCGTACTGCCGGAACCAAAGCATCTGCTGTTGGTACTGGATGAAGGTCATCATCTGCCCGATGTCGCGCGCGATGCGCTGGAGATGAGCGCGGAAATTACCGCCTCCTGGTATCGCTTGCAACTGGACCTGTTCAGCAAACTGGTGGCGACCTGCATGGAGCAATTTCGCCCTAAAACCACGCCGCCGTTAGCGAACCCTGAGCGACTTAACGCCCATTGCGAGGAGGTATACGAACTGATCGCCTCGCTCAATGCCATTCTTAATCTGTATATGCCCGCAGCGCAGGAGGCGGAGCACCGTTTTGCAATGGGCGAGTTGCCTGATGAGGTCATGGAAATCTGCCAGCGACTGGCGAAGCTGACCGAGACGCTGCGTGGGCTGGCGGAATCCTTTCTCAACGATCTCAGCGAAAAAACCGGGTCGCACGATATTGTGCGTTTGCATCGGGTGATTTTACAGATGAACCGGGCGCTGGGAATGTTCGAGGCGCAAAGTAAATTATGGCGGCTGGCTTCGATGGCGCAGTCTTCAGGCGCGCCGGTGTCCAAATGGGCGACGCGTGAAATACGCGAAGGGCAACTCCACGTCTGGTTCCATTGTGTCGGTATCCGCGTCAGCGATCAGCTGGAAAGATTGTTATGGCGCAGCGTACCGCACATTATTGTCACCTCGGCGACACTGCGCTCGCTCAATAGCTTTTCGCGCCTGCAGGAAATGAGCGGCTTAAAAGAAAAAGCCGGCGACCGCTTTGTGGCGCTGGATTCGCCGTTTAATCATGTGGAACAGGGGAAACTGGTGATTCCTCAAATGCGCTACGAACCCACCATTGATAACGAAGAGCAGCATATTGCCGAAATGGCGGCCTATTTTCGTGAGCAACTGGAGAGCAAAAAACATCATGGTATGCTGGTACTGTTCGCCAGCGGGCGGGCGATGCAGCGTTTTCTGGAGCATGTCGCTGATGTGCGCTTACTCCTCCTGGTCCAGGGCGACCAGCCGCGTTACCGGCTGGTAGAGCTGCACCGTAAACGGGTGGAGAGCGGCGAACGCAGCGTGCTGGTTGGGCTTCAGTCTTTTGCCGAAGGGCTGGATCTTAAAGGCGAGCTGCTGACGCAGGTCCATATCCATAAAATTGCCTTCCCGCCGATCGACAGCCCGGTCGTGATCACCGAAGGCGAATGGCTAAAAAGTCTGAATCGTTATCCGTTTGAGGTACAAAGTTTACCAAGCGCGTCTTTTAATTTAATTCAGCAGGTAGGGCGATTGATCCGTAGCCACGCCTGTCGGGGAGAAGTGGTCATTTATGATAAGCGTTTGTTGACCAAAAACTACGGACAGCGTTTACTGAATGCCTTACCTGTTTTTCCGATAGAGCAGCCTGCCGTGCCAGACGTTATAGTAAAACCAAAAGCAAAACCTGCACGCCGCCGACGGCGTTAATGCTGTGAGCACACTTCAAGGAGCTTTCAATGGATTATCGCAAGATCATCAAAGAGATCGGGCGAGGTAAAAATCACGCCCGCGATCTGGATCTGGATACCGCGCGCGGTTTGTATACCCGAATGCTGAATGGCGACGTCCCCGACCTGGAAATGGGCAGTATATTGATGGCGCTGCGTATTAAAGGCGAAGGCGAAGCCGAAATGCTGGGCTTTTATGAGGCCATGCAGAATCATACCATCAAACTGACACCGCCCGCAGATAGGCCGTTGCCGGTCGTTATTCCCAGCTATAACGGCGCGCGTAAACAGGCGAATTTAACGCCGTTGCTGGCTATCCTGCTGCATAAATTGGGCTTCCCAGTCGTAGTACACGGCGTCAGTGAAGATCCGACCCGCGTACTGACGGAAACTATATTTGAGCTGATGGGGATTATCCCCACCCTACACGGTGGACAAGCGCAGGCCAAACTGGACGGGCGCCAGCCGGTGTTTATCCCGGTGAGCGCGCTCTGCCCGCCGCTGGAAAAACAGCTGGCGATGCGCTGGCGGATGGGCGTGCGTAACAGCGCGCATTCACTGGCCAAGCTGGCGACGCCATTTGCTGAGGATGCCGCGCTGCGTTTATCAAGCGTTTCTCATCCTGAATATGTTCCGCGTGTGGCGACCTTTTTTAGCCGCATTGGCGGGCGGGCTTTGCTGATGCATGGTACCGAAGGCGAAGTCTATGCCAACCCGCAACGCTGTCCGCAAATCAGCCTGATTGATAGCCGCGGCGTGCAGGTACTGCATGAGCGCCAGAGCGACACGTACGACGAGCCGCTTTCACTGCCTGCGACTAAAGATCCTGAAATCACCGCGCGCTGGATTGAGCGCTGCCTTGCCGGCCACGAGCCGGTGCCGCAATCATTAAAAACGCAAATGGCCTGTTGTCTGGTTGCGACGGGAGAGGCGGCGACGTTAGAAGACGGGCTTGCGCGCGTCGAACAGGCTTTTAGCGAATAAAAAAAGCCCGTCCAGTGACGGACGGGCAAATAAGGGTAACAAACAGGGTTAATGAGGGTTGGAGCAGTGGGTCTGTTGGCAAACAGACGAGGGTAATACCCGTCAGAATTCAAACAACAGCGATGTTACAGCCTGAAATCTGGCGGGCAGGTAAATTATTTATAAATCACCGCAGTGCCGCTCATTTTGTCATTACCTACGGCGGAGGTGATGTTATAAGCGCTTGCGCCAGCAGCGGCGGCTTTTTCAGCCAGTTTAGCTTCCAGGCCATCCAGCGTGGTGGCGCCATCGGCAGACACTACGCCGATTTTATGCAGGTTTTGCGTCTGAGACGCGCTAACCGGTTCTGCGGCAAAAGCGCCAAAAGAAAGGGTGGAAAGCGCGATGGCTGCAACAGCATATTTAATGGTTTTCATGATTAATCTCTCGCAGGTTATTCTGTTTATGGGACGATGTTCCGTCGATGTGATGAGTATCACGGTTTTTTGCGAAAGATAAAATCGAATAGAATTGACTGCCTTGCTCAAAATTTTTGAATGACAAATAACCTATTGATTATTAATTAATTCAACGGTTGAATTTACCTTTCTTGTCATCTGGCTTTACAGAGTCGAGGTTAACGGCACATTCTGCGACGCAGAACGCTAAAAAGCATGAGCGTAAAGGAATGGATAATACTGGCGGTTTCGGTAAAGAAAAGTCAGCGTAACTGGCTGTCTTTTGAACCTCTACGATTATATCCTGAAAATGTTGCGTTATGTAAATCTTTCTCCTGTTGGCAGGCTATGCATAACCGAACGCCCGGCACGGCTTTACGCCGCGCTTCAGGGATAGGATCGCCGCAAGATTCGCATTCATCGCGACTTTCGCCGTGGGGAAGTTCGCCGCGAGCGCGGGCAACGGCATCTTCAATGGTATTGTTGATTTGTTCATTCACTGCGTCGTCATTTGCCCAGCCGGATGCCATCACGCTCTCCTGATTTTAGGGTACCTGAGGTTAAGTGTAGCGCCGTCAGGCGAAAAAATCGCATCGCGCGGCCTTTTCAGACCATGAGCAGAGCCAATGTCATTCAGAGAGCCGATCAAACGAGCGAGGCAGGGAATTCGCGGTGGTATATTTACCCCGTGGCGTTATACGGGTATCTTACGCCGCTGCTAAAAGGAGAATGCCATGTCCGCCCAGAAACCGGGGTTACACCCGCGCAACCGCCATCAACACCGTTATGATCTCGCCGCACTGTGTCAGACCACGCCGGAATTGACGTCCTTTCTTATCCGCACGCCCGCCGGTGAACAGAGCGTTGATTTTGCTAATCCGCAAGCGGTAAAAGCGCTCAATAAGGCATTGCTGGCGCATTTTTATGCCGTCACACACTGGGACATTCCGCCAGGGTTTTTATGTCCGCCGGTGCCTGGTCGTGCGGATTATATCCATCATCTGGCGGATCTGCTTGGCGAAACGACAGGGAGTATTCCGGCGCAGGCAACTATTCTGGACGTGGGCGTGGGCGCCAATTGTATTTATCCGCTTATCGGCGTCCATGAATATGGCTGGCGATTTACCGGTAGTGAAGTCAGCGACGCAGCGATGTCCAGCGCGCAGGCTATCATTCAGGCTAATACGGGGTTAAGCCGCGCCATTCGTCTGCGTCGGCAAAAAGATCCGGCGGCCATTTTTACCGGTATCATTCATAAAAATGAATTTTATGACGCAACGCTTTGTAACCCGCCTTTTCACGACTCCGCCGCCGCAGCCCGCGCGGGCAGCGAGCGTAAGCGCCGCAATTTGGGGCAGAATAAAGATGATGCGCTGAACTTTGGCGGTCAACAGCAGGAGCTATGGTGCGAAGGCGGCGAAGTCGCCTTTATTAAAAAAATGATTGCTGAAAGCCAATCCTTCCGCCGTCAGGTGTTGTGGTTTACGACGTTGGTGTCGCGCGGCGAGAATTTACCGCCGCTTTACCGGGCGTTGACGGAGGCTGGCGCGGTGAAAGTGGTGAAAAAAGAGATGGCCCAGGGGCAAAAGCAAAGCCGCTTTATTGCCTGGACCTTTATGGATGACGACCAGCGTCGCCGTTTTATCACCCGTAAACGCTAAATCGTCGGTTCGCGCGGCGGCAGCGAATCAGGCGACGGGCCGCCGACGGGGGCGGGCAGAACCTGATACGTTTGCACCGGCGCGCGCACATTAGCCAGATCAAAATGCTTTTTCACCTGGCTATCAAGGGCAAAACGCACCGTCCACTGCTTGAGCGGTAGCGTGGTGAACGACACGCGTAAAGTAAACGCCGTGTTCGTTAAACTGACAATACCGGCGAACGTGGGTTCGCCGATAATCAGCCCGCGAATATCCTCCGTCTCCATCAGCGCCGTTACCGCGTCTTTCAGCGCCTGATTCGCTTTATCCGCATCCTCATGGCGATCCACGTCATAGTTGGCGACAACAGAGCCGATACCGCGCACAAAGTTGGCGAAAGTGGTGATCGAGGACCACGGGATAATATGGTATGCCCCGGTATCCTGCCGCACGCCGACGGAACGAATCGACATTCTTTCGACCGTCCCCGTCAGCGGGCCTATGGTGACTAAGTCGCCGGTATTCATCCCGTTTTCAAACTGAATAAAGACGCCGGTGATAATATCTTTCACCAGGGTTTGCGAACCGAAAGAGATAGCCAGACCTAACGCGCCCGCGCCAGCCAGCAATGGCGCGATATTGACGCCGATTTCCGATAACACGATCATGATGGTTATGGTACTGATAATCACTGCCAGCGCATTGCGGAACAGCGTCAGCAGCGTGCGCGTGCGGGCGCTGGGTAGCGGGCGGCCATGAATATCGGAGGCCAGACGATTCTCAATCAGACTGGCGAGGATCGTCCATCCCACGGCGGAGAAGAATAAGATTAACGCGATACGGATAAGGATATCGACCATCTTTTCCCCCGCGCCATAATGTAGCCAGTGCCAGAAATCGAATAGCCCCCAGGCGTTGAGCAACAGCATAACGGCGACGCAGACGGTCAAAAAGCGTGCGACTTTTAGCGCCGAGGAGAGCCAGCCGTTAAGCCGCTTTTGTAATTCCGGGTAATTGCGCTGCGTATGGGGCGACAGGGTGATGGTTTTCGCTATCCAGCGGGTAAACATACCGGAGATAAACGCCGCGATGCCAATAATCGCCAGACTGCGCACGGTCGCGCCCATCATAAACTTCAGGCTATTGCCTGGGTCGAATAACGAGAAGAAAAACAGCACGATAAAGTAAGCGCTGGCCAGCCAGTGCCACACCAGCGCAAAGGCGCGGATAAACAGGCTAAAAAAGGCTAATGATCGTTCCGCCAGACTTAATAAATGTTGCGTAATCTCCGCTTTGTTTTTAAAGATCAGGTACAGCGCCCAGATGGTGATGCAGAGCATGATCGCCACATTAGCCATCGCGCCAACCTGAACATTCACCTGGTTGGAAATAATCGGAACGGCAACAATTAGCCCGTAGCCAATCAAACTGCTAAGGGAACTCATACGGCGATTCCAGTAACGCGCTGTCGCATCCTGAATCGCGAATGGGCGTAATTCCGGTACATTAGGGCAAAAAATAAGCCGCAGAATCGCTTTAAAGAACTCTATTAGCGCGAAGGCATTCAGGAACAGGCTTTGCTGAAAAGCGATAGTTCGACTTCCCGCATGGAAATTATCACTGAGCATCTGACCGATAAATAAGGTGAGCGCCAGTAGCAGGAGGTCGATAATAAACGCGCCGACGATCATCGCCGGGAGCTGTAACCAGTTGCTGCGTTCACGGTTTTTCTTGCGTGCCCACAGGCCCATTTTTCGATATAACGGCAGGGCGCAAAGCCGTATCACGCTATAAAAACCAAATACCGCGACGGCCAGAAATAAAAAGTGGGTTAACGCGTTGGTGAAGGTTTGCGAGTTAAACGGCTTGTGCGGCGCATCGGTGATGTTGCGATAAAGCTGGGCGAAACGGGTAGCGAAAGCATCGCCGTACTGACGGGTAACGGTGGTGACGTTCTCCAGTACCGTTTTCTCATCTTTGGCCGCAGGCGGCGCAAGCGCTGGCGCTGGCTCGGTCGGCGGCGTGGTTGAGGCTTCGCGGAGTTGCGCTATCAATTCGTTACGTGAAGCCTCGTTCTCCAGTACGTCAGCCAGGGCCGCATAGGCCGCTTTTTTTTGTTCAGGACTGGGCTCTGGCGCTGCTTGCTGGCTGGTTGATGTCCCCGTGGTCACGCCGGGTATGGCGACCGCATGGGCAGGTGCGCCCAGTAGACAAAAAAGGATGAACAGGGTCCACCGCATGACTCCTCCAGTGAGAAAAGAGACGCAAAACACTAAGTATAGATGGCGCAGGGGAGGGAAAATGAAATGGGACTATTCCATGATGCCCTTCCTGCCGCAGGGCTGGAAGGGCGATATCTCAGGAGACGTGCTGTAAAAATTCCTGTAAACGTGGGCTTGGCGGGTTTTCGATCAACGCCTGCGGACTGCCATCTTCGGCAATACGGCCTTTATCGATAAAAATCAGCCGTGAGGCGACTTTTTCGGCAAAGCCGATTTCGTGAGTGACAATGACCATGGTCATGCCTTCTTCCGCCAGATCCTGCATGACTTTCAGCACTTCATGGCGCAGTTCAGGGTCCAGAGCGGAGGTTGGCTCGTCAAAGAGCATCATTTTCGGCTTCACGGCCAGCGCTCGGGCAATGGCGACGCGCTGTTGTTGACCGCCGGAAAGCTCGGAGGGGTAGTGGTGCGCCCGTTCCGCCAGTCCAACTTTCGCTAACAGAGCTTTCGCCTGTTTTTCCGCTTCTTCTTTCTTTACGCCGCGCACGCGCAGAGGACCGAACATCACGTTTTCGAGCGCGGTCAGATGCGGGAACAGATAAAACTGTTGAAACACCATGCCGGCTTCCTGGCGAATCAGCCGTTCGTCTACTTTAGGATCGTTGACTTTCAGACCATCGACAATCAGATCGCCGGAGGTGATCTCTTCCAGTTTATTGATACAGCGTAATAACGTGGATTTACCCGAACCGGAAGGGCCGATAATCACAACCACTTCGCCCTGACGGATGTTTAAATCAATGTTATGTAGCACCTGGGTGGGGCCAAAGTGCTTGGAGACGTTTTTAAATTCAATCACAGGATTTTCATCCTTCTTTCAAGACGACGCAAAATAAAGCTCAGCACCAGCGTAATGATCAAATAGAAGACGGCCACGGCGCTCCAGATTTCCAGGGCGCGAAAGTTACCGGCAATAATTTCCTGGCCCTGACGGGTCAGCTCGGCTACGCCGATAACAATAAACAACGAGGTGTCTTTGATGCTAATGATCCACTGATTGCCCAGCGGCGGCAGCATACGGCGCAGAGCAAGCGGTAAAATAACATGGCGGATGGTTTCCCGGCGAGAAAGGCCCAGCGCCAGACCCGCTTCGCGAAAACCTTTGTGAATGGATAGTACTGCGCCGCGAGTAATTTCCGCGATATAAGCGCCGGAGTTAATCATAATTGTCACGACCGCTGCGCTGAACGGATCAATACGCAAATCATTAAATGCCATCGGCAGGGCAAAGTAGATAAACATGACCTGGACAACGATGGGCGTGCCGCGAATAATTTCAATGAAAACCAGGGCGATGTGGTTGGCGAACCAGCCGCCAAACGTACGGGCAAAACCTGCCGCCAGTCCAATAACCAGGCCGCCAGCCAGACCGAGGACCGAGATCCACAGGGTCATTTTAGCGCCCTCAAGCAAAAGCGGAATGGCGGGCCAGATGGCGCTCCAGTCAAACTGCATATGTCGTTCCTGTTACCGTGGTGTAAATAGTCAAATGCTCTATCCGGCGCGGAAATGGCGGAAAGTGTCTTATCCGTCACGGAAAGAGCTGTAGGCCCGGTGAGCGTCCTCACTACCGGGCCACAAGCCAACATCAGGTCGTTTTATTTAGGTTCTGTACCGAACCATTTTTTGTAGATTTCGTTATAGGTGCCATTCTCACGCAGCGTTTTCAGCGCGCCGTTGACTTTCTCGCGCAGTTCATCGCTGCCTTTCGGGAAGGCAACTCCGTATTGCTGTGCTTCCAGCGATTCGCCTACCGCCTTGAACTGGCCGTTGCCTGCGGTTTTGATAAAGTACAGGATGTTCGGCGTATCGTGCAGAACGGCGTCTGCGCGGTTGGTGCCTAATTCCATGTACGCGTTATCAATGTTCGGGAACTGACGCAGGTCTTTGGTTTTGATATTCGCTTTCGCGTAATCCACCGACCCGGTTCCGCTCTTCACGGCAACGACTTTGCCATCGAGGTCTTTAACGCTTTTAATATCGTTATTGTTGGCTTTCACCATCACGAGCAGACCGCTTTTGTAATAGCCATCGGAAAAGTCGATCGCTTTTTTACGCTCGTCCGTAATCGTAATACCCGCCAGCGCCAGATCGATATTTTTGGTTTGTAATGCCGGAATAATGCCGCTGAAATCCATCGGTTTCAGGGTGTAGTCCAGCTTCAGTTCTTTCGCGATAGCGTCCCACAGATCAACATCAAAACCGACGTATTTGTCGCCCTGTTTAAATTCAAACGGAACGAACGCCGTATCGGTTGCCACAACGAGTTTCTTATCCGCAGCGTGCGAAGACACCGCAAAAGCCAGGGTAAGTGCAGCCAGTGAAACTTTTAATAGAGACTTCATAGCATTTCCTTTTCTATCCACGGGGCGATCCCCTGCGAGAACATGTAGCGTAATGAAAAAATCATGCCAATTATGTAACTCATTGTTTTAACAGAAGCGTGAAACATTCCTGTGCACAATAAGTCGGGCAAAACCAGTATGCCGCACCGTTTTGGGGCACTGATTTAGTGCATGAATAACAAAGTAGAGATACAGGGTCTATTTAGCGTAAAAATCGTTGTTAAAACAATCTTTAATTAACGATTGTGTGATGTAATTATTACAAATAATTCACTTTTGTCGGAGGGGAGTACAAGACGTGTGCACTATTTAAGTGCAAAACCCCTGTGCCAGGCAGGGGTATAGGGATGACTTATATACCTGTGTACATCAAGTTGCAGGTGCGTTCGCTTCAGTGACCGACGGAAGTCAGGCTTCTGCGGATTCGCTGCGTTTGTACCTTCCTGCAACTCGAAGTATTCAGGGTAGAGATAGATTTATTCGATGTTGGATTCGATAAACCACAGGAATTTATCGAGGTCGCGTGATGCGGCGGTAAAGATATCGGCAGTGTCTTCATCTTTGGCTTCACCAATAGCTTTGCGAACATCATTAGCGACAACAGCGTAGCGATCGGCCAGTTCTTTTAAGTGATCCTGCACGTTATGGATGTCGAGCGGATAGCTTTTCAGTGGAGTTTTGCTGTTGATAACTTGCGTGGTGCCTAACGCCACACCGCCAAGCTGTACGGCGCGCTCGGCCATAGTATCCAGATGATCGGTCAGTGCGGTACGGAAGCCATCCAGCATCTCATGAACGGCAATAAAGTTAGCACCGCGCATGTTCCAGTGGGCCTGTTTCGTGATCAGCGACAGGTCAATGAACTGGATCACCTGACGATTAAGCAACTCAACCGTCGCTTTTTTATCGCTCTCTGATACATCGTTACGGGTATAAAGCAGATTAGACGCTTTTGTTTTTACCAGTTTAGCGGTACTCATAATCTCATATCCTCTTGATGTTTGTGTCCCAGGTAATTAACGAAAATAAGTATAGCACCGGTTTTTAACTTTGCTTTTTTGAATTTACCTATCACTTTAATAGTACAGACAAGATTTAATATTTATTTTGATTAAAAATCAATTGGTTAGACGAGTTTGCTGTTTGGTGGGTAATAATTCTCATTTTAATGTAAAAAATGAGAAAAAATATGACAAAAAATGACGAAGTAATAGCGCAATAATAAAAGGTGAATAACGAGGTGATATTCTGCATGATTATGCACATCATGCAGAATAAGAAACTATTTTACGTCAACTTGTTTAATTTGCGGTTCGCGTCGAATCGTTAGGGTAGAACCCATTGAGGCGGCAATGATGGCGCACAGGGCCAGGATTTGTATGCCCGTAAGCGTTTCGCCCAGAAAAATCATCCCGGAAACGGCGGCCAGCGCGGGTTCCATGCTCATCAGCGTACCGAAGGTGCGGGTTGGCAGGCGCGTCAGCGCAATCATTTCCAGTGAATAAGGCAGCGCCGTAGAAAGCACAGCGACCGCTAACCCTAAGGGAAGAATCGACCAGTGCCATAGCGCGTCGCCAGCCTGAACTGCGCCAATCGGCACGAAAATGATGGCGGCAATCAGCGAGCCTACCGCCACCGTGGCCGGACCATGTTCCGCGCCTGCTCGCTGGCCGGTAAGAATATAGACAGCCCAACAGGCGCCAGCGCCGAGCGCCAACGCGGCCCCGGTAAGATCGACGTGAGACATATCTTGTCCTAATGGCAGCAGGAACCAGAGCCCAAGCACAGCCAGTACGACCCAAATAAAATCTACCGGCCGCCGGGATGAAAACAGCGCGACCGCCAGAGGACCGGTAAATTCCAGCGCGACCGCAATACCCAACGGCACCGTCTGAATCGACAGATAGAATAGATAGTTCATCCCGCCCAGCGACAGACCATAAAACAATAAAGGCAGCCGCTGCTCTTTGGCAAAACGCAAACGCCAGGGTTTGAAAAAGGCGATAAGGATAAGCGTTCCCAACGCCAGACGAAGCGCCGTTACGCCCGGCGCGCCGACAAGAGGAAATAACGATTTCGCCAGTGAAGCGCCACTCTGAATAGAGGACATGGCAATGAGCAAAACCAAAATGGGCAACCAGACTGGTAGTTTACGTGTTGACCCCGGCATCCTTTCTCCTGTCAAAAAATGTCAGTACGAGTAAAGGTGGCAGTGTAATGGAAATTCCCCGCGGCGGTTGAGGGTTCGTTGAAAAAAAATTTCCAGGATTCCATAAAATGAACTTAAATTGATGGATAAATAGACTGTTAGTTTAGGAATAATCTGGATGAATGTATCGCGCCGCACGCGCATTATTGGTGCAATAAGCCGGAAAAGTGATGTTAATTGAATAAGATAGCGCGATATGGAAACGTTCTGTTACATGAAAGGCGCCCTTAGACACCGTGAATCGCAAAGAGTTTCCCATTAATTTTTGATATATTTAAAACTTAGGACTTACTTGAAGCACATTTGAGGTGGTTATGAAAAAAATTGCATGTCTTTCAGCACTGGCCGCTGTTCTGGCTTTTTCCGCAGGTACTGCAGTAGCTGCTACTTCTACCGTTACCGGTGGTTACGCTCAGAGCGACGCGCAGGGCGTAGCGAATAAAATGAGCGGTTTCAACCTGAAGTATCGTTACGAGCAGGACGACAACCCGCTGGGCGTAATCGGTTCCTTCACCTACACCGAAAAAGATCGTACTAACGGTGCGGGCGATTACAACAAAGGTCAGTACTACGGCATCACTGCCGGCCCGGCTTACCGTCTGAACGATTGGGCAAGCATCTACGGTGTAGTCGGTGTGGGTTACGGTAAATTCCAGACGACCGATTACCCAACCTACAAACATGACACCAGCGATTATGGCTTCTCCTATGGCGCTGGTCTGCAATTCAACCCGATGGAAAATGTTGCTCTGGACTTCTCTTACGAGCAGAGCCGTATTCGTAGCGTTGACGTTGGCACCTGGATTGCTGGCGTAGGTTACCGCTTCTAATCACGTCGGTGAAAATGAAAAATCCGCCTTTCGGGGCGGATTTTTTTTGCCTGAAACGTGCATTATTTTAGTGAAAAAATATCGCTGCCCAGATGGTTATAGTCCACTTTCTGTAATTTGAAATTGGTGATATAAACGGGCCCGGCTTTCTGTTCCGAAATAAATCGATAGCGATTTTTGATCTCTTTAGCGCTAATTCCTGTCCATTGCGAGAAAAAACTCAGGAAATCGTTCGCGGAACGGCGAGCTTTAATGATCCGATGCGCTTTACTGTCGCTGGATAGCACCATAAACGGCACCTGGAAGTTTTGCTGGAATTTGTCGTCATGCGCCAGGTACTGTACCGCTTTGCCGCGCTCTTTAAACGCCAGCCCGTGATCGGAGAAATAGACGAGCGAAAAACTGTCGCCGCTATGACGAAGCTGAGTATAGAGCTGACGGAGCAAATCGTCGGTTTGCGTCATGGTGTATAAATAACAAGACGTCTCTTTCGACTGGACAAACGTCGCGTATTTTCCCTGAGTACGGTCGCAGGCCTGGGGATGCGACCCCATTAAATGCAACACAATCAACTGCGGTTGCGTGCGTTCTGTCGCCAATACCTGCGCCGTCATGGTTAACAGCGCTTCGTCGCGAGTATTTTTATCCGCTTCAAAATCGCCGTTTTTCAGGAAATGCGCTTCATCGGCGCGTTTGGCGATACTGGCGATGGCCGTGTCGTATTCGCCGATTTGCCCCTGATTGGAAAACCACCATGTCTGAAAACCGGCGCGGTTAGCCAGCGTGACGAAATTATCCTGATACTGTGGTTTGTTATCCACCACGCGATTGAGCGTTAAACCGAGCGATTTTTGCGTTGAGCCGCTGGCGGCGATGTAATCCATAAAGAAGTCGCCATTCACATGGCTGGCGAAGGGGGTATTATCCCAGTGGCCGCCGAAAGCGCCCATGGCATCCCGTCGCGCGCTTTCACCAATCACCACGACATAGATGTGATATCTGGGTTTCACCGCAGTAACCGTCCAGCTATCTTTTATGCCGGATAGCTGCGCCATACGGTGCTGCTCTTCAATGACTTCGTTGTTATTGACGATAACGTCTTTGGCGAAGCGAAAAACCGGATAGCCGGTATCAATAACCTTAAAAACGCCGCCCCACGCCAGATTTTGTACCGGCGCGACGAAAAATGCCGCGACGCTAATCAGCAGGCACAGGCTGTCGAGGCTATTCCAGCGCGGCCTGGCCTCTTCTTTTCGGCGGCGAAGCGCAATAATACCCAGCGCAAAAATAAAAAGTCCGGTCAGGTAGCTATACCACGGGAAGATGGTCAGGATTTCGCTCGACTCTTCCATATTGGTGGAGTGCAGCGCCAGCAGCGTATTAAAGTTCGGCGCGCCGTAAGCCTGGCCAAAGGGAAAATAGCAAGCGGCTACCAGCGAACAGATGCCGAGCAGCGCTTTTTGTCCGCGGGGCAGGTAGCGCCAGAGCAACAGCAACAGGCAGGTAAACGCCGCGGTATAAAGCAGGCTAAAGGGGTAGCCGAGCGCGAGGTTAATCAGCAGCGACTGTAAAAAGTAGAGGCCCGCCCACGGGCTTACAGCCCGACGACGGGCCAGAAGTGAATCGATAAGGGTTGAATTCATATGCCACTATTGCAAAAACGCCATGTGCTAACCCTGGCGCGAAGGGTCATTACCTGCCTGATTATGCGTAAAAAAGGTATTGGGTTCGCAACGGCGAGTCGCAAAATATTCAGGGCTGCCAGAAGATAGAGCGTGCGGGTAAGAAGGTCAACCGCCGGAAAGAAAATGTTTTGCGAAGAGAATAGCAAAACCACAAAAAAACAGGGGAAATGGGCGCCATTTCCGTTGAGGATGCAAAATAAAGCGGCGTACCGCACCGCCGCGTTATTTCGTGGAAGGGTTATCCTGCTCCGGTTTGCCGTTGATCATATCGCACAACATAGAGAGCAGCATTAACCGGACTTTAAAGGGAGAGTGACTGAACACGCGTATACACCTCTTAAATTCGTTCATATAAACCTCCTGATGTTTCTATCCCATCGATCCGTGAGGGATGTCTGCATTACATACAGATATAGCACAGGCTATGTTTTATAGCTATTGCTAAAACGTTAATTTTTTGTGCCCAGACAACTCTGGTTTACAATGAGCGCTCTGTCAGCTGACGCGTTAACGCGTCACAGAAACGAGGAAGCAAAATGGGTCGTCGCGCAGGTACGCCAACAACAAAAAAAGTGACGCAATTGGTGAACGTAGAAGAACACGTTGAAGGATTTCGTCAGGTCAGAGAGGCGCATCGCCGTGAGTTGATAGACGACTACGTTGAGCTGATTTCCGATTTAATTATTGAGGTAGGGGAAGCGCGTCAGGTGGATATGGCGGCGCGGCTCGGCGTCTCCCAGCCGACTGTGGCCAAAATGCTTAAGCGCCTGGCATCGTTAGGATTTATTCAAATGATCCCCTGGCGCGGCGTTTTTCTGACGCCGGAAGGGGAGAAGCTGGCGCAGGAAAGCCGCGAGCGGCACCAAATTGTCGAAAATTTTTTACTGGTATTAGGCGTAAGTCCGGAGATCGCGCGTCGTGATGCGGAAGGGATGGAACACCATGTCAGCCAGGAGACATTGGATGCCTTTTTGGCCTTCACGCAACAGCATGGAACATCTGCAGAATGAGTCTGGCCTTTTTACGGGCGCTGCGGCGTGACCGTTTTTTTCAGTTGTTGATCATTGTGGGGATGGCGTTAAGCCTGTTTGTTCCTTTTGCGCCCCGCGCCTGGCCTGGCGCGATTGACTGGCACACCATTATTACCCTCAGTGGGTTAATGTTGCTCACTAAAGGCGTTGAGCTGAGCGGCTATTTTGATGTGCTGGGACGCAAGATGACGCGCCGATTTCATACCGAGCGGCAACTGGCGATGTTCCTGGTGCTGGCTGCGGCGGCGCTGTCGACCTTTCTGACAAACGATGTCGCGCTGTTTATCGTTGTGCCGCTGACGATAACGTTAAAAAAACTGTGCGCGATTCCGGTCAACCGATTGATTATTTTTGAAGCGTTGGCGGTGAACGCCGGTTCGCTGCTGACGCCTGTCGGTAATCCGCAAAATATTCTGTTGTGGGGACGCTCCGGCTTAACCTTTGCTGAATTTAGCGGGCAAATGGCGCCGCTTGCCGTCATGATGATGCTGACGTTACTGCTCCTGTGCTGGTTTTGTTTTCCGGGTAGGGCGTTACAGTATCATACCGGTACGCGTTCGCCGCAGTGGCAGCCCCGTCTGGTGTGGAGTTGCCTGGCATTATATGTCGTTTTTCTTACCGCGCTGGAGCTCAGGCAAGAGTTATGGGGACTGGTGTTGGTGGCGGCTGGGTTTATTGTGCTGGCGCGCAGGGTGATAGTCAGCGTGGACTGGACGCTGCTGCTGGTATTTATGGCGATGTTTATTGATGTCCATCTGCTAACGCAATTGCCGGCGTTGCAGGGCGTTTTCAACCAGGTTGGCGCACTGTCTCACCTGGGGCTTTGGCTAACCGCTATCGGCCTGTCGCAGATTATCAGTAATGTGCCCAGTACCATTCTCCTGCTGAACTATGTACCGGCCTCGACGCTGCTGGCGTGGGCGGTGAATATCGGCGGGTTTGGTCTGCTGCCGGGGTCGCTGGCAAATCTTATTGCTTTACGGATGGCGAACGATCGCCGAATCTGGTGGCGATTTCATTTCTATTCGCTGCCGATGCTGGCATGGGCGGCGCTGGTGGGATATGGATTATTGCAACTGATGCCGTAAGAGAAGCCCGATAGTATCTATCGGGCTTCGCAGGCAGAGTCTGTCAGTTCAGACGAACCGGCATCCCGGAACGATCCTGAACTGCCTGTTGTACGACGGTCTGATCAACGTCAGGCTCGTTGGTGACGGCCAGGATACTCTTATTAAGCGTGATCGGCACCGCTTCCTTACCTTCAAACTGCGCTTCCGTCGTTGACAGCGGGTTATGCACCTCAATGTAACGGCTACCGTCCGGCTCGGTGGTGGCTTTTACCGGTTCATCGATAAACTGCACGCGGGTACCGACCGGCACATTTTCAAACAGGAATTTGATATCGTCGTTGCGCAGACGTACGCAGCCGTGGCTCACGCGAAGCCCGATGCCGAAGTTGGCGTTGGTGCCGTGAATAGCATACAGGCGACCGATGTACAGCGCGTACAGGCCCATCGGGTTATCCGGGCCCGCAGGCACGACGGCAGGCAGCGGCTCGCCGGCGGCGCGATATTCAGCGTGCATTTTTGCCGTAGGCGTCCAGGTCGGACCGGCTTTTTTACGTTCAACTTTGGTCGTCCAGTTGATAGGCGTGTCTTTACCTAACTGACCGATCCCAATCGGCAGGACGATAACGGTGTTTGTGCCTTTCGGGTAGTAATAGAGGCGCATTTCCGCGCTATTGATGATAATGCCTTCGTGTACGGTATCCGGCAGGATCAGCTGCTGCGGAATATTCAGCACGGTACCGCCCTTCGGCAGGAAGGTATCCACGCCAGGGTTGGCTTCCAGCATGTTGGAGAGCCCCATCTGGTACTCCGCGGCAAAATACTCCAGCGGCTGGGTATTGCCCTCCGGAACGGTGATGACCTGATTTTGCCCAATTAAACGGCTACCATCGGTAGGCAGCGGGTAAGTGACTGCTGAGGCTGTTTTACAAAAACCAACTACAGCGAAAGCCGCCGCGAAAAGCGTTGTTAATTTCATATTCATGTTATGCGAGATTCTGTGCCAAGCAGGCTAGTAGGTTGAGAATTCTGTCATGTTGGGAGCGCATTATAGGTGCATTCCAGTAAACAGGGAATTCAGATGTGTACGAAATCACGTTTTTTTCCCTTACGGTTCAGTGTAGCCCTTTGTACAGGGCGCGATCTTATTTCAGACTTGTGGCATAATAAGCGGTTTGTCACATCTTTTTTCAGGATAAGCCTGTGTTAGTTTCCAGCAACGTTACCATGCAGTTCGGCAGTAAGCCGCTGTTCGAAAACATTTCCGTCAAATTTGGCGGCGGCAACCGTTACGGCCTGATCGGCGCCAACGGTAGCGGAAAGTCCACTTTTATGAAAATCCTCGGCGGCGACCTGGAGCCGACGCTGGGCAATGTTTCCCTCGATCCGAATGAGCGCATCGGTAAGCTGCGTCAGGACCAGTTCGCTTTTGAAACATTCACCGTACTTGATACTGTCATTATGGGGCATGGCGAACTGTGGGAAGTCAAGCAGGAGCGCGACCGTATCTACGCCTTGCCGGAAATGAGCGAAGAAGACGGCTATAAAGTCGCCGATCTGGAAGTAAAATACGGCGAGATGGACGGTTATTCCGCTGAGGCGCGCGCGGGCGAACTGCTGTTGGGGGTGGGCATCCCGCTGGAGCAGCATTACGGTCTGATGAGTGAAGTCGCGCCAGGCTGGAAATTACGTGTGCTGCTGGCGCAGGCGTTATTCTCTAATCCGGACATCCTGTTGCTCGACGAACCGACCAACAACCTGGATATTGATACTATCCGTTGGCTGGAGCAGGTGCTGAACGAGCGCGACAGCACGATGATCATCATTTCGCACGACCGTCACTTCCTGAACATGGTTTGTACGCATATGGCGGATCTGGATTATGGCGACTTGCGCGTCTATCCGGGTAACTATGATGAGTATATGACGGCGGCGACCCAGGCGCGTGAACGTCTGTTGGCCGATAATGCGAAGAAAAAAGCGCAAATTGCCGAGCTGCAATCTTTTGTTAGCCGTTTTAGCGCCAATGCCTCTAAATCGCGTCAGGCAACGTCGCGCGCGCGGCAGATTGATAAAATCAAGCTGGAAGAGGTGAAAGCCTCCAGCCGTCAGAACCCGTTCATCCGTTTTGAGCAGGATAAAAAACTGTTCCGTAACGCTCTGGAAGTGGAGGCGCTGACGAAAGGTTTTGATAACGGTCCGCTGTTTAAAAATGTCAATTTGCTGCTCGAAGTCGGCGAGAAGCTGGCGGTACTCGGCACCAATGGCGTGGGTAAATCTACGCTGCTGAAGACGCTGGTTGGCGATCTGGACGCCGATCACGGCACCGTTAAATGGTCGGAAAACGCGCGTATTGGTTACTACGCGCAGGACCACGAATATGAATTCGAAAATGACCTGACGGTGTTTGAATGGATGAGTCAGTGGAAACAGGAAGGCGACGACGAGCAGGCAGTGCGCAGTATTCTGGGCCGCCTGCTATTTAGCCAGGATGATATCAAAAAGCCTGCCAAAGTCCTCTCCGGTGGCGAGAAGGGCCGTATGCTGTTCGGCAAACTGATGATGCAAAAGCCGAATATCCTGATCATGGACGAACCGACTAACCACCTGGATATGGAGTCGATCGAATCGCTGAATATGGCGCTGGAACTGTATCAGGGCACGCTGATCTTTGTTTCGCACGACCGTGAGTTCGTCAGCTCGCTGGCAACCCGCGTCATTGAAATTACGCCGGAGCGCGTGGTGGACTTCAGCGGCAACTACGACGATTATTTGCGTAGTAAAGGGATCGAGTAAGTTATTGTCTGTAACCCCGATAGCGTCGGGGTTACAGAATGTTAACAAGGTAATTTTTATTTTTTCCGAATGCAATGTGAAAATTATATATACTCTTAGAGCCTATCCCATTAGGGCTATTTTACTTGCCATTTTGGACCTGGGCAGTGCTCGCCAAAACGCGTTAGCGTTTTGAACGCCGCTAGCGGCGGCCCGAAGGGCGAGCGTAGCGAGTCAAACCTCACGTACTACGTGTACGCTCCGGTTTTTGCGCGCTGTCCGTGTCCAAACTGGCTGCGCCAATAACGCCTGGTGGGATAGGCTCTTAATATTCTATTTTAAAATTAAATGAAAGAAGAGGATCTATCATAAAAATTGCGAATATATTTTGTGGTAAACATATTGTAATGTTATTTTCTTTATAAGAATTCAAGTGCTATTTTATATTCCTTTATTGTTCAACAAAAGGAATAAATATGAGCATTTTGGAACGCTTTTTTGGCCGTAAAGAAAAAAACTCATCTAATATACAAGGTGTTTTAGTAGCGAATGCTGAAGTTGATAACCCACTAAGTTTAGTTGTTGTATTTGATACTCTCCCGGAAAATAATTCAAAAGAACTCACCCGCTTGTTGCGTAATTATCATTCCAGTATGAAACAGGCAACGTGTGAACTTGTCCCTGAACTGGATTTTTTTGGTTTAGCAGGATGGGGTAAGCATGTAATATCGATGGTTGGATTTAAAACGCCTTACCCTCAGGAATCAATCGAACAATGCGTCGCGCCAGCTCATTATCCCCAGGAAGTAAAAGAGCAAGTACGGGCAACCAGTGCAAATATTATTTTATATTATAAGGGGTATGATACTTCACCTTTAGAGCAATATGTTGCGTTGGCTGTGGTTGCAGGTGCATTAAGTAACATGGGGGCTGTCGCTGTATTAAATGAATCGGCTCACACTTCATTACCTGCGGGGGTATTTAAGTCTCAGGAGTTGGGTAAGCATAGTCTGGAAATGTTGCGTGAAGGTTTCCCGCTGACCTCTCTATTTTGTGGATTTGTGAAATATGAAGTTGAGGATATCGAAGGCGTATGGATGCGTACCTATGGTGCTGATTGCTTTGGGCTACCAGATTTCGCAGCACACGCACAAGGTCATCACGAAGGGCAAAAATATTCTGATATTTTCAATAATGTTCTGCGTTACCTGCTTGAAAGTGGAGCAGAAATGGCTGCCGGGCATACCATGCAAGTCGGTAAAACGACATTTATGAAACTGCGCGATCCCCTTGACGATGAATATTACTTACAGGGGCCTGGAACCACATTAGTGGTTGAACTGATTGAAGAAGATGAGTGTAATGCTCATTGAGAAATCGGGGTAATTGCCCCGACTCTCGTTAAAGTGTAAACGGCACTTTATTTTCCAGCACCGCCTGAATCACATTCAGTGCGCCTTCATGCTTATTATTATCGGTAGCGTAACGGGCGATTTGTTTAATGTTTTCTGCGGCATTGTCCATCGCAAAGGAATAATGCGCCATTTTTAGCATCTCTGCGTCATTGCCGCTGTCGCCAATCGCTACCATATTTTGTGGCGGCAGATCCCAGCGTTTCAGTAACCGCGAAATACCGTTTGCTTTATGCAGGCCGGGAATAATCAGATCGATAAAACCGAAGCCGCTGGTGACGGGCTTCATAATGCCATCGAGCGTAACGTGTAGTTTGTCGATCACTAACGGGATTTGTTCATCCGGTAGGTTGAGCGAAAACTTGAACAGTACGTCATCAATCTCCTGATAATCTTTTACGGGTTTCAGGCGATGGTAGTGTTTTGCCATCAGGGTAACGAATGCTTCTGGCGCATTTTCGCTGACATATGCACTTTGCAGACCGCAGGCGACAAAATTAAGTTGCTTATCTTTCAGCAACTCGCCAATAATAATCCGCGATTCATGTCGGGTCAGTTCGCCGTGGAACAGTTGCTTGCCATGTTCGTAAACCAGTGCGCCGTTTTCCGCGACAAAAGAGATCGCATCCTTTAGCTCAGGAAAGAACGAAATAAGCTGGTAATACTGATTACCGCTGGCGACAACGAACTCAATGCCGCGCTTTTTCAGTTCCTGAAATTACGCCGGAGCGCGTGGTGGACTTCAGCGGCAACTACGACGATTATTTGCGTAGTAAAGGGATTGAAAGCTAAACACTGACGCCCGGTGGCGTTGTGTTTACCGGGCCTACGTATCCTGGCGCGTAGGTCCGGTAAGACGGGTGCGCCCAGACAAAGGGCGCACCGCAGTTAAGCGGGCAGGGCGGTACGACCGTCAAACATCTATACCTAATGCCCGTTTACCGTGAATATTCAGATCGCGCAGCGTGAAGCGCCCTTCCCAGGTGGTTTCATAGTCCTCGCGCGGGAAATCGCCCGGTGATGCGCCTGTCTCCAGCGCCGCTTTCACCTTACGCGCATAGGCCAGATTTTTCTCACACATTGGCGCGGCAGGAATGTACATCACATTGCCCCAGCCCTGCTGATTTTCGACGGGGGCGACGGAGTGGATGACATCGCAATGCCACCACACGGAATCCCCGGCTTCCAGCGGCGGAATGCTGGTTAACGCCGCCATCAGTAAAGGATGCCACTGTTCAGAAATCGGCAGCACCCGGCCCGGCGCGACGCCGCATAATTCATCTTCCGGGACATCATCCAGCAGCGGGCGCAGCAGAATATACGCCATCGCCTCCGGGATAGGGACGACATGAAGCAACCCCTGACCGGGCAGCATATCGGAGAGCGCGGTCCAGCCCTGGAAGGTGCGAAATACCGAGCATTTTGTGGTGTTATCCACCGTGTACTCTTCAACGTCGGTACGGTGCGCCGCATTCCACGGATCGTACTGCTCGACGTTGCCGTTAAACACGCTGGCGAATACCTGCTGATAGGCTGGCAGCAGCCAGCGTTCCAGCGCGCCGGAGTCGGTATGCGCCCCCAGTCCTTTGGATGTGGTGCCCGGCGGGCGGCGGCGGATGCGATCCGGGTAAATAATGCTGATATCCGGATTAAACCATCGCTTGCCGTCGTGCTCTACCTGCCATAGACGGTTGAGGAACGACTGCGCCAGCGCCATCTCTTCACTTTGGCGGGCCTGCATTTGCGCCTGCGACCAGTAGACAGGATAGATTTCAGGCCGGGAGGCGCTCAGCGTACCGAAAAAATTATCCCCCGGTCCTTTATACACCTCGTCAAAATGGTTCTTGTCCAGATAATCGAGCATCGACTGGTCCCATGCCAGCGCCTGTTCGCGTGGAAAATGACCTTTAATCACCGCGCACCCGCGGCGCTTAACCTCGGCGCGGGTGGCATCGCTAATGTTGCCCATCGCCAGTTCGCTAAAAGGGATAATTGGCCATACCGGCTGCCCCTGCGCCTTCAGATCGTTAATTTCCGCCACCCGGGCTGCTATGGTGGCGCTCAAACGGTCGAACACCGCCTGTACGTCGCCGATTTGCGCGCGTAGCGCCTGCTTCATCTGACGAATGGCCGCTTTTGGGTCGGCGGGCAGCGTTTCGTGGGTAAAAGGAGTCGTCATATCAACCTCATCATCTTTCGTTCGAAAGTAAAATTAGTTACATCTGATACTTTAAGTTAAAATAAGGTTAATGCAAGTTTAAAATATTGCAGGAGCGCACAAGGAGAGAAGCGAGAGGAAAACGTAAGGTGGCCAGGACGCCTTAATGTCTTATGCGGCTATTCCTTTCGTTCAGCCACTTTTCATTCGAAATAAATTTGTGGTTCTGCTCACATTGTTATTAAAATGTTTCTGGTCGCAGTTACAGCCAGGAGCTTAAGTATGACCGTTAACGTTGTCGTTACAGATATGGACGGCACTTTTCTCGACGATGCCAAGCAGTACGATCGTGTACGCTTCATGGCGCAATACCAGGAACTGAAAAAACGTAATATCGAATTTGTGGTCGCCAGCGGTAATCAGTACTATCAGTTGATCTCCTTCTTCCCCGAGCTGAAAGACGAAATTTCCTTTGTCGCAGAAAATGGCGCGCTGGTGTATGAACATGGCAAGCAGTTGTTTCACGGGGAGCTAACCCGGCATGAATCGCGGATTGTGATTGGCGAACTGCTGAAGGATAAGCAGCTTAACTTCGTCGCCTGCGGTCTGAAAAGCGCTTATGTCAGCAAAAACGCTCCCGAGACTTTCGTGGCGCTGATGGCCAAACATTATCACCGCCTGCAGCCGGTAAACGATTATCACGACATTGACGATATCCTGTTTAAGTTCTCCCTGAATTTGCCCGATGAACAAATTCCGCTGGTTATCGACAAACTGCACGTATCTCTGGATGGCATCATGAAGCCCGTCACCAGCGGCTTCGGTTTTATCGACCTGATTATCCCGGGACTGCATAAAGCGAATGGCATCAGTCGTCTGTTAAAGCGCTGGAACAGGTCGCCACAGAATGTCGTCGCCATTGGCGACAGCGGTAATGATGCGGAAATGTTGAAAATGGCGCATTACTCTTTTGCCATGGGCAATGCCGCAGACAATATCAAAGCGCTTTCACGTTATCACACTGATGATAATAACCATCAAGGCGCGCTCAACGTCATTCAGGCCGTGCTTGACGGCACCGATCCCTTCTGATTAACAGGCCTGCGTAGGCCTGTTAAACGTAGCGCCATCAGGCAGTTCGGACATATTGCCGATGGCGCCAGGGTAAATTACAGCATATGTTCGGTACGGGCGATGATATCGTCCTGCGCATCCGGCGACAGCGCGGTGAAGAAGGCGGAGTAGCCTGCCACACGCACGACCAGATCGCGGTACTGGTCTGGATGTTTTTTCGCATCCAACAGCGTTTCGCGTGACACGATGTTGTACTGAATATGCCAGCCTTTATGCACCTCAAAGAACGTCCGTAGCAGAACCATCAGTTTCTGTTTGTCGGATTCGTTTTCCAGCGTCGTTGGGTTCAGTTTCTGGTTGAGCAGCACGCCGCCGAGAATGGAACCGGTAGGTAATTTGCCTACGGAACCAATCACCGCCGTCGGGCCGAGATGATCCGTACCTGATGCAGGGCTTGCGCCTTCCGCCAGCGGTGTATGCGCTTTGCGACCATCCGGGGTAGCCATAGTCGCGGCGCCAAATGGCACGTTTGCTGAGATAGAGGACGTACCGGCGTAATAGTTGCCGCCGACAGGGCCACGACCGTAGCGCGGGTTATGATATTGCTTCAGCTCATCAATATAGGTCTGATAAGCGCGCGCCAGCAGCGTATCGACGGTATCATCGTCGTTACCGTACTTCGGCGCGCCGTTAATCAGACGCTGGCGCAGCTGCTCATGGGTCAGCCCGTCAAAGTCATCGGCCAGCGCGGCGGCAAGCTGCTGTTGACCGATAACGCCCTGTTCGAAGACCAGTTTTTTCACAGCGGCGAGGCTGTTGCCCAGGTTGGCGATACCGACCTGGAGACCGGATACCCAGTCATATTTCGCGCCGCCTTGCTTGATACTTTTCGCTCGCTCAATACAGTCATCTACCAGCGCTGAGCAGAGGATATCGTGGACGTTCTCTTCCAACATGGTGTCGACCACATACTCAATTTCAATCGATTTGCGCGTGTAGTAGCGAATTTGGGTATCCCAGGCGGCCATCACTTCGTCAAAATTGTTAAAGTTGCCTGCGGAGAGCGCCTTTTCCTGCGGCAGAAATACCTTGCCGCTGGTGGCGTCGCGACCGCCTTCCAGCGCCGCCAGCATGACGCGGGCGAAGTTAATAAAGCTCATGCCGGTGCAGCGATAACCCCATTTCCCGCCGACGGCGGTTTCGATACAGCCGATCGCCGCATAATCGTAAGCGTCCTGCGGTTCGATCCCCAACTTGATAAATTCCGGGATGACGATTTCATCATTGTTAAACGCCGGCATCCCAAAGCCGCAGCGGATGACCTGGACGCAGGCGTCAAGGAAATCGTTACTCATTCCGGCGTGATAACGCACACTGAGGTTGGGCTGGGTAGAACGCAGACGTCCACAGGACTCCAGAATGGCGTAAGACAGCGGATTCACTGCATCCATTGGCTGACCGTTGATAAGTTTCTGACCGCCAATGGTGACGTTTTGATACAGCGGGCTGCCCGCGGAGGCTTTAGAGTGCGAACCGGAGCGGATCTTGTTTACTTCCAGCAGTTTCAGCCAGCAGCTGTGCAGCAGTTCAATGGCGTGCTCACGATCCAGCGTCTGGTTTAGTTCGACATCGCGACGATAATAGGGGTAAAGATACTGGTCCATACGACCAAATGACACCGAGTGACCGTTAGACTCAATTTGTAGAATCAGTTGGATGAAGTAGCACAATTGCAGTGCTTGCCAGAAGGTCTGCGGCGGTTGGTGGGCGATCACCTCGCAGTTTTCGGCGATGGTAAGTAGCTCTTTACGACGGCTTTCACGGGACTCTTCGCCCGCCATCTGGCGCGCCAGCGCGGCAAAGCGCGTGATATGCTGGCTTACCGCGTCCAGCACAATATCAATCGCCTTCAGGAACTGCTCGCCATGCAGATCTTCCAGCACGGTCAGGTTGATGCGTGAGCGGCGCTCGGCGACTTTATCGCGCAGGCCATAAAGCCCTTTTTCCAGCAGCAGCGGGAAGTTCACCGCCAGGTGCGCATCGCCGGAAGTCATATTGCCTTCGGCTTTGATAATGCCAGTCGCCAGAAGCCCTTTTTGTTCATCGGTAAACATGCCGTAGCAGCGATCCTGGACGGTTTGACCGCGCCACCACGGACAGACGTCGTGCAGAATACGTTTGTTTTCTTCACTTACGGAAAAACCTGCGCCGGGCCGGTCCGCCAGGTCGTCGATCTCTTTTTCAATCCACGAGACGGTATATTCCGGGAAAATCGGCGCGGCGCGGACTTCACTTGCCTGGTTGCCGACGATCAGTTCATCGTGTTTTATCCAGATAGTGCGTTCCGCCAGGTGATGGGCCAGCGCCAGCGCACGGCGTACCGGAATCGGTTTATCCAGATGCTGCTGGTACATTTCGGTATAATGCTGCGCGCGCTCGGTACAGACCGGCGGTTTCACGATATGTACCAGCGCGGTTTTGTGCGCCTTAATGCGGTCACTGAGCGTGTCCAGTTTCAGTTGGGTCATGATAATTATCCTCGTAGGGTCGCGGTTAAACCTTTTTGGCAGGCGTACTTCTGGGCAAAATCAAGTAACGCCGGCGCATCCAGTGGTTTATCCGGGGCATGATAGGGTTGACTGAGTAAGTGGTATTTATTGATGCCCAGCGTGTGGTAGGGCAGAAAATGAATTTCCCCGACGTGCAGTTCGTCGGCGGCAAAGTCGGTAATGGCTTTAATGGCCTCCTCATCGGCATTAAATCCCTGAATCAGCGGGACGCGAATCACCATTTTTTTGCCCGCGGCGGCGAGTTTCCTGAGATTTTCCAGCACCCGCGAGGCGCTGCCATCGGTCCACTGCTTAAACGGCCCGTCGGCGACATGCTTCAAATCAGCCAGAAACAGATCGATATAAGGCAGTGAGGGCGCAATGTATTTCCATGGGACATGCAGACAGGTCTCAACCGCAGTATGAATACCGGCGTCATGGCTGGCTTTAAACAGCTCTGCCGCCAGTTCCGGCTGCATAAACGGTTCGCCGCCGGAAAGCGTAAGACCGCCGCCGCTGCGATCGTAAAAAGGTTTATCGCGCAGTACCGTCGCCATGATCTCATCCACGCTTTTTATTTCGCCGCACACGGTTAACGCCTGTGTGGGGCAGCAATGCGCCAGGATGGAAAAATGGGCGTCGGTCAGTTTCTCGCGATGGATGAGCAGGCCGTTTAGCGCGCGCTCAATGACGTCCGGCGCGGCTTGCGCGCACAGGTCGCATCCTTCGAGACACAGCCGCGCGTCGTATAACAGATCCTGAGCGCGGGCGCGGCTTTCCGGGTTCTGGCACCAGCGACAGCCCAACGAACAGCCTTTGAGAAATACTACGGTACGGATACCGGGGCCATCGTGGGTAGAATAGCGCTGAATATTGAAGATCATAAACGGCCTCTCTTATTTCATATAAAGATTAAATTACTTTCGAATGAAAGCTATCTTGATGTGCGTCAACGAATGGAGAGGTTCTGACAAAGAGGCGTTAAATGAGGTACAACATCACGGTTTGAGGTTGTGGTATGGCGTTTAAGATGATGCCGCGCTGCTTGAGCCGATCGTCAGTCGGAGCTTGGGTAAGCTGGCTTTGCGTCTGATGACAGTAATTATCTGTTGATACAGCACGGCCATAAACCGTGCTTTGGTATGTTTATCCGTAAAGTGGCTACTGCCCGCAGACCTCACAGCCGGGGTTGCGCATTAACTTCATTTCGCGGAACTGACAGGTCATCGCATCGTACATGACGATTTTTCCGCTGGCAGGCTGACCGTAATGCGCCAGTAGCTTAATGGCCTCCATTGCCTGTAGCGAACCGATCACGCCAATCAGCGGCGCCATCACCCCTGCCTCTACGCAGGTCAGAGCGTTTTCGCCAAACAGACGGCTCAGGCAGCGGTAACAGGGTTCGTTTTCCCGATACGTAAAGACGGTAACTTGTCCTTCCATACGAATGGCCGCGCCGGAGATTAGCGGCACTTTCGCGGTATAGCACCCGGCGTTAAGTTGATTACGTACGCTAACGTTATCGGTACAGTCCAGCACCAGCGAATGCCCGGCAATCAGGCTGGTCATAGCGTCGTCGTCCAGCCGCGCGTTAACGGGCGTAATGGTAATATGTGGGTTGATACGCGCCAGCGCGTCGCGGGCGGACTCTACCTTCGGCTGCCCGACCGTGGCGTCGCTGTGCAAGGTTTGACGCTGGAGATTGGAAACGGAAACGGTATCAAAATCGAGTAGCGTCAGTTGCCCGACGCCAGCGCCAGCCAGATACTGCGTTGCCGCGCAGCCGAGCCCGCCCAGCCCGACCACTAATACCCGCGCATCTTTTAACGCTTCCTGCCCTTCAAAATCGAAGCCGCGCAGAATAATTTGTCGGTTATAGCGCAGCATCTCCTGGTCGCTAAGTTCCGCCATTACAGGCCTCCGAACAGAGCATTAAACGGCTCGACTTCCACCCATTCTCCCGGCTCAACATTGCCGCGTTCACGCTCCAGCACAATAAAGCAGTTGCCCAGACTAAACGAGCTGAAAATATGTGAACCCTGGTGTCCGGTGGTCGTGACCTCCAGTTCGCCGTTGGCGCTACGTTGCAGAATGCCGCGCTGGAAATCGAGACGCCCCGGCGTTTTCTTCAGGCGAGATGCTGTGCGTACACGCTGGCGCGGCGGCACTGCGCTTGCCGTGTTGCCGCCAAGCTTCGCCAGTAAGGGCTGAACCAGTTGATAAAACGTGAGCGCCGCAGAGACTGGATTCCCCGGCAGGCCACAGAACCAGCTATTACTGAGCTTGCCGAAGGCAAACGGTTTGCCTGGCTTGATAGCCAGCTTCCAGAAGGCGATTTCGCCCAGCTCCTCAAGGATGGTTTTGGTATAGTCCGCTTCACCAACCGAGACGCCGCCGGAGCTTATCACTACATCGGCCTGGCTGTCGGCGTCGATAAACGCGGCGCGAAGCTTACCGGGATCGTCAGGAATAATGCCTAAATTGATCACTTCGCAGCCAAGCTGTTGCAGCATCAAATGTATAGTTAGACGGTTAGTGTCATAAATTTGTCCCGCCTCCAGCGGCTGGCCCGGAAGCTGGAGCTCGTCGCCGGTCGAGAACAGCGCTACGCGCACTTTACGTACAACCTGCGCATCGGCAATTCCCAGCGACGCCAGCACTGGCAGTTCGGCAGTAGTCAGGCGCGTACCGGCCGGAAAGACCACCGCATCCTGGCGAATATCCTCGCCGCGGCGGCGGATGTTTTGTCCGCAACGAACATCGGCGGTAAAACGCACGCCGTCATCGGTTTGTTCCGTCTGCTCTTGCATGACTACCGCCTCGCAACCTGCCGGTACCGGGGCGCCGGTCATAATGCGAATGCAGGTTCCCGCAGGCCACTCTCCCTGGTAGGGCTGACCGGCAAATGCTTTGCCGGCGACGGGCAGCGGCTTATCGGCGGACAAATCCGCCACACGTACCGCATAACCATCCATAGCTGAATTATCAAAGCCGGGGACATCAAGGGGAGATACGATATCGGTCGCCAGGATGCGGCCAAAGCAGTTCACCAGCGGCAACGTTTCTACGGCGGTGAGAGGGGTAATACGTGAAAGCATCTGGGTCAGCGCCGTTTCAAGCGGCATCAATCCGGCGGAAAATTCCATGAACATACTCCTGCGAGGCAAAATCGAATCCGGCTATTATGTCAGAAAACAGTGGCGGGCAGTATGCTACCTCGGTCTTAGAGACGGCCTTGCGCCTTTACATACCTTACGCATCTTTCTATATTCAAAAATCGAATGAATAACTCACAACAATTCTGATAGTTATAGTAAAAGTTGTGTGCCACCGTAATGGACCCTAAAAATGAATAAAGCAGTGATTGCGATTCACGGCGGCGCAGGCGCGATTGCTCGCGCGCAAATGAGCCATGAGCAGGAGCTACGCTATATCCAGGCGTTGTCAGAGATTGTTGAAAGCGGGCAAAAGATGCTGGAAGCGGGTGACAGCGCGCTTGATGTAGTGACGGAAGCGGTGCGCCTGCTGGAAGCGTGTCCGCTCTTCAATGCGGGTATCGGCGCGGTCTATACCCGAGACGGGACTCATGAACTGGATGCCTGCGTGATGGACGGCAATACCCTGAAAGCCGGAGCCGTCGCGGGCGTGAGTCATGTTCGCCATCCTGTGCTCGCTGCCAGGCTGGTGATGGAGCGCAGCCCGCATGTACTCATGGTGGGGGAAGGGGCGGAAAACTTTGCCTTTTCACAGGGGATGGCGCGCGTTTCGCCGGATATCTTTTCCACCCCGGCGCGTTACGAGCAATTGCTGGCGGCGCGTGCGGCGGGTGAAATGGCGCTCGATCACAGCGGCGCGCCGCTGGACGAAACGAAAAAAATGGGTACAGTCGGCGCGGTGGCGCGGGATAAATTCGGCAATCTGGCGGCGGCAACGTCTACCGGCGGGATGACCAATAAATTGCCCGGGCGCGTCGGCGACAGCCCGCTGGTCGGCGCCGGGTGTTATGCCAACAACGCCAGCGTCGCCGTTTCCTGTACCGGAACGGGAGAGGTCTTTATTCGCACGCTCGCGGCTTACGATATCGCCGCATTGATGGAATATGGCGGACTCAGCCTTGCCGACGCCTGTGAGCGCGTGGTGATGGAAAAATTACCGGCGCTGGGCGGCAGCGGTGGATTAATCGCCGTTGATCACGAAGGTAATGTCGCGTTGCCGTTTAACAGCGAAGGGATGTATCGCGCCTGGGGATATGCCGGGGATACGCCGACCACAGGAATTTACCGGGAATAAGGAGCCGCAGGTGCCGCACAGCGATGAACTGGATAGCCGCGATGTTCTGTCCGTCAGTGGCCTGAATATCGCGTTTCACCACGAAGGGCAACAGGTAGACGCCGTGCGTAATGTGTCATTACGCCTGAAGCGTGGAGAGACTCTGGCGATTGTCGGCGAGTCGGGATCGGGAAAATCGGTGACGGCGCTGGCGTTAATGCGGCTGATTGAGCAGTCGGGCGCGAACGTGCGCTGCGGCGAAATGCTGTTGCGTCGGCGTAATCGTCAGGTGATTGAGCTGTCTGAGCAGAGTGACGCGCAGATGCGGCGTGTGCGCGGCGCGGATATCGCCATGATTTTCCAGGAGCCAATGACCTCGCTCAACCCGGTATTTACCGTTGGCGAGCAAATTGCCGAATCTATTCGTTTGCATCAGGGGGCCAGCCACGAAGAGGCGCTGGCGGAAGCGAAACGTATGCTCGATCAGGTACGGATCCCGGAGTCGCAGGCGATTTTATCGCGTTATCCGCATCAGCTTTCCGGCGGGATGCGCCAGCGAGTCATGATCGCGATGGCGCTATCCTGCCGTCCGGCGGTATTGATTGCCGATGAACCCACCACGGCGCTGGATGTCACTATCCAGGCGCAAATTCTGCAACTTATCAAAGTGTTGCAGCAAGAGATGTCGATGGGCGTGATTTTTATCACCCACGACATGGGCGTCGTGGCGGATATCGCCGATCGCGTGCTGGTGATGTATCAGGGCGAGGCCGTGGAAACCGGCAGCGTAGAGCAGATTTTCCATGCGCCGACGCATCCTTATACCCAAACGTTACTGGCCGCCGTCCCTCAGCTTGGCGCGATGCGAGGCCACTCGCTGCCACGCCGTTTCCCGTTGATTTCCGCTGACGAACCGGCCCTTTATGAATCGCAGATTGAGCAAGACACGGTGGTGGAAGGCGAACCTATTCTCCAGGTTCGGGGGCTGGTGACGCGATTCCCGCTGCGTAGCGGTCTCTTTAACCGCGTTACGCGTGAAGTTCATGCCGTTGAGAATATCAGTTTCGATCTCTGGCCCGGCGAAACGTTATCGCTGGTGGGCGAGTCCGGTAGCGGAAAATCGACGACCGGACGCGCGCTGCTGCGGTTGGTTGAATCCCGGCAGGGGGAGATTATCTTTAACGGCCAGCGCATTGACACGCTGTCTGCGGGTAAACTCCAGCCGTTGCGCCGCGATATTCAGTGTATTTTCCAGGACCCTTACGCCTCGCTCGACCCGCGCCAGACCGTGGGGTATTCCATTATGGAACCTTTACGGATTCATGGCCTGGGGCAGGGGGACGCTGCGGCAAAGCGCGTGGCCTGGTTGCTTGAGCGTGTCGGATTACGTCCTGAACATGCCTGGCGTTATCCGCACGAGTTTTCCGGCGGTCAACGTCAGCGCATCTGCATAGCTCGCGCGCTGGCATTGAATCCTAAAGTGATTATTGCCGATGAGGCGGTCTCCGCGCTGGATGTTTCCGTTCGCGGGCAGATCATTAATTTACTGCTCGATTTACAACGGGAAATGGGGATCGCCTACCTGTTTATTTCGCATGATATGGCGGTCGTGGAGCGAATTAGCCATCGCGTGGCGGTGATGTATCTTGGTCAAATTGTTGAGATGGGGCCGCGGCGCGCCGTTTTTGAAAATCCGCAGCATCCTTATACGCGTAAATTGATGGCGGCGGTGCCGGTTGCCGATCCCTCCAGACACCGGCCGCGGCGCGTTCTGCTATCAGATGATATACCCAGCAATATTCATAAACGTGGCGAAGAGACGCCCGCCGTTTCATTACAGTTGGTCGGGCCGGGACATTATGTTGCGCGGCCGCTGCAGGATAATGCGCTCTCGCGCTTATAACATTCAGACAGGCAGGGTTTCAGGAGAACAACATGACGCAATTTATTACGCATAAATGGCTGGCGGCGCTGGGACTGGCCTCATCCATTGCGGCTTTTCCGGCCCTGGCGGCCAAAGATGTGGTGGTGGCGGTAGGGTCTAATTTCACCACGCTCGATCCGTATGACGCCAACGATACACTCTCGCAGGCGGTGGCGAAGTCATTTTATCAGGGGCTGTTTGGCCTGGATAAAGACATGAAGGTAAAAAACGTCCTGGCGGAAGGCTATACCGTTTCTGATGACGGTCTGACCTACACCATTACCCTACGGCAGGGGGTGAAATTTCAGGACGGCGCGGATTTTAATGCGGCGGCGGTAAAAGCGAATCTCGATCGCGCCAGCAATCCGGATAACCACCTCAAGCGTTATAACCTGTATAAAAATATCGCAAAAACGGAGGTTGTCGATCCGGCAACGGTAAAAATTACCCTGAAACAGCCGTTCTCCGCTTTCATTAATATTCTGGCGCACCCGGCGACGGCGATGATCTCGCCGCAAGCGCTGGAAAAATATGGCAAGGATATTGGTTTTCATCCGGTCGGTACCGGTCCATACCAGCTTGAAACCTGGAATCAGACCGACTTTGTCAAAGTGAAAAAGTTCGCCGGTTACTGGCAGCAGGGCTTACCCAAGCTGGATTCTATTACCTGGCGTCCGGTTACTGACAACAATACCCGCGCGGCGATGCTGCAAACCGGCGAAGCGCAATTTGCTTTTCCTATCCCTTATGAGCAGGCCGCGTTACTGGCGAAAAATAAAAACCTCGAACTGGTCGCCAGCCCGTCCATTATGCAGCGTTATATCAGTATGAATGTGACGCAGAAGCCGTTTGATAATCCTAAGGTGCGTGAGGCGTTGAATTACGCTATCAATCGTCAGGCGCTGGTTAAAGTGGCGTTTGCCGGATACGCCACGCCGGCGACGGGCGTGGTGCCGCCGTCGATAGCCTATGCGCAAAGCTATCAGCCGTGGCCCTATGATCCGGCTAAAGCGCGCGAACTGTTGAAAGAGGCGGGGTATCCAGACGGTTTCAGTACCACGCTGTGGTCATCGCACAACCATAGCACCGCGCAAAAAGTGTTGCAGTTTACCCAACAGCAACTGGCGCAGATTGGCGTTAAAGCCCGGATAACCGCGATGGACGCCGGCCAGCGCGCCGCGGAAGTCGAGGGCAAAGGGCAAAAAGAGAGCGGCGTGCGAATGTTCTATACAGGCTGGTCGGCGTCGACGGGCGAAGCTGACTGGGCGTTATCGCCGCTCTTCGCATCACAAAACTGGCCGCCGACGCAGTTTAATACCGCTTTTTACAGCAACAAGCAGGTCGACAGCGATTTGGCGGCGGCCTTAAAGACCAACGATCCGCAGGAGAAAACACGATTGTACAAAGAGGCGCAGGATATTATCTGGAAAGAGTCGCCCTGGATACCGTTGGTGGTGGAGAAATTGGTTTCTGCGCACAGTAAAAATTTGACCGGTTTCTGGATTATGCCGGATACCGGTTTCAGCTTTGACGATGCGGATTTGAAGTAAGTAATGCGATGGGGCTGGATGGCGCGCGCGTTGTCCGCCATCCGGTAAAAGGTTCGTGTGATGCTTAACTATGTTCTCAAGCGCCTGCTGGGATTAATTCCTACGCTGTTGATTGTGGCAGTGCTGGTGTTTTTATTTGTTCATTTGTTGCCCGGCGACCCGGCGCGGCTGATAGCCGGACCGGAAGCCGACGCGCAGGTGATCGCGCTGGTTCGTCAGCAGCTGGGGCTTGATCAGCCGCTTCATGTCCAGTTTTGGCATTACATCACCCATGTTTTACAAGGCGATTTCGGGACGTCAATGGTTTCCCGCCGCCCGGTTTCTGAGGAGATCGCCAGCCGCTTTTTGCCGACGCTGTGGCTGACGATAACCAGTATGATATGGGCGGTGCTGTTTGGCATGGCGATCGGCATCGCCGCCGCCGTGTGGCGTAATCGCTGGCCTGACCGGTTAGGAATGACGCTTGCCGTGACCGGCATTTCTTTTCCGGCTTTTGCGCTGGGAATGTTGTTAATGCAGATTTTTTCCGTGGATCTGGGCTGGCTACCGACCGTGGGGGCGGATAGCTGGCAACATTATATTTTACCCTCCCTGACGCTTGGCGCGGCGGTGGCATCCGTCATGGCGCGTTTTACGCGCTCCTCGTTTGTCGATGTCCTGAGCGAGGATTACATGAGGACCGCGCGGGCGAAAGGCGTCAGTGAAACGTGGGTGGTGTTAAAACATGGCCTGCGCAATGCAATGATCCCGGTCGTCACCATGATGGGACTGCAATTTGGCTTTTTGCTTGGCGGCTCGATCGTCGTTGAAAAAGTGTTTAACTGGCCGGGGCTTGGGCGATTACTGGTCGACTCCGTCGACATGCGCGACTACCCCGTGATTCAGGCAGAAGTGCTGCTGTTTTCTCTGGAATTTATTCTTATCAACTTAGTGGTGGATGTTCTCTATGCCGCCATTAATCCGGCTATCAGGTATAAGTAAGGATGCGATTATTTAACTGGCGCCGTCAGGCGATTTTACATGCTATGCCGGTGGTAAAACCCGACCAGATACGCACGCCGTGGCGGGAGTTCTGGCGTCGTTTTCGCCGCCAGCATGTCGCGTTGGTCGCCGGGGGATTCGTACTGGCGTTAATTCTGGTGGCGATTTTTGCCCGTTGGCTGACGCCCTACGATGCGGAAAACTATTTTGACTACGATAGCCTGAACAATGGCCCCTCTTTGCAGCACTGGTTTGGCGTTGACTCGCTGGGAAGAGACATCTTTAGCCGGGTTCTCGTTGGGGCGCAGATCTCACTGGCGGCGGGCGTGTTCGCGGTATTTATCGGCGCGATAATCGGTACGGTGTTGGGATTGCTGGCGGGATATTATGAAGGCTGGTGGGATCGTTTTATTATGCGCATTTGCGATGTGCTGTTCGCCTTCCCCGGCATTTTGCTGGCGATTGCCGTTGTGGCGGTGTTAGGCAGCGGTATTGCTAATGTGATCGTTGCGGTGGCGATTTTCTCTATTCCGGCGTTTGCTCGTCTGGTGCGCGGAAATACCCTGGTCTTAAAACAGCAGACGTTTATTGAGTCTGCCCGCAGTATCGGCGCCAGCGACACGACGATTTTGTTTAGCCATATATTGCCGGGAACGGTCTCGTCAATTGTGGTTTTCTTTACGATGCGTATCGGTACGTCAATTATTTCCGCGGCAAGCCTGTCATTTCTCGGATTAGGCGCGCAGCCGCCAACGCCGGAGTGGGGAGCGATGCTCAATGAAGCGCGGGCGGATATGGTCATCGCGCCGCACGTAGCGCTCTTCCCGGCGGTGGCGATTTTCCTGACTGTGCTGGCGTTTAACCTGTTAGGCGACGGGTTGCGCGATGCGCTGGACCCGAAGATTAAGGGGTAAGCCAGCCCGGTGGCGTTGACGCCTGGCGGGCCTGGAACGGGCTCGTCAGGCGGGATAACACATCCGGCACCCGCGCCGGGGGAGGTGGCGTTAAACCCGACTGCCCCACAAATCATATTCGTCGGCGTTTTCCACTTTCACGCGCACGATATCGCCCGGCTTGACGTTGGTTTCGCCGTTCAAATAGACCGCGCCGTCAATTTCCGGCGCATCCGCCATGCTACGCCCGATAGCGCCTTCTTCGTCAACCTCATCAACGATCACCAGAATTTCGCGGCCCACTTTTTCCTGCAAGCGCTCAGCGGAGATTTGCTGTTGCAGTTGCATAAAGCGGTTCCAGCGCTCTTCTTTCACCTCTTCCGGCACCTGATCCGGCAGCTCATTCGCGCCTGCGCCTTCCACCGGGCTGTACTTGAAGCAGCCTACACGATCGAGGCGCGCCTCTTTCAGGAAGTCGAGCAGCATCTGGAAGTCTTCTTCCGTTTCGCCGGGGAAGCCGACAATAAAGGTGGAGCGTAGGGTCAGTTCCGGGCAGATTTCGCGCCACTGCTTAATGCGCGCCAGCTGGCGGTCAACGGAACCGGGACGTTTCATCAGTTTAAGAATCCGCGGGCTGGCATGTTGCAGCGGAATGTCCAGATAAGGCAGGATTTTGCCTTCCGCCATTAGCGGAATCACATCATCAACGTGTGGGTAGGGGTAGACGTAGTGCAGACGTGTCCAGACGCCCAGTTTTGATAACTGTTCGCACAGGCTCACCATACTGGTTTTCACCGGTTCGCCATTATGGAATCCGGTGCGGTGCTTCACATCTACGCCGTAGGCGGAGGTATCTTGCGAAATCACCAGAATCTCTTTGACCCCGGCATCAACCAGACGTTTCGCTTCGCTTAATACGTCGCCAATCGGGCGGCTGACCAGATCCCCGCGCATCGACGGGATGATGCAGAACGTGCAGCGGTGATTACAGCCTTCAGAAATTTTCAGATACGCATAATGGCGCGGCGTCAGTTTTACACCCTGTTCCGGTACGAGGCTTAAAAATGGATTGTGCTTCGGCTTCGGTACGTAATGATGTACGTGCTGCAGAACTTGCTCATAGCTATGCGGCCCGGTGATTTCCAGTACTTTCGGATGCACTTCGCGGATCTGATCTTCTTTTGCGCCCAGGCAGCCGGTGACGATTACCTTACCGTTTTCGTTCAGCGCTTCGCCAATGGCTTCCAGTGACTCTTGTACCGCGCTGTCAATAAAGCCACAGGTATTAACGATAACCATATCCGCATCGTCATAGCGTGGCACAACGTCATAGCCTTCGGTACGCAGCTCAGTCAGGATGCGTTCCGAATCAACGAGGTTTTTCGGACAGCCCAGGGAAACGAAGCCGATCTTTGGCTGGTGGGTTACATTACTCATAGCTTAAAAAGTGTTCATTTATTGGAATGGTCAGGGCAGGGATTCTACAGATATCCGAACAAAAATTGTATCGCAATCTCATCAGGAGCGGCGGCATCAACCGTTGTGGTTATCAGCAAAAGGTGAAAAAGGGCAATTCTAAGAAAATTCTTGATCTCTGACACCCCTTTGTCTAAAAAACGACCATACTATTAAGTTGAACCCTGGTAGAAAAGAGGAGGAAAAAAGGTATGGTCGTTGACAGACTGAGAACCGATCTTCTCAACAAGCTGATAAACGCGCGTATCGATCTTGCCGCTTATCTGCAATTGCGAAAAGCGAAGGGGTATATGTCAGTCAGCGAAAGTGACACTCTGCGTGACAATTTTTTTGAACTGAATCGCGAGCTCCACGATCACGCTTTACGGCAGGGACTGCATCTCGATCAGGAAGAGTGGAACGCGCTGCGCCGTGCCGAAGGCGCGCTTGCAGCCGCCGCCGTTTGTTTAATGAGCGGACACCATGATTGTCCGACCTTTATTGCCGTCAACGCAGATAAACTTGAAAACTGTCTGACAACTTTGACGCTGAGTATTCAGAGTCTGAAAGCACATTCACCGCTTACACAGGTCTGAACAAGGGGAGGCGACTCCTGAGGAATCCCCAGCAAACCAAGACAGGCATAGTGTTATGTGATCTAATTGATTGCGCTAACACTTTCAAGGAAATCATCACTATGCCTGCTCGTTCATTATGCCAAAAATCCTTTAAAAATATACTGGAGCCTTTGCACCTTTACCGCCGTCAATCTCTGATTGAGGCTACCAGTGTAGTGATTAACGGTGCATCTCTTACACTTATTCAGTATTGGGCGTGATTTGTCAGGAGTAGCATCGGTCAGGCACAAGATAAAACGTATCGATCGACTTCGGGGAAAGTCTCACTTGCAGAATGAAGTTTCAGATACTTTTTCAGCGTGTTACTAAAAAATCACGGAGGGAATGACCCGGGTTGTCATGCTCTCCTATATGCCAGCCTGTTTTCCGCCAAAGGTGACTAAATTCGGTTCACCAGACAATCGTTGATGTTCTTAGGGAACGGTATAGTCGAATTCACTCCTGAAACAGGTACGGAATGTCGGCCGTTTACTATTCTGAAACGTTATTTATATCAAATAATTAAATTTTATTTTTATCTTTGTTATTGTAACAATAAATTACATGTTTCTTTCTGTTATCAGCGAACCTGAACCAATTTTAATGGGGGGTTAGATAAAAGCTAATTCAGAAAATTATTTTTTTAAGATATATTGAATTATCAGATGCTCCATTCAAATGAGAGACGAGAATGCAAACGTTAGAACGGTTTTTTCTTTTCGTTACGGGGGACCAACCTGAACGATTTGAAAAAGCAAATAGCAGTTGTGCTGATAGCGTAATCCTTGATTTAGAAAATGCGGTGTCATCTGAGAAAAAAATAATTGCCAGAGAAAATGCTCTGAATTTCATGAGTAATGATGAAAAAGTACTGATTGCTGTACGTGCAAAAATTGTAATAACTTCACGCCTGGCTGGATCATATCCTTCTGTTGACGGTATCACAACTGAATTTATGAAAAACGAGTTGACAATACAAAATGCTATTCACTCCTGTAAAATGGGGTTCAGTGGCAAGGTATGTATTCACCCTCCACAAATTTCACATGTAAACAGAGCATTCAGCTATTTAAAACAAGAAATCGAGTGGGTTCCCCAGATTATGCGACTGGCTCAATATCCCCATGGAGCGTTCAGTCATGAAGGGCAAATGGTGGATAAACCGTTACTGGAAAAAGCAAAAAGGATTTTGGCTCATAGCATTTAGTAAATATATGAAGGAGTCACCAATGAAAGCTTTAGTTTGTGTAAAACAAGTTGTCGATCATAACGTTAGAATTAGAATAAAGCGAGATCATTCTGATGTTGATATTTCTGATTCAAAACTCAGTATCAATCCATTTGATGAAATTGCAGTTGAAGAAGCAGTACGTTTAAAAGAACGGGGATTAATCAGTGAGGTTGTTGTAGTGTCTATAGGAAACACAGGTGTAGGGGATGTATTGCGTACAGCACTGGCAGCAGGGGCAGACAGGGCAATACACATATTAACAAAAAACTCTCTTACACCACTAATTGTGGCCAAAACTATCACCGCTATTACCCGGAATGAAAAACCCGATATTATATTATTAGGCAAGCAAGCTATTGACGATGATTGTAATCAGGTAGGCCAAATGCTGGCAGCATTACTCGATCTTCCCCAAGCCACTAATGTTAGTGAAATTACTATTTCTGATAATTCATTAACTGCTGTTCGTGAGGTTGATGGAGGATTAGAAACGTTAAATTTATCCCTGCCTGCAGTACTCACTACAGATCTACGTCTGAATACACCGAGGAATATCAGCTTGCCGAATGTTATTAAAGCCAAAAAGAAACCTGTTAAGGAGATAGATTTCGATTCACTTGGTATTAACCCGTCATCCAGATTGACTATTATTAAAGTTGATGAGCCAGCAAGAAGGAAAGCAGGCATAATCGTTCCAGATATTAACACGCTGCTAGATAAATTAAAAAACGAAGAAAAAGTAATTTAAGGAGGAAAATATGGCTTCTTTAGTTATTGCTGAACATAACGGCAATACTCTTTTACCTTCAACACTCAGTACTATCACTGCGGCAAAAGCCATTAATAGTGATATAGATATACTTATGTTAGGATATGGTATAGAAAGTATTGCAGTTAAAGCCAGTCATATTCAGGGGATATCCACTGTATTTGTTGCTGACAGCCCACTATTCGAACACCTTCTGGCAGAGAATGTGGAAAAACAGATCAGCTATTTTTTGAATAGTGGGAAAAATCATTATCAGTCCATTCTTTTTCCTGCAAGCTCTTTTGGAAAAAACTGTGCGCCACGCTTAGCAGCAAAACTTGATGTATCTCAGATTAGTGATATTACGCGTGTCATTGATCAACATACCTTTGAACGTCCAATCTATGCGGGTAACGCTATTGCCACAGTACACAGTGATGATGAATATAAAGTGATAACTGTTCGTCCTACCTCATTTGCGGCTGCGGTTGCGGAAGATGAGGGAAAAGCCCCCATTGAATTTACAGAGGTTGTTCTTGGTTCAGATCAGGTAAAATTTATTAGCCAACATGTTAATAAAAGTAACCGTCCAGACTTACAATCCGCCAGAGTTGTAGTATCAGGTGGACGAGGAGTAGGAAGTGCACAGGCATTCAAAGAACTTGTTGATAACCTGGCAGATAAATTAGGCGCTGCCGTGGGGGCAAGCCGGGCTGCTGTAGATGCTGGTTATGCACCAAATGATTATCAGATTGGCCAGACCGGAAAAATCGTTGCGCCTCAACTTTATATTGCTCTGGGAATTTCTGGCGCCATACAACATCTTGCCGGGATGAAAGAGTCAGGCGTCATTGTCGCTATTAATAAGGATCCTGACGCTCCTATCTTTTCTATTGCGGATTATGGTTTGGTAGCTGATATTTTCAAAGCTGTACCTGAACTTATCGATAAATTATAAATCATATTTTTTCCTCCTTAAAGGTAACTTTTATGCAATATACTGATATTCAAATTTGGCAGCCTGGCATTCTGCGCAACACCGATTATCTTAACCCCGGTCCCGCTAAGCTGCTGGCCGCCACTCTGGATAAAGACATCAAAATCTTTA
Source organism: Salmonella enterica subsp. enterica serovar Typhimurium str. LT2 (assembly GCF_000006945.2). Classification (GTDB taxonomy): domain Bacteria; phylum Pseudomonadota; class Gammaproteobacteria; order Enterobacterales; family Enterobacteriaceae; genus Salmonella; species Salmonella enterica. The sequence continues at coordinate 928,580 of NC_003197.2, forward strand.
AAGAGGGGGGGCGTTCTGCCAGAATTATGGCACTGGCTCTATTTTCTTCCTGTCGACCGCCAGTCAGATCTATCTGCTGATGGTCATCCGATAAAAGGTCATTTTCTACCCCCTGTTGGCGCTGGTTTATTGAGGAAAAAATTATGAAAAGTATTGAAAAGGATAAATATCAGGATATTCGTGATGCGGTTCGTTCATTATGTAGTGAATTTGATGATAAATATCACCGTAAGATAGATGAAGCAAAAGCCTATCCTGAAGAGTTTGTTAATAAACTAACCAAAGCTGGTTGGCTGGCTGCGCTCATCCCGGAGGAATTTGGAGGGTCAGGGCTTGGTTTAACTGAAGCATCTATTATCATGGAAGAGATCAATAGATCGGGTGGAAACTCTGGAGCCTGCCATGGTCAGATGTATAACATGAATACGTTGTTACGTCATGGATCCGATAAACAGAAAGAATTCTGGCTGCCACGGATAGCTACTGGTGAATGGCGCCTGCAGTCGATGGGCGTCACAGAACCCACAGCAGGTACAGATACCACCAGAATTAAAACTACAGCTGTAAAAAGAGAAGACCGGTATGTGATAAACGGACAAAAAGTCTGGATTTCACGTGTTCAACATTCAGACTGGATGATTCTTCTGGTTCGAACTACTCCGCTTGCAAATGTAAAACGTAAATCCGAAGGGATGTCTATTTTCATGGTTGATATTAAAGAAGCTATGAAAAATGGAATGACAGTACGACCTATTCCCAATATGGTCAATCATGAAACCAACGAGCTCTTTTTTGACAACCTGGAAATTCCCGAAGAAAATCTTATTGGTGAAGAGGGTATGGGTTTTCATTACATACTTGATGGTTTAAATGCAGAGCGTACCTTGATTGCGGCAGAATGTATAGGCGATGGATATTGGTTTATGGATCGTGTTACCCGCTATACCTGCGAGCGTGAGGTTTTTGGTCGTCCCATTGGTCAGAACCAGGGGGTGCAGTTTCCTATTGCAGAAGCATTTATTGCAGTGGAAGCGGCTAATCTGATGCGTTTTAAAGCGTGCGAGCTTTTTGATCAGCATCTTGATTGTGGAGCACAGGCTAATATGGCGAAATACCTTGCTGCGAAAGCCAGCTGGGAAGCAGCCAATGCCTGCCTGCAATTTCATGGTGGATATGGTTTTGCCTGTGAGTATGATATCGAACGAAAGTTTAGAGAAACACGTTTATATCAGGTTGCTCCCATATCTACCAACCTGATCCTGAGCTATATCGCTGAGCATGTGCTGGAGATGCCACGTTCATTCTGATGTCAAATCAATTGGAAAAATATTATGAAACAGTTACCTCTGTCCGGAGTCATTATAGTCTCGATTGAACATGTCATTGCCACTCCCTTCTGTACCCGACAGTTGGCTGATTATTTCTCGCGGGTAACTATAATAGAATGCCAAGAAAACAGGGACTTTTCCTGCAATTATGATGAACGGCTTAAAAATGATTTGTGTATATTCTTTTTCATCTGAGGGAGAAAGCTAAATATAAATGTTATGGAATGCTTCATCATCATCGACATTTTTTTAATAGTTGATAACTGGCTATATAGTCTTATAGGCACCTTTTTCTAAGGTTGAACATTCCTATACCATTTCATCTGTTTTATCACTATGATATTTATTTCATTGGTTACAATATGAATGCAATTTTATTTACATAATATAGCTGTTCCTACGGTGCTGAAAAATTAAGGAGTTAATAATGAACGATACACTTTCTAATACCCAGCAATCACGTGAGACAATAGAATGTGATGTTCTTATTGTGGGAGCAGGACCCGCCGGATTATCTGCAGCTCTTAAACTTAAATTACAGGCAAATGACGCAGGAAAAGAACTGTCCATTATCGTCCTTGATAAAGGAGCTGAGCCTGGTTCTCATATTCTCAGTGGGGCAGTCATGGATCCCCGAGCGCTGAATGAACTAATTCCTGATTGGCAGGAAAGAGGCGCACCCATTAAACAGCCTGTTACTCAGGATAAATTACTGTTACTGACGAATGAAAAATGTATTAATTTGCCGGATGCATTGATTCCTGATAATTTTCGCAACCATGGAAACTTTATCGTAAGCCTCGGTAATCTCATTAAATGGCTCGCCGGTCAGGCAGAAACGTCAGGCGTGGATATTTATGCAGGCTTTTCGGCAACTGAGATACTGTATGATCAGGATACTAACATTATCGGTGTAGTAACTGGTGATATGGGACGTCATCGGGATGGCAGCAAGAAAGAGGGGTTCCTGAGTGGAATAGAAATTCTGGCAAAATATACAATTTTTGCCGAAGGGGCCCGCGGTAGTCTGGCTAAAGAACTGATCAAAAAATTTCATCTTGATACAGGCAAAGCACCCCAGAGTTTTAGCATAGGCATAAAAGAGTTGTGGGAGGTTCCATCAGACCAGTCCCATCCGGGGCTTGTAATTCACACCACAGGTTGGCCTCTGGATAAAGAGTCGTTCGGGGGTGGGTTTCTCTATCATCTTAATGATAATAAAATTGCACTAGGTTTGGTTGTGGGACTTGATTATTCAAATCCCTGGTTAAGCCCTTTTCAGGAAATGCAGCGCCTGAAAACACACCCTTCTATACGCAAATACATTGACCGGGGTAAGCGTATTGGTTATGGCGCAAGAGCAATCAATAACGGCGGGATTGCGTCTATGCCTGATCCCTGTTTACCTGGTGGTCTGCTGATTGGTTGTAATGCCGGTACGCTCAATGCAAGTAGAATCAAGGGCATCCATACAGCTATCAAAAGTGGCATGATAGCGGCTGACGCTATATTTAATGCTTTGCTGGACAACAGGAAAAACGACATACTGACAGAATATCAAACATTACTGCGACAGAGCTGGCTTTGGCAGGAACTGGAAAATGGTAGTAATTTCAAACCCTGGTTTAAAAAAGGGCGTGTGATAGGTTTTATTATGACTGGCATTGAGCATTGGCTGCTTCCCCGAATGGGTATAAAAAAAATCCCCTGGCGTGTAAAAAATAACCGACCGGACAATATCACTCTGCAACCGGCCAACAAAAGCCAGAAAAAACTGTACGACAAACCTGACGGTAAACTGACGTTTGATATTTTGTCATCCGTCTATCTCAGTAACACCTGGCATGATGACGACCAGCCAGTACATTTGAAAATCAGTGATCAGAATATCCCTATATCCATTAATCTGGATATTTATGGTGGCCCCGAAGAACGATATTGCCCTGCCGGAGTATATGAATTTTTACAGGATAGTGAAACACAAAATATGCGTCTGCAAATAAATTCACAGAACTGTATTCACTGTAAAGTTTGTGACATTAAAGATCCTAAACAAAATATAACCTGGACTACGCCTGAAGGTGGCAACGGACCAAATTATACAGGGATGTAACGCTATCACTCAGTCTGAGCTGTGAGCATAGTAACCAGTTTTTGTGTGAAGCCGGGTAATTTGTCAAAGCTTCTGGCGCAGATTTGTAATTTTCTTAATGACCAAAATTCATCAAGATCAATAATCGAAAATTCATGCAACTGACGCAAACGGGATGCAGCAGAGTGAGGCATTATACCAATGCCCACTTTTGCTTCAACCATACGGCAAAATGTTTCAAAGTTGCCGACCTGTATTCTAATTTTCAGTTTAGATGGTACTAGTTCTGCCTTTTTTCGGATAAATTCAAACATTCCTGTCCCTTCAGGCAGGCTGATTTGTTCATATTGAATTAATTCATGAAAGGTCACGCTTTTTCTGTCAGCAAAGGGATGGTCTGTCGCGGTGATAAGCACTAGCCTATCAGTACGGAACGGCAGTATTTCAAGATTATCTGTTGTAATATTACCAGCAACAATTCCGAGATCAGTTTTCCCCTCAATAACAGAACGTACAATTTCCGGACTTGGATACTCCCTGAGATCAATATTCACATCGTTATATAGTGTAAGGAAATGGCTTAACAATGGGGGGAGATACTCTGCAATAGCAGTTATACTGGAAAATATTCTGACATGTCCTTTGATGCCTTTAACATGCTCCTGCATATCGCTACGTAACATTTCCATCTGATTCACAATAAGGCTGGCGTGGTGTTTAAATGTTTCACCAGCAGAGGATAACGTTATCCCCTTGCTACTACGATACAGCAATCTCAGATTGATACTCTGTTCAAGATTACGTATACGCACGCTACCAGATGCGGCAGACATGTAAGTTTTTTCCGCTCCACGTGTTATGCTCCCTTCTTCACTGATAGCAAGGAATAATTTTAAATCTTTTATATCAAAGTGCATCGTTGTGGCTCATAATTAACGTATAATACAGTGTGCTGCTTTTTTATAGACTCAGTCAGACTGAGTATTTCGGCCTATCCGAATTCCTGTCACGTCGAGATAACTACAAAATGTAGGCTGACGGTGTCACCGCCCTACCATGATCCGGGGCGGATCTGGTAGGACGCTGGTGACCGCTGACAGGGGGTCAGGTCAGACATATTGTCGGAACCGTTGTAACGTAGATGCTAATACCTGCTCCCCGTGGTCATCAGGTTAACCCGTTTACAGCGGTTTTTTCAGCCCCGGCAGATTTATCATAAACTGATCACCGTAAATATGTGGAATCAGCCAAGTAAAGAACAGATTGGCAAACGCCACCACAAACAATGATACGCCTCCATAGGTCAATAAAGCGCATACAAGAATAATCATCGGCATGGCTTTGTTCTGGCCCACCATACAGGTCACAGCACTGACAATTGAGTAGTAAAAACCAGCAAGTTCAATCAGCTTGCCAAATACTGCACCCAGCAGAAAGACAGGAAAATAAAGTTTTACAAAACCGATCAACTTATCCATAAATATATCACTGAAAACCGGGGCGACCGTCACTGGACGGGTGAACAGAACTGCGCCAAGTGCTACCAGCGGAGCAAAAAGGATCACACTGTAACCACGATAAGCGACCAGCATCAGTAATGAATACATTCATTGTCTTATCTCGCTAGCATGACTACCCATTTTATCCATGTTATGCAACAGCTTGTGTCATATTTTTCTGATCTCCATTTTAGATCAGACAGGCTATTACTCAGGGATTCCGGCGCGAAGAATGGAACATACTCTAAAAAGTACTCGGCGGATTCAAGTCGGTATCACTCCGTTAATAATCTTTATTCTCGACCCGCTGCATGTTGATTTTACGGTTAAACGCCGTTCTCTTATTCATCGCAGGAGTAAACCATCATGACACGCAGTGAAATCCCCAGAAAACGATCATGTATTCAATCGTTGATTATCGTTTCGAATACCGACTTTTATCGCAGGATTTATGATGGCTAAAGTCGATGTGAAATGCCCGTTTTGCGCGCAAACGGCATCCGTTAAAAAGTATGGTCCGGGGAGTGCAGGGCACCAGCATTACCGCTGTCAGGTATGTTGCCGCAGCTTTCAGGTCGACTATGAATACCGCGCCTGTCAGCCCGGCATGAAAGAGCAGGTTGTTGATCTTGCCATGTACACTGCCGGTATTCGTAATCCGCAGGGGCTGGCCATCAATCCCTGGAGCGGCGCGCTATGGCTGCATGAACACGGTCCGCGCGGCGGCGATGAAATTAACATCCCGGAAAAAGGCAAAAATTATGGCTGGCCGCTGGCCACATGGGGCGTCAACTATAGTGGTCTGAAAGTGCCGGAAGCCAAAGGTGAAATTGTCGAGGGAACGGCGCAACCGGTTTACTACTGGAAGGATTCTCCAGCGATCAGCGGGATGGCTTTTTATGCCAGCGACGTTTTTGCGCCGTGGCGGCACAAACTGTTTATCGGCGCGCTAAAAGATAAAGAGGTCATTGTGATGCGCGTCGATGGCAATACGGTGACGGAAGAAGGCCGTATTCTGGGTGACAGAAAGCAACGTATCTACGATGTGCGTGTCGGACCTGACGGCTACTTATATGTGTTAACCGATGAGTCCGACGGGCAGTTACTCAAGGTAAGTCCTGCAGCCACGCGTTAGGTCACCGGGATCATCACCACTTTGCGAAAAGCAGGGCGCTCGGTAAGCTGCTGATACCAGCGTTCCAGATTCGGGCGCGGCGTCCATTTCAGACCCACGTTCAGCAGGTTATAGACGAAAGGCGCAATAGCGATATCACCGGTGCCAAAGTTATCCCCTGAGAACCACGGCTGGTGGGCCAGCGCATCATCAAGAAGCGCAAACAGGCTATCACACTTTTCGATACCGGCTTCAATTGCCGCCTGGTCGCGTTTTTCCGGCGGGGTTCTGACCAGTCCCATCAGGATCACGCGGTGCGCCGGGCTTAACGTTTGATTCGCCCAGTCCATCCATTTTTCGCCCTCCGCACGCCGCGCCGGATTATCAACCCATAGCCGGTTCTGGCCGTATTGCGCCGCCAGATAGCGGACAATGGCATTGGATTCCCACAATAACAGGTCGGTTTCATCATCTTTAAGCAGCGGCACCAGCCCATTAGGATTCATCGCCAGATAGTCGGCATCCTGGTTAACGCCGAATTTTCCGCCTGCCAGAATTTGATCGTATGGCAGTTCCAGCTCTTCAAGCGTCCACAACACTTTTTTAACATTAGTCGAGTTGTTCCGGCCCCACAGCGTAATCATATTAACCCCTTCCGTTTTATCAGGATGATGACAGTAATCGGCCTACCGTGAGATAAACCTAACATTTACACAATGGTCTGTAAAAAAATCGTTATGAAGGAAGCGTAACGGGATGTTATTGCATAAACTTTAAAAACTTTACCAAGTTACGGTTTCTTTAACGTCGTGAGTGCGTTATTACTCACCGCACTTATTACACGGTGGTGTGACGTGTGTTTTTGGAATGGATACTCGGGTGGTACTATGACGCAATACGCTTCTTCCCTTCGTAGCCTCGCGGCAGGTTCGGTTCTCTTATTCCTTTTCGCTTCGCCTGTAAAGGCAGAGGAACAAACGATCGCGCCGCCGGGCGTTGATGCGCGAGCCTGGATCTTAATGGATTACGCCAGCGGTAAAGTACTGGCGGAAGGCAACGCCGATGAGAAACTCGACCCTGCCAGTTTGACAAAAATTATGACCAGCTACGTGGTGGGCCAGGCGCTGAAGGCAGGGAAAATCAAGCTGACCGATATGGTGACGGTGGGCAAAGATGCCTGGGCGACGGGGAACCCGGCGCTACGTGGGTCGTCGGTGATGTTTCTGAAGCCAGGCGATCAGGTGTCGGTTGCGGATCTTAATAAAGGCATCATCATTCAGTCAGGTAACGATGCCTGTATCGCGCTTGCCGACTACGTCGCCGGAAGCCAGGAGTCCTTTATCGGCCTGATGAACGCCTATGCGAAACGACTGGGGTTAACCAATACAACCTTCCAGACGGTACACGGTCTTGATGCGCCAGGGCAGTTCAGTACCGCTCGCGATATGGCGTTGCTCGGCAAGGCCTTGATTCACGATGTGCCTGACGAATACGCCATTCATAAAGAAAAAGAATTTACTTTTAATAATATTCGTCAGCCAAACCGCAACCGCCTGTTGTGGAGCACCAATCTGCATGTCGACGGCATGAAAACGGGGACAACGGCTGGCGCTGGGTATAACCTTGTCGCCTCCGCCACCCAGGGCGATATGCGCCTGATCTCTGTCGTGCTGGGGGCGAAAACGGACCGTATTCGTTTTAATGAGTCAGAAAAACTGCTGACCTGGGGTTTCCGCTTCTTTGAAACGGTCACGCCGATTAAACCTGACGCGACATTCGTGACGCAGCGGGTCTGGTTTGGCGATAAGCATGAGGTCAATTTGGGGGCGGGCGATGCGGGGTCTGTGACGATTCCGCGTGGGCAGCTTAAAAACCTGAAGGCCAGCTTTACGTTGAACGAACCACAGCTCACGGCGCCGTTGAAGAAAGGGCAGGTTGTCGGCACCATCGATTTCCAGCTTAACGGAAAATCCATTGAGCAACGCCCGTTAATGGTGATGGAAAACGTCGAGGAGGGGGGATTTTTCAGCCGGATGTGGGATTTTGTGCTGATGAAACTCCATCAGTGGTTTGGCAGTTGGTTCTCGTAAAATAACTCCGTAGCCGGGTGCGCGTCGCATCCGGCTACGGGCGGTTAATACATCAGAGTAATTTGTTGCGCTTTAGCGTAGGCCACAAAGGCCTCATCGGGACGGCGGTCGCTGATAATCGTATCAAAGCGTGATAATTCCCCCATCCGCGCCGGACGTACCTTGCCGAATTTACTGTGATCCACCACCAGTACATGGCACTGTGCCATTGTCATTGCCCAATGTTTTACCGGCAGCTCTTCCAGATTAAAGCAGGTAGCGCCTTTACTGGTATGAACGCCAGCGGCGGAATAAAACGCGATATCCGGACAAATATTGTTTAACGTTTCATGGAAATCAAGCGGTTTGAAAATGGCGTTGCTGGCGTGAAACTCCCCGCCGCTGAGGATGGCGCGGCAATGGGGTTTGTCCTGCAGCGCCAGGAAGGTATTAAGTGAATAGCACACCGCCGTAAAGGGAAGGTCATTATCAATGGCTTCAATGATCCACGGCGTGGTGGTGCCGCAGTCAATAAATACCGTCTGATGCGCTTGTACCAGGCCCGCAGCCAGCTGAGCGGCTCGGCGTTTTTCTTCCACCAGACGAGATTTTTGATCGCTTAACAGATAATGACTGGCGCTGCGGGGCTCCAGTACGATATAGCCGCCTAGCAACACGACAGGCGCGCTTTTATGGTTCAGGTCGCGACGAATGGTCATTTCAGAGACGCCCAACAGGGTCGCGGCTTCTTTAAGATGAAGTTTATCGCTGCGTTTTAAGGCCTGCAGCAATTGACCAATACGCTCGTCGCGTCGCGTTTCCATAGTTCCCCTGGAGAGTTAAATAAGCGCTCCGCACCATACAGAGCGCTTAATATTACTCTTTTTTTCGCTATTTAGTCACGTACCCAGCCTTTTCGAATGGGCAATGCGAAACAGAAACGGTAACAACGTTGCAGCGCCTGGTAGAGCGGCGCGCCGTACCACTGCCAGATCAGCTGTGCGCTCAGGCAGCCAAGCATCGCTACCAGCAGCGCGCCAATCATATCTAACGGCCAGTGTACGCCGAGATAGACGCGCGACCAGGCGATGGTAATGGCTATCGCCATCATCACGATGCCTGACCAGAGGCGGTGCCAGAACAAAAACGCCAGCGCAAAGGTAAAAATCACCGTACCGTGATCGCTGGGGAACGAGTCATCGGCGGCATGATGCAGGAAGTTATAGCCGATATGATCGACAAACGGACGGTCGTGCGGGAAAAGGTGTCCCATTGTCCAGGAGACCGCCAGACTGATAATCAGCGCGATGCCGATTTTAACGATCAGCTGGCGCTGGGCGCAGACCCGATCGCGGGGCCCCCACAGCCAGAGTACCACGGCTAAGAGCGGGACGATGTTGATGACATCTTTGGCGATAAAGATAGCGAGCGAAATTATCCACTGCGCGGAATCAGGCGTGGCGTTAATAAAATAAAACAGCGAGTTGTTAAGGTTTTCCAGCATAACATCCAGGCTCGGAGCAATGAAATCAAAAGGGATAGCCAGCTCATCCCCGTGCAAACTGAGCATAAATGCAGCGTAACAGGGAGGAAAAGCAGTATTGTCTTATTTGGCGGCAACATGAAGAGATTTAAGACAATGGCATAAAATAACGTTGATGATAACGGCGCAAACTTAAATTAACCTTAAAGTACGCAAGCGCTAAGCGGCTTTCTGTAAAAATGTGCGCTATTTCCCTTGCAGCCTCATAATTCGCTATCTCAGTTCCCCGACTTTCATTACACTCTGCGCGGTTTTTATTGGCGAAGAGATGGTATGCAGAATCGTTTACAATCAGGCGGCAGGCTGGGACGTCAGGCGCTGCTTTTTCCTCTCTGTCTGGTGCTGTACGAGTTTTCTACTTATATTGGCAACGACATGATCCAGCCGGGTATGCTGGCGGTGGTTGAGCAGTATCAGGCGGGCCTGGACTGGGTTCCGACGTCCATGACCGCTTATCTGGCGGGCGGTATGTTCTTACAGTGGCTGCTTGGCCCGTTGTCTGACCGGATTGGCCGTCGTCCCGTGATGCTGGCGGGCGTCGTGTGGTTTATTGTCACCTGCCTGGCGACGTTACTGGCGAAAAACATCGAACAATTTACCTTCCTGCGTTTTTTGCAAGGGATTAGCCTGTGTTTTATCGGCGCTGTAGGGTATGCCGCGATTCAGGAGTCCTTTGAGGAGGCGGTGTGTATAAAAATTACCGCGCTGATGGCGAACGTGGCGTTAATCGCGCCGCTACTGGGACCACTGGTTGGGGCGGCATGGGTGCATGTTCTGCCGTGGGAGGGGATGTTTATTTTATTTGCCGCACTGGCCGCTATCGCCTTTTTCGGGCTACAGCGCGCAATGACGGAGACCGCCACGCGGCGGGGCGAAACGCTGTCATTTAAGGCGCTGGGCCGGGATTATCGGTTGGTGATAAAAAACCGGCGGTTCGTCGCAGGGGCGTTAGCGCTGGGATTTGTCAGCCTGCCGTTGTTGGCCTGGATTGCGCAGTCGCCGATTATCATCATTAGCGGCGAACAGCTCAGCAGCTATGAATATGGTCTGCTGCAGGTGCCCGTTTTTGGCGCGCTCATTGCCGGTAATCTGGTGTTGGCGCGTTTAACCTCCCGACGTACGGTTCGCTCGCTGATCGTGATGGGCGGCTGGCCTATCGTCGCGGGGCTGATCATCGCCGCGGCGGCGACGGTGGTTTCATCCCATGCTTATTTATGGATGACGGCGGGATTAAGCGTATACGCTTTTGGCATTGGGCTGGCGAATGCCGGACTGGTGCGTCTGACGCTCTTTTCCAGCGATATGAGTAAAGGAACGGTCTCGGCGGCGATGGGAATGCTACAAATGCTGATTTTTACCGTTGGCATTGAAGTCAGTAAACACGCCTGGTTAAGCGGCGGCAATGGGCTATTTAGCCTGTTTAATCTGGCAAACGGTATTCTTTGGCTACTGCTGATGCTGGTCTTCTTAAAAGATAAGCGGACGGGGAATTTGCAAACAGTCTGAGAGAGCGGCTACGCCTGATAAGCTTTCTGTTATCAGGCATAGAGAGGCATCCGCTAGACGTTGAACGGCGGCTCGTTGTTTAATACGCTGTCGATAATATCCAGCACGCCTTCCTGGTTGTTCGATCCGGCGCGGTATTTCGCCGCCGCCGCGACTGCTTCGCTGGCGTGCGACATGGCAAAACTAAACCCGGCCTGACGCAGCATCTCAATATCGTTGCCGCCGTCGCCGAATACCACCACTTCACTATCATGAATGCCCCAGCGCTGCTGTAACAGACGCAGGCCGTTGGCTTTATGCACGCCGGGAATAATTAAATCAATACTGCCATAGCCGGTATGAACGGGAACCATGATATCGCCAATGGCGTCGTGCAGCGCCGCCTGTACTTCCGGTATCCGTTCATCGGTAATATTAAGGCCGAATTTGAAAAAGACATCGTTGATATTATTAAAATTATCCACAAACTCCAGACGATGATAATACATTGCCGCAACGGCTTTTAACGCATCGTCGTAGCGTTTCAGCGTGTAGGCGCTGTTTTTTCCACAGGCGATGATCTCCACATCGGCGCGTGTGAGCAGGTGTTCGACAACCGCCTGGAAGTCGGCTTTTGTCAGCTCGCCGTTAAAAATATCCTCGCCTTCGCTGACCACCCAGCCGCCGTTTTCCGCGACAAAAGCGATTTCGTGCGCAATTTCCGGAAAGAACGAGATTAACTGGTAATACTGGTTGCCGCTGGCCACGACAAAGCGAATGCCTTGCCGCTTCATTTGTTGGTACTGCGCCATAAACCGGTCACGGTTATAGGTTTTTTGATCGCTCAGAAAAGTGCCGTCCATGTCGACGGCGATTAATTTGATACTCATGCGTTATGCTCCATCACCGGTTGCGGAGTCGATACAGGTTTGGCGACGGCCTTCGCCACCAGCGCCGCCAGAATAACCAGCGCCAGCACAACCATCATGGCGCTGCGTAATCCATAATGCTCTCCCAGATAGCCCAACAGCGGCGGCCCGACCAAAAACGCCAGATAGCCGGTCGTGGCGACAACGCTCACGCGCGTCGGCGCGTCGGGACCGGTATCGCTGGCGGCGGAAATGGTCAGCGGGAAGCCGAGCGAAGCGCCTAAGCCCCAAAGAATGACCGAGACGCCGGCGACCCAGTCGCTATCGACAAAAATAATCAGGCCAATGCCCAGCGCTCCCATCAACGCGCTGGCGCGAACAACCGTCACCCGGCTATAGCGGTCAATAAACCAGCCGCCGGTAAAGCGGCCAACGGTCATACCAAGCGTGAAACCGGCGTAGATCAGAGAGCCGGAGGTTGGGCTAAAACCGTGTCCGTCTACCATCAGTAGCGGTAGCCAGTCATTCGCAGATCCTTCGGCGAATGCCATTGCCAGCACCACCACGCCAATAAGCAAAAGCTGGATGTCCCGATAAAAAGGTAATCCTTTTTCCTGAAGGTGAGAATCTTCCGATGCGTTTTTACCCGTACCGTCAGGGATCGCCCGAATGGCGATGAAAATGGGCGCGATCGCCACGGCAGCCGCGAGGATGATATGGATGTTAGCCGGGACGCTTAATGCGGTTAACGCCATGCCGACACCAGCGCCCGCCAGCGTGCCGAAACTGTAGAAACCATGCATCATCGGCAGAACGGTTTTATTCAGCTCGCGTTCGACCGCCGCGCCTTCGACATTAATCGCCACTTCGGCGGCGCCAAAACTGGCGCCGAAAACGGCTAATCCAAGGGCAAAAATCAGCGGCGAGGCGCACCACAGCGCGACGCTAAGAATAACCATCCCGGTTACTGCACAGGTCATCGTCGTGCGAATAACCTTCCGGGTGCCAAATCGTTTCACCAGCCAGGCGGAACAAAGAATACCGCTCATTGAACCGATAGAAAGCCCGAATAAGACCGCCCCCATTTCCGCGGTAGAGACGGAAAGAATATCCCGAATAGCAGGCGTTCGGGTTGCCCAGGAGGCCATCAGCAGTCCGGGTAAAAAGAAGAACATAAACAGCGCCCAGGTACGGCGTTTTAAGGCGTTACGTGAGGAGAGGACGGTCATAGCGTCAGGCCAGAAAATAGAAGCGAGAGGTAAACATTAGCAAGCTTGTGTACATTTGTACATATCATCGTCATACTTCATTGTGCAGACAGTTTTTACTGTCTGTTTTTTCAGCGTAAGCGGCAGGCTACTATCGCCTGCATCCTGAATGAGATGTGGAACTCATCATGAAAGAAAATGCCGTAAGACGCGCCAATGATCCTAAGCGACGGGAAAAAATAATTCAGGCCACACTGGAAGCGGTAAAGACCTATGGCGTTCATGCCGTGACGCACCGGAAAATCGCCGCTATCGCTCAGGTGCCGCTTGGCTCGATGACCTACTATTTTGCCGGTATGGATGCGTTATTGAGTGAAGCTTTTACACTTTTCACCGAGAACATGTCGCGTCAATACCAGGACTTTTTTGCGCAGGTGACGGATGCGGAGGGGGCGTGCCAGGCGATAACGGAAATGATTTACGGCTCGCAGGTTACGACGCCGGATAATATGGCGTTAATGTATCAGTTATATGCCTATGCCAGCGATAAGCCGGCGTTAAAAATAGTCATGCAAAACTGGATGCAGCGTAGCCAGAATACGCTGGCGCAGTGGTTTGACGCACAGACCGCCCGAGCGCTGGATGCGTTTATCGAGGGGATGACGCTGCATTTTGTAACGGATCGAACGCCGCTGGCGCGTGAAGCGATTTTACAGATGGTAAAGCGAATCGCCGGAGTGTCAATGTCGTGTCACTCTGCGTTGGGCAACAAAAAACCCACCAACCTTGAACCGAAATGGCGGGGTTGATGGGCTCCACAAAATGGGGACATCAAAGAAAAGCAGTGGCAATAGGTATGACTGATGCTTTAACGAAAAGTTCGACCTATTGGCAAAATTTTTTCACTTAAAGGCAAACTTCAGTTTTATCCTAACCCCGGCCAGATGATGACAATAAGCGTCCCCGCCAGCGTTAGCAGAACGTTGGCGATGGCGTAAGTCCCCGCATAACCCAGCGCTGGAATATTACTGCGCGCCGTATCGCTAATGATTTCCATCGCCGGGGCGCAGGTACGCGCGCCCATCATGGCACCGAACAGCAGCGCCCGGTTCATGCGCAGCACATAAGCGCCAAACAAGAAGCAGATCACCACCGGTACCAGGCTGACGACAAGCCCGGCGATCAGCATTTGTCCGCCGACCGCGCCCAGACCGTTGCTGATACCGCTGCCGGCGCTTAAACCAACGCCTGCCATAAACACCATCAAGCCGAATTCTTTCACCATATTAAGCGCGCCCTGCGGAATATAACCAAAGGTAGGATGGTTAGCGCGCAGGAAACCGAGCATGATCCCGGCGAACAGCAATCCGGCCGCGTTGCCGATACCGAAACTAAAATTGCTGAACTGGAAGGTAATCATCCCGATCATTAACCCGATGATAAAAAAAGCGCAGAAGGCAAGCAGGTCCGTCACCTGACTATGAATCGAAATAAAACCAATGCGATCGGCGATGGTTTTTACGCGTCTGGCGTCGCCGCTCACCTGTAACACGTCGCCTTTATTCAGCACGACGTTATCGTCGATAGGCATTTCGATCTGGCTGCGGATGACGCGGTTAAGGAAGCAGCCATGATCGGTCAGCTTGAGCTGAGCGAGGCGGCGACCGACCGCATTGTGGTTTTTCACCACAATTTCTTCCGTCACGATGCGCATATCAAGCAGATCGCGATCAAATACTTCCTTACCATTACGGAAGCTGGGATCGAGCCTGGCGTGCGCGTCCGGATAGCCGACCAGCGCAATCTCATCGCCCATTTGCAGCACCGCATCGCCATCCGGGTTCGCCAGAATACCGTTACGGCGAATACGTTCGATATAGCAGCCTGTCTGGCGGTAAATACCCAGCTCGCGCAGGTTTTTACCGTCAGTCCAGGCCACCAGTTCCGGGCCAACCCGATAGGCGCGGATAACCGGCAAATAAACCTTGCGATTAGCATCGGTATCCAGACCGCGCTCGCGAGCAATTTGCTGGGCGCTGGTTTGCAAATCCTGATGCTGTAGTTTAGGCAAGTAGCGCGCGCCCACGATCAGACTGACCAACCCAATCAGATAGGTCAGGGCATAGCCCAGGCTCAGATTATCAAGAGCGGAGGAGAGTTGGGTGCTGGCGATGCCGGAATGTCGCAGGGTATCGCCTGCGCCAACCAGCACGGGCGTGGAGGTCATTGAGCCGGCCAGCATACCGGCCGTCAGGCCGATATCCCAGCCGAATAGCTTACCAAGGCCTAAGGCGATTAGCAGAGCGCTACCGACCATGACCAGGGCAAGCATCAGATAATTTTTACCGTCGCGAAAAAAAATCGAAAAAAAGTTGGGGCCAGCCTCGACGCCGACACAAAAAATAAACAGCATAAATCCCAGATTTAGCGCGTCGGTGTTAATACTGAAGTGTTGCTGCCCTAATAATAGAGAGACCACTAAAACGCCAATGGAATTACCAAGTTGGACTGAACCCAGACGTAACTTGCCAAGACACAGGCCAAGAGCCAGGACCACAAATAATAACAGGATGTAATTCCCATTTAACAAATCTGCGACGTTTATATTCACGGAGACTAACTTCTTGTTTACGAGTAAGCTGTTGAAAGAAATGGTAATTTACGCTACTGTTTTTATCATGAATTAAGGGTGCAATCGTATTGCATACAGCATCCAAATAAAAACAACACAACAATATATCCTGCTAGTTTAATCTTATTGCGTACTAACGGCTATAAGAATCGTGCAGGTGTGTTTTTGGCATGGAATGCCACATGACTTTATCTGACTGGATGCCTCACGGCGGAAAGCGTGTTCGATAGAGAGTGTCAGGAGGAACGATTGAAACATAAACACGGGTGGGCAAGCGTTGTCTGCTGCTTTGTACTCTTTATTGTGGTGTGTCTTTCATTAACTATGCATGTACAAGGCGCTTTTCGCGCGGCAGGGCATCCTGAGATTGGACTGTTATTTTTTACGTTGCCTGGTGCGGTGGCCAGCTTTTGTTCTCACCGGCGCGAGGTGATCCGACCGCTGATCGGGGCGATGCTGGCGGCGCCGTTTTGCCTGGTGTTAATGCGCGTGGTATTTATGCCTACCCGATCGTTTTGGCAAGAACTCGCGTGGTTATTTAGCGCCGTATTCTGGTGTGCGTTAGGCGCGCTCTGTTATTTGTTTATTAGCAGCCTGTTTAGCCACCGGCGAAAAAAACGCCGATAGCGCCCTCCGTCAGAGGGCGTTGCCAGAGCAATCAGGCGAAAAGATTCAGATTTTCTTTTGCCCATGCTTCAAAATCCGTACAGCCGCCGATATGTTTTTGATCGACAAAAATCTGCGGTACGGTTTCTACAGGTTTACCTACGGTTTTTTCCAAATCCGCTTTAGTAATGCCTTCAGCATGGATATCAATATAGCGGTAGTTGAAATCGTCGCGTTCTTTGCTCAGTTTTTCCGCCAACTCTTTTGCACGCACGCAATAAGGGCACCCTGGACGGCCAAAAATAACAGTAAACATATCTCTCCTCGAACATAAAGCCAGACGGCGAACAGGTGTTATCATGCCGCGATTTACGGCAGATGAAAAGCAGGTTACGCCTGTTCCTTTGATAACCCAGGGCTATATCTGTTAAGCACGCCGGACCAGAACGTTCTACACTGTGCGTCAGTTAACCGGGAGGCTTGATATGCGCACGATTGGCGTGTTACCCAAAAGCGTACTGATACTGGAATACCTCGGTATGATTTTGCTGGCGCTTGCTCTGCTATCGCTTAATCATTACCTTACGCTGCCCGCGCCGTTCAATACGCCGCTGGCTGGCGTATTGATGGTTTTCCTCGGCGTCGTGTTGATCCTCCCCGCCGCGGTGGCGATGATGTGGCGTATTGCGCAGTTACTGGCGCCGCAGTTGATGAAACGTCCACCCGACATTTCTTCCCGTTCAGATAGAGAAAAGCATAATGAGTCCGACCATTGAACTTCTTTGTGGCCATCGTTCTATTCGCCATTTCACCGATGAACCCGTGACTGACGCGCAGCGAGAGGCCATTATTGCCGCCGCGCGCAGCACGTCCAGTTCCAGTTTTTTACAGTGCAGCTCTATTATCCGTATTACCGATCGGGCGCTGCGTGAGGCGTTAGTGCCCCTGACGGGCGGGCAAAAGCATGTGGCGCAGGCCGCTGAGTTCTGGGTATTTTGCGCCGATTTTAATCGTCATTTGCAGATCTGTCCTGACGCGCAGCTGGGGCTTGCCGAACAACTGTTGCTCGGTGTCGTCGATACGGCGATGATGGGGCAAAACGCGCTGACGGCGGCGGAATCACTGGGGTTAGGCGGCGTGTATATCGGCGGCATCCGTAACAATATTGAGTCTGTTACCGAACTATTAAAATTGCCGAAGCATGTATTGCCGCTCTTTGGCCTGTGTTTGGGATGGCCTGCGGATAATCCGGATCTGAAACCGCGCCTGCCTGCCGAGCTTGTGGTTCATGAGAACCAGTATCAACCGCTTGATGAAAAGCTGCTGGCGCGCTATGACGAGCAGTTGGCTGAGTATTATCTGACCCGCGGCAGTAATACGCGACGCGATACCTGGAGCGATCATATCCGTCGCACCCTGATTAAAGAAAATCGCCCATTTATCCTTGAATATTTGCATAAACAGGGCTGGGCGACGCGCTAAAACCTGCGGGCCAGTGTATGATACGCGGGCTTTTCAGGGTTTTCAGCGAGGTGCAGGGTGAAAATTGCCATATTGTCCAGGGATGGAACGCTCTATTCTTGCAAACGTCTGCGCGAAGCGGCGATGCGGCGCGGCCATCTGGTCGAGATACTCGATCCTCTTTCCTGCTATATGAATATTAATCCGGCAGCGTCGTCGATCCATTACAAGGGGCGTCGTCTGCCCCATTTTGACGCCGTTATTCCCCGTATTGGTTCGGCCATTACCTTTTATGGTACCGCTGCGCTACGTCAGTTTGAGCTATTGGGTAGCTATCCGCTGAATGAATCCGTCGCCATTACCCGCGCGCGCGATAAGCTGCGATCGCTACAACTTCTGGCGCGCCAGGGGATCGATCTTCCCATTACCGGGATCGCCCATTCGCCGGATGATACCAGCGATCTTATTAAGATGGTTGGCGGGGCGCCGCTGGTCGTGAAGCTGGTAGAAGGCACGCAAGGGATCGGCGTGGTATTGGCGGAGACGCGTCAGGCTGCTGAAAGCGTTATTGATGCGTTTCGGGGGCTCAATGCCCATATCCTGGTTCAGGAATACATTGCCGAAGCTAAAGGATGCGATATTCGTTGTCTGGTCGTCGGCAATGAGGTTGTGGCGGCGATTGAGCGGTGCGCGAAAGCCGGTGATTTTCGCTCCAATCTTCATCGTGGCGGGGTGGCCAGCATCGCGACGATCACGCCCCGTGAACGGGATATCGCCATCAAAGCCGCACAGACGCTGGGGCTGGATGTGGCGGGTGTCGATATTTTACGCGCCGCGCGCGGGCCGCTGGTGATGGAGGTGAATGCCTCGCCGGGACTGGAAGGTATCGAAAAGACTACGGGCGTGGATATCGCGGGGCGAATGATTCAGTGGATAGAACGTCACGCTACGCCTGAATTTTGCCTTAAAATCGGCGGCTAATCGCAATCGTGGATTCCGCCGTAGTACGAAGCACGCTTTTTGCGTAAGCTGTGCCGGTAATTTTTTCATCGTCATCGTAAGAGGTAGCACTTTATTATGATATCACTGGTCGTTCCCACTCTGGATACGTTGCGTCAATGGCTCGACGACCTGGGCATGAATTTCTTCGAATGTGATACCTGCCAGGCGCTGCATTTGCCGCATATGCAGAATTTTGACGGCGTCTACGATGCTAAAATCGATTTGGTGGACAACACCGTTCTTTTTTCCGCGATGGCGGAGGTCAGGCCTTCCGCGTTGCTGCCGCTGGCGGCCGATCTCTCTGCTATTAACGCCAGTTCGTTGACGGTAAAAGCCTTTCTCGATATGCAGGATGATAATCTGCCAAAACTGGTTGTGTGCCAGTCTTTATCCGTTATGCAAGGCGTCACCTACGAACAGTTCGAATGGTTTGTTCGCCAAAGTGAAGAGCAGATTTCTATGGTGATCCTTGAGGCCGGGGCGCATCAGCTTCTGTTTAACGCGGAAGAAGACGCGCAAAAAACCAGCGCAGTTGACCATTTTCTTCACTAATCCCTTCCGATAATCAGGCAGTCGCTGCCAGCGCGGCTGCTGTTTACACTTTTTTATGCTGCTATTAACCTTTATTTAAAGAATTATTCACCTCCTTTCTGACCATTTCGCTTTATCACATAGACAAAACCTGCATAAAAAATTGATAAAAGGCGTTTTTTAATCTGGGCTATAGCCTCAAACCTTAGCTAAAGTTATTCTTGCGAAGCTTCTATAGCGAGCTTGATGGCAGGGAGGGCGACCTCTCTTCTTCATTTGTATCAAATGAAAAGGTATGCACATTTCAGGCATGTTTTAAACCACGCCTAATGGGTTCATTTGTTAACGGATTTCAGAAGGAAAGCGATGATGACCGCCTTAAAGAAAAAATGGCTATCGGGTCTGGTTGCGGGTGCTCTGATGGTCGTCTCTGTCGGCACGCTCGCTGCCGAACAAAAAACGCTGCACATTTATAACTGGTCAGATTATATCGCGCCGGACACGGTGGCGAACTTTGAAAAAGAGACCGGGATTAACGTTATCTATGATGTCTTTGACTCTAACGAAGTGCTGGAAGGCAAGTTAATGGCAGGCAGCACCGGGTTCGATCTGGTGGTGCCATCGGCCAGTTTTCTTGAGCGCCAGCTCACCGCGGGCGTTTTTCAGCCGCTGGATAAAAGCAAACTTCCCGGCTGGAAAAACCTCGATCCTGAACTGCTGAAACTGGTAGCGAAGCACGATCCTGACAACAAATACGCCATGCCCTATATGTGGGCCACGACGGGCATTGGCTATAACGTTGATAAAGTGAAAGCGGTGCTGGGGGATGATGCGCCAGTGAATAGCTGGGATTTAGTCCTCAAGCCGGAAAATCTGGAGAAGCTAAAAAGCTGCGGCGTCTCTTTCCTTGATGCGCCTGAAGAAATTTTTGCCACTGTGCTGAACTATCTGGGTAAAGATCCGAATAGCAGCAAAGCGGATGACTACACCGGCCCGGCAACCGATCTGTTGTTGAAGCTACGGCCAAACATTCGCTATTTCCACTCCTCGCAATACATTAACGATCTGGCTAATGGCGATACCTGTGTGGCCATCGGCTGGGCGGGCGATGTCTGGCAGGCCGCTAACCGAGCGAAAGAGGCGAAAAATGGCGTCAATATCTCTTTCTCGATCCCCAAAGAGGGGGCAATGGCGTTTTTTGATGTGTTTGCCATGCCGGCTGACGCCAAAAATAAAGACGAGGCCTACCAGTTCCTTAATTATCTGCTGCGCCCTGATGTGATTGCCCATATTTCCGATCACGTTTTCTACGCCAATGCGAATAAAGAGGCGACGGCGCTGGTCAGCCAGCAGGTGCGCGATAACCCGGGAATTTATCCGCCGGCGGATGTGCGGGCCAAGTTGTTTACCCTGAAAGTGCAGGAGCCGAAGATTGATCGCGTCCGCACCCGCGCATGGACGAAGGTGAAAAGCGGTAAGTAATTTATTAACGGTATGGCCTGATAAGCGTGCGCTATCGGGCATTCCACCGTTTGTATCGTTTGATTGTGTTATGCCGGAGAGCGCCTTGTGAATGATGTCCCCCACCGCCCGCAGGTGAAAACCCGTAAAGCGCTGACGCCGCTTCTGGAAATTCGCAACCTGACGAAGTCATTCGACGGGCAACATGCTGTCGATGATGTCAGTCTGACTATCTATAAAGGCGAGATTTTTGCCCTGCTGGGCGCGTCAGGTTGTGGAAAATCGACTCTGCTACGGATGCTGGCAGGTTTTGAACCGCCGAGCAGCGGGCAAATTATGCTCGACGGCGTCGATCTGGCGCATGTTCCGCCGTATCAGCGTCCGATTAATATGATGTTTCAGTCCTATGCGTTGTTTCCGCATATGACGGTAGAGCAGAACATCGCTTTTGGTCTGAAGCAGGACAAACTGCCGAAGGCGGAGATTACCAGCCGCGTCAATGAGATGCTGGGTCTGGTGCACATGCAGGAGTTTGCGAAACGTAAGCCGCATCAGCTTTCCGGCGGTCAGCGTCAGCGCGTGGCCCTGGCGCGCAGCCTGGCGAAACGTCCTAAGCTGCTCTTGTTGGATGAACCGATGGGCGCGCTGGATAAAAAATTACGCGACCGGATGCAGCTGGAAGTGGTGGATATCCTTGAGCGCGTCGGCGTGACCTGCGTCATGGTGACGCACGATCAGGAAGAAGCCATGACGATGGCGGGGCGCATTGCCATCATGAACCGTGGAAAATTTGTGCAAATTGGCGAACCGGAGGAGATTTACGAGCATCCGACGACCCGCTACAGCGCCGAATTTATCGGATCGGTAAATGTTTTTGAGGGCTTACTGAAAGCGCGTGAGGAGGACGGTCTGGTCATTGACGCGCCCGGTTTGGTTCATCCGTTAAAAGTCGATGCAGATGCCTCTGTCGTTGATAATGTGCCGGTATATGTGGCGCTACGTCCGGAAAAAATCATGCTGTGTGAGTCGCCGCCTGCCGATGGCTATAATTTCGCCGTCGGCGAAGTGGCGCATATTGCGTATCTCGGCGATCTGTCTATTTATCATGTGCGGCTAAAAAGCGGGCAGATGATCAGCGCTCAACTGCAGAATGCGCACCGTTACCGGAAAGGGTTACCGACCTGGGGCGATGAAGTGCGTTTGTGCTGGGAAGCGGATAGCTGCGTGGTCCTGACGGTATAAGGGGGAAACATGAGCACACTTGAACCTCCGGCACGCATCAGTAAACCTGGCGGCGCGGCGCTATGGTTGGCGCGAATGCAAATGAAACATGGGCGTAAGCTGGTTATTGCTTTGCCTTATATCTGGCTCATTCTGCTGTTTTTATTGCCGTTTCTTATCGTCTTTAAGATAAGCCTGGCGGAAATGGCGCGGGCGATCCCGCCGTATACCGATCTGCTGGAATGGGCTGACGGTCAGTTGTCGATTACGCTCAATCTCGGTAATTTTTTGCAACTGACCGACGATCCGCTTTATTTCGAAGCCTATCTGCAATCGTTACAAATTGCCGGTATTTCCACAATCTGCTGCCTGCTGCTGGGCTACCCGCTGGCGTGGGCGGTGGCGCACAGCAAGCCCTCCACGCGCAATATCCTGCTGCTGTTGGTGATTCTGCCCTCGTGGACGTCTTTTTTAATACGCGTCTATGCCTGGATGGGCATTTTGAAAAACAACGGTGCGCTGAACAATGTGTTGCTGTGGCTAGGGGTTATCGATCAGCCGCTGACGATCCTGCACACTAACCTGGCCGTCTATATCGGCATTGTTTATGCTTATCTGCCGTTTATGGTACTGCCCATTTATACCGCATTGACGCGCATTGATTATTCGCTGGTGGAAGCGTCGCTGGATCTCGGCGCCCGACCGCTGAAAACATTTTTTAGCATCATTGTCCCGCTCACCAAAGGCGGAATCATCGCCGGCTCGATGCTGGTTTTTATCCCGGCGGTGGGTGAGTTCGTGATCCCGGAACTGCTTGGCGGGCCGGACAGTATCATGATTGGTCGCGTCCTGTGGCAGGAGTTTTTCAATAACCGCGACTGGCCGGTTGCTTCTGCGGTCGCCATTATTATGTTGCTGCTGCTGATAGTACCGATCATGTGGTTCCATAAACATCAGCAAAAAAGTGTGGGGGAGCACGGATGAATAACTTACCGGTCGTTCGCTCGCCCTGGCGCATTCTGATTCTGGTGCTGGGGTTTACTTTTCTCTATGCGCCGATGTTAATGTTGGTGATTTACTCGTTTAACAGTTCGAAGCTGGTGACGGTGTGGGCGGGATGGTCGACGCGCTGGTATGGCGAGCTCTTTCGGGATACCGCCATGATGAGCGCAGTGGGACTAAGCCTGACAATTGCCGCCTGTGCGGCGACGATGGCGGTGGTGCTCGGTACCATTGCTGCGGTGGTGATGGTGCGATTTGGACGGTTTCGCGGCGCAAACGGCTTTGCGTTTATGATCACCGCGCCGCTGGTGATGCCGGATGTGATTACCGGGCTGTCGCTGCTGCTGCTGTTTGTCGCGCTCGGTCATGCTATCGGCTGGCCCTCCGATCGCGGGATGCTGACCATCTGGTTGGCGCACGTCACTTTCTGTACTGCCTACGTGGCAGTGGTGATCGCTTCGCGATTACGCGAACTGGATCGTTCGATTGAAGAGGCGGCGATGGATCTTGGCGCGGCGCCGTTAAAGGTCTTTTTTGTCATTACGTTACCGATGATCATGCCAGCGGTGATCTCGGGCTGGCTGTTGGCCTTTACGCTTTCCCTTGACGATCTGGTGATTGCCAGCTTCGTTTCCGGTCCCGGCGCCACCACGCTACCGATGCTGGTTTTCTCCAGCGTGCGCATGGGCGTGAACCCGGAAATCAACGCGCTGGCGACGTTAATCCTCGGCGTGGTAGGAATCGTCGGATTTATTGCCTGGTACCTGATGGCGCGAGCGGAAAAACAGCGGATTCGCGATATCCAGCGTGCAAGACGCGGCTGAAGCCACTAAAATCTTCCACTATGGCAATGCGTTGCCGCGCGGGTCGCGGCATCATTTTCAGGGAAGACATTCATTGGGATTTATAAAGCAATCAACCTCATCACATGCCCGTTTAAATGTGCCTACGCTGGTGCAGGTTGCGGCTATGGCGATTATTTTGATTCGCGGTCTCGATGTGCTGATGATTATGAATACCCTCGGCATACGCGGGATGGGCGAGTTTATTCATCGCAGCGTGCAGACGTGGAGCTTAACCCTGGTCTTTCTGGCCAGCTTAGTGCTGGTCTTTGTTGAAATTTATTGTGCGTTTTCGCTGGTGAAAGGCCGTAGCTGGGCGCGCTGGGTGTACCTGGCGACACAAATTATTGTGAGCGGATATCTGTGGGCGGCGTCGTTAGGCTACGGGTATCCTGAGTTGTTTAGCATCGCGGGAGAATCGAAGCGTGATATCCTGCATTCCCTGGTCATGCAAAAACTCCCCGATCTTTTAATTCTGTTTCTGCTGTTTATTCCCGCTCCCAGCCGTCGGTTCTTCCGGCTGCAATAATGTGTATAATCGTCGCCCCGGATAATATGAAGGTTTTTTGGTATGCAGTGCGCACTCTATGACGCGGGTCGCTGCCGTTCCTGTCAATGGATTACGCAGTCGGTTAACGAACAACTTTCCGCAAAAACAGCCGATTTACATCGTTTGCTCGCCGGGCTGCCTGTTGAACAGTGGTGCGCGCCGATTGGCGGCCCGGAACAGCATTTCCGCAACAAAGCGAAAATGGTCGTGAGCGGTAGTGTAGAAAAACCGCTCTTCGGGATGCTGCATCGCGACGGTACGCCGGTCGATCTTTGCGGCTGCCCGCTGTATCCCGCCTCCTTTGACCCCGTATTCAGCGCGCTAAAACCTTTTATTGCCCGGGCCGGACTCACGCCTTATAACGTGGCGCGAAAACGTGGCGAACTGAAATACCTGTTGCTGACGGAAAGTCAGTTCGATGGCGGCATGATGCTACGCTTCGTGTTGCGTTCAGAAACCAAACTTACGCAACTGCGCGCGGCGTTACCGTGGCTGCGTGCGCAACTGCCGCAGCTCAGAGTGATCACCGCAAATATCCAGCCGGTACATATGGCGATTATGGAAGGGGAGACGGAAATCTACCTGACGGATCAGCAGGCGCTGGCGGAACGTTTTAACGATGTGCCGCTGTGGATTCGTCCGCAAAGTTTCTTTCAGACCAACCCTACGGTCGCCAGCCGATTATATGCAACGGCGCGCGATTGGGTAGGGCAACTGCCGGTACGCCATATGTGGGATCTTTTTTGCGGAGTGGGCGGATTCGGCCTGCACTGCGCGACGCCGCAGATGCAATTAACCGGTATTGAGATCGCGCCGGAGGCGATTGCCTGCGCGAAGCAATCCGCTGCCGAGCTGGGATTGACCCGCCTTCATTTCCAGGCGTTGGATTCCACCCAATTCGCCACCGCACAAGGCGAAACGCCCGATCTGGTGTTGGTAAATCCTCCCCGCCGCGGCATTGGCAAGCCGTTGTGCGATTACCTTGCACAAATGGCGCCGCGTTTTATCATTTATTCGAGCTGTAACGCGCAGACGATGGCGCAGGATATTCGTCATCTGCCGAACTACCGTATTCAACGTGTTCAGCTTTTCGATATGTTCCCGCATACCGCGCATTATGAGGTTTTAGCGTTACTGCGCAGGTCAATATAATCTATTCACAATATTTATTTTTATCCCTTAACTATTTCATAAAAATAATAAATACAATCAATTGATTATTTAATTCAATTGGTTGTATTTATATATTACCCTATTTTTGCAAATCAAATCACAAATAATCACTTTAAATCTTTTAATGACTACTTTTGATTATTACAGTGCGTGTAAGGCAAAATTAGACAAGGTGGTTTATCGGGTAACTTTCAATAGCATCAGCGAAGCAATACGTAACGTCAGTAAAGGGGTCAATCATGACAACGAATAGGCACGCTTATGGAGGGCGTTCAGACGATGTTTGCCAAATTTATAGATGTTATTCAAACGTTTTTAACTGAACCGGCAATATTAATTGGGATATTAGTCGGTGTTGGCTATGCGCTGGATAAAAAGACGCCTATAAAAATTATCACCGGTATGATCAGCGCGATGGTCGGTTTGATGATGGTGTTATTTGGCGGCTTTCAATTTTCAGCCACTTTTAAACCGGTTGCAGAGGCAGTCAGCAAAGCTTATGGCGTGCATGGATACTTAATGGATTCATACGCCATGAAAGCCGCGACGCAAATAGCGCTGGGCGATAATTTCGGCTATGTAGGATACGTTTTTGTACTGGCGTTTTTTACTAACCTGTTATTAGTTTTATTTGGCCGTTATACCGGCGCAAAAGGTATATTTCTTACCGGTAATACCGGGGTCTCTCATTCACAGGCAGTACTGTGGTTAATCGTCTTCTGGCTGGGGTTCGGTTGGGTACAATCCATTGTAATTGCCGGGGTATTGACCGGGGTCTTTTGGGCGTTTTCAACTACGCTTATTGTTAAACCCATCGCCAAAGTGACCAATAACGCCGGTTTTACCATTGCGCATAACCAGATGCTGGGACTGTGGTTTTTCTCGAAATTCGCGCATAAATTCGGCGATCCGGAAAAGCATGACGCCGAAAACCTGAAACTTCCCGGTTGGTTAGCCATTTTTAACCACAACGTGACGGCAATCGCCATTGTGATGACACTCTTCGTTGGCGGTTTTCTATTGGCGACAGGGATCGATAACGTACAGTTAATGGCGAAAGGCAAACCCTGGTATATCTATATCATCAATCTGGGCCTGCAATTCTCTATGTATATGGTCATCTTGCTGCAGGGCGTGCGGATGATGGTTGGTGAAATTAACGGTTCGTTTAAAGGATGGCAGGATCGCTTTATTCCTAACGCTATACCGGCTGTGGATGTTGCTGCTTTATTACCTTTTTCGCCTAACGCGGCCACGCTGGGATTCGTCTTTTGTACTTTCGGCACGATTTTTTCCATGGGCATCCTGCTGCTCATCCATAGCCCTATTATGGTATTGCCTGGTTTTGTTCCGCTCTTCTTTTCCGGCGGTCCCATCGGCGTATTAGCCAACCGAATGGGGGGATATCGTTCCGTTATTATTTGTACTTTCCTGTTAGGGATTATTCAGACTTTCGGTACGGTATGGGCCATTCCTTTAACCGGGCTGGCAAAAGAAGGTGTGGGCTGGACGGGAATATTTGACTGGGCGACTCTGTGGCCTGCAATTTGTGAATTACTGAAATTTATTGCTTCAACGTTCCATCTTGGTCCTTATTCCATTTAATTGATTCGGTTTATATAAAGGATTTTATTATGAAAGATTCTGTAAATATTTTATTCGTATGCGGTTATGGTGTAGGCAGTAGCGTAATGTTACAGACTGTTGTTAAAAAAGCGTTAGCAAAATATGACTTCTCTTTTGATATGGAGCATACGGCAGCGGGAGAGGTCGGTGGATTTACCGACTGGGCAGATATTTATGCGATTTCGAAAAAATTGCTTGATGTTGTTAGCCTCGATCCTAAACACGGACAATATCTCATTCCCATTGAAAATATCATGGATGGCGAATCAATAGGTAAACAGATTTACGATGTGGTAGAGAAAAATTTTCCGCACCTGCTCAACAAATGAGGGTGAGTCATGAAAGCGATTATTCTGCTGTTTGACAGTCTGAATAAAAACTATTTGCCGCCCTATGGTGATTTGCTAACGAAAGCGCCTAACTTTCAACGCCTGGCGGCACATGCCGCCACCTTTGACAATAGTTATGTCGGCAGTATGCCCTGTATGCCAGCCCGTCGGGAACTGCACACCGGGCGCTATAATTTCCTGCATCGTGAGTGGGGCCCGCTGGAACCCTTTGATGATTCCATGCCGGAATTATTGAAAAAAGCGGGGATCTACACCCATCTTATCAGCGATCATCTGCATTACTGGGAAGACGGCGGCGGTAACTACCATAACCGCTATAGCTCCTGGGACGTAGTACGCGGTCAGGAGGGCGATCACTGGAAGGCGAGCGTTGGCGAGCCGCCCATTCCGGAAGTACTGCGCGTTCCACAAAAACAAACCGGAGGCGGCGTTTCCGGGCTATGGCGTCATGACTGGGCGAACCGCGAATACATCCAGCAGGAAGCCGATTTTCCCCAGACGAAAGTTTTTGACGCCGGGTGCGATTTTATCCATAAAAATCATGCCGAAGATAACTGGTTATTGCAGGTTGAGACGTTCGATCCGCATGAGCCGTTTTATACCACCGAGGAATATTTATCGCTCTATGACGATGAGTGGCAAGGCCCGCATTATGACTGGCCGCGCGGCAAAGTCAGTGAAAGCGAGGAGGCGATAGCGCATATTCGCTGTCGTTATCGGGCCCTGGTTTCCATGTGCGACCGCAATCTGGGACGTATCCTTGATCTGATGGATGAACACGATCTCTGGCGCGATACGATGCTGATTGTCGGTACCGATCACGGCTTCTTGCTGGGGGAGCACGGTTGGTGGGCTAAAAATCAAATGCCCTATTATAACGAGGTGGCGAATAACCCGCTGTTTATCTGGGACCCGCGCAGCGCGGTATGCGGAGCGCGACGGCAGTCGCTGGTGCAGATGATTGACTGGGCGCCAACGCTACTGGATTATTTTCAGCAACCTATTCCCGCAGATATGCAGGGCCAACCGCTGGCGAAAATCATTGCCAGTGATGAACCCGTCAGGGAAGGCGCGCTGTTTGGCGTGTTTAGCGGACATGTTAATGTTACCGACGGACGCTATGTTTATATGCGGGCCGCGCAGCCGGGGCGTGAGCATGACATTGCGAACTACACGTTAATGCCGATCAAGATGAATGCGCGTTATGACGTGGATGAACTGGGAAAATTATCTCTGGCGCCTCCGTTTAACTTTACTAAAGGGCTTCAGGTATTACGTATTCCGGCCAGGGAAAAATATAAAGGTGTGAATAGCTTTGGTCATCTCTTGTTTGATCTCAGAGACGATCCGCAGCAGCAACATCCTATTCATGATGAGGCCATCGAAGCAAGGATGATCAACTTACTTATCCGTTTGATGAAAGAAAATGATGCTCCGGCGGAGCAGTATCGCCGTCTGGGTCTGGATGTTGTCTAAAAACGTAACAATGTTGTAAGCCGGGTGCGCGTTAGCGTCACCCGGCAAGTATTAGTCCGAATCGCCTGTTGATGCAGGCGTTTGAGACTGATGACAAACTGTAGAATGCTCAATGGCGCTGCGCTTATCAGGCCAGGATAGTTTCCGATGGCGGCCCGTGGGCTGAATAAGGTATTTATACTGCCATTTCGCAACACGGTGGGCTAATCACATACGTCTTACTGCGGGAACCACTGATCGCTGATTTTCTGATAAGTGCCGTCCGCTTTAATGGCGGCCAGCGCATTATTCAGTTTTTCCAGCAACGCCTTATTGTCCGGGCGCACCGCGATGCCAAGTCCGGTACCGAAGTATTGCGGATCGGTCACTTTCTCTGTTGCCGGACCCAGTTGCGGATTCGTTTTCAGCCACTCATTGACCACTGCGGTATCGCCAAAGACACCGTCAATACGGCCATTTTTCAGGTCGATAATCGCATTCTGGTAGCTGTCGTAGGCCACGGTTTTGACCTCCGGATGTTTATCCTGGAGATATTTTTGATGCGTGGTGCCATTTTCCATACCGATACGCTTACCTTTTAGATCGGTAAAGGTTTTATAGGTGTCTTTTTTGGCAATCACCAGCGCGGAGTTCGCATAATAGGGATTGCTAAAGGCGACCTGCTTACTGCGCTCCGGGGTAATGTCCATTCCGGAAATGACGGCATCATATTTTCTGAATTTCAGCGCCGGGATAAGACTATCGAAAGCATGATTGGTAAAAGTACATTCTGCCTGCATTTGCTTGCATAATGCGGTTGCCAGATCGATATCGAAGCCCACAATTTTATTACTCGCATCCAGGGATTCAAACGGGGGATAGGTGGCGGAAACCCCGAAATTGATTTTTTCAGCGGCGATGCTGCCAGTGGCGAAAGAGGCGAGTAATGCAGCCAGAACTAACTTTTTCATGATGTCACTCCCGTAATCTTATGATTATGCGCCGTGTCTGCGGCATAGATTTACAATGCCATCAATTGAATTTGTATGCAATAAAAATGATTAAATATTTTAAAATGGATAAAAAAAGACGGACAGGTTAACCACTTGTCCGTCGGATTTATTCAATATTATGCATCGTAGGTTTGATAAGCGCAGCGCCATCTGACCATTGTCGAACGGCGGCGAGAATGCCTTATCCTGCCTGGTTAATTGCGCCGCTCAAACGCCAGAGCTTTACGCTCAATCAAACGCATCATCAGCGTCAATAGACCGTTGACGACCAGGTAAATTACGCCTGCCGCGCCAAATACCACCACATCGTAGGTACGACCATAGAGCAACTGACTGTACCCCATGACTTCCATCAAGGTGATGGTATAGGCCAGCGAGGTACTTTTGAAGACCAGTACCACCTCATTAGAATAGGAGGAGAGGGCGCGTTTAAACGCATAGGGCAACAAAATCGCCAGCGTATCTTTCTTACTCATCCCCAGCGCGCTACAGGACTGCCACTGACCTTCCGGAATCGCGCGAATCGCGCCATAAAATAGCTGCGTGGTGTAAGCGGCGCTGTTTAGCGACAACGCGATCAGTGCGCACAGCCACGGTTCAGACAGTAGATGCCAGAGTAGTGGATACTCTTGCAGCGTCGGGAATTGACCGGGTCCGTAGTAGATCAGGAAAATTTGCACCAACAACGGCGTACCGGTAAACAGCGTGATATAGCCGCGCACCAGCCACACCACGAACGGTGTTTTTAGCGTCAGGATGATGGTAAAAACTAACGCCAGCACCAAAGCGACGGCAATAGAAGCCACGGTCAGCGTCAGGCTGGTGTGTAGCCCTTTTAGCAGTTCAGGTAAATACTCAAGCATTAGTCCGGCCTCCGCTCAAAACGTGTCGCGCGCAGGTCTATGCGTTTGAGAATGTACTGACTGATCAGCGTAATGACCAGGTAAATAGCCGCCGCAATAATGTACCAGTTAAACGGTTCCTGGGTGCGTGTGGCAATACTTTTGGTCTGCAACATCAGATCGTTAACGCTGATAAGGCTGACCAGAGCCGTATCTTTTAGCAACACCAGCCACTGATTACCCAGCCCTGGCAGGGCGTGACGCCACATCTGCGGCATCACCAGACGGAAAAAAATCGCCGTCTTTGATAATCCCAGTGCCTGACCCGACTCCCACTGACCAGACGGAACGGCTTTCAGCGCGCCACGTAGCGTCTGCGACGCATAGGCCGCATACAGCAGGGACAACGCAATCACGCCGCACAGGAACGGACTGACGTCAAAGTTCTCAATCTCCATTTGCACCGGGATCTGCGTAAAGCCGAGATGGAGGGTAAACCCGTCAGACAGCGTAAGCAGGAGTTGCGAGGAGCCGAAATAGATAAACAGCACCACCAGAATTTCCGGCAGGCCGCGCAAAATAGTGACCAGCGCGGAGCCTATCCAGGCAATCGGGCGCCATTTTACGGACTCCCAGACGGCAAAGAACATGGCTAACGCGAGGCCAATGATCAGCGCACAGACGGCAAGGCCGACGGTCATCCCGGCGGCGCTTGCTAAAGGAAAAAATTCGTTCATCAAAGATTACTTCTGGAACCATTTGTTATAGATGGTCTCGTAAGTCCCATCTTTCTTCACTTTTTCCAGCGCAGTATTGAATTTCTGCTGCAGCTCGGTGTTGCCCTGGCGTACCGCGATACCCAGGCCGGTGCCGAAATAATCTTTATCGGTGACTTTATCGCCGACCGGCGCCAGCTTAGGATTGGCTTTCAGCCATTCGGTCACGACCGCCGTGTCGCCGAAAACAGCGTCGATACGGCCATTTTGTAGATCCAGCTTCGCGTTCTGATAGCTGTCATACGGTACGGTGGTGATTTCCGGATGCTTATCCATGATGAATTTCTGGTGCGTCGTACCGTTCTGTACGCCGACTTTCTTGCCTTTCAGTTGATCAACGCTGGTGTATTTGCCCTGCTGACCCACGAACAGCGCGGAGTTGTCGTAATATGGCGTGGTAAACAGCACCTGCTTTTCACGTTCCGGCGTGATATCCATTCCCGCCATTACAGCGTCGAAGCGGCGGAATTTCAGGCTGGGGATCAGGCTGTCGAACGCCTGATTGGTAAAGGTACAGGAGGCGTCGATCTCTTTACATAGCGCGTTGGCCAGGTCGACGTCAAAGCCGACAATCTTGTTATTAGCATCCATCGATTCGAACGGCGGATAGGACGCTTCGGTCGCAAAACGAATGGTCTGGGCTGCTGTAGCGGAAAGGCTAAAGCCTGCAATTAGCGCGGCAATCAGAACTTTTTTCATTGTCATTGTCCCGAATCTTAGTGAGAGAGATAGTTTTTGAACGCTTCGGTCTGAGGGTGGGCAAAGCAACCCGCATCACCGTGCTCGACGATGTGACCATTTTCCATATAAATCACACGACTGGCGGTCTTACGCGCCACTTCGACTTCATGCGTAACGATCACCTGAGTAATGTTCGTTTCCGCCAGCTCATGAATAATGCTGACGATTTGAGCGGTAATTTCCGGGTCCAGCGCGGCGGTCGGTTCATCAAACAGCAGCACCTGCGGCTCCATCATCAGCGCGCGGGCAATCGCGACGCGCTGCTGCTGACCGCCGGAAAGATGCAACGGATAACGATCGCTATAGGGCTTCAGACGTAAACGCTCCAGCAGCTTTTCTGCGCGCGCCAGCGCCTGATCTTTTGTCAGACCCAGTACGCGGCAGGGCGCTTCAATCAGATTCTGCACAACGGTGAGATGCGGCCAAAGATTATATTGCTGAAAGACCATTCCGACATTTTGACGTAGCTCACGAATCGCCTTATCGGACGGCGTTTTCGTAAAGTCAAAATGGTTCCCGGCGATAGTCAGAGTGCCGGAGCGCGGCATCTCAAGCAGATTGAGTACACGCAGCAGCGAACTTTTACCCGCCCCGCTTGGGCCAAGCAACACCAGCGTTTCGCCTTCGGGGCAATCCAGCGTGATATCGAACAGCGCCTGATGCGCGCCGTAAAAGCAATTAATGCCGTTTAATTGAATACTCATTGACACTCGTATACAGGCAGTCTGATAGCTATTGAAGCCGCAGATAGTACCTTTCGCAGAATAGTTATGCAATATTTATGCGTTAAAAGTTAAATATATCCCACATTCTTCCCTAAACATAGCACAAAATAGCAGGAGGAATAGTAGGTAAGAAGAATTGTCGGCATCCCGGGCAGAATGCCAGACAATTTACGGGGTTATGGGTGCAAAAGCGGGGGAATACTGTCTGTTAACGGTTTTCTATCGACTGGCGCAGCGTACCGGCAGGGGCATGGACATCTCCGCCCAGATAGCGAACGTCGTCAATCACCCAGCATGAGCCTTCGTGAATCATAAGCACTTCATCCTGCCAGCTTTGATCGCCCTGTTTTAACGCTACCCGCAGAGGAATGTTGCGCGCATCTCGGTTCGGAATGGTTGATGCGCTGGCGACGTTGGCGCTATCCGGCAGCGTAGCGCGGCTGGAGAACAGATCGCCGCTCATCAACTGGCGGTGCTCCGTATCGCGGCTGGCGTCGGTTAACAATTTCGCCAGGTTATCACTCAAGTAGGGGCGAAGCGCGGCGATATCATTGCTGTGGTGTTGAATACGGTAGTCGTAAAATTGTTGAGCCACGCTGTCCGGGCCGCCTTCCACACACGCGCCGATACGCGGGCCATTATCTTTGTAGGCGGGAGTGACGGTCGTACAGGCGCTAAGCAGAAGCGCGCACGGGATGAGCAAAGAGAGTTTAGAATAGCGCATGATGATTTCCTTATAGGCGATCGAGCAAAAACCGATCTACGATAATCAATTATATCCTTTCAGTGATTGCATAACCACTTAACATCTTGTTTTATCTAAATAAAATTAAGCATGTTATCTTTTTGGGGCACTCCTGGGGCAGTAGATGCCAGTTGTTGATTCAGTATATCTACTTGTGACTGGTTATTATCAGCCATCCATGCTCCATATACTGTATAGACCATCTGAGCGTTTGAGTGCCCCATTTGTGAAGCAATAAAGTTCGGGTTCGCGCCAGCGGCAAGCGCCCAGCATGCATAGGTATGTCGGGACTGGTATGCTTTCCTGTGTCGCAGCCCGGCGCGTCTCAATGCAGATTCCCATATCCTGTTCAGGGAAGGTGCAGCATAATGTGCTTTGGATTTACCTGAGCGATCG
Organism: Salmonella enterica subsp. enterica serovar Typhimurium str. LT2; assembly: GCF_000006945.2. Taxonomy (GTDB): domain Bacteria; phylum Pseudomonadota; class Gammaproteobacteria; order Enterobacterales; family Enterobacteriaceae; genus Salmonella; species Salmonella enterica. The sequence continues at coordinate 962,937 of NC_003197.2, forward strand.
GTAATTTGCGGATTGAAGACAAAGGTGCAGGAATGAGTTTTTGTACGACCGTATTCGCGCAGCTTTACTTCAATTTTGTGCTGTTTGCTCAGCTTCGTGAAAGAGGCCTGACTTTTTAAAGCATCAATTGCTGGCTGCACAAGATGTATCACCCTGTCGGTTCCTGCCTGGGTTTTCGGCAGGGTGAACTCTTTCGCCTGGGTATAGTTTCTCCTGACAATCAAAGTCCCCGCTTTGAGATCGATATCTTCCCATGCCAGCGCGCATAATTCCCCATGCCGCATACCAGTATAAACAGCCAGTGACCAAAGGTTTTTAATTTGCTGGTGATGGCAGGCGTCAATAAGACGTGCAAATTCTTCACGTGAAAGTGGATCTGGTTCAGCTTTGGCACGCTTCAACATAGTTATTCCATTGAATGGGTTTTGTGGAATGTAACCGTTACGGGCAGCAAACTGAAATAATCCAGAAACAACCCCCAGATAGGAGTTTACAGTTGCCACACTTCTTCCTTTTGGCGCTAACTCGCGGCCTGGCCTGGTAATATGATGGCCGGTCATTAACTCCTTTCTGAAAAAGAGTAAATCTTCCTGGGTTACAGAAGAAGCGAGAACCCGGCCTCCTAATAAAGAAACGCTGATTTTTATGATCGACTCATAACGAAGCATGGTGTTTTTGGATATCTCCATCTCTTTAAGCTTTAGCCACTTATCCGCCAGTTCCGCCACTGTGATTTCCTTATTCACAATCCCGAATAGTTTCAGGTTCGGTGAGTCAGGGAATTGCGCCGCATAGTCGAAAGTACCTACCTTGATTGCAAAGCAGACCGAAGCCCTGAGTTCTCCGGCCACCTTGCGATTTTTGGGGGTATCAGGCACCCCCAGATTTTCACGAACACGCCTCCCCTTGTAGTGGAAGCAGATACGGAGTTTGTCTCCGTGTTTTTCAACGCCGGTTGGATAGGCTGGTTTAGCCATAATTCCTCCTGCGTCCAAGAGCGTCATCAGATTACCCTCTCTTCAGAAAATAAGTCAAAGATCGACATCCGGATCGGGCATATTTCTAATCCACCTGTTTATCGTTGGCAGGTGGTACAGGCATTCACCGTTTGCCTTTGGCTTACCATCAAGCGTCATGTGCTTATACTCACGTCCGACGAACCACGCCTTTTTACGTGCGCGTAATATGGTTCCTGGCTTAAGTCCTGTTGACGCCATTAACACCTCATCCGTCACCCAATCATTGGGGGCTATTTGATAGATAATTGTTTGCATACCCGCCTCATACCACATCAAGGCCACGGCAGTGGCACCACGTTTCGAACATCCGCTTAACCACTTCCCGGCAGTAGAATCCGTAGTCGTCACGTGTCAGGTCATAGCGGTTTCCGTACCGCTGGCGAACCCATATCTCAAATTCTTTGTTCATCTCCACCTCCCATAGCCTGAACCGATCCCGTTACGCCCTGGTATATGCCCGACGTGATAGTTATTGCAGAACGGACAGCGGTAAACGCCCATCTGTCCCTGATGCCCGTAACGCTTACGAATAATCCGGAGTTCAATCTGTGCACCGTCAGCAGTTTTATGTCTTTTTTTACATCCGCACTGTTTGCGTCTGAGACGGCGTTTGCTGGTCATTACTTCACCTCCACGCCGATCCCGGCGATAACACAACTCCGCTCGATCGCTTCTTTCACCTGGCGTTTATAGGTTTCAGGATGGAAAGTTTCGTTCTTTCCTGTACTGCTCCAGAACGCCTTTGAGCTGGTGTCTGGCAGGGTTATGGTCAACGGTTTACCTGAGGTGACAACGTTGCAATTTTGAAGCATGGCGGCGTTGTAACCATCGGCGAAAATATCAGCCTCTTCATCGTTCAGTTCAGCGCCCAGCCTGAAGGCAATATCTTTCGCTATTGATGCTGTAATTTGTTGTTTGAGCACGTTCATCGTGTCGCCTCCCGCGATACTGTTTTGTGCGCACGCAGCATGTCGCGGGATTTACCGGACAAAACCGTCTTCATGAAGAACATTCCACTACGGTTTGCAACTATTCCTGGTGTGCAGAGCAGGGCAGCATCAACCACGCGGTTATGTTTCCGGAACTCAAACACAGTGCTGGTGATGATGATGTTCGCCACGGCACCGTAGTCCTGATATTCGATTTTCATCCCAGATGCTCCCCAATAACTTTGATTGCATTATCACGGCAGCGCATCACAACGAATTCAGGATTGCCGTAAGTCGTGTTAATAACCGGATCGAACTGAAAACGTACCGCGCCATGTTCGCCGGACGGCTGCAGTTGCACGGGAATAAATTTCCGCTCGCGACCAAACATCTTCTCCGGATAACTGAGATATTTCGCCTGGATAACCGGATTGATGCTGAAATCCGCTTTTTTCGGGATCACTCGCTCCATATCCGGAAAAAGTCCGTCAACCAGTTTGATACCCGTGATTGAAATTCGGCGTTCGAATACGTCCCGGTGATACGCGTTTTGTTCGAAATTTGTGCGGGACTAAAAGTCACTCGCAAATTTTCAAGTTCCGGGCCTGTAATCTGGAAGTAATGTTTACCCTCAATGAAGCGGGATTTATTGCGGTTGAAGTTGCGGCGAATATTCTCAGCATCGGTGCCATAACCCGCAGCCAGTTGCTCAGTAGTGACTACGCGTTGGCCGCGATACTCAATGATCTGTAAATCACGCGCCGCCACTGTTGCTAATTCAGTTTTCATAGCCATCTCCACTTCCCTCAATACGGTTTCTGCTTCATCATTTCGTCCCACCGGGCTGCCCATGCATCGTATTTCTCATTCCATTTTTGAATTTCACGTTTACGGGCCAGAATCAGGCGCAGGCGGCGAATGGTGCGCTGGTGAGCACGATGGTATGCGTCGGTGGTTTCGCCACGGCGCCATACCTGTTCGCCATGGTCCTGCTCAACTAGAAAATCAGGGTGGCGCTGCTTTAAGCCGGACCGTGTGAAAGAGTGCGATGTCAGAAAGTGGGCCAGCCAGCGGATCGCAGTGTCCCGGCTAAAACAGCGCTTCATGCGCCCGTGCCGGATAGCAGCGTAAAGGTCGCCGACTGGCGTATGGTGCTTCTGTAATGCCAGGTCAATTGCGCTGGCTGTGCGGTTATCCAACATTTGATATCTCCTCAAAACGGATTCCTGCTTCGCGAGCCATTTCGATAAAAGTGTCCAGTGCGCAAATATGTTCATCATCCAGAAGTTGCCGATCGCATATAACGCGCCCGTTTTCGATATAAAGAACCACGCGCCCGGTGAAGTTCGGCAAAACGTGCAGATCGATATTCAGAACTGGTAGTGGGATCTGCATGCCGCAATACGTCATCATTTGCTGTGAGTTCATCAGTTGATTCCTCCGCTGAAATATTTCTCTTTTGCCCAGGTAATGACTTCACCGAGCAACTCATCAACAATAAGTTTTCCTGTCTCGGTCAGGTATTCCGTATGCCCGTTAATATCAAGGCTGTTCATATACGTACTGCGAATAAAAGAAGTGGATTCTGAAATTCCGTATTCACTGCACGCCTGTCTTTCAAAACGCATTAACAGTTTCAGCATTGATTTTTCGTCAAAGTCTATCTTCTGAATATCACCATCGGGCATATTAACGATGACACAGTTGCTACCTGTCTTACGTTTCATCCTCTCCAGTGCAGCAATTGCAATACGACGACGGTAAATTTCAATTGTGTTGTTTTTCACGGCGTTTCTCCTCTTCGTCCATCCAGACAGAAATACCTGATGAGATATTGAGGGCAAGACCCAGAAGTCTCACAGTCTGGAGAGGGGGCATTTTTTTAAAGCTGATGTACATTAGATCCAGTAGTTCATTAAGACTTCTGGCGGAGATCGCCGCGTCTTCAATGTTGTCATTTTCTTCCGGGTTCCACATATTTACCTCCCGTATGCTTTGCGTAAAAACAATTCTGCGATAATGTTGTAGCCGGAGGTATGAAAGAGTTGGGCTGTTTTAAACGCAGCCTGGTCTTTGATGAAAGTCATGATTAACTCTCTCGTAAATTCAGGTTATAGATATCCCTGCCGTTTAAGGCACTGTTAATTTATTTAGTCCGGTTTTATTATTTAATTAAACTATTCAGTTTTGTATCTGCTTCTTTAATCGATTCTTCCACACCCTCGATCAGGGTGATGATGGCTGATATTAATGTCGCTTCGTAATCATCCCTTGAGCTTTCAAACCATGCAGCAAGCACAGCTTCAGCCTGTTTAACCCTGTTTCTGGCTGAGATTAAAGATATAGTCATTTATCATTCCCCCTGTCTGCCTGCTCTTCGATAAGCCATGCATGCACTTCACCAGATAAGCGACGGATTAAAGTGATTACAGATGATAATTCTGTTTCGCTCAACGTGTCCGGATAGCTTTCTAACATTCGTAACAGACTTTCGACCTGACATGCTTTTTCGGTTGCTTGTTCTAAAGAAATATCAGCCATGATTGCTACCTTGTGCGCCTGAGAGAAATGCCGCGATCTGAGATATTTTATTCGTTGCTATTGCTAATTCAGCCAGATCCGAAATAACACTAGAGAGTTGTCCGAGCCTTTCTTTTTTATCTTCACAGCCAAAGGTCAACGATGCTATGTTCAAACTGATATGGCTAATCGCTTCGAGAAGAGAAATGGTTTTTGAATTGCAGTCACTAGCGATATTGCCGTAATCAATATTTGAACAATCTCCTTCGAAGCGGAAGTCTTTAATATCTACGAGCTGGATGAAGTTTTTGGTAGTTGCTTTGATAGTCATGTCACTGGCTCCGTTGTTTGCCGATGAAATAAGCATACGATCACCAAAAATGTCTGTCAAACATAAATATGTGTTACAGACATATAATAAGATTAAGTTTCTGAATTGTATAGATAATAAATATGTTTTAGATACAAAAAAAGAGCCGTAAGGCTCTTTTAATATCAGTTGGGTTGGCTTAGGCGTGGCGTCGAATTTGTTGAGATTGGCTAAGTAACACCTTGCCACAAACATGTAACATTTCCATTTCTTCCTTGGTGATTTGCCACTCTTTGTAGAGGGGGTTATCAGACAGAACGAGCAATTGGCTCTTGATTTTCTGTAAGCGTTTAACGTACAGGTCCCCGCTAAAATCAAATACGTAGATACCGTCACCATCAAAGTAGTTAACGCCAATGTCAACAAAAATTAGATCACCAGGCTCAATTGTACCTTGCATACTATCGCCTCGAACGTTGATGAGTTTTACTTGGTTGGCTGGCCGATGCCCGAAAAGAGTTTTTGCCTCTTCCGTCACGTACTCTATCGAGCTGATTACTTCGATAAAATCACGGCTAGAATTACCATTGCCTGCACTTGCTGAAACATCCATAACATCGACTCGATACACATCATTTCTCCTCTGATGTGAGAGTGAAAGAACACTGTATTTATTTACAGTATCACTATCTGTTTCAGTTGAAAATAGCTCAGATACAGGCACTTGGAGAGCTTCCGCAATTTTTTGTATGCTTTGCGCACTGTAGCCCTGCATGCCTCGCTCAAGTCGAGAAATGTTTCCTACATCCCAGTCAGTCAAAGCTGCTAACTGCGTAATAGTCATTTTTCGGGCTTTGCGTAATTCACGAATCTTTTGTCCCACTTTCACAAACATTTCTCCCATGCAGTTCTGCAATATGTATTTTATACATAAATTTGTTACCTACACAACTTACCTTGCAAATTATGTTTATTGCACATAATATGTGTTAAAAACATAGAGGGTTATGCGCATGTTTACGACACCACTACGCAAAGCTCGACTCAATGCAAAGCTGACCATTCAGGAGGTCGCAACACAAACCAAGTGCGACCCGGGCAATCTCAGCCGCATGGAGCGAGGTATTCAGCGTCCATCACCGGAACTGGCTGAAAAACTAGCCAAGCTGTTTTGTACGGAATTAACAGAAATTCAGATCCTTTATCCAGAGAGGTTCTTTCCTGATGGAAATGCCAATCAGAACACTACAGGAAATGCCTGAAATTTACGGGCAAGCAGATAAGGACTGGATTATTCAGCAGTTAGAAAGACTAACACCAGCTGTACGGCAGAAAGCGGTTCTGCGTTATGCCGCTGTCTACCAGGAAGCCTACGATGCCGAGCCTGTTTCATACCGAAAGGAGAACCGGGCAAGGCATGAGGCAAACACAAGGCTTCGCCTGTTTGTGAGAAATCAGGGCAGAGCTTTACAGGGGTATACAACTCAGCCGCCCCTGGCAGGAACTAATTCACGTTCCTGATTGGTACCGGGCTTAAAGGTTCCCGGTGGCTGAATCTCAAATCTCATTGCATTTGTGTACTAGTTAAGTGGTACGTACAGGATTCAATGAGAGGAGGGGAGGGGGAGGAGTGCCCGTGTGTTAGTGCGAAGCACTGGAACAGGCTTTTCCAACAGTCAGGTACATAGGTTAAGTAGATCTCTGTAATAGGGCAGAAATAAAAAAATGCCCGTATCGTTAAACTAGTACAAAGAGGGAAAGATGAACACAGATCTGAAGCAAAACTTAATCGCTCTCCTGGAAGAGCAATTCATCCGCTCCGATGACAAAGTTGTTTTCGATTATGTGATGCAGAAAAAAATCAAGTCTCAGGGATACCACCTGCAACGCAATTTCAGCATCAGCATTAGCGGTGGTCGTAAAGGCTTTATTGATTGCCTGGTTGCATCACCTGACGGCCAACAGTGTGCCATCGAAGTTGACAAACGCACACCTCGCAGCCGCTCGCTGTTGAAACTTAGCGAACTGCCTGAAGGGATATCTGGTTTCGTTCTTCTCAAAGACGGTAAGCATCCTTTGCGTTATAGCGAAGGCGGCATCGACGTTATCCGGGCGACGAAATTTAAGTGAATTGAATTAGAAGGGTGGCTGGCAGCTTTTGGGGAGGCCACCAGCCATGTGAGGGGGAATCCATGAAAACCACATCACAAAATCATTATCGCATCGATATGGGGGCTGGACAATGCTGACCATCACGCCAAATTTTGCCCAGGAACGCGCGCTGAACATGCTGCGCCGCGACTGGAAGTCGCATAATACTTTTATGGTGTATGCACCCACTGGCAGCGGCAAAACGGGGTTAGCAGCGTTTATCGTTGACGGTTTCGTCAGTCGCGGAATGCGGGTGATGTTCTGCGTGCCCTACCAGATACTGATCACCCAGACCGCCAGCCGTTTCATTGAGTACGGATTATCGGGTGACGAAATCGGGTACGTATGGGCCAGTCATCCGAACCATAATCCGGCGCTGAAAATCCAGATAGCCAGCGCTGACACGCTTATTCGTCGTGAATTTCCCGACAATATCGACCTGTTGATCATCGACGAAGCACATCTGCGCAAAAAGCGTATTTTGCAGGACATTGAGCGTCTGCGCGCCAGCGGAGTAAAAGTAATTGGCCTGTCGGGTACACCGTTTTCACCGTTTCTGGGCAAATACTATGACCGACTGATTAAGCCGACCACCATCGGCGAGTTAATCCAGCGCGGCGATCTGAGTAAATACGAATTTTACGCTCCGACAAAGCCGGATTTGAAAGGCGTAAAAACCAAGTCTTCGCTTGAGTACGGCAGCGATTACAACGAAGCGCAGCTGGCTGAAATCATGTGCGGATCTACGCTGGTGGGCGACATCGTACAGAACTGGCTGGAGAATGGCCGGGATCTGCCTACCATCGCTTTCTGCGTCAACGTAGCCCACGCCAATTACCTGACAATCCAGTTTAACCTGGCGGGTATTAATGCTGAGGTCATGACTGCCGACACTCCAGTGGATGAGCGTCAGACCATCATTCACCGCTTTGAAACCGGTGCAACGAAAATCATCGTCAGCGTGGGCGTGCTGGTTGCCGGATTCGACAGTGACGTTCGCTGTATCATCTACGCAAGACCAACCAAAAGCGAAATTCGCTGGCTGCAGGCGATCGGCCGCGGTCTTCGCACCGCACCGGGTAAAGAATCCTGCCTCATCTTTGATCACAGCGGCACTGTGCACCGTCTGGGTTATCCGGATTCAATCGAATATGACGATCTTCCCGGCAAGTCTGACGGCATGGAGGAAAGCGCGCGCCGCTCCAGTCAGGAACGGGCCGAAAAACTCCCGCGCGAATGCTCACAATGTCATTACATGAAACCCGCTGGTGTGTACGTCTGCCCGAAATGCGGACATAAGCCGCTGGCAGGTGAAGACGTCGACACCGACACAGGGCGTAAACTCAAAAAGCTGGGTAAAAATCAGCATCGACCCACAAAGGCACAGAAACAAGCCTGGTGGAGTCAGATCAAATTTTATCAGCGCCAGCGCGTATCTCAGGGGAAAAGGCCCGTCAGTGATGGCTGGTGCGCACACACCTTCCGGGAAAAATTCGGTGAATGGCCGAATGACCTGAGTGACTTCCCGATGGAAATTACCCCGGAGGTAAGCAACTACATCAGACACAAACTTATCAGATATGCAAAAGGAAAGGGGAAGGCGGCCGCACCTGCTGAAACTGCCAGCCCCATTCCCGACTCAGACATTACCCACAAGGTAATAAGTGCAAAACGCCAGGTAGAGAATATTCGCAGTATGCTTGGGAGAAGAACAGCGTGAAAACAGCAGAAGCGGCGAAAGGCCGCTGGCCTGAAATTTTAGAGCACTTCGACCTGCCGCCGATAACCGGAAAAAATCACTACAGGGGCGAATGCCCTGTATGCGGTGCACGTGGCAAGTTCCGCATTGACGACCGCGACGGTGCCGGGACATGGATCTGTGTATGTGGTAGTGGCGATGGCATGAAACTTGTCACCCTGACACAGGGGAAGCCATTTAACGAGATTTGTACCGAAATAGACCGTCTGATCGGAAATGATTACCAGCGGGTGAAAATCCCGGTAAACAGCAGCGCCACCAGCTTACGCAAGCGTGTGTTGAGCAAGTTCTCTAAGCTGGAGGCACTGCGTGGCACATCCGGTGCTGCGTATCTCAATTCTCGTGGAATATTTAACCTTCCTGCTGAGGCGATCCGGTTCAATGCCAGGCAGAGACACAACGGGTGTGTATTCCAGTCTCTTTATTCCCTTGCTACTGACGATAAAGGGGAGTTGTGCTATCTGCATCAGACCCTGCTTGATGGTGCCAAAAAAGCAGACATCGGTAGCAGTTCAAAGCGCCTCAAATCCCTGCAGGAAGATAACTATCTGGATCACGCTCGTTCAGTAGCTATCCGCATGTTTCCTGTCGCCAGCACTCTGGGTATCGCCGAAGGCATCGAAACGGCGCTGTCAGCGCACCAGATTTATAAAGTGAACACCTGGGCAACCATTAACAGCGGCTTTATGAAAAAGTTTCGCGTACCAGCAGGAGTTCTGCACCTGATTATTTTTGCCGACCGCGACGAGAACAGCGCCACCGGGCTGGCTGCGGCTTACGAATGCGCTCATGCCAATCTGATGGCAAAGAACGATCTGCAGCGCGTCAGTGTGTACTGGCCTGATCACGGTGATTTCAACAATATGCTCATGAATGGCGATCAGGTTCGTGAGCTGGTTTTCCACAAGAAAAAGGTGGCTGCGTAATGCGTACAGATAACAACGAACATAAAGCACTATTCACCATCCCGACGGCAGCGCACAGCTCCGCCCTGGTAAACGTCAAACCTCTGCCTGAGCAACGTAGAATCACCGGGCATAAACAGACCGACGCCTATCTGTGGGTACTGGAGGTTATCCACCTGAATGAACCTGCACATCTGGACGCTGCAGAAGCTGCGCTGGAGAAAATTAAAATCTCTCCAAAAGAGGCCGGGGAACGGTATTCCCGTTATCTGCTGGCGAATGGCTGCGATCCTTTCCAGATAGCTTTCGGCACCATCGGCATGAATAACCCCGCGAACGCTATTAAATCAGCGCGGGAGAATATCAAAAAGGCCTCTGAAGTGCGCGCTACGTTCGGCAGCTATGAATCTGCAATGGAGGATGTTGAGGCCGAGCGAGTTATTAAGTCTTCTGCAAAATTCATTGATGATTATGACTGGGGATGGACTACGGAGGAACTCGAAGCCGGTCATATTGACGGCGGCCGCATGTTTGAAATTGATGAACAGCGCCGCGTTATGGTAGACGGCTACCGTGACGTATTGCCTGAGCCCCATACGCTGTCAGATGTGGTTCGTGAATTTATTTACTGGGACTGGCTTTATCAGGTTCGTCACACTGCAGGCAGGGAACTCGGTCACGGATATGGTTATTCGGAACATCATAAATCAGTGTGTGACCGTGAGCGTTATCTCGAAAAATTGCTGGCAACAATCAAACCTTTGTCGCGTGCTGAAGCCGTAGAGGTGTGCCGCTGGTTTCTGGCAAGCGGAAAGGATGAATATATGGAAGACAAAGGCGCGGCGGTTATTCTTAATCTGGTTGGAGAGTGTGAAGAATGAAACTGGAAGCATCGCTAAAACACTTCAGCCCTCAGGGGATGCACATCAGCGACAGTGTGAAAGAGACATCGCCGGATCGGCTTACAGGTACCGATATAATGGTCGCTATTGGTACCACCAGCAGCCGTGCGCGCTTCGGCCTGGCTGCTTTCTTCGGAAAGGCCGGGATCAGCAAAACGGATGAGCAACTGGCGGTTCAGGCGCTGGTGCGTCACGCGATGGATACTGCACCGAAGAACGTGCGCAAAGCTGCAGGTGGTGAATTTGGCTGGTGTATGCTGGTACTGGCGCAGTTTGCCTTTGCTGAGTATTCCCGTTCGGCAGCTACCAGCGTGACATGTCACACCTGCAAAGGCAGTGGGCGAATTACCCGAACGCAGACAACCCGCAAAGTGTCTTACCCGTGGGGGAAAGCGCCATACTGGGCCAGTAAGTCCCGCGCTGTCCGCCCGTCCGACTGGGAGAAATGGACGGAGGTAACGGAGATAGTGCCGGCAGTCTGTGAAGCTTGCGACGGTAAGGGAACAATAAGCGCCCGGTGCCGTTGCGGTGGTAAAGGTGAAGTGCTCGACCGCATTGCGACAAAAGAAAGAGGTGTGCCGGTGTTCAAAACCTGTGAACGTTGTAGTGGCGAGGGTTATTCCAGAGTGTCTTCTGCGACCGTTCATCGCGCTATCCTTAAACGTCTTCCGGATCTCCACCAATCATCCTGGTCTCGCAACTGGAAGCCATTCTATGAAATGCTGGTTGATGTATTGTACAAAGGAGAGCGTCAGGCCGCATCAGAATTTGAGAAGGCAACAGCTTATTGATGTAATCGGAACAAATGGCGACAAGTTTTTGCACGATAAGGTTGACTTTGCATAAACTTGTCCTGTATGCTTCTAATCATGCAGAGTTACGCCTGTTGATTATTAATTCTAAATCACCCGCCACCGTGCGGGTTTTTTATGATTAATCTTGTATTCATGTTTCTTTAAGCTTGTTACGTTTGTGTGGGTGTTCAATCCATAGAATGCTAATGTCAGAATGATTTTTATAAAATGTTTTTGCTATTTCATAGGCGCAGTAATTGAGTGAATCAAAAGCATCCTCCCCACTTGAATGCATATATAAAGACAGGGCGTTATTGTTAATAGCATAATGTAGCCATACTCCACCGTAGTACCAGCACGTGATATCTTTATAATCGACAGTATTGGTTCCCTTGTTTTTATTCTTGTCATTCAGCCATTGTAGAAGTGTTTTTTCTGTATTCAGATTTGTATCTGAAGTGATAACAGCTTCCAGAAGGACATCATCCTGGCATGTACGTCTCCTGTACTCCCAACTATGACTGATTTTATAGTATCCTGGCATTTTTGTTCTCCTGATAGCGATGCAGTGTAATTTTTTACTTGCTGCCGATAAAAAATCCCGCTCAAGAAAAGTAAGCGGTCAGTAAATACTGAAGGTAAAGGGGCCTTGCTCCTGCCGTTACACAGGTAAACACCAGCCCATCAGCAGAAACCTGCAAGAAACTGACTGGTGGCAACCGTGAAACATCTCACAATTTATATGCCATTACTGTCAGGTATGAGCAGATAATTCTTAAAATGATAAACCAGCTAAATTATCATGTTATGTTACTGCTGCTACAGTGAATCCCCCTGTGCGGTGGGGTGTAATTGGTTATCAATGGAAACAGCTGTTTGTTTGCCACACGAGTCACGGTATAGCCAGCCAAAGATTCACCGGGAGGCACCCGGCACTGCAGCATACTGATAACAAATATAGCGTGTCCCAAAGGCTCACTTCGGTGAGCCTTTTTTACAGGCGAAAAAAAGCCCGCTACAGAGAGCGGGCACCTGTATCGTCGCAAAATAATGCCAAAGAGATATAAGGTTCTACAAATGTTCCCGTAAAGAACATAGCCTTAATCAAAACTTATGTAAACTTCTATCCGTAGTGCAGTAGACCTTCTTGTTTCTTAGAGCGTGGAGGATGTCTGCTGTTAAAGTTATACTTTAGTAAACCAATAAAAACACAGTTATGGCGAATCCCCCTGAGCGGCGGGGCGACCAGTCAAATATATGTTCCTCGCGAACCATGTCGACTGGTATGTGGTTCACCGGGAGGCACCCGGCACCGTAACAACCGACCGCCACTGGCTCACCCGGACAGATTTCTAAGCTGTAGGTACGAGGTCCGATTTCCGCTGACCGCTCCAGTAAAAGTTTTTCAGTATGAGATGATGGGATTACCATAGTGACTGAAAGCGGCCTGAGTTTGCATGAGTGCTGGCTTATTGAATCAGTGTAATTTTCTGAAAATGATGCTGACAGGCTCTTCGCCATATAAAAGCCTGTATAGTATCACCGCTTATAACAGTGGAAATATGTGTTGAATATCAGAACACTATTTTGTCAGTATTAGTATGTGGATGAGAGTGTTTGTGATACAGGAGTTGAACATGAAATCGGTTATAATGGCTTTGTTTCTGGTTCCGGGGTTATTCATGGCATCTGCTGTTGCAAAACAACCAGAGTCCGCAGCGGTTTACTCACCCGGGCGGGGCGTATTATGTGATCAGTATTTTTGCGCTGACTCAACAGGTATTTCGTTTGTTCTGACAAAGCACTATGCAGGTTCTGTTCAGTTAAAAAAACTGAAATCTATGGGGGATTTTGATCGTACAGCATTTACTTTTTCAAATGGCATTTTTTGTGATGTAAAAGAAAGATTATGTCGACAGGACCGTTACTTTGGCAATGATGGTAAGCGCAGTGGCGTTGTCAATCAGCACTTCACCAAAATTCTATTTGGAAGTAAGTGATGTTTATAAAATGATATTTTGAATGGGCGCTGTTTTTTTGCAAAATTTTTGTGAAAAAATACTGACCTTTGGGCTCAACGCTCATTCAAAATTTACCTGATACTTCGTGTAGCTCCGCTGGTAACGCGGCGGTGGTCCATCGTTACAGGGCAAATTTCAGGCGAAAAAAAACGCCAAGGGAAGTGGCGGGCAGTAAATACTGAATTTGAAAAAAAGCTACTTCATCATCATTAGCAGGGGAGTCTGAACACTTGACCTGGTTATGCAGACATCAACACCTTGCCTGACTTCATCGGTTAAGTTAAACGGATAAATCTCAAATAAACCATGTAAACCACAGTGTTATTATGCAGGTGTTGCGGTGAATCCCGTTAGCACGGGGCAAATTGATCATCTACTTTTGTTAATCAACGTTGCAGCAGACATGAGCGCCGCGAGTCATGGCTGATCAACCAAAGGCTCACCGGGTAGCGATCGGCACTGCAGCACCTACTCTACCCATTACTTAAATCAAAGGCTACTTCGGTAGCCTTTTCTTTTTCCACTCACCCGATACCCGGGTAATTAGTCTCCCGGACAGGGGGAGGTCATGAAAATGCACTTTGATCCCCATTCGTGGGACAGTTGGATCGAACTTTTTCAAAGCTGGTGGCGGGGAGACGTACCCATTGGCGGCGTTGTTATGGCAATCGTTGTTGCGTTTTTCCGCATGGTCTATAACGGCAGCAGCTGGAAAGAAACGCTGTTTGAAGGGTTGCTGTGTGGTTCCCTGACCCTGACGGCGGTTTCTGCGCTGGATTATTTTGATGTGCCGAAAAGTCTGACAATAGCCATTGGCGGCACTATCGGATTTATCGGCGTGAAGAAAATCAGCACCATCATTTCAACGTATTTCAGTAACCGCTTTGGCGGTGGCAACCCCCCACAGGTTTAATCATGAATGAGTTACAATTTCAGCAGGCGGCTGGTATCAGCGCCGGGCTTTCTGCGCGCTGGTTTCCACACATTGATGCGGCAATGAGCGAATTCGGTATTACTGCGCCACTGGATCAGGCCATGTTTATTGCACAAACGGGACATGAATCAGCAGGATTTACTGTTCTGAGGGAAAGCTTCAATTATTCGGTGGAGGCGCTGAAGAAGACGTTTGGTAAACGCCTGACGCCGTATCAGTGCGAAATGCTGGGGCGTATTGATGGTCGCCAGGTTGCCCACCAGCCACAAATAGCCAATCTGGTTTACGGTGGCCGCATGGGTAACAAAGACGCCGGAGATGGCTGGAAGTATCGCGGGCGTGGGCTTATCCAGATTACCGGACTGGAGAATTACACCAGATGTGGCGTTGCCCTGAAACTGGATCTGGTGGCGAATCCGGGACAGCTTGAACTGGAACGTCATGCCGCCCGATCCGCAGCGTGGTTTTTTGTGACTAAAGGGTGTCTGAAATATTCCGGCGACCTGGTACGTGTTACGCAGATCATCAACGGAGGGCAGAACGGCTTCGGCGATCGGCGGGAGCGCTTTGAGAAAGCAAAATCGGTGCTGGTATGAATCTGTTACCTGTATTGCTGAAAAAATACTGGTTGCAACTCTCAGTGACTTTGCTGATTGCTGCACTTGCATGGACAACAGAGCATTACCGCGACAACGCCATTCAGTATAAATCGCAGCGCGATACCGCCAGCCATCGCCTGACGCTGGCGAACGCGACAATTACCGACATGACGAAGCGCCAGCGTGACATTGCCGCCCTCGATGCCAGATATACAAAGGAACTCGCTGATGCGAAAGCTGAGAATGATGCTTTGCGCGATGATGTCGCCGCTGGCCGTCGTCGCCTGCTCGTCAACGCCACCTGTCCCGCAATGCCGACAGGTAAATCCACCTCCGCCGCCCGCGTGGATAATGCAGCCCGCCCCAGACTGGCAGACTCCGCTCAACGGGATTATTTCACCCTCAAAGAGCGAGTGACAACAATGCAAAAGCAACTGGAAGGGGCACAGGACTATATCCGGACACAATGTTTGAAGTGAGGACTAAAATGGAAGAAGCCAGAATTCTGGTAATTATCATGTTCCTTTGTGGTCTGGTGTTAGGGTTCGCGTTTGGGATGATGTGCAACCGGGATAACCAGATATAAAAAATCCCCGCAGTTAAAACGCAGATTAGATCCACGCTGGATCAGCAGATTGACGCTGCCGTCGATACCGCGCTGACCGATATCCTCGGTAGTGATGCTGATAATACGGTTACGCAGTAGGTGAGATCAGGCATTACAGCAGCCCTTCAGTGAGGGGCTGCGATAATATCTTATGAAGGTTAGATTACAGGATAAAAATTAGGTCGAAGTAATAACCCCCTTTCATTGTAATTTTTCCTTCAGCGTATAAATCACAAAGAGAATCGAATGTTTCTTCTTGATCATCGTCTTTAGGGAACCATGAAGGCTGGAAAGCTCTTTTCCCTCTTTCGTGCATAATTTTTTCCATGTAAGGAATAATATTCTGTTTTTTCATTTTCAAAGCCTTTGATTTTAAGCGCAGAGTCTGGCGCTGGTTTACATTAACCAAAGTTACGTCTCGTTAAGACGTTTACGAAAAAATAATCCCCTGTACCACTGGCACGTAAATCAAATTAATAGTAACTATTCTCATTTGTAAAAAGGTACTCCTGGATGATAGGTCTTCCACGGGGCGGCAGCGGCGCGGGATTTGGCGCATTTTTGATTTTTCATGCATCATCATCATGTTGTAACTCATTGTTTTAATATCTTTTATTTTTAAAAGATGATGATTTGTATGTTTATTGTTCATCATCTTCGGCTTTTCCGGGGGAGGGCGCGCTAAGAAACAGCCCCAGAGGTAAAAATGGACGGCGAACTGAAGAACCTCAAATGCAATATCAGTCAGCTTGCCGCTATTACGGGGTTACATCGCCAGACGGTTGTCAGTCGTCTCTCGGGCGTTCCCCTGGCACCGGGAAGCAATGAAAAAAATAAGCTGTATCTCCTGACCGATGTGATCCGTGTACTGATGGAAGCGCCCGTTTCTCAGGCTGCTGAACATCAGGATCCGAATAAAATGACTCCAAAAGAGCGTAAGGACTGGTTTGACTCCGAAAAGGGGCGTCTCTGGCTGGAAAAAGAGATGAAGCAGGTCGTCCCGTTGCCGGAAGTCCGTCAACAAATGGCGGCGATAGTCAAGGCCATTACGCAGGTACTTGAAGTCTGGCCGGATAAACTGGAAAGGGATAAGGGATGGTCTGCGGATCAGCTAAACGAGGCCCAGGATGTGGTGGATGAGGTCAGAATACTGTTAGTTAAGGCAATACAGGAGACCGCAGACGATGACGGGGAATAAATATGGCTCTGCAGCGGCAGTACGCCGGGAGGTTGCTGAATATCTCAGGCCTCCACGCAGAATGCCGGTAGCGGAAGGAATAAAACAATTTATGTTTGTTCCCCGCGGCGCCAATACGGCGGTTCCCTGGGATGACACGTTAACGCCCTACATGAATGAAGCGATAAATACACTGTCAAAACGGGAATATGACGCAGTGATCTTTGCCGGGCCCGCGCGAACAGGTAAAACCCTCGGGCTGATTGACGGGTGGATTGTTTACGGTATTGTCTGCGATCCGGCGGATATGCTGGTGGTCCAGATGACCGAAACCAAAGCCCGCGAGCACTCCAAAACCCGTCTGGCGCGTACTTTTCACCACAGCCCGGAAGTCAGAAAGCGGCTCAGTCCTTCCCGAAATGACAACAACGTCCACGATAAAATGTTTCGTGATGGTTCATTCCTGAAAATTGGCTGGCCGTCCATAACCGTTTTTTCTTCGTCGGATTACAAGCGGGTGGCGCTGACCGACTATGACCGTTTTCCTGAAAATATCGATGGCGAGGGAGATGGTTTTTCCCTGGCATCCAAACGTACCACCACCTTTATGTCTGCGGGGATGACACTGGCAGAGAGTTCGCCTGGTCGGGAAATCACCGATGTGAAATGGCGCCGTTCCTCGCCGCATGAGGCCCCGCCCACGACCGGCATTCTTTCTTTATATAACCGCGGTGATCGCCGGCGGTGGTACTGGCCCTGCCCGCACTGCGGCGACTGGTTCCAGCCCGCGATGGAAAACATGGTGGGTTACCGGGATAACCCGGACCTGATGGCCGCCAGCGAGGCCGCGCGTATTCAGTGCCCGCATTGTCGGGCATTAATTCAGCCGGAACAGAAACGCGGGCTGAATAACCGCGGCGTCTGGCTGAAAGAGGGGCAGTTCATCAATAAAGATGGCGAGATCAGCGGGGAGGCACGGCGCTCACGTATCGCAAGTTTCTGGATGGAGGGACCAGCTGCGGCGTATCAGACGTGGCAGCAGCTGGTCTATAAACTGCTGACCGCGGAAGAAGAATATGAGCGCACCGGCAGTGAAGAAACGCTGAAGGCCGTTATTAATACAGACTGGGGACTGCCTTACCTCCCGCGCATATCCCTCGATCAACGTAAAGCCGAAACGCTGATAGCCCGCGCAGAAAAACTTCCCCCGCGGCGGGTGCCCGACGGTGTCCGTTTCCTTGTCGCTACTGTTGACGTTCAGGGCGGTAAAAAGCGCCGTTTCGTCGTGCAGGTGGTCGGTTATGGCAGTCATGGTGAGCGCTGGATTGTGGACCGTTTCAATATCACCCGGTCACTACGCTGTGATGAGAGCGGCGAGGCCATGCAGATAAACCCCGGCGCGTATCCCGAAGACTGGCATTTACTGATTACGGATGTCCTCGAAAGGGCCTGGCCTCTGGTCGGACATCCTGAGCAGGAAATGAGTGTGTTATGCATGGGGGTGGACTCCGGCGGGGAGGATGGCGTCACGGATAACGCGTATGCGTTCTGGCGCCACTGCCGGCGGGAAGGGCTTGCCGGTCGGGTGTATCTCTTTAAGGGGGACAGTACCGCGCGGTCAAAAATATTCTCCAAAAGCTATCCCAACAATACCGGGCGCAGTGACCGACAGGCCCGCGCCTGCGGCGAAGTTCCGCTCTATCTCCTGCAGACCAATGCGCTTAAAGACCGGATCGCCTCCGCCCTCGACCGTAAAGAGCCGGGGGCAAACTACGTGCATATTCCTGACTGGCTGGGTGACTGGTTTTTTGAAGAACTGACCTACGAAGAGCGCGGCATGGATGGCAGGTGGGCGAAGCCTGGCAAAGGCGCAAACGAGGCGCTGGATTTACTCTGCTATGCCCATGCCCTGGTAATGATCCGCGGCTATGAACGTATCAACTGGGATAATCCGCCGCCCTGGGCGCGCCTGCCTGAGTCTGCACAATCCAGCCGCAACACATCAGCAGCAGTCGACCCTGAACCAGTGACGAATGAGAGTGAAAATCACGAAATGACAGAACAACATAACCCGGCAATGCCGTTTGGCGGCGTGTCCGGCGGAGGCTGGTTATGACCCGGGAACAGTTACTGCAACTGCAGCAGGCTTATTTTGACGCGGAGCTTGCCGTGCTTCAGGGGAAATCCATCACCCTGAACGGACAGTCAATGACGATGGAAAGCCTCGGGGATATTCGCCGGGGGCGAAAGGAGATTGAGGATCGCCTGCGGCTTATGGACTGCGATCGACAACTCTATTCACTGGCGAGGTTCACATGAATTTTCTGGATAAAGCGATTGGCGCGCTGGCTCCGGGGTGGGGCGCGTCCCGCCTGCGTTCCCGGATGGCTATCCGGGCGTATGAAGCCATCACGCCCACGCGTACCCACAGGGTGAAGCGTGAAAATCGAAGTGGAGACCAGCTTATCCAGCTGGCCGGAAAGTCGTTGCGGGAGCAGGCCCGGTGGTTTGACAACAACCACGACCTGGTGATTGGTGCGCTGGACAAAATGGAAGAACGCATTATCGGCGCGAAGGGGATCATCGTTGAACCGCAGCCCCTGACGGGGACCGGTACGCTGAACTCTGTGCTGGCAGAAAAAATCCGCCGGTGCTGGGCTGAATGGTCTGTTTCGCCGGAGGTGACCGGGCAGTACACCCGTCCCGTTCTGGAAAGGCTGATGCTGCGCACCTGGCTGCGTGACGGGGAGGTGTTCACTCAGGTGCTGACCGGAAAAATCAGCGGGCTGTCTCCTGTGGCGGGGGTGCCTTTCTGGCTTGAGGCGCTGGAGCCGGACTATATCCCGCTGGAGAGGACCGACAACAACAGCAACCTGGTACAGGGGATTTATTTCAACGAGTGGCGGCGTCCGGTGAAATATCTGGTCTGCCAGTCCTGGCCGGGAGCGGGCGCTGCGGCAGTCGCCGTTAAAGAGGTGACTGCGGAAAATATGCTGCACCTGCGCTTTACCCGCCGTCTTAATCAGGCGCGCGGCGCTTCTCTTCTTGCCCCCGTCATCATTCGTCTGATGGACCTGAAAGAGTACGAGGACAGCGAGCGCATCGCGGCGCGGATTGCCGCGTCGCTCGGCATGTTCATCAAAAAGCAGGATGTCGGCACTGACGGCTATGTGGCGCCGGAGAAACGTAAAGAGACACAAATCCAGCCCGGTATGTTGTTTGACGGTCTGAATCCCGGGGAGGATATCGGGATGATCAAATCAGACCGCCCGAACGCGGGTCTGGAATCTTTCCGGATGGGGCAGCTTCGTGCGGTGGCCGCCGGACTGCGCGGCAGCTTCTCTTCCATTGCCAGAAACTATGACGGAACCTACAGCGCCCAGCGTCAGGAGCTGGTGGAGGCGCAGGAGGGGTACAGCATCCTTCAGGACAGCTTTATTGCTGCCTTTACCCGTCCTCTCTACCGGCGCTGGCTGGCTGCTGCGGTGGCTTCCGGTGCCATTGAGGTGCCTGCCGGCACGGATATGTCCTCGCTGTTTAATGCGGTGTATTCCGGGCCTGTCATGCCGTGGATTGACCCGCTCAAGGAGGCAAACGCCTGGCGGGTGCTGATACGTGGCGGGGCCGCAACAGAAGGTGACTGGGTGAGGGCCAGAGGGGGCGCGCCTGCCGACGTGAAACGCCGCCGCAAGGCGGAAACTGATGAAAACCGTAAGCTGGGGCTGGTGTTTGACACCGATCCGGCGCATGAAACCGGAGAGCAATCCGATGTTAAAGAGGAAAAAAAGGACCCTGAAAAGTCCACCCAGGGCGATGGCAGCCGCGCGCGGGAAGAACGAAAGCGGCGCTGAATCCTGGTACACCATCCGCGCGGCGGCGG
The DNA here is from genome assembly GCF_000006945.2 of Salmonella enterica subsp. enterica serovar Typhimurium str. LT2. Classification (GTDB taxonomy): domain Bacteria; phylum Pseudomonadota; class Gammaproteobacteria; order Enterobacterales; family Enterobacteriaceae; genus Salmonella; species Salmonella enterica. Next base: position 983,444 of record NC_003197.2, read on the forward strand.
ATAACGCGGCCGATATCAGTATTTACGATGAAATTGGTGGCTGGGGAATTTCGGCGCACTGGTTTGCCGAAGAGCTGGTGGCCCTGGGGAGTATCACGCAGATCAACCTGCATATTCATTCCCCGGGTGGCAGTATTTTCGACGGGCTGGCCATTTACAATCTGCTGAAAAATCACCCGGCGAGAAAAGTGGTGTATGTGGACGGTGTGGCCTGTTCGATGGCGTCGGTCATCGCGATGGTGGGCGACCCCGTCATCATGCCGGAAAACGCGATGATGATGATCCACCGCCCACGCGGTATTGCCGGCGGTGAGTCCTCTGATATTCGCGACTATGCCGATCTGCTCGACAAGATGGAAAGCGTCATCATCCCGATTTACGCCGAAAAAACGGGGAAGTCACCGGACGATATTGCCGCGCTGCTCGCCAGTGAGACCTGGATGAGCGGGGCCGAGTGTGTCCGGGAAGGCTTTGCCGACAAAGTTATTCAGCCCGTCCGGGCAATGGCTCATCTGCATTCAAAACGACTTGAGGAATTTGAACATATGCCACAGAACGTCAAAAACATGATTATTGCCCCCCAGGGTAACGCCGGGACACTGACGCAGCCGGAGCCGGAGCCGCAGGCCATCATGACCACGCCGCCGGTGGCGGTCACCACACCGTCGCCACAACCTGCTACCACTGCTCCGGGGACGGATGAAATCACCCTGCGCGCCCGTTTTCAGGAAGAGCAGCGACAGCGTATCAGCGGGATCCAGAATGTGTTTGGTATGTTCGGTAACCGCCACGGCGAGCTGATGGCGCAGTGCATTGCGGATGTGGACTGCAATGTGGACGCGGCAAAAGACAAACTGCTGGAGGCGCTGGGCCGGGGGGTGACCCCCACCAACACGCTGGGCGGGACGCAGAACACACAAAATCCGATGCTCTCCCATATCTATGCGGGGAACGGTAACTTTGCCGGGGATGGCATCCGGGCTTCCCTGATGGCGCGGGCGGGGTTTGAAAGCAGCCAGGCGGATAACCCGTATAACGCCATGACCATGCGGGAACTGGCGCGCATGTCACTGACCGAACGTGGCGTGGGTGTCTCGACGCTGAACCCGATGCAGATGGTCGGGATGGCGTTCACGCACAGCACCTCAGATTTTGGCAACATTCTGCTGGATGTGGCGAACAAGGCCATTCTGCAGGGATGGGAGGAAGCCCCGGAAACCTACGAACTGTGGACGCGCAAAGGCCAGCTTTCTGACTTCAAAACCGCACACCGTGTGGGGATGGGGGGCTTTAATTCCCTGCGTCAGGTGCGCGAGGGGGCAGAATATAAGTACGTCACCACCGGGGACAAACAGGCCACCATTGCGCTGGCAACCTACGGGGAACTGTTCAGCATCACCCGTCAGGCCATCATTAACGACGACCTGAACATGCTGACCGATGTCCCGATGAAGCTGGGGCGGGCAGCGAAGTCCACCATTGCCGATCTGGTTTATGCCATCCTGACCTCCAACCCGAAAATGTCCACGGACAACGTGAACCTGTTCGATAAGGCGAAACACGCGAATGTGCTGGAAGGGGCGCTGATGGATGTGGCATCGCTGGATAAAGCCCGCCAGCTGATGCGTACCCAGAAAGAAGGTGAGCGTCACCTGAATATTCGCCCGGCATTCGTGCTGGTGCCGACAGCACTGGAGTCCGTCACTAACCAGGTGATCAAATCCACGAGCGTGAAAGGCGCGGATATTAATGCCGGCATTATTAACCCGGTGAAAGATTTTGCGACCGTCATCGCCGAGCCACGCCTTGATGATAACAGCCAGTCCACTTTTTATCTGGCTGCCGCCAAAGGCACTGACACCATTGAGGTGGCCTATCTCAACGGCGTGGATACGCCGTATATCGATCAGCAGGACGGTTTCAGCGTCGACGGCGTGACTACCAAAGTACGTATCGATGCCGGGGTGGCCCCGGTCGATCACCGCGGCCTGGTGAAATGTTCCGCATAAATGTCACAGACAACTATCCGAATGGCCCGTCAGGGCTTTTTTTACGTCTGAAATCCGGCCATTCGTGACCGGAACGGAGAAAATCATTATGGCAAAGAATTATGTACAGGCGGGCACCACGCTCGCCATTACGGCCACCGCTGCAGTAAAGAGTGGCAGCCTGGTGCAGGCCGGCGATGTGTTCGTCGTCGCTGTCACCGATATTGCGGCAGGCGCCACCGGGGACGGCATCGCCCACGGCGTTTTCCTGGTCCCCAAACTGGCCACCGATGTGATGGCGGCGGGAAAAAAAGTGTATCTGAAAGACGGTAAGGTACAGCTGGATGCCACCGGCGGACTGCCGCTGGTGGGCGTGACCTGGGCGCCGGCGGCAAAAGGGGAGGAATCTGTGCCGGTACGGCTCAATGGCTAATCCCTTTGACCGCCTGAGCACCAGGATGGACGAGGTGACGGCTGCCCGCTTCGGGCGGCCTGTCCTGATTGACGGGGCGGAGTATGTTGCTGCGGAGGCCACGTTTATGGCGGAACTGGGTGCGCTTTCCGGGGAGGGGACACACCTGATTGTGTTCAGCCCACAGTACAGGCCCGCCAGAAAGCAGGCCGTGCTCTGGCGTGGACTGGATTTTACTGTCACCCGCTGGCAGCGCGTCAACGGAAAATACCAGATTTCACTGGAGTGAATCATGTCTCTGAAGGGGCTCGAAAATGCCATTCGTAACCTGAACAGTCTGGACAGGCATATGGTGCCGCAGGCCAGCGCCTGGGCAGTCAACCGCGTGGCGGCCTCGGCGGTGTCCGCCGCCACGCACCGTGTGGCGAAAGAGGCTGTGGCGGGAGATAACCAGAAAAAAGGGATCCCTTTCCGGCTGGTGAAACAGCGCGTCAGACTCTGGAAGGCGAGCGCAACGGGAAAACACTATGCCCGTATCCGGGTTAACCGCGGCAACCTGCCCGCCATCAAACTCGGCAGTGCACAGGTCAGGCTGTCCCGGCGCGGCGGGAAACTCCTGCGTCGTGGCAGCGTACTGAAAATCGGCCCGTATCTGTTCCGGGATGCCTTTATTCAGCAACTGGCGAACGGTCGCTGGCATGTTATGCGACGCGTGAACGGCAAAAGCCGCTACCCGATTGATGTCGTCAAGATCCCGCTGGTTGCCCCGCTGACGCAGGCGTTTGAAACGGAGAAAAAACGTATGCTGGAGCAGGAGATGCCAAAACAACTGATGTATGCGCTGAAACAACAACTGAGGCTGTATCTGACCCGATGAACAAACACACCCAGATTCGCCACGCCGTGCTGGCGAAACTTGAATCCCTGTCTGGATCGTCCGCCATGCTGCACGACGGTTTGCCGGTCTTTATTGAACCAGAAGAGCTTCCCGCACTGGCTGTCTGGTTGACCGATGCGCAGTTCGCCGGGCAGATGCTTGATGAACGCGACTGGGAGGCCGTTCTCCATGTGGCGGTATTTCTGAAAGCGCAGGCCCCGGATGCGGAACTTGATATGTGGATGGAAGAGAAAATATTCCCCGCACTGGAAGAGGTCAGAGGCCTGGAAAACCTTATCAATACGATGACGCCGCTGGGTTATGACTACCAGCGCGACAGTGAAATGGCAACGTGGGGCATGGCAGAAATCACGTACCGGATCACCTACACCAACTGAGGATACTGTTATGGGCGTACCCAACCCACTGATAAAAACCAAAGGCGCCGGGACCACGTTCTGGCTGTACACCGGACGTGGCGACGCGTTTCACAACCCGCTGGCTGATGACGACTGGCTTCGCCTGGCAGGTATTAAAGATCTGCAGCCGGGTGAAATGACTGCCGATGCGGAAGATGATGATTATCTTGATGATGAAGATGCTGACTGGAAAAGTACCACGCAGGGGCAGAAAAGTGTCGGTGATACCACGGCAACACTGGCCTGGAAACCGGGTGAAACCGGACAGAAGACGCTGGTGGATCTGTTTGACTCCGGCGAGGTCCGTGCCTTTCGCATCAAATACCCCAATGGTACCGTCGATATCTTTCGCGGCTGGCTGAGTTCACTCGGTAAAACCATTACCGCCAAAGAAGTGATGACGCGCACTGTGAAAATCAGTGGTGTCGGGCGTCCCTTCCTGGCTGAAGAAGATGCGCCGTCCGTGATCAGTGTTTCCGGGGTGACCGTGGCGCCGTTAAATGCGTCGGTGGCTGTCGGGGCCACCACCACGCTGACTTTTACCCTCAAACCGGATGATGCCACGGACAAATCCCTGCGTATCGCATCATCCGATACCACGCTTGCCACCGTCACGCAAAAGGACAATGTGGCCACCGTGAAAGGGGTGAAAGCGGGCAGCGTGACTGTCGTTGGTATCACCACGGACGGCAGCCTGGTCGCTGTGGCTCCGGTCACGGTCACTGCCCCTTAATTTTCTTATTCCTGCCCCGGCTCCGGGGCTTTGCGGGAAAAATCATGTTTCTGAAAACCGATACCTTTACATACGGTGGTCATTCCGCCGTGCTCAGTGAATTGTCTGCCCTGCAGCGGGTGGATTACCTGATGTTTATCCAGAGCCGCACCGCGGAATATGACGCCCTGCCGGAGACGCTGACGGAACAGGAGCGGCAGGCCGCGTTTATGCAAATGGGTGTGGATATCAATGCCTGGCTGGTGTCCCGCTCGCTGTGCGAAAGCAAAAAGGAAGACGACGCCCGTCATTTATATGACGCGGTCCGTGCGCAGTGGTCTTTTGACGCGCTGGGACTGGCAGCGGATAAGGTCCTGATGCTCAGCGGGATGGTTGTTCCTGTTGCGGATGATGCCAGTGAGGATGACGATACTTCTGAGCAGGACGCGCTGACACCGGAAAAGCCCTGACCCGGGAGCTGGCATTTGTGATGCAACTGGCGCGGGAGTTCCGCCGTCCGGACTGGCGGCGGATGCTGTCAGAAATGACCGCGTCAGAGCTGGGCGAGTGGGCGGATCACTTCGTCCGCTTCAGTTTCAGCGATGCCCTGCTCGATGCGGAGTTTGCGACGCTGAAAGCGCTGGTGACCGGGCTGGTGACAGGTGAAGCGCAGGATGCGGACGATTTTCGTCTGTTAAGTGCATCTGAATCTGCTCCGGAGAAAACTGATGAAGAACTGATGCGCCTGGGTGAGGGTATAACCGGAGGTGTCCGTTATGGACCAGATAGCGAACCTGGTCATTGATTTAAGTGTCGATGCCGCAGACTTTAAAAATGAAGTGCCCCGCGTTAAAAAACTGCTGGATGAAGTCTCGGGTAAAACCGACCTCGTCACGCAGCGGCAAAAAAATCTTATTGAGACCCTGAAAAGTCAGGGGCGGGCATATGTGGACGGGAGCATCGCTGCGTCTGATGCCGGCACGCGCCAGAAACAGGCGATGGTCATGGCGGCGCAGGGATATGACCAGGTGGCTCAGCGTGTCGATATGACGCAGCGTCATGTTGCCGCACTGAGTCAGAAAATGCAGGAAGAGCGTGCTCAGGCCGCCGCGGTAGCAGCAGCCCAGGACCAGGCGAGTGCGGCATTTTACCGTCAGATCGACAGCGTCAAATCGCTGGAGAATGGCCTGCAGCAGCTGCAGCGTATCCAGACGCAAATCCGCCAGGCGAGAAACAGCGGTGGTATTGCGCAGCAGGATTATCTGGCGCTGACTTCAGAGGTGGCAGCAAAAACCCGGACCCTGACGGATGCGGAGGCCGCCGCCACTAAACAAAAAGTCCGGTTTATCCAGCGTCTCAAAGAGCAGGTAACCAGCCAGCGACTCTCGTCCACCGAAATATTGCGGGTGAAAGCCGCGCAGCTGGGCGTGAGCAGTGCGGCGGATATTTATATCCGCCAGATGGAAAACGCAGGAACGGTGACTCGCTCATTGGGACTGAAAAGCGCAGCAGCACGCAGAGAAATTGGTGTACTTTTCGGTGAGCTTGCCCGGGGAAACTTTGGTGCATTGCGGGGGAGCGGCATCACCCTCGCCAACCGCGCCGGGTGGCTTGAAACGCTGATGTCGCCCAAAGGACTGGCAGTGGGTGGCACTGTCACGGCGATTGCCGCTGCTGTCTATGGTCTGGGAAAAGCCTGGTATTCGGGAACGAAGGAAGGGGAAGAGTTTAACAAACAGCTGATCCTGACCGGGAATTATGCCGGGAAAACTGCCGGGCAGTTGCAGCAGATGGCCCGGAGTATTGCCGGGAACGGCATCACACAGCATGATGCTGCCGGGATACTGGCGCAGGTGGTGGGCAGCGGCGCGTTCGGCAGTACTGACCTTTCCCGGGTGGCGAATGCCGCTGCCCGTCTGAAACAGGCGACCGGGCAGGACATCAGCGAAACCATCAGCCAGTTTAAAAAACTGAAAGATGACCCGGTAAATGCCGTGGTGGCGCTGAATGACTCCCTGCATTTCCTGACTGCCACGCAGTACCAGCAGATTTCTGCCGCGCAGGCGGTGGGAGATTCGCAGCTGGCGGCGGCGCTGGCCATACAGGCATACTCTGACGCCGTTATGCAGCGGACAGGCGCCGTACAGGATAATCTCGGCTCGCTGGAAAAGGCCTGGAACTGGGTGAGAAATGCGGCTGTCGGTGCGTGGGATGCCATGCTGGGCGTCGGGCGCAGTCCTGACACCGCCATGAAACGCCAGGATATGTTTGCACAGTGGCAGGCGGCGGAAAAAGAGTATCAGGTTCTGTCTCGTAATCTGAAGGTGGATCCGGACTACAGTGGCAGTAATCCCCTGCAGAAGGCGGATGCTGAACGCCTGAGGAATGCCCGCCAGAGTCTCGCCCTGAAAAAAGCGGCTTATGATGAGGCGGATAAAGCGTATGCGCAGGAGGGACTGGCTGCAGCAATGGAAAAGCAGCGTACGGATCAACAGGCGCAGGCGATACGCAGCCAGCAGGAATTTAACCAACTAGTCAAAAACGGTACCTCGCAGGCGGAAAAACGTGCGCAGGCGGAACAGGAACTGAACCAGCTTATTGCAAAAAACCGCCGGGACGCAAAAGACGGGGTGACCGCCCTCTGGACCGAGAAGGATATTTCATCCGCCCGGACGGGGATAGAAAAACGTTTCAAAGACCCGACCCCCCCAAAAACCGCCGCCACCCGTAACGATGAGGCCAGTCGTCTCCTGCTTCGGTACAGCCAGCAGCAGGCGCAGGTGGAGGGGCAAATTGCAGCAGCGAAACAGTCATCTGGTTTGAATACCGACAGGATGACGGAAGCGCACAAACAGTTACTGGCTCTTCAGCAGCGCATCAGCGACCTGTCCGGTAAAAAGCTGACGGCGGATGAGAAGAGTGTTCTGGCTCATAAGACTGAACTTGTTCAGGCACTGACATTGCTCGATTTGAAGCAGCAGGAGCTGCAGCGTCAGAGTGCGCTAAATGACCTGAAGAAAAAGGCGGTTCAGCTGGAAAGTCAGTTAAAACTGGAAGAACAGTCGCAGCGTCAGCGGCACGATCTTGACCTGGCGACTGCCGGGATGGGGGATGTGCAGAAGCAACGTTATCAGGAGCAACTTACCCTTCGCCAGAAATTTGCGCAGCAGCAGGAACAACTTGAACGGGACAGCCGGCAAAAAGGGACCTACGGATCGGCAGAGTACAGCGAGGCAGAGCAAAAACTCCGCGACAGCCTGAACGTGCAGTTGAATGAAAACCGCCGTTACTGGCAGCAGTTGTCCGTTGAGCAGGGCAACTGGAAGAACGGAGCCACCCGGGCATTTCAGAATTACACCGCGGATGCTGGCAATGCGGCGGGTGTGGCTGAACAACTGTTTTCGTCTGCCTTCAGCAGCATGGGGAACGGCCTGGCGACATTCGTTACCACCGGTAAGCTGAGTTTCAAATCCTTTACTGCCTCTCTTCTTTCTGACCTGGCAAAAATTATGGCGCAGATGGCAATGATGCAGGCCGTGAAAGGTGTGGGAAATGCGCTGGGGTTTGGTGTAACGGCGAATGCTGACGGGGGCGTTTACCAGTCTGCCAGCCTGAGTCGGTACAGCGGTAGCGTGGTGAACACACCGACCTTCTTTGCGTTTGCAAAAGGGGCCGGCGTGATGGGGGAGGCAGGGCCGGAAGCGATCCTCCCGCTTAAGCGCGGTGCTGACGGAAAGCTGGGGGTGGTTGCCGCCGGTATGGGGGGAATGGCGATGTTTGCGCCGCAGTACCATATCGCGATCAACAATGATGCCGGTAACGGGCAGATTGGTCCCGGCGCACTGAAAGTGGTTTATGACCTGGGCCGGAAAGCGGCGGCGGACTTTATCGCACAGCAGGGCCGCGATGGCGGTCGTTTAAGTGGAGCTTACAGCTGATGGAGACATTTCACTGGAAAATACGCCCGGATATGACAATGGAGGCCGAACCGCAGGTCATTGCTGTGAAGATGGGGGACGGATATGAGCAGCGTCGCCCGGCAGGCCTCAATAGCAACCTGGCGAAATACAATGTGACCATAAAAGTGCGCAAAGGCGAGCATCAGCGGCTGGATGCTTTCCTCTCCCGGCATGGCGCGGTGAAGTCTTTCCTTTGGACGCCACCGTATACCTGGACGCAAATCCGGGTGGTGAGCCGGAAATGGTCGGTCAGCGTCGGGGCGATGTGGGTGACTTACACGACCACGTTTGAACAGGTTGTCGTTTAGGATATCAATATGTTAAGTATTCTCCGTTTAGTATCGGTTTAGTTTTATTGAGGAACCATAGGGCTGTAAAGGAATCTATCAGTCTGCACAAAATGTGCTTTTTAAGTATTTTAAAAAGGAGTTTTCATGAAGCAGGTTCTCATTGCAGTGTTGATAGTATCAGTAACAGGTGGTTTGGCTCAGGCTGCTGGGGTAAAAAATACAGTATCGCTGGGTTATGCGTATACCGATCTTGGTGGCGCGTTGTCCGGTAATGCGAGAGGGCTGAATCTGAAATATAACGCGGAAGACCTGAACAGTGGTTTTGGTGGTATGGGATCTTTCACATTCACAACTGCAGACATTCAATCCTACTCTGGAGGCAAGGCCGGTGATATGGATTACTCGTCTTTTCTTGTGGGGCCTTCCTATCGATTTAATGAATATCTGAATGCTTATGTAATGGCAGGCCTGGGGCATGGTCATATTGACGATAAGCGTGATAACTCTGGAAAGAAGACCGGCTTTGCATACGGTGCAGGTGTTCAGATCAATCCTGTTGAAAATATCGCTATTAACGCTTCCTATGAATACAGTCGATTTTCCGCTTATGACTCGAAAGTTAACGCGGGCACATGGGTATTGGGTGTGGGGTATAGTTTCTGATTATTATTGCAATTTAATATTAATTTTTCCGTACTATGTAAACCCTCCGATGCGAGGGTTTTTTGTAAGCTCCTTTGGGGCGTAATCAATGCCACTTGCTATGCACGTGGTTTTTTTTTACGGGAGAGGTCATGCGGGACATTCCACAGGATACGCTGAGCCAAACCACGAAAACCGAGCAGTCGGCCCGCATTGATTTGTGGGAAATCGACCTGACGGCCATTGGTGGCCAGCGTTACTATTTTTCAAACGAACTGAATGAGAAGGGCGATCCGGTTACCTGGCAGGGGCGTAAGTATGACGCTTACCCGATACAGGGAACCGGCTTTGAGCTGTCAGGGAAAGGGACATCTGCACGACCAACGCTGGCGGTGTCGAACCTGTTTGGTATGGTCACGGGACTTGCGGAAGATGTGCAGAGCCTGGTCGGGGGCACAGTGGTCAGGCGTGTGGTGTATGCCCGTTTTCTTGATGCGGTGAATTTTACAGGTGGCAACCCGGAGGCCGATCCGGAACAGGAAGTGGTCAGCCGCTGGGTGATTGAACAGCTGTCGGAACTGAAAAAAACCACGGCGACCTTCGTGCTGGCCACGCCGACCGAAACGGACGGCAGCGTGTTTCCGGGGCGGACCATGCTGGCCGATGTCTGCAACTGGACCTACCGCTCTGATGAGTGCGGTTATGCCGGGCCACCCGTGGCGGATGAGTTTGACAAGCCCACAGCAGATCCGTCGAAGGACGCATGCAGCAAATGCCGTACCGGCTGCGAGCTGCGTGATAACCTGCCGCGCATCGGCTGCTTCCTCTCTATAAACCGCCTTTCCTGACGGAGAACAGTATGGAAAAGACTATCCTGGTGCATGCCGCAGCGTGTGCACCGGCAGAATCGTGCGGCTATGTGGTGAACACGTCTGCAGGGGAACGGTATTTTCCCTGCCAGAATCTTTCCGCTGAACCGACGATGTATTTCCGGATGGCGCCGGAAGATTATTTGCGCGCGCAGGCGGCAGGTGACGTGGTGGCCCTGGTACACAGCCATCCTGATGGTCTGCCGTTTCTCAGCGACGTCGATCGCCGCCTGCAGGTGCAAAGTGGCCTGCCGTGGTGGCTGGTCTGCCATGACCGGATATACACATTTCGCTGCGTGCCGTTCCTCACCGGGCGGGTATTTGAGCACGGTGTGACGGACTGTTACACCCTGTTCCGTGATGCGTACCATCTGGCCGGTATTGAGATGCCGGATTTTTCGCGGGGAGAGGACTGGTGGAAAAACGGCGAGAACCTGTATCTGGATAATCTGGAGGCGACAGGTTTTTACCGGGTGAGTGGTGAAGAGGCACAGTCCGGAGACATTCTGATTTGTTGTTTTGGTTCATCGGTTGCCAATCATGCCGCGATTTACTGTGGCAACGGCGAACTGCTGCACCATATTCCTGATCAGCTCAGTAAACGCGAGAGGTATACCGACAAATGGCAACGCCGCACACACTCGATATGGCGACACCGGGCATGGCACGAGTCTGCCTTCACGGGGATTTACAACGATTTGGCCGCCGCTTTAGCTTCAGTATAAAAACGGGGGCCGAGGCTATTTACGCGCTGGCCGTGCAGATACCGGGCTTCCGGCAGAAAATGAACGAGGGCTGGTATCAGATACGCATCGCCGGTCAGGATGTGGATGAAACCAGCGTGTCAGCCCGTCTGCATGAGCCGCTGCCGGACGGGGCCATTATTCATATTGTCCCGCGTATTGCAGGGGCTGGAAAAGGTGGTCTGTTCCAGGTAGTGCTGGGTGCCGTGGCAATAGGCGCGTCATTTTTTACGGCCGGCGCTTCAATGGCTGCCTGGGGGGCGGCGTTATCTGCCGGTGCTATTTCGGCATCCTCGGTCCTGTTTTCTATGGGGGCGGCCATGATGCTGGGTGGTGTGGCGCAGATGCTGACGCCGCAGGCAAAAATTCCCTCGTCCCGGCAGACCGACAATGGCAAACAGAACACCTGGTTTTCGTCGCTGGACAACATGGTGGCCCAGGGTAATGCCCTGCCCGTGCTGTACGGCGAAATGCTGGTTGGCTCCCGCACCATTTCACAGGAAATCAGCACCCGGGATGAAGGTGGCGGCGGGCAGGTGGTGATCATCGGTCGATAAAACGAGCCGCCGGTCATGGACGGCCCGTGGAACAGTGCCTCACAGAGTGAATTTTATTTTATAACGCCACAGGCGATTCGTGCACCACCGCCCCCAAGCGGGTTGGGATGATCTTCATGGTTGTCACCGCCGGTATGGATCATGATGGCATGGCCTTTGACCTGACTGATTGATTTGAGGCGTGGGGCCAGAACCGGATAATCAGCGTTACCTGCCTGATTTACATACAGCGCCGGAAGATCACCGAGATGACCTTCAGGATTATACGGACCGAGATGTTTATTTGTGTGCTGAGGGTCAAGGTGCCCTCCGGCAGCAAGTGCTGCGACAGGTTTACCGTCCTTCATGCCAGCATCACAGCTTCCGTTCTCGTGGATATGAAACCCATGAATACCGGCTGGAAGTGAGGACAAATGTGGGGTGAATAACAAGCCATATTCTGTTTCGGTAATTGTAATATTGCCGATCTTTTGACCTGTGCCATTGGCATTTACAAGGTTAACCGTTGCGTCGGTACTTGCTGCTGAGGCTGCACTACTGAATAAAAATACAGCAAGTGTCATTAACTTTTTGTTCATCTTAACTCCATTGTTGTGGTTGTGGTTTTTATCAGGTTGATAGTAAAGACATTAAAGTCAAATTAATTCGATTGTTGTTATTGCTAATATCTATTGATGACAAACCGCCTCTGGGCGGTTTTGTCGTTTCAGAGGGAACAGATTATGGGTAAGGGTGGTGGCAGCAGTAAGACGCCGCATGAGGCTCCTGACGACCTGAAATCCAGTCAGATGCTGACCGTTGTTGATGCCATTTGCGAGGGGCCGATCGAAGGCCCGGTGGACGGGCTGAAAAGTGTCAGAATAAACAAAACCCCGGTCCTCGACAGTGACGGTAACGCGATGGTTCACGGTGTCACCGTGGTTTACCGCGTGGGCGAGGATGAGCAGTCTGCGATGGAGGGGTTTGAAGATTCCGGCGCTGAAACCCTGCTGGGTGTGGAGGTCAAAAAGTCAGAGCCGGTGACCCGCACCATTACCACCAAAACGGTGGACCGCCTGCGCTTTACCTTTGGTGTGCAGTCGCTGGTCAGTACCAGTACCAAAGGCGACCGCAACCCGACCAGTGTACAGATGCTGATCCAGTTTCGCCGTGATGGCCAGTGGCAGGTGGAACGGGATATTACCATTACGGGTAAAACGACCACGCAGTTTCTGGCGTCCGTGGTGATCGATGATTTGCCGCCCCGGCCGTTTGAAGTCCGCATGATGCGCATCACTGATGACAGTACGTCAGACCTGCTGCAGAACAAAACGGTGTGGTCGGGCTATACCGAAATCATTGATGTGAAACAGTGCTACCCGAACACCGCTGTTATCGGGGTAAAAGTGGATGCGGAACAGTTTGGCAGCCAGCAGGTCACGCGAAACTACCTTCTGCGCGGGCGTATTGTGCCGGTCCCGTCGAATTACGATCCGGTAAAACGGACATATACGGGAATATGGGACGGGACGTTTAAACCTGCCTGGACAGATAATCCGGCCTGGTGTGTGCTGGATATGCTGACTCACCCGCGCTATGGCATGGGAAACCGCATTGGTGTTGCCGATGTGGACAAGTGGGCGCTGTATGCCATTGCGCAATACTGTGATCAGCCCGTTCCGGACGGCTTCGGCGGGACAGAGCCGCGCATCACCTGCAATGCGTATCTGACGGACCAGCGTAAAGCGTGGGACGTGCTGGGGGATTTCTGTTCCCTGATGCGCTGCATGCCAGTGTGGAACGGCAGTACCCTGACGTTTGTGCAGGACCGGCCCAGCGATAAAGTCTGGACCTACACGCAGAGCAATGTGGTGATGCCCGCTGATGGAGCGCCATTCGTCTACAGCTTCAGCGCGCTGAAAGAGCGCCATAATGCCGCCGAGGTCCGCTACACCGACCCGAACAACGGCTGGGAAACCTCCACCGAACTGGTGGAAAATGACGCTGCCATCCGGCGCTACGGGCGCAACGTCCTTAAAATGGATGCGTTCGCCTGTACCAGTCGTGGGCAGGCGCACCGCGCAGGACTGTGGGCCATCACCACCGAATTACTGGAAACGCAGACGGTGGATTTTTCCGTGGGGGCAGAAGGGCTGCGTCACGTTCCCGGCGATATCATCGAGGTCTGTGACAGTGATTATGCCGGCGTGACCGTTGGCGGACGCGTCCTGTCAGTCGACAGCCTTTCCCGTACGCTTACGCTGGATCGTGAGGTGGATATACCGGCAGGCGGCAATGTGGTGCTGAACCTGGTGGGCAGTAATGGCCAGCCTGTTACCGTCGCGGTCACCGCGCACCCCGCCCCGGACCGCGTTACCGTCAGCCAGTTACCCGATGGCGTGGCGGCGTACAGCGTGTGGGGGCTGAAATTACCGGACCTGCGCCAGCGCCTGTTTCGCTGCGTGGCTATACGGGAAAACGATGACGGAACGTATGCCATCACCGCTGTGCAGCATGTCCCGGAGAAAGAGAGCATCGTGGACAACGGAGCGAAGTTTGACCCGTTGCCCGGAACCAGCATCACGAATACACCGCCCGCCGTGCAGCATCTCACTACGGAGATTCTGGCAGAAGAGGGACAGTATCAGGCGCGGGCGCGCTGGGATACCCCGCGCGTGGTGAAGGGGGTTAACTTCTCCCTGCGCCTGACAGTGAAAGCGGAAGATGACAGCGACCGCCTGGCCAGCAGCCTGACCCTGACCGAAACGGAGCATACCTTCCGCAACCTGACGCCGGGGCGCTACACCCTGTCCGTCAGGGCGGTGAACAGCCAGGGACAACAGGGAGACCCGGCCAGCACACAGTTCAGCATCTCCGCGCCGGCGGCACCATCATTTATCGAACTCACCCCTGGCTATTTCCAGATTACAGCCACACCGCGTCAGGCGGTATACGACCCGACGGTGCAGTATGAGTTCTGGTTTTCAGACGCGCAGATTACGGATATCCATCAGGTGGAAAACGCCGCACGATATCTGGGAACAGCGCTGTACTGGATAGCGGCCAGCGTGAATATCAGGCCCGGCAGGGATTACTATTTTTATATCCGGGCGGTAAATCGGGTCGGTAAATCCGCATTCGTGGAGGCGACCGGGCAGGCCAGCAACGATGCCGCAGGCTATCTGGATTTTTTCAAAGGGCAGATAACTGAAAGTCACCTGGGTAAGGAGCTGCTGGAAAAAGTAGATCTGACGGAGGATAACGCCAGCAAACTGCAGCAGTTTTCGAAGGAGTGGCAGGACGCGAACGGTAAGTGGAATGCCATGTGGGGCGTCAAAATAGAGCAAACCGAGGACGGCAGGCATTATGTGGCTGGTCTGGGCCTGAGCATGGAGGATACGCCGGACGGGAAGATAAGCCAGTTTCTGGTAGCAGCGGACCGCATTGCATTCATTAACCCGCAAAACGGAAACCAGACGCCCGGATTCGTCATGCAGGGTGATCAGATATTCATGAACGAGGCATTCCTGAAATACCTGAGCGCGCCGACCATCACCAGTGGCGGGAATCCTCCTGCGTTTTCCCTGACGCCGGACGGTCGTCTTACTGCGAAAAATGCGGACATCAGTGGGCATATTAATGCTATTTCGGGGGCGCTGAATAACGTCGTTATTGCTGAGGACTGCACGATTCAGGGGACGTTGCGGGCCGAACGTATCCTCGGCGATATAGTCAAAGCGGTGGGTAAAGAGTTCCCGTATTTCAGGGAGCCAGCCACCGGAGCAAAGCGTTACGCCAGTGGCACACTGACCGTTCAGATAGATGACGACCAGTCATTTGACCGCCAGATTATTATCCCCCCCATCAATTTTCAGGGGAGTTATTACGGACGCAATGATACGTGGGATACGTGTACGCTGGAAGTGCGCCGCAATGGCGCGCTGATTTACAGCGGAACGAGCAGCAGCGTTCCTGAGTCATACGGCGCCACGCTGGATATGCCCGCCGGAGGCGGCATTGTCACACTGACATTTAGTGTCAGTACCAGGGGGAACAGCACAGGATGGCCGAATTCCAGAATAAGCGATCTGATTCTGATGGTTGTTAAAAAATCCACTGCAGGGATTCGTATCAGTTAAATCATTAAGAGCCGCGTAAAGCGGCTTTTTTTATGGAGGCAATATGCCAGTACTTATTTCCGGCGTACTGAAAGATGGTACGGGAATGCCGGTACAGAACTGCACCATTCAGCTGAAGGCCTGCCGGACCAGTACGGCGGTGGTCGTGAATACGGTGGCATCGGAAAATCCGGATGAAGCCGGGCGTTACAGCATGGATGTGGAGCAGGGGCAGTACACTGTCACACTCCTGGTGGAAGGGTATCCCCCTTCACCTGCCGGAGTTATTACGGTCTACGTTGATTCAAAACCGGGAACCCTGAATGATTTTCTGGGGGCCATGACGGAAGACGACGTCCGCCCGGAGGCTCTTCGGCGTTTTGAGGCGATGGTGGAAGAAGTTGCCCGCCAGGCATCGGAGGCATCGCGGAATGCCACCGCCGCAGGGCAGGCATCTGAACAGGCGCAGACATCAGCAGGTCAGGCGGCGGAAAGCGCCACGGCAGCAGCTAGTGCAGCCGGAGCGGCAGACGCATCAGCCACACAGGCGGCCTCATCCGCAGCGTCTGCGGAGAGCAGCGCAGGTACGGCGACCACAAAAGCCGGGGAGGCATCAGCCAGCGCGGCGTCGGCTGACACAGCCAGAACGGCGGCAGCCGCATCGGAGGCCGCAGCGAAAACATCTGAAGCGAATGCAGATGCCTCCCGTACTGCCGCCGGAGATTCAGCTGCTGCCGCAGCCGCCAGCGCGACGGCGGCGCAGACATCAGCAGAGCGCGCCGGAGCATCCGAAACCGCCGCGAAGACGTCAGAAACGCAGGCGGCTTCCAGTGCCGGTGATGCAGGTGCGTCAGCCACTGCGGCGGCAGCGTCGGAAAAGGCGGCAGCCGCATCGGCAGCCGAAGCAAAAACATCTGAGACAAACGCAGCAACGTCAGCAAGTACAGCAGCGGCCAGCGCAACAGCCGCCTCGTCATCAGCATCGGAGGCATCCACCCACGCCGCCGCATCTGATACCAGCGCATCACTGGCAGCGCAAAGCAGAGCTGCTGCCGGAGAATCGGCAACCAGAGCCGAAGAGGCCGCGAAACGGGCCGAAGATATTGCGGACGTGATTTCCCTGGAAGATGCCAGCCTGACGAAAAAAGGCATCGTTCAGTTGAGCAGCGCCACGGACAGTGACAGCGAAGCGCTGGCGTCCACACCAAAAGCGGTAAAAACCGTTATGGGTGAGGTACAGACCAAAGCCCCGCTGGACAGTCCGGCGCTGACCGGTACGCCAACGGCACCAACGCCGGAAACCACAGCTGCAGGTATTGAAATTGCCACGGCAGCGTTTGTGGCTGCGAAAGTGGCACAGTTGGTTGGTTCTGCGCCGGAAGCGCTGGACACGCTGAAAGAACTGGCTGACGCGCTGGGTAACGATCCTAATTTTGCTACCACGGTACTGAATAAACTGGCGGGCAAGCAGCCGCTGGACGATACACTGACGGCGCTGTCAGGAAAAAGCGTTGACGGTCTTATCGAATACATTGGTTTAAGGAACACAATTGACAAGGCTGCCGGTGCTTTGCCCGCTGGTGGTACAGCTGTTGCGGCAAACAGACTGGTGTCACGCGGCGCACTTCCGGCACTGACTGGTACGACAAGAGGCAGTGATAGCGGCCTGATAATGGGCGAGGTCTACAACAATGGCTATCCGACGCAATACGGAAATATTTTACGTCTGACCGGAACCGGTGATGGGGAAATCCTCATTGGCTGGAGCGGGGCAAACGGTGCGCCAGCGCCCGCATATATTCGCAGCCATCGTGATACCGCCGACGCTGAGTGGTCCGAATGGGCAATGCTCTACACCACACTAAACCCACCTCCGGATTCGCATCCAGTAGGGGCGGCGATTGCATGGCCATCTGATGCTACTCCGGCAGGTTACGCTCTGATGCAGGGGCAATCGTTTGATAAATCTGCTTACCCGTTACTGGCTATAGCGTATCCGTCCGGCGTTATTCCTGACATGCGAGGCTGGACAATCAAAGGTAAACCCGCCAGCGGTCGCGCAGTGTTGTCACAGGAAATGGACGGCAACAAATCGCACTCGCACACGGCGCGGGCACAGGATACCGACTTAGGGACAAAAACCACCTCATCATTTGATTACGGCACGAAATCGACCAATACAACGGGCGGCCATACACATGAGTTTGGCGGTTATATCAATTCATACTGGGGAGACTCAAATCACACCTCATTTCAGCCTGGAGGTGGTGCGTGGACACAGGCCGCTGGCGACCATGCGCATACAGTTTATATCGGAGGACACGAGCACACCATGTATATCGGCCCACACGGACACGTCGTTATTGTGGACGCAGATGGTAATGCGGAAACCACGGTTAAAAACATTGCATTTAACTACATAGTGAGGCTGGCATAATGCCTTTTAAAATGAGCAGCAAAGCGCAGACTATTAAAATTTTCAATCTGCGTTCAGATACAAACGAATTTATTGGGGCAGGTGATGCGTATATCCCGCCGCACACTGGATTACCGGCAAACTGTACTGATATAGCCCCTCCTGATATTCCCTCCAGTCATATTGCTGTATTTGACGCTGAAACCCAGACGTGGAACCTGAAAGAAGACCATCGCGGAGAAACGGTATACGACACAACAACCGGTAATCAGATGTATATCTCCGAACCCGGCCCGTTGCCCGAAAATGTCACATCAGTTTCACCAGGTGGTGGATACAAAAAATGGGATAGTAAGGCTAAGGCCTGGGTGAATGATGAAGGTGCGGAGGTTGCAGCCAGACTTCGTGAAGCTGAAGGAACCAAAAGCCGTCTTTTGCAAATGGCATCGGGGAAAATTGCGCCGCTTCAGGATGCGGTTGATCTTGGAATTGCAACAGATGATGAAAAAGCGCAGCTCGACGAATGGAAAAAATACAGGGTACTGGTAAACCGGGTTGATACCTCAAATCCTGATTGGCCGGAACAACCAGTCTGATAAAAAATATAGCTATGTAGTAGAGACTGCTGCTATATGTTATATAGCAGCAATGGCTATTTTTTGATGTTTAATTGTATGATTTTATTACTGGTAAATGACGGCTAAGGTCCTGGAACTCAATACTTCCATTGGCTTCATAGACAACATACAGTGTTTCTTTATCTACATTTTTACGATATGAAAGACAAGAGTAACCCGCCCCACTGGCATTACCGACTTTCGGATAAAAATCATCAATTAACTTTACTTCCCCGGAGTATAAATTGTGAGCGTAGAGAGATATATCACTTCTGGTATAGTCATTATTCTTGTTCTGCGCGGATGAGTGAGCCGCGACAAGTTTATTGCCTGATGGAATAGTAATTGTTGAACCTTGTACTCCATGATTCCTGTTGTCAACCTTCTTGTCCATCGGAGGAAACTCAGTCCATGTTTTTCCAAAATCTTTTGTTTCAAAAGAACGGCGGAGGCCAGAGTTTCTGATGTTATTAACCAAAGAGGCATTAAATTCTATGATGTTATTTTCTGAACCAAAACCCTCACAGTATCCTGATGGCAATGACCATGTTATTCCATCAGTGGAGTATATGAATGATGTATTCAGAACTGTGGTGATATTTTTAGTGCGAACCATTTGTACCGGGAAAACCAGTTTACCGTCATTTAGCTGAAGACCAGATCCAACACCGCCAAGCATTGCAGATATCGTTCCATTTTTAGTTACTATATCATGGATGTTCGTTTCCACCTTTGAAAAGGTAACGCCATCATCGGTTGATTTATATAAAACCAAATCCCAGTCAGTGTCTGGAGCCTTATCTCTGTATGCGCCCCATGTTTTATCATTATTATTCCATTTGCCAACCATGACTAAGATTGTTTCTCTTCCCTGAATATTCGCCACGATGCATGTGGGATCCATGACGCGGGAAAGTTTACTGTTGACACGGTCATTATAAATCGCAATTTTTTTATTCCAGGTTTTCCCTCCATCTGTGCTACGGGCCGCCGCTGTGTCAATAAAGGACTGATCGCTGGCAGTGTTATGGCGCGCATCAGCAAATACAACAATGGTACCTTTTGAGGTTGTACACATTGCTGGAATTCGAAAATATTTGGTTGTTCCCCCAGAGCCGCTACCGACAATAGTGTTGCCTTTTTGATCAGTAAAATGCTCACCTTCAGCTTTAAAAACCACGGATTTTTCTACAGTCATACTCTTTCCTTCCTTAATGAATGGGTGTGTATGCATATCCAGTGGTGGATGCATATACAGTATTCTGCAGTTAAGTAGATGTCTGGTCAAACATATGATTACCGTTATTTCTGTTTATGTGACGAGTAGCACAGAAGAGTCTTTTTGAGGTAATTCTTATCAAAAAGTTAGTACAGTAATTAAATGATGATTAATCATTTCATCAACTCGTTAAAGAATCGAACCAGCAGTTGACCATTATTTATGACGTGTGGCTGTCGACACTGTACAGAAATTTCCCGGCTAATTTGAGATATTGGGGCCAACCGTAAAAATGATTCCACCAAAAAGATCGTTAAAGTCCCTACCGATAGCTTCGAGCTGACGTCTCCACGCGATTGCAATGGCACTTTGCATCCTTCGGTTAGTGTAAAACACCACGCAACGCTGTCCGACGAAATTGAACGCAAGGTTATTCTTCTGTTCGGGCAGGGAAGATACTGATGCTATTTGCCTCTCCTGTCCATGTGCTCATCAGCAATAACGAGCAGGATAATAATTAGTGCCAAAATAAAACAAACTCCAGTCATAATAAGCGCAAATCTGTCCATGGTTCGTACTCTAAAAAAACTGGGGGTAGACTGGTCTGAGATACCGATATGGATAGATCATTTGACAGCCCTTTTAGCGTTTAAATATATGGCATATGACAGTGTACAGTATGATGCCAAAGATGATGATAACTACTGTACTAATAAGAATAATCCAGTCTGCCTGCGTCATCATTAAATCCACCTGGATTGTTAAAAAATCCCATCCGCAGTTGCCTGGATGAGGGGTAAAGTTAAAACCACAGTAGTTTAAGGATTGAAAACTTATTGTAGCTATCAAATGATATTGTGGTAAGTAAGTCTCTCTACGTTGAATTGTTGCAGTATAATAGATTACGGGGATATGTTTGTTTTTTTTAAATAAAACCGACTGAGTACTGACAACAATTTTTTTCGTTTTTGCCTTGCTTTTCTCAGGCATAAACTTCGACGTCTGGATACCCATAACTTATCTGATTGATTTGTACATTGATTTAACACAATAAGCCAGCGTGAAGCTACACGGTGGTATAAACATGCCTTTTCGAGGGATTCTGCCTTTTCATCTTTTACCATAGTAAAGCTCCTTTCGACGAACTGAATTTAGCAAGGAGAATGTTGTGATATATGCAAAAAAAGCCCACAGGGTGGGCATGAAATCGAACATCTGGATTTACGTATTATCTTTGTAATACTTGTTTTTTAACATAACGAGACAAATACATCACTGACAAGTAGATAAAACTTGTCGATTTATTCGTTTTTTATGAATAATGACATGCAATACTATTGATTGTTGTAAGGTGATTGACCGATATCATTCGGTGATTTTTTTATAATTAATTGTGTTTTTATATAACGAGCTATTTGTATGTGAATGTTGTCAAATATAGGGTTATCCGCACTGGATTTTGTGGTTTTTGAGTTCATACTTAATTAAGGTTGCTGTCATTACCACTTAAACAACAAAAAGAGGATATTTTATGAAAGAGATTACATTTACAGAAATGGCAGATGTTAGCGGTGCAGGTTCAGAAATCTATCTCACTCCTTTACCTGGAACTGATGCACCTACTACCGGTGATGCACCGTTTGTTCCAGGAAAGCCCGGATATAAAGAAAATGATGTTCCAGACAATTCTGTATACTCAGGAGACATGAAATTGTGTAACTGCTGCTATGAATTAGCAGGTCTGTAGTCAGACAGTTTGTATCAGGAGGCTAATCGTGTTTGAGTTTGGTATTCAACCGGACTCAGACACTTTTAAAGTAGGGAAGATGTCAATCGTACAATGTTAACATTGAAATGAGGCAGAAGTTTGGGGCACCAGTGGGGCAAAAATGACATTTTTGGGGTATTTTGGGGCAGAAAAGAACGTATGAAAATCGCTTAAGATCATACGATTTTAAAATCGGGATTTTTTAAGTTACTGAAAATCATATGCTCTTGGACGATTTTCGTATGATTTTAAAAAAAACACAACCACGTCCTTTCAATGATAGCGTATCAGCTTGATAATGCGTTTGAGATCGTGTGCTTAGCTAACCCGGGAGATTCACTATGCAGTTTTCAACAACCCCAACGCTGGAAGGACAAAGCATCGTGGAGTATTGCGGTGTGGTAACGGGCGAAGCCATTTTAGGCGCCAATATTTTCCGCGATTTTTTCGCCGGCATTCGGGATATCGTCGGCGGACGTTCCGGCGCGTATGAGAAAGAGCTGCGTAAAGCGCGTGAAATCGCTTTTCAGGAACTTGGCGAGCAGGCTAAAGCGTTGGGTGCCGATGCGGTGGTAGGCATCGATATTGATTACGAAACTGTCGGCAAGGATGGCAGTATGCTAATGGTCAGCGTCAGCGGAACGGCGGTGAAAACGCGCCGATGAAAGCGCTACTGTGGCTGGTGGGTCTCGCGTTGCTGTTAACAGGCTGCGCGAGCGAAAAAGGAATTATCGATAAAGAGGGATATCAGCTTGATACCCGACATCGGGCGCAGGCGGCCTATCCGCGCATTAAAGTCCTGGTGATTCACTATACGGCGGAAAACTTTGACGTTTCGCTGGCGACGTTAACGGGTCGCAACGTCAGTTCGCATTACCTGATTCCCGCAACCCCGCCATTATATGGCGGTAAACCGCGCATCTGGCAACTGGTGCCGGAACAGGATCAGGCCTGGCATGCGGGCGTCAGTTTCTGGCGAGGCGCCACGCGTCTCAATGATACGTCTATTGGCATTGAGCTGGAAAATCGTGGTTGGCGAATGTCCGGCGGGGTGAAATCTTTCGCGCCGTTTGAATCCGCGCAAATTCAGGCATTGATTCCGTTAGCGAAGGATATTATCGCGCGCTATAACATCAAACCGCAGAATGTGGTGGCCCATGCGGATATCGCGCCGCAGCGTAAAGACGATCCCGGCCCGCGCTTCCCGTGGCGCGAGCTGGCGGCGCAGGGGATTAGCGCCTGGCCTGACGCCCAGCGTGTGGCGTTTTATCTGGCTGGACGCGCGCCGTATACGCCAGTCGATACCGCAACGGTGCTTGCGTTACTCTCGCGCTATGGCTATGAAGTCAAAGCCGATATGACGGCACGCGAGCAGCAGCGGGTGATTATGGCGTTCCAGATGCACTTCCGTCCGGCGCAATGGAACGGTATCGCAGATGCCGAAACGCAGGCGATTGCCGAAGCATTACTGGAGAAGTACGGCCAGGATTAACGCGGTAAATTTCCGTGATCGCGCAGCCAGGCGGCGGTGCGCTCAATGCCTTCGTCCAGCGTGACGATGGGCTGGTAGCCCAGCTCGTCCTGCGCGCGAGTCGTATCGAGCGTAAAATCAAAATTCAGTTTTGACACGCCGTAATGCGTTAGCGGGGGCTCTTTGGCGGATTTTTTGCCGAAGCGCTCCATACTGCGGGCGATCATATCCAGCATCGGGTAAGGCACAGAGCGAATGCGGCAGTCGATAGTCAGTTCATCAATTAACTTTTGTACGATGCTGCGTAAGGTACGGTTTTCGCCGTTAGTGATGTTATAAGCGCGGCCAGAAGGCAGATGATCGCAGCCCGGCTGGCTGGCCAGCCACATGGCGTGGATCGCATTTTCATAGTAGGTCATATCGACCAGCGCGCTGCCCCCGTGCGGTAATAAGACGCTACCGTAATGGTGCATCATATGCGCCAGACGTGGGATAAATACTTTATCGTGCGGGCCAAACAGGCTTTGCGGACGTAACACCGTAAAACGTGTTTGCGGATTGGCCTGCGCCAACAGATTAATCACCTCTTCGCCGGCGGCTTTACTGCGGGCGAACTCATTGGCAAACCGATGCGGGCGGAAATCTTCTTTGATATCACGGTGATGGTGGTAATCAAAATAGAGCGAGGGAGAGGAGATATGAATAAAATTGCGCACGCCCCAGGCGACCGCCCATTCTCCCAGACGGCGGGTGGCGCGAACATTCGCTAGATCGAAAGCCTGTTGGGTTCCCCAGGGCGAGGTAAAGCTGGAGCAGTGCCACAACGTGTCGATCCCGGCAAGCATCACTTTAGCCTGCGAGGAGACCAGTTCGGTTAAATCCGCATGGACGAATTCCGCGCCCATTTTTTCAAGCAGCTTGCCCATCGCTTCATTGCGACCCGTCGCTCTGACGCTGATGCCTTTATTGCGCAAAAATTCAACCGCGTTTCGACCTAAGCCGCTGGTGGCGCCGGTAACCAGTACCTTCATATCAATCCACTGTGTTTAATAAACCGTCGTGCGCATTCTTCCGTGAATTACGTCGGTATGCAATGGGAAACACGAAAGAATACAGCAACTTTTTCTCATTTTTCTGTGATTTGTTCTGCAAGTCGGGCAATACGCCTTGCCATTCCCCGGAAAATAAACAGGTGCGCCGGGATCATCAGTAGCCAGTAAATCAGGCCCGGCATTCCGTGTGGATGCCACCAGGCGCGCACGTCAATTTCGCGGTAGCGGCCTTTATCGTGCAGCGTGAAGCTAAGCCGCCCCAGACCCGGCGCTTTCATGCCAAACAAGAGCGTGAGCTGTTTTTCTGGTTCGACAATGATCACTTTCCAGCTATCTACCGTATCGCCAGGCTTGAGCAAGGTATGCGACGGGCGGCCTTTCGCCAGTTTATGCCCCACCAGACGGTCCATCGCGGCGCGCGTCTGCCACAAAATATTGCCGAAAAAATAGCCCTCTTTGCCACCCAGCCGATTTACGACCTGCCATAGCGCCGATAGGCTGGCCGGGGTCTGCGCGGTAAAGCCCGCCTGCTTTGGAAAATAGCCGTATTCGGGACGCCAGCGGGCGAAGGCCAGCGCGTCGTAGCCCCAGTCGCTGGAGTTCACCAGTTTTTCTTCTTCTTTCAGCGTGCGGCGAACGGCGTCATCAAAGGTGATAAGCGTTTGGGGGATCAACTTTTTTAACGCGGCGTCATCGGCCAGCAAATCGTGCCTTAATCCCTGGATTAACGCTTTTGCGGTAGTTGGCGGCACGGAGGTAATGACGTTTAAAAACCAGACCGAAATCCAGCGGGTCGGAAAAGGCACCGGGATCAGCGGACGCCGTTTACCGCTGACGGCCATAAAACGTTCAAACTGCTGCTGATAACTTAATACCTGCGGCCCGGCGGCTTCCAGAATACGATGCTCGCGAGCAGGGTGGTCCAGTAAGCCGACCAGGTAGTAGAGTAAATTTTCCAGAGCGATGGGCGTGGTGCGCGAACGCACCCAGCGCGGCGGCGTGAGTATTGGCAGGTTGTAAACCATGTCGCGCATGACTTCGAAGGCGGCGGAGCCTGCGCCGACGATGATCCCGGCGCGTAATTCCGTCACCGGTACGCCTGCGTCGCGCAGCGTGTCAGCCGTAAGCTGGCGGGCGCGCAGGTGATCGGATTGCTCATGCGCCGGTGCCTGCAGTGAACTGAGGAAAATAAGTTGTTTAACCGGCGTCTGGCGCAGCGCGTCGCGCACGTTGAGCGCCGCCTGACGCTCATGGGCGATAAAATCGCCGCCTTCGCCCATGCCGTGTACCAGATAGTAAACGGTATCAATGTCGCGAAGCAGCGCGGGTAAATTTTCCGGCCAGTGCAGATCGACCTTATGACAACTGACGTTGGCGAGGCGCTGTTTTTCCAGACGTTCGATGCGTCGCGCCGCCGCTCGCACCTGATGCCCTTGCTGACTTAGCGCAAAGACCAGGTGCTGGCCGATATAGCCGCTGGCGCCGAGAACCAGAATGCGTTGCGCCACGTTGCTCTCCTTAGCGGGCTAAAAAGGCGCGCCAGTGGGCGACGACGTCGGTAAGCTGTTCGCGAGAGACATCCAGATGCGTCACCAGACGCACAATCGGCGCGGCGTTAATCAGGATATTCCGTTCCCGCAAATAGTCGCCAAGCGCGGCGGCCTGTGCTTCGCCAACGCGAACAAACAGCATATTCGTTTCGTGGCGTATGACCTCCGCGCCCGCTTCCCGAAGCTGCTGCGCCAGCCAGGCGGCGTTATCATGATCCTCTTGCAGACGCGCCACGTTATGCTTCAGCGCATACAGTCCGGCCGCTGCCAGAATCCCGGCCTGACGCATTCCGCCGCCGACCATTTTACGCCAGCGCGTCGCGCGTTTAATGTAATCGCGGTTGCCGACCAGCAGTGAACCGACCGGCGTTCCGAGACCTTTTGACAGGCAGATGGTAAAAGAGTCGCAATACTGCGTAATCTCTTTTAACTCACAGCCGTAGGCAACCACCGCGTTAAAAATTCGGGCGCCGTCAACGTGCAGCGCCAGTCCACGTTCGCGGGTAAATGTCCAGGCGTCTTTCAGATACGCGCGCGGCAGCACTTTCCCGTTATGCGTATTTTCCAGACTGAGCAAGCGCGTGCGCGCGAAGTGGATGTCATCCGCTTTAATCTTCGCCGCCACGTTCTCCAGCGGCAGCGTACCGTCCGCGGCGGCGTCGATGGGCTGCGGCTGAATGCTGCCGAGCACCGCCGCGCCGCCAGCTTCATAGAGATAATTATGCGCGCCCTGACCGACGATATACTCTTCGCCGCGTTCACAATGGCTAAGCAGCGCGACCAGATTGGCCTGGGTGCCGGTGGGTAAAAAAAGCGCCGCTTCTTTACCGGAAAGGTCGGCGGCGTAGCGCTGAAGGGCGTTAACAGTAGGGTCATCGCCGTATACGTCGTCCCCGACCGGGGCGGTCATCATCGCCTCGAGCATGGCGCGGCCCGGTCGGGTAACGGTATCACTGCGTAAATCAATCATGGCACATCCCTGGATTTTAAAAGGTGATGTGCACTGTTTTACCTTAGCCAGTTCGTTTTCGCCAGTTCGATCACTTCATCGCCGCGGCCGCTAATAATGGCGCGTAGCATGTACAGGCTAAAGCCTTTCGCTTGTTCCAGTTTGATCTGCGGCGGGATCGCCAGCTCTTCTTTTGCCACGACCACGTCAACCAGTACCGGGCCGTCAATGGAAAACGCGCGCTGTAGCGCACCGTCCACGTCTGCGGCTTTTTCCACGCGAATACCGGTAATGCCGCAGGCTTCGGCGATACGCGCGAAATTGGTGTCGTGCAGTTCGGTACCGTCGGTAAGGTAGCCGCCGGCTTTCATTTCCATCGCCACAAAGCCCAGCACGCTGTTATTAAAGACGACGATTTTTATCGGCAGCTTCATCTGTACCACCGAGAGAAAATCGCCCATCAGCATACTGAAGCCGCCATCACCGCACATCGCGATAACCTGACGACCCGGCGCGGTAGCCTGAGCGCCGAGCGCCTGCGGCATAGCGTTGGCCATTGACCCGTGGTTAAACGAGCCCAGCAGGCGGCGCTTGCCGTTCATTTTTAGATAGCGGGCCGCCCAGACGGTCGGCGTGCCGACATCGCAGGTAAAAATAGCGTCGTCAGCGGCGAAATGACTAATTTGTTGCGCCAGATATTGTGGGTGGATGGCTTTATCGCTGAGTTTGGCTAAGTCATCAAGTCCCTTACGGGCGTCCCGATAGTGCTCCAGAGCTTTATCGAGGAATTTACGATTGCTTTTTTCTTCCACCAGCGGCAGCAGGGCGCGAAGCGTGGCTTTAATATCGCCCACTAGCGCCATGTCGACTTTGCTGTGCGCGCCAATACTGCCCGGGTTGATGTCAATCTGAATGATTTTGGCATCGCTCGGATAAAAGGCGCGATAGGGGAACTGGGTGCCGAGCAGGATCAGCGTATCGGCGTTCATCATGGTGTGGAAGCCAGAAGAGAAGCCAATCAGGCCGGTCATTCCCACATCATAAGGGTTATCGTACTCAACGTGCTCTTTGCCGCGCAGGGCATGAACGATTGGCGCTTTTAGTTTTGCCGCCAACGCGACCAACTCCTCATGCGCGCCCGCGCAGCCGCTACCGCACATCAATGCGATATTGCTGGAGTAGCGCAGCAGTTGCGCCAGTTTTTTCAGCTCTTCCTCCGCCGGCGTGACGACGGGGAGCGGGGCATGGTACCAATGGGTGACGGCGTTTTCAGGCGCGGGTTTCAGCGCCACGTCACCCGGCAGTACGACCACGGAGACGCCGCGATTTAACACCGCTTTGCGCATAGCGATGGCGAGTACCTGCGGGATCTGCTCCGGGCTGGAAACCAACTCGCAATAGTGGCTGCATTCACGGAACAACTCCTGCGGGTGGGTCTCCTGGAAATAACCGCTGCCGATTTCACTGGACGGAATATGGGCGGCGATCGCCAGAACAGGGACGTGGTTACGGTGGCAATCAAACAGGCCATTGATCAGGTGCAGGTTGCCCGGTCCACATGAACCGGCGCACACTGCCAGCTCGCCGGTAAGCTGCGCTTGTGCGCCGGCGGCGAAAGCGGCGACCTCTTCGTGGCGGGTTGGCATCCATTCAATGGTTCCCATACGATTAAGACTATCGCTCAGGCCGTTCAGGGAGTCGCCAGTGACGCCCCAGATTTGTTTTACGCCAGCCTGTTCCAGCGTTTTGGCGATAAAAGCAGCAACGGTTTGTTTCATGGTTCTCCATCTCCTTAAATGTGATAACGGTTACAAGTTTAGTTGAAGATGACGATGACGTTTTTCTTTGGCGGAGAGAGGGGCGAAAGGATGAAGCGAGTGGTAAATCGCCCGGTGGCGCTGACGCTTACCGGGCCTACGATGGAACGTTTACCGATTATGCGAGAACAAGATCGCCCTGCGGATGGCAGGAGCAGGCCAGTACGTAACCTTCGGCAATCTCCGCCTCGCTCAGCGTCATGGTGCTACTCACCGTATAGTCGCCGGAAACGACTTTGGTTTTACAGCAGCCGCAAACACCTGCCCGACAGGCAGCGGCAACCGGTACTTTATTACTCTCCAGCGCCTCCAACAGCGTCGTACCGATCGGGGCATAAAATTCCTGCGCTGGCTGTAGCTTGGTGAATTTCAGGCCGCTGGTTGCCGTTTCCGCCACCGGCGTGAAGAACTTCTCTTTAAAGAAGCGCGTTACGCCAAGCGCTTTCACTCCCTGTTCGACGAAATCCATATAGGGCGCCGGGCCGCAGGTCATCACGGTGCGCGATGCCAAATCCGGTACGCTCTGTAACAATTCCGTGGTCAGACGGCCCGCGATAAAACCTTCCGTGGCATGATTTTCCGCCACTAGCGTGACCGGATACTGTCGCCACTCGTCGGCAAAAATCACATCATCCGGCGAACGGACGTTAAAGATGACCTGCACGTCGGCCTGCGGGCGGTATTTCGCCAGCCAGCGACGCATCGACATGATTGGCGTTACGCCACAACCGGCGGCGAGCAGCAGAAACTTATCTTCTGTTTTATCGTCACAGGTAAAATCGCCCATTGCATCAGACAGCCAGATGTAATCGCCGCGCTTGATGTCATGGGTCAACCACTGCGAACCCGTGCCATCGTCAATCCGACGAACGGTCAGCGTAATATATTCACTGACGCCCGGCGTAGACGAAAGGGTGTAGGCGCGCAGCGTTTCCGCTGAATTGCGCACGCTCACCAGCGCATACTGCCCGGCGCGGTAAGGGTAGTAGTCATGGCATAATAGCGCAATTGTCCATACATCCGGCGTCTCCTGACGGATGTGATGCACCTGCATTCGCCAGGGACACTGTGAGGTTGGCATCGTCATCATTGACCTCCTTACGCGCTCAGCAATTGCTTCATGTCTTCTTCAACGGTGGTCACGGAACGCAGACCGAACTTCTCGTTGAGGATAGCCAGCAGATCCGGCGTGAAGAAGCCCGGCGCGGTCGGCCCGGTGACAATATTTTTCACGCCTAATGACAGCAGCGTCAGCAGAATCACGATCGCTTTCTGCTCAAACCAGGAGAGCACCAGCGATAGCGGCAGATCGTTGACGCCGCAGCCCAGTTTTTCCGCCAGCGTCACCGCCAGGATAATTGCGGAGTAAGCATCGTTACACTGACCGGCATCGACCAGACGCGGCAGCCCTTCGATGTCGCCGAACTCCAGTTTGTTGAAACGGTATTTACCGCACGCCAGGGTCAGGATCAGGCAGTCATCCGGCACGCTGGTGGCGAAATCGGTAAAGTAGTTACGCTCGCCGCGCGCGCCGTCACAGCCGCCGACTAGGAAGATGTGACGCAGTTTTTCACGGCTGACCAGATCGATGAGCGTATCGGCAGCGCCGAGCAGGGTCTGACGGCCAAAACCGACGGTGATGATATGCGGAATTTCGCTATACGGGAAGCCCGCCATTTGCTGCGCCTGGGCAATGACCGGCCCGAAGTCATCGCCTTCAAGATGGCTAACGCCCGGCCAGCCGACGATGCTACGGGTCCAGATACGGTCGTCATAGCTGCCCACGGTCGGGTCGATAATGCAGTTAGAAGTCATCACGATTGGGCCAGGGAAGCGGGCGAATTCGACCTGCTGATTCTGCCAGCCGCTGCCGTAGTTACCGACCAGATGCTTGAATTTACGCAGTTCCGGATAGCCGTGTGCGGGCAGCATTTCACCGTGAGTGTAGACGTTAACGCCGGTGCCTTCGGTCTGCTCCAGCAGGTTGTAGAGATCTTTCAGATCGTGACCGGAGATCAGAATGCACTTGCCTTCAGTCGCTTTGACGTTGACCTGAGTCGGCGTAGGGTGACCGTATTTGGTGGTTTCACCGGCGTCCAGAATGCTCATCACTTTGAAGTTCATCTGGCCGATTTCCATTGCGCACTCCAGCAGCGCGTTCATGTCAGCAGGCCAGGTGCCCAGCCAGGCCATGATTTTGTGGTACTGCGCGTAAATGTCGTTGTCGTATTGACCGAGAACGTGCGCGTGCTCCATATACGCCGCCGCGCCTTTCAGACCGTACAGGCACAGCAGACGCAGGCCGAGGATGTTCTCGCCAATGGCGGCTTTGTCTTTATTCGGGGTAAATTCCGCCGCCTGACGTTGCAGGTCGCCCAGATCGTCGCTGACCAGTTGCAGATCGGCCATCGGATTGTCGCAATGCGCATTGGCATCCACGCTCAGGCACTGCGCTTTCAACGCTTCACGCAAGGCAATCGCTTCACGGGCGTAGCCGACGATACGCGGAGAGTCGAAGTTAACGTTGGTCAGCGTGGAGAAAAACGCGCGCGGCGCAAAGTTATCAACGTCGTGATTAATGATGCCATATTCACGGGCCTTCACCGCCCAGGCAGACAAACCTTGCAAAGCCGCAATCAGCAGATCCTGCAGATCGGACGTTTCAGCTGTTTTACCGCACATTCCCTGCGCGTAGGAGCAGCCGTTTCCGGCTGGTGTACGGATGGTTTGTTCACATTGCACACAAAACATGGTCACACCTTTTAAAGTTATATTTAATATACATGTTTAAGGTTATGCCTGTGAACAAAGGGATAAAAGGGATTTCTGCCATAATGTGCAGGGAGATTGATTTAGCGCAATTTTGGCGGCAGATGCCTACCGCCAAAGAGGTATCAGGCCGAGAAGAACGCCATTAAGAGGGGGACCAGCAGGCTGAGGATAAAGCCATGTACGATAGCCGCCGGAACAATCTCTACGCCGCCGGAGCGCTGTAATACCGGCAACGTAAAGTCCATTGAAGTCGCTCCGCACAGGCCCAACGCCGTTGAACGGCTGCGGCGAACCAGACCGGGAATAAGCATAATGGCTAAGAGCTCGCGGGCCAGATCGTTAAAAAATGCCGCGCTGCCGATAACCGGTCCAAACGACTCCGTCAGCAAAATACCGGAAAGAGAGTACCAGCCGAAACCTGACGCCATCGCCAGGGCGGTTTTTAGCGGTAAGTCCAGGATAAACGCATTAATCACGCCGCCCAGTAATGAGCTTGCCACGACAACGACCGCGACCATCATTCCCCGGCGGTTAAGCACAATTTGCTTTAAGGTCATGCCGCTATTTCGTAGCTGAATCCCCACCAGGAACAATAAAAAGATCAGCGTATATTCACTGGCTTCGGTGGCGTGCTGTAAAACAGAGAGTCCGCTCAGGCCGATGACAAACCCCAATACCACTACGCCGCACAGTTGCAGCGACTCCAGCGCCATGGCAATACGTGAAGGCAGTTTTTCCTGCTGATGATGGTGACGCCACGGGAGGATACGTTCCAGCCACAATAAGGCGGCGATATTACACAATAAAATAATCGTAATACTGACGGCGGAATAATGAAAAATCGCCACCAGATTACTGGCGAGGTTATCCAAAAACGCCAGGCTTATTCCCATAAAAAAGAGAATAAGGTACACGATCCAGCTCAGTAGCCGGTTAATAAGTTGTAATGCGGCTTTATGTCGCAGTGGAATGAGATAGCCCACAATCAGTGGAACCAGAATGATTAAAAGTCCTGAAAACATGAACAGCCGGGCCCTTTTTTATTGTTTGAATAGCGTACATGACACTACCGAATTCCAGACTATCAGTAAAGCGACACCGTCAGCCGTACATTTATCAGACATTTGCCCCAGGCAAAGGGGGGGAATATCACGCCAGGCGGACGCATTTGCCGTTATACTGCGGTGAATTTTATGGAGTGATGACGTTTTTCTGGAGGAAGCATGATTCTCGAACGCGTTGAAATAGTAGGATTTCGCGGTATCAACCGACTGTCGTTGATGCTGGAGCAAAACAACGTGCTGATTGGGGAAAACGCCTGGGGCAAATCCAGCCTGCTGGATGCGCTGACTCTGTTATTGTCGCCAGAACTCGATCTCTACCATTTTGTCCGTGAGGATTTCTGGTTTCCGCCTGGCGACATAAAAGGACGCGAGCATCACCTGCATATTATTCTGACTTTTCGCGAAACGCAGCCAGGGCGGCATCGGGTACGTCGTTATAGAGCGCTGGAAGCATGCTGGTCGCTTTGCGAGGATGATTTTCACCGTATTTTTTATCGGCTAGAGGGCGAATGCGGCGCCGATGGCAGCGTGATGACGCTGCGCAGTTTTCTCAATAGCGATGGGCAGCCATTACTGGTGGAAAATATTAACGATCAGGTGCGCCACCTGGTTCGTCTGATGCCAGTGCTACGTTTGCGCGATGCGCGCTTTATGCGACGTATTCGCAACGGTACGGTGCCCAATGTGCCGGATGTTGAAGTCACGGCCCGACAGCTGGATTTTCTGGCGCGTGAGCTGGCGACCCGGCCGCAAAATTTAACCGACGGGCAGATTCGTCAGGGACTGTCCGCGATGGTGCAACTGCTTGAACACTATTTCTCAGAGCAGGGCGCAGGACAGGCGCGTCACCGACTCATGCGCCGGCGTTCGCAAAATGAGCAGCGTAGCTGGCGCTATCTGGATATTATTAATCGGATGATCGACAAACCGGGCAGCCGGTCGCATCGGGTGATCCTGCTGGGGCTTTTCTCCACGCTGTTACAGGCGAAAGGGACGCTGCGGTTACATAAAGACGCACGACCATTACTGCTGGTGGAAGATCCGGAAACCCGTTTACATCCCATTATGCTTTCAGTCGCCTGGCAATTGCTCAATCTGTTACCGCTACAGCGGATAGCGACAACCAACTCAGGCGAACTGCTTTCGCTAACGCCGGTGGAACATGTCGTACGGCTGGTGCGCGAATCTTCCCGCGTCGCCGCCTGGCGTCTGGGCCCGGGCGGGTTAAGCGCGGAAGATGGACGGCGCATCGCCTTTCATATCCGCTTTAATCGCGCGTCGTCGCTGTTTGCGCGTTGCTGGCTACTGGTGGAAGGCGAGACGGAAACCTGGGTTATTAATGAGCTGGCGCGTCAGTGTGGACATCATTTTGATGCGGAGGGCATTAAAGTCATTGAGTTTGCTCAGTCTGGCCTGAAACCGCTGGTGAAGTTCGCCCGCCGTATGGGAATCGAGTGGCATGTCCTGGTGGATGGCGACGAAGCGGGGAAAAAATATGCCGCGACGGTCCGCAGTCTGCTTAATAACGATCGGGAAGAAGAACGCGAACATCTCACGGCGTTGCCTGCGCTGGATATGGAACATTTTATGTATCGTCAGGGCTTTGCCGATGTTTTTCACCGGGTTGCGCAACTTCCGCCTAATGTGCCGATGAATACCCGGAAAATTATCACTAAAGCTATCCACCGCTCGTCAAAGCCGGATTTGGCGATTGAAGTCGCGATGGAAGCCGGGCGGCGCGGAATTGACGCCGTGCCGCCGCTGTTCAGAAAGATGTTCTCGCGCGTGGTTTGGCTGGCGCGGGGCCGGGCGGATTAGCGTTTGAATGTGGCCGGAACCTGTTCGACGACGCTATCGAGTAATGCATAGCGGCGGCGATACTCGGCCCGTTTTTTACTGGCGATCTCCGCTTCGCTTTTTCGGGCGATCGCCAGCGGCAGCGTATAGTAATTCCCTTTAATTCTTTCACCGCCTAACGATTCCCAAAACGCGTCATAGTCGGCATGCATTTGCGTCTTTTTATCCATGTATCGCCAGCTACGATAAACGTGCGCATCGTTACTCACGGCTATAATCTTTTCTGCCTGAAAGACTTGCGCAAACTGACAGAGAGCCTCCATCACGATGCGTTTGGGAAAAAGACCATGGCAGGCTTTGGTCGCCTGCTGGATAATTTCGTGAGGGACGTCGTTTGCCGCGCCCTGTAATCCGCCGATAAATAGTGTGCGTTGTTGGTTAAAGCGACACAGGGTAAATGTGATCTCTGCCAGAATACGTAACTGTGCGTCGCGAACAACAATAGTGCTTTCACCTTCTTTATCCAGTGAGACCAGACTGACTAAATCAAGTTGAAACAACTCGCCGGTTTTAGTTTCAAATTTAGCAAGATTCAGGCCATACTGACTTAAATAGCTAACTTGTTGTTCCCGCGATAAAAGTTGGCGCATCTGTTGATAATGAAAACACAGCGCATCTAAGGCGAAATCGCGTTTAATATTTACAGCCATATAAGGACGATGTAGCCGAATAGGCAAACGCGGCTGACGAGCAAGTAACGTATTTAACTCCGGCCATTGGGTGAGATTGGTCAGTAATTGGCTGGTCGCACGCGGCATGACTAATGAGCGGATTAAAAACTTGCGACGAAAGCTGGCTTTACGCCAGAATTTTCCTGGCTGTAATTGCCCGCGCGTCAGACGAATAAATAATTGTAAAGGAGAGATGTAATCTGAAGTGTACCAGGTATTATCTGTAAGCTGTGTCATGATCGTAATCCGCGACATAAGATTGTCGAGATTGAACCACAGGAAACATTAACCAATCGTCAATACAGCCGGCGCTATCTTTATTGCGTCAGGTTTGTTTAGATACGGTTTACTTTCTGGTTAAAATTTTGCCGTCAGGGTTTCTATGCGTGCTAAGGGAAAGAAATTTAAAAAGCGTTATCTGGTCATTATTTTAATTCTTTTAGTGGGGGGGATGGCTGGCTGGCGAATGATAAATGCCCCGCTGCCAACTTATCAGACATTAATCGTGCGGCCAGGCGATCTTGAACAGAGTGTACTGGCGACTGGAAAACTGGACGCGTTGCGTAAAGTGGATGTCGGCGCGCAGGTGAGCGGCCAGTTGAAAACGCTGCTGGTCTCCATTGGCGATAACGTTAAAAAAGATCAGCTACTCGGCGTGATTGACCCAGATCAGGCGGAGAACCAGATAAAAGAGGTCGAGGCCACCCTGATGGAGCTGAACGCGGAGCGTCAGCAGGCAGCCGCTGAGTTAAAGCTGGCGCGGGTTACGCTGGCGCGCCAGCAGCAGTTAGCTAAGACTCAGGCGGTATCGCAACAGGATCTGGATACCGCGGCGACGGAGATGGCGGTTAAACAGGCGCGTATTGGCACCATAGATGCCCAGATCAAACGTAATCGGGCCTCGTTGGACACCGCGAAAACCAACCTGGAATATACCCGTATTGTCGCCCCCATGGCGGGGGAAGTGACGCAAATCACTACCCTGCAAGGACAAACGGTGATTGCAGCTCAGCAGGCGCCCAATATTCTGACGCTGGCGGATATGAGCACCATGCTGGTAAAAGCGCAGGTCTCGGAAGCGGACGTGATCCATCTTCGGGCGGGGCAGAAAGCATGGTTCACCATTGCAGGCGATCCGCAAACGCGCTATGAAGGCGTTTTAAAAGATATTCTGCCGACGCCGGAAAAGATCAACGACGCTATTTTTTATTACGCCCGGTTTGAAGTGCCGAATCCCAAAAGAATCTTGCGTCTTGATATGACCGCACAGGTTTATATTCAACTCATGGATGTCAAAAATGTGCTGATTATTCCTCTCGCCGCGCTTGGCGAACCGGTGGGCGGCAATCGTTATAAAGTGGCGCTGTTGCGTAACGGCGAAAAACGTGAGCGCGAAGTGGTCATTGGCGAGCGTAACGATACAGACGTGGAAGTGGTTAAAGGTCTGGAAGCGGGCGATGAGGTGATCATCGGCGAAAGCAGGCCAGGAGCGACGCCATGACGGCATTGCTTGAACTGTGCAATGTGAGTCGTAGCTACCCCTCCGGAGAAGAGCAGGTGGCGGTGTTGAAAGATATCTCCCTGCAAATCCACGCCGGGGAGATGGTGGCGATCGTCGGCGTTTCCGGTTCTGGAAAATCAACGCTGATGAATATCCTCGGGTGCCTGGATAAACCGACCAGCGGCACTTATCGGGTGGCGGGGCGGGACGTCTCGACGCTGGACCCGGACGCGCTGGCGCAGCTGCGGCGTGAGCATTTTGGCTTTATCTTTCAGCGCTACCATCTGTTGTCGCATTTAACGGCAGCGCAAAATGTTGAAATCCCCGCCGTCTACGCCGGCATTGAACGCAAAAAACGCCAGGCGCGCGCCAGAGAGTTGCTTTTGCGGCTGGGATTAAGCGATCGCGTCGATTACCCGCCTTCACAGCTTTCTGGCGGACAGCAGCAGCGTGTCAGTATTGCCCGCGCTCTGATGAACGGCGGACAGGTGATTCTGGCAGATGAGCCGACCGGCGCGCTGGATAGCCATTCCGGCGAAGAGGTGATGGCGATTTTGCGCCAACTGCGCGATCGCGGACATACGGTGATCATTGTGACGCACGATCCGCTGATTGCCGCCCAGGCGGAGCGGATTATTGAAATTCACGATGGCAAGATTGTCCATAATCCGCCCGCGCAGGAAAAGAAACGCGAACAGGGCGTTGACGCTGCCGTAGTTAATACGGCTCCCGGCTGGCGGCAATTTGCCAGCAGCTTTCGCGAAGCGCTGTCAATGGCGTGGTTAGCGATGGCCGCTAACAAAATGCGTACTTTACTGACCATGCTGGGAATTATTATCGGTATTGCGTCGGTGGTGTCGATTGTGGTGGTCGGCGACGCCGCAAAACAGATGGTACTGGCGGATATCCGCGCTATGGGCACTAACACGATTGATATTCATCCAGGCAAAGATTTTGGCGACGACAACCCGCAGTATCGACAGGCGCTGAAATATGACGATCTGGTGGCTATTCAGAAACAGCCGTGGGTTAACTCTGCGACGCCCAGCGTTTCAAAGAGCTTACGTCTTCGCTATGGCAATATTGATATTGCCGTAAATGCTAATGGCGTCAGTGGCGATTATTTTAACGTTTACGGCATGTCCTTTAGGGAGGGGAACACCTTCAATGCTGTACAGCAACAGGATCGCGCGCAGGTGGTGGTGCTGGATGCCAACACGCGACGCCAGCTATTTCCAAATAAAGCGAATGTCGTAGGGGAAGTGGTGCTGGCGGGTAATATGCCGGTTATTGTTATTGGCGTGGCGGAAGAGAAACCGTCCATGTACGGCAATAGCAATCTGTTGCAAGTTTGGTTGCCCTATAGCACGATGTCAGATCGCATAATGGGTCAGTCATGGCTTAACTCGATCACCGTTCGTGTGAAAGATGGCGTTGATAGCGATCAGGCTGAACAGCAGCTTACTCGCCTGCTCACCTTACGCCACGGTAAAAAAGACTTCTTCACCTGGAATATGGACAGCGTCCTGAAAACGGCTGAAAAAACCACCTATACTCTTCAGTTATTTCTGACGCTGGTGGCTGTCATTTCGCTGGTTGTCGGCGGCATCGGCGTTATGAATATTATGCTGGTTTCCGTCACCGAGCGAACGCGTGAAATCGGCATCCGTATGGCGGTAGGCGCGCGCGCCAGCGATGTGCTACAGCAGTTTCTTATTGAAGCGGTGCTGGTTTGCCTGGTTGGTGGAGCGCTGGGGATTAGCTTGTCGATGTTCATCGCATTTATGCTACAGCTTTTCCTGCCCGGCTGGGAGATCGGTTTTTCACTGACTGCGCTGGCGAGCGCGTTTTTATGTTCGACGTTTACCGGGATACTGTTTGGCTGGCTACCGGCGAGAAACGCGGCGCGACTGGACCCGGTGGATGCGCTGGCAAGGGAGTAATCTTGCTGACGTCATTTGTCGGCCTGATAAGATGCAACAGTGTCGCCACCAGGCACTGGCGTTAAATAAAAATGCCAGCCGATCGGGCTGGCATTTTGCCTCCTGGATGTACACAATGAGACAGAGGAGCTATGCAACGGCCTCTGCTTCGATGGGCACGATGACGCTGGCGTGATTGCCTTTTGGCCCCTGGTGGACATCAAACCGGACAGACTGTCCGGCTTTAAGCGTTCTGTAACCATCCATTTGAATGGTGGAATAATGGGCGAAAATATCCTCGCCGCCGCCTTCAGGGCAGATGAAACCAAACCCTTTGGCATTGTTGAACCACTTTACAGTACCCGTTTCCATGCTTCGACATCCTTCGTAAATCTTATATAAGTAAGATGGAATGAACCGGTGACGGAGTGGGGGCTGTTCAAAACCTCACCAACTCTCGACATTACAATTTAGAGAAATCAGGCGAGGCGTCAAGCATCAGGCAGGGGGGATCGGGTAAAAATGAATCAAAAATTTGAAGCAGTTAACGCTATTGCCGGGAATGTGACAGATGTCGCGGATGGTACTGATAGATGTTAGTTATCTATCAATTGAGGTAGATTGATTGTGTGCATAGACTCTGGTCAGCGGCAGATTTTCCTGCCGACAACTGTAACCGATAATGACGACTGACAATGGGTAAGACGAACGATTGGCTGGATTTTGACCAGTTGGTGGAAGATAGCGTGCGCGACGCGCTAAAACCGCCATCTATGTATAAAGTGATATTAGTCAATGATGACTACACTCCGATGGAGTTTGTTATTGACGTGTTACAAAAATTCTTTTCTTATGATGTAGAACGTGCAACGCAATTGATGCTTGCAGTTCACTATCAAGGCAAAGCCATCTGCGGCGTGTTTACCGCCGAGGTGGCGGAAACCAAAGTGGCGATGGTGAACAAGTATGCAAGGGAGAACGAGCATCCGTTGCTGTGTACGCTGGAAAAAGCCTGAATGCAGGTATAAAAATTGGGGGAGGTGCCTATGCTCAATCAAGAACTGGAACTCAGTTTAAACATGGCTTTCGCCAGAGCGCGCGAGCACCGTCATGAGTTTATGACCGTCGAGCATCTGTTGCTGGCGCTGCTCAGCAACCCATCGGCTCGCGAAGCGCTGGAAGCATGCTCCGTGGATCTGGTGGCGCTCCGTCAGGAACTCGAAGCCTTCATTGAACAAACCACACCCGTACTGCCTGCCAGTGAAGAAGAGCGTGATACGCAGCCGACGTTAAGTTTCCAGCGTGTCCTGCAACGTGCCGTCTTCCACGTTCAGTCTTCCGGGCGTAGTGAAGTGACTGGCGCGAATGTGCTGGTGGCTATCTTTAGCGAACAGGAATCACAGGCGGCTTATCTGCTGCGCAAGCATGAAGTGAGCCGTCTGGATATCGTGAACTTTATTTCTCACGGGACGCGAAAAGACGAACCGAGCCAATCTTCCGATCTCGGCAATCAGCCAACTGGCGACGAACAAGCTGGCGGGGAGGAACGTATGGAAAACTTCACGACGAATCTTAACCAACTTGCTCGCGTGGGCGGCATCGATCCGCTGATTGGTCGTGAAAAAGAACTGGAACGCGCGATCCAGGTCTTGTGTCGTCGCCGTAAAAATAACCCGTTGCTGGTAGGGGAATCCGGCGTCGGCAAAACGGCGATTGCCGAAGGGCTGGCCTGGCGTATCGTGCAGGGCGATGTGCCGGAAGTGATGGCCGATTGCACCATTTACTCGCTGGATATCGGTTCGCTGCTGGCGGGCACCAAATACCGCGGCGATTTTGAAAAACGGTTTAAGGCGTTGCTGAAACAGCTTGAGCAGGATACCAACAGCATCCTGTTTATCGATGAAATCCATACCATTATCGGCGCTGGCGCGGCGTCGGGCGGACAGGTGGATGCGGCAAATCTGATTAAACCGCTGCTTTCCAGCGGTAAGATCCGGGTGATCGGCTCAACGACCTATCAGGAATTCAGCAATATTTTTGAGAAAGACCGGGCATTAGCGCGCCGTTTCCAGAAAATTGATATTACCGAGCCTTCGGTGGAAGAGACGGTGCAAATTATCAACGGCTTGAAACCTAAGTACGAAGCGCACCACGACGTGCGTTATACCGCGAAAGCGGTGCGTGCGGCGGTCGAGCTGGCGGTAAAATATATCAATGACCGCCATCTGCCGGATAAAGCCATTGACGTGATTGACGAAGCGGGCGCTCGGGCGCGTCTGATGCCGGTGAGCAAACGTAAGAAAACGGTCAACGTGGCGGATATTGAGTCCGTAGTGGCGCGAATTGCGCGAATTCCTGAAAAGAGCGTCTCGCAGAGCGATCGCGATACGCTGAAGAACCTGGGCGATCGTCTGAAAATGCTGGTCTTCGGCCAGGATAACGCGATTGAGGCGCTGACCGAAGCTATTAAGATGAGTCGTGCGGGTCTGGGCCATGAGCATAAACCTGTCGGCTCATTCTTGTTCGCCGGGCCAACTGGCGTAGGGAAAACTGAAGTTACGGTACAGCTTTCAAAAGCGCTGGGTATTGAGCTGTTGCGCTTCGATATGTCTGAATATATGGAGCGTCATACGGTGAGCCGTTTGATCGGCGCACCTCCGGGATACGTCGGTTTCGACCAGGGCGGGCTGCTGACGGATGCGGTGATTAAGCATCCTCATGCGGTGCTGTTGCTGGATGAGATCGAAAAAGCGCACCCGGATGTCTTTAACCTGCTGCTGCAGGTGATGGATAACGGTACGCTGACCGATAACAACGGCCGCAAGGCGGATTTCCGCAACGTGGTGCTGGTGATGACCACCAACGCTGGCGTGCGAGAAACCGAACGTAAATCTATTGGTCTTATTCATCAGGACAACAGTACCGATGCGATGGGCGAGATCAAGAAAGTGTTTACGCCGGAGTTCCGTAACCGTCTCGACAACATTATTTGGTTCGATCATCTGTCTGGCGAGGTGATTCATCAGGTTGTCGATAAGTTTATCGTCGAGTTGCAGGCTCAGTTGGATCAGAAAGGCGTCTCTCTGGAAGTCAGTCAGGAAGCGCGCGACTGGCTGGCGGAAAAGGGCTATGACCGGGCGATGGGCGCACGACCAATGGCGCGTGTGATTCAGGATAACCTGAAAAAACCGCTGGCCAATGAGTTGTTGTTTGGATCGCTGGTTGACGGCGGACAGGTCACCGTCGCGCTGGATAAAGAGAAAAATGCGTTGACGTATGACTTCCAGAGTGCGCAAAAGCACAAGCCGGAAGCCGCGCACTAATCTTCGTTTCACTGTCGTACAAACCGGGCCTTAGCGCCCGGTTTTTTTGTCTATGGAAAACCCCCAGCTAGGCTGGGGGTTCCGGAAAGCTTTCAGCTTTAAGCCAGTTATTAAAACCCCTTTTGATTTGTTAAAACATCTTGCGGTCTGGCAACTGCAAAAGTTCAACAAGAAATCAAAAGGGGGTCCCAATGGGGGACGAAAAGAGCTTAGCGCACACCCGATGGAACTGTAAATATCACATAGTTTTCGCGCCCAAATACCGAAGACAAGCGTTCTATGGAGAGAAGCGTAGGGCAGTAGGCAGCATATTAAGAAAATTGTGTGAATGGAAAAACGTACGAATTCTGGAAGCAGAATGTTGTGCAGATCATATTCACATGCTTCTGGAGATCCCGCCGAAGATGAGTGTGTCGAGTTTCATGGGATATCTGAAGGGTAAAAGTAGTCTGATGCTTTACGAGCAGTTTGGGGATCTAAAATTCAAATACAGGAACAGGGAGTTCTGGTGCAGAGGGTACTATGTCGATACGGTGGGTAAGAACACGGCGAAGATACAGGACTACATAAAGCACCAGCTTGAAGAGGATAAAATGGGTGAGCAATTATCGATCCCGTATCCGGGCAGCCCGTTTACGGGCCGTAAGTAACGAAGTTTGATGCAAATGTCAGATCGTATGCGCCTGTTAGGGCGCGGCTGGTAAGAGAGCCTTATAGGCGCATCTGAAAAACCTCCGGCTATGCCGGAGGATATTTATTTACGCCGGATAATAGTTAGCCTGATAGCGTTGTGCTCGCGGTAGGCGGATAAGGCGCTTGTAAATTGCGTCATCATCCGGTAATCGACGGGTCAAATGCGAAAAAAAGTCCGTACTTTCGTACGAACTCTTTCTTGAATATGGCGGTGAGGGGGGATTGACTCGCTGCGCTCGCCCTTCGGGCAGTCTCCTCGCAGGCTCGTCGTTTGTCCAACTGGCTGCGCCGCTACTCAGCCCATCCCTGGGCCTCGCCCCTTCGGGGCCAGAGCAAGCTCTGTTCAAAAACGCTCCCGGCGTTTTTGTGTCGAACCCCGGTCGGGTGTTCTCATCCCCCCTGTAGGGTGGCTTTATTGACTAGTCCTGATATAGGTTGACAGTTTTTTGTCTGTAAAACGCCTGATGAACATCATCGGGCGTTTTGTATTTCAGGGCCAGGTGTGGCCGTTCATGGTTATAAATTGCCACGGACTCTTTTACTATTTCCCGCGCTTGCTCCAGGTCTGCAGGACGCGAGAGTAAAAACTCATTTTTCAGTATCCCGTTTATTCTCTCAGCCAGCGCATTCTGGTAGCAGTCGTAACCATCGGTCATTGAACAGGTTATTCCGTTTCGCTCATGAACTGACTGATAAAGTACCGAACAGTATTGCAGTCCTCTGTCAGAGTGATGTACCAGCGGACCTGTCGTTTTTCTCCGCCTCAGAGCCTGCCTGAACGCCTTTACCACATTTTCTGTCTGCAGGTTTTCCCCGACATGGTAACCCACGATTTTTCTGGAGCAGGCATCGGTGACCAGACTCAGACAGGCCGTGCCGCTGCGTAGTGGAAGGTAAGTAATATCGGCGACCCAGACCTGCTCTGGCTCAAGGGCGGTAACCTGTTCAGGGCCGGGTTTCAGCAGATTAGGATGCCGGTAAAAGCGATGATGGCTGTTGGTGGTTTTGTGATATGCCCGTTTCACGGGTACCAGGAGCCGGTATTCACCCAGCAGATTAAACAGACGGTCCCGTCCGATATTCAGCGTTTTATCGGCCTGCATGTTCAGCAGATAGTGCAGTTTACGCGTACCGATTCGCGGCTGGCGGCACCGGGTACGGGCAACAAAATCAAGAACCTGAGCATGATGCTCCTGCCGTTTATTACATCTTGTATTGTACTGGTACCACGCCTGTCTGCTGTGCCCCAGGAACTGACATGCACGCGTAACTGTTATTTTGGGGGCCTGACTTTGCGTGAGGACTTGCCGGGCCGCTTTTTTACAACACTTACCCCGTAATCATTTTTCAGGACGTTGATAACGGACTCAAAAAACTCAGCTTTCTGGTTTGCCAGCTCAAGCTGTTCTTCAAGTTCCCTGATTCTTTGCTCGGGTGTCAGCGGGATAGTTGTCTGAGCCACAGGCAGTTTCCTCTTCACCAGGTCAGGAAGTCCGGGTCTCCAGTCAAGCCGGCCATATTTACGCAGCCAGACAAGTACGGTGGAGCGCCCCTGAATGCCATATCGCTGCTGGGCCTGTTTATAGGTCATCTCGCCTTTTTCGACCTGCTCAACGACGGCTATTTTAAAGGATAGAGGATAATCGCGTTGGGTGCGTTTGAACTCAGTCATCATCACGTTCTCCGGATTTAAGTCTGGAACGTGT
Source organism: Salmonella enterica subsp. enterica serovar Typhimurium str. LT2 (assembly GCF_000006945.2). Classification (GTDB taxonomy): domain Bacteria; phylum Pseudomonadota; class Gammaproteobacteria; order Enterobacterales; family Enterobacteriaceae; genus Salmonella; species Salmonella enterica. The sequence continues at coordinate 1,027,377 of NC_003197.2, forward strand.
CAACGCTATTCAGGACGGGTCATATGTGAAAAAAAAGCCCGTACTTTCGTACGAGCTCTTTCTTGAATATGGCGGTGAGGGGGGGATTCGAACCCCCGATACGTTGCCGTATACACACTTTCCAGGCGTGCTCCTTCAGCCACTCGGACACCTCACCATATTGTATTGCTGCCTGACCACTTGGGGGGCAACGGGGCGCTACTATAGGGAGTTGCGCTAAAACGGTCAAGCAGAATTTACATATTCACTGTCGTTTGCTCATGCAATAGACATAATCCCCGCCCAAACTGGCGCGGGGAGGCAAATTAACGCTGTGAATCCAACATTTCGTTGTTTTTCACCACATCCTGCGCTTTGCTGTAGCTTTCTATCAGCAGTTGATAGGCCGGGAATACCTGAGTATAAACGTCGGCCCACGCGGCGGCGTCTTCACGGTTCCAGGTGCCTTGCAGCTCAGAGGCGACTGCGGCAGTATCCATCGGTACGACGCCAGCCTGTACGATACGCGCCAGGGTGATCTCCTGCGCCATCTTACTGTAGGTACCGGATGCGTCGATCACGGCAAATACCTTATAACCTTCCGCTACCGCGCTAATGGCCGGGAATGCCATGCACACGCTGGTAATCGTCCCGGCAATGATCAGCGTCTTACGACCCGTCGCTTTTACCGCCTTAACGAAATCTTCGTTATCCCAGGCGTTAATTTCACCTTTGCGCGCAATGTACTGCGCATGTGGCGCATTAGCGTGGATCTCCGGGATCAGAGGGCCGTTCGGACCTTGCGGTACGGATGCCGTGGTAATGACCGGCATTTTCGCTAACGTCGCCATCTTCGCCAACGCCGCGGCGCGAGCGCGTAATTCCGGCATTGGCATATCGCCTACGGTCTGGAAAAGACCGCTTTGATGATCGATTAAAAGCATCACGGAATCGTTAACATCAATTACCGGGCGCAAACCATTAAAATTAGCAGGACTTGACATCGTATTCTCCTTCATGTTTTCAGATTTGGCCAAAACGGCCGGAGTTGAAATCGCGAACTGCTTCTGCGATCTCTTGTTTCGTGTTCATAACAAATGGGCCGTAACCCACAATCGGTTCATTCAGTGGCTCGCCTGATAACAGCAATACGCTGGCGTCGCTGCTGGCCTCAAGGTGCAGCGTTTTCCCTTGCTGGCTCAACACCACCAGTTGCGCTTCGTTGACCGGCGTCGTGCCGTTCACCGTGATATTGCCTTTCAGTACCACCAGCGCGGTGCTCCATCCTTCCGGCTGTGCCAATGTAAGCTGGCGATTGCGTTGCAGGCGCATATCCCAGACATTGAGCGGCGAGAAAGTGTGCGCCGGGCCTTTTGTCTCTTCATAACGCCCTGCGATGACCCGCACGACTCCGGCGTTATCCGGCAACGTAACGGTCGGGATAACATCGTGGGTAATGCTTTGATAACCCGGGGTGGTCATTTTGTCCTTCATGGGAAGGTTAACCCACAACTGCACCATTTCCAGTTCGCCGCCCCGACGGGTAAACGCGTCGGAATGGAACTCTTCATGCAAAATGCCTGCGCCTGCGGTCATCCACTGAACGTCGCCCGGGCCGATAACGCCGCCGCGACCGGTAGAGTCCCGATGCTCGACTTCGCCACTATAAACAATCGTCACGGTCTCGAAACCGCGGTGTGGATGCTCCCCAACGCCGCGTTTTTCATTACCCGGCGTAAAGGTGTGCGGCCCGGCATAATCCAGCAGCAGGAAGGGACTCAACTGCTGCGCATGTGACTGATAAGAAAAGAGTGAACGAACCGGAAATCCATCGCCAACCCAGTGCGGGCGAGGTGCGGTATAGACGCCTGTAATCTGTTTCATGGTGTTCTCCTCAGTGGCGTTGTCTTGATGTGAATAAGCTTATATTCATGACAAAAGGTTCGGTAGTGGCTAAAATGGCTCATACCGTTCCATTAATAGGACAATGTAATGATAAAAACGGATCTCAATGATTTTGCGTGGTTTGTGCATGTGGTCGAAGAGGGTGGGTTTGCCGCGGCGGGGCGTGCGCTTGATGAACCAAAATCAAAACTGAGCCGGCGTATTGCGCAACTGGAGGAACGGCTGGGCGTGCGATTGATTCAGCGAACCACCCGGCAGTTTAACGTTACCGAAGTGGGGCAAACATTCTATGAGCACTGTAAAGCGATGCTGGTGGAAGCTCAGGCGGCGCAGGATGCCATTGCCGCATTGCAGGTAGAGCCTCGCGGTATCGTGAAGCTGACCTGCCCGGTGACGCTGCTGCATGTACACATCGGCCCAATGCTGGCGAAATTTATGGCGCGTTATCCTGATGTTTCGCTACAGCTTGAAGCAACCAATCGTCGGGTGGACGTCGTAGGGGAGGGGGTGGATGTGGCGATTCGCGTCAGGCCGCGCCCGTTTGAGGATAGCGACCTGGTGATGCGCGTCCTGGCTGACAGAGGGCATCGCTTGTTTGCCAGCCCGGATCTTATCGCACGGATGGGAATCCCTTCCGCGCCGGCGGAGTTGAGCCATTGGCCTGGGCTAAGTCTTGCATCCGGCAAGCATATCCACCGCTGGGAACTTTACGGCCCGCAGGGCGCGCGTGCGGAAGTCCATTTTACCCCGCGTATGATTACCACCGACATGTTGGCGCTACGCGAGGCGGCGATGGCGGGCGTGGGGCTTGTGCAGCTACCTGTCTTAATGGTGAAAGAACAACTGGCCGCCGGTGAACTGGTCGCGGTGCTGGAAGAGTGGGAGCCCCGGCGGGAGGTTATTCATGCTGTGTTCCCATCCCGGCGAGGATTATTACCTTCCGTACGTGCGTTGGTCGATTTTTTGACGGAAGAGTATGCGCGAATGGTGGAAGAGTAACCTGCTCGTCATTCATCAACTTAATGGACGCAAAAAAGGCCGGTTAAACCGACCTTTTATCCAGCCGCCCTTCAGGGCGTGAGGAGACAATTAGCGACTACGGAAGACAATGCGGCCTTTGCTCAGGTCGTACGGGGTCAGCTCAACGGTCACTTTGTCGCCCGTCAGGATGCGGATGTAGTTCTTACGCATTTTACCGGAGATGTGTGCAGTAACCACGTGACCGTTTTCTAACTCTACGCGGAACATGGTATTAGGTAACGTTTCGAGAACGGTACCTTGCATTTCAATATTGTCTTCTTTGGCCATCTAATCCTCTGGGGTATCACTACCATAATTTGAACCGGCAAGATAATGCCGAACTTCTTTTGATAAGTAAAGATTTGTGCGTTTAAAACACAGCAAACCAGGTTTAGCACATGATTCCGCGACACACGACAACGCCGCGTTATACACCTTTTCCCTGATACTACCGCCTGATGTATCGACATAAGCGCAACATATAAGGGAACGGTGAAATAAACGATGGGCGTTACCTGACAACGGGCTGCGGGATAATGAGCTAAACCAATTCTGCGGCAGCAATTATAACACCCCAATAAAAAATGTGCCGAAAACATTCACTTCCGGGGCAAAAATAATGTCCGCGGCACCCAAAAACGGGAGGCCAGCGGCTGTTGGCGTAAGGCCGCGAGGTGATCGAGGTAGTCACGACGTGGAATTTCAATGGCGCCGAGCGAGGCGGTATGACTATTAAGTACCTGACAATCAATAAGTTTACCGCCGTGACGGGTAAATTCAGCGCAAAAAACCAGCAGTGCGGTTTTAGAGGCATTCTCCTGGCGGCTAAACATCGATTCGCCGCAAAACAGCGCCCCCTGCGAGACGCCATACATCCCGCCGACCAGTTCCCGATCGCGCCACACTTCAATGGAGTGCGCGTGGCCCAATTCATGTAATCGGCGATAGGCTTCCTCAATACCACGCGTTATCCAGGTGCCTTCGTCACGGTGATTGGCGCATCCATCAATGACCCGATCGAAAGCGTAATTGAGCGTCACGCGGTAAGGGGATGCGTTGTGAAAGCGCTTCATACTGCGACTGAGGTGAAACTTTTCAGGCCACAGCACGGCGCGAGGATCGGGCGACCACCACAGAATCGGGTCGCCCGGCGAAAACCACGGAAAAATCCCGTGCTGGTAGGCCATTAACAACCGGGCAGGGCTGAGATCGCCGCCCAGCGCCAGTAAACCGTTAGGCTCGCGTAAAGCGCCTTCCGGCGAAGGGAAGGCGATAGAATGTCGGGAAAGCTGAACCAGACGCATGACGGCGAAACTCCAGTACGCAAGTCGGATCGTTCAATAATAGCTTACAGACGTTGTTTAAACTGATAATAGCGCCCTTGTCCGGCTAACAATTCTGCATGAGTGCCTCGCTCAATGATGTGCCCGTCGTCCATTACGATGATTTGATCAAAACGGGCCAGGCCGCGCAAACGGTGAGTCACCATCAGGACGGTTTTCTCGCGCATCACATCGGCAAGTAATTCCAGCATTTCGCTCTCGGTGGTCGCATCCAGCCCCTCAGTAGGCTCATCCAACAGCATCAACGGGGCATCGTGCAACAGCGCGCGGGCGATGGCCAGACGACGAAGTTCGCCGCCGGATAGCAGACGACCGCCTTCGCCGAGCCAGCTATTAAGCCCACTATCTTCGAGCAGATTTTCGAGGCCGACGCGACGCAGCATGTCGGAAAGGGCTTCGTCGCTGGCATTGGGCGCCGCCAGTAATAAATTATCACGCAGCGTGGCGCTGAACAGGTGGACACGCTGCGGCACCACGCTGATAGTCCGGCGTAAGGCGGATTCGCTCAGCGAGGATAGCGGAAGATCGTTGAGCAGAATTTCGCCTTGTTGCGGGTCCCAGGCGCGGGTGAGTAGCTGCAACAGCGTTGATTTTCCGCAGCCGGTACGCCCCAGAATAGCGACATGCTCGCCAGGATTAGCCTGTAATGAGAGGGCATTGAGCGCATTAATCGGCTGGTCGGGATAACGAAACGAAACGTCCCGCAGGGTGAGTGTGACCTTTTCCGGCGCGGGAGTTTCTGCTTGCGGAAAGGTCACCTCCGGTTTTTGCTCCGTTAATTCAGTGATACGAAGCGCAGAGGCGATAACCTGCCCCAGATGCTGGAATGCGCCGGTAACGGGCGCAAGCGCCTCGAAAGCCGCCAGCGCGCAGAAGACAAACAGCGCGATGAGCGCGCCGGGCTGCGTATTGCCGCCAACGCCGCCGGAGGCCATCCACAACATTAACATCACCGCCAGCGCACCAATCAGCAGCATTAACGCCTGCGATAAGGCGGTGAGTTCAGACTGTCGGCGTTGGGCCTCATGCCATTGTAATTCGGTGGCTTCCATTTGCGCCCGATAGCGTTTGCTGGCGCCAAAAATGGTGAGTTCCGCCTGGCCCTGTAACCATGACGTGAGCTGCTGGCGATACTGACCGCGTAGATGCGTCAGATTTTGGCCGGTATTTTTGCCGGCGCGATAAAACACCGGCGGCATAATAAACAGCGTCAACAGCATAATGCCGCCCAGCGTGATCGCCAGCGTCACGTCGAGAACGCTAAGCCCCAGGGTGACAATCATAATCACTACAAAAGCGCCGACCAGCGGGGAGATGACGCGCAAATAGAGATGGTCCAGCGTGTCGACGTCGGCAACGATGCGGTTCAGCAGTTCACCTTGCTGATAACGCGCCAGACTCGCGGGGGAGAGTGGTAGAAGTTTGCTAAAGGTATAAATACGCAGATGTTGCAGTACGCGGAACGTGGCGTCATGACTTACCAGACGTTCAAAATAACGACCAGCGGTACGGGTAATGGCCGCGCCGCGCACGCCGGCTGCCGGGAGCATATAGTTAAAACTGTAAATTCCCGCGAAGCCTGCGATAGCGGACGCGGACAGGAACCAGCCGGAAAGCGTCAGCAGCCCGATACTGGCAAGCAGTGTCAGGATTGCCAGCGCAATTCCCAGCGTTAGCATCCATTTATGGCGTTTATAAAGCGTCAGATAAGGGAGTAGCGCGCGCATTTAAATATCCTCCTGACGGTGAGCCAATAACGTCGCAAAAGCGCCGTTGGCGGCGCTGAGTTCAGCATAACTGCCTTGTTCGACAATCGCGCCATCTTGCATAACCCAGATAGCGTCCCAGTCGGCGAGATCTTCCAACTGATGCGTCACCATTAATGTGGTCTGGCGTTTTGACGCCGCTTTTAACGCCTGCATGACGCGTTGCTCGCTGTGAGCGTCCAGGCTTGCCGCCGGTTCATCCAGCAGTAGCAGTTGACAGGGATTAAGTAGCGCACGGGCGACCGCTACACGCTGTGCCTGGCCGACGGAAAGTCTGCTGGCATGATTGCCGAGCGGGGTGTCTACTCCCTGCGGCAGCAGCGGTAAAAACTCGCTTACCCATGCGGCGTCAAGCGCGGCATAAAGTTCCTGCTCGCTGGCGTCCGGGCGCGCCAGTAATACATTTTCGCGTAGCGTCGCTGCAGGTAATTGCGGGTTTTGCCCAACCCAGGAGAGATGCTGGCGCCAGGATTCCGGCGAGAGATCGCGAAGCTCGACACCGTTAATACGCAAAGATCCCTGATAGGAGAGAAAACCGGATAATACATTCAACAGAGAGCTTTTACCGGAACCGCTGCGTCCTACCAGGACGGCGCGTTCTCCTGCCGCTAATGAGAAATTCAGCGGCCCGGCAAGCGTTTTGCCTTCTGGCGAGGTGATAATAAGATTGACTGCGTCAATGGTTACAGGTTCGTTTTCCGCCAGCTCAACTTCGCCGCGCGCCGGGTGGGCAAGGGGTGTTTCCAGAAACGTCTTCAGACTATCCGCCGCGCCAACCGCCTGCGCCTTAGCATGGTAAAACGTGCCGAGGTCGCGTAACGGCTGGAAAAACTCCGGCGCGAGGATCAAGGCGAGGAACCCGGCGGCGAGCGTCACGCCGGTACCGTAATGACCAAAGTTCAGTTCGCCCAGGTAAGAGAAGCCAAAATAAACGGCGACCAGCGCAATAGAAAGCGAGGTGAAAAATTCCAGCACGCCGGAAGATAAAAAGGCGAGGCGCAGTACTTCCATCGTGCGCTGACGAAAATCCTGCGATGCTGCGCGAATGCTTTCGGTTTCCGCTTCTCCACGACCGAAAATTCGCAGCGTTTCCATCCCGCGCAGACGGTCAAGAAAATGGCCGCTTAGCCGGGCAAGCGCCAGGAAATTGCGGCGGTTGGCGTCAGCCGCGCCCATCCCCACCATTGCCATAAATAGGGGAATGAGCGGGGCGGTGCCCAGCAGAATCAGCGCCGCCGCCCAATTTGACGGGAAAATCGCCGCCACGATTAAGAGCGGTACGCAAACGGCAAGCGCCATTTGCGGCAGATAGCGCGCATAATAGTCATGCATATCGTCAATCTGTTCCAATACCAGCGTCGCCCAGCTACCGGCGGGCTTGCCCTGAATCCAGGCTGGGCCGGCTTGCTGCAGACGATCCAACACCTGACGGCGGATCTCAAAGCGAATATGTTGTCCGGCATGAAAACCGACGCGCTCGCGCAACCACACCACCCAGGCGCGGAGGACAAAGACCAGTATCAGCAGGATAAAAGGGAGCAACAGCGCTTCCCGTGGAATGTTCTCCATGATCATATGTTGCAGGATACGCGCCATGATCCAGGCCTGAGCGACAATTAATACGCCACTCATGAACCCCAACAGGCGGGAAATATTCAACCACCGTTGGGAGATTACGCTTTGCTGTTTTAACCAGCGGGTCAGCTCTTTTTGACGGGTTTTATTCATTGCACGCTTAGCAGGTGAGTTATTGGAATTTCAGGCAGGGCAATGTTACAACGACGCAAAAATAAAGGCGACTTATAGTCGCCTTTTTTACTTTTGTTACTGATTTGTAAAAACTATTTGCTCGCGTCGGCCAGACCATCGAGATAGCGTTCAGCATCCAGCGCCGCCATACAGCCCGTACCTGCAGAGGTGATCGCCTGACGGTAAATATGATCCATGACGTCACCCGCCGCGAATACGCCAGGGATGCTGGTTTGTGTGGCGTTGCCATGGGTGCCGGACTGAACTTTGATATAACCATTTTCCAGCTCAAGCTGGCCTTCGAAGAGCGCCGTGTTTGGGCTATGACCGATGGCTACGAAAAGTCCGGCGATGTCCAGCGTCTCGATATTATCGCTCTGCTGCGTGTCGCGAAGACGCAGACCGGTGACGCCCATCTGATCGCCGGTCACTTCTTCCAGCGTCCGGTTGGTGTGCAGAATGATATTGCCATTTTCGACTTTATCCATCAGGCGCTTAATGAGGATTTTTTCAGCGCGGAAACCGTCACGGCGATGGATAAGGTGCACTTCCGAAGCGATGTTGGACAGATAAAGCGCTTCTTCAACCGCGGTGTTGCCGCCGCCGATCACCGCTACTTTCTGATTGCGGTAGAAGAAACCGTCGCAGGTTGCGCAGGCGGAAACGCCGCGCCCTTTAAAGGCTTCTTCCGATGGCAGCCCCAGATAGCGCGCGGAAGCGCCGGTCGCAATGATCAACGCATCACAAGTGTACTCTGCGCTGTCACCTGTCAGACGGAACGGACGATTTTGCAGATCCACGTTGTTGATGTGATCAAAAATTATCTCGGTTTCAAATTTTGCCGCATGTTCATGCATGCGTTCCATCAGCAGCGGGCCGGTCAAATCGTTTGGATCGCCGGGCCAGTTTTCCACTTCCGTCGTGGTAGTCAGTTGACCGCCTTTTTCCATACCGGTAATAAGTACCGGCTGTAAATTTGCGCGCGCGGCATACACCGCCGCGGTATATCCCGCCGGTCCTGAGCCCAGAATAAGCAGCTTACTGTGTTTGGTCGTGCCCATGAGATCCCCATAGTTGTTGGCAGACAATGAGCAGAATTGTAGGGAATTTACAGACGTAAAAAAAGAGCATAACGATTTTGTTAACAATATGTGTAATAGCATGAACCGATGAACGGCCGCGACAGCGACGTTATCATCACAAACTTTAATTAAAATCGGTAACTTATAAGGTGACGAAATGACAGTTTACCGCCCTCTCTAATGAATAACTGGCATGTTGTACTAAAAATCGATGTTTTGCTTTGACAATCACCTGCTGTTTTGCGAAAACATTCGAGGAAGAAAAAACTGTGTTATGTATGTGCTGCATAATCATGCATGTAAATACCATGTTTACCGGGCTAGTGAAATCTACGCATGGCGTGGACAGACGCCATTCGTGATGTCGATAGCTGCCGCGAGGCAACGGTCTTCTCACCATAGACCAGGCATTGCGCGCCGTTAATCCCTCTGGGTTTCGGTCTATCGTGATGGGCAGCGACTCTGAACAGTGATGTGAGTAGAGTCAGGCAGGAGTAGGGAAGGAATACAGAGAGACAATAATAATGGTAGATAGCAAGAAGCGCCCTGGCAAAGATCTCGACCGTATCGATCGTAACATTCTTAATGAACTGCAAAAGGATGGGCGTATTTCCAACGTCGAGCTTTCTAAACGAGTAGGACTTTCGCCGACACCTTGCCTTGAGCGTGTGCGTCGGCTGGAGCGACAGGGGTTTATCCAGGGCTATACGGCGCTGTTGAACCCGCATTATCTGGATGCGTCACTTCTGGTATTCGTTGAGATTACCTTAAATCGCGGCGCGCCGGATGTGTTTGAACAGTTTAATGCCGCCGTGCAAAAGCTTGAAGAGATTCAGGAGTGTCATTTGGTTTCCGGCGATTTCGACTACCTGTTGAAAACCCGTGTACCGGATATGTCAGCGTATCGAAAACTATTGGGAGAGACGTTGCTGCGCTTGCCAGGTGTGAACGACACCCGAACTTACGTAGTGATGGAAGAGGTAAAACAGAGTAATCGTCTGGTTATTAAGACACGCTAACACGGAACAGGTGCAAAATCGCTGTAGTTTGATTACACTCCTGTTAATCCATACAGCAACAGTGCCGGGGCAACCCGGTGCTGTTGTCCGTTTTAGCATCGGGCGGGAAAAGCCTGGAACCTGGAGAGCCTTTTTTGAGCCAGGAATATACTGAAGACAAAGACGTCACATTGACGAAGTTAAGCAGCGGGCGCCGACTTTTGGAAGCGTTGTTGATACTTATTGCCCTTTTTGCCGTCTGGTTGATGGCGGCCTTGTTGAGCTTTAACCCTTCGGACCCCAGTTGGTCGCAAACCGCCTGGCATGAACCCATCCATAATTTAGGCGGCGCGCCGGGCGCGTGGCTGGCCGATACACTGTTCTTTATTTTTGGCGTAATGGCCTACACCATCCCTGTCATTATTGTCGGCGGGTGTTGGTTTGCGTGGCGTCATCAGTCTACGGATGATTACATCGACTATTTTGCTGTGTCGCTACGCCTTATCGGCGTGCTGGCGCTGATTCTCACTTCCTGCGGTCTGGCGGCCATTAATGCCGACGATATCTGGTATTTCGCCTCCGGCGGCGTAATTGGCAGCCTGTTAAGCACCACGCTGCAGCCGTTGTTGCATAGTAGCGGCGGAACGATAATGCTTCTCTGTATTTGGGCTGCCGGGCTGACGCTCTTTACCGGCTGGTCCTGGGTCAGTATCGCCGAAAAATTAGGCGGCTGGCTGCTTAATATACTGACCTTCGCCAGCAACCGTACCCGGCGTGATGATACGTGGGTTGACGACGAAGAGTATGATGACGAATACGATGAAGAAACCGACGGCGTGCAGCGTGAATCTCGCCGGGCGCGTATTTTGCGCGGCGCGTTGGCGCGTCGTAAGCGACTGGCTGAAAAATTCAGCAATCCACGGGGCCGTCAGACCGATGCCGCGCTCTTTTCCGGCAAACGGATGGATGATGACGAGGACATTCAGTATAGCGCGCGCGGCGTCGCTGCCGATCCCGACGACGTTCTGTTTTCGGGCAACCGTGCGACGCAGCCGGAATATGATGAATATGATCCGCTGTTAAACGGCCATTCTGTCACCGAACCGGTCGCCGCCGCTGCGGCTGCAACTGCCGTCACCCAGACGTGGGCAGCGTCCGCCGATCCCATAATGCAAACGCCGCCCATGCCTGGGGCTGAGCCGGTTGTCGCGCAACCGACCGTGGAGTGGCAGCCCGTACCGGGGCCGCAAACCGGCGAACCGGTTATCGCGCCTGCGCCGGAGGGGTATCAGCCGCATCCGCAATATGCTCAACCGCAGGAGGCGCAAAGTGCGCCGTGGCAGCAACCTGTGCCTGTCGCTTCCGCGCCGCAATACGCCGCGACGCCAGCGACCGCAGCAGAATATGACTCTCTTGCGCCGCAGGAAACACAGCCGCAATGGCAGCCGGAGCCGACCCATCAGCCGACGCCGGTTTATCAGCCGGAGCCGATAGCGGCTGAACCTTCTCACATGCCGCCGCCGGTTATCGAACAGCCGGTTGCCACCGAGCCTGAACCTGACACAGAAGAGACCAGACCTGCCCGTCCTCCGCTTTACTATTTTGAAGAGGTGGAAGAGAAACGCGCCCGTGAGCGCGAACAACTGGCGGCATGGTATCAACCGATTCCGGAGCCGGTAAAAGAGAACGTGCCGGTCAAACCTACGGTATCTGTCGCGCCGTCCATACCGCCAGTGGAAGCGGTAGCCGCCGCCGCGTCGCTTGACGCAGGTATTAAGAGTGGCGCCCTGGCAGCAGGCGCCGCGGCCGCTGCGCCTGCATTTAGTCTGGCTACCGGCGGCGCGCCGCGTCCGCAGGTGAAAGAGGGGATTGGTCCGCAACTGCCGCGTCCGAACCGCGTTCGCGTGCCGACCCGACGGGAACTGGCATCGTACGGTATTAAGCTGCCGTCACAGAGGATTGCAGAAGAAAAAGCCCGCGAGGCGGAGCGCAATCAGTACGAGACGGGCGCGCAGCTAACCGATGAAGAAATAGATGCAATGCATCAGGACGAGTTAGCCCGTCAGTTTGCGCAGTCGCAGCAGCATCGTTATGGTGAGACGTATCAGCATGATACGCAACAGGCAGAAGATGACGATACCGCTGCGGAAGCTGAATTAGCCCGCCAGTTTGCCGCTTCGCAACAGCAGCGCTATTCCGGCGAGCAACCCGCTGGCGCGCAGCCGTTCTCACTGGACGATCTGGATTTCTCGCCAATGAAAGTATTGGTTGATGAAGGTCCGCACGAACCGCTGTTCACGCCGGGTGTCATGCCCGAGTCAACGCCTGTTCAGCAACCGGTAGCGCCGCAGCCTCAGCCACAGTACCAGCAGCCGCAACAGCCGGTAGCGCCGCAACCGCAGTATCAGCAGCCGCAGCAGCCGGTAGCGCCGCAGCCGCAGTATCAGCAGCCGCAACAGCCGGTAGCGCCTCAGCCGCAGTATCAGCAGCCGCAACAGCCGGTAGCGCCGCAGCCGCAGTATCAGCAGCCGCAACAGCCGGTAGCGCCGCAGCCGCAGTATCAGCAGCCGCAGCAGCCGGTAGCGCCGCAGCCACAGTATCAGCAGCCGCAGCAGCCGGTAGCGCCGCAGCCACAGTATCAGCAGCCGCAACAGCCGACAGCGCCGCAAGACAGCTTGATCCACCCGCTGTTGATGCGTAACGGCGACAGCCGTCCATTACAGCGTCCGACGACGCCGCTGCCTTCGTTAGATCTTCTGACACCGCCGCCGAGCGAAGTTGAACCGGTAGATACCTTTGCGCTGGAACAAATGGCGCGTCTGGTTGAAGCGCGTCTGGCGGATTTCCGCATTAAAGCTGATGTGGTGAACTATTCGCCAGGCCCGGTCATTACTCGTTTTGAACTGAATCTGGCCCCGGGCGTTAAAGCAGCGCGTATCTCCAACCTTTCCCGGGATCTGGCGCGCTCATTGTCAACGGTAGCCGTACGCGTTGTGGAAGTCATTCCAGGCAAACCTTACGTAGGGTTGGAATTGCCGAACAAGAAACGGCAAACCGTTTATCTGCGCGAAGTGTTGGATAACGCCAAATTCCGCGAGAATCCGTCGCCGCTTACCGTGGTGTTAGGTAAGGATATCGCGGGCGATCCGGTAGTGGCGGATCTGGCGAAAATGCCTCACCTGCTGGTGGCCGGTACGACCGGTTCCGGTAAGTCGGTCGGGGTTAACGCCATGATCCTCAGTATGCTGTATAAAGCGCAGCCGGAAGACGTTCGCTTTATCATGATCGACCCGAAAATGTTAGAACTCTCGGTCTATGAAGGTATACCGCATCTGCTGACGGAAGTTGTTACCGACATGAAAGACGCGGCTAACGCGTTACGCTGGAGCGTCAATGAGATGGAGCGTCGCTATAAGCTGATGTCCGCGCTCGGCGTGCGTAATCTGGCTGGTTATAACGAGAAAATCGCCGAAGCGGCCCGCATGGGACGTCCGATTCCGGACCCGTACTGGAAGCCGGGCGACAGTATGGATGTTCAGCATCCGGTTCTGGAAAAACTGCCGTATATCGTGGTACTGGTTGATGAATTTGCCGACCTGATGATGACCGTTGGTAAAAAAGTTGAAGAGCTGATCGCGCGTCTGGCGCAGAAAGCGCGCGCCGCGGGGATTCACCTGGTACTGGCGACGCAGCGTCCGTCGGTCGATGTGATTACTGGTTTAATTAAAGCCAACATTCCAACCCGTATCGCTTTTACCGTATCCAGCAAGATCGACTCCCGCACCATTCTTGATCAGGGTGGCGCTGAGTCGCTGCTAGGTATGGGGGACATGCTCTACTCCGGACCAAACTCCACCATGCCGGTACGTGTCCATGGGGCGTTTGTGCGTGACCAGGAAGTCCATGCGGTGGTTCAGGACTGGAAAGCGCGCGGTCGTCCGCAATATGTGGATGGCATTACCTCCGACAGCGAAAGCGAAGGTGGCGGTGGCGGTTTTGACGGCGGCGAAGAATTAGATGCGCTATTCGATCAGGCCGTTAATTTCGTCACTCAGAAGCGAAAAGCGTCCATTTCCGGCGTTCAGCGTCAGTTCCGCATCGGCTATAACCGTGCGGCGCGTATTATCGAACAGATGGAAGCGCAGGGTATTGTCAGCGCTCAGGGGCATAACGGTAATCGTGAAGTGCTGGCTCCGCCGCCTTTTGAGTAAACCTGTAAGCCGGATGGCGCTGTGCAGGCTGCCATCCGGCAACAAAATTCAGTATTTTCTTCTTTCCTCATGCTGATTTTTGGCCTGGAATAGAAAGCAAAAGGAGCTCCTGGTCGGGAGTGTCGAAACCTGAGGAATAATGATGAAAAAAATGGCAATCGCCTGTGCATTACTTTCAAGCGTTGTAGCCAGCAGCGTATGGGCTGACGCCGCCAGCTCTCTGAAAAGCCGTCTGGATAAAGTGAGCAGCTTTCATGCCACCTTTACTCAAAAAGTCACCGATGGCAGCGGTGCCGCGGTGCAGGAGGGACAGGGTGATTTATGGGTTAAGCGGCCAAATCTATTCAACTGGCATATGACGCAACCTGACGAGAGTATTCTGGTTTCTGACGGCAAAACGTTATGGTTCTATAACCCGTTTGTAGAACAGGCTACCGCCACGTGGTTGAAAGATGCCACTGGAAATACACCGTTTATGCTGATTGCCCGCAACCAGGCCAGCGACTGGCAGCAGTATAATATTAAGCAGGACGGCGATAATTTTGTGCTGACGCCGAAAGCCAGCAACGGCAATCTGAAACAGTTCACCATCAATGTGGGACGCGACGGGACTATCCACCAGTTTAGCGCCGTAGAACAAGACGATCAGCGTAGCGCCTATCAGCTAAAATCCCAGCAAAACGGCGCGGTTGATCCGTCAAAATTTACGTTTACTCCGCCGCAAGGGGTAACGATAGACGACCAACGTAAGTAGAGGCGATGAGTGAGCAATCTGTCGCTCGATTTTTCTGATAATACGTTTCAACCGCTGGCCGCGCGAATGCGGCCGGAAAATTTAGCGCAGTATATCGGCCAGCAGCATTTGCTGGCCGCAGGTAAGCCGTTGCCTCGCGCTATTGAGGCCGGGCATCTGCACTCCATGATTTTATGGGGGCCGCCAGGGACGGGGAAAACCACGCTCGCTGAAGTGATCGCCCGCTACGCCAGCGCCGATGTCGAGCGTATTTCCGCCGTCACTTCTGGGGTAAAAGAGATTCGCGAAGCTATCGAGCGCGCCCGCCAGAATCGTAATGCCGGTCGCCGTACCATCCTGTTTGTCGATGAAGTGCATCGCTTTAACAAAAGCCAGCAGGACGCCTTTTTACCGCATATCGAAGATGGCACTATCACCTTTATCGGCGCGACCACGGAAAATCCCTCTTTTGAGCTGAACTCAGCGCTCTTGTCGCGAGCGCGGGTCTATCTGCTGAAATCGTTGACCACTGACGATATTGAGCAAGTACTGGACCAGGCGATGCAGGACAAAACGCGTGGTTACGGCGATCAGGATATCGTGTTACCGGATGAGACACGGCGAGCGATTGCTGAGCTGGTCAATGGCGACGCGCGGCGCGCCTTAAATACGCTGGAAATGATGGCTGATATGGCGGAGGCGGATGACAGCGGCAAACGCGTTTTATTGCCCGCCTTGTTGACCGAGATCGCCGGCGAGCGCAGCGCGCGTTTTGATAACAAAGGCGATCGCTTCTACGATCTTATTTCCGCCTTACATAAATCAGTGCGCGGCAGCGCGCCGGATGCCGCCCTCTATTGGTATGCCCGTATCATTACTGCGGGAGGCGATCCGCTGTACGTGGCGCGTCGCTGCCTGGCGATTGCCTCGGAAGATGTGGGTAATGCCGATCCGCGCGCGATGCAGGTCGCCATTGCCGCGTGGGATTGTTTCACCCGCGTTGGCCCGGCTGAAGGCGAAAGGGCGATCGCGCAGGCTATCGTTTATCTCGCCTGCGCACCGAAGAGCAACGCCGTCTATACCGCCTTTAAGGCTGCGCTGGCCGACGCGCGCGAACGTCCTGATTATGACGTTCCTGTCCATCTGCGTAATGCGCCAACCAAACTGATGAAAGAGATGGGCTATGGCCAGGAGTACCGCTATGCCCACGATGAGCCCAATGCCTATGCTGCGGGTGAAGTGTACTTCCCGCCGGAAATCGCGCAAACGCGCTATTATCATCCGACAAATCGTGGTCTGGAAGGCAAGATTGGCGAAAAGCTCGCCTGGCTGGCTGAACAGGATCAAAATAGCCCCACAAAACGCTACCGCTAGTGTAAACGTTGCGGTAAGGTTATCTCTAAATATGATGCTCCAGGTATCATGGCGTTGATGATGAATCTCGTTATGCCTGATAGCACGTTGCTTATGAGGTCCGCGGGTATAGCGCAATGGATGCGTTGTTGCTGTCGTCGGTCTGGTAAGGCGAAAACGTCGCTATTACGTAAACGCGGTTTACGTTCATCAATACAATCAGAGGCGATCATCAATTGATCGCGTTTCCTTTTATTATTCGATAAGCACAGGATAAGCATGCTCGATCCCAATCTGCTGCGTAATGAGCCAGACGCAGTCGCTGAAAAACTGGCACGCCGGGGCTTTAAGCTGGATGTAGATAAGCTGCGCGCTCTTGAAGAGCGTCGTAAAGTTTTGCAGGTCAACACGGAAAACCTGCAGGCGGAGCGTAATTCTCGATCGAAATCCATCGGCCAGGCGAAAGCGCGCGGGGAAGATATCGAGCCTTTACGCCTGGAAGTGAATAAACTGGGCGAAGAGCTGGATGCGGCGAAAGCCGAGCTGGATACCTTGCTGGCGGAGATCCGCGATATCGCACTGACCATCCCAAACCTGCCTGCGGATGAAGTGCCGGTAGGTAAAGATGAAAACGACAACGTTGAAGTCAGCCGCTGGGGTACCCCGCGTGAGTTTGATTTTGAAATCCGCGATCACGTCACCTTAGGGGAAATGCACTCCGGCCTCGACTTTGCCGCCGCGGTTAAGCTGACCGGCTCCCGTTTTGTGGTGATGAAAGGACAGATTGCGCGTATGCATCGCGCATTGTCGCAGTTCATGTTGGATCTGCATACGGAACAGCACGGCTATAGCGAAAACTACGTGCCGTATCTGGTTAACCACGACACGCTGTATGGCACCGGTCAATTGCCGAAATTCGCAGGCGACTTGTTCCATACCCGTCCGCTGGAAGAAGAAGCAGACAGCAGCAACTATGCTTTGATCCCGACGGCGGAGGTTCCGCTGACCAATCTGGTACGCGATGAAATCATCGACGAAGATCAGCTGCCGATTAAAATGACGGCGCATACGCCTTGTTTCCGTTCTGAAGCAGGTTCTTATGGTCGTGATACCCGTGGCCTGATTCGTATGCATCAGTTTGACAAAGTTGAGATGGTGCAGATCGTTCGCCCGGAAGATTCTATGGCTGCGTTGGAAGAGATGACCGGCCACGCGGAAAAAGTGCTCCAGCTACTGGGACTGCCGTACCGTAAAATCATTCTGTGCACTGGCGATATGGGCTTCGGCGCCTGCAAAACCTATGACCTCGAAGTCTGGGTTCCGGCGCAGAATACCTACCGCGAGATCTCTTCCTGCTCTAACGTCTGGGACTTCCAGGCGCGTCGTATGCAGGCACGTTGTCGCAGCAAGTCCGACAAAAAGACCCGTCTGGTCCATACCCTGAATGGTTCTGGTCTGGCGGTAGGTCGTACCCTGGTGGCTGTGATGGAAAACTATCAGCAGGCTGATGGCCGCATTGAAGTGCCGGAAGTATTACGTCCGTACATGAACGGACTGGAATATATCGGCTAATCCTCGCTTTCTCCTCTTCTAAAAAGCGCCTTCGGGCGCTTTTTTTATGCCAGTTTGATACCGGACAATAATCCCTACCCTATTAGGGGTAATACTGATTTCGAATGAAGGTCAGTTTTTAACACTATTTTTCTACTTTTTCGATATATATCAGACTTTATAGCGATGCTATCGCTATATAAAATTCTATACATCGTTTTATTGTTTTTTTATTGTGAGCAGCAGAGTGAGCCCTTATGAAAACTAAGATCCCTGATGCCGTGCTGGCAGCCGAGGTGAGCCGTCGTGGTTTAGTCAAAACCACCGCGATAGGCGGCCTGGCGATGGCCAGTAGCGCATTTACCCTGCCATTTACCCGCATCGCTAACGCCGCAGAGGCAATAAGCCCGGCGAAAACCGGCGAGAAAGTCGTCTGGAGCGCCTGTACGGTAAACTGTGGCAGCCGTTGTCCGCTACGTATGCATGTTGTGGATGGCGAAATCAAATATGTAGAAACGGATAATACCGGAAACGATGATTACGATGGCCTGCACCAGGTTCGCGCCTGCCTGCGCGGTCGTTCTATGCGCCGTCGCGTCTATAACCCGGATCGGCTCAAGTATCCGATGAAGCGCGTCGGCGCGCGCGGCGAAGGTAAATTTGAGCGTATTAGCTGGGACGAAGCCTACGATATCATTGCCACCAATATGCAGCGTCTTATCAAAGAGTATGGCAACGAGTCCATTTATCTGAACTATGGCACGGGAACGCTGGGCGGCACTTTGACACGTTCATGGCCGCCAGGAAAAACGCTGGTCGCTCGTCTGATGAACTGCTGCGGCGGTTATCTTAATCACTACGGTGATTACTCTTCCGCGCAAATCGCAGCGGGTCTGAACTACACCTATGGCGGCTGGGCGGATGGCAATAGTCCGTCCGACATTGAAAACAGTAAGCTGGTGGTATTGTTTGGCAATAACCCTGGCGAAACCCGCATGAGCGGGGGCGGTGTAACGTATTATCTTGAACAGGCGCGGCAGAAATCAAACGCGCGGATGATCATTATCGACCCTCGTTACACCGACACTGGCGCTGGTCGCGAAGATGAGTGGATTCCGATTCGTCCAGGTACCGATGCGGCGCTGGTCAATGGTCTGGCATATGTCTTAATCACCGAGAACATGGTCGATCAGCCGTTCCTGGATAAATATTGCGTTGGTTATGACGAAAAAACCTTGCCTGCCAGCGCGCCGAAAAACGGTCACTACAAAGCCTATATTCTGGGCCAGGGTAAAGACGGTATCGCGAAGACGCCGGAGTGGGCGGCGCAAATTACCGGTATCCCGGCGGATCGCATTATTAAGCTGGCGCGAGAAATCGGCAGCGCTAAACCCGCCTATATTTGCCAGGGATGGGGACCACAACGTCATGCTAATGGAGAAATCGCCACGCGCGCCATCTCGATGCTGGCGATCCTGACGGGTAATGTTGGGATTAACGGAGGTAATAGCGGCGCGCGCGAAGGGTCTTATGCCCTGCCATTTGAACGTATGCCCACGTTAGAAAACCCGGTTGAAACCAGCATCTCCATGTTTATGTGGACCGATGCCATTGAACGCGGCCCGGAAATGACGGCGCTGCGTGATGGCGTGCGGGGGAAAGATAAGCTGGACGTGCCGATCAAAATGATCTGGAACTATGCTGGCAACTGTTTGATTAACCAGCACTCTGAGATTAACCGCACCCACGAAATCCTGCAGGATGACAAGAAATGCGAAATGATCGTCGTTATCGACTGTCATATGACCTCGTCGGCAAAATACGCCGATATTCTGTTGCCTGATTGCACTGCTTCTGAGCAGATGGACTTTGCGCTGGATGCCTCCTGCGGGAACATGTCTTACGTTATCTTCACTGACCAGGCGATTAAACCGCGCTTCGAGTGTAAGACGATTTATGAGATGACCAGCGAACTGGCGAAACGTCTTGGCGTGGAACAACAGTTTACCGAAGGACGGACGCAAGAAGAGTGGATGCGTCATCTGTACGAACAGTCGCGTAAATCCATTCCGAATCTGCCCACCTTTGAGGAGTTCCGTAAGCAAGGCATCTTCAAACAGCGTGACCCCGAAGGCCACCATGTCGCCTATAAAGACTTCCGCGAAGATCCGCAAGCGAATCCACTTACAACGCCATCGGGCAAGATTGAAATCTATTCACAGGCGTTGGCGGATATCGCCGCCACCTGGGAGCTGCCGGAAGGCGACGTGATCGATCCATTACCGATCTACACGCCAGGTTTTGAAAACTATAACGATCCGCTAACGGATAAATTCCCGCTGCAGTTGACGGGTTTCCACTATAAAGCGCGTGTACATTCCACTTATGGCAACGTAGACGTACTGAAAGCCGCCTGTCGCCAGGAAATGTGGATTAACCCAATGGATGCGCAGAAACGCGGTATCAACAATGGCGACAAAGTCCGCATCTTCAACGATCGCGGCGAAGTACATATCGAGGCTAAAGTGACGCCGCGCATGATGCCGGGCGTGGTCGCCCTGGGAGAAGGCGCATGGTATGACCCGGATGCAAAACGCGTGGATCAGGGCGGATGTATTAACGTACTGACGACCCAACGTCCTTCTCCGCTGGCGAAGGGGAACCCGTCACATACGAACCTCGTTCAGGTTGAAAAGGCGTAAGGAGTAACCGATGACAACCCAGTATGGATTTTTTATTGATTCCAGCCGTTGCACCGGTTGCAAAACCTGCGAACTGGCCTGCAAGGACTACAAAGATTTGACCCCGGATGTCAGCTTCCGCCGCATTTATGAGTATGCGGGCGGCGACTGGCAGGAAGATAACGGCGTCTGGCACCAGAACGTCTTTGCCTACTATCTCTCCATCTCCTGTAACCACTGCGAAGACCCGGCCTGCACCAAAGTCTGCCCGAGCGGCGCGATGCACAAGCGCGATGACGGTTTTGTGGTGGTGAACGAAGAGGTCTGTATCGGTTGCCGCTACTGCCACATGGCCTGCCCGTACGGCGCGCCGCAGTACAACGCGGCCAAAGGTCATATGACCAAGTGCGATGGCTGTTATGACCGGGTGGCGGAAGGTAAGAAACCGATTTGCGTCGAATCCTGCCCGCTGCGGGCGCTGGACTTTGGTCCTATCGATGAACTGCGCAAAAAACACGGTGAGCTGGCTGCCGTCGCGCCGTTGCCGCGCGCGCATTTCACGAAGCCGAATATTGTGATTAAACCCAACGCCAACAGCCGCCCGACCGGGGACACCACCGGTTATCTGGCCAATCCGAAGGAGGTATAAGATGGGAAGTGGATGGCATGAATGGCCGTTGATGATCTTCACGGTCTTTGGTCAGTGCGTGGCCGGTGGTTTTATTGTTCTGGCTCTGGCGCTGATGAAGGGCGACCTGCGCGCGGAAACGCAGCAGCGGGTGATCGCCTGTATGTTTGGTCTGTGGGTGCTGATGGGGATTGGCTTTATCGCCTCGATGCTGCATCTGGGCTCGCCGATGCGCGCGTTTAACTCGCTTAACCGCGTGGGTGCTTCCGCACTGAGCA
Source organism: Salmonella enterica subsp. enterica serovar Typhimurium str. LT2 (assembly GCF_000006945.2). Classification (GTDB taxonomy): domain Bacteria; phylum Pseudomonadota; class Gammaproteobacteria; order Enterobacterales; family Enterobacteriaceae; genus Salmonella; species Salmonella enterica. The sequence goes on from NC_003197.2 coordinate 1,048,654, forward strand.
ATGAAATTGCCAGCGGCTCGGTGTTTTTTGCGGTCGGCGGGATCGGCTGGCTGCTGGCGGTACTGAAAAAGCTGCCGCCGGCACTGCGCACACTCTGGCTGATTATCACGATGGTACTGGGCGTCGTCTTCGTCTGGATGATGGTACGCGTCTATAACAGCATCGATACAGTACCGACCTGGTATAGCGTCTGGACGCCGCTGGGCTTCTTCCTGACGCTCTTTATGGGTGGCCCGCTACTGGGTTATCTGCTGCTGCGCATCGCGGGCGTGAACGGTTGGGCGATGCGTTTGTTGCCTGCGGTTTCGGTGCTGGCGCTGGTGGTTATTGCCATTATGGTGGCCATGCAGGGCGCGGAACTGGCGACGATTCACAGTTCCATTCAGCAGGCGTCTGCTCTGGTGCCGGATTATGGTTCGCTGATGGCCTGGCGTATGGTGCTGCTTGCGGCGGCGTTGTGCTGCTGGATTGTGCCACAGTTAAAAGGGTATCAACCTGCGGTACCGTTGCTCTCTGTCGCCTTCATTCTGATGCTGGCGGGGGAATTGATTGGCCGCGGCGTATTCTATGGGCTGCATATGACCGTGGGCATGGCGGTAGCCAGTTAACGCGTTGACGCGCATTCGGCCTGCAGAACGTGCAGGCCGAATTCGCCTTTAGCCGCCATCAATCTAAGGAATATAACCGGGGCGGAGAAGGCGCATATAAATCCATAGAGAAGAAAACGAAGCTAAAGGAACCATGAAATTTTTCGACTGAACAAAACGCCGATTTTGCGGGTTAGATTAATAAAAACAAGAGGATGAATTTTTAGCCTTTCAATATATTCACGCGCAGAATAAGTAAATCAAATCGATAGTCTCAAAACTTGCGGATCGCCCATGCGGAGCCGATTGACAATGTTTTTGGCGATGGCATGATGCGCATGAAATTTGAACTTCCTCACGGTTTTTATTCATGTCCACCTATACCCGTCCCGTCATGCTTTTGCTGTGCGGGCTACTTTTGTTGACTCTGGCCATTGCGGTACTGAATACGCTTGTGCCGCTGTGGCTTGCTCAGGCAAACCTTCCGACCTGGCAGGTGGGGATGGTCAGCTCGTCTTATTTTACCGGCAATCTGGTCGGGACGTTATTTACCGGGTATTTAATTAAACGCATTGGGTTTAACCGTAGCTATTATCTTGCCTCGCTGATCTTCGCCGCGGGTTGTGTCGGATTGGGGGTGATGGTGGGGTTCTGGAGCTGGATGAGCTGGCGTTTTATTGCCGGTATCGGCTGCGCCATGATTTGGGTGGTTGTCGAGAGCGCGTTGATGTGCAGCGGAACCTCGCATAATCGCGGGCGCCTGCTGGCTGCCTATATGATGGTCTATTATATGGGGACCTTCCTTGGACAATTATTGGTCAGTAAAGTATCTGGTGAATTGCTGCACGTTCTTCCCTGGGTGACCGGAATGATTCTGGCGGGAATTCTGCCGCTACTCTTTACCCGAATTGTAAATCAGCAAACGCAGGCACGTCATTCCTCTTCTATTAGCGCCATGCTGAAGCTACGCCAGGCGCGTCTTGGCGTGAATGGTTGTATTATTTCCGGCATTGTTCTTGGTTCATTATATGGCCTGATGCCGTTATATCTGAAGCATCAGGGGATGGCTAACGCCAGCATCGGTTTCTGGATGGCGGTGCTGGTGAGTGCCGGTATTTTGGGGCAATGGCCAATGGGACGTCTGGCGGACAAATTTGGTCGCTTGCTGGTGTTACGCGTACAGGTATTCGTTGTCATACTCGGCAGTATTGCCATGTTAACCCAGGCGGCGATGGCGCCAGCTCTGTTTATTCTGGGGGCGGCGGGTTTTACGCTTTATCCCGTTGCAATGGCCTGGGCCTGTGAAAAAGTCGAACACCACCAGCTTGTGGCAATGAACCAGGCGCTGTTGTTAAGTTATACGGTAGGGAGCCTGTTGGGGCCGTCTTTTGCTGCGATGTTAATGCAGAATTATTCAGATAATCTGCTGTTTATTATGATCGCCAGCGTATCGTTTATTTATCTGCTGATGCTGTTACGTAACGCCGGCCAGACGCCTAATCCTGTCGCCCACATCTGACTGTTCTCTGAATCGTATGCAGGACGTGAGTCTTGCATACTCTTTGTTTATGTTTTACGTGAAATAATTGACCTGCATAATTTTCTTGCTTTACTGAAAAATAAAATGTGCCGAAGGTTATAATTTTGCGCTCCTCTATTTTCTCTCTTCGTCTTTACCGCGCATAATTCCCCGCTTCATTTATAGTAATAGCATTGTGTTCACGAAGGATCGCGTTATGCCGAATGTGCAGGAAAAACAGTTGCGATGGTACAACATCGCCTTGATGTCGTTTATTACCGTTTGGGGATTCGGCAATGTTGTCAATAACTATGCTAACCAGGGGTTAGTGGTTGTCTTCTCCTGGGTGTTTATTTTTGCGCTCTATTTTATTCCTTATGCCTTAATCGTGGGGCAACTGGGCTCAACCTTCAAAGAGGGAAAAGGGGGCGTCAGTACCTGGATTAAGCATACGATGGGGCCGGGGTTGGCTTACCTTGCGGCATGGACTTATTGGGTCGTGCATATTCCCTACCTGGCGCAAAAGCCGCAGGCGATACTCATTGCATTGGGATGGGCTTTAAAAGGCGACGGCTCGTTGATAAAAGAATATACCGTCGTTGCCTTGCAGGGGCTGACGCTGGCATTGTTTGTTTTCTTTATGTGGGTTGCTTCCCGGGGGATGAAATCGCTAAAGGTTGTTGGGTCTGTGGCCGGAATTGCCATGTTTATCATGTCAATTTTATATGTTGTGATGGCAGTGACCGCGCCAGCAATTACAAACGTTGAAATTGCGACCACTAACATCACCTGGCAGTCATTTATTCCTCATATCGATTTTACCTATATCACCACCATCTCTATGTTGGTCTTTGCGGTTGGTGGGGCAGAGAAGATCTCGCCTTATGTCAACCAGACGCGGAATCCAGGAAAAGAATTTCCGAAGGGGATGCTCTTTTTAGCCGTCATGGTTGCGGTCTGCGCTATCCTCGGTTCGTTGGCGATGGGAATGATGTTTGATTCCCGGCATATACCTGACGATTTAATGACCAATGGGCAATATTATGCATTCCAGAAATTGGGTGAGTATTACCATATGGGTAATTCATTAATGGTTATTTATGCCATTGCCAATACTCTGGGGCAAATCGCCGCGCTGGTGTTTTCTATTGATGCGCCACTGAAAGTTTTACTGGGTGATGCAGACACTAAATATATCCCGCAGCGCTTATGTCGTACTAACGCTTCAGGTACGCCTGTTAACGGTTATTTGCTGACATTAGTGTTGGTCGCTATCTTGATTATGTTGCCAACGCTTGGCATCGGCGATATGAACAACCTGTACAAATGGCTGCTTAATCTCAATTCAGTCGTTATGCCGCTGCGCTATCTGTGGGTATTTGTCGCCTTTATTGCCGTCATTCGACTGGCGCAAAAGTACAAACCCGAATATGTGTTTATTCGCAACCGGGCGTTGGCGTTAACTGTGGGAATATGGTGTTTTGCCTTCACCGCGTTTGCCTGCCTTACCGGTATTTTCCCCAAAATGGAGGCGTTCACGCCGGAGTGGACATTCCAGCTGACGTTGAACATCGTGACGCCTTTTGTCCTGGTCGGGTTGGGATTAATTTTCCCACTGCTGGCGCGTAGAAACACATAACGACGCTCTTTTCCACGGCGCTCCTGTCAGGCGAGCGCCTTTTAAGGTTACAGGTGCCTGGGTTCCAGGCGGAGACCACGGTATTAACAGGCGCCGGGGGCAGCAATAGTTGTCAGACCTTCAACCCAGCAGCAGATAAGCGACTCTGTATTTAATACCTGGTTAGCGCAATATTGTTAACCATGCCTGTCTGATGGCGGGGTCGGGTATTTTAGCGGTAAGAGCGTTATCCAGACAGCAAAACGGCTACCGTCATGGGTAGCCGTTTAAAAGCGGGTAAGATAGCAGGCGATTAATACATCACTTTATGACCATACTGCTCAAGAATACCCTTTACACGCTCCATGGTCTCTTTTTTAGGCGGCTTCACGCCATCCAGTTTATATTCTTCGCCCATTGCCACCCATTTATGTTTGCCCAGCTCATGATAGGGCAACAGTTCGATTTTTTCGACATTACCCATATCGCGGGTAAACTCGCCCAGGCGATGCGCGGAATCATCGTCGTCAGACCAGCCGGGAACGACAACGTAACGGATCCAGACCTTCACATTTTTCTTTGATAAATACTGCGCGAATTCCAGCGTCCGGTGATTAGAGACACCGACCAGATTCTGGTGGATCTCATCATTCATCTGCTTGAGATCGAGCATCACCAGATCGGTAACGTCCAACAGTTCATCAATCACCGGGTCATAACGGCGCACAAAGCCGTTGGTGTCGAGACAGGTGTGGATACCTTCTTTTTTACAGGCGCGAAACCAGTCGCGTACAAATTCTGCCTGCAAAATGGCCTCGCCGCCGGATGCCGTCACGCCGCCGCCAGAAGCATTCATAAAATGCCGATAGGTCACCACCTCTTTCATTAAGTCTTCAACGGTGATTTCTTTACCGCCATGCGTATCCCATGTGTCGCGGTTATGGCAATACAGGCAGCGCATCAGGCAGCCTTGAAAAAAGGTAATAAAGCGGATGCCTGGGCCATCAACGGTGCCACAGGACTCAAAGGAGTGAATGCGACCAATAACCGGCTTTTTATCAGCAGTTACTGCAACACTTTCATTTGTAATACAATTGGTTAAGTTACTCATATCGCTTCGGCTAGCTCTAAATAACATGGGGTTTATGGACACATTCCGGGCATGTTGAGCACCCTGGTAAGGGGGTTGCATCCTGTAAAAAAGCGGTACTGCGAGCGTAAATTTTGGACTACAGAATGTGTGGCTGTTCCAGAATGTGCTGCAATGGAGCTATTTTACCTCTATTCAGTATAAAATATACGGCAAATCTATGCTGCATAACTCGCACCGCCAGAAATTCTGGCTCATTCATCAGCTCGTAACGCCTCAACCGCAATACATACTGCAAGTGTATCATCCATAGCGCCCTGGTTTTACTGTTTATGATCCGCCTCTTTTTTCGAATGGTTGGCGCCGTTTTGTTGTGGTCAGAACGAAAATAATTCTCAACATAATTCAGATGTGTCCAAAGAACGTTATGCGCTGTCCAGCGCCTGGCGTCGCATTCAACGCGCAATCAGGTGTAAATCTGATGTCATTTCTAAACCCAGGCTGATTCAATCTCTTAAATAGAGTGTGGTTTTAATCAAAAAATGAGAGCAACGGATTGGATCTTGCTTTCGCGGTAAATAATCAAGGGAGTTATTATGCCAGTTACGTTAAGTTTTGGTAATCGTCATAACTATGAAATTAATCATTCACGGCTAGCCCGTTTGATGAGTCCTGATAAAGAAGAAGCGCTATACATGGGGGTATGGGATAGATTTAAGGACTGCTTCAGAACACACAAAAAACAAGAGGTGCTGGAGGTATTATATACACTCATCCATGGATGTGAACGTGAAAATCAAGCTGAACTTAATGTTGATATAACCGGCATGGAGAAGATACATGCCTTTACACAATTAAAAGAATATGCTAATCCATCTCAACAAGACCGCTTTGTTATGCGTTTTGATATGAATCAGACACAAGTTTTATTTGAGATTGATGGCAAGGTTATTGATAAATGTAATTTGCATCGTCTCCTCAATGTTTCAGAAAACTGTATTTTTAAAGTGATGGAAGAAGATGAAGAAGAGTTGTTTCTTAAAATATGTATTAAGTATGGAGAAAAAATTTCTCGCTATCCAGAATTATTAGAAGGATTTGCTAATAAACTTAAAGATGCAGTTAATGAGGATGATGACGTTAAGGATGAAGTTTATAAGCTTATGCGATCTGGAGAAGATCGAAAAATGGAATGTGTTGAATGGAATGGTACTCTTACTGAAGAGGAGAAGAATAAACTACGCTGTCTTCAAATGGGGTCTTTTAATATTACTACCCAATTTTTTAAAATAGGTTACTGGGAATTAGAGGGGGAAGTCCTGTTTGATATGGTTCATCCAACACTTAGCTATCTGCTACAAGCATATAAACCGTCATTGTCATCTGATTTAATAGAAACTAACACCATGCTGTTTTCTGATGTATTAAATAAGGATTATGATGATTATCAAAATAATAAAAGAGAAATTGATGCTATTCTAAGAAGAATATATAGATCACATAATAACACTTTATTTATAAGTGAAAAGTCGAGTTGTCGCAATATGCTTATATAAAAAGTCATTAAAAAGGCCCCACTGATATGGAGCCTTTTTTGTACGCTTTTTATGGCGTAATTTCAGTCAAACCCATTACATGGTCTGCGTGAAGGTACGAGTAATAACGTCCTGCTGCTGTTCTTTCGTCAGGGAGTTAAAACGTACTGCGTAACCAGATACACGGATGGTCAGCTGCGGATATTTTTCCGGATGTTCCATCGCGTCCAGCAGCATTTCACGGTTCATGACGTTGACGTTCAGGTGCTGACCGCCTTCGATGGACGCTTCGTGGTGGAAGTAACCATCCATCAGACCTGCCAGGTTAGTCTTACGAACTTCGTCGTCTTTACCCAGTGCGTTCGGAACGATAGAGAAGGTATAAGAAATACCATCTTTCGCGTAAGCAAATGGCAGTTTAGCAACGGAGGTCAGAGAAGCGACAGCGCCTTTCTGGTCACGACCGTGCATCGGGTTAGCACCTGGTCCGAACGGCGCGCCAGCGCGACGACCATCCGGGGTGTTACCGGTTTTCTTACCATACACAACGTTAGAAGTAATGGTCAGAACAGACTGTGTCGGGATAGCGCCACGGTAGGTGGTCAGTTTCTGAATTTTCTTCATGAAACGTTCTACCAGGTCAACCGCCATGTCATCTACACGAGCGTCGTTGTTACCAAACTGCGGGTATTCGCCTTCGATTTCGAAGTCGATAGCCAGACCATCTTCGTCACGAATCGGTTTAACTTTCGCATATTTGATGGCAGACAGGGAGTCAGCAGCAACGGACAGACCTGCGATACCACACGCCATGGTGCGGATAACGTCACGGTCGTGCAGCGCCATCAGAGAGGCTTCGTAGCTGTACTTGTCGTGCATGTAGTGGATAACGTTCAGCGCGGTGACATACTGTTTAGCCAGCCAGTCCATGAAGTGATCCATGCGGTCCATCACTTCGTCGAAGTTCAGAACATCGCCTTTGATCGGTTCGGATTTCGGACCAACCTGCATTTTCAGTTTTTCATCAACGCCGCCGTTGATAGCGTACAGCATGGTTTTCGCCAGGTTTGCACGCGCGCCGAAGAACTGCATTTGTTTACCAACGATCATCGGGCTTACGCAGCATGCGATAGCGTAGTCATCGTTGTTGAAGTCCGGACGCATCAGGTCATCGTTCTCGTACTGCAGAGAAGAAGTGTCGATGGAGACTTTAGCGGCGAATTTCTTGAAGTTCAGCGGCAGTTTTTCAGACCACAGAACGGTGATGTTCGGCTCCGGAGACGGCCCCATGGTGTACAGGGTGTTCAGGAAACGGAAGCTGTTTTTGGTGACCAGAGTACGGCCATCAACGCCCATACCGCCGATAGATTCGGTTGCCCAAATCGGGTCGCCGGAGAACAGTTCATCATATTCAGGAGTACGCAGGAAGCGAACCATACGCAGTTTCATGACCAGGTGGTCAATCATTTCCTGTGCGTCTTGCTCGGTGATTTTGCCTGCTTTCAGGTCACGTTCGATGTACGCATCCAGGAAGGTGGATACACGACCGAAGGACATTGCTGCGCCGTTCTGAGATTTAACCGCAGCCAGGTAACCGAAGTAAGTCCACTGGATTGCTTCCTGAGCGTTAGTCGCCGGACCAGAGATATCGCAGCCGTATTTAGCTGCCATTTCTTTGATCTGACCCAGAGCGCGGTGCTGTTCAGCGATTTCTTCACGCAGACGGATAGTCGCTTCCAGATTTACGCCGTTTTCCAGATCGGATTGCAGAGACGTAAACTGTGCGAATTTGTCTTTCATCAGGTAGTCGATACCGTACAGCGCTACGCGACGGTAGTCACCGATGATACGGCCACGGCCATACGCATCCGGCAGACCGGTCAGAACGCCGGATTTACGGCAACGCAAGATGTCCGGAGTATAAACGTCGAACACGCCCTGGTTGTGAGTCTTACGGTATTCGGTGAAGATTTTTTTGATCATTGGGTCCAGCTCGCGATTGTACGCTTTGCAGGAACCTTCAACCATTTTGATGCCGCCGAACGGGATAATCGCACGCTTCAGCGGAGCTTCAGTCTGCAGACCAACAATTTTCTCAAGCGCTTTGTTGATGTAGCCAGCGTCGTGAGAAGTGATGGTGGAAGCAACGGAGGTGTCAAAGTCAACAGGCGCGTGAGTGCGGTTTTCCTGTTTAACGCCTTCCATTACGCTGTCCCACAGCTTGGTGGTCGCGTCAGTAGCGCCAGCCAGGAAGGACTCGTCACCCTCATACGGAGTGTAGTTTTTCTGAATGAAGTCACGGACGTTTACTTCATTCTGCCAGTCACCTTTGGTAAAACCTTCCCAGGCTGTGGCTAACTTTTCATTAAGCTCGGACATGTAACACCTACCTTCTTAAGTGGATTTTTTATTTACTGCGTGTAATGGGCATCAACAGATTAATGATGCTCGTTACCACGCAGGTAAATGACCCAGTATGTCAACCCGACCAACAAACCGCCGCCGATAATATTACCGATCGTGACCGGAATCAGGTTATCAGTGATGAAGCTCATCACGGTCAGGTGAGAAAAACTTTCCGGAGACGAACCAACCGCGGTCCAAAACTCCGGTGTAGCAAAATCGCGTATTACAATACCCATAGGAATCATAAACATGTTTGCGATACTGTGCTCAAAACCGCTGGCGACAAACATGGCGACGGGCAGTACCATGATGAACGCTTTGTCCATCAGGCTACGACCTGAGTAGCTCATCCACACGGCCAGACAAACCATCAGGTTCGCCAGAATACCGAGGCAGACAGCTTCAATAAAAGTGTGGTGCATTTTGTGGTCGGCGGTTTGCAGGACGTTAAGTCCCCATTGACCGTTGGCAGTCATATACTCGCCGGAAAGCCACATCAGTAACACGAAAAGCAGAGCGCCAATCAGGTTACCAAAATAGACGTTTAACCAGTTTTTAGCCAGTTGCCCCCAGGTGATGCGACCGCTAGCTTTAGCTACAACGATCAGAACAGTAGAGGTGAAGAGATCAGCGCCGCAAATAACACAGAGAATCAGTCCCAAAGAGAAACAGATACCCCCGATAAGTTTCGCCATGCCATAAGGCATCGCGCCAGTACCGGTTGTCGCAGTAATATAAAAAACAAAGGCAATTGAAATGAATACGCCGGCGGTAATCGCCAGATAGAAAGTCTTAAGCGGATGTTTCGTTGCTTTATAGACGCCTGCTTCTTCAGCCACTTTGGCCATTGCTGCAGGGAGTAAAAGGTCAAAAGGGTTGTCAGCTTTCACACTAACTCTCTCTTTATTAAGTCGGCGACGAGATACTAACAAAGCATTATAGATGAGAATTTGATATAGATCATATCTCGCCTGGCTTATAGGCCCGTAAGTCGCATGGCTTTTATGCAATTACGGTGTAACTTTTTGATTATCCTAATAAAAATAAATTTTAAAAATTATAAATAGAGTTGAATTTTTTCCTGACTCCTCCTGCTGCACGGTTAATTAATATGGAGTAATCAACAAATAAAGTAACATCACTATGTCAATTAATTTAATATCAACAACCAATATTTAACCTTGTTATTACATTTTTCGCCGTTTAGCGAAAATAAATAAAACGGGGCCGCAAAGGCGCCCCGTAATATAACGCAGCCGAGAGGGTAAACCTACCCTAAGTCACTCATATGGCCTTATTTTGACCAGTATGCCGCTTTCGCGCGCTGTAATTTATCATACGCTTTTAACAAGGACTGATGCGCCGGGAACGCTTGTAGATCGTGGTCGACAGCCGGTAGTCCATAAAAAGCCGCTTCACCGCTAAGCGCGGCGCTGGCGGCCTCTACAGCCTCTGCGCCATACATTTTTATAAAAGCATTGAGATATTGCAGTGGCTGACGCGCATCTTCTTGCGACAGGAGCAGCAGAGTTTGCAGGCAACGGTAATAGTTTGCGCGTGTCGGACTAAAGACCGACGAATTGAACTCCATCGTCCATTCTGTCCAGATTAGCGCCTGCTCCAAATCGCCGCCCGCTAACGCTAACATTGCTTTTAATTCGCCGACGCGCAGTGTATACCAACCATTGTCCGCTCCGGTCGCCAGACCCAACAGTTCACGCACGCGGGTGAAATCGTCAAAACCTTCTTCATCCAATTGTTCAATCAGATTGAGATAATCTTCTTTATTCCAGGCGCTACCGGGCAGCGAAAGCAGAGTCTCACGAAGATGGCTACCCATATTGTTGTTGGCCAGCCACAGATCTTCGGCAGGATAAATATCAGACATTCCCGGTACGATAATACGACAGGCGTATACGCCGAGATGCTCGTAATCGGCAATGTAAACTTCTTTATCTTCAGCAGCAAAGATGGCCATCAGCGTGGCGAATTCTTCTTCGGTAGTGCCGGAAAAACTCCAGTCCGTGAACGGATAATCGGCGTCCTGTTTGAACAGATCCCAGGAAATCAGGCCGCTGGAGTCGATGAAGTGGGTCTCCAGATTAGTGTGCTCCGCGACTTCTTCATCATCGAACGTTGGTGGCGTGAAGACATCAAGATCTTTCAGACCGCGTCCCTGGAGTAGCTCGGTCACTGTACGCTCCAGCGCAACGCCAAAGTCAGGATGGGCGCCAAAAGAAGCAAAGCAGGTACCGTTAGCCGGGTTGAACAGCACGACGCAGATAACCGGATACTTACCGCCCAGCGAGCCGTCATAGGCGAAAATCGGGAAACCCTCGGCTTCCAGCGTGGCGATTGACTCCATTACCGCCGGATAACGCGCCATCACCTCTGCGGGAATCTCCGGCAGACTGATACTTTCCGCAATGATGCGATTTTTCACATAACGCTCGAAGACTTCCGACAGTCCCTGAACGCGGGCTTCATTACGCGTATTGCCGGCGGACATTCCGTTAGAGACGTACAGGTTGCCGATGATATTCATCGGAATATACACGGTCTGGTTATCGGACTGACGGGTAAATGGCAGGCCGCAGACGCCGCGAGCTTCATTGCCGGACTGAAGATCAATTAACTGGCTTCCGGTGAGTTCATTTTCCGGATCGTAAAACGCGCGCAGACGGGCATCAAGCAAGCCTTCCGGTACGTCGTCATTTTCAGTCAGCGGGAACCACTTTTCGTTCGGGTAATGCACGAATGGCCCATTGGCGACCGTTTCGCCAAGCCAGAAATCAGCAAAGAAGTAGTTGGTTGACAGACGCTCGAAGTATTCGCCCAGCGCCGAGGCCAGCGCCGCTTTTTTGGTCGCGCCTTTTCCGTTGGTAAAGCATAACGCGCACTCTTTATCGCGAATATGCACTGACCAGACGTTTGGCACCGGGTTCAGCCAGGAGGCCTCTTCGATGTGAAAGCCGAGGTCGAGTAACTTTTGCTGGAAGCGGGCGATGGAGTCTTCCAGCGCGGCGTCTTTGCCGGGAATAAATGTTTGCGTCATGAAAATCACTTTTGTCGTACGGAAAGCGCGCAATGATACGGGTTTTATGTGACGGGCGCTATCTCGCCGGGACATCGGCGGAAATAAAAGTATTGGCTATGCTTTTACACTGGCATTCACAGGAAGAGCATAAAAAATGAAAGCATTTGATTTGCAACGAATGGCGCTGGATAACGTGCCGGTAGCGTTTTTGGGGGAAGTGGCGCTGCGTAGCTTTTACACCTTTGTTCTGGTGTTTCTTTTCTTAAAGGTGACAGGACGACGCGGCGTACGGCAAATGTCGCTTTTTGAAGTGCTGATCATTTTGACATTGGGGTCGGCGGCAGGCGACGTCGCGTTTTATGATGACGTTCCGATGCTCCCTGTTCTGGTGGTATTCATCACCCTGGCGCTGCTCTATCGCCTGGTTATGTGGCTGATGGCGCATAGTGAAAAGTTGGAAGATCTGCTGGAAGGCAAGTCGGTGGTCATTGTTGAAGACGGCGAACTGGCGTGGGAAAAACTGCAGCGCTCGAACATGACGGAGTTTGAGTTTTTTATGGAGCTTCGCTTGAATGGCGTTGAGCAACTGGGGCAGGTCAGACTGGCCATCCTGGAGACAAACGGACAAATCAGCGTCTATTTCTTTGAAAATAAAGACGTTAAGCCGGGGTTAAGCATTCTTCCTGAGCACTGTACGCCACGCTTTATCGTGGCGCCGGAGGCTGGCGACTATGCCTGCGTACGTTGCAGTGAAGTGATACGCATGAACGCCGGGGAAAAGCAATTATGTCCGCGCTGCGCAAATCCAGAATGGACGAAGGCAAGCCGGGCTAAACGCGTTGTTTAACAGCGAAAATATCGGATTTATACGGTTAATCCGGAAGATTCTGTTGTGTGACGCATGCCGCATTTTCTCCTCGCATTGTTTTACCCATTGCGGCGCGTGTCACTGAATGATAAAACCGATATTCACATGAATAACGTTTGCCTGATGTCTGTCAGGCAGGAAACAATGCAGCGTGGTGAGGGGAAATGGCTCAGGTCTTTAATTTTAGTTCAGGTCCGGCGATGCTACCGGCGGAAGTACTTAAACTGGCGCAACAGGAACTGTGTGACTGGCACGGTCTTGGTACGTCGGTAATGGAAATTAGCCATCGAGGCAAAGAGTTTATCCAGGTCGCTGAAGAGGCGGAGCAGGATTTTCGCGATCTCCTTAATATCCCCTCCAACTATAAAGTTTTATTTTGTCACGGCGGCGGTCGCGGGCAGTTTGCTGGCGTGCCGCTCAATCTGCTGGGCGATAAAACCACGGCGGATTATGTCGATGCCGGTTACTGGGCGGCGAGCGCCATCAAAGAAGCCAAAAAATACTGTGCGCCGCAGATTATCGACGCCAAAATCACCGTGGACGGCAAACGTGCCGTAAAACCGATGCGCGAGTGGCAGCTTTCCGATAATGCCGCTTATTTGCACTATTGCCCGAATGAGACCATTGACGGCATCGCCATCGATGAAACGCCGGATTTTGGCCCGGAGGTGGTCGTCACGGCGGACTTTTCTTCTACCATCCTGTCTGCGCCGCTGGACGTCTCTCGCTATGGCGTAATTTATGCTGGCGCGCAGAAGAATATCGGTCCGGCAGGACTGACGCTGGTTATCGTCCGGGAGGATCTGTTAGGCAAGGCGCATGAGAGCTGCCCGTCCATCCTCGACTACACCGTCCTGAATGATAACGACTCGATGTTTAATACGCCGCCGACTTTCGCCTGGTATCTTTCCGGTCTGGTGTTCAAATGGTTGAAAGCGCAGGGCGGCGTGGCGGCGATGCACAAAATCAATCAGCAAAAAGCGGAGTTGCTGTACGGTGTGATTGATAACAGCGATTTCTACCGTAACGATGTCGCACAGGCCAACCGTTCGCGGATGAATGTTCCGTTCCAGTTAGCGGACAATACGCTGGACAAGGTCTTTCTGGAAGAGTCTTTCGCCGCCGGTCTGCACGCCTTAAAAGGGCACCGTGTTGTTGGCGGTATGCGCGCCTCTATCTATAACGCCATGCCGATTGAAGGGGTAAAAGCGCTGACCGATTTCATGATCGATTTTGAGCGTCGCCACGGCTAATACGTTTCTTTTTTCATCCCCACGGCCAGTCTGTGGGGTTTTTATTTCTGTTTTTTGAGAGTTGAGTTTCATGGAATCCCTGACGTTACAACCCATCGCGCGGGTCGATGGCGCCATTAATTTACCTGGCTCCAAAAGTGTTTCAAACCGTGCTTTGCTCCTGGCGGCTTTAGCTTGTGGTAAAACCGCTCTGACGAATCTGCTGGATAGCGATGACGTCCGCCATATGCTCAATGCCCTGAGCGCGTTGGGGATCAATTACACCCTTTCTGCCGATCGCACCCGCTGTGATATCACGGGTAATGGCGGCGCATTACGTGCGCCAGGCGCTCTGGAACTGTTTCTCGGTAATGCCGGAACCGCGATGCGTCCGTTAGCGGCAGCGCTATGTCTGGGGCAAAATGAGATAGTGTTAACCGGCGAACCGCGTATGAAAGAGCGTCCGATAGGCCATCTGGTCGATTCGCTGCGTCAGGGCGGGGCGAATATTGATTACCTGGAGCAGGAAAACTATCCGCCCCTGCGTCTGCGCGGCGGTTTTACCGGCGGCGACATTGAGGTTGATGGTAGCGTTTCCAGCCAGTTCCTGACCGCTCTGCTGATGACGGCGCCGCTGGCCCCTAAAGACACAATTATTCGCGTTAAAGGCGAACTGGTATCAAAACCTTACATCGATATCACGCTAAATTTAATGAAAACCTTTGGCGTGGAGATAGCGAACCACCACTACCAACAATTTGTCGTGAAGGGAGGTCAACAGTATCACTCTCCAGGTCGCTATCTGGTCGAGGGCGATGCCTCGTCAGCGTCCTATTTTCTCGCCGCTGGGGCGATAAAAGGCGGCACGGTAAAAGTGACCGGAATTGGCCGCAAAAGTATGCAGGGCGATATTCGTTTTGCCGATGTGCTGGAGAAAATGGGCGCGACCATTACCTGGGGCGATGATTTTATTGCCTGCACGCGCGGTGAATTGCACGCCATAGATATGGATATGAACCATATTCCGGATGCGGCGATGACGATTGCCACCACGGCGCTGTTTGCGAAAGGAACCACGACGTTGCGCAATATTTATAACTGGCGAGTGAAAGAAACCGATCGCCTGTTCGCGATGGCGACCGAGCTACGTAAAGTGGGCGCTGAAGTCGAAGAAGGGCACGACTATATTCGTATCACGCCGCCGGCGAAGCTCCAACACGCGGATATTGGCACGTACAACGACCACCGTATGGCGATGTGCTTCTCACTGGTCGCACTGTCCGATACGCCAGTTACGATCCTGGACCCTAAATGTACCGCAAAAACGTTCCCTGATTATTTCGAACAACTGGCGCGAATGAGTACGCCTGCCTAAGTCTTCTGTTGCGCCAGTCGACGGGCTGGCGCGCCGAGTCCGTATTCGCACTATTTTTATAATTATGACTAATGCTAATTTGTTGATGATTTAACACATTGATTTATGTGTTTTTTATAATAGTTATCAACGGAAGATTAGTATGAAAAATAAATCATTACTACTGGCGGTGGCGATTTCCGCCACGCTACTGGCAGGATGTAAAAATGGCGTGAATGGCAATTTAATCGCCAGTTCAGGCATGTCAACCTACAAAGCCGCCACACTGTCCGATGCGGATGTTAAGGCATTATCTAATAATGCCTGTAAACAAATGGACAGCGAGAATCAACTGGCAGGTTCGAAAAGCAAATACACCAAACGTCTGAGCAAAATCGCCAAAGCGCTGGGTAACAACATTGACGGTACGCCGGTTAGCTATAAAGTCTATATGACCAGCGATATCAACGCATGGGCGATGGCGAACGGTTGCGTTCGCGTATACTCCGGCCTGATGGATCTGATGACCGATAATGAAATTGAAGGCGTACTGGGCCATGAACTGGGCCATGTCTCTTTAGGGCACTCTCGCAAGGCAATGCAGACCGCTTATGCCACGCTGGCGGCTCGCGATGCGATTTCCGCCACCAGCGGCGTCGCAGCGCAGCTTTCCCAGTCTCAATTGGGCGATCTGGCGGAAGGCGTCATCAATTCGGCGTTTTCTCGCAGTCAGGAGTCGGATGCGGATGACTTCTCTTACGATCTGCTGAAAAAACGCGGGATTAACACCCAGGGCTTAGTCACGGCATTCGATAAATTCGCCACAATGGACGCAGGTCATGCAAAATCATTGATGGACTCCCACCCGGCTTCAGCCGATCGCGCGCAGCATATGCGCGACAGAATTGCCGAAGATAAAAAGTAAATCATTGTCATCTTTCGGGCTGGTTTCTCGCCGGCCCGCTATAATTGCGCAATTATTCCGCATCTGATTACAGACAAAACTGGTTTTTGCACGCAACGTTAACGGTCGCGAGCGTTGGCGCGTATAATGCGCGGCGTTTACGTTAACGGTACGCCTGTTTAAGGAGATAAAGATGACGGCAATTGCCCCGGTAATAACCATTGATGGCCCAAGCGGTGCAGGTAAAGGCACCTTGTGCAAAGCAATGGCGGAAGCATTGCAATGGCATCTGCTGGATTCCGGCGCGATATACCGCGTACTGGCGCTGGCGGCATTGCATCACCATGTCGATCTCGCCTCTGAAGATGCGCTGGTGCCGCTGGCGTCCCATCTGGACGTGCGTTTCGTCTCAACGGACGGCAACCTGGAAGTTATCCTGGAAGGCGAGGACGTTAGCGGCGAAATCCGTACGCAGGAAGTCGCGAACGCGGCATCCCAGGTGGCGGCATTCCCACGCGTGCGTGAAGCGCTTCTTCGCCGCCAACGCGCATTCCGCGAAGCGCCTGGTTTAATCGCCGATGGACGCGATATGGGGACCGTGGTCTTCCCGGATGCGCCGGTAAAAATTTTCCTTGACGCCTCCTCGGAGGAACGTGCGCATCGACGTATGCTACAGTTGCAGGAGAATGGCTTTAGTGTTAACTTTGAACGCCTTTTGGCCGAGATCAAGGAACGCGACGATCGCGATCGTCATCGTGCCGTTGCGCCGTTAGTTCCTGCTGCTGATGCATTAGTTTTGGATTCTACCCGATTAAGCATTGAGCAAGTGATTGAAAAAGCGTTACAATATGCGCGCCAAAAATTGGCTCTCGCTTAAATGCGACCGAATTTGTAGTACCCCCGTTGCAAAGGATTGACAGCGGGTATGTTAAACAACCCCATCCGGCACGGAGCCAGGTGGACGTTAAATATGAAACCTGAAGATTAAACATGACTGAATCTTTTGCTCAACTCTTTGAAGAATCCTTAAAAGAAATCGAAACCCGCCCGGGTTCCATCGTTCGTGGTGTTGTTGTTGCTATCGACAAAGACGTAGTACTGGTTGACGCCGGTCTGAAATCTGAGTCTGCCATTCCGGCTGAGCAGTTCAAAAACGCCCAGGGCGAACTGGAAATCCAGGTTGGTGACGAAGTTGACGTTGCTCTGGATGCAGTAGAAGACGGCTTCGGTGAAACTCTGCTCTCTCGTGAGAAAGCTAAACGTCACGAAGCATGGATCACGCTGGAAAAAGCTTACGAAGATGCTGAAACTGTTACCGGTGTTATCAACGGCAAAGTTAAGGGTGGCTTCACTGTTGAGCTGAACGGTATTCGCGCGTTCCTGCCAGGTTCTCTGGTAGACGTTCGTCCGGTGCGTGATACTCTGCACCTGGAAGGCAAAGAGCTTGAATTCAAAGTAATCAAGCTGGACCAGAAACGTAACAACGTTGTGGTTTCTCGTCGTGCCGTTATCGAATCCGAAAACAGCGCAGAACGCGATCAGCTGCTGGAAAACCTGCAGGAAGGCATGGAAGTTAAAGGTATCGTTAAGAACCTCACTGACTACGGTGCATTCGTTGATCTGGGCGGCGTTGACGGCCTGCTGCACATCACTGATATGGCCTGGAAACGCGTTAAGCATCCGAGCGAAATCGTGAACGTTGGCGACGAAATCAATGTGAAAGTGCTGAAATTCGACCGCGAGCGTACCCGTGTATCCCTGGGCCTGAAACAGCTGGGCGAAGATCCGTGGGTTGCTATCGCTAAACGTTATCCGGAAGGTACCAAACTGACCGGTCGCGTGACCAACCTGACCGATTACGGCTGCTTCGTTGAAATCGAAGAAGGCGTTGAAGGCCTGGTTCACGTTTCCGAAATGGACTGGACCAACAAAAACATCCACCCGTCCAAAGTGGTTAACGTTGGCGACGTAGTGGAAGTGATGGTTCTGGATATCGACGAAGAACGTCGTCGTATCTCCCTGGGTCTGAAGCAGTGCAAATCTAACCCGTGGCAGCAGTTCGCAGAAACCCACAACAAGGGCGACCGCGTTGAAGGTAAAATCAAGTCTATCACTGACTTCGGTATCTTCATCGGCCTGGACGGCGGCATCGACGGCCTGGTTCACCTGTCTGACATCTCCTGGAACGTTGCAGGCGAAGAAGCAGTTCGTGAATACAAAAAAGGCGACGAAATCGCTGCAGTTGTTCTGCAGGTTGACGCAGAACGTGAACGTATCTCCCTGGGCGTTAAACAGCTCGCAGAAGATCCGTTCAACAACTGGGTTGCTCTGAACAAGAAAGGCGCTATCGTAACCGGTAAAGTCACTGCAGTTGACGCTAAAGGCGCAACCGTAGAACTGGCCGACGGCGTTGAAGGTTACCTGCGTGCTTCTGAAGCATCCCGTGACCGCGTTGAAGATGCGACTCTGGTTCTGAGCGTTGGCGACGACGTTGAAGCTAAATTCACCGGCGTTGATCGTAAAAACCGCGCAATCAGCCTGTCTGTTCGTGCGAAAGACGAAGCTGACGAGAAAGATGCCATCGCAACTGTTAACAAACAGGAAGATGCAAACTTCTCTAACAACGCAATGGCTGAAGCATTCAAAGCAGCTAAAGGCGAGTAATCCTCTGAAACTTCGGGTCTTTTAGTCCGAAGTATAACGAGATTACTTGACAGATTGCAGGTTTCGGCCTGTAATCAAGCACTAAGGGCGGCTACGGCCGCCCTTAATCAATCTCACGGCTGCAGCCAATTTGCCTTTAAGGAACCGGAGGAATCATGACCAAGTCAGAATTGATTGAAAGACTTGCAACCCAGCAATCTCACATTCCCGCTAAGGCGGTTGAAGACGCGGTAAAAGAGATGCTGGAGCATATGGCCTCGACTCTTGCGCAGGGCGAGCGTATTGAAATCCGCGGTTTCGGCAGTTTTTCTTTGCATTACCGCGCGCCTCGTACCGGACGTAACCCCAAGACCGGCGATAAAGTGGAACTGGAAGGAAAATACGTTCCTCACTTTAAACCGGGTAAAGAACTGCGCGATCGCGCCAATATTTACGGTTAAGTTTTAACGCAAAACTTGAACCCGAAAAAAGCACCGTCAGGGTGCTTTTTTCATTTATACGCCGTCAGGCGCAAACGCTATTCGACCGAAAACTGGAAAACGTTTCGCATTTTTTGCTGCGTCTTACATTTATCAGGTAAAAAACCTGGAATCCGCGCCGTATAGCACAAAATCCCCTCCAGACAATGGCGTCCTGAACCTGCACACTTTCCCGCACAGGGAGGTGTCTATGAAGATAACGACGGTCAGCGTATGCGTAGTATGCGGCATACTTCCACTCATGATATTGCCAGTATTACCTGATACGTGGATTCTCGCGGTGCTGTTTTGTCTGGCATGTTTGCTTTGCCTCATACCCCATCACTATGCGCGCTACGCGGCATTAACTTTGCTCTTTTTCATGTGGGGGATATTTGCCGCCAGGCAGGCCATCTGGGCGGGAAACGTCCTGCCCGCCGCGACGCAGGAGGCGACAGTCGTCATTACTGCCACCGATCATATGACCACTCATTATGGGCGAATCACCCATTTGCGCGGAAAGCCGCTCTTTCCTGCTGTAGGGATTGTCCTGCATGGCCAGTACTTACCCACGGAAGTGTGTGCCGGGCAACAGTGGGCGATGACGCTGAAGGTCAGAGCGGTACACGGACAGCTTAACGAAGGCGGTTTTGATAGCCAGCGTTACGCGCTAGCGCAGCACCAACCGTTGACCGGGCGTTTCCTACAGGCTAAAGCGATTAACCCTGAGTGTAGCTTGCGTGGGCGCTATCTTGCTTCGCTTCGCGCTACGCTTGCGCCTTATCCGTGGCAGCAGGTTATTCTGGCGTTGGGAATGGGGGAGCGGGGAGCGGTGTCGCAGGAGGTGAAGGCCGTTATGCGCGATACGGGGACTGCCCATTTGATGGCGATTTCCGGCCTGCATATCGCTTTTGCTGCGTTATTGGCTGCCGGATTAATCCGTGGCGGACAATTCTTTTTGCCGGTCAGATGGATTCGTTGGCAGACGCCATTGCTGGGCGGCATTCTTTGCGCGATATGTTATGCCTGGCTTACCGGCTTACAACCGCCTGCGCTGCGCACGGTGGCGGCGCTGAGCGTCTGGGGAGGATTAAAATTAAGCGGACGACAGTGGAGCGGCTGGCAAGTCTGGTGCTGCTGTCTGGCCGCGATTATTTTCGCCGATCCTGTGGCGGTTATATCACAAAGTCTTTGGCTGTCAGCATTTGCGGTTGCCGGCCTGTTATTCTGGTATCAGTGGTTTCCTGCGCCAAACGGAAATTTTCCACGAGGCTTACGCTGGTTGCTTAACCTGCTTCACCTACAGGCAGGCATTACACTTCTGCTTTTGCCTCTCCAGGTGGCGCTTTTTCATGGCATAAGCGTTACCGCAATGCTGGCGAATCTTTTTGCCGTACCCTGGGTCACATTTGTGACGGTTCCACTCATCCTGGCGGGAATGATTCTGCATTTAACCGGGCCGTTTTTTCTTGAAGAGTGGGTATGGTACCTGACCGATCGCGCGTTAGCCGCGCTATTTTACCTGTTGAATGCTTTACCGCAGGGCTGGGTCAATATTGATAACCGTTGGCAGTGGCTGACGCTTTTACCCTGGTTAACGCTTATCGCGTGGCGATTAAACGTCTGGCGTACCTGGCCGGCGGTTTGTTTATGCGGGTTATTGTTGATGAGCTGGCCACTCTGGCGGCCGATAAACGCCAGCGGATGGCAGGTGCATATGCTGGATGTCGGTCAGGGGCTGGCGATAGCGATCGTCAGGGGCGATAAAGTAATACTCTACGATACCGGTCGGGCATGGCCGGAGGGCGACAGCGGGCAACAGGTTATTATTCCCTGGTTGCGCTGGCATAATCTGACGCCGGAGGGCGTTATTTTGAGTCATGAGCATCTGGATCATCGGGGCGGGCTGCGTTCGCTACAGCAGGTCTGGCCGTCAATGTGGATTCGCAGCCCGTTAGGCTGGCAGGGACATTTGCCCTGTTTTCGTGGCGAGCAGTGGCAATGGCAGGGGCTAACGTTTCAGGCGCACTGGCCGTTACGCGAAAGTGCCGATCGAGGAAATAACCGTTCTTGTGTGGTCAAAGTGGATGACGGTGTACATAGCATCCTGCTCACGGGCGATATCGAAGCGGGCGCTGAACAAAAAATGCTAAGTCGTTACTGGCGACATCTTGCGGCGACGTTTATCCAGGTGCCGCATCATGGTAGTAATACGTCGTCGTCGCTACCATTTATTCAGCGCGTACATGGTGAAGCGGCGCTGGCGTCCGCATCGCGCTATAACGCATGGCGGCTGCCGTCCCGCAAGGTAAAACAGCGCTACCGACAGCAGGCGTATCAGTGGTTTGATACACCCCACCAGGGGCAAATTTCGCTGCGGTTTTCTCCGCAGGGCTGGCGCATACAAGGCTTACGGGATCAAATTTTACCTCGCTGGTATCATCAGTGGTTTGGCGTGTCCGAGGATAACGGGTAGAATATGCGGCTATTTCAACAAATGCTGGTTTTTTGAATGCATAACGATAAAGATCTCTCTACGTGGCAGACCTTCCGCCGACTGTGGCCAACCATAGCGCCTTTTAAAGCAGGTCTGATCGTGGCGGGCATAGCGTTAATTCTCAACGCAGCCAGCGATACCTTCATGCTATCGCTCCTCAAGCCATTACTGGATGATGGTTTCGGTAAAACGGATCGCTCAGTGTTGCTGTGGATGCCGCTGGTGGTTATTGGGCTGATGATATTACGAGGCATCACTAGCTATATCTCCAGCTACTGTATTTCATGGGTGTCAGGCAAGGTGGTAATGACCATGCGCCGTCGCCTGTTTGGCCATATGATGGGAATGCCCGTCGCCTTCTTTGATAAACAGTCTACCGGTACGCTGCTGTCGCGTATTACATACGATTCAGAACAGGTTGCCTCTTCTTCATCTGGCGCGCTGATTACCGTGGTGCGTGAAGGGGCATCGATCATCGGATTGTTTATCATGATGTTCTATTACAGCTGGCAGTTGTCGATCATCCTGGTTGTTTTAGCGCCGATTGTGTCGATTGCGATTCGCGTTGTCTCAAAGCGGTTCCGCAGCATCAGTAAAAATATGCAGAACACGATGGGACAAGTGACTACCAGCGCTGAACAAATGCTGAAAGGACACAAAGAGGTACTGATTTTTGGCGGTCAGGAAGTCGAAACTAAACGCTTTGATAAAGTCAGCAATAAGATGCGACTGCAAGGCATGAAAATGGTCTCTGCCTCGTCAATTTCCGATCCTATCATTCAGCTCATTGCCTCGCTGGCGCTGGCGTTTGTCCTCTATGCTGCGAGCTTCCCAAGCGTAATGGATAGCCTGACGGCAGGGACCATCACCGTGGTGTTCTCCTCCATGATCGCGCTGATGCGTCCATTAAAATCGCTGACAAACGTTAACGCGCAGTTCCAGCGTGGGATGGCGGCTTGTCAAACGTTGTTTGCGATTCTGGATAGCGAACAGGAGAAAGATGAAGGTAAACGTGTCATTGACCGCGCGACCGGCGATCTCGAATTCCGCAATGTGACGTTTACTTACCCGGGCCGTGAAGTGCCGGCATTGCGTAACATCAATTTGAAAATTCCTGCCGGGAAAACCGTGGCGCTGGTGGGGCGTTCCGGATCGGGTAAATCAACTATCGCCAGTCTGATCACCCGTTTCTACGATATTGATGAAGGGCACATCCTGATGGATGGTCACGATCTACGCGAATACACTCTGGCCTCTCTACGTAATCAGGTGGCGCTGGTTTCGCAAAACGTGCATCTGTTTAACGACACGGTCGCCAATAACATTGCTTATGCCCGGACGGAAGAATACAGCCGCGAGCAGATTGAAGAGGCGGCGCGCATGGCCTATGCCATGGACTTTATCAATAAGATGGATAATGGCCTGGATACCATCATCGGCGAAAACGGCGTACTGCTTTCCGGCGGTCAGCGCCAGCGTATCGCGATCGCCCGCGCCTTACTGCGCGACAGCCCGATTCTGATCCTTGATGAAGCTACGTCCGCGCTGGATACCGAATCTGAACGTGCGATTCAGGCAGCGTTGGATGAGCTGCAGAAAAACCGTACCTCTCTGGTGATTGCGCACCGTCTCTCCACCATCGAACAGGCGGATGAGATCGTTGTAGTCGAAGACGGTATTATCGTTGAGCGCGGCACTCATAGCGAGCTGCTGGCGCAACACGGCGTTTACGCCCAGCTACATAAGATGCAATTTGGCCAATGATTGCGCGTATCTGGTCGGGTGAATCCCCGCTATGGCGGTTACTGCTGCCGCTCTCCTGGCTGTATGGCCTGGTGAGCGGGGCGATTCGTCTGAGCTATAAGCTTGGTTTTAAACGCGCCTGGCGAGCGCCGGTACCGGTGGTTGTGGTAGGGAATCTTACGGCTGGCGGTAACGGTAAAACCCCCGTAGTCATTTGGCTGGTGGAAAAGCTGCAACAGCGTGGCGTGCGCGTGGGGGTCGTTTCCCGCGGCTACGGCGGGAAAGCTGCCGCTTATCCGCTGCTCCTGACGCCGGAGACGACAACCGCAGAAGCGGGAGATGAACCGGTATTGATTTATCAACGGACCGGCGCGCCTGTCGCGGTAGCGCCTGAACGCGCCGCGGCGGTGAAAGCGATTCTGGCAGCGCATAATGTGCAGATTATTATCACCGACGATGGGTTGCAGCATTACCGACTCGCGCGAGATATTGAAATTGTGGTGATTGACGGCGTGCGCCGTTTTGGCAACGGCTGGTGGCTTCCTGCCGGTCCTATGCGCGAACGCGCCAGTCGCCTGAAAACCGTAGACGCCGCTATCGTGAATGGCGGCGTCGCCCGGGCGGGCGAAATCCCCATGCAGCTAGCGCCTGGACTGGCGGTGAACTTACGTACGGGAGCGCGTTGCGATGTGGCGCAACTGAGCAATATTGTGGCGATGGCGGGCATCGGTCATCCGCCGCGCTTTTTCGCCACGCTGGAAGCCTGTGGCGCGCATCCGCAAAAGTGCGTCCCGCTGGCCGATCATCAAACGCTCGCCCCTGCTGACGTTCAGGCGTTGGTCGGTGAAGGGCAGACCCTGGTAATGACGGAAAAAGACGCGGTGAAATGCCGTGCTTTTGCCGAAGATAACTGGTGGTTCTTACCGGTTGATGCGCGTTTGTCCGGTGAGCAGCCTGATAAGTTGCTTCAACATATCACCTCGCTGGTTCGCTAGCGTCCCCCAATGCAGCGGCAGTGATGAATTTATGGAGTCATGAATGTCATTGCCGTACCTTTCTCTTTCCCAGGCCCGTTGTCTTCACCTTGCTGCGCAGGGGCTATTGAAAAAGCCGCGCCGTAACGCGCTGCCTGGCGATGTTCTTGCCGCCATCTCACGCATGGCGTTGCTGCAAATTGATACCATCAATGTTGTCGCACGTAGCCCCTATCTGGTGCTGTTTAGCCGTCTCGGCTCGTACCCGCAGGCCTGGCTGGATGAGGCGCTGCGACGCGGCGAGTTAATGGAATACTGGGCGCATGAGGCCTGTTTCTTACCACGCCGTGACTTTAAACTTATCCGCCATCGTATGCTGTCGCCGGAAAAGATGGGCTGGAAATATCACGCGGCATGGATGCATGAGCACGCGGAAGAAATAGAACAGCTGGTGCGGCATATTCAGGAGCACGGTCCGGTGCGTTCTGCCGATTTTGAACATGCGCAGAAAGGTGCCAGCGGCTGGTGGGAATGGAAACCACATAAACGCCACCTTGAGGGTTTATTTACCGCCGGAAAAGTCATGGTTGTTGAGCGGCGTAATTTTCAACGTGTATATGATTTAACGCCCCGTGTGATGCCGCACTGGGATGATGAACGCGATGGACTGTCACAGTCGCAGGCGGAAAACCTGATGCTGGATAATAGCGCGCGCAGTCTGGGGATTTTCCGTGAACAGTGGCTGGCGGATTACTACCGCCTGAAACGTCCTGACCTGAAGGGATGGCGGGAGAGCCGGGCGGAACAGCAGCAGATTATTCCGGTCGAGGTGGAAACGTTGGGGCGGATGTGGCTTCATGCCGATCTTCTTTCGCAGCTGGAACCGGCGCTGAATAACGCCTTAAAGGCGACCCATAGCGCAGTACTGTCGCCTTTCGATCCTGTGGTATGGGATCGCAAGCGGGCAACGCAGCTTTTCGGATTTAACTATCGGCTGGAATGTTATACGCCTGCGGCGAAGCGCCAGTACGGTTATTTTGTGCTGCCGCTATTATACCTGGGCCGTTTAGTCGGGCGAATGGATGCCAAAATGCACCGTAAAACGGGGGTGCTTGAGGTTATCTCGCTGTATCTGGAGGACGATATTCGCCCTGGCGTTAGTCTGCAAAAAGGAATCTGGCAGGCGATTAGCGCGTTTGCTGCCTGGCAACGGGCATCGCGCGTGACGCTGGGACAATGTCCGCCAGGCCTGTTTAGCACCATGCGTCATGGCTGGGAAATAGACCCTGCACCCTAACCGATTATGTTAATATTGAAGGATTCACAATCCGGTCCATCTGGAGGAACTATGGATCATCGTCTGCTTGAAATCATCGCCTGCCCGGTATGTAACGGCAAACTCTGGTATAACCAGGAACAGCAAGAATTAATTTGCAAACTGGACAATCTCGCTTTCCCGTTACGCGACGGCATTCCTGTATTGCTGGAAAATGAAGCTCGCGCCCTGACATCTGATGAGAGTAAATCATGAGTTTCGTCGTCATCATTCCGGCCCGTTTTTCATCTACCCGACTGCCAGGCAAACCATTAGTGGATATTAATGGTAAGCCCATGATTGTTCATGTCCTGGAGCGGGCGCGCGAATCTGGCGCGGAACGCATTATTGTCGCGACCGATCATGAAGACGTGGCTCGTGCGGTAGAAGCGGCTGGCGGCGAAGTGTGCATGACGCGCGCCGATCACCAGTCCGGCACCGAACGGTTGGCGGAAGTGGTAGAGAAGTGCGGATTCAGCGACGATACCGTTATTGTGAACGTTCAGGGCGATGAGCCGATGATCCCGGCGGTTATTATTCGCCAGGTCGCGGAAAATCTGGCGCAGCGCCAGGTTGGCATGGCGACGCTGGCGGTGCCGATTCACAGCGCCGAAGAAGCGTTTAACCCGAATGCGGTAAAAGTCGTGCTGGATGCTGAAGGCTATGCGCTTTACTTTTCCCGGGCGACGATTCCCTGGGATCGCGATCGCTTTGCAAAAAGTCTGGAAACGGTAGGGGATACTTGCCTTCGTCACCTGGGCATTTATGGCTATCGCGCGGGGTTTATCCGCCGTTACGTGAGCTGGCAACCCAGCCCGCTGGAACATATTGAAATGCTGGAGCAACTCCGTGTGCTGTGGTACGGCGAAAAAATTCATGTCGCCGTCGCCAAAGCGGTGCCCGGCACGGGCGTAGACACCGCCGACGACCTGGAGCGCGTGCGCGCTGAAATGCGTTAACATGATCCTGTTCATGATCGTCTTAGACGGTCATGAACAGCGCGGTATGATAGCGCAAAGATGAATACTCACGTCTGCTCATCAGTGGCGGCTTTCTCGTACCGTTACGATTTTCCTCATTTTTCTTTTCTTCCCTTGATCTGATACGGGTGACATCTGTCCATACGACGCTCATTATTAAAGCAGTAGCACTAATGGGGGTAATCTGGAATGGAACAGTTGCGGGCCGAACTCAGTCATTTGTTGGGTGAAAAACTTAGCCGTATAGAGTGCGTGAATGAGAAAGCGGATTCCGCATTGTGGTCATTATATGACAGCCAGGGCATTCCGATGCCGCTGATGGCGCGAAGTTTTACCACTCCCGGCGTTGCGCAGCAACTGGCATGGAAAACCTCAATGCTGGCGCGTAGCGGTACGGTGAGGATGCCGGTAATCTATGGCGTATTGACGCATGAAGAGCATCCTGGTCCGGATGTGCTGCTGCTGGAACGGCTGCGCGGTGTGCCGGTCGAGGCGCCGGCGCGCACTCCGGAACGCTGGGAACAGCTAAAAGATCAGATTGTCGAAGGGCTGTTAGCCTGGCATCGGCAGGATAGCCGCGGTTGCGTTGGCGCCGTAGACCATACTCAGGAGAATATCTGGCCTTCCTGGTATCGTCAGCGGGTGGAGGTGCTGTGGACGACGCTAAATCAGTTCAGCAATACCGGCCTGACGATGCAGGACAGACGCATTCTGTTTCGTACCAGAGAATGTCTTCCTTCGTTATTTGAAGGGTTTAACGATAACTGCGTACTGGTGCATGGCAACTTCTGCCTGCGCAGTATGCTTAAAGACGCCCGTAGCGATCAGCTTCTGGCGATGGTCGGCCCCGGGCTGATGCTGTGGGCGCCGAGAGAGTTCGAACTGTTTCGCCTGATGGATAATCCATTGGCGGAGGGATTGCTTTGGCATTATCTGCAACGCGCGCCAGTGGCGGAGTCCTTCATCTGGCGGCGTTGGCTCTATGTGCTGTGGGACGAGGTTGCGCAATTGGTCAATACCGGACGTTTTAACCGTACCAATTTTGATCTTGCGGCGAAATCATTACTCCCCTGGCTTGCCTGATATGCCTTTCAGCCATTGCCAAAGTCGCCCTAATGTTTCATACCCAGCGCGATCGCTGTGCATCAGCCAGACCGGGGACGGAATTGCCCGCTCCCAGGGATTGAGCGGCGAATCGATCGCCAACTGATTCGCCGGCGCGGGAAGCGGATTCAGCCCGGCATGCTGAAAGAAAATCATCGCACGCGGCAAATGCGAGGCGGAGGTTACCAACAGGAAAGGGGCGTCGCCGATGGCCTGCTTAACGGCGGCGGCTTCTTCTTCCGTATCTTTTGGCTTATCCAGCGTAATAATATCGCTACGCGGTACGCCCAGTGACTGCGCCACCCGCGCACCGACTTCCGCCGTGCTTACCGTATTGGTTTTTGCTACGCCGCCGGTAAAAATCAGCCTGGCTCCCGGATTCGCGCGCCACAGCCGAATGCCTTCCGCCAGCCGCGGCAAGCTGTTGTTAATTAAATTAGAGCTCGGCGCCCACTGCGGGTTCCAGGTATAGCCGCCGCCGAGAACCACAATATATTCCACCTTTTGCGGACCCTGCCAGGTAGGGTAGCGGTTTTCTATCGGACGCAGCAGATGGTCAGAGACGGGTTGCAGGCTTAATAGCAATAGCGCCAGCCAACCTACGCTGATAAATACTTTTCCGGTCTTCTGAAAGCGGCTAAACCAGAGCAGCGCCAGGCCGACGCCAATCATCAGCAACATCAGCGGAAGCGGCAATAACATACCGCCAATCACTTTCTTTAGCGTAAAAAGCATCCTTTTTGGTTCCTTTTTTAACCATATAGCGGAGGATTAACGGTGATATTACACCAGACAGGTTCATTCTGGCCGCGGCTGTGACAAAATAGCGGTTTTATCAGATAACGCCTGAGCCAGCCTGTGGAGAGTCCGATGCAGGATCGCAATTTTGATGACATTGCTGAAAAGTTTTCCCGTAACATTTACGGCACGACCAAAGGACAACTGCGGCAAGCCATTCTGTGGCAAGACCTGGATCGCGTGCTGGAGGAGATTGGCGGGCGGAAACTGCGGGTGCTGGATGCCGGCGGCGGCGAAGGGCAAACGGCGATTAAGATGGCGGAACGCGGCCATCAGGTGACGTTATGCGATCTGTCTGGCGAAATGATCGCCCGCGCGCGGCAGGCGGCCGAGGCAAAAGGTGTGAGCAAAGACATGCATTTTATACAATGCCCGGCTCAGGACGTCGCTTCGCATTTGGAAAGCCCGGTTGATCTGATATTGTTTCATGCTGTGCTGGAGTGGGTAGCCGATCCTGTCGGCGTATTAGAAACGCTCTGGTCAGTATTGCGCCCTGGCGGCGCGCTGTCGTTGATGTTCTATAACGCTAACGGTTTGCTGATGCACAATATGGTGGCGGGTAATTTTGACTACGTGCAGGCGGGGATGCCTAAACGCAAGAAGCGCACGCTGTCGCCTGACTACCCGCGCGACCCCGCGCAGGTGTACCAGTGGCTGGAGGCGATTGGCTGGCAGATTACCGGTAAAACCGGCGTGCGTGTGTTTCATGATTATCTGCGTGAAAAACACCAGCAGCGTGACTGTTATGAGACCCTGGTCGAACTGGAAACGCGTTATTGCCGCCAGGAGCCGTATATTAGCCTTGGGCGCTACATTCATGTCACCGCGATTAAAAGCCCGGCGCTAGCCGCAGATGCAAGGATAACCTATGAGTGAATTTTCCCAGACAGTCCCCGAACTGGTTGCCTGGGCCAGAAAAAACGACTTTTCCATCTCGCTGCCGGTAGACAGACTTTCCTTTCTGCTGGCGGTCGCCACGTTGAACGGCGAACGCCTTGACGGCGAGATGAGTGAAGGCGAGCTGGTGGATGCATTCCGCCATGTGAGTGATGCGTTTGAGCAAACCAGCGAAACCATCGGCGTGCGCGCTAATAACGCGATTAACGATATGGTGCGTCAACGTCTGCTGAACCGCTTTACCAGCGAGCAGGCTGAAGGCAATGCGATTTACCGATTAACCCCGCTCGGGATTGGCATCACCGATTACTACATTCGTCAACGCGAATTCTCTACGCTGCGTCTTTCTATGCAGTTGTCGATTGTGGCCGGCGAATTGAAGCGCGCGGCGGATGCGGCAGCGGAGGGGGGCGATGAGTTCCACTGGCATCGCAATGTTTACGCGCCATTGAAATATTCGGTGGCGGAGATTTTCGACAGTATCGATCTCACCCAGCGCATCATGGATGAACAGCAGCAGCAGGTGAAAGACGATATCGCACAACTGCTGAATAAAGACTGGCGGGCGGCGATTTCCAGCTGTGAACTGCTGCTTTCCGAAACGTCCGGTACGCTGCGCGAGTTGCAGGATACGCTGGAGGCGGCGGGCGATAAGCTGCAGGCTAACCTGCTGCGCATTCAGGATGCCACGATGACGCACGACGATCTGCATTTTGTCGACAGGCTGGTGTTTGACTTACAAAGTAAACTCGACCGCATTATCAGTTGGGGTCAGCAGTCTATTGATTTATGGATCGGCTACGATCGTCACGTGCATAAATTTATCCGTACCGCGATCGATATGGATAAAAACCGTGTCTTCGCCCAGCGGTTGCGCCAGTCCGTGCAGACTTATTTTGACGATCCCTGGGCGCTAACCTATGCGAATGCCGATCGTCTGCTGGATATGCGCGATGAAGAGATGGCGTTGCGTGACGATGAAGTCACCGGGGAGTTGCCGCCGGATCTGGAATATGAAGAGTTTAACGAGATCCGCGAGCAGTTAGCGGCCATCATTGAAGAACAGCTGGCTATCTACAAAACCAGACAAACGCCACTGGATCTTGGGCTGGTGGTGCGCGAGTATCTGGCGCAATACCCGCGCGCGCGTCATTTCGACGTGGCGCGTATTGTTATCGATCAAGCGGTACGTCTTGGCGTAGCGCAAGCAGATTTCACCGGACTGCCAGCCAAATGGCAGCCGATTAATGATTACGGAGCCAAGGTACAGGCGCATGTCATTGACAAATATTGAACAAGTGATGCCGGTTAAGCTGGCGCAGGCGCTGGCGAATCCGTTATTTCCGGCGCTGGATAGCGCATTACGTTCGGGCCGCCACATCGGGCTGGACGAACTGGATAATCATGCCTTTCTGATGGATTTTCAGGAATACCTGGAAGAGTTTTACGCGCGTTATAACGTGGAGTTGATTCGCGCGCCGGAGGGGTTCTTCTACCTGCGTCCGCGTTCTACCACGCTTATTCCGCGCTCGGTGTTATCCGAACTGGATATGATGGTCGGTAAAATTCTCTGCTACCTCTATCTTAGCCCGGAGCGTCTGGCCAACGAAGGGATCTTTACTCAGCAGGAGTTGTACGACGAGCTGCTTACCCTTGCGGACGAAGCCAAACTGCTAAAGCTGGTGAATAACCGCTCGACGGGATCTGACGTTGATCGTCAGAAACTGCAGGAAAAGGTGCGTTCTTCTTTAAACCGCCTGCGTCGTTTGGGCATGGTATGGTTTATGGGCCACGACAGCAGCAAATTCCGCATTACCGAATCGGTCTTCCGCTTTGGCGCGGATGTCCGTGCCGGCGACGATCCTCGCGAGGCGCAGCGTCGTCTCATCCGCGACGGGGAAGCGATGCCCATTGAAAACCATCTGCAACTTAATGATGAGACCGAAGAGAGTCAGCCGGACAGTGGAGAGGAAGAATAATGATTGAACGCGGTAAATTTCGCTCGCTAACGCTGATTAACTGGAACGGTTTTTTTGCCCGCACTTTTGACCTGGATGAACTGGTCACGACGTTATCCGGGGGCAACGGCGCCGGGAAATCCACGACGATGGCGGCGTTCGTCACGGCGCTGATCCCGGATCTCACATTACTGCACTTTCGTAACACCACGGAAGCCGGCGCCACCAGCGGTTCGCGCGATAAAGGTCTGCACGGTAAGCTGAAGGCGGGTGTCTGTTACTCCATGCTCGACACCATTAATTCCCGCCATCAGCGGGTGGTGGTCGGCGTGCGTCTGCAGCAGGTCGCTGGGCGCGATCGCAAAGTGGACATCAAACCGTTCGCTATTCAGGGGCTGCCGATGTCGGTACAGCCGACACAACTGGTGACGGAGACATTAAACGAACGTCAGGCGCGCGTACTGTCGCTTGCTGAGCTGAAAGACAAGCTTGACGAGATGGAAGGCGTGCAGTTTAAGCAGTTTAACTCCATCACCGATTATCATTCGCTGATGTTTGACTTAGGGATTATCGCCCGTCGTCTGCGCTCCGCTTCCGATCGTAGTAAATTCTATCGCTTGATAGAGGCCTCGCTGTACGGCGGGATCTCCAGCGCCATTACCCGGTCGCTACGCGATTATTTATTGCCGGAAAACAGCGGCGTGCGCAAGGCGTTCCAGGATATGGAAGCGGCGCTGCGCGAGAACCGACTCACGCTGGAAGCGATTCGTGTTACCCAATCCGATCGCGATTTGTTTAAGCATTTGATCAGCGAAGCCACCGATTATGTGGCGGCGGATTATATGCGCCACGCCAATGAGCGTCGGGTTCACCTTGATCAGGCGTTGGCGTTTCGACGCGATCTGTACACATCGCGCAAACAGCTGGCGGCGGAGCAGTACAAGCACGTCGATATGGCCCGTGAGTTGGGCGAACATAACGGCGCCGAAGGTTCTCTTGAGGCGGATTACCAGGCGGCGAGCGATCACCTGAATCTGGTACAAACCGCGCTGCGCCAGCAGGAAAAAATTGAACGCTACGAAGCGGATCTTGAAGAGCTGCAGATTCGACTCGAAGAGCAAAACGAAGTGGTGGCGGAAGCCGCCGAAATGCAGGACGAAAATGAAGCGCGTGCCGAAGCCGCCGAGCTGGAAGTCGATGAACTCAAAAGCCAGCTTGCGGATTACCAGCAGGCGCTGGATGTACAGCAAACGCGCGCGATTCAGTATAACCAGGCGATATCAGCGCTCGCCCGCGCTAAAGAACTTTGCCATCTGCCGGATCTAACGCCGGAAAGCGCCGCCGAATGGCTGGATACTTTCCAGGCAAAAGAGCAGGAAGCTACGGAAAAACTGCTGTCGTTGGAACAAAAAATGAGCGTGGCGCAAACCGCGCACAGTCAGTTTGAGCAGGCTTATCAGCTGGTAGCGGCGATCAACGGCCCGCTGGCGCGTAGCGAAGCCTGGGACGTGGCGCGCGAGCTGTTACGGGACGGCGTGAACCAGCGTCATCTGGCGGAACAGGTACAGCCGTTGCGGATGCGCCTGAGCGAACTGGAACAGCGACTGCGCGAGCAGCAAGAGGCGGAACGTCTGCTGGCGGAGTTCTGTAAGCGACAGGGCAAAAATTTTGATATTGACGAACTGGAAGCGTTGCATCAGGAGCTGGAAGCCCGCATCGCGTCCTTGTCTGAGAGCGTGTCGTCAGCCAGCGAACAGCGTATGGCCTTGCGTCAGGAACAGGAACAGCTGCAATCCCGTATCCAGCATCTGATGCAACGCGCTCCTGTCTGGCTGGCGGCGCAGAATAGCCTGAACCAGCTTAGCGAACAGTGCGGCGAGGAGTTTACGTCCAGCCAGGAAGTGACCGAATACCTGCAACAGCTACTGGAGCGTGAGCGCGAAGCCATTGTCGAACGCGACGAAGTGGGCGCGCGTAAAAATGCGGTTGATGAAGAGATCGAACGTTTAAGCCAGCCGGGCGGCGCGGAAGACCAGCGTTTGAATGCGCTGGCGGAGCGTTTTGGCGGGGTACTGCTGTCGGAAATCTACGATGATGTCAGCCTTGAAGATGCGCCGTACTTTTCCGCACTGTATGGTCCGTCGCGCCATGCGATCGTCGTACCGGATTTATCGCAAATAGCCGAACAGCTTGAAGGTCTGACCGACTGCCCGGAAGATCTGTACCTGATCGAAGGCGATCCGCAGTCTTTTGATGACAGCGTATTCAGCGTTGACGAGCTGGAAAAGGCGGTGGTCGTGAAAATTGCCGACCGTCAGTGGCGTTATTCGCGTTTTCCGTCGCTGCCTATTTTTGGCCGTGCGGCGCGCGAGAACCGTATTGAAAGTCTCCATGCGGAACGGGAAGTGCTTTCCGAGCGCTTTGCCACGCTCTCGTTTGACGTGCAGAAAACCCAGCGTTTGCACCAGGCGTTCAGCCGTTTTATCGGTAGCCACCTTTCTGTTGCCTTTGAGGACGATCCGGAAGCGGAAATTCGCCGACTGAACGGGCGTCGCGTCGAGCTGGAGCGCGCGCTGGCGACGCATGAAAGCGACAACCAGCAGCAGCGCCTTCAGTTTGAGCAGGCCAAAGAGGGCGTTTCCGCGCTTAACCGTTTGCTGCCGCGGCTGAATTTATTGGCCGATGAAACGCTGGCCGATCGGGTCGATGAAATTCAGGAGCGGTTGGATGAGGCGCAGGAAGCGGCGCGATTTGTGCAGCAATATGGAAACCAGTTAGCCAAACTGGAGCCAGTAGTTTCCGTTCTGCAAAGCGATCCGGAACAGTTTGAGCAATTAAAAGAAGACTATGCATGGTCGCAGCAAATGCAGCGCGACGCGCGCCAGCAGGCTTTTGCTCTGGCTGAAGTTGTCGAACGTCGGGCGCATTTCAGCTATTCCGACTCGGCGGAAATGCTGAGCGGCAACAGCGATCTCAACGAAAAGCTGCGCCAGCGGCTGGAGCAGGCGGAAGCCGAGCGTACCCGCGCCCGCGAAGCGCTGCGCAGCCATGCCGCGCAGTTAAGTCAGTACAGCCAGGTTCTGGCCTCGCTAAAAAGCTCTTACGACACGAAAAAAGAGCTGCTTAACGATTTGCAGCGCGAATTACAGGATATTGGCGTTCGCGCCGACAGCGGGGCGGAAGAGCGCGCCCGCCAGCGTCGCGATGAACTGCACGCCCAGTTGAGCAATAACCGTTCGCGTCGCAATCAGCTTGAGAAAGCGCTCACCTTCTGCGAAGCGGAGATGGAGAACCTGACCCGTAAGCTGCGCAAGCTGGAGCGCGATTATCATGAAATGCGCGAGCAGGTTGTGACCGCGAAAGCCGGCTGGTGCGCAGTCATGCGGATGGTGAAAGACAATGGCGTGGAACGCCGTCTGCACCGTCGTGAGCTGGCTTATCTGTCGGCGGATGAACTGCGCTCCATGTCGGATAAGGCGTTGGGCGCGCTGCGCCTGGCCGTCGCGGATAACGAACATCTGCGCGACGTATTGCGTCTGTCGGAAGATCCGAAACGCCCGGAACGTAAAATCCAGTTCTTTGTGGCCGTTTACCAGCATCTGCGCGAACGTATTCGTCAGGATATTATTCGTACCGACGATCCGGTTGAAGCCATTGAACAAATGGAGATTGAACTGAGCCGTCTGACGGAAGAGCTGACATCGCGTGAGCAAAAGCTGGCGATCAGTTCCCGCAGCGTGGCAAACATCATCCGCAAGACTATCCAGCGTGAACAGAACCGTATCCGTATGCTGAACCAGGGGTTGCAAAGCGTCTCTTTTGGCCAGGTGAATAGCGTGCGGTTAAACGTCAACGTGCGTGAAACGCATGCCACCTTGCTGGATGTGCTTTCAGAACAGCAGGAGCAGCACCAGGATCTGTTTAACAGCAATCGTCTGACCTTCTCCGAAGCGCTGGCGAAACTGTACCAGCGTCTGAATCCGCAGATCGATATGGGGCAACGCACGCCGCAGACCATCGGCGAGGAGCTGCTGGACTACCGTAACTATCTGGAAATGGAAGTTGAAGTTAACCGTGGGTCCGACGGCTGGCTGCGTGCGGAATCCGGCGCGCTATCAACGGGGGAAGCTATCGGGACCGGGATGTCAATTCTGGTGATGGTGGTGCAAAGCTGGGAAGACGAAGCGCGCAGACTGCGCGGGAAAGATATTTCGCCATGTCGCCTGCTGTTCCTCGATGAAGCGGCGCGTCTGGATGCGCGCTCTATCGCCACGCTGTTTGAACTATGCGAACGTTTGCAGATGCAGCTCATCATCGCTGCGCCGGAAAACATCAGTCCGGAGAAGGGCACGACGTATAAACTGGTGCGTAAAGTGTTTCAGAATACTGAGCATGTTCATGTTGTCGGGCTGCGTGGCTTTGCGCCGCAGCTTCCGGAAACGCTTCCCGGTACGCAGACGGAAGATACGCCTTCAGAAGCGAGTTAAATACGGCAGAAACGATGACGTGCCTGATGGCGCCTCGTTTATCAGGCAAGGCCGGATAAGTCGGTTACGCCGCCATCCGGCACAACAAGTTCTGTTTTATCATTAGCCTGGGGCGGCGAAAGCCGCCTTTTTCTTTATCTGAAAAATCTCTCCGGGTAGTGCATTTTCTTTAAACTTCTTTACATTAGGTTAGGCAAAAACGTAACGAACTTTATATACTGGAGTTAAGCCTGACGAGTGAGCAGGCTGACTCGTCATACTAAACAAAAGCATTGGTTGCGGTTGACCCGCGCTGCGGGCAGCGCAGTCATGCGGAGTATGATAACGAAAACAGGGGGCAAGGGATGTTGCTTAATAAGATGTGTGGTCGTTGTCTGTCGGCAATCAGTTTATGCCTGGCCGTAACATTCGCTCCACTGTTCAATGCGCAGGCCGATGAGCCTGAAATGATACCTGGCGATAGCGCCGTTGCCGCGACGGATCTGGCTGGGCCGCAGAAGCAATCAGCCGCGACGGCGATTATGGCCGGGATTCAGCCGCTGCCGGAGGGCGTTTCAGCCGAGAAAGTCCGGGCTGATTTACAGTCGCAGCTTCCTTCCGGCTATACGCCGGTCTATATGAGCCAGCTGACATTGCTGTATGCCGCGCGCGACATGAAGCCCATGTGGGATAATCGCGATGCGGTGAAAGCCTTCCAGCAACAGTTGGCGGAGGTGGCGATTGCCGGATTCCAGCCGCAGTTTACCGCCTGGGTGGCATTGTTGACCGATCCCGCCGTAAACGGTATGGCGCGCGATGTTGTGTTGTCAGACGCCATGATGGGCTATCTCCATTTCATTGCGAATATCCCCGTCAAAGGCCAGCGCTGGTTATATAGCAACAAACCTTACGCATTGGCGACGCCGCCAGTCTCGGTGATTAACCAGTGGCAAATCGCGCTGGAAGAGGGCCAGTTGCCGATGTTTG
This sequence comes from Salmonella enterica subsp. enterica serovar Typhimurium str. LT2, assembly GCF_000006945.2. Taxonomy (GTDB): domain Bacteria; phylum Pseudomonadota; class Gammaproteobacteria; order Enterobacterales; family Enterobacteriaceae; genus Salmonella; species Salmonella enterica. The sequence goes on from NC_003197.2 coordinate 1,085,645, forward strand.
TCGCCAGCCTGGCGCCGCAGCACCCACAGTATGCGCCCATGCATGATGCGCTGCTGAAGCTGGTGGCGGACTCTCGCCCGTGGCCGCAGTTGACCAATACCGCGACGCTGCGCCCGGGGCAATGGAGTAACGATGTGCCTGCGCTGCGCGAAATATTACAGCGTACGGGGATGCTGGATGGCGGTCCAAAGATAGCCTTACCCGGCGATAACACTGCTGATAGCGCCGTCGTCAGCCCCTCCGCCGTGGTCGACGAAACATCGGTGGCGCACGACGAACCAACGGCCCGCCGTAGTAAGCCGGCTCCGGCGGCACGCGCCTACGATCGTGAACTGGTCGAGGCGGTAAAGCGTTTTCAGGCATGGCAAGGGCTGGGGGCGGATGGCGTTATTGGCCCGGCGACGCGTAACTGGCTTAATATGACCCCCGCGCAACGCGCAGGCGTACTGGCACTGAATATCCAACGTTTACGCCTGCTGCCAGCGGAACTCTCTACCGGTATTATGGTAAACATTCCCGCTTATTCGCTGGTCTACTATCAGAATGGCAACCAGGTGCTGGCTTCAAGGGTGATCGTCGGGCGTCCCGATCGTAAAACGCCGATGATGAGCAGCGCGCTGAATAATGTGGTGGTGAACCCGCCGTGGAACGTTCCGCCCACGCTTGCGCGTAAAGACATTTTACCGAAGGTGTGGAATGACCCAGGCTATCTGGAGCGCCATGGCTACACCGTGATGCGCGGCTGGAACAGCAAAGAAGCGATCGATCCGTGGCAGGTTGACTGGGCCACCATTACGCCATCGAATCTTCCGTTCCGTTTCCAGCAGGCGCCAGGCGCGCACAATTCGCTGGGGCGTTATAAATTTAATATGCCGAGTTCAGATGCGATCTATCTGCACGATACGCCTAACCATACTCTCTTTCAGCGTGACGCCAGGGCGTTAAGTTCCGGCTGCGTGCGGGTCAATAAGGCCTCTGAGCTGGCGAATATGCTCTTGCAGGATGCTGGCTGGAACGATGCGCGGATCTCAGGCGCCCTGAAGCAAGGCGACACGCGGTATGTCAATATCCGGCAGAACATTCCAGTAAATCTTTACTATCTGACCGCATTTGTCGGCGCAGATGGACGTATGCAATATCGTACAGATATTTACAATTACGATCTCACAGCGCGATCCAGCGCACAAATTGTGCCAAAGGTTGAACAATTAATCAGGTAAATGAAGAAGTTCTGGTAAATATGTTGTCCTAATGTTTGGCTTCAACGGGGCGTTTCGCTGTAGACCCCCGTTGTGGCTGGGGGAGGGCCATCTTGACGCGGGCTTTATCGGCAGTTAAGGTGCCTTTCGTGCGCCAGAAGTGCATATACAACAACCTTTAAGTCGACCGGGCCGTTCAGAAGTCTGTGCCAGCCGGTATCATGTCTGCTTAAAGGTAGAAGTGTATTAACGATAACATTGACCTGTAGACCTGATTATCATGGACAAATTTGACGCTAATCGCCGCAAGCTGCTGGCGCTTGGTGGTGTCGCTCTCGGCGCCGCCATCCTGCCCGCGCCAGCGTTTGCCACACTCTCGACCCCACGCCCGCGCATTTTGACGTTAAACAATCTCCATACCGGAGAGTCAATCAAGGCGGAGTTTTTCGATGGAAGAGCCTACATTCAGGATGAATTAGCAAAGTTAAACCATTTTTTCCGTGACTATCGCGCGAATAAAGTCCGATCAATCGATCCCCGCCTGTTTGACCAACTTTACCGACTTCAGGGGCTGTTAGGGACGCGTAAACCTGTGCAGCTCATCTCAGGCTACCGTTCTCTTGATACCAATAATGAATTACGCGCCCGTAGCAGCGGCGTAGCGAAAAAAAGCTACCATACAAAAGGGCAGGCGATGGATTTTCATATTGAAGGCGTGGCGCTGAGCAATATTCGCAAAGCGGCGTTATCTATGCGCGCAGGTGGTGTAGGATATTACCCACGTAGTAACTTTGTGCATATTGATACCGGGCCGGCGCGGCACTGGTAATCAGCGAGGCTTAATCAAAGGAGCAGTATGAACTATCGTATTATTCCGGTCACCGCGTTCTCCCAGAACTGTTCATTAATCTGGTGCGAACAAACCCGGCTGGCGGCGCTGGTCGATCCGGGCGGCGACGCGGAAAAAATTAAACAGGAAGTGGACGCCAGCGGCGTGACGTTGATGCAAATTTTACTCACGCATGGGCATCTCGATCATGTCGGCGCGGCGAGTGAACTGGCGCAGCATTACGGCGTTCCTGTTATCGGTCCGGAAAAAGAAGATGAGTTCTGGCTGCAAGGACTGCCGGCGCAAAGTCGCATGTTTGGTCTGGATGAGTGTCAGCCGCTGACGCCTGATCGCTGGCTGAACGACGGCGATCGCGTCAGCGTAGGGAATGTGACGTTACAGGTGTTACATTGTCCGGGACACACGCCGGGACACGTGGTTTTCTTTGATGAACAGTCGCAACTGCTGATCTCCGGCGATGTGATTTTCAAAGGTGGCGTCGGGCGCAGCGATTTTCCTCGCGGCGATCACACCCAGTTGATTGACGCCATTAAGCGTAAATTATTGCCGCTTGGCGATGATGTGACCTTTATTCCTGGCCACGGCCCGCTCTCTACGCTCGGGTACGAGCGTCTGCATAATCCCTTCTTGCAAGATGAGATGCCGGTCTGGTAAGCAGAATGAAAAAGCCTGCACATTGCAGGCTTTTTTATCGGTCACGCCAGTCGGCAGCTTTTTACAGTACCGCGACAATGGCTTCGCACAGCGGCGCCATATTATCCGGGGTCATGCCCGCCACGTTCACGCGACCAGAAGCCACGGCATAAACGCCGAACTCTTCACGCAGACGCAGCACCTGATCTTTGGTCAGACCGCTGAATGAGAACATCCCGTTCTGCTTGATAATAAAGCTGAAGTCACGGTTCGCGCCTTTTTCCTGCAAGGTATTCACGAACAGTTGACGCATACGCTGAATACGCTGGCGCATGTCCGTCAGTTCCTGTTCCCAGATAGCGCGCAGGGCGTCATTACTCAGGATAGTCGCGACGATGGACGCGCCGTGCGCTGGCGGGTTGGAGTAGTTAGCGCGAATGGCGGATTTCATCTGGCTAAAAGCGCGATCCACGGTTTCCGCATCGGCGGCAACGAGGGTGCAGGCGCCGACGCGCTCATTATATAAGCCGAAGTTTTTGGAGTAGGAGCTGGCGACAATAAGCTCTTTATGCAGCGCGGCAAAGGCGCGCAGACCTTCCGCATCTTCTTCCAGGCCGCGGGCAAAGCCCTGGTAAGCGAAATCGAATAGCGGCAGCCACCCTTTTTCAACGGAAAGCTCAGCCAGAACCTGCCACTGTTCCAGAGTAGGGTCAATGCCGGTTGGGTTATGACAGCAACCGTGGAACAGAACCACATCGCCGGCCTGTGCTTCGCTCAGGCTGGCTTGTAGCGCTTCAAAATCCAGCGTGTGATTTTCCGCATCGTAGTAAGCGTACTCCCGAACTTCCAGGCCGGCAGCGTTAAACACGCTTTTGTGGTTCGGCCAGCTGGGGTTGCTCACCCACACCCGTTTTACCGGAGTATTTTTTGCCAAAAAGTCGGCGGCAATGCGTAACGCGCCGGTACCGCCCGGCGTTTGCGCCGTGCGTGCGCGCTTATCGTTAATCAGCGCGCTGCCTTTGCCGAACAGCAGTTCCTGAGTGCAGCGAGCAAATTCCGGAATCCCGTCAATGCCGAGATAGTTTTTCGTCGTTTCATTTTCCAGTAAATACTGCTCGGCTTTTTTAACGCTGGTGAGCACCGGTGTTTTGCCGGTTTCATCTTTATATACGCCAATGCCAAGGTTAATTTTCCCTGGACGGTCATCGGCGCGAAACAGATCGGCCAGGCCCAAAATCGGGTCGGCAGGAGCGGCGGTTATGTTCTCAAACATGACGAGGTTCCATTATAGTTACAGAAGGGAAATCCGCTATCAGGTTAACGGCAGATTTACAAAATGCCAACCGTTAGCGCTAAAAAGCCCGCCTGTTTTTGAAAGACGCACATTTTCTCTAAGAGAGATAAAAAAACAGGACCGAAGTCCTGTTTTTGAGGCATAAAACAAAGGGGTCTGCTGATCAGAACTGGTAAGTAATACCGACAGCCGCCTGATCGTCGGTGCCAACGTAGCTGGAGCTGTAGTCGTTTTCGTCCAGCAGGTTGAAACGGTAGTCAACCCATACGTTCATGTTTTTGTTGAAGTAGTAAGTCGCGCCCGCCTGAATATATTTCGCCAGATCGGCCGAGCCGCCGGCGCCGTTCAACTGCTTACCTTTACTCTGCACATACGAGATTGCCGGACGCAGGCCGAAGTCAAACTGGTACTGAGCGACCACTTCCAGGTTCTGCGTTTTGTTTGCCATTTCCACGGTATCGGTAACCGTATTTTCAACAATGCTCATATTGCGGGTTTCAGCATATACGGCAGCCAGGTAGACGTTGTTTGCATCATATTTCGCGCCAACGGCCCACGATTCTGCGCGATCGCCATTACCATCGCGATCCTGCTGATCGTTAGTACGCTTGCTGTTGCTGTACGCTGCGGTGACGCCAAAGCCGTCGAACTCATATGCCATGGTGTAACCTACGCCATCGCCATTCTGAGAGTTAATGCTGTGGTTGTCCTGATTTTTACCCTGATACTGGATACCGAAAGAGAGACCGTCCACCAGACCAAAGAAGTCAGAGTTACGGTAGGTCAACAAACCGCCAGCACGGCTGGTCATGTAGTTATCAGTATAGGCGCCGCCCCAGGTTTCGCCGGAGAAGTAGGGGGCCATATCGGTATAGGATTCAACATCATAAACGATACCGTAGTTACGACCATAATCGATTGAACCCACTTCCGCGTATTTCAAACCCGCGAAAGCCAGACGGACCAGATTCGAGTTCTGCTGTTCGCCTTCAGCGCGGTCTGCTTTAGTACGGTATTCCCACTGACCGAAACCGGTCAGATCGGTGTTAATCTGCGTTTCCCCTTTAAAACCAATCTGGGCATAAGTCTGGTCGGCATTTTTACTATCGCCGGTCGTTGTCCATACGTGACGACCCACGGCTTTACCGTACAGATCCAGCTTATTACCATCTTTATTATAAATTTCTGCTGCGTTTGCGGTTGCAGCAGCCAGCAGGGCAGGGATCACCGCTGCCAGGATTTTGCGCTTCATCATTATTTATTACCCTCATTGGTTTTTTTATATGACACCTGCCACTGCCGTCAATAAATTCCGTCAATAAAACTTTACAGAAATATTGATGAGAGTTTGGTGTCTTTATGTGTCTGACAGGCATCTTTCCATTCAAACTAACGTTTCGCTACCGTGAAAGTGCTACAAAGATAAAGATTTGGTTTCAAAAGGAAATAATATGTAAACAAATGTTATTTTTACGGAACTTTGTGAACAACGTCAAACTTCCCCTGAGTTATCGTTTTGATTTGATCGTTTTTCTTTTATATCCATGATTTTATTGAATTTATTTGTTCGCGACACCGTTGTGCCTGAAAAAGCAGCTGACGAGCTATTTCATAAAAATAGCCATTTAGAAGTCTGGATGTCTGAAATTGTGGTGAAAAATTGTGCTATTAGAGCAGAAAAATCTAATCCGCAATAAAATTAAGGATTAATTTTTATGTGTAAATATTTTCGTGAAATATACAGTAACAAGATGTGGTAATTCAGAGGGTTGTAATTAATTTTATTTACTTATTGATAATAAAACTGACATTCAGGCGAAAAAAAAGGCCAGCATAGCTGGCCTTGAGTGTGACGTAAAAATCAGAAGCTGGCGTTGCGTGGGGTCCGTGGGAACGGAATAACATCGCGCACGTTTTGCACACCAGTGACGTAAGCGATAAGGCGTTCAAAGCCCAGGCCAAAGCCGGAATGCGGTACAGTACCGTAGCGACGCAAGTCGCGATACCACCAGTAATCCTCTTTATTCAGCCCCATTTCGGCCATACGGGCATCCAGCACATCCAGACGCTCTTCACGCTGGGAACCACCGATGATTTCGCCGATTCCCGGCGCCAGCACATCCATGGCCGCCACGGTTTTGCCATCTTCGTTAAGGCGCATGTAAAACGCTTTAATTTCTTTCGGATAGTTTTTCACCACTACCGGCGCTTTGAAATGCTCTTCCGCCAGATAACGTTCGTGTTCGGAAGAGAGGTCGACGCCCCAGAACACCGGGTTTTCAAATGTCTTACCACAGCGTTCCAGAATGGCGACCGCATCGGTGTAATCCACCTGAGCGAAGTCGGTAGAGACAAAACGCTCCAGACGAGCGATAGCGTCTTTATCCACGCGTTCGGCAAAGAACTTCATGTCATCCGCACGCTCTTCCAGAACCGCGTTGAAGACATATTTCAGCATGGCTTCCGCCAGACGGGCGTTGTCTTCCAGATCGGCGAATGCCACTTCCGGCTCCAGCATCCAGAACTCCGCCAGGTGGCGGCTGGTGTTGGAATTTTCCGCGCGGAAGGTCGGCCCAAAAGTATAGATTTTGGACAGCGCGCAGGCATAGGTTTCACCGTTGAGCTGGCCGGAGACGGTCAGGAATGATTCTTTGCCAAAAAAGTCTTTGTCAAAATCTACTCTGCCCTGGTCGTTACGCGGCAGGTTTTCCAGATCCAACGTTGAGACGCGGAACATTTCGCCAGCGCCTTCGGTATCGGAAGCGGTAATCAGCGGGGTAGAGACCCAAAAGAAACCCTGCTCATCGAAGAAGCGATGCAGCGCCTGCGCCAGAGTATGGCGGACGCGCGCTACCGCGCCAATCAGGTTGGTGCGCGGGCGCAGATGCGCGACTTCACGCAGATACTCAATGCTATGGCGTTTTGCCGCCATCGGGTAGGTATCCGGATCTTCCACCCAGCCTGCGACTTCTACTTTCGTGGCCTGGATTTCGAAACTTTGCCCCTGTCCCGGCGACGCGACAACCTTACCTGTTACTACCACGGAGCAGCCTGTCGTCAGGTGTAATACTTCTTCATTATAATTGGGCAGAGAATTATTAATGACAGCCTGTACAGGATCAAAGCAGGAGCCGTCATAAACGGCGAGGAAGGAGATGCCAGCTTTTGAATCTCGGCGGGTACGCACCCATCCGCGCACGGTGACTTCTTGGTCAACGGCTACGCGGCCCTGGAGTACGTCGGCTACAGGCACAACGCTCATAATATTCTCTCTAGTTAATAGTCGGAAAAAATAAACACTTGTCCACCCGAAATGGGGGTATTCCTATGTTACCTGGCATCTGCAATCAGACAAGCAGAAATCGCATCTGGAAGCAGGTTTTCAGAAAGAAACCTGTAAAAAGTTCGCACCTGCTCGCGAACCATTGAGAATTTAGGCTGGTTTTGCAAGCTTTGCGCACGTTACTCGATCAGGACGCGCATCTCTTGCTTGGCGTTTTGCATCACGACAATCGTTTTAAAAGACTTTATATTGCCTGAGGAAAAGAAAAGCTCACGGGTAAGCGCTTCATATTCCGCCATGTCACGAACATTGAGCACCAGTAAAAAGTCGAAATCGCCCGTTACGTAGTAGACCTGCTGCACCTGCGGGCAACTGACAAACCGTTGACGAGCCTCTTCCAGTAAATTGAATCGCTCGTTTTCGATCACCACCTGCACCACAATCGTGACCGGGCGTCCCACTTTGCCAGCATCAATAAGGCTGACATTGCCTTTAATTATGCCCGCCTCCTCCAGTGCCGCGATACGACGATTCACTGCCGAAGGTGAAAGATTGACCTGTTCGGCGATTTCCCGCTGAGAAAGACGATTATCGCGCTGCAATAATGTCAGAATGTTTTTATCCCAGGCGTCAAGCTTCATATCGCAAATAACCTCTTTAATGTGATGACTATCACTGTGCGCAATTTTGCCGCGTCCAGGCCGTTAAAAAAAGGTGAAAATTGCACGACGATGGGCATTTTCGCGCCATTTAACAGCAATAAGCATAGTACTATCATAATCAGCGGAATAAAGAAAAGGACGTAATAGATATTGTGCGACTCTTTTATCAGTACGTTTATTAAAGTGAGGATAACCACTACTACAGCCACAAAACGCGAGTTCTTTGCTTGTTTCTACTCAATAATTGACAAAAATATATTATTTCAATAAATAAACTTTAACAAAAGGTATCATTATGCATGAGCTTATTAAATATCAGTTTAATACACGTCGGAAAAAATATGGTACAGGAGCGGCCTTAAGTTTGCTTAACGGAAATGTTGGGCATGAGGTGTTAGCATTTCATAAAAAATTACCCAATTATGCCGTCACGCCGTTACATAATCTGGCGCATCTAAGCCAGCGGCTTGGACTAGGGTCCATCCATATTAAAGATGAGTCCTGGCGTTTTGGCCTGAATGCTTTTAAAGGTCTGGGCGGCTCTTATGCTGTAGGAAAATATCTCGCTGATAAATTGCAATGTGATATTAACTCGTTAAGTTTTGCTGCCCTTAATACTCCTGAGATTAAAGAAAAAATTAAAGATTGTGTTTTTGTTACCGCGACGGATGGCAATCATGGCCGTGGTGTGGCGTGGGCGGCAGAGCAATTAGGTCTAAAAGCCGTCGTTTATATGCCTAAAGGATCATCGTTAATCCGGGCAGAGAATATTCGCCATCATGGAGCTGAATGCACCATCACCGATCTGAACTACGATGATGCAGTGCGACTGGCCCATAGAATGGCGCAAACAAAAGGCTGGGTGCTTTTGCAGGATACAGCCTGGACAGGGTATGAAGAGATCCCAACATGGATTATGCAAGGCTATATGACACTAGCGGTTGAAGCTTATGAGCAGCTCGCAGAAACAAACAGTCCGTTGCCAACCCATCTTATTTTACAAGCGGGGGTGGGATCGTTTGCTGGCAGTGTTATGGGTTATTTTGTTGAAAAAATGCAGGAAAATATCCCTAATATTATTGTGGTTGAGCCGCATCAGGCCAACTGTCTTTATCAATCCGCAGTTATGGATGATGGTCAACCTCACTGCGTCACTGGCGATATGGCGACGATAATGGCCGGGCTTGCGTGTGGGGAGCCGAATATTATCAGTTGGCCTATTATTCGGGACAACACCAGTTGTTTTATTTCCGCTGATGACTGTCTGGCGGCTAAGGGTATGCGTATTTCTGCCGCGCCGCGTCCAGGTACGGATACGCCTTTTATTTCCGGCGAGTCCGGAGCTATTGGCGTAGGGTTACTTTATGAGTTGATGAACAATATGCATTATCAGGATCTTGCTAATCGCTTACAGCTTGATGCCAGTGCTCATGTTCTGCTTATTAGCACCGAAGGTGATACGTCCCCAGATATTTATGAAGATATAGTCTGGAACGGACGCAGTGCTTAAACATTACGACTAAAAAATTAGATAATAAAGGTAGCATGTAAAAATGCGTTTTTTATACGCATAATAAACCTAATGCAGGAAGCAAGACTTTATAACAATATACCATTAAAACGGCATTTAGTGAGTAAGGGATGCTCCTACCCGCTGACTTTCCAGTTTAGTGTTGTTGGCAAAATTCAGGATTACGCTGAACTGGAAAGATTATTTCTGAGACTGAACGAATTAATTTAAATCCGAGGTCATTATGTTAGAGCAACTTTCACAACTCTTTGAATTTCTATGGGGTGGCCCATTATTTTTGTGTGTCATCGGCATTGGTTTTTATTTTACAGTACGCCTCAATTTTTTCCAGATTATTAATTTAAAAGACATTTACCGTAATACAATTGGTACACTTGCCGGAAAAAATAAACAAAACACTACTGGCGAGGTAGCGTCTAAAAAATCCTTAAAATCAATAGAGGTGGCTGCCACTGTGCTATCCGGCTCATTAGGCGCGGGAACGATCGCAGGTGTTGCTGCGGCTATTGCGGTTGGCGGGCCTGGAGCAATTTTCTGGATGTGGATCATTGCGGTCGTGGGTATGATGACCAAAATGGTTGAAGTGACGCTGGCGGTGAAATACCGAAGTAAAGGTGAGAATGGCGAATATTATGGCGGCCCAATGCATTATATTAAGAAAGGGCTCAATAAAAAATGGCATCCCCTGGCAGGATTATATGCGTTTGCATTAATGATTCTGGTTATTACGGATGCCTGTTTTGTGCAAACTAATACGATGGCGGCGGTCATTCACTATACGTTTGACATCCCAACAAGCGTCATCGGAGGATTTATTGTCATCGTAGGCGCGTTGGTTATTTTAAAAGGACTCTCCAGTCTTGGTAAATTCTGTACGATTGCACTTCCACCGATCACCATTGCCTATTTCATTGGTGCCGCTGGTGTAGTGGTATTGAATATCGAGGCTATCCCACAGGTTATAAAAAGTATTTTCTATTATGCCTTTGCCCCTGCGCCAGCAGCCGGTGGCTTTGTCGGGTCAACCATCATGATGGCCATCAGTAAAGGAGCCAGTCGCGGAATATTCACTAACGAAGCCGGCATGGGTACCTCGGCCACAGTACATGCTACTGCCAACGTGGATTATGCTTTCCGTCAGGGAATGTGGGGGGCAGTGGAAGTATTTTTTGTCTCAATGATTACCTGTAACTTTACCGCATTTGCTGTACTTGCTTCTGGTATGTGGACAGACGCCAGTTATCAAGGTATTCAGATTATCTTTGCCGCCTTAAAAGAAACATGGCATCCGATTATTGTTCAGGTTCTCTGTCTCGGTGTGGCGTTGATTCTGTTTACTTCTTATCTTGGTTCATATATTAAATTTCGCACTTCGATAAACTATATCTTTGGCGATAAGCTAGAACGCATCATTAAATGGCTATATTTTTTGCCGCCACTGATTGCCGTTAATATGGAAATCCCGGTAATCTGGTTAATGGCTGATATTGCTGTCGGTTTTCTGGTTATCCCCAACGTAATTGCTCTGTTCTTGCTGCGTAAAGAATTTATTAGCGAATTCAATTTATTCAGAACGCGTACACAGCGGGACACTAATTCTGAAAAAACAACGCAAATTACGCACGTAAATATGTCGAAGAGTGAAGGGAAAGAGGAGTAACCATCGCGGCCAGAACAGGTAAGATGGTCAGAAGAGTAACAAAGCGCCCACTTTCCGGGCGCTTCGCACAGGCATGGTTAACTTGCTTTACGCACCTGCGGGAGATCGAACGCTTTACGCAGCGCGCGCACAAACGCTTTATCATGACAGATCGTTTTACCGGGGCTGTCGGAAAGTTTAGCCACCGGCTTTCCGTTACATTCCACGAGCTTAATCACGATATTGAGCGGTTTTACCTGAGGGATATCGCAGGTCAGGCGGGTACCGATGCCGAAGCTTAACTGCACGCGAGAGGCGAAATGGCGATAGAGCTCGACCGCCTTTGGCAGATCAAGGTTATCTGAAAAGACCAGCGTTTTTGTCAGCGGATCAATCCCCAGCTTTTCATAATGGGCAATCGCCTTTTCGCCCCATGCGACAGGGTCTCCTGAGTCGTGGCGTAACCCCTGATAACGGCTGGCGAATTCAATGCCGAAATCGCGTAAAAACGCATCCATTGTAATGCAATCTGTCAAGGCGATACCAAGCTGGTCCGGATATTCGTTAAGCCAGGCGGCCAACGCGGCACGCTGGCTGGTCGCCAGGTCCGGACTGATTTGTTGATGCGCCTGGAACCATTCGTGCGCCTGAGTGCCCATCGGCGTCAGCGCCAGGCGACGCGCGAGATCATAGTTGCTGGTGCCGACGAACCATGACTCCTGCTGGAGACGTTTAACTATCGCCTGCTGCACTTCACGAGAGAAACGGCGGCGGGTGCCGAAGTCCATCAGGTGGAAGCGGGACATATCGAGATTGGCGGTTAACGCAGTGAAATCAACCAGCTTACTTTCCAGCGCGTCGAGCGCCTGATCAACACCCGCGTTTGGCGAGCGGTAGTGATGAACCAGCTCACTGATCACGGCCAGCAGCGGCACTTCCCACATAATGACTTCACGCCACGGGCCGGTTAAGCGAATATTCAGCTTGCCGTTATCGTTGGTGACACAGACTTGAGCTGGGTTATAGCGAAACTCGCGTAACCAGTTCAGATAATCCGGTTTAAAAAAGGGCAGGCCGGAGAGCCACTGGAACTCGTCCTCCAGGAGGCGCAGGTGCTGCATCGCGTCCACCTGCTCGCGAATAGCATCGGCATAAATACCCAGCAGGTCGTCGCCACGGCAACGAAACTCAGCCGCTACCTGCACATCATAGTAGTGGTGAAAAACGGCTTGCTGCATATGCAACTTATAAGCATCTGTATCCAGCAACGAGTGCAGAACAGGAGAAGCGAATTGTGTCATAGGTGCGCTGTTGCGTCCTCTCACGGGAGCGTTTAGTACAATAAACAACTAAGAAAACCGCTGGAGTATACCTTGTTTAGCGATTTATTGAACCCCGATCACACCATAAGCTGTCTTTAGGGTCGAGCGCATTTCGTGCCCCATGTTATAAAAATGTAGCGATGCGACTGCTAACCCCTTGAATTTAAGGATTTCTACTGCGCTGCTACCATGCTTTGGGGCAGTGATGGGGCATAGCGGAAAAGTGCCTGGTTGAGCAGAGAAACCTGTTCTGCGCTCTTCTCTGACATCCACTTTCCATACACCTTGTAAACCATCTGTGCATCGGTATGCCCCATCTGCGTTGCTATAAAGTTTGGGTTAGCACCAGCTGATAATGACCAGCATGCATAGGTATGTCGTGACTGATACGCGTTACGGTAACGAATGCCGGCACGCTTGATTATCGGGGCCCAAATTTTATTAATGGAATTAACCGCGTAGTGATATCCTGTGCGAGGTCCACGTTTGACGCATTGAGGGCTGAATACGAACGTGCAGGGCTGAATGACAGATTGTCCATATTCCCGCAACTTCACTTCAACCTCAAACTGCCGGCCAAGGCGTGTCAACTGGGCCTGATTCCTCAGGGCATCAATAGCTGGTTGAATGAGATATATCACCCTGTCAGTACCTGCGTCGGTTTTTGGCAGGGTGAACTCATCCGTCTGGGTAAGGTTGCGCTTCACAATGATCGTCCCGGCATGCAGATCGATATCTTCCCAGGCCAGACCGCACAACTCCCCATGCCTCATTCCGGTATAGACTGCCAGTGACCAGAGATTTCTCATCTGCTGGTGTCCGCATGCCTGGATAAACCTGATGAACTCGTCTGTCGTGAGTGGATCTGGTTCCCCTTTCGCTTTCTTGAGACGGTTAATTCCGCTAAACGGGTTTTCCTTTGCATAGCCGTTATCTGTTCCAAACTGGAAGATCTCGGCCATCAGCATCATGTAATTATTCACTGTGGACGATTTCCGGCCTTTAACCTGAGTCCGGTGATCCTTCTTCATTACCTGAAAGCCCGTCAGCAACTCCTTCCTGACATACAGCAAATCCTCAGTAGTCACCGCAGAAACCATTTTGTTTTCGCCGATGAGTGGAAGCATGTTTTTTATGATAGATTCGTACCTACTCATGGTATTAGAGCTGATCTCCATTCTCTTCAGCTCGGACCATCTTTCGGTAAGCTCCAGCACAGTAATTTCCTTTCTATCCTGACCGAACCGGGCAAGGTTCGGTGAGTTTGGGAATTTTTCCACATAGTTAAAATTCCCCATCCTTATCGCAAAACAAACCGAAGAACGCAGTTCGCCAGCTATCTTGCGATTTTTTGCAGTGTCAGGGATACCAAGGTTTTCCCTGACACGTTTACCTTTATACAGAAACCAGATGCGGAGCGAACCGCCGTGGTTTTCGACGCCTGTCGGGTATGATGCATTAGCCATTAATCCCTCCTGACGTCCAGGAGCATTGACGAGTGTACAGCTTTTCATGTTGTCTTCGCACCTGGTTGATTTTTTTTCTGCGCCTCGATCCACTGATCAACGGCTTCTCTGTTGTATATGCATTCGCTCGAAGGCTTCGGATTTCCGTCTGGTGAAATGTGCAGGTACTCGCGGCCCAGCATCCAGGATTCTTTTCTGGCGCGGGTAATGGTTCCGGGCTTAAGCCCGGTAACCGCAATCAGAACTTTTTCGCTAACCCACTTGTTTGGCGTCAGTTGGATAATGTTGCTCATCGTTTTCTCCAGTGGCCCCGCAGCGGGCCATCGCTAATATTCAGTTTGCCTGTGCTGGCAGATTTCTAAGTTTCCGGACGCCGATCATTGCGGTGGCTACGTAGCTGGTGGCCCGGTTAACTACTTCAACAGGCACCTTTACGCCATCCACTACAACGGTGTAATTGGTAACGTGCTTTTGTCTGCCGTAATCGCCGAACTTTTCATGATGCGCCGCCAGTGCAACATCACATGCGCGACGGCCCAATGGCGATTGCTTACTGCGATTTATAAGGCGCATAAAACCTCCTCAGGCGGGAGGGCGTAACCCCTCCCGATGCAATTAGCCGATGTATTCCGGTTTCATATCGTCCAGGGTGACGCGGTACTTATCGTGCAGTTCGTCGCCAAGATGGCGTTTAGCAGCGCCAAGCGTGCTTTCAGCTTTAGCAAACATCTCTGCGGCTTCCGGTTCGCCAGGGTTTGGAATTGAGTTGATCACTGCCTCGACTTTGTTCTGTGCATCGACCTGGTAATAGCGCTTCACTGCTTTGTTTTTTAATTCGGTGAACAGCGCAGTACCCAGCAACGCTTTCTGTGATTCGATATCCGCACGGATTGCTTTTGCCTGATCAACGGAACTTGCTGTATCAATGCGTTCGCGAAGATCGTCGGCAACAGCATCAACGTTAGCTGCCGACTCCTGCGCGCTGGTCCTGGTGCTAACCTCGCTGGTGATTTCCTGTACGCTCATGCGCTGGACTGGAGCAGGGTTAATCTCGCGTTCTTCTCGTTGCTCAACCTCATCAGGGCTGTACACGCCGAGGATCACTTCCGGGCAGTACAGGCGAGCCCAATATTTAACGCCCAGATAGGCAATTTGCTGTTTAGGGTTTGAAACCCATAGCGGAGAATTGCGGGTAACAACGCCGGAGAGGTAAAGAGGTTCTCCCCAGGTGATTTCAGATTCACCTCGCAGAATGGCACCAACCTGAACGAACAGGCCGATCTCGTCCTCATCTGTCCAGCCACGAACGCGCTCAGTGACGGTGTACTTCCCATTTTTACCGTTTTTATCGCGTGTGATTTCCTGTGTCCTGGTGCAGCGCTCCCAGTCACCCCCATAGCGGTAATGAAAACGGCCATGAATGGCACTGGAGCTTGCGATTACTGCGTTGACCAGTTGTGCCTCGTAACCAAGAACACCGTTAACCAGGTGTGTTTTCTGAGCCACAGCGTAAGGGTTCATGCCCCATTGCATAGCCTGCATGACGATAGCCATACAGTCGGCTGGTTTCCCTGCAAGGTGTGCCGGTACCGTCACCTGTGAGTCTGCCATCAGGTTAGCGAAAGCTGTTAACTGACCCAGTGCCTGAACGTTAAAAATTGCGTTACTGGCAGAAATGGTGTTTGGTGCCTGCTGCTCAGTGGTAACAATATTTGTGTTTTCCATGATTTTCCCCTTATGCCTGTACGCGCAACGCTTCAAGGCGGCGCACATCAAAATCGTTCAGTTCGTCGGTGTAGTCTTCTGTGATAGGCGCTGACCATTCACCAGTGTCGAAGCCGTTTGCTATCTCTCGCATTGTTTTGCGGTATTCCAGCATGCCAAGTTCCAGCAACTCGGTAGACGCCTCAATGATGGCGACCCAGTGGTAGTTCTCGTCTTTGTTGACGAAAATCCAGAAAAACTGGTCCAGCGCCGCAGTTTCGCAGTACATGGCCGCGCTCAGGTGATAGTCCCGATCGATGATTTCCCGGTGCAACTTCGCACGCAGGCCTTCCTGCTTGATGTTCCACATGCTGATAGTTTTCAGGTCGGCGCCAATGCGCAGGCCGCCCATATCGAGCTCAAGGTCAGGGCGTACCCGAACTTCCAACCCGGTTTCCTCATCAATCCCAAAATAGCTAACCTCGACAGCGCGGCTTGGGTGAGTCAGCAATTTGCCGGCGGTCGGGTGCTCCAGCAGGGCTTTCTGAATGTTCAGCGCGGTGCTGAGCTGTTGGCGGGTGACCAGCACTTTCCCTTCGGTGTTCTCCCGCCACGCATCCAGCAATTCGTCGGCGAATACCACTGCCGGGTTGACTGATTTCACGGCCTGAATCAGATCGGCCTTCGTGCCAGAGACTTTCAACGGCGACGATTTTTGCGCTTCCTGAGCGACCAGGTCAGGGTTGATTATTGCCAGTTGCTCCAGCAGCGCGTCACGGCTGCCGCTGGTTTTAACCGGCGCGGGCAGGGTGACGTTGTACTCTTTGATGCAGGCTTTCATCGCCGTGGCTGTATGTTTGGTGCCGTTTTCAATGCGCTGGAATTCTTCGGGAAGCTGCTCATACGATGCATAGGTTTCATCTACCGAAGCTCCAAGCGGCATCTGCGACGGCAGGGTGGCGTTGTACTCTTCCAGCAGCGCTTTGATATCGTCAGCACTCAGCAGCGCTGGCAGGCTGGCGTTGTGCGCGTCGATGAACTCGCGCAGGGTGGCGGTGGTGGTGAAAGCACCCTCAGGGATCTCCGGCTCTACGCTGAACTCCGCTTCGAGGTTTTCCGGCTGTAGAGCCAGAACATGTACCAGGTTGCCCATATCAAGCACTGGAGAGCGCTCTTTGACGATAGTTTTCTCTACGTGACGCGCGTTAAAGTACATCAGCGACACGCGAGCATCTTTCACCTGAGTTGAGCTGATCCCATTGGCGGCGTGGTAAACTTCGTTTGGTACACCTTCATAGCGGCCCGGCTCGAAGTATTCCGGCCAGGCTGCTTCTGGCTCTTCTTGTTGCGATTCCGGTACGTTTTGTTGCGCCTCAGCCTGATTCTGGTTCTCTACGGTAACTGCTTCTTTACCAGTACCCAGATCGTCTTCGCCTGCCTGCACCGCATCACCAGCCTGTTTTTCATCACTGTCAGCTTTTTGAACCTGCACATTGCTGGTGGTCTCCGGATTCGTTTCTGTGCCATGAGTTGATGAGTTCTGCATTAAAGCGGACACGTCGAAAATACCGTTGCCAACATTTTTAACCAGTTCAGGTTCGGTGGTCGGCTGGCTTGTCCCGGTTTTCACCCATTTTGGGTCGTTCGGGTCGCTGATGCCTTCCACATATTCACCGCGCGCGGCGGCAAGCTGTCGGTTGGCTTCTTCTACCGCGTCTTTTTCCGGAGTGTGTCGGGCAGCCGTGAGAGCTTCCTCGGTGGGGTTCTCGTGATCAGTCTCCGTTAAGTTGGCGTTGATATACCCCTGAAGGCGTCCGGGGTAGTGATAAAACTCAGGGTGTGCGCTTCGGATCAGCGCGAAAATAGCGGCGCGGGAATAATCCAGGATACCGGGCGTTGCGCGAAGTGCTGCGGACCATTCTTTGAACGGACTTTCCTTTTTCTTTACGATTTCTTTTGCGCGACGGTAAACGCTGCCAGGTAGCTCATAGATATTAAAGTCCATAGGCAAAGTGGCCATTGCAATCTCTACGTCCAGAGTATCGAGAGTGTGTTCGTAATCAGGGTTACGGTCAGTCTTATTGCCACCGCCAGCGTTGGCGCCGCTTTCAGTGCGTTGAATAGCCGATACACGGTTGCCTTTCGCCCACTCCTTAACGAGCAAACCGCGATCGATATGCTCCGTCTCGAACCATGTTTTAAGGAACTGGATAACAGTCGCCAGTTCAGGAGTTTTTCCATCGACAGGGAATACTTTTTTAACGGCATTCACTATTTTGTGAATGTCATGTTCAATGGCTTTCTTGAACGCTTCAACATTCTCGGCGGCAAGCAGCAGGTTCTGGACATATGAATTATCGGTGTCCATTTCGAGACGCAGAATTTCTTTTTTCTGGGAGGCGTCGACGTGATAAAGATACTCACCTTCACCTATGTACTGAGCAAGAACGCGGTGACGGAGAGGCATAGTTGCGACAACAGTCAGCTCGGGGGCTGGGGCTGTTGCCTGGGCAGGGCTGTTGCTTTCGTTACCAAAATTTTCGGTGTGGTCTTCCAGCACTTCGCCTGTTTCGGTATCAACACCATCGACGATATGCTGGCGCGCCGCGGCGGCGGCTTCAGATGATGGCAGGGTGACGCCGGGGATTTGCGTCCAGGTCATATTGTCTTTAGCGAGTTGATAGTAATCGCAGAAAGTGAGGCTCAGTTCGCCTTCCGGCGGCAGCTCGTTAACGACAGGGAAATTAGTAGCGACAGCTTTGAAATAATCTTTCAGCTTCGCACCGGATTTAATCAGAAGATAATCCAGTGTTGCATTTGCCGCTTCAAAATCATCACTGCACCAGAGTACAGCGTCTTTCTGGCCTGATGATTTCTTTGCTTTGCGGACTAAAAATACAGGATTAGTTCCACTCATTGTTTTGTCCTCAATTCGTGTAGAATGGAGGTGCCTTAACAGCACCCCGATATATCTGGTTGTTAGGTCCGGTTCGCTTTGGTCGGTTGGACCGGACAGGGCACGCCCGCTTCGGTGGGCGTTTTCTTAATGGATGGTCTGATAAAATTTTTCTGAGTAATCAAGCTTGTAACTTCGGTAATTACCAAACCCTGCTTGTTCTCCATCACTTACCTTGACTGTGAGCAGCGAAATGGCTTTTACAGCACAATGAGGACTGTCGAACTTTCCGAGTACATATCCACCGTCGAGATTTTCGCAATTGAATAAAGCAATGCTCTTATTAACTGCTTTCAGGTTCATTTCGATTTTTACGATTTCCATAATTTCTCCAGTCTTAAATTCAGGGTGTATGAAGCCACGCCAAATTAATGGCGAATTTTTCATTTCATATTTCGGATCTACTATTTAACTTTCGTGCGCCATCTGGTCGTATTCAGCACACTGCCTGGAACAATATTCCTTTTCTTTGCTCGCCAGTTGCGAGCCGTTGCGATAGAGAAGTGTGTTTTTTACTTCTTTGCCTTCATCAATGGATTTGCGGCAGTAACCGCATTGTTTAAGCATCCGGATCTCCTTTCTGCGCCAGCAGGTAGCAGAGGCGGCGGATTAAAACCTCAATCCGGTTGAGCGGGACAGCCTGCTGTCGAGCTGGTCTACGTGCGAAATCAATCATTCTCACCCTCGTTTGCCTTATCGCCGGCCAGCGGAACGTTTTACACCTGACAACGATGCGCTTGTTGTCGATGAAACTAACGATAAAACCAAAGGTTCGATTTGTAAAGCAAAAAGTGCAACTAAAAGTTCTATCTTGGAGCATAAAAATAGCACCTAAAGAGGTGCTACCTGTATGGATGAGTTCTTTGGTTCTATTTTTTGAGGTCGTTAATTAGATCAAAAACGTTGTTCTTCAGCAGATCCATCTCTTGGAGGACTGCTTTTGTATGGAGGATAACACGCAGTTTCTCTGCTTCCGGGAGTTGATTGAAAAGAGAAAGCAATGTTTCTTCTTTTTCATCAAGGACTCTGGGTTTAGGTTCAGCCCTTTCGCCTTCACTTTCATCCCCTGGCTCCATGAAGAACCAATATTCAGGCCTTCCGGTCACCGCCGATAACCTTTTCAAGCGCTCTCCGCTGGCTACAGACGTGCCAGAGGCCCACTTTCTCACAGATGTGTGAGAAAGCATTACGCGCCGTGAGAGGTCAGCCATAGACCAGCCGTTCTCATCCAGAACTTGCTGGATACGCTTGGCGAAAATGGGATGAAGATTTTTGTTCATATTCACATTTTACAACCTTCAGTTTCTTTATTCATTGGAACTATTAGATTGATTTTTGTTGGAACCTAAAGTTTTACGTGATAATCTCCAGCTACCAACTCGTAGAACTGGAGAGCCAAATGGACAACCAATTAAAAATCAAAATCAGTAACCACATGACTCAAATGAGCATCGGCGAACATTTTGGTATCTCGTCTCAAGCTGTAGGCAAGTGGCTGAGAAAAGGAGTAATTCCTCCCCGTCGCATCCTGCCGTTATGTGAAATTCTTGAATGGAAAGTCACTCCTCACGAGATTGACCCAGCAGCATACCCAAACCCAACCGATGGCTTACCAAGCCAAGAGGCATCAGCCAAATAACCATAGAGGATATTTACCCATGGAGAACGCAATTGCACGAAAGTTAGACCCACCAGAAATCAACCCGATTGAGATAGAGAGCGTCCTGCTCAACCGGCTTGCATCAGTAGGGCAGAAATCATACGCCGAGCATATGGGCATCAGCGAGTCGACAGTCAGCAGGCGTAAAGCTGAGGGATATTTCTGCAACATGGCGAAAGAGCTGGCTTTTCTTGGGATTCAGGCCGCGCCACCGGAAGCGGTACTGGTATCCAGAAACTATCTCACAGCAGTAGAGATTCTCGCTGATGCCGGGCTAAAGGCTGAACGAGCCAGGCCGGATGCGCTGGGGTGGGACTGAAAATGGCAGCAACTAAAAAGGCGAAAGCCGCGGTGAGGGGTCACCAACGGCTTTCTGGTGCAAAAACGGTAGGTAATTGCGGAGATGAGTATGTCAAATACCGCTGAAATATACAAATTCCCTGCGCCGATACCGACGCAACAGGAGTGCCGTATGGCTGATCTGGAAAATGGCTATTTACGTTTAGCTAATCAGATCCAGGACGCCTTGTGTATCGTTGAACTATCGGGGCGTGAGTTCCGTGTTTTGAATGCGATTATCCGGCTGACTTATGGCTGGTCGAAAAAATCAGATCGTATTGCCAACAGCCTCATTGCAGATAAGACAACACTGAAGGTAAAGCATGTATCCGAAGCGGTGCTGAGTCTTGCCTATCGTAACATCATTATCCTGCGCCGTATTGGTCAAACAAGATACATAGGGATTAATACAAACCTGGATAAATGGGCTTATTCCAAGCCACATTGCTCAAAATGTCCGGTGTCTTTTCCTGATGATGAAATTGCCACATGGATTATTTCTGTACCTGAAACCAGGGATAGTTATCCCCGAAAAGGGGGAAGGGCATCCCCGAAAACGGGGATAGTTATCCCTGAAAACAGGGATAGCGTTTTACCCCATTCAGCCATCCCTGAAAACGGGGATAGTTATCCCCGAAAAGAGGGAAGGGCATCCCCGAAAACAGGGAACACCAAAGACATTATTCCAAAGACAAATATAAAAGATCTAACCCCCTTTAATCCCCCTAAGGGAAAAGTGAAGTTTGATCCGTTGAGTATTCCTGTTCCCGAATGGCTGAATGCTGCGTCGTGGAACGAATGGGTCACATACCGCCAGCAATCCGGAAAGCCCATAAAAACCGAACTGACGGTAACAAAAGCTTTCAGGCTTCTGAAGGAGTGCCTGGATGAAGGCCACGATCCGGTAAACGTCATCAACACAAGCATTGCCAACGGCTACCAGGGACTATTCAAACCGAAGTTCGCTCTCAACGACCGAAGAGCTGGCAGAGATGTGAACCACATTTCTGCGCCAGACAAAACCATTCCTACCGGATTCAGGGGGTAACGATGAAAAACGTAATCGGTACTGGCAGTGCGCTTGATCGCCTGAAAAGAATTATCCCAGCCAGTGTGCAGCCGAAATTCTCGACTGCTGATGAGTGGCGGGCATGGCAGGAAGCCGAAGGGCGTAAACGCAGTGAAGAGCTTGACAGGATGAATCAGAAATCCCGCACCGAGAAGATTTTCGGGCGATCTGGCATTCAGGATCTCCATCGTAGCTGTACGTTTGCTAACTACGAAGTAAGCGGGGAGGGGCAGCGAAAAGCGTACACGATGGCAAAAAGTTATGCCCAGAACTTCGGTAGTGGATTTGCGAGCTTTGTGTTCAGCGGTGGTCCGGGAACCGGGAAAAACCATCTTGCGGCGGCAATCGGAAATCATCTGCTGGCCGGCGGTCATAGCGTTCTGGTGGTAACTATTCCTGACCTGATGCTCAGGGTTCGTGAGTGCTACGACGGTGGGCAATCAGAAGCGTCCCTGCTTGATGACCTTTGTAAAGTTGACCTGCTGGTACTGGATGAAGTCGGTATTCAGCGCGGAAGCAGTGGTGAGAAGGTCATTCTCAATCAGGTTATCGATCGCCGTCTCTCATCGATGCGACCTGTTGGCGTTCTGACGAATCTTAACCACGAGGGGCTGTTGGATTCACTGGGCGCGAGGGTTATCGATCGCCTCCAGATGGACGGAGGGATGTGGGTGAATTTTGACTGGGAAAGCTACCGGAAAAACGTTAGCCACCTCCGGATTGTGAAATAAGGGGTTAAAAATGGCCCGACCTAAAACACAAAGCGAACGGATGATTATTCTTGAGCGGATTATCGGTCTGGTGAAAGAGCAGGGGCGCATCACGACGAACGACGTCGTTGCGATTTTTGGCGTGCACCGAACCACGGCGGAGAAATATCTGCGTATCGCGCTGGAGCGAGGCGGCTTCATTCGTCATGGCCGCTGCGGCATTTTCCGAGACCAGCGTGCGGTGATTGATTATGACCTCAGGCGATACAGCAGTAGTCAGGTAACGGGATTTTCAGCGCTGCCGGTGCTGGAGAAAAGCCCGGTAATGCAGGTTTATGGAGCATCCAAAATGAGCATCAACAAGGGGGGAGCCCAATGAGCAACATCGACAAACGGGCGCTTCGTGAAGTGGCTGAGAGGGCTACGCCGGGGAATTGGCGCCGCACCTCATCACTGTTCAATGGCATCACGGTAACGCCATTTTCTCTTTGCGGTGAAGAAGTGACGTTGGCCCATACTGTTGAGAAACGTGACGCGGAATTTATTGCCGCCGCTAACCCCGCCACCGTGCTGGCGCTGCTTGACGTGCTCTATGAGTTTGGAGAGGATGAGGTGGCCATCTCTGAATACGTCACAAATCTTGAAGATGCTTTGCGAGTTGCGGCAGCACCTCAGCAGGAGGAATGATAGCTGGTTAAATCCACAGCAGAAAGCAAAAGCATTATTAGGTACAATCACACTAACTTTTTGTTGTTAATTATTTGATGAATTACGAGGATAAGCTCATGTATCAGCGAATGATTTTTGAAGAAGGAAAAGAGCCAAGGTTGTATTCAAGCCAACATGACTCCAAGTTTATCCCAATAAGTAATAACAATGGAAAAGTTCAAAAGGTTCCTGTTATGGAGCTCAAGGATACCAGAGGAGATGTTTTTTATGCTTACAACTATGCTTATTCTGGTAAAAAACCATCAAATGACGAAATCTATAAGGCTATTGATGAGCTAAAGCCAATCGGTGAAAAATTCGAAATGTCTAAGACTATAAGCGATTAGATAAATCTGTTTTCAACATTGCAGCAAAATCACAGGAAGATCGAGACAAAGTTAGCATGGCGATATATGGAAATGTCGGAGCAGAACACCAAGAAGTAAGCGTAATTTGAATGAATGTGAACCCGCCGAGTACGGGTTTTCTTTTATCTGAACCCGCTGCGGCGGGTTTTTTGCCTAAAATGTGATATGAAACAACACACTAGCCTTTGCAAAAAGTGCTATTCACCCCTTGAATATTCTTTCTAACAGGTATACTGTGTTTATATACAGTGGTTGAATGTAGAGGGAATTATGAGAATTGAACTTGTTATCAGCCGGGCAAAACAGCTTCCGGAAGGTGCCGTTCCTGCGCTTGAAAAAGAATTAATTACCCGTCTCCAGAATCAGTATGAAAACTGCAACTTAACCATCCGTCGAGGCAGTCAGGATGGTCTGAGTATCGTCGGTGCTGCTGATGGCGATAAAAAACGTATACAGAGCATTCTGCAGGAAACGTGGGAAAGCGCTGACGACTGGTTTTATTAACATTGCGCTTAATGCTGGCGCGCATTTTTCAGAATATCGCAATTTGCGTATCCCTTTGATGCTGCTGCCGACAATTTTTAACCGCGTCCGTGTGTCGCTCAGGGGGGTTACGTGGCAGAGGGAGTCCTATCAGATCTTGCTGATAATTTGCGGGTGACTATAACTGATGCTAAGGGAATAGAACTTTTGTCTTTTAGACTTGCATCAGGTGATCGCTATATCCTATCAACCCAAAACGGTTCTGTAACAAACCGAAAGCTATCAAGAGATGATTTGTACTGGTCTAAGGATACCATTATGGAAGTTGTCAGAGAGATGGGCTCTAATAATTGACTTAACAATAAGCACGCAATCATAATTATCGCACTGGCCTGAACAACCAGTAACCTGACAATTATGCGCCACGGAGAATACCATGGCGCACGAATTACAACTCATCAAGCAGTCATCTGGAATTCTGATCCCCGCTACGCCGGAGACCAGCGAAATTCTGCAGTCAAAAATTAAACTCGGTGCCGTGCTGGTGGCTGAGTTCCGTCAGGTTAGGAATCCTGCATTCCATCGCCGCTTTTTCGCGTTGCTTAATCTTGGGTTTGAATACTGGGAACCCACCGGCGGCACCATTTCTGCCAATGAACGCAAACTGGTAAACGGTTATGCAAAGTTTCTCGCTGCATATGGCGGGAATGAGAGCGCATTACTGGATGCGGCTGAACAGTATCTGGAACAGATTGCAAACCGCCGGGTAACAAACGGAATTAGCCTCTGTAAATCTTTCGATGCATACCGCGCATGGGTGACGGTTGAGGCTGGCCACTATGACGCCATCCAGTTACCGGACGGCACCCTTCGCAAACATCCCCGCAGCATCGCTTTTTCCAGCATGGATGAGGTCGAATTTCAGCAGTTGTATAAATCCGCGCTTGATGTGCTCTGGCGGTGGATTTTATCACGTACATTTCGTACTCAGCGCGAGGCGGAGAACGCCGCCGCCCAGCTAATGAGCTTTGCGGGGTGATGGCGATGAAATACTCCTGGTTCCATCATCACGACTGCACAACCGAGCAGGCCGACACGCTGATATCGGATTATCAGAAGCGGGGCGTAAGGACAGAAAAGAGCCTGAACCCTGACTTCATTACCTGGACTGTCAGCGCGAAATTACCTGAATATGCACACCGGGTGCGGACGCCAAAATCCTTACGCCAAAAGGTCTGGGGGTGAACATGGCTAAATTACCGCGCCGTAAGTGCGCAAACAAAGAATGCCGCCAGTGGTTTCACCCGATACGCGAGGGGCAGATCGTTTGCTCGTACCAGTGCGCCAGCGCCGTCGGCAAAGAACAGACCAGAAAAGCTCGCGAAGCCGCGCAACGTAAGGCGCAATCCCTTCAGCGCGCCGCTGAGAAAAAAGAACGCGCCGCCTGGCGCCAGCGGAAAGCCGCGGTTAAGCCGCTGAAACACTGGATTGACTTGACGCAGCGCGCCGTAAATGACATTTGCCGCGAAACCGAACTGGCAGAAGGACTCGGTTGCATCTCCTGTGGAACGAAGACGGCATTCGCATGGCATGCAGGCCATTACAGGAGTACGGCCGCCGCCGGGCATCTGCGCTTCACTCGCTTCAACATCCATCTTCAGTGTGATGTCTACAACGTCTACAAATCAGGGAACATCGAAGCATATCGTGCCGCGCTGGTTGAGCGTTACGGGGAGGCGGCGGTGCTGGCACTCGAGAACAATAACACCCCGCACCGCTGGACGGTCGAGGAGCTGAAGGAAATCAGGCTCGCGGCACTGGCGGATCTGCGTGCGCTAAAAAAGCTGGAGGCCGCATGAAACCAGAACTGATCGAGATACTCCGCATGCGCTGGTTGCGTCTCCGAATTTATCGATACCGGGGATCTTTTCCTGTGGCATATCGCATTCTTCGTAATTACGTCCGCATTGAAGCAAAACGGGAGCATCGAAATGAATCTTGAGTCCTTACCGAAATATTTTTCACCTAAATCCATGATGCCCGGCGCAGTACCATGCGGAATAACGTCTGATACGCTGACTATTACTGACGTAATGGCATCTCTCGGGCTACTTACTGCAAAAGCCGCAGTGGGTATTGAATTGTATCTGGCAAAAGCCGGGGTTTTATCTTCTGAAAATATCATCGCCTACATCAGGCAATTAGCAGAGCAGCGTGCAGAACGGCATGGGGCATTACGGAAAATGGAAAAGGGTAAGCGCTCAAAATTTCTCGACACTATGGCGCGTTATGTATTTCGCGATTATTCCCTCAGTGCGGCCAGCTTGGTGACGTGCAGTAGCTGTCATGGTGCTAAATTAATTGATGCTGAGGTTTTCACGAACAAGGTTACTTACCCGGATGGTAAGCCACCAAAATGGGTAAAAGATACGAAAGGTATTTCTCCGTCCGACTGGGAGGTGTGGAAATCAGTTCGTGAGCAGGTGCGCGTAGTGTGTAAGGCGTGTGATGGCAAAGGCCATGTGAAAAATGAATGTCGTTGCCGGGGACGCGGAGAAATTCTCGATAAGAAAAAATCTGAGTTGCAGGGCGTGCCGGTTTATAAAAAATGCCCAAGATGCAAGGGAAGAGGCTACCCACGTCTCAAAGATACCGAGATTTTTAAAGCACTAGGAGTAACGGAAATGGTATGGCGGTACAACTATAAACTGTTTTTCGATCGGCTGGTGGAGCATTGCCATATTGAGGAATCGTATGCAGAAAAGGTTCTGGGAAACGTGACTCGATGACCAAAATAATTTAGCTATTGCAAAATTAACGGAAAATGGCTAATCTGATTCCAACGATGGGTTATTATGCCTGTGACGTTACAAGAATTAAGAACCTCGCCTCGGCGGGGTTTTTGTTTTTTTTGGTGGTATATTCCCTTGGTGTCAAATCACAGGGGGGGCGATATGGGGTTCTATTACGTTTTTCAATACAAGCCGAAAGGGATGTCGTCGGGTAAGCATTTAAATGTTTCCGAGGAGTTTTCGGACCGGAATGAGGCAAAGAGAGCGAAGTCCAGGCACATGATTAATGATCCAGATTGTGTCTTCTCGGGAATCGTGCAGGCTGATTCGCCGGCAGCGGTACTTCAAGAAGTACAGGCTGAATCTCTTAATAGGCTTTAACGGATTTAACTTGGCAGTATCCACATTACCAATTTCATTAGGTCGCTTCGGCGGCCTTTTTCTTTTTCAGGCACCGGGCATCATCCGCTACGTGCTTGGTTGATAAATCCAGCCCGTGAAGCCTGCCCCTTTCATCACACACTGCGCCATCCGAGCTATCGGAGGTGAGGCTTATGAAAATGCACAACGATCCCCATTCAATGGACTCACAATCTATTTTTGCTGGCTCACAATTACTGCCAATGGAAAAAACTTCTCATTTGGCTCTGAGCGTCGGATTTCGCTCTCACTTAGCGTGAGTCCACGTCCGATTTCAGTTGCAGTTATTGTGAGCCAAAATTTGCGCTGATTGCGAGTCTGACTTTTTTCGATTGTGAGTCGTTACAGATAGCCGCCGGGCCAGACACCACAACGGTACCAGGTGGCGTTATGTGCTAGAAACCGAAATTCTTGAACATCTCATTACTACTCATATCGTTGGCTGGCGCACGGTTCATCGACTCCATCTGCTTAATCAACCCTATGCTAGCACCAACAGGCCCCCCGACGCTGAAACCGACGCTGCTGGAGCGGGTTTTGCTGGTGCTACTGCTGTGGGTTTGACTACGGGTGTTACAGTTGCTTTGGTGTGTCCGTGTGAGACCATTTTCGTTGAGCTGGCTATCTTCACTTTGGGTGCAGTTTCCCTGTGACTGGCTGTGACTGTCTCCTGTGGTGTGGTTGCGGCTATCCGTGTGCCACTCGCTATAGCCTCCCGCCGGCGCAATGATTCCGACCGATGTACCGTGGGTGGCATAGGGAGGCATGACCATGCCACTACAGCCACCGAGCAGTAACGCGGTGCCGACGATAAAAATGAACTTACCCAGAGCGGTGTTTTTCATTAGTTCCTACCTATTTCTTCTCGTTGGTTATTTCTATGCCCTGCCTTGGCAGGGCTCGCTATTATTCATTCTTCAACTGTGAGATCAAGTTATTTTAATTAAATCGGTATTATTCTTAATTGTGTTCTTTATGAATAAATATCCTCCGGCTATGCCGGAGGATATTTATTATTTCCTCTCATAACTGAGAGGCCCCACACAACCAGAGGGGGATGAATGTCCGAATCGATTTCTGGTACTGGGTTAGCAGGTGGCATCCTGACAGGAGCCAGTGTCTATGGACTGCTGACCTGTATTAGCTCAGACCTGAACTGGTTACTGTGTTGTAGCATCGTGGGATTTTGCATTTTTTGATGAGTGTCAATTACTAAATTCGTAGGCGATTCTTGGTGGTGATGTGTGACCCATCTCTTTTAAAATGATATTGGTATACTCGACTACCGGGCCTCTTGGATTACTGTCTTCTTTGTCCTGAAGGTGAGTCAACGCGTGTACAACTTCATGAATAAATGAGCGTGTTGTATCAAATTGTTGTGGGCCATCATTACTTTCATAGTACTCTGGTATTGAATCATCGTCTGTATCATCCAGGTTGAGGGCAATCACTTTTCTGCCTTCTGAACTCTCCAGGTCCTCATCAGTTACGGTAGTACCAAAGTTTTCTCCGGCTCCCAGCAACCAGCGTTGTTCTACATCATGCAATTCCTGGTCGTAGGCATAATTCATCAGTCTGCGGAATGTCCCGCTTTGAGTGTATGCATCTTCAAGTATGCGTGATAGCACCTCACGGCATTCATCATAGGTATCATCATCAATTTCGATATCAGGATCCATTCCTCCTGGTCCAGAGATAAGGTATTCAGCAAGACACATTGGTTCCAGCCTGGCTTTATCATCGGTAGCAAGACCATCATGTTGGAGGCGTAATTGCGAAGGATTATCTTGGTGTTCTGGAAGGTCTGGAAATACCTTGCTGTCATGAGGATGGGATAATCCATATGTTGACATCATATTATTGATAAATATTGGTTTAATTCCCGTTGGCATGATGAGTTACACATCCTTTTTATTACATGGAATTAACATTCTATAAATAGCATGTTTTTGTCAAACAGAATTCACTCAGCACGCAATCAATTAAACTAAAAGCTAAATTTGCAGTATTTGTGCCTCACCTCCATTAAAATTGTACTCTGCGTGATTTTACTTTCAGATTCTGCAACCACAGGCAATCCTGTTTTACAAGATATTAAACCCTGCAACCCAACCATTTCACTCACTCTAGTTACCATCCGAAATCATCGGAGGTGAGGCTTATGAAAATGAATGACAAGACTCCTGAATTCTGGGCTGCGGTTTTGACCGGACTCAAAAATGCGTGGCCCCAGATACTTGGGGCGTTAATGGCCGGACTCATTGCCTACGGCCGACTGATATACGACGGCGCCACCCGTAAAAATAAATGGCTTGAGGGCGTCCTGTGTGGCGCTCTTTCCTTATGTGTCACCAGTGCGCTTGATGTGGTAGGCCTGCCGGTTTCCATTTCGCCTTTCGTTGGCGGAATTATTGGCTTTGTCGGTGTGGACAAGCTGCGCGAAATCGCAATTAGCGCACTCAAAAAACGTGCAGGGGTTAATGATGAGAATCAGTGAAAAAGGCATTACCCTAATCAAAGAGTTTGAAGGTTGTAGCCTGACAGCTTATCCGGACCCGGGAACGGGGGGAGATCCCTGGACGATTGGTTATGGCTGGACCCACTCTGTTGACGGTAAGCCAGTTAAGCCCGGAATGATGATTGACGAGGCTACTGCCGAGCGCTTGCTTAACACTGGTTTAGTCGGTTATGAAAATGATGTGTCCAGACTGGTTAAGGTCAAGTTGACGCAAGGCCAGTTTGATGCGCTGGTGTCGTTCGCGTACAACCTCGGCGCCCGGACATTATCCTCATCAACTCTGCTGCGGAAGCTAAACGCTGGTGATTACGCTGGCGCCGCTGATGAGTTCCTGCGCTGGAATAAGGCTGGTGGCAAAGTACTGAACGGGCTTACCCGTCGGCGTGAGGCGGAGCGTGCTCTGTTCCTGTCATGATGTTCAACTGGAAAACGATGTTTGTTGGCCTGTTGCTTGTCTCGCTAATTGTTGCCGGTCGGCTGGCAAATCACTACCGAAATAACGCCATCACCTACAAAGAGCAGCGCGATACCGTTACTCATAGGCTGACGCTGGCGAACGCGACAATTACCGACATGACTAAGCGCCAGCGTGACGTTGCCGCCCTCGATGAAAAATACACGAAGGAATTAGCCGATGCGAAAGCTGAGAATGATGCTTTGCGCGATGATGTTGCCGCTGGCCGCCGTCGCCTGTACGTCAACGCAACATGCCCCGCAGTGCCGACAGGTAAATCCACCTCCACCGCCCGCATGGATAATGCAGCCAGCCCCAGACTGGCAGACTCCGCTCAACGGGATTATTTCGCCCTCAAAGAGCGAGTGAAGACGATGCAAAAGCAACTGGAAGGGGCGCAGGCGTACATTCGCACCCAATGCCACGGTAATGCAGGAAAAACTAGTAACCAATGGTGACTGTATTAAAAAGGTACTCCCGGGCAGGGGGCGCCACGGGTGGCTTCGGGCTCGCGGGAATCGGCTGATTTTTGATTTTTTAGTCTCTGTCAGCACTGAAAAATAACCTTAAAAATCAATACATTTACTGTTTTCAGTGTCGAAGTGGTACGTTTTTTGTTCGACACTGAACGCCATTTTCACCGTATACAGGAAAAGAGCACGACTGTGGATCAGGAAATTAAAAGCCTCGAATTAAACATCACACAGCTTTCGGCCATCACTGGTGCACACCGACAGACCATCGCCAGCAGGCTGAAGGGCGTAAAAACCTCAGGTGGGAACGGTAGTAACCTGAAAATCTACCGGCTGGTGGATATTCTGACCGCCATGATGACGATGCCGGCTGTTACCGGGGAGAATGACCCCAATAAGATGAAACCCTCAGATCGACGGGCATGGTTTCAGTCGGAAATGACGCGTATTGAGCTGGAAAAGGAGATGAGAACTCTGATCCCGGCCAGCGAGGTGCTGAGCGTTTATGCTGTCATGGCAAAAACGGTCGTCAAGACACTGGAGATACTGCCGGACTTACTGGAAAGGGATGCGGCATTGCCGCCTGATGCGCTGGAAATGACGCAAAAAATTATTGATCAACTCAGGGAAGATCTGGCCAGCATGACATACCAGGCCTGCGCGGATGCTATAAACGGAGATGATGATGACAACGGTGACGAAGGGCAAGAGGAAGAGCAGGAATAGTTTAGCCTCTGCCGTTGTTGCCGGATGTGATATCTCATCGATGTTCAGGCCGCCGCGCAGGATGAAAATATCGGATGCGGTCAGAAAATATATGCGCGTACCACGCGATGCGGGAAATTCTGTGGCATGGGAATCCACCCTGACCCCCTATGTGGTGGAAGCCATGAACTGCCTGTCATCACGCAGCTACGATGCCGTGGTATTTGTCGCCCCGGCAAGAACCGGTAAGACGCTGGGGCTGATTGACGGCTGGATTTCCTACAATATTGTCTGCGATCCGTCTGACATGCTGGTGGTTCAGATGACTCAGGACAAGGCGCAGGAGCACTCAAAGCGGCGTCTGGCAAAGATGTTTCGCCACAGTCCGGCGATAGCAAGAAGACTCAGCCCTCACCGTAACGATAATAATGTGCATGATAAAACGTTTCGTGATGGCTCGTTTCTGAAAATTGGCTGGCCATCAATCAATGTTTTTTCGTCTTCGGATTTTAAATGTGTGGCGCTGACTGACTACGATCGGTTCCCCGAAGATGTTGATGGTGAGGGGGATGCATTCTCGCTGGCGTCGAAGCGTACCACAACGTTTATGTCGCTGGGTATGACACTGGTGGAGAGCTCGCCGGGGCGGGAAATTACCGATACCAGATGGAAACCGTCATCACCGCACGAAGCACCGCCGACCACAGGAATACTTTCCCTGTACAACCGTGGCGATCGTCGTCGCTGGTACTGGCCGTGTCCGCATTGTGGCGAATATTTTCAGCCATCAATGGCGAATATGACCGGCTATCGCCATATTGCCGACCCTATGGAGGCCAGTGAAGCAGCGCGGATTCAGTGCCCACACTGCCATAAGTTGACTGAACCACAGCAGAAGCGTGAGCTGAATAATCGTGGCGTCTGGTTGCGGGAAGGTCAGCACATTGACCGCGACGGCAATATTACCGGCGAAGCCCGCCGCTCACGTATCGCCAGTTTCTGGATGGAGGGACCGGCGGCGGCTTATCAGACCTGGGCGCAACTGGTTTACAAGCTGCTGACCGCCGAAGAGGAATACGAACGAACCGGCAGCGAGGAAACCCTGAAAGCCGTCATCAATACGGACTGGGGATTACCCTATCAGTCCCGTCGCTCGCTGGAGGCACGCAGCGGTGACGCGCTGATGGCACGCGCTGAGGACGTATCAAAACGTACCGTTTCTGACGGGGTGCGTTTTATTGTGGCAACCGTTGACGTACAGGGCGGTAAAAAGCGGCGCTTTGTGGTCCAGGTAGTGGGCTATGGCGCATATGGTGAACGCTGGATCATTGACCGCTACAACATCCGTTATTCCCTGAGAGTGAATGAGGATGGCGAAAGCCAGCCTGTCAATCCGGCTGCAAGACCGGAAGACTGGGATTTGCTGAAAACGGATGTGCTGGAAAAGACGTATCCGCTGGCGGCAGATCCTGAACAGTTTATGCCGGTACTGGCAATGGCGGTGGACTCAGGCGGTGAAGACGGTGTTACCGATAATGCCTACGCGTTCTGGCGAAGGTGTAAGCGAAAAGGCGTTGCCGGGCGCGTTTATCTGTTCAAGGGAGACAGTACCCGACGCGAGAAGCTGATCACCAAAACCTATCCCGATAACACCGAACGCTCAGAACGTCGGGCAAAAGCCAGGGGGGATGTGCCGTTGTATCTGTTACAGACCAATGCCCTGAAAGACAGGGTAGCTGCCGCACTGGAGCGTGAGGAGCCGGGGGCGAATTACATTCATTTTCCTGACTGGCTGGGGCCGTGGTTCTACGAGGAACTGACCTATGAAGAGCGCAGCGCAGACGGAAAGTGGAAAAAACCGGGACGCGGTAATAACGAGGCGCTCGATCTGATGTGTTACGCCCACGCGCTGGCTATTCTCCGTGGCTATGAGCGAATCAACTGGGAAAAACCACCAGGATGGGCTCGCTTACCGGAAAAAGACGCCGCAAAAACCACGCAGCCTGTTGAGGTTCGCCAGCAGGAGCAACACGAAGGAGGAGAGAAAGCCGTGAAAGCCAGGAAGAAAAAAATTTTACCCGCCTGGGGCGGTGGTTCCGGAGGAGGGTGGTTATGACCAGGGCAGGGCTACAGGAGTTGTACAACGCCTATCTGGAGGCCGAGCTTGCTGTACTGAAAGGCAAGTCCATCATGCTTAACGGTCAGTCAATGACAATGGAAAGCCTGGAGGAAATCAGGAAGGGGCGCCGCGAGATTGAAGACAGGTTACAGCGGTTAAATAATCCGCGACGGCTTTTCACCCGGGCGAGGTTGTCATGAATTTTATCGATAAAGCTATCAGCATGATGTCGCCGGGATGGGCTGTATCAAGACTCCGATCGCGGGCAGTAATAAAAGCTTACGAGGCTGCAATACCCACCCGGACACATAAAATTAAGCGTGAAAACCGCAACGCCAATCAACTAAACCAGATTGCCGGAAAGTCCCTGCGGGAGCAGGCCCGCTGGTTCGATAACAATCACGATCTGGTGGTGGGGGCGCTCGATAAGATGGAAGAGCGCGTTATCGGGGCTAAGGGGATCATCGTTGAGCCACAACCACTGACGGTGGCCGGAACGCTGAATAACGCGCTGGCGGAACAAATCCGCGCCAGATGGGCAGAGTGGTCCGTGTCGCCGGACGTGACCGGACAATATACGCGCCCGGTACTGGAGCGCCTTTTGTTACGCACATGGTTGCGGGACGGGGAGGTGTTCTCCCAGATGGTGGCGGGAAAAATGCCGGGGCTTGAGCCGGTGGCGGGCGTACCGTTCTGGCTTGAGGCGATGGAACCGGATTATGTCCCGATGGAACAGACGGACAGTACAAATAATCTGATTCAGGGGATCTATTTTAACGACTGGCAAAGGCCAAAAAGTTACATCGTCTGTAAATCCTGGCCGGGATTTGCCACCGCTATGGTGGCCACCAAGCTTATCGATGCAGAAAATATGCTGCATCTTAAATTCACCCGTCGCCTGAATCAGGCGCGGGGCGTCACGCTGCTGGCGCCGGTTATTATCCGGCTGCTGGATCTGAAGGAGTATGAGGACAGTGAAAGGCTGGCCGCGCGTATTTCGGCGGCTTTTGCCATGTTTATCCGGCGCAGTGACGCAATGGTACAGGATGGTGACGCGCCAGATTATGCGGATAAAGACCGCGATCTGGATATTGAACCCGGCACCATTCTGAAAGACCTGTTGCCGGGAGAGGATATCGGCACCATCAAATCTGACAGGCCAAATGCCAACCTGGAGTCTTTCCGTATGGGGCAACTGCGGGCGGTTGCCGCAGGTGTACGCGGAAGTTTTTCTTCTATTGCTAGAAACTACGACGGCACCTACAGCGCCCAGCGTCAGGAGCTGGTGGAGGCTCAGGAGGGATACGCCATTCTACAGGATAATTTTATTGCTGCCGTCAGTCGCCCGGTTTACCGGCGATGGCTGGCGACGGCGATTACGGCGGGTGTGATAGATGTGCCGACGGACACGGACATGGCGACCCTGTTTAATGCCGTGTATTCCGGTCCGGTTATGCCGTGGATAGATCCGCTGAAAGAGGCGAATGCCTGGAGGATACTGATACGCGGCGGGGCGGCAACAGAGAGTGACTGGGTGCGTGCCCGTGGCGGCGCACCTGCTGAAGTGAAACGCCGCCGTAAGGCGGAAATTGACGAAAACCGTAAGCTGGGACTGGTATTTGATACTGATCCGGCACATGACCCGGGGGAACAGGATAATGCCGGAAGTGAAGACAACAGTGGCGGCGATAAAAATGCCGCCGGTGATGACAGCAGGGAACGGACGCGGGGAGGGAAGCAGTAATAGCTGGTATTCCATCAGGGCTGCAGCCAATAACACGGCGGAAGTCCGCATTTATGACGAGATTGGTGGATGGGGAATTTCGGCTCGCTGGTTTGCAGAAGAACTGGCTGCACTGGGACAGATTAACCGGATAAATCTGCATATTCATTCACCTGGCGGAGCAGTACTGGACGGAATAGCCATTTATAACCTCCTGAAAAATCATCCGGCGCAAAAAACGGTGTATATCGATGGAATGGCCTGCTCAATGGCATCCGCTATTGCGATGGTAGGTAATCCCATCATTATGCCGGAAAACGCCATGATGATGATTCATAAGCCGCGCGGAGTGGCGGGGGGTGAGGCGGAGGATATCCGGGAATATGCTGACCTGCTTGACAAGATCGAAAGCGTCATTATCCCCATCTATACCGAAAAAACTGGAAAAACGCCTGAAGATATTGCTGCCATGCTGGCAAAGGAGACCTGGATGAGCGGCGCGGAGTGCGTCAGTGAAGGGTTTGCCGACAAACTGATACAGCCTGTAAAAGCAATGGCCTGTATTCATTCAAAACGTGTTGAGGAGTTTGAGCATATGCCACAGAGCATTAAAGGTATGATTATCGCCCCGCAGGGCAATGCAGGCGCGCAACCGCAGCCACAGGCAAAAGCCCCTGAGTCACAGATTCAGTCGCAGGCTCAGTCGCTGGTGACTGTAGATGAAAATGCCATTCGCGCACGCCTGCAGGAAGAACAGCGTAACCGTATCACCGGCATTCAGAATGTGTTTTCACTTTCCGGCGATCGTTATGCCTCGCTGATGGCAAAGTGCATTGCTGATGTGGATTGCTCTCTGGAAATGGCGAAGGACAGACTGTTGGCCGAGATGGCGAAAGGTATTACGCCGACTAACCAGCTGAATGGTCCGCAGAATCGCGCAGAGTTTCATGCCGGGATGTATACCGGAAACGGTAATATTACCGGCGACGCCGTTCGCGCTGCCGTGATGGCCCGCGCAGGCTATGAAGAAGCGCAGAAGGATAACCCGTACAACTGTATGACCCTGCGTGAACTGGCGCGAATTTCGCTGGTGGCGAGGGGTACAGGCGTGTCCAGCATGAATCCCATGCAGATGATCGGCATGGCATTTACGCACAGCACCTCCGATTTCGGTAACATTCTGCTGGATGTTGCAAACAAGTCCATTCTGCAGGGCTGGCAGGAAGCGCCGGAAACCTTCGATGCCTGGACCAAAAAAGGACAGTTGTCTGATTTCAGGATTGCGCACCGTGTGGGTATGGGGGGATTCAGTTCACTGCGTCAGGTTCGTGAAGGAGCGGAATACAAATACGTCACCACAGGGGATAAACAGGCGACCATTGCGCTCGCTACCTATGGGGAGCTGTTCAGCATTACCCGCCAGGCCATCATCAATGATGATATGAATATGCTGACGGATGTCCCGATGAAGCTGGGACGTGCGGCAAAAGCCACCATTGCCGATCTGGTTTATGACGTTCTCATCAGTAACCAGAAACTGTCCAGTGATAATGTGGCGCTGTTTGACAAGACGAAACACGCAAACGTCCTTGAAAAAGCCGTTATGGATGTGGCGTCCCTGGATAAAGCGCGCCAGCTAATGCGGATGCAGAAAGAGGGCGATCGCCACCTCAATATCCGTCCGGCATTTGTACTGGTGCCGACGGCGATGGAGTCTGTTTCAAATCAGGTGATTAAATCTGTCAGTGTCAAGGGGGCGGATATTAACGCCGGGATCATTAACCCGGTGAAAGATTTCGCCACGGTGATCGCGGAGCCTCGTCTTGATGACGCCAGTCAGTCCACTTTCTATCTTACTGCAGCAAAAGGCAGCGATACCGTTGAGGTGGCTTACCTTAACGGCGTGGATGAGCCGTATATCGACCAGCAGGAAGGATTCACGGTGGATGGCGTAACCACGAAAGTTCGTATTGATGCGGGCGTTGCGCCGGTGGATTATCGCGGCATGGTGAAATGCACCGTATAACCCACTAAAAGCAGACATTAAGCGATACGGCCCTGACGGGCTTTTTTTATACCTGAAATCCGGCACGGCGTGCCGGAAAGGAGAATAACCGTGGCTAAGAATTACGTGGAAGACGGCAAAACGATTGAAATTGTGGCGACCACGTCACTAAAGAGCGGAGATCTGGTACAGGTCGGCGATATGTTCGCTGTGGCTGTTACCGATATTGCCGCCGGGAGCGCCGGAACCGGCATCGCAGAAGGGGTATTCAGCATACCAAAACTGACAACAGAGGATATTGCCGTCGGGAAAAAAGTGTATCTGAAGGATAACGTGGTTCAGACGGATGCAACCGGCAGCCTGCCGTATGTCGGGGTGGTATGGGCGCCAGCGGCAAACGGTGATGAAACCGTTCCGGTAAAAATTAATGGCTGACCTTTTTGACGGGATGAAAAGGCGCATGGATGCACTTATCGCAGAACGCTTCGGCATGAAGGTCAACATCAACGGGACTGACTGCATAGTGGTGGAGTCTGATTTTCTGGCTGAACTGGGGCCTGTTGAAGGAAACGGAAAAAACGTAGTGGTGTTTTCAGGCAACGTTATCCCGCGCCGGGGAGACAGGGTGGTACTGCGGGGCAGTGAGTTTACCGTGACCCGTATCCGGCGTTTTAACGGTAAGCCACAACTGACTCTGGAGGAGAACAATGGAGGTAAAGGGGCTTAAAGAGGCCATTTCAGTACTTAAAGAACTTGATCGTGGATATGTGACCCGGGCAAAAATTCGGGCCATTAACCGGGTGGCAAAACGGGTGGTCAGCGTGTCAGTTCGCAGTGCTGCTGCTTTGGTGGTGGCCGGAGACAACCGACGGCAGGGTATTCCCGTCAGAACGGTAAGACGTCGCGCCAGAGTCAGGCTGGCCAGAGCGGACAAGCCTTTTGCCAACATTTATGTGAACTGTGATCCGCTGACTGCCATCAGGTTACTGAGTTCGCCACCATCAACCCCGATGAGGGGGAGAAAAGGTAAGCCGCTACGTATAGGAAAATACCGTTTTGACCGGGGGTTTATTGCGCAGGCTCCGAACGGATGGTGGCAGGTATTTGAGCGTTCCGGTGCCGGAAGATACCCACTTAATGTGGTGAAAATCCCGGTTGCTGATGCATTGCGCCATGCGTTCAACACGCAGGTTGTTTTACAGATGAAAACGGAGATGCCCAAAGAGCTGAAGCATGAAATCAGTTATGAACTGAGGAGATTCACTAAAAAATGACCCGACACAGTGCAGTACGGCAGGCCATTATTGCCGCATTAAAAAAGACCGATGATGGCTCCACCACGTTTTTTGACGGTCGTCCGGTCGTGGTGGAGGAGGATGAGTTACCTGCGGTGGCGGTGTACCTGAGTGATGCTCAGTATACCGGTCCTGAGGTGGACGGTGATATCTGGAGCGCGGTGCTACATGTGGAAGTATTTCTGAAAGCCACTGCACCGGACAGCGCCCTGGATGAACAGATGGAGAACAGGGTGTATCCGGCACTGGGGAGCGTGGCGGGACTGGGTGACATCATCCGGACAATGTCGGCGCAGGGGTATAACTATCAGCGAGACGATGAAATGGCGATGTGGGGGTCAGCCGATCTGAGTTACGACATCACCTATTCCATGTAGAGGAAAAGAGAATGACAGACACGACAATTCCTAATCCACTTGCGCCGGTAAAAGGCGCAAATACCACATTCTGGATGTACAACAGCGAGGGTGATCCGTTCGCCAGCCCGCTAAGTGATAATAACTGGCTGAGGCTGGCAAACGTAAAAGACCTGCAGCCGGGAGAACTGACGGCAGATGCAGAAGATAATAACTATCTTGATGACGAGAACGCTGACTGGAAAAGTACCACACAGGGACAGAAGTCTGCCGGGGATACTTCTGTGACGCTGGCGTGGAAGCCAGGTGAGGACGTACAGAAAAAGCTTATTCAACTGTTCACGACCGGGCAGAAGCGCGGATTCCGGATCAAGTATCCGAACGGCACTGTTGATGTGTTCAGAGGCTGGGTGAGCTCGCTGGGGAAAACGGTGCAGAGTAAGGATGAGATCGCCCGTACAGTAAAAATTACCAGTGTGGGCCGTCCGTACATGGCTGAAGAGGATGCACCGGAAGTGGTTAGTGTTACCGGACTGACAGTGGAACCGACAAATGCCACCGTGAAGGTCGGCGCCACAACAGCGGTTACGTTCACGGTGAAACCGGATAACGTGACAGATAAATCACTGCGTATCGCAACGTCAGATCCGACTACAGCCACCGTCACGCAGGCGGAAAATATTGCCACTGTAAAAGGTGTTAAGGCAGGTACAGTGAAAATTATTGGCATGACAACAGACGGTAATTTTACCGCTATTGCGGATATTACTGTTCAGGCATAACCCACCTCTCGTCCTGTTTTGGGGCATTTTTTTCAGGAATAAATCATGTTTTTAAAGAAAGAGACGTTTACCCGGGGGGATGCGTCGGTGGCATTGTTCGAGTTATCCGGCCTGCAACGTATTGAGTACCTGGAGTTCATCCAGAAACGTACTGCGAAATATGACACGGATATGGATGGTACGACGGAAGCGGATAAGCGCGTGGCTTATATGCAAATGGCACTGGAAATTAATGCCTGGCTGGTATCCCGCTCGCTTCTGAATGGTGATTCTTCTCAGGATGCAGACACGCTTTATCAGTCAGTACAGGCGAAGTGGTCGTATGAGGCGCTGGACGCAGGCGCAGAAAGTGTTCTGATGCTCAGCGGGCTGTCTGCGGATAAGAAAGATAACGCCAGTGATTCAGGTAATGAATCAGAGGACATGACGCCGGAAAAGTCCTGAATAATGAGCTTCATTTTGTCCGGCAACTGGCCCGGGAGTTCCGGCGGCCTGACTGGCGCCGGATGCTGGACGAAATGAGTTCAACTGAACTTAGTGAGTGGGCTGATTTCTTTCGGGAAAACAGTTTCAGTGATGCCCTGCTGGATGCGGAGTTTTCCACGCTGAAAGCGCAGGTGTTCATGCTGGTGACGGGGAAAGAAATCGATGCAGCGGACTTCAGTTTGCTGACATTACCCGGAGCGGTACAGAGCATGACGGAGCAGGATCTGCTTGAAGTGGCAGTCGGTATTCCGGGAGGAGTGAGATTTGAGCCAGAAAGTCGGTGATATCGTCATCAACATGGATGTTGATACAGCTAAAGTTGCCGCCGGTCTTCAGACTGCCAGTAACGGGCTGGGGAAGCTGGTGGACAGCAGTGATCTCGTTGAAAAACGCATCAAGCGATGTATGGAGTCCAGCGCCAGAAGTGTGGCGGCATCGGCAAAAAGTATCAGTGCCGCTATGGCGCAATCACAGGTTGCCACACGCACACAGAGTGACGCTATGGCACAACTGGCGCGTGAGGCGAACGAGGCCAGAGAAAGGGCTGTCGACCTGAATCAGAAGTTAAGGGCGGAAGCTGCGCAGGCAGCGGTGGTTGCACAGGCTCAGGATGCAGCCGCAGCGGCATTTTACCGTCAGATTGACAGTGTAAAACAGTTAAGCGGTGGTCTGCAGGAGTTACAGCGTATCCAGGCGCAGGTACGACAGGCGAAAGGACGCGGAGATATTTCACAGGGCGATTATCTGGCGCTGGTGTCTGAAGCTGCTGCAAAGACACGCGAACTTACCGATGCGGAGGCGCTGGCCACGCAGAAAAAAGCACAGTTTATACGTCGACTGAAAGAGCAGACGGCGGTACAGGGCCTCTCCCGTACTGAGTTGCTGCGGGTGAAGGCGGCTGAACTGGGGGTTAGCAGTGCCGCCGATGTCTATATCCGCAAACTGGATACCGCAACAAAATCCACTCATGCACTAGGACTGAAATCAGCAATGGCGCGCCGCGAGATAGGCGTACTGATTGGTGAACTGGCACGGGGAAATTTTGGCGCCCTTCGCGGTTCCGGTATCACGCTGGCCAACCGGGCCGGGTGGATTGAGCAACTGATGTCGCCGAAGGGCATGATGCTCGGCGGGCTGGTTGGCGGTGTGGCTGCGGCGGTTTACGGACTGGGTAAGGCGTACTATGAGGGGGCGAAAGAAAGTGAGGAGTTCAATAAACAGCTTATTCTGACCGGAAGTTACGCCGGAAAAACCACAGGCAAGCTTAATGAAATGGCGAAGTCGCTCGCCGGAAATGGCGTCACGCAGCACGACGCGGCAGGAGTACTGACCCAGGTGGTCGGTAGCGGAGCGTTTACCGGGCAGGCAGTGGCAATGGTATCCCGTACCGCGGCCAGAATGCAGGAAAACGTGGGGCAGTCAGTGGATGAAACCATCCGCCAGTTTAAACGGCTGCAGGATGATCCGGTGAACGCGGCGAAAGAACTGGACAGGGCACTGCATTTTCTGACTGCCACCCAGCTTGAACAAATCAGGGTGCTCGGTGAACAGGGAAGAACGGCTGATGCTGCGAAAATTGCCATGTCCGCGTATTCGGAAGAGATGAATAAACGGGCGGGTGACGTACATGATAATCTGGGCTGGATCGAGAAGGCATGGAATGCCGTGGGTGATGCGGCGAAGTGGGCGTGGGATCGGATGCTGGATATCGGGCGGGAAGATACGCTCGATGAAAAAATCGCGACACTGCAGGAAAAAATCGCGCGCGCCAGAAAAACGCCATGGACAGTGTCTTCCTCCCAGACTGAATATGATCAGCAGCAACTGAACGAACTTCAGGAACAGAAACGCCAGAAGGACCTGCTGGATGCGAAGGCGCAGGCAGAGCGTAATTATCAGAAG
This sequence comes from Salmonella enterica subsp. enterica serovar Typhimurium str. LT2, assembly GCF_000006945.2. Taxonomy (GTDB): domain Bacteria; phylum Pseudomonadota; class Gammaproteobacteria; order Enterobacterales; family Enterobacteriaceae; genus Salmonella; species Salmonella enterica. The sequence continues at coordinate 1,127,551 of NC_003197.2, forward strand.
ACTCAGAAGCGCCGGAACGAGCAGAACGCCGCGCTGAACCGGGATAATGAAACTGAATCCCTGCGGCATCAACGGGAGGTGGCGCGCATTACCGCCATGCAGTATGCCGATGCAGCGGTACGCAATGCCGCGCTGGAGCGTGAAAACGAACGCCATAAAAAAGCAATGGCACGGCAGAAGGAAAAGCCAAAGGCTTACTACAACGACGAGGCCGGGCGACTGCTTTTGCAGTACAGCCAGCAACAGGCGCAGACTGAAGGGCTGATTGCCGCCGCGAAGCTTTCCACGACCGAAAAAATGACGGAAGCGCATAAGCAGCTTTTGTCATTTCAGCAGCGCATCGCTGATTTGTCCGGTAAAAAACTGACGGCGGATGAACAAAGCGTACTGGCACATAAGGATGAAATAGCGCTTGCGCTACAGAAGCTGGATATCTCACAACAGGATTTGCAACACCAGAATGCCTTTAATGAACTGAAGAAAAAGACGCTCACATTAACCAGCCAGCTCGCTGACGAAGAATCCCGCGTCAGGCAGCAGCACGCACTGGCGCTGGCCACAATGGGTATGGGCGATCAGCAACGTGGCCGGTACGAAGAGCATCTGAAAATTCAACAGCACTACCAGGAACAACTGGAGCAGCTTAAGCGCGACAGCAAGGCAAAAGGGACATACGGTTCTGACGAATACCGTCAGGCGGAGCAGGAACTTCAGGCCAGTCTCGATCGCCGACTGGCTGAGTGGGCGGATTATAACGCGAAAGTGGATGCTGCGCAGGGAGACTGGACGCAGGGCGCGTCGCGGGCGCTGGATAACTTTCTGGCGCAGGGGGGCAACGTGGCAGGCATGACGGAGAACGTTTTCACAAACGCATTTAACGGCATGGCGGACAGTATCGCGAATTTTGCCGTGACCGGAAAGGGCAGTTTCCGGAGCCTGACGGTCTCCATCCTGGCTGACCTGGCAAAAATGGAGGCACGTATTGCGGCTTCTAAACTGTTGGGTTCAGTACTGGGTATGTTCGTCTTTGGCGCATCAGCAGGCGGAAGTACACCATCCGGGGCATACAGTTCAGCGGCGCTGTCGGTCATTCCAAATGCGGACGGCGGCGTGTACCGCTCAGCAGGACTCAGTCAGTACAGCGGCAGTATTGTTAACAGACCGACGTTCTTTGCATTTGCCAGAGGGGCGGCAGTAATGGGAGAGGCCGGTCCGGAGGCTATACTGCCGCTTCGTCGCGGTACTGACGGTAAGCTGGGGGTTGTGGCAGCAGGTTCCGGAGGGATGGCGATGTTTGCACCGCAGTATCATATTGCAATCAGCAACACGGGGCCGGAACTGACGCCGCAGGCGCTGAAGGCGGTTTATGATCTGGGTAAAAAGGCGGCGGCTGATTTCGTGCAGCAGCAGGGGCGTGACGGCGGCAGGCTGAGCGGGGCATATCGATGATGAAAACCTTTCACTGGAAAGTTGACCCGGACATGGGGGTGGATTCGGAACCACAGGTGTCGGTGGTGAGGTTCGGTGATGGCTACGAGCAGCGGCGTGCATCCGGGATCAATAATGACCTGAAAAAATACAGTGTGACTATCCGCGTTGACCGGGAGGATGGTCCGGGACTGGAGGGCTTTTTGTCACAGCATAACGGTGTGAAGGCGTTTTTGTGGACTCCGCCTTACGGATACCGGCAGATTAAGGTTGTCTGCCGGAAATGGAGTGTGAAAGCGGGATTGCTGAAAACAACATTCACCGCGACATTTGAGCAGGTTATTTCTTAGTATTTTTGATCGAAACGATCGATAAATATGATTGAACTTTCTAACCTGCTGCTGTTTCACTGAGCCCGCACAGTCAATAATCAAAAAAAGGAAATGTTATGAAAAAGATTGTCGTGGCGGTTTTAGTTGGTCTGGCGTTAGGTAGCATCGGCGTGGCTAACGCAGCAGGGTATAAAAATACCGTTTCAATTGGATATGCCTACACAGATTTAAGCGGCTGGCTTTCCGGTAATGCGAACGGTGCCAACATCAAATATAACTGGGAAGATCTGGACAGTGGATTCGGGGCGATGGGTTCAGTTACATACACCTCGGCTGATGTTAATAACTATGGGTATAAGGTAGGTGATGCTGATTATACCTCCCTTCTTGTTGGTCCTTCATACCGTTTTAACGACTATCTGAATGCTTACGTGATGATTGGTGCAGCAAACGGACATATTAAGGATAACTGGGGAAATTCTGACAATAAAACCGCCTTTGCTTATGGGGCAGGTATTCAGCTTAACCCGGTTGAAAATATTGCCGTTAATGCGTCTTATGAGCATACAAGTTTTTCCACTGATGCTGACAGTGACGTCAAAGCTGGAACCTAGGTGCTTGGCGTAGGTTACAGCTTCTGACCTTTAACATCGATACAGATTTAATGCCCTCCAGTGAGAGGGCTTTTTTATGGGTAAAACGAAATTATGACGATATGGCTATGTTGCTGTTATTTCTCAATGACACCACAGGCAAAACGTGCACCGCCACCACCCAGTGGAGCAGGTTTATCGGAGTAATTGTCACCGCCTTTATGGATCATCAATGAGTGACCTTTCAGTTCTGACAGTGATTTAAGGCGTGGTGCCAGTAACGGATACGTGGCTGTACCATCTGCATTGACAACCAGTCCAGGCAGATCCCCCAAATGCCCTTTGTCATTATATGGGCCAAGATGTTTCCCGGTTTTTTCGGGGTCAAGATGTCCTCCGGCCATGAGCGCCGGAACCTCTTTACCGTCTTTCATTCCCGGCATACAACTTGGGTTTGTGTGGACATGGAAGCCGTGAATTCCTGGCGTAAGACCATTTAGGTGAGGAGTGAAAAGCAGACCGTAAGGTGTCTCTGAAACTGTGATTTCACCTATGTTTTCTCCTGTTCCGCTGGACAGGGCATCGTTCATCTTTACAGTCAGGGTATTCTCTGCCATTGCTGAACAACTGATGAGCGCACCAGCTACCAGCGACAATATTGTGTATTTCATTAGTTACCTCGTTTTTTGGTTGTATCGTAAATACCATTAATAAAAGCAGGTATATGTTTGCAAGATAAATAATAAAGGATCTCTCATATATGCAGGATATACCACAGGAAACCCTGAGCGAGACCACCAAAGCGGAGCAGTCCGCGAAGGTGGATTTGTGGGAATTTGATTTAACCGCGATTGGCGGTGAGCGCTTTTTCTTCTGTAACGAACCGAACGAAAAAGGCGAGCCGTTAACCTGGCAGGGGAGGCAGTACGAACCGTACCCGATACAGGTACAGGATTTTGAGATGAACGGGAAAGGCGCATCTCCCCGCCCGAACCTCGTTGTTGCCAATCTCTTTGGTCTGGTCACGGGGATGGCGGAGGATTTGCAAAGTCTCGTCGGCGCGTCAGTGGTAAGGCATCAGGTTTACAGCAAGTTTCTTGATGCGGTGAATTTCAGTAACGGCAATCCGGACGCTGACCCGGAGCAGGAGGCGGTAGCGCGCTATAACGTGGAGCAGTTGTCAGAACTGGATTCATCAACTGCTACCATTATTCTGGCATCACCGGCAGAAACCGACGGTTCTGTGGTGCCGGGGCGTACCATGCTGGCGGACTCCTGTCCGTGGGATTACCGGGATGAAAACTGCGGATACGACGGCCCGCCCGTGGCCGATGAGTTCGATAAGCCCACCTCAGACCCGAAAAAGGATAAATGCAGCCACTGCATGAAAGGCTGTGAAATGCGTAACAATCTGGTGAATGCCGGATTTTTCGCTTCCATCAACAAACTGTCTTAACAGGTTCCCATGATTAACGATGACATTCTGGCACATGCCCGACAGTGTGCGCCTGCGGAATCGTGCGGTTATGTGGTCAGAACGGCACAGGGAGAGCGGTATTTTCCGTGTGAAAATCTGTCTGCTGAACCCACGATGTATTTTCGTATATCCCCGGAGGATTACCTGAATGCCCGGAACCGCGGCGACATCGTGGCGCTGGTACACAGCCATCCTGACGGTAAGCCCTGTCTCAGCAGTGCGGATCGTACCCTCCAGATACAAAGCGGGCTGGACTGGTGGCTGGTCTGTGATAACAGGATACATAAATTCCGCTGCGTGCCACACCTGACCGGGCGGCAGTTTGAGCATGGCGTGACGGACTGCTACACGCTGTTTCGTGATGCCTACCATCTGGCCGGGATTGATATGCCGGATTTCGATAGGGAAGATGACTGGTGGAGTCAGGGTAAAAGCCTCTATCTGGATCACCTGGAGGCGGCGGGATTTTACCGGGTGAATCCGGAGGATGCGCAGCCCGGCGACGTGCTGATTTGCTGTTTTGGTTCACCGACGCCCAATCATGCGGCGATTTACTGCGGCAACGGTGAACTGTTGCACCATATTCCGGAGCAGTTGAGTAAACGAGAGGGGTATAACGACAAATGGCAACGACGGACACACTCAATATGGCGGCACCGGCAATGGTGCGAATCTGCCTTTACGGGGATTTACAACGATTTGGAAAGCGCATCAGCCTCAGCATAAAGACAGCGGCGGAAGGCATACATGCGCTGGCGATACAACTCCCCGGATTCCGGCAGCGAATGAATGAGGGCTGGTATCAGGTCCGGATTGCCGGGAGCGATATGGCGCCGGATACCCTTACTGCCAGACTGAACGAATCGTTACCGCCGGGGGCAGTGGTTCATATTGTACCGCGTATGGCGGGAGCGAAAAACGGTATCTGGCAGGTGGTAGCCGGGGCAGCGCTGATTGGCGCGTCATTTATTCCCGGTCTGAATGCTGTAGCGGCGGCAGTATTGTTTTCCGCAGGAACCAGTATGGCGCTGGGTGGTGTGGCGCAGATGCTGACACCTGTACCCAAAACACCGACGGTGGGTCAGGCAGATAACGGGAAACAGAACACGTACTTTTCTTCCCTGGAAAATATGGTGGCCCAGGGGAACCCGGTGCCGGTGTTGTACGGTGAAATGAAAATCGGGTCACGGGTGATATCGCAGATGATGAGTACCCGGGATGAGAGCACGTCGGGAAAAGTTGTGGTGATCGGCTCCCCGTTACAGGCAAACACCACGTCGCGGCAGGACGGCGGGATTACCAGACCGTCTGTCGTCATCCGGCAGTGATAATCATGACAACATGAGCTGATACACATGACCGCCATTACGGCGGTTTTGTTATTTATGGAGCCAGGAGAATGAGCAAAGGTGGAGGGAAGGGGCATACACCACGTGAGGCGAAGGACGATCTGAAGTCCACACAACAACTGAGCGTGATTGATGCCCTCAGTGAGGGACCGATAGTCGGCCCGGTGAACGGTCTGCAGAGCGTGCTGATTAATAACACGCCGGTGGTGGACGCGGACGGTAACAGTAATATTCACGGCGTGACCGTGGTATATCAGGTGGGGGAGACACCACAGGCACCGCTGGAAGGTTTTGAGGCTTCCGGCGCGGAAACGGTGCTGGGTGTGGAAGTGAAACACGATAATCCCGTTACCCGTACTGTTGTCTCAGAGAATGTCGACCGGCTACGCTTCACCTTTGGTGTACAGATGCTGCAGGAGACCACGGACAAGGGGGACCGTAACCCGTCCTCCGTGAATCTGCTGATACAGTTTCAGCGTAGCGGGATCTGGAACACAGAATTTGATATCACTATTAACGGCAAGATCACAACACAATATCTGGCATCGGTAGTGGCTGATAATTTACCGCCGCGCCCGTTCAGTGTCCGCATGGTCAGGGTGACACCGGACAGCACCACCGACAGGCTTCAGAACAAAACGCTGTGGTCGTCGTATACGGAAATCATCGATATCCGGCAGGGTTATCCTGGCACAGCGGTTGCCGGTCTGCTGGTGGATGCGGAACAGTTCGGCAGCCAGCAGGTCACGCGTAACTACCACCTGCGCGGACGTATTTTTCAGGTCCCCTCAAACTATGACCCGGATACCCGCACATATACCGGCCTGTGGGACGGGGCGTTTAAACCGGCGTACACGAATAACCCGGCGTGGTGCACGATGGATAAACTGACCCACCCCCGTTACGGGCTGGGCAGGCGTATCGGGGGGGCGGATGTGGATAAATGGGCGCTGTACGCCATCGCGCAGTACTGCGATCAACCGGTGCCGGACGGATTTGGCGGCACGGAACCCCGCATGACGCTTAATGCGTATATTACCACCCAGCGTAAGGCGTATGACGTTCTGGCGGATTTCTGCTCGGTGATGCGTTGTATGCCGGTATGGAATGGCCGCAAAATGACCTTCATCCAGGACCGCCCCTCCGATAAAGCATGGACCTACACCAACGGTAACGTGGTGGGCGGGCGCTTTAAATACAGCTTCAGTGCCCTGAAAGACCGCCATAACGCGGTAGAAGTGAGATACACCGATCCGCTGAATGGCTGGCAAACCTCCACGGAGCTGGTGGAAGACCATGCCTCACAGGCCCGTTATGGACGCAATCTGCTGAAAATGGACGCGTTCGGCTGTACCTCACGTGGACAGGCGCACCGGACGGGGTTGTGGGTGATGATGACGGAGCTGCTGGAAACGCAGACCGTGGATTTTTCTGTCGGTGCGGAAGGTCTGCGTCATACACCGGGCGATATTATTGAGGTCTGCGACAACGATTACGCCGGGGCGTCGGTCGGTGGGCGTATCACTGACCTGGATATTTCCACCCGCACGCTGACGCTTGACCGGGAAATAACACTACCGGAAAGCGGCGCCACCACGCTGAATATTGTCGGGCCTGACGGTAAGCCGTTCAGTACGGAGATTCAGTCGCAGCCCGCACCGGATCGGGTGGTAACGAAAGTCCTGCCGGAAACCGTGCAGCCATACAGTATCTGGGGGCTGAAACTGCCCTCCCTGAAGCGCCGCCTTTTCCGTTGCGTGCGTATTAAGGAGAATGACGACGGCACATACGCTATCACTGCCTTGCAGCACGTTCCGGAAAAAGAGTCCATCGTGGACAACGGGGCGCACTTTGACCCGTTACCGGGGACCACCAACAGCATTATTCCGCCCGCTGTGCAGCATCTGACAGTCAGCACGGATAACGACAGTACCCTGTATCAGGCCAAAGCGAAGTGGGGCACGCCGCGGGTGGTAAAAGATGTGCGTTTTGTGGTGAGGCTGACCACAGGCAGTGGGAACGAGGGCGATCCGGTTCGTCTGGTGACAACGGCGACGACCAGCGAAACGGAGTACGCCTTCCACGAACTGCCACTGGGTGACTACACGCTGACAGTCAGGGCAATAAACGGTTACGGGCAGCAGGGTGAACCGGCGTCCGTGGCATTCAGTATTCAGGCACCGGAAGCGCCATCCACGATTGAGATGACGCCGGGTTATTTTCAGATAACGGTGACGCCGCACCAGACTGTCTACGATGCCAGTGTGCAGTATGAGTTCTGGTACTCCGCCACGCAACTGGCGACTGCCGCCGATATTCAGTCAAAAGCACAGTATCTGGGCGTCGGGTCATTCTGGATAAAGGATGGACTGAAACCACTGCATGATGCCTGGTTTTACGTGCGCAGTGTAAATCTGGCTGGAAAATCAGTATTTGCGGAAGCATCCGGACGTCCGGGGATGACGCGAAAGGGTATCTGGATTTTTTTAAGGGACTGATTACGGAGACGTATCTTGGTACGGAGTTGCTGAAAAAAATTGACCTGACGGAGAATAACGCCAGCAAACTGCAACAATTTTCGAAGGAGTGGCAGGACGCTAACGATAAATGGAGCGCCACGTGGGGCGTCAAAATAGAGCAGACCAAAGACGGCAAATATTATGTGGCCGGACTTGGACTGAGCATGGAAGACACGCCTGACGGGAAGATAAGCCAGTTCCTGGTGGCGGCGGATCGCATTGCTTATATTAACCCGGCAAACGGAAACGAGACGCCCGGATTCGTCATGCAGGGCGACCAGATAATCATGAATGAGGCGTTCCTGAAATACCTGAGCGCGCCGACCATTACCAGTGGCGGGAATCCTCCGGCATTTTCCCTGACGCCGGATGGAAAGCTGACTGCGAAAAATGCGGATATCAGCGGCCATATCAACGCTGTATCTGGCTCGTTTACGGGAGAAATCAATGCCACCTCCGGTAAGTTTTCTGGCGTGATAGAAGCAAGAGAGTTTGTCGGTGATATCTGCGGCTCAAAAGTCATGCAGGGCGTGAGCATCAGGGCGACGAACGACGAACGCAGCACCTCAACACGGTATACCGACAGCGCCACCTATCAGATAGGGAAAACCATCACGGTGATGGCTAACTGTGAGCGTAACGGTGGCTCCGGTGCCATCACAGTCACGATAAATATTAACGGCCAGGTGAAAACGGCGGAGGTTATGCCGTATACCGCAGGGATTCCGGCCATGTATCAGACCGTCGTCTTTTCGGTCTACACCACTTCACCTGTCGTGGATATCAGCGTCTCTCTGAGGGTCCGTGGGCAGTACACCACGTCTGCTTCCGTCTGGCCGCTGGTGATGGTTTCCCGGTCGGGGAGCAACTTCACAAACTGACCGGATTTCCGGTCCCTTTCGTTTAATGAGGAACAAATATGACTATGTCGCGCGTAATTTCTCTGGCGGCAGGGCTTTCCCTGTCCGTTTTATTTTCCACTGCTGCCGTTGCCGATAACGGAAGAGGAAGCGGCAACAGCAATATTGAAAACCAGACCCGGATTTATACCGGCACCGACCGTGGGCAGAAACAGCACCGCGAGGCAAAGGGAAAAACAATCACGCGGAGCGTCCAGTGTTCTCTGCCGGCATATTTACGTGACCCGGATAATCAGTGCTGAGATGTGAATGAATCTGAAGCCTGCCTGCGGGCGGGCTTTTTTATGGAGGCAATATGCCAGTACTTATTTCCGGCGTACTGAAGGATGGTACGGGAACGCCGGTACAGAACTGCACCATTCAGCTGAAGGCCTGCCGGACCAGTACGACGGTGGTCGTGAATACGGTGGCATCAGAAAATCCGGATGACGCCGGGCGCTACAGCATGGATGTGGAGCAGGGGCAGTACACTGTCACGCTCCTGGTGGACGGGTATCCCCCGTCACATGCCGGAGTTATTACGGTTTACGATGATTCAAAGCCGGGCACCCTGAATGATTTTCTGGGGGCCATGACAGAAGACGACGTCCGCCCGGAGGCGCTGCGGCGTTTTGAGGCGATGGTGGAAGAAGTTGCCCGCCAGGCATCGGAGGCATCGCGGAATGCCACCGCCGCAGGGCAGGCATCTGAACAGGCGCAGACATCAGCAGGTCAGGCATCGGAAAGCGCCACGGCAGCAGTGAATGCAGCCGGAGCGGCAGAAGCATCAGCCACACAGGCAGCCTCATCCGCAGCATCTGCGGAGAGCAGCGCAGGTACGGCGACCACAAAAGCCGGGGAGGCATCAGCCAGCGCGGCGTCGGCTGACACAGCCAGAACGGCGGCAGCCGCATCGGCAGCCGCAGCGAAAACATCTGAAGCGAATGCAGATGCCTCCCGTACTGCCGCCGGCGATTCAGCTGCTGCCGCAGCCGCCAGCGCGACGGCGGCGCAGACATCAGCAGAGCGCGCCGGAGCATCCGAAACCGCCGCGAAGACGTCAGAAACGCAGGCGGCTTCCAGTGCCGGTGATGCAGGTGCGTCAGCCACTGCGGCGGCAGCGTCGGAAAAGGCGGCAGCCGCATCGGCAGCCGCAGCGAAAACATCTGAGACAAATGCAGCAACGTCAGCAAGTACAGCAGCGGCCAGCGCAACAGCCGCCTCGTCATCAGCATCGGAGGCATCCACTCACGCCGCCGCATCTGATACCAGCGCATCACTGGCGGCGCAAAGCAGTACTGCTGCCGGAGCAGCAGCCACCAGAGCAGAAGATGCCGCAAAACGGGCAGAAGATATCGCGGACGTGATTTCCCTGGAAGATGCCAGCCTGACGAAAAAAGGTATCGTTAAGTTAAGCAGCGCCACGGACAGTGACAGCGAAGCGCTGGCAGCCACGCCAAAGGCGGTCCATGCTGTCATGGACGAGGTACAGACCAAAGCGCCGCTGGACAGTCCGGCACTGACTGGTACGCCAACAGCACCAACTCCGGAAACCGCAGCTGCAGGTATTGAAATTGCCACGGCAGCGTTTGTGGCTGCGAAAGTGGCGCAGTTGGTTGGTTCTGCGCCGGAAACGCTGGACACGCTGAAAGAACTGGCTGACGCGCTGGGTAACGATCCGAACTTTGCCACCACTGTACTGAATAAACTGGCGGGCAAGCAGCCGCTGGACGATACACTGACGGCGCTGTCAGGAAAAAGCGTTGACGGTCTTATCGAATACGTTGGTTTACGGGAAACCATAAATCACGCCGCCGATGCATTACTAAAATCACAGAACGGTGGCGATATTCCGGAAAAGCCGCTGTTTGTACAAAATATCGGAGCGCTCCCTGCATCAGGTACGGCTGTTGCAGCGAACAGACTGGCATCACGCGGCGCGCTTCCGGCACTGACTGGTGCGACAAGAGGCAGCGATAGCGGCCTGATAATGGGCGAGGTCTACAACAATGGCTATCCGACGCAATACGGAAATATTTTACGTCTGACCGGAACTGGTGATGGGGAAATCCTCATTGGCTGGAGCGGGACAAACGGTGCGCCAGCGCCCGCATATATTCGCAGTCATCGAGATACCGCCGATGCTGAGTGGTCCGAATGGGCGATGCTCTACACCTCACTAAATCCGCCACCGAATTCGTATCCAGTAGGTGCGGCGATAGCATGGCCGTCTGATGCTACCCCAGCCGGTTACGCCCTGATGCAGGGGCAATCGTTTGATAAATCTGCTTACCCGTTACTGGCTATAGCGTATCCGTCCGGCATTATCCCTGACATGCGGGGCTGGACAATAAAGGGTAAGCCCATCAGTGGACGTGCTGTACTGTCGCAAGAAATGGACGGCAACAAATCGCACAGTCACAGCGCCAGAGCGCAGGATACTGACTTAGGGACAAAATCTACCTCATCCTTTGATTACGGCACGAAATCGACCAATACCACGGGCAATCATACTCACCAGTTCGGCGGTTATATCAATTCATACTGGGGAGATTCCAATCACACCTCATTTCAGCCTGGAGGTGGTGCATGGACACAGGCCGCTGGCGACCATGCACATACAGTTTATATCGGAGGACATGAGCACACCATGTATATAGGTCCACACGGACACGTCGTTATTGTGGACGCAGACGGTAATGCGGAAACCACGGTTAAAAACATTGCATTTAACTACATAGTGAGGCTGGCATAATGACTTTTAAAATGAGCGAACAGGCGCAGACAATTAAAATTTTCAATCTGCGTTCAGATACTAACGAATTTATTGGTGCAGGTGATGCGTATATTCCGCCGCACACAGGACTACCGGCAAACTGTACTGATATCGCCCCTCCTGATATTCCCGCCAGTCATATTGCTATATTTGACGCTGAAACCCAGACATGGAGTTTGCATGAGGATCACCGCGGCGAGATGGTTTACGACACAACAACCGGCAATCAGGTTTATATCTCCGCTCCTGGTCCGTTGCCCGAAAATGTCACATCAGTTTCACCAGGTGGTGAATACCAGAAATGGGATGGTAAGGCTAAGGTCTGGGTAAAAGACGAAGCGGCTGAAAAAGCAGCGCAGCTTCGTCAGGCGGAAGAAACCAAAAGCCGTCTTTTGCAAATGGCATCTGAAAAAATCGCGCCATTGCAGGATGCAGTTGATCTTGGAATCGCAACAGATGATGAGAAAGCGCGGCTCGACGAATGGAAAAAATATAGGGTGCTGGTAAACCGGATGGATACAGCCGCCCCTGACTGGCCGGAAAGACCAGCCAGCCAGTAGGCGTTACTGTGGTAATGCAGGCCACCTGATTGCTGTGAAGGTGGCCTCATCTGAAACACCTGTTAAGTCCAGCGATTTAAGAACATTGATATAATTCATCGGCAGAATCAAAGCTGCTTTATTTTCATCACTGATAATCCCCAGCGTTAATTCTATGCGCCAGTCCTTAATGGCATTATCTGAATCGTTAAGTAATTTCTGCCGGGTGACTTCTGCCTGCCAAAATTGAACGCCGGGCGTTGATACCGGATGATCTGGTCATCGTGGAAAGCGACCCTGAAAAAATCGACACTTAGCTGTAAAATGACAGTCCCGCCATCCGGTCATCATAACGGATTTTTCTTCTGCACCTTCTGAAGCCCGCCATGGCAGGACGACCATGAATCCGCCGATAACCTTATTGTGAAATTAAGGCCAGGAAGAGATGATGTCTGTCGGACAGATACTATATGTAAATTTATAAAGGTTTTTTGTTATGCCCTTTCATATTGGAAGCGGATGTCTTCCCGCCATCATCAGTAACCGCCGCATTTATCGTATTGCCTGGTCTGATACCCCCCCTGAAATGAGTTCCTGGGAAAAAATGAAGGAATTTTTTTGCTCAACGCACCAGGCTGAAGCGCTGGAGTGCATCTGGACGATTTGTCACCCGCCGGCCGGAACGACGCGGGAGGATGTGGTCAGCAGATTTGAACTGCTCAGGACGCTCGCGTATGACGGATGGGAGGAAAACATTCATTCCGGCCTGCACGGGGAAAACTACTTCTGTATTCTGGATGAAGACAGTCAGGAGATATTATCAGTCACCCTGGATGACGTCGGGAACTATACCGTAAATTGCCAGGGGTACAGTGAAACACATCACTTAACCATGGCAACAGAACCGGGAGTGGAACGCACAGATATAACTTACAACCTAACCAGTGATATTGATGCTGCGGCCTATCTGGAGGAATTGAAACAGAATCCAATTATAAATAATAAAATAATGAATCCGGTAGGGCAGTGTGAGTCATTAATGACTCCTGTAAGCAATTTTATGAATGAAAAAGGGTTCGATAATATTCGTTATCGAGGTATATTTATCTGGGATAAACCAACAGAGGAAATACCAACAAATCATTTTGCAGTGGTTGGAAATAAAGAAGGAAAAGACTATGTGTTTGATGTTTCAGCCCATCAGTTTGAAAATAGAGGTATGAGTAATCTGAATGGCCCATTAATTCTTTCAGCAGATGAATGGGTTTGTAAATATAGAATGGCAACAAGAAGGAAACTTATTTATTATACTGATTTTAGTAATTCAAGTATAGCAGCTAATGCCTATGATGCATTACCACGAGAATTAGAATCAGAATCTATGGCAGGGAAAGTTTTTGTTACATCACCGAGATGGTTTAATACCTTTAAAAAGCAAAAATATTCCTTAATAGGTAAAATGTAAGCGCACCGTGGAGGACGTCTGTCAGAACCCTGTCAATCCGGCGATGATAGTGTCCACTTAAATTTTGATGGACACTATCACAGATGACAGAGTCCACAGCCCGGCGCAAACACGGCTGTCGGTCAGGAAAGAGAAAAGCCAGTCGCTGTACGACTGGATACAGGCGCAGTTGAAAACATTGTCGGTGCATGCGGAGATGGCGAAGGAGTTCGGTTACATGCTGAAGCAGTGTGATGCGTTGAGCGTGTCCTCTGCTGCGACGGTCGGGTGGAGATCGACAACAACATCTGTGAAAACGCCTTACGGTGCGTGGCGCTGGGCCGACGTAACTATCTGTTCTTCGGCTCAGACAGTAGCGGCGAGGCAGCGGCGATCATCTATAGCCTGCTGGGTACGTGCAAACTAAACGACGTGGAGTCCGAGGCATGGTTACGCGACGTGCTGTGGAAAATCAGCGACTGGTCATCGAACCGGGTGCACGAACTGCTGCCCTGGAACCTCGAAACCGTAAAATAATCCTTACGCTACGTCCTAAACGGGACGCTTACTGAGTTATGAGGGTGAGGTGGTTTTCTTGATGAGCATCTGAACGCCGGTTTGTGGGATAGGGCAGGTGGGACGGATTCGGGACAGTCATCCGTTTTTAACTATTGGCATGGATTGGTATCTTTTCGCATCATGGGACGTGTGAGCGCAGGTATGACGCGGTATGTTATTGACTTAGAATGTGGTTCCAGGAACTGGCGCATCCATACCCGAGCAGTTTCCGGTGTCAGTGCCAGCGGGCGACGATCGTGAATGTCTACCAGACCTTTATCGGCTGCGGAGGTAACAATCAGAAATCCCTCTGCTTCATCACCGCGCTCAAACGGCGTACTGCCAATGGCAGCCATGAATATCGGCTTCCCGTCCTTTCTGTGAATGAAATACGGCTGTTTTTTGTCGCCTTCCTTCTTCCACTCGAACCATCTATCGGCAAAACAGATAGCCCGGCCATGCTGCCATAGTGGCTTAAACATTCTGCTGGAGGCCGCTGTCGCGACACGGGCGTTAATAAGTGGAGCTTTATCCCACCATCCGGGAGCGTAACCCCAAATCACCGGGTCGAGATGTAATTGCTCGTCGCGTTCGCTCAATAGCAGGACTTTAGTCCCGGGCGCCACGTTATACCGGCCTATAGGCTGAGGGTCATAAGCAATATTACGATCGGCTTCGTCGGCCAGATATGCCAGATATTCTTCACGGGTCTGTGCTTGTGCAAAGCGTCCACACATATGAAACCGCCAGTCGTCAGGCTGAAAGTATAGGGCAGGGGGAAAATGTGGCGCGCTCCGGTAATGATTTACAGGGAATTTATACAGTAATTCGAAATGAAAATTTGTGTATTGATGAATTCCGAAACTGAGCAGTGAGCAAACTGATGAATCAATCGCAAATTGCGTCGAATCTCGACGGCTTTATTCCCCAGTTTCACCCCATAGCTTCCCCGTAGGAAATTGAGCCATAAAAAAAACAGCCCTGACAGGCTGGTTTTTAAGGGGAATTTTGGTCGGCACGAGAGGATTTGAACCTCCGCCCCCCCATGTTGGCGGTAGCCTGAATAATTATCTTGGTAAAGGTTAACTATCATAAAATGGTACACCAGTCTTTCCAGGAGGAGGAGTGTAAAGGTTTTGGCTCATAAACACCGTCATAGTAAAGACCACAAATACTGCAATCTTCATTTTTATATTTATCATTGAATGCTAAGGTAAGCTTGTCATAGACATCAATATTTGATTGCCATTCAGGTGAGGTATTCATTGAATCATAAATTAATACTTTTTTCACTTCACTATCATAGCCTACAATGCACTCTGCATGTAGACATTCCGAGCCAAGTGAAGGCCTGATCAACATCAGTGGTCCATGGTTTTGTAATTCGTAAGAAATAAAACTCTCAAAGTCATCTTCTACAGTACTATTGAAAACTTCTGCCTGTAAAGCTTCTTTAATGTTTGTAAAAAGAGAGGATTCAGGTATTTTTTGCACATTCATTTCTTTTAATAAATTCTCACATTCTATTATATCAATACCCTCTAATATATTATTAAACGCTTGATTATCAGAAGTGATGTCCTCTAATGCACTATAATTATTGCCATCTCTGGATTTGATAACATTTAATGAGCAAACCCAGCAATTATTGTAGAGGGTGTTGCCTGTGGTATCAAACTGGCTTTGAAAGTTACGATGGTGAATAATCTGACCCTGAGGAGTTGCTGTATTACTTCTGTAAACGCTGCCTAAACTATTTTGAATGTGTCTTAACATAATATACTCGCCGAATAGTAATTTTGTTAATGTAATTATATACTACAGTGTGGATATTAATACAATTCTTTTGTTGTTAATTATTATTTATGAAATTAATTAAAAGTGAATAAGTTAGAGGTGTTTGTTGGCCTTAAAATTACATTTGTTGAGGGGGCTTATATGATATGTTTTTATTGTATTGTCGCATTTTTCTTAAGCTGAATCCGGATTTTGGGGAGGTGGCTAAATGTAAATGACGTGGTTTAAGATAAATCTATTTTTAATAAGCTATCTGTTCAAATTTTCGCGATCGCTTTTGTTGGTATCACTATTCAAGCAGTTTGCCTGCATCGGCTTCACCCTCACTTCGGCATCAGGGAAAATCTGGTGCACCTGCTTCGTCAGTTCGGCCAGAATGATCTCGCTGGCCCCTTCGAGTCCTTCAACATTACGCTTGTCATAAACCAGTTCTACGAACATACGTGTTTCGCTAATAACTGTTTGTATATACAGTATTTTTGCTTTGGCGGTTTTGTCTGTCAAGGCATGAACCACTTGTTTTTAAATTTTGGGGAACATACTGCGGGCGTGTTTGTTATCGATTTTCCCTGCAGGGCTGATGGGGTCTGGCGTTGACTAAAATTATGTGTGGGGCATGGATGGGGCAAAAGTGGTCTGTGAAGTTCGTTAAAGTTCGTTAATCAAGCTTCATCTCGATCTCGCTCATCCCTTGTTTAAAGCGCTCCTGGACGATCTTTATCGATTTTAAAAACTATGAGTACATATTATAAAAATGTAGCAAATAGGCCGTTTGTGCCTGAAAAGATGAACATTCTGCGTAGCGCGATTTGCGCAACAGGAATAGACTGGAGTCGACACTCTACACAAAGATGCGAAAGGTTTTTTATGACACAACAGCCACAAGCCAAATACCGCCATGACTATCGCGCGCCGGATTACCAGATTACTGATATTGACTTGACCTTTGACCTCGATGCCGAAAAAACCGTGGTCACCGCAATAAGCCAGGCTGTTCGTCATGGCGCGCCTGATGCGCCTCTTCGCCTTGATGGGGAAGATTTAACGCTGGTATCTATCCACGTCAACGATGCGCCGTGGACAGCATATAAAGAAGAAGAGGGCGCGCTTGTCATCAGCGACCTGCCAGAGCGTTTTACGTTACGCATTGTCAACGAGATAAGTCCGGCGGCGAATACGGCGCTGGAAGGATTGTACCAGTCAGGCGATGCGCTCTGTACCCAGTGTGAAGCGGAGGGCTTCCGCCATATTACCTGGTATCTTGACCGCCCGGACGTACTGGCGCGATTTACCACCAAAATTATTGCCGATAAAAGCAAATATCCGTTCCTGCTCTCCAATGGCAACCGTGTTGCACAGGGCGAGCTGGAGAATGGCCGTCACTGGGTTCAGTGGCAAGATCCGTTCCCGAAACCGTGTTATCTGTTTGCGCTGGTGGCCGGTGATTTTGACGTGCTGCGCGATACCTTTACCACCCGCTCCGGGCGTGAAGTCGCATTAGAACTGTACGTTGACCGTGGCAATCTGGATCGTGCGCCGTGGGCAATGACCTCGCTGAAAAATTCCATGAAATGGGATGAAGCGCGTTTTGGGCTCGAATATGACCTCGACATCTATATGATTGTCGCGGTGGATTTCTTTAATATGGGCGCGATGGAGAATAAAGGTCTCAATATCTTTAACTCCAAATACGTGCTGGCGCGAACCGATACCGCGACGGATAAAGATTATCTCGATATTGAGCGCGTGATAGGCCATGAGTATTTCCACAACTGGACCGGCAACCGCGTCACCTGCCGCGACTGGTTCCAGTTGAGCCTGAAAGAGGGGCTAACCGTGTTCCGCGATCAGGAGTTTAGCTCTGATTTGGGGTCACGCGCGGTGAACCGCATCAGTAACGTGCGTACCATGCGCGGTTTACAATTCGCGGAAGACGCCAGCCCGATGGCGCATCCTATCCGCCCGGATAAAGTAATCGAAATGAATAACTTCTACACCCTCACCGTTTATGAAAAGGGCGCGGAAGTCATTCGCATGATCCACACGTTGCTGGGTGAGGAAAATTTCCAGAAGGGGATGCAGCTTTATTTTGAGCGCCATGACGGCAGCGCCGCGACGTGTGATGACTTCGTACAGGCGATGGAAGATGCTTCTAATGTCGATTTGTCCCATTTCCGCCGCTGGTACAGTCAGTCCGGCACGCCGATTGTAACGGTAAAAGATGATTATAATCCGGAAACCGAGCAGTACACGTTGACCATCAGCCAGCGCACTCCGGCGACGGCGGATCAGGCGGAGAAGCAGCCGCTGCATATTCCATTCGCCATCGAACTGTACGATAACGAAGGCAACGTCATTCCGTTGCAAAAAGGCGGTCACCCGGTCAACGCCGTGCTGAACGTCACGCAGGCGGAGCAGACATTTACCTTCGATAATGTTTACTTCCAGCCTGTTCCGGCCTTGCTGTGCGAGTTTTCAGCGCCGGTGAAGCTGGAATATAAATGGAGCGATCAGCAGTTGACGTTCCTGATGCGCCATGCGCGCAATGATTTCTCCCGTTGGGATGCGGCGCAAAGCCTGCTGGCCACATACATTAAACTGAATGTGGCGCGTCATCAGCAGGGGCAACCGCTATCGCTTCCGGTGCATGTCGCTGATGCGTTCCGCGCAGTACTGTTGGATGAGAAAATCGATCCGGCGTTGGCCGCAGAAATTTTAACGCTGCCTTCGGCCAATGAAATTGCGGAGCTGTTTGAGGTCATTGACCCGATCGCCATTGCGCAAGTTCGTGAAGCGCTAACGCGTACGCTGGCGGCAGAACTGGCGGATGAGTTCCTGGCTATCTATAACGCCAATCATCTGGATGAGTATCGTGTTGATCACGGCGATATCGGTAAGCGCACGCTGCGCAATGCTTGCCTGCGCTTCCTGGCGTTTGGCGAGACGGAGCTGGCTAATACGCTGGTCAGCAAACAGTATCGCGACGCCAATAATATGACCGATGCGCTGGCGGCCCTGTCTGCTGCTGTGGCGGCGCAGTTGCCGTGCCGCGATACGCTGATGCAGGAGTATGACGATAAGTGGCATCAGGACGGCCTGGTGATGGATAAATGGTTTATCCTGCAATCCACAAGCCCGGCGGAAAATGTACTGGAAACCGTACGCGGCCTGCTCAAACACCGTTCTTTCAGTATGAGCAACCCGAACCGCATCCGTTCATTAATTGGCGCGTTTGCTGGCAGCAACCCGGCGGCGTTCCATGCGCAAGACGGTAGCGGATACCAGTTCCTGGTCGAGATGCTGACCGATCTGAATAGCCGTAACCCGCAGGTAGCATCTCGCCTCATTGAACCGCTGATTCGTCTGAAACGTTATGATGATAAGCGTCAGGAGAAAATGCGTGCGGCGCTGGAGCAGTTAAAAGGACTGGAGAATCTTTCCGGCGATCTGTACGAGAAGATAACTAAAGCGTTAGCCTGACAGTATCCGTTATAAAGAGGTAAGACATGCCCGGTAAGCGTTAGCGCTGCCGGGCATTTTTTTGCCGGACGATGACGCTTCCTGGCGAAACGTGAAGTGAGAATGAAGGAAAACGATTGCTATTTATTGCCGTAGGTCAATTCCCTTTTGCCTTGTTATCGCCCATAATACGCCCCCGGTTTGCACACCGGGAATCCAGGAGAGTTCATGTACTATCCCTTCGTTCGTAAAGCCCTTTTCCAGCTCGATCCAGAGCGCGCTCATGAATTTACATTTCAACAATTACGCCGCATTACAGGTACGCCGCTGGAAGCGCTGGTGCGCCAGAAAGTACCGACAAAGCCGGTTACCTGCATGGGACTTACCTTTAAAAATCCACTGGGGCTGGCTGCCGGTCTGGATAAAGACGGGGAGTGCATCGACGCGTTAGGCGCGATGGGGTTTGGCTCCCTGGAAATCGGCACCGTGACGCCGCGCCCACAGCCGGGTAACGATAAGCCGCGTCTTTTTCGTCTGGTGGATGCTGAAGGTCTGATCAATCGGATGGGCTTTAATAATCTGGGCGTCGATAACCTGGTCGAGAATGTTAAAAAAGCCCATTTTGATGGTATTCTGGGAATTAACATCGGTAAAAATAAAGATACGCCTGTCGAAAATGGCAAAGATGACTACCTGATTTGTATGGAAAAAGTCTATGCTTATGCGGGTTATATCGCCATTAATATTTCTTCGCCGAATACGCCAGGGCTACGTACGCTCCAGTATGGCGATGCGCTGGACGATCTGTTAACTGCCATTAAAAATAAGCAAAACGATCTTCAGGCGATCCACCATAAATATGTGCCGGTGGCAGTAAAGATCGCGCCGGATCTTTGTGAAGAAGAATTGATCCAGGTTGCCGATAGCCTGCTTCGTCATAATATTGATGGGGTGATTGCGACAAATACCACCCTCGATCGTTCTCTGGTACAAGGAATGAAAAATTGCCAGCAAACGGGGGGATTAAGTGGCCGGCCATTACAATTAAAAAGCACAGAAATTATTCGCCGTTTATCCCAGGAGTTAAAGGGACAATTGCCTATTATCGGCGTCGGCGGCATTGACTCAGTTATCGCCGCGCGCGAGAAGATAGCGGCAGGAGCTACGCTGGTACAAATTTATTCCGGCTTTATTTTTAAAGGCCCGCCATTGATTAAAGAAATCGTAACGCACATCTAAACTTTACCCTTTATCAGACAACCAGGGCTTTATTTCCGGCGCTGGTTGTTTTATATTTCTCCACTGTTGCTTATTTAGACATTTTAGGCTTTTATTATTGGGGTAATAAACGAAGCGGCAAAAGGACAATGCTGTTACGAGTTGCTTAAAAGCGGGAGAGAGGTAATGCGAATTAAACCTGACGATAACTGGCGCTGGTATTATGATGAAGAGCACGATCGTATGATGCTCGATCTCGCCAATGGTATGCTTTTTCGCTCGCGCTTCTCTCGTAAAATGCTTACGCCGGACGCGTTTTGCCCGACCGGTTTTTGTGTGGATGATGCCGCGCTCTATTTTTCCTTTGAAGAAAAATGCCGGGATTTCGAATTAACCAAAGAGCAACGCGCGGAGCTGGTATTGAATGCGCTGGTGGCGATTCGCTATCTCAAACCGCAGATGCCGAAAAGCTGGCATTTTGTAGCGCATGGCGAAATGTGGACCCCGGGAACGGGCGATGCCGCAAGCGTCTGGTTAAGCGATACGGCGGAACAGGTTAATTTGCTGGTCGTTGAGCCGGGAGAAAATGCCGCGTTGTGTCTGCTGGCACAGCCGGGCGTGGTGATAGCAGGCCGAACCATGCAGCTTGGCGATGCGATTAAAATTATGAACGACAGGCTGAAACCGCAGGTTCACTGTCACAGTTTCAGCCTTGAACAAGCGGTTTAATTTTCCAGTCGTAACGCGGTCTTAGGCACGCAGCTACAGCTCAGAATCGTACCATCGTCACCCATAGCCGATTTTTTCAGCGGACTTACTTCGCCTTCCAGCAAACGTATCCGGCAGCAACCACAGATACCAGCCCGGCAAGAATACGGAATACGAATCCCCTGATTCTCCAACTGTTCCAGTAGTACCTGTTGATTATTCCCGCAGAAGGTTTGCCCCTGCCAGTCGATGGTTACACTCGCGTCCGGGTGTTTCTCTGGCGTAACGCTGTTGTCGACCGTTGTGGCGCCATAAGCTTTTGCCGGGGCTGTCGCCAGAATCTCCACCTCATCGCCGACGCGAATGACGCCGCTATTGCGGGCAATCAGATTCTGACCGAAATCCACATCGCCATTGTCCAGGGCGGTACGAAAAGCTTGCAGTGTCGCCAGCGGTTCTCCGGAAGGATGTTTTTGCCCCTTTTCAGGGCTGACGGTCGTAAAAATACAGCGGCTACAGGGCTTCACGACGTCAAAAATCACATCGCCAATGCGAAGCACTTTCCAGCTATCTTCCTCCCAGGCCGCTACGCCGGAAACCACTAAGTTTGGGCGAAATTGTTCCATTTGTACGCCTGCCGGACAACGCTGTTGCAGATCGCGCAGCGAGGCTTCGTTGGTCAATAAATACGGGTAGCCATCGGCAAATCCCAGCGGCACCGCGTTATGTCGTTTGACCCGGCGTGTCAACTGCGGCCCAACCCAGCGCAACTGGACATCGCGGGAGAAAAAGCCGCTCAACCATTGATTAATCGCCGTCGGGGCGACGCGAGCGGTAAAATGGTTTCCCCAGACCTCGGTCGGCGCATCCTGCGGGGTGAAATCCGTAAAGCGAACCAGCGCGCTACTGCCGTCTGGCGCGGTCAAATGAAGGCCGTCGTGTAAGGGAGAGGGGGTAAAACGTACCATTTGTGGAAACTGGCGGGCGGTAATAAATGTGCCGTCAGGCTCGGTCACCATGAAGATGCGATCAAAAGCCAGGCCGCTGATATCTGCCAGCGCATGAGTCAGGCCAATGCCGCGCATGGATTTGACCGGATGAATAAAGAGCCGTGATAACGTCGCCACCGTACAGTCCCTCAAATGAAAATAAGCCTTCAACTTTATGACATGGGCGTGAGATTAGCTATAATGCGCAACAATTTTCTTAGCGTAAAAGTGACAATATGAATTCTCTGTTTGCCAGTACGGCCCGCGGGCTGGAAGAGCTGTTAAAAACTGAACTGGAAAAACTGGGCGCCGTAGGGTGTCAGGTTGTTCAGGGTGGGGTCCATTTTCAGGGCGACACGCGGCTTATTTACCAGAGCCTGATGTGGAGCCGCCTGGCCTCGCGTATTATCCTGCCGATGGGTGAGTGCAAGGTCTACAGCGATCTCGATCTTTACCTCGGCGTTCAGGCGATAAACTGGACAGAGATTTTTAATCCTGGCGCGACGTTTGCGGTGCATTTCAGCGGCCTGAACGACACCATCCGTAATAGTCAGTATGGCGCGATGAAAGTTAAAGACGCGATTGTCGATGCGTTTACGCGGAAAAATCTTCCGCGTCCAAATGTGGACCGCGAATCGCCGGACCTCCGTATTAACGTCTGGCTGAATAAAGAAACTGCCAGCATTGCGCTGGATCTCAGTGGTGATGGCCTGCACCTGCGCGGTTATCGCGATCGCACCGGGCTGGCGCCAATTAAAGAGACGCTGGCGGCAGCGATTGTTATGCGTTCCGGCTGGCAACCAGGTACGCCGCTGCTCGACCCTATGTGTGGTTCGGGGACACTGTTGATTGAGGCCGCGATGTGGGCGACCGATCGCGCGCCGGGCCTGCACCGTGGTCACTGGGGATTTAGCGGCTGGGCACAGCATGACGAAACTATCTGGCAGGAAGTGAAAGCCGAAGCGCAGACCCGGGCGCGTAAGGGGCTGGCGGAGTATTCCTCTCATTTCTACGGTTCCGACAGCGATGCGCGCGTCATTGAGCGGGCGCGCAGCAACGCCCGTCGCGCCGGTATCGGCGAGCTTATCACCTTTGAAGTGAAAGATGTGGCGCAACTGAGTAATCCATTGCCGAAAGGCCCGTATGGTACGGTGATCAGTAACCCGCCTTACGGCGAACGTCTGGACAGCGAACCGGCGCTGATTGCGTTGCACAGCCTGCTGGGCCGTACCATGAAAAATCAGTTTGGCGGCTGGAACCTGTCGCTGTTCAGCGCTTCGCCCGATCTGCTGGGCAGCCTGCAATTACGTGCCGACAAACAGTTTAAAGCCAAGAATGGCCCGCTGGACTGCGTGCAGAAAAACTATCATATTGCGGAAACCACGGCGGACAGTAAACCGGCGACGGTGGCGGAAGATTACGCTAATCGCCTGCGTAAAAATCTTAAAAAGCTGGAGAAATGGGCGCGCCAGGAAGGGATTGAATGCTATCGCTTGTATGATGCCGACCTGCCGGAATATAACGTGGCGGTAGACCGTTACGGCGACTGGGCGGTGATTCAGGAATATGCGCCGCCGAAAACGGTGGATGCGCAAAAAGCGCGGCAACGTCTGTTCGATATTATTGCGGCAACCTTGTCAGTGCTCGGTATTCCGCCGAATAAACTGGTGTTAAAAACCCGTGAACGGCAAAAAGGAAAAAACCAGTATCAGAAAATGAGCGAGAAGGGCGAGTTCCTTGAGGTCAGCGAATATAATGCGCGCTTATGGGTAAATCTGACGGATTATCTCGACACCGGTCTGTTCCTCGATCACCGTATTGCCCGCAGAATGCTGGGAGAAATGAGCAAAGGCAAAGATTTCCTGAATCTCTTTTCTTATACCGGCAGCGCCAGCGTACATGCGGGTCTGGGCGGCGCGCGCAGCACCACAACGGTGGATATGTCCCGCACCTATCTGGAGTGGGCCGAACGTAATTTGCGTCTGAACGGACTGAGCGGCCGCGCGCATCGCCTGATTCAGGCCGACTGCCTGGGCTGGCTGCGCGAGGCGAATGAACAGTTCGATTTGATCTTTATCGATCCGCCGACGTTCTCTAACTCAAAACGTATGGAAGAGTCGTTTGATGTTCAGCGCGATCATGTCGCGTTAATGAAAGATTTAAAACGCCTGCTGCGTAAAGGCGGCACCATCATGTTCTCAAATAATAAGCGCGGATTCCGTATGGATCTGGAAGGGCTGGCGGAACTGGGGCTTACCGCACAAGAAATTACGCAAAAAACGCTCTCCCCGGATTTTGCCCGTAACCGTCAGATTCATAACTGCTGGCTGATCCGCGCCGCCTGAAAGGAAAAGTAAATGTCATTAATCAGTATGCATGGCGCATGGCTGTCGTTCAGCGACGCGCCGCTTCTCGATAACGCAGAGTTGCATATCGAAGATAACGAACGCGTCTGTCTGGTGGGGCGTAACGGCGCCGGGAAATCCACCTTGATGAAGATCCTCAACCGCGAACAGGGTCTGGACGATGGGCGTATTATTTATGAGCAGGATCTGATCGTCGCGCGTCTGCAACAGGACCCGCCCCGTAATATTGCGGGCAGCGTCTATGACTTTGTCGCCGAAGGTATCGAAGAACAAGCGGAATACCTCAAGCGCTATCATGAGATTTCCCGTCTGGTGATGACCGATCCCAGCGAGAAAAACCTCAATGAAATGGCGCGCGTACAGGAACAGCTCGATCATCATAATCTGTGGCAGCTGGAAAACCGTATTAATGAAGTGCTGGCGCAGCTTGGACTCGATCCTAACGCCGCGCTGTCGTCGCTCTCCGGCGGCTGGTTGCGTAAAGCCGCGCTGGGTCGGGCGCTGGTCAGCAATCCGCGCGTATTGTTACTGGATGAACCGACTAACCATCTGGATATCGAAACTATCGACTGGCTGGAAGGGTTTCTGAAAACCTTTAACGGAACGATTATTTTTATCTCTCACGATCGTTCGTTTATTCGCAATATGGCAACCCGCATTGTCGATCTCGATCGTGGCAAACTGGTCACCTATCCGGGAAATTACGATCAATACCTGCTGGAGAAAGAAGAAGCGCTGCGCGTAGAAGAATTACAAAACGCGGAATTTGATCGCAAACTGGCGCAGGAAGAAGTCTGGATTCGCCAGGGTATCAAGGCGCGCCGCACCCGTAATGAAGGGCGCGTGCGGGCGTTAAAAGCGATGCGTCGTGAACGCAGCGAGCGCCGGGAAGTGATGGGCACGGCGAAGATGCAGGTCGAAGAGGCGACGCGCTCCGGTAAAATCGTTTTTGAGATGGAAAACGTCGATTACCAGGTAGAAGGAAAACAACTGGTAAAAGATTTCTCCGCTCAGGTACAGCGCGGCGACAAGATTGCGTTAATTGGCCCGAACGGCTGCGGTAAAACCACGCTACTGAAACTGATGCTGGGACAGCTTCAGGCTGACAGCGGGCGCATCCACGTAGGAACGAAGCTGGAAGTCGCCTACTTCGATCAGCATCGCGCCGAACTGGATCCGGAAAAAACCGTGATGGATAACCTTGCGGAAGGCAAGCAAGAGGTGATGGTAAACGGTAAGCCGCGCCATGTACTGGGCTATTTGCAGGACTTCCTGTTTCACCCCAAACGGGCGATGACACCCGTCCGTGCGCTTTCCGGCGGCGAACGTAACCGTCTGCTGCTGGCACGACTGTTCCTCAAGCCGAGCAATCTTTTAATTCTCGATGAACCAACGAACGATCTTGACGTCGAAACGCTGGAACTATTAGAAGAATTAATTGATGGCTATCAGGGCACGGTACTACTGGTCAGCCACGATCGGCAATTTGTCGATAATACCGTGACGGAATGCTGGATTTTCGAGGGCGGCGGCAAAATCGGACGTTATATCGGCGGCTACCATGATGCGCGTGCGCAGCAAGAGCAGCATCTGGCGACGAAACAGCCGATGGCGAAAAAAAATGAGGAAGTTATTGCCCCTAAAGCAGAAATTGTAAAACGTGGCAGTAGCAAACTAAGCTATAAACTGCAGCGCGAGCTGGAGCAGTTACCCGGTCAGCTTGAAGACCTGGAAGCGAAGCTGGAAGCGCTACAGGCGCAGGTTGCGGATGCGGCCTTTTTTAGCCAACCCCATGAGCAAACGCAAAAAGTTCTGGCCGATTTAAGTCAGGCGGAGCAAGAACTTGAGCAAGCCTTCGAACGTTGGGAGTATCTTGAAGGCCTGAAAAACGGGGCATAACGAAAGGAGCGCCTATGTGTGAACATCACCATGCTGCGAAGCACATATTGTGCCCGCAATGTGACATGCTGGTGGCTTTACCCCGCCTCTCGCATGGGCAAAAAGCAGCATGTCCACGATGCGGCGCAACGTTAACGACCGAGTGGGACGCGCCCCGGCAGCGTCCTACCGCCTATGCGTTAGCGGCACTATTTATGTTGCTGCTTTCTAACCTTTTTCCCTTCGTGAATATGAATGTCGCGGGCGTCACCAGCGAAGTCACGCTTCTGGAAATCCCCGGCGTCATGTTTTCTGAAGATTACGCCAGCCTCGGCACGTTCTTTTTATTATTTGTCCAACTGGTGCCGGCATTTTGCCTGGTGACCATTCTATTACTTGTCAACCGCGCCAGTCTGCCGTTGTCGGTAAAAAAAACGCTGGCAAGGATCTTTTTCCTCCTCAAATCGTGGGGAATGGCAGAAATATTTCTCGCCGGGGTGTTGGTCAGTTTTGTTAAGCTGATGGCTTACGGCGATATCGGCATCGGCAGCAGCTTTATTCCCTGGTGCTTATTTTGTCTCGTTCAACTGCGGGCGTTCCAGTGTGTCGATCGCCGCTGGTTGTGGGATGATATCGCCCCGCAGCCTGCACTGGCGCAGCCGTTAACGCCGGGGATTACCGGTATCCGGCAGTCTTTGCGTTCTTGCGCCTGCTGTACGGCGATCCTGCCTGCGGAGAGTCTCGTCTGTCCGCGTTGCCATACGAAAGGCTATGTCCGGCGTAAAAACAGTTTGCAGTGGACGCTGGCGTTATTATTTACCTCGATCATGCTTTATCTGCCCGCCAATATTTTGCCGATTATGATTACCGACTTACTGGGCTCGAAAATGCCGTCGACCATTCTGGCTGGCGTGATTTTGCTGTGGAGCGAGGGGTCTTATCCGGTGGCGGCGGTTATCTTTCTCGCCAGTATTATGGTGCCGACGCTAAAAATGATCGCCATTGCCTGGCTTTGTTGGGATGCGAAAGGCCACGGTAAGCGCGACAGTGAACGGATGCATTTTATTTATGAAGTAGTGGAGTTTGTGGGGCGCTGGTCAATGATTGATGTCTTTGTCATTGCCGTACTCTCTGCGCTGGTGCGTATGGGAGGGTTAATGAATATTTATCCTGCGATGGGTGCGTTGATGTTTGCTTTAGTCGTCATAATGACAATGTTTTCTGCGATGACCTTTGATCCGCGTCTGTCGTGGGATCGTGAGTACGAACCAGGCCATGAGGAGTCCTGATAGCATGGAACCTAAAAAAGGGGAAGCCAAAGTACAAAAGGTGAAAAATTGGTCGCCTGTCTGGATATTCCCGATTGTTACTGCGCTTATCGGAGCCTGGATTCTGTTTTATCACTACAGCCACCAGGGACCGGAAGTTACCTTAATCACCACCAATGCGGAAGGCATTGAAGGCGGAAAAACGACGATCAAAAGTCGCAGCGTGGATGTCGGCGTGGTTGAAAGCGCGACGCTGACTGACGATCTGACCCACGTACAAATCAAAGCGCGGCTCCATTCCGGTATGGAAAAGTTGCTGCATAAAGACTCGGTATTTTGGGTGGTAAAACCGCAGGTGGGGCGTGAAGGCATCAGCGGGCTTGGGACGCTGCTATCAGGCGCGTATATTGAACTACAACCAGGAAGTAAGGGCAGTCAGCCGGAAAGCTATCAGCTTCTTGACTCACCGCCGTTGGCGCCGCCCGATGCCAAAGGTATTCGTGTGATTCTGGACAGCAAAAAGGCCGGTCAGCTCAGTCCTGGCGATCCCGTTCTGTTCCGGGGTTATCGGGTAGGATCCGTTGAAACCAGCTCTTTCGATCCGCAAAAACGGACAATGAGTTATCAGTTGTTCATTAAGGCGCCAAACGATCGATTGGTCACCAGTAATGTCCGATTCTGGAAAGATAGCGGTATCGCTGTGGATCTGACATCGGCGGGAATGCGCGTGGAAATGGGATCGTTGACGACGTTGTTTGGCGGCGGCGTGAGTTTTGATGTGCCGGAAGGACTTGAGCAGGGGCAACCCGTCGCCGAAAAAACGGCGTTTAATCTCTACGACGATCAAAAAAGTATTCAGGATTCGCTGTACACCGATCATATCGATTACCTGATGTTCTTTAAAGATTCGGTGCGCGGATTACAACCCGGCGCGCCGCTGGAGTTCCGCGGTATTCGTCTGGGGACGGTAAGCAAAGTGCCTTTCTTTGCGTCTAAAATGCGCCAGGTATTTAACGACGATTACCGTATTCCTGTGCTGGTGCGCATTGAACCGGAGCGTCTGAAAGCGCAATTGGGAGAAAATGCGGATGTTGGCGCGCATTTGACGGAACTGCTTAAGCGCGGTTTACGCGCTTCGCTTAAAACCGGTAACCTGGTGACCGGGGCGCTGTATGTCGATCTGGACTTTTATCCTAAGGAGCCGCCGATTACCGGGCTACGCGAATTTGATGGTTATGAAATTATTCCCACCGTCAGCAGCGGTCTGGCGCAAATTCAACAGCGACTGGTGGAAACGTTGGATAAGATCAACAACCTGCCGTTGAATCCGATGATTGAACAAGCGACCAATACGCTGTCTGAAAGCCAGCGTACTATGCGTCGGCTGCAAACCACGCTGGATAATATGAACAAGATTACCTCCAGTCAGTCGATGCAGCAGCTTCCGGCGGATATGCAAACGACGTTACGCGAACTTAACCGCAGTATGCAAGGCTTCCAGCCTGGATCGGCGGCGTATAACAAAATGGTGGCGGATATGCAGCGTCTCGATCAGGTGCTTCGTGAGTTACAACCGGTGTTGAAAACTCTGAACGAGAAGAGCAACGCGCTGGTATTTGAAGCGAAGGATAAAAAAGATCCTGAGCCTAAGAGGGCGAAACAATGAAAAAATGGCTAGTCGTGATAATGGCGTTCTGGCTGGCGTCATGTAGCTCCGGCGGAGAGAATAAAAGCTATTATCAGCTCCCGATAGCGCAAAGCGGTGTGCAAAGCACCGCAAGCCAGGGCAACCGTCTCTTATGGGTAGAGCAGGTTTCCGTACCTGACTATCTGGCAGGTAACGGCGTGGTGTATCAAACCAGTGATGTTCAGTATGTGATTGCCAATAACAATCTGTGGGCCAGCCCGCTGGACCAGCAATTACGTAACACGCTGGTGGCGAATCTTAGCGCCCGGCTTCCTGGCTGGGTCGTCGCTTCCCAGCCGTTGGGAACCACCCAGGATACGTTAAACGTTACCGTAACCGGATTCCATGGACGCTACGATGGTAAGGTTATCGTCAGCGGGGAGTGGTTATTAAACCACAATGGACAGCTGATTAAGCGGCCTTTCCATATCGAAGCCAGTCAGCAGAAAGATGGCTATGATGAGATGGTCAAAGTACTGGCAAGCGCATGGAGTCAGGAAGCAGCCGCTATCGCAGATGAGATAAAGCGCCTTCCCTGAGATAAAAGTAATGTAAATTTAACCGCTTCAGGTCGTGCGCCTGAGGCGGTTTTTTTATTTTTGACGCCGGAAAAATAGTTGTTATGGCTCACATTTTTTGTACAAATGATTTACCGTATAGCTCACAAATATGACATTGGTGTGAATTTTGCGCATTGACGGGCGATCCATTTAGAGGTATTCGTGTAGTGTGATTGCACATTTTGTAATCACTGTTTTCTTTTCCACCAGATACAAATATGAGGGAAACGAGGCATGAAGAGACAAAAACGAGATCGCCTGGAACGGGCACATCAACGTGGATATCAGGCCGGCATCGCCGGACGATCAAAAGAAATGTGTCCCTATCAGACGCTGAATCAACGGTCATACTGGTTGGGAGGTTGGCGACAAGCCATGGAGGACAGGGCGGTAATGGCCTGATTCTGTCTCTTTAGAAAAAGAAACCTCCGCAGTGCGGAGGTTTCGCCTTTATGGGCTTTGCAAGCATGATACCGATAGCGCGGAATATCAATTCAACACTTAGAACGCGGAAGTATCCTGGAACAAACCGACTTTCAAATCGTGTGCGGTATAGATCAGGCGACCATCCACCAGAACCTCACCGTCCGCCAGGCCCATGATCAGGCGACGGTTTACGATACGTTTGAAATGAATACGATAGGTGACTTTCCTGGCTGTCGGCAGAACCTGGCCGGTAAATTTCACTTCGCCCACGCCCAGAGCGCGGCCTTTGCCTTCGCCGCCCAACCAGCCCAGGTAGAATCCCACCAATTGCCACATAGCATCCAGACCCAGACAACCGGGCATCACCGGATCGCCGATAAAGTGGCATCCGAAGAACCATAGATCCGGATTGATATCCAGCTCGGCTTCGACATAGCCTTTGTCGAAATTGCCGCCCGTTTCGGTCATCTTAACGACGCGGTCCATCATCAGCATGTTCGGTGCAGGGAGTTGCGGCCCTTTAGCGCCAAACAGTTCACCACGACCAGAGGCAAGAAGGTCTTCTTTTGTATAGGATTCGCGTTTATCTACCATGTTTTATGTAAACCTTATTTTATTGAAGCACGCAGGATAGCTAACACGTGTACGCTGAACAAGTCCGATCAGTTCGGAATAAAAGCGTTCAGCCAACGTAATGGCCACGGGAAACGATGACGGCCTTCCTGTTGCGTCGCCTGCGCGATACGCTCCTGGATAGTCTGCATCAACGTCGTTTGACCTTCGCCATCCCACACCAGATTTAACAGTAGCGGTAAGGCGTCGGTCACGTCGTCTACCGCCCAGATAGTGAACTTCTCTTCTTTAACCGCTTGCAGCAGTTCAGATTTAAGACTGAGATGGCGGACATTGGCGGCAGGGATAATCACGCCCTGTTTACCGTTTAATTCCCGCTGCTCGCAGATGGCGAAGAAACCTTCAATTTTTTCGTTTAGCCCGCCCACCGGTTGCGCGCGACCAAACTGATCGACCGAGCCGGTAATCGCAATATTTTGATTCACTGGCACATTGGCCAGTGCGCTGATGAGCGCACATAATTCCGCCATTGAGGCGCTATCGCCATCCACTTCGCTGTAGGACTGCTCAAAGGTTAACGAGGCAGAGAAGGGAATTTGTTGCTCCAGCTGCAACTCCGACATCAGGAAGGCCTGCATAATCATCATTCCCTTAGCGTGGATATTTCCGCCAAGTTCGGCCTTGCGCTCAATATCATTAAATTCGCCATCGCCGATATGCACAACACAGCTAATTCGCGACGGTTCGCCAAAGGCGCGAGGATGCCCGGGAAACTCAATGACGGAAAGCGCATTGATTTGTCCAACGCGTTCGCCTTCGGTTTCAATCAGGATCTGCTCTTGCAGAATCTCATCCTGCATCCGTTCCGCCAGAAAGCCTTCTCGCCATTCGCGTCGGGCAAGCATCAGACTGAGCGCTTCTGCGCCGCAGGTATCGCCTTCGCATAAAGGCGATGCCTCCTTAAACTGGCGGGCTATCCACAGTGGGCAAAGAGGCAGCGTATCCTGTTCGCCGGTATAGCGCACAGCCTCGCGTATCAGAACGGGCCAGGCATCCGGTGCCGGGGGCGGCAAATTATCGCGTAAAGCGATACGCGTCACCCATTGACACCACAGGGTCATAGCTTCTGCGTCCGCTATCTGTAAATTGTCTTCAAATTCACTGTAGATAGCCTGTTCCGCGAGCTCCGGTTCCATCTCCTGAAAATCAGCCAGTGATTCACGTTCGCCAACCAGAATCACCTTCAGTTTGAGCGGCATTGATGGCACGGAGACCGGTAATGGACGCGACTCGTCAAAGGCCACCCAGTCAAAACGCTCGCGGCTAACGATGGCTTTCAGACGCATCCATAGTAACGGCTGCGCCAGAAGGGTTCGTAAGGAAATAATCAGCACGCCGCCGTTTGCCTGATGAACCAGTCCCGGCTGCAGGGTAATGTCGCCGTTATACTGCCGCAGGCAACCAAAGAGCTGTTCGGCTTCGACCCAGTCCGCGCTGACGACTTGTGTGACGGTGGCAAAGTTGTCTTGCGCATTCTGCGCGGCGCGGTAATGAACAGTATGCCCGGAAACGTCATAATGTCCGCCGGTTAATTGTCCGGCATCGGTTTGCAGAGCGCGGACGGCATCTGAAAGTAAAGTGAGATACTCTTGCTCTTCAGGCGCTTTAGTCAGCATAAAAGAGGATGATGCCCACGGCTGTATAAGTTGCTCAAGCGCAAATTGCAGTCGTGGCTGAGTATCACTGAGTAAGGTGTCGTTTTCGTCAGTCGCGTGTGGCTGTGCAAATATCTCCTGATAGCTTTCGCTATCCGGAACCAGATCACGCCATGCAAGTTTCGTAATGGTCAAAGTTGAGGTTTTTTAGTCTGTTGTAAAAGGGGGGATTATAGCCTAACCCGTCACGCTGCACACGCGGAAAGCGAATGCAAAGTAATATGAAGACGTGTAACCATTCACAGGTTCGAGATTCTTTTCTTCAGATGGCTAAAAAACTGATATTCTGATAACAGTTACACGGTAACATTGGGATCACAATGAAATATCAACAACTTGAAAATCTTGAAAGCGGTTGGAAATGGAAATATCTGGTGAAAAAGCACCGCGAAGGGGAGCTGATCACCCGCTACGTGGAAGCCAGTGCTGCCCAGGAAGCCGTCAATTTGTTGTTGGCCCTCGAAAATGAACCGGTGCGGGTAAATGTCTGGATAGACAGGCATATGAATCCTGCCTTGCTTAATCGGATGAAACAAACCATTCGGGCAAGACGCAAACGACACTTCAATGCGGAACATCAGCATACGCGCAAAAAATCTATCGATTTAGAGTTTATGGTCTGGCAGCGTCTGGCGGGCCTTGCGCAGCGACGCGGTAAAACATTATCCGAAACGATTGTGCAACTGATAGAAGACGCGGAGCATAAAGAGAAATATGCCACGCAAATGACCACGTTAAAGCAGGATTTACAGGCGTTATTAGGCAAGAAGTAACGCTGAAAGGCGTTGTCATCCAGACCAGAGCAAAAAACCCCGCGACGCGGGGTTTTTTATCAGACGGAAACTTAAGCCTGCGGCTGAGTTACCACGTCTTTAACGCCTTTAACTTCGATCTCTACGCGACGATCCGGAGCCAGGCAATCGATCAGGGCAGCGCGAGGTTTCACGTTGTCACAGGTGTTGCCGGTAACCGGGTTAGATTCGCCCATACCACGTGCGGAGATTTTGTCAGACGGAATACCTTTGGAGATCAGGTAATCAACAACAGACTGAGCACGTTTCTCGGACAGACCCTGGTTGTAAGCGTCAGAACCGATACGGTCAGTGAAGCCCAGAACGACAACGGAACCGTCTTTCGGATCCAGGTTGCTCAGCTGGCTGTACAGCTGATCCAGAGCCTGCTGGCCTTCCGGCTTCAGGGTAGATTTGTTGAAGTTGAACAGTACGTCAGACTTCAGAGTGAAGTGCTTGGTCTGTACTTCCGGAGCCGGAGCTGGTGCCGGAGCTACTACCGGAGCAGCTTCTTGCTGGCCGAAACGGTAGGAAACACCTACGCTCAGCAGGCCGTTGTCCGGACGGGTGCCGATGGTGTTGGCATCACCGATGTTGTTAGTCCACTGGTATTCCAGACGGGTTGCGATTTCAGGGGTGATAGCATACTCGATACCGCCCGCGAATACCGGGGAAACGCCGGTGTCGTGGTCTTTAGTAGACGGGCCGCCAGGGACGTTAGACTTGGTGTCTGCACGCCATACCATACCACCCAGACGGGTATAAACGTCCAGATCGTCAGTGATTGGATAACCCAGTTTAGCGGTCAACTGAACGCCCTGAGCTTTATAAGCGCCATTGATGTTGTCGCCTTTGTACGGCATACGGCCTAACCAGTCGTAGCCCATTTCAAAGCCAACATACGGGTTAACCTGGTAACCACCAAAAGCACCTGCGCCCAGTTGGTTTTCATGAGTCGGGCCATCATTGTGAATGAAGCCGGTGTCATGGTACTGAGACCAGCCCAGTTTAGCACCAGCGTACCAGGTGTTATCTTTCGGAGCGGCCTGCGCTACGGTAGCGAAACCAGCCAGTGCCACTGCAATCGCGATAGCTGTCTTTTTCATTTTTTGCGCCTCGTTATCATCCAAAATACGCCATGAATATCTCCAACGAGATAACACGGTTAAATCCTTCACCGGGGGATCTGCTCAATAGTTACTCTACCGATATCTACGGCTTATGCTGAGCACCCCTGGCGATGTAAAGTCTACAACGTAGTTGGAAACTTACAAGTGTGAACTCCGTCAGACATGTGAAAAAAACATGACGGATATACACATCATTTAACAGTTTCAGATGATAAATCGTACAGCAAAAATTGCGGAAACCGCTTCTGACAAGCGTTCTCGCAAAAAAAACGTTAGCACTCAAAGGAGATACGTTCGCGTAAAAAAAAGTCCAGGATAAATCCTAATTTTACTTAATGATACAAATTAGAGTGAATTTTTAGCCCGGAATGCTGTCTCCTGGGTAAAGCGTGCGCACGTACAGGGCGCATGATAAACCCTACCGCATTACCTACCTTCGCTGCTTCAACCAGGCTGGCATGTTCTTCTTCTGTCAGTTCTTCAGTCATCCAACCAATTACCACGCTGTAATTTCCTGTACGCAAAGCGCGGATCATCGACTCCAGCGTATGACGAGGCGCAAGCTGGCTAATTTGCATCACTTTCGTTAATGGCAAACCTGAAGACTGTACCCATTCACGGCTGAGCTTTTGCTGCGGCGTGAGCCAGAGCTGCCATCGTGATTGTTGGCCTAACTGACGGAGTAAAGGCAAAAGCAGGAGTTGCGCCATCATGGGCTGGTCTTCGTGGTAGACAACTTCACTGACCAGTCCTGCCGCGGCATTTTCCGTAGCGGTGCGCGCAGCGTTGTGGGTAGTGGTAGGAAATGACGAAGAACGATTTGCATAACCTGAAGTGTACATAATCAATCCAGCCCTGTGAGTTACTGTATATTCATACAGTACCCCTGTGGCGATGAAAGATCAACTCTATTTTCGGAAACTGTCTCGCAATTTTTATTCTTAGTGGCGTCAAAAATAAAAATCATCTTGCTCGCGGAGTATAAGTTGCCTATTTTCGTCATTAACGGATCCGTTACTGCAAATTATTCTTTTACTTTATGATTTAAAAGGAATTTTATGAGAGCACTCTCTTATGACAGGATCTATAAATCGCAAGAATATTTGGCCTCTTTGGGGACGATCCAGTATCGATCTTTATTCGGTAGCTATAGTCTGACCGTGGAGGATACCGTCTTTGCGATGGTGGCTAATGGCGAGCTTTATCTCCGCGCCTGTGAAGAAAGCGTACCCTACTGTGTGAAGCATCCTCCCGCCTGGCTCATGTTTATGAAATGTGGACGTCCCGTTATGCTCAACTATTACCGGGTGGATGAAAGCCTGTGGCGCGATCAGCAGCAGCTGGTGCGTTTATCGAAGTATTCTCTTGACGCGGCAATGAAGGAAAAACACAGCCGTATTTTACAGCACAGACTCAAAGATCTCCCCAATATGACCTTCCATCTGGAAACATTGCTCAATGAGTCAGGGATAAAGGACGAAAATATGTTACGCATACTGGGCGCGAAAATGTGCTGGCTAAGGTTGCGACAAAGCAATCCCTTGCTGACGGTGAAAGTTTTGTATGCCCTGGAAGGCGCAATTGTCGGCGTACATGAAGCGGCGCTCCCGGCGAGTCGTCGCCAGGAGCTTGCCGACTGGGCTCATTCGCTTACGGCTGGGTAATTAATGTAGAAATCGGCGGTGAAATTTGCCGTTGCAAGCGTCCAATCTCGGGCAGTAAGGCAATGAGCAAACCAATTTGTTGAACAACCAGAGGTTCTTTGCTGTCCGGACGTGTTTCCAGTGACTGAACTCGCTGCTTTAAACCCTCCAGCGCCTGGTGTACGCGCTGTTCGTCTTCAGGTTGATGATGAAGCGCATCATCAACGTAGCAGACCGCGTCATCCAGAAGCCCCAACACGTCCGGATTACTGAGCTTTTCGCGGTGCGCGCCGAGGGCGGAGATATAGCTGGTAAAAGTGTGATTGAGGCAAAGCAGCCTGAACGCCGCCTCCCGGGTTTCAGCCGTGACGTCGGGTTCGCTCGACATATTAGAAACCACGGATGCCAGTTCTGCATCGCGGTTGTGCGCGTCGCGTCTGGCAATGCGATAGGCCAGGCGGTTATCCCGTCCCTGGTGATATTGCTCAAGGATCGCATCAAGGTAGCGGCAATTAGCATCGGTGGCGCGCTGGAGTACCCGGGGAAGGTTGCGAAAGCGCCAGTCCGGCCAAATAAAGCTGACCGCAGCCCAGGCGATAGCGCAGCCAATTAACGTGTCGACGACGCGCGGTAACGCTACCTCGAAGCCTTCGCCCAGGAGGTTAAAGCAGAGTAATACCAGCAGGGTGATGAACATCGTCGCATGGGCATACTGCACATTACGGAATGCGAAGAAAAGCACGCCGGTAATCACCAGCAGAACTAACTGTCCTTCAAGCGAAGGAACAAACCATAAAATCGGCAGGCCGATAGCAACGCCTACCAACGTGCCGATAATCCTGAGCGCAAGGCGATGGCGGGTCGCGTTATAGTTAGGCTGGCAAACGAACAGGCTGGTGAGCAATATCCAGTACCCGTGGCGCATCCCGGTAATTTGGATGAGAGCATAACCGATGCACAATACCAGCGACATGCGTACCGCATGGCGAAAGAGAGCGGACTCCGGGGTAAAATTACGGCTCAGACGCAGCCAGATGTCGCTAAACCCGTGCAGGCTATCATCAGCCAACTGGTTTTCTGACTCATTGCGCGGCATTGCCTGGGCCTGCTCCGACTCGATCGTCGCTAGTTGCGCATCAATAGCGCGTAGGTTGGTTAATAAGAATCCAAGCGTATTCAGCAGCTCTAAAGAAGCGCCGCTGGCGCGCATACGTTCAAGCGCGGCGTCAATGTGGGTAAAGACGCGTTCAAAGCGCGGATCATGCTGGTACGGCGTACGCAGTAAGATACAGCGCGCCAGCTGCGTACAGGCCTGCGCCTGCATCGACATCAGACGCTGAAAGCGGAACATGACGTCGCTATGGCGAAAATAATCGCGCAGCGTCTGGTATTGAATATGCGAAGAACTGGCGCGTTCATGAATATCCTGCGCCACAAAATAGTAATGGAGGGTGCGGCGCGTACCGCGTTGACCGCGATCGCCGCGCAGGCGAGTCAACAACGACACTTTCGTTTGGTTCAGCGTCGCCATTAACTGCCCGTTCGCTAACGCTAAATCATAGAGCGGCGCCTGGCTTTCATCTTCAATATCAGGATCAAACAGACGTGATTTCAGTTCCAGATAGTGCGCTAACTGTTCGTAACTGCGTGCCAGATTATCCTGCAACGGACGGATCGGAAATAGCAGATGCCCGGTTAGCGTCAGTAGGTTATACCATACTGCGCCTGCCAGCAGGAGCAGTGGTTGCTGATACCAGTGATCGTATAAAGAGGTACCCAGCATCGTATAGATGGCAATGAGTAACGCGCCGAACGCGATGGTGGCATAGCGTTGCCCCAGTCCTCCCAACAGAATAAACCCGCTGGTGGATAACGTTAAGCCCAACGCAAATAGCCACGGCCAGGGAAAGAGCAGCTCCACAGAAGCCGACGCGATAAAAAAGCAAATTAAGGTAATGATTAAATTACGCAAGCGTCCGGCAAGGCGATCGTCGAGATCGGTTAGCGCCGCGGCAACCATACCGAGCGTGAGCGGGATGGTAAGTTTGACGTCGCCCAGCCACCAGGGCAGGGCGGTGGTGCCGCACAGAGCGATAAAAATGCGGATGTAATACAGCCAGGTACTGTTCCAGGTATAACGGCGAATCAACGGACTTAACATAAAGGCTATTTGTCCCGATCATTCAAAACGGCGGCGCGCGTTAGCTTCTCGCGCGGCGCGAGCGGTTTCTACAGAGACGACGCGGCGACCGACAGGCCAAAGCGCAATCGCGGCAATTTTAAAGTTCGCAATACCGACAGGTATCCCGATGATAGTGACACACTGCGCGATACCGGAGGCAATGTGCATCAGGCATAGCCACCAGCCGAAAAAAAGTAACCAGAAAATATTCAGCAAGGTACCGCCAGTATTCATTAATACGCTTTTTGCCGCCGGATTAAGTTCGTCAACGTGAATGGCTTCATTACCGTAAGGGAACAGGGACAGTTTGGTTATCTCCCAGCAGGAGCGGGTCAACGGCAGGGTAAAAATAAGCACAATACTGACCAGCGTCGCCAGCAGCCAGGCCAGCGTAGTGGCAAAGCCGCCCAGTACAAAGTTTAAAATATTCAGAACGGTACGCATAAACCCTCAGTTCATTCCGGTTTTCTATCACTGCGGGCAATTGTAACGTTTTTTTAGACTGGAGCACGTTTTCTCTGGCGGTTACACTGATAAGCACATCTTTACGTCTGGATTCGCTGAGTCATGGAACTGAAAGCAACTTCTCTTGGAAAACGTCTGGCGCAACACCCGTATGATCGTGCCGAGATCCTCAACGCTGGGGTGAAAGTGTCTGGCGACAGGCATGAATATCTTATTCCATTCAATCAGTTATTGGCGATTCACTGTAAGCGTGGGCTGGTATGGGGCGAGCTGGAGTTTGTCCTGCCGGAGGATAAAGTCGTGCGTTTGCACGGTACCGAGTGGTCGGAAACCCAGCAATTCCATCGCTATCTGGACGCGCACTGGCGTCGCTGGAGCCAGGAGATGAGTGATGTCGCCGCGCAGGCATTACAGGAGCAATGGGCGCGTATTAGTGAGCGAACGGGCGGAAACCAATGGCTTACCCGTGAACGCGTTCGGGGGCTGGAACACGAAATTCGCCAGACGTTTGCCGCCTTGCCGCTGCCGGTCTCACGTCTGGAGGAGTTTGCTCACTGTCGCGAGATATGGCGTAAGTGTCTGGCATGGTTACAGGATAGCGAGGGTAGTCGGCAGCAGCATAATCAGGCGTATGCTGATGCCATGCTGGAAGCGCATGCCGACTTTTTTACGCAGATAGAATCCTCTCCGCTTAATCCTTCCCAGGCCAGGGCGGTGGTTAACGGCGAATCATCGTTACTGGTACTGGCGGGCGCGGGAAGCGGTAAGACCTCGGTGCTGGTGGCGCGCGCGGGTTGGCTGTTGGCGCGCGGACAAGCCGATGCGGGGCAAATTCTTTTACTGGCGTTTGGTCGCAAGGCGGCAGAAGAGATGGATGAGCGTATCCGCGAGCGCTTACATACGGAAGAGATTACTGCCCGTACGTTCCATTCGCTGGCGCTGTATATTATTCAGCAAGGCAGTAAAAAAGCGCCGGTTGTCAGTAAGCTGGAAAGTGACGCCACCGCGCGGCATCAGCTATTTCTGCGCACCTGGCGTCAGCAGTGTAGCGAGAAAAAAGCGCAGGCCAAAGGCTGGCGTCAGTGGCTGGAAGAGGAGATGCAGTGGGTAGTGCCGGAAGGTAATTTCTGGGACGATGAGACATTGCAGCGGCGTCTGGCCCCTCGCCTGGATCGTTGGGTCAGTTTGATGCGTATGCACGGCGGCGCGCAGGCAGAAATGATCGCTGGCGCGCCAGAGGAGTGCCGCGAGCTGTTTGGCAAACGCATTAAGCTGATGGCGCCGCTGCTAAAGGCCTGGAAAAGCGCGTTGAAAGCGGAAAATGCCGTTGATTTCTCCGGGCTGATCCATCAGGCAATGGTGATCCTCGAAAAAGGGCGTTTTATCAGCCCGTGGAAGCATATTCTGGTCGATGAATTTCAGGATATTTCCCCGCAGCGGGCGGCGCTGTTAGAGGCGCTGCGCAAGCAGAATAGCCAGACTACGCTGTTTGCCGTTGGCGATGACTGGCAGGCGATTTACCGTTTTAGCGGGGCGCAGCTCTCCTTAACGACGGCGTTTCATCAGACGTTCGGCGAGGGCGAGCATTGCCACCTGGACACCACGTACCGCTTTAACAGTCGGATTGGCGATATTGCCAATCGCTTTGTACAGCAGAATCCGCACCAGCTTAAAAAACCGTTAAATAGTCTGACCCCAGGCGATAAAAAAGCGGTGACGTTATTGGATGAAAGCCAGTTGGACGCGTTACTGGATAAATTATCCGGCTATGCGAAGGAAGATGAACGTATCCTGGTGCTGGCGCGCTATCACCATCTGAAACCCGCGAGTCTACAAAAAGCGGCGACTCGCTGGCCGAAGTTACAGATAGACTTCATGACTATCCATGCCAGCAAAGGCCAACAGGCCGATTACGTGATTCTTGTCGGATTGCAGGAGGGTAACGACGGTTTCCCCGCCCCGGCGCGAGAATCCATTATGGAAAGTGCGCTTCTTCCTCAGGTTGAGGATTTTCCGGACGCTGAAGAGCGGCGTTTG
Source organism: Salmonella enterica subsp. enterica serovar Typhimurium str. LT2 (assembly GCF_000006945.2). Taxonomy (GTDB): domain Bacteria; phylum Pseudomonadota; class Gammaproteobacteria; order Enterobacterales; family Enterobacteriaceae; genus Salmonella; species Salmonella enterica. Next base: position 1,168,357 of record NC_003197.2, read on the forward strand.
TTATATGTGGCGTTGACGCGCGCGCGTGCGCGGGTCTGGCTGCTTTTTAATAAAGATAATCCCTCGCGCTTTGTGGAGGCGCTTAAACAGCTGGATGTGCCGGTGGCGAGGAAGCCCTAAAGCGCGGGCGGTACAGCATCCCGCCCGCGTAGCGTTTATTTCAGGCGCTCGGCCAGATAACGCGCATAATCCGGAATAAGAATATCTACAGCGTCATTAAAATGCGGGGACTGGATGATAAAGTCCGCCGTTGAGACGTTAGTGGCGACAGGGATATTCCATACGGTGGCCAGACGCAGTAGCGCTTTGACATCGGGGTCGTGCGGTACCGCGTTAAGCGGGTCCCAGAAGAAAATCAACACGTCGATTTTCCCTTCTGAAATGAGTGCGCCAACCTGCTGGTCGCCGCCCATCGGGCCGCTCAGCATCGCATTAACGTCCATACCGGTTGCGCGCTGGATCAGATTCCCCGTGGTGCCGGTTGCATAAAGAACGTGTTTTTCCAGCAACGGCTGATGGCGTTCCACCCAGTTCATTAACATCTGTTTGCAGTGGTCGTGAGCAACCAACGCGATATGTTTGCGCGTCGGCAAGGTGCGAGTCGTCAGTTCCATAATTCGATTCCGTAGTTAACCTGTCTACAGATTACTGGAAGCGCTTGATGCTGCAAGAGAAAGAGAAAAAAATTGCGCGCTGGGACAACTCATATCAAGAGGGCGGCTGTTTTTCCGCCCATTGCAGAAAATGATGGCGTGTCTGCGGGTCGGCCAGTCGGAACCAATATTTCAGCCGCTGTTCTGTCAGAGTTTGTGATTGCGGCGGTACGGTATCAAGCTCTGAGACGTCGGAAAGTAATGTGCTGTCGTCTGCCATCATCGTGGCGAACTGAGGAAGCGAGGCGCGTTTCGCCGATTTATTATAACGCTCGGTCTCTATTTCATAATCGACCACTTTAGCCGTAGAAGTAATGGCCAGAATATCGAGTTTTACCGGAATGGGCATGGCGTCGCCGTCCAAAAGCGCCAGACGCGGCGCCGCGTTAAAATGCGAGGCTTCGCGCTCGTTTTCCAGCCGCGGGAGCTGGAAATTGACCTGACTTATCAGTTGGGTATCGAAACTTATCACCAGCGGCGGAGAAATATAAAGCCGCTCTTCATTACCGGGCAGGCGGATGGTTTTTTCCACCCGGAAAACGAGTTGATGCGGCCCGTTTTCCAGTTCAATGCTCTCTGCGCCGCGTAATAAAGAGCTGGACACCTTTTTGCCGTCCAGCACCAGCAGATCAACCTCATTAGACAAACGGAGCGTTGTGGCAAAAACAGTCACCGGCAAACAGAGAGCAAGGAAGGTGGCTAGCGCGCCGGTTTTCATAAGGTTCTCCTGTCCAAAGGCCGTCTGGCTAATAATGTATCGAAATTTTTCTTAGATCATGTTTACTAACATATAGACATATTTTGGCGTTTTGCTCTCATACATCGGTATGGGATGAATGGTTGCTATGTCAGGTTTGTCGTACACTTTGCAAAACAGCCAGGAGAAAGATGATGAAAGAGACCGATATTGCTGATGTTTTGACGTCCACTCGCACTATCGCGCTGGTAGGTGCGAGCGATAAACCCGATCGTCCAAGTTATCGGGTAATGAAATACCTGCTTGAACAGGGCTACCATGTGATTCCGGTTGCGCCAAAAGTCGCGGGTAAGACATTGCTGGGGCAACAGGGGTATGCCACGCTGGCGGACATTCCCGAAAAAGTCGATATGGTGGATGTTTTTCGCAACTCTGAAGCTGCATGGGGCGTCGCGCAGGAAGCTATCGCCATCGGCGCAAAAACGCTATGGCTACAGCTTGGCGTGATCAACGAACAGGCGGCGGTGCTGGCGCGGGATGCAGGCATGACCGTGGTGATGGATCGCTGCCCGGCGATTGAGATCCCTCGCCTGGGGCTGGCGAAATAAAAGTTTAAATGGCCGGATATCGCTTTCCGGCCTTTTAAATACAATCAGTTACGTAGTCGCGGCGCCTGAAGCTGCTTGCGAATGGTACGCGCCAGTTCATCCATCGATGGCTGTTCTGGATGCTCGTCCCGCATTTCGCTTCGCAACTGGGCCTCGGCCAGATAAGTATGCACTGGCTGACCATCATCATCTTCCATTACCACGTGGTACCACGGAGCGGCGCGAAGTTCGTCGTTAACCGCCAGTTCATCAGGCGACGGCTCATCAAGCGAATATTCCGGGTCGATATCGACGACCACTCCGAGGTAACCTAACAGGGAATGGCGGACCTGTTGGCCGATACCGAATTTGCTGGCTATCATAGTCACCTCCCGGGAAATAGATACCCTTTATATGAGGATACTATTCCACTTTTCAAGTTACATGACGCGACAGGCAAACCCTTTCAGATACAGCCCTTCCGGGTAGGTGGCGATCACCGGGTGATCGGCGGCCTGACGGAACTGCTCTATAAATTGTACATCACGACCGGCATCTATTGCGGCATCGGCAATGATTTTCTGAAATAAATCGCTGGTCATCAGTCCGGAGCAAGAGAATGTCAGCAGTATGCCGCCCGGATTGAGCAGTTGAATCGCTAACATGTTAATGTCTTTATAGCCCCGGCAGGCGCCCATTAACTGGCTTTTATTTTCAACGAATTTGGGCGGGTCCATGATGATGACGTCGAATTTTTCGCCGTGTTCACGGTAAGCGCGCAGCAACTTAAACACGTCGTCGCGCACGAATTCGGCTTTGCTCAAGTCCAGTTGGTTCAGTTCAACGTTTTGCCTGGCGATATCCAGCGCATCCTGTGAGGTATCCACGCTGACAACCTGGCGACAACCGCCCATTAACGCCGACACGGCAAAACCGCCGGTATAAGAGAAGCAGTTCAGTACCCGCTGATTTTCCACGTAGCGGCGCGTCGCCAGACGACTGTCGCGCTGATCAAGATAATAACCGGTTTTGTGGCCGCCCTGGATATCGACCAGCAATTTCATACCGTGTTCTTCAATTGGCAAAAGCGCAGGCGGCAGTTCGCCAGTGACCGGACCTTGCGTCAGCGCCATCCCTTCTTTTTTCCGCACGGCGACGTCGCTGCGATCGTAAATAGCGCAATCCGGATAGCATGTTTGCAGCGCGCTAATTAATGCGGCGCGTTGATATTCGGCCCCGGCGCTGAGCAGTTGCAGCACCAAAAAATGACCAAAACGATCGATAGTGACGCCAGGCAGGCCATCGGACTCACCGGCGATCAGACGATAGCTATCCAGGCCGTCTTTTTTCGCCAGCCAGTCGCGCCACTGCTGCGCCTGGCGCAGGCGGCGGGTGAAAAACGCAATATCAATGGATTCTGCTTTATCAAATGTCCAGACGCGCGCGCGGATCTGGGAGGCTGGTGACCAGGCGCCGCGTGCTAACCACTTTCCCTGATGGTCGACGATATCGATAGTTTCACCGAGGTTGGCTTTGCCTTCCAGACGGGATACGGCGCCGGAAAAGACCCATGGGTGGCGGCGGAGTAAAGATTTTTCTCGCCCTTTGCTGAGGACTAAACGGGGATATTGCGGAAATGTAGATTCAGTCATGCGGAGTAACCTCTCACAAACAGTGACGCGAGCCGGATGATAGTTCCAGCCTGGGACCGTGAAAACGAAATGGCGCGTAGGGTAGCACAGATGAGAGGGGCAATCACCAGCGTATGGCGGTGAGCGTTTCTGCACAAAATAGAATCGTAAAGGCACAGTTTCTTCAGCGGACGCTTTTTATAGTGTTATTTCTTTACACGAAGAAGGAAATACAATGAAAACAGTCTTCTCTTTGACCGCAGCCGCAATGATGGCATTGAGTGGCGGCGTATCTGCCGCGTCGGCGTTTAGCCTCAGTAGCGCGGATATTCCGGCGGATTTTCGTTTAACGCAACAGCACGTCTTTAAAGGATTTGGTTGTAGCGGAGAAAATATTTCGCCGCAGCTGAGCTGGCGCAATCCGCCTGCCGGAACCAAAAGCTACGCTATTACCGTCTTCGATCCTGATGCGCCCACCGGAAGCGGCTGGTGGCACTGGACGATGGTGAATATTCCTGCGCAGATTCACGACCTGCCGACGGGGGCTGATAAAAAAACGTTACCCGCCGGAGTGGTGCAGGGACGTAATGATTTCGGTTATGCTGGCTTTGGCGGCGCCTGTCCGCCGCCGAGCGATAAGCCTCATCGCTATCAGTTTACTGTGTGGGCGCTGAATACGGCAACACTGCCGCTCGACAGTGAGTCAAGTGGCGCGTTGGTAGGGTTTATGCTGAACGCGCATGTGATTGCGAAAGCAAAATTCACGGCCACATACGGAAGATAAAACAGAGGACGGCACGGTGCAGGAGATGCATATTCGACATCAGGATCTTACGACGGCAGAGGTGCGTTCCAGTCATCTGCACCGTTTGCATCGTGTTACGCTTTTTTCCGCCGCTATCTGCCATATTACGCAGGGCAGTAAAGTCATCATTCAGGATGATAGCCGCCTTGTCGCCGGGCCTGGCGAGTTGATTATTATCCCGGCGAACACGCCGCTGGAGATTATTAATCAGCCTGCGCAGAACGGTTTTCGCTCCGACCTGTTATTACTTTCACCGGAGATTATTGCTCGCTTTAAAACGATGTACGTTCAGGATTATCCACCGGCAAACCTGACATCGCTGTGTACCCCGATGAGCCGTAGCCTGACATTTATGTGGGAGAACGTGTTGGATGCTGTGCGCCAGGGGTTGCCCGTTGGGCTACAGGAACATCAGGCGATGGGGTTACTGTTAGCGCTTTTACATGATGGCGCGGCGGGACCACTGCTTATTGAACGGCGTTACACCCTCACGGAGCAGGTGCGGCAACTGATTATGCTCTCGCCTGCTAAGCTATGGACAGCCCAGGAGATAGCCCGCCGTCTTGCTATGGGAACATCGACGTTGCGTCGGCGTTTGCAGCGTGAATCGCAGAGTTATCGACAAATTGTTGAAGAGGTGCGCATGTCCTGCGCACTTTCTCAACTGCAATCGACGACGCTGCCAATCGGCGAAATAGCGCTACGGTGCGGCTACCTGTCGGGGTCGCGATTTACGGCCAGATTCCGCCAGCATTATGGGTGTCTGCCCAGTCAGGTACGTTAAGTATGTCCTGTATGAGCCTCCACCGTTGATTATGAAAGGAGAACCATCATGTCGAACGTCTGCATTATCGCCTGGGTTTATGGTCGCGTTCAGGGAGTCGGGTTTCGCTATACCACGCAGCATGAGGCGCAGCGGCTGGGGTTAACCGGCTATGCGAAGAATATGGATGACGGAAGCGTAGAAGTGGTGGCCTGTGGCGACGCGGCGCAGGTGGAAAAACTCATCAAGTGGCTGAAAGAGGGCGGGCCGCGCTCTGCTCGTGTGGACAAAATCCTCACTGAACCGCACAGCCCTCGCGAGACGTTAACAGGCTTTAGTATTCGGTATTAAATACATTTTACCGGCTTGGGCAGACCGGCGATTTTGGTCGCTTGCTTTGCCGGGCCTTTCGGGAACAGACGATACAGATAGCGGCTATTGCCTTTTTCTTCGCCGAACTTATTCGCCATCGCTTTTACCAGCATTCGGATGGCGGGAGAGGTATTAAACTCCAGGTAAAATTCGCGCACGAAGCGCACGACTTCCCAGTGTTCCGCAGAGAGCTCAATGCCTTCATTGGCGGCGATAGCGACTGCCAGCGCTTCACTCCACTGCGTCGTCTCTTTCAGATAGCCTTCGCTATCAGTACTGATTTCTTTACCTTCAAAGATCAACATAACGTTTCACTGCGTAATCAACACGGACGGCAGTGTAGCAAAAAATAAAGCCCTGCATAAGCAGGGCTGGAAGAGGGGAATGTCGATTAGTCGCGGCTGGCGAAGCCCAGAATGCTGAGCAGGCTGACAAAGATGTTGTACAGCGAAACGTACAGACTGACGGTCGCACGAATATAGTTGGTTTCACCGCCGTGAATGATGTTACTGGTTTCATACAGGATAGCGCCCGAGGAAATCAGGATAAACACCGCGCTAATCGCCAGGTGCAATGCAGGCAGTTGCAGGAAAATATTCGCCACCATACCAATCAGCACGACGACGATCCCGGCCATTAACATACCGCCCAGGAAAGACATATCCTTACGGGTGGTCAGAACGTAAGCGGAGCAGCAGAAAAATACTAACGCGGTTCCACCCAGCGCCAGGCCAATGACATCGCCCATGCCTGCTGACAGATAGGCGTTAAGAATCGGGCCCAGGATATAGCCGAGGAAGCCGGTAAACGCAAAAGCAGACAGGATACCGACCGGCTTATTGGCGGTTTTATAGGTCAGGAACATCAGCCCATACATACCGACCAGCGTCAGAATCAGGCCGGGGGAGGGCAGCATCAGTACCGTACTGGCTGTCGCGGTAATTGCGGATAAAGCCAGCGTCAGGCTCAACAGAAAATAGGTGTTGCGCAGTACTTTGTGCGTACTCAGTAGCGAGCTACGATCACGCGATGATGTAATGATACGATCCATTAGTCACTCTCTTATGACAGATGTAATTAATAAAGGAGAATAATAAAAACAGTCACTGTCACCCAGTGGTTTTACCCATCTTTACGCATTCGTTTACGTTTAGTTTCCTTAAGAGATTTCAGGTGATTACCGTCGTTAAAACGGTCTGCTCATGCCTGGCGCTACGCCATAAAACAGGCGGCAGCGCCAACCACGCGTTACCGATAAAAAAATCGCTAATCACAGCGGTGAAACAGTGGAGGCGATCAATACGTATTCAGCCAGTTTTGTGTTGAAGAAATGGTCAATGTGCCGCTATTTCAGGCAATTAACGAAATTTTGCCTGTTTTTCACGCAAACGAACACATTCGGTCTTTACATGGCGCACCGGGATGTTTATAGTGCGCCTCATTCCGGAAGTGTGGCCGAGCGGTTGAAGGCACCGGTCTTGAAAACCGGCGACCCGAAAGGGTTCCAGAGTTCGAATCTCTGCGCTTCCGCCAGATTAAACAAGGGGTTACCGAAAGGTAGCCCCTTTGTTTTTTTAGGCGCTATAGAATATAGTTAGAAAATACTGTTAGAATATTTCCCGAAAAAACGGACTACGCGAGTCTTTAGTTTCTTTTCGTTTCCCGATGTGTCTATTTATTGAAGATGTAGACCATTCTGGGAGGTGAAGGATGCCCCATCTCTTTCAGAATAATGTTGGTATATTCGACAACAGGGCCTCTTGGATGATTTTCTTCTTTATCCTGAAGATGGGTCAGGGCATGTACAACTTCATGAATAAATGAACGTTTTGTGTCAAAAAGTTGTCTTCCTTCGTTACTTTCATAATGTTCGGTATATGAATCATCAGAATCGTCCAGATTGAGACAAATAACTTTCCTGCCTTCTGAAAGTTTGAAGTGTTCCTGAGCCACGGTAGTTTCAAAGGCTTCGCCTGCCCCCAGTAGCCAGCGCTGCTCCACATCATGTAGTTCTTTTTCATATGCGTAATTCATCAGTCTGCGGAATGTTTCGCTTTGGGTATACGCATTTTGAAGTACGGAGGATAGTTCATCGTAGCATTCGTCATAAGTGTCGTCATCAATTTCTGTATCAGGGTCTATTCCACCCGCGCCTGAGATAAGGTACTCCACCACACACTCTGGCTCCAGACGGAATTCACTGTTTATGGCAAGGCTGTCATGAGCAAGGCGTAGCCGTGAGGGGTTTGGTGCATGTTCGGGAATATCGGGGAAAACAGGTGTATCTGCGGTATTTAATCTATATGTGGATACTCCGCTTTGAGGTATTAATCTGTAGGTGACCGGAAGCATAACTTCTTATTTCCTGACTACAATTATGAATTATTTAAATTAAACAATAATAGTGTTTTTAGTTAATGTGCCACATACAGGTAACGCTATGATTCAGACAAAGCCAACAAGTAATACGCTGAAAATGTTATTTATAATGAAACTTAGGGGCGGGGTTTATTTAATAAAACAAGGGGGCCTCTGTTTGAATACTTCTTGTTTATAAAATCCCTTTATCTCGACTAAAATATCGGATGGGGGAAAAGAGTTCTATCATTGTAATCCGGGAGTGGAGTAGGGGTATGTTGACTACCTGTCAGATCGGCTCCTGTTAATGCTTTCGCTAAAGTTAGAGCTATCTTATCTAATTTCGCACCATTTAGTTTGGTGTCAGTTAAGTCTGAGCCGAATAGAATTGCAGCGGTTAAGTTTACACCGGACATGTTAGCGCAAGTCAGGTCTGCGTGAGTCAGGTTTGCTTTAGTCATGTTTGAACCCATTAGATTTACAGCGTGTAGATTTGCACAACACAAATTTGCACCGACTAAATTTACATTAGATAGAGTTGTTTCACGGAAATCTGCATTAGAAGCATCTATTTTTGACAAATCTTCCCCCTGGAAATCTTTATGAGCCAGGTTTACTCCGCGCAGGTTCAGAAAACCATCCTCGGTTATAAGTGAATCAGGCTGTTGTATATTATGTTTACTCATCAGTTTTAACATTCGACATACATTCCAAAATCTCTCACTATCAACTTTATCCGTTACAGTTTTTCCATTTTTGTTCACTTCAATAATGACCATGGGATCCGTATTTTCGGATGCTGCTCCACATGACAGACATATAGTACACCCGTTGACATCCTCCAGAAATATTTTATTACCATCGAAGAAAGCATTTTTATTTACATATAATAATGATGTGGTCAGTTTTCCAATTACCTCCCGAAACCATCTTTCATTGCTTCTTCTTACTCCACCACAGGTAAAAAAATTGACAAACCATTCCAGTATACCGCGTGGTGAAGTTGCACTTTTCATTGCTTCTTTCGTACCGGTACCGGCCGCATGCAAATATCTTAATATATTTTCTGGGGACGCGTTAGTTATTGGCATTTTGATTCCTTCTTATGGAAGTGAGCCGACTCCTTATAGGTGTGAGTCAAGTCACATTTATACAAGGAATAATAAAAAAAGATATAAGGTGATTTTTGTATTTAGAGCTTTGGTTGAGTATGAGTAGGTGTCTGGCATCTGACAAGAGGCGATGATATCTGCCATAACGGTGAAGCAGAAGTAATATCACCCGTGAATAATAAGATTATCCTTGCTATTGACTTCCTTCATTTCCAGCATAGCTTACGCTTCATCATCATTGAATAAACAATTAAGTTTGTTGAGCGAAAATTTACTTAAAGAAAAAATAATAAGCACCAATATTTTTTGCAGTATTTCAACTTATACCAGAATAAATGCGCGTAGATGGCGTAAAAACCTGATGAGCAGGAATACTTACACACTAAAAATGCTCCCGCAAACAGAGCAAAATGAGAGAGATGAACGTTTGCCCCTTACATTTCCACCAAAGATTCTGGTCTTGTCTCTTGTAAAGGGCATACGTATCGCGTTTTATCTCATTAAGAAAGTATGTTGACGTATTAAATTATGCATAATGCTCTTTCAATTGCTTCACGTTTGAAATGAATAATTCAAAACCAGTGAGCGCCTCTTCTTCGGTACTGGTTTGCGGCAAGCGATAAAGCGCCACTAAAGCAGTATTGTCTGCGTCAGCGCCGATAGTGACGGCGCTGGTGTAGTTCAGACGTAAAAAATGCTGCAAAGTCAGGATGTCGTCAGGCAATGGCATAAAGGGACAGCACATTTCCAGTGTATGATCGGATTCATTAAAATAAACCTGTATCCCATCATCAATGATAAGCAGTGGCTCATCTTCTGGCGCATCCAGGCCTAACGCGTCATATAAACGATTTAATAGACTTTCCATATAGTTACCTCAAGACTCAAGATGTGATTAATGAAGAAATGCCTTTTACTGACTGCCAAATATTTTCATCCCCAACTCGTTTTTGATAGGAAAGATTGAGCACCTCTGGCGATAAATTTTTCATTACTTTGTTTCCCGCCCCGCCCGTATTTTGTTTCTGAATCTCCAGGTTACCGCTATTCAGTAATACTTTTTGGAAAATTTTCTGTCCACCGCTATCCGGAAGACTACCAGGCGCACTTAACATATGGGTCTGATGTAAGGAAATGATCTCTCGCTTGATTTCTGAATCCATCATCCCTGTACGATCTTTGCCGCTTTTACAATTCCAGGCGGGTACCGCGTCAATTTCATGGGCTAACATGGCAAGGCGTTGTGCGAGTTTATAGGGTTCGCCGCCATCTTTATGATGTTGGTTATTTTTCCATATATCCTTAATCTGGCGCGCTAATGTATTGACGACCTCATAATTATCCGGGTATTGCGCCAGCCATTCGCCAACCCAGCCACCTGGTCTGGCTTCAGGGCGTAAATCATTGCCTAATAACTGATGTAGCGCCTCGGCATTATAGCTATCCGATGCCTTAAGGCCAAAGCCGAGCTTGAGCGCCAGCTCATTAACACCCACATTAAATGCGGCGACGTCCGGTTTTATTTTTACCGTCTGTAGATCGCCATCTTTATTGCGGATTTTTAAATGAATCATTTTTCCCGGCTGGGTCAACGATTGCCATGCGCGCATTTGGTCCTCGACCATCGTTCCCTCTTTGCCGAAAATATTCGACGCGGTGAGTAACCCGACGGATACCAGTTTCAGGCTTACCGCCTCGCCCGCTAAGGCTTTGTTAAGCAACTCAGGTTTACTAAAAAGTGCCGCAGTTAATACTTCTTTGGCTTTGTTTTCAGCGCCGACGTGACGCAGAAGCGGATCTTTTTCATGATAGGGGGAAAGCACGCCATGACGTATCCCGCAAAAAAGCGTTTTATCTTTACCGTCCTCATGCACACTCACCGTGGACATCCACAAATTATTGGCGTGATGAATATTCTTGGTATCCCAACTGCATACGCCCTTTCCCTCATAAGCACTGGGAAAGATATCTTTTGCGCCGATTTTCATCTCTGCTGCAGGGAGCTGCGTGTTGGTATAGTGATGCCCGTTATGCGTGAGTGTATTTTTTATGGTTTGCCAGGGCTGGTTATTAAGCTGCTTGACCTGAGCATCTCTAAACGCTACTGCCGCAAAGCGATGAGCTTCTTTTGCAGGTAAGCCATCCTGCTGCTGAGTGCGTGCTGCAATAAGTTCGATAAGATTTTTCTTCAATGCTTTTGCCGCGGCTTCTTCTTGTTTTGTTGCTGGCCGGTCCGCTTTAACTTTGGCTAACTCCATTTGGTTTGCCATTGACGTTAGAACCGGGTCTTGTTTACCCAGAACGGTTGCCGCGACGGTAAGAAGATCGCGCTGTAAGTTATAGAGGTTATGCAGCGAGTGGTTAGACGCCTTCTGATGCTGTAGATAATTCCCCCATGTCGCGCCGGGTTCTCGCAGGACAATAATTTCCGGGCGAGCGTCGGGCGCTTTAGCCGGCGCTTTGCCCTGGCCTGAGAGAATCTGCATTCCGTTGTATAAGGTTTTTTGTAGGCTTTTAAAAGCCTCCTGGGTTTTTAGTGAAGCTGAGTGATAGAAGCTCTGTATTTGCATAGCGTTTTTAATATTCCTGAATAGGGGAGTGGGAACATTCAACAGGGTTAACAACCCTTTAAAAGGATGTGACTTTTATGCACCAGGAACTTTAAAAAAATGTCCTTTTTAATGAGGAAACGCTTCTGATCAGGCGGGGAGGCATCCTGACGTCCATACGTAGTGGCGATCATGGGGGAGATCGGTACATCAAATGTTCATAAAATCTACAAACTTCACAATTTATGGCACAACTTTTATTGAAAACCCACCTTCTTGACTCAGATCAAATTCACCGATTTACTCCTGCGTAAAGTAACGGCGTTACATCAAATGTTATACAGGTGTGTGTATGCCAGCAAAGCCCCGGACAAGTAAGACCGTGACGAAGAATATTCGTTTTTCCTATTCCATGCTTGAACAGATAGAATTCGCGTTGAAATCTGAAAAGACGCGGAATTTTTCAGCATGGGTAAAAGAGGCCTGTCGGGAAAAGTTATGTAACACGGGACATAAGCTGTAGTTATCGTCTTATGTAAGAGGGGGCGGCCATTTTGAAAAGAACAACGTGCTTATATACCTCCTGGGTTTTTGCCGCTTTTGTCTCTCTGCTGATATTTGCCTGGAGTGTCATAAACTATCCTCTCTATGAATCCATAATAATTATTGTCTTTTATATCTGGCTAATTCTGGTACCGCTTTATCTTATTGTGTATGAGTGGCTAATAGATTGTCATTAAATTTATGGCTGCGTACTTGAAAAGTGATATTTCATATCTGTACGGTAAGTCATTGTCGTAATAATATTATTGGTCAGGCGACGGGCGAGCGTCTGCGCATTTTGCATCGTTTTATCTTCAAAATTTTGCAGTAAGCGTTGCGCTTCTTTCGGATGCGACGCATATAATCTCAGATAGCTCTGCTCCATCTTATACTGCTGCTTAGCTGTTTGCTGTTCAAATGTTTTCCAGGCGTGTTGCACATCTGGCGCAAACGCATTGTAGTCCTGCATAACCAGCGTTTGCAGCGTGCGGAATGTCCAGTAGGTAGAGTCGTTGCTCGCCCGATCGGTTCCTTTATCATCTCCGGGTTGATAATGACGCATCCCCTGATAATAGGGGAGATAGACGCTAAGAGATGGCATTCCATAGGCGATGTATTCTACGTTGCCGATAGCCTGCGGTAATTTCGGTCTGACCTGTAAAATATGTGACTCCTGGGTACGAAAAACGGATATAGGTCGCCATGGTTCTTGTGGATTATGACTGGCATAAGGGTCGTGCGACGTTCCCTGATAGTGATTGCGTAGCGCGTTTTTTACTGCCGCCACGCTGATCTTCGTTATTGGCGTTAAAAAAACAGGAAATGTTTCCCCTTCGCTAACGACCGTATCCAGATGCGGATTAAACTGGTGTTGTAGCGTCCAGACGCGCGGATAATTATAGGTGGTATCGTTTTTGTTATCCTGCGAATAGGCTTGATGAAAGTCGAATTCGCCGCGGGCCGGATCATATAATCCCTGCTTTTTCGCAAAGCTTACTAACGTTGGTGACGCCATATAATTCGCGTTATCATTCGGATCGTAATGGCGTAAACGTCCCTGATTGGCGGAAACGAAATAGCTATCTGCCGGAAGTCGTACTGCCAGCCATTGATGACCGCTTCCCGTCTCCAGATACCATATCTCTTTGCTATCAATAAACGCGACGCCGAAACCTTCGCCCGCGCCTTTTTGTTCAATAATATCTCCCAGTAATTTGGCGCCCTGACGCGCCGATTGCGCCACTGGCAGGATCACGGACTCAATGGCGTCTTCCGTGATTCCCGTTTTTGTCACGTAAGGATCGGCAGCCAGCGCCGCTCTGCCGTTATAAATGGTTTCCGTTGCGCTCATTCCGACGCCCGCCGAATTGAAACCGGCTTCACCCATGGCGTTATCGTTAGTATCAAAGTCATGAATCGCCGTATAGCGCATCGCTGTCTCCGGAAGCGGCCAGCTAAAATTGTTCCGATGTGCTTTATACTCGCCTTGTTGATGAAACGCGATGGGATGAATAACCTTATGCTTGGCGTTATTTGCCGAGCCATCTTCGTTGCGCGCGATAATGAAGGAGCCGTCAGCCGAAGCCTGATTGCCTACCAAAAGGGTAGTACAGGCGATGACTTTACCCATACCCAGCAGCGTAACGGCGAATGCAAGATACTTTTTCATAAAGGTTCCCACTGAATAACGCATTATGGGATGAATTGACCCTGGATTGGAAACCGAGAAAGTGATCGAGCCAGCAATATTCTTTGCCGGCATCCTTTATTTTCTCTTTATTGAGGTTGTATTGATAACCACAGCCCTGTGGCAGGGAAGGGGAACAGAACCTGTCCTGACCTTAGCTATCACCACTATCAGGCAGACGAACCGAAAAGATATTATGTTCATCGGCATAGCGGTAAGATGCCGAGCCACCGTGTAATAGAGCAATCGCGTTAACTAACGATAACCCCAGGCCGAAACCGGCAGTGTGGCGGGCATTATCTCCTCGCCAAAAACGCCGGAAAAGCTTATCCGCATCGGCGGGGTGGCTGCCTGGATTAGCGACCCGAATTTCTGCAACGTTATCATCATAAGCGCTTTCAATACGTATCACGGCGTTTTCATCAGAATAACGGATGGCATTCGTCAGCAGGTTTGAGAGCACTCTTTGTAATAATATTTCGTCAGCCCATACCGTTCCCTGACATTGATTTATAAAACAGATGCGCTTCTCCTCGGCAAGGGGGCTAAGATAATCCAGCATATTTTCGACCAGCGCATTGAGCGAAACAGGCTGTTTTTTTACCGCTATATTCTGGTGCTCCGCGCGTGCCAGAAAGAGAATATTTTCTGTCAGTCGCGACAGTCCCTCCAGCTCTTCAATATTATCGACAAGGGCTTGTTGATACTCTTCGGCGCTGCGTTCCTGACTCAGCATCACCTGATTCTTCCCCAGTAAAATATTAACCGGCGTGCGCAGCTCATGCGCCAGATCGTCGGCAAATTGGTTCAGGCGTTCAAAATCGTCGGAAAGCTTCTGGCGCATGGTATTTAGCGCTTGTCCAAGCGGCCTGAGCTCAACGGGTAACGCCTGTTCCGCCAACGGCTGGCGAAGTGTGCCGCTATCTGTCGCCGCGGTGAGTCGGCTGAGCGACGTAATGGCCCGCAGCCCGTTTCTGATGACTAATGGACTGAGCGCCGAACAGACGAGGATCGCGATAAGGCTCATCAGCAAACTGTTGCGGCGATATTGCGCCAGCATTTGCCGCCTTTCCGTCGCCAGCCTGGCAATAGTAAGGGTCAGCGGGTCATCGCCGCTTCTGGCGCTTACGCGTACCGCGGTCAGTTCCGTGCCTTGTACCGCCTGGCGAAATAAGGTTTCGCGGGTGATGTTTTTAGTCAGCGGAATCTCGTTAAAGCGTTGGTCGGGGATGCCGCTATGATTAATCGCAACATTGTGGCCTGTTGCTGAATGGATCAATAAGATGTCCTGCTTCGTATCCACCATCCGATTGAAATAGAGCGGCAGATTTTCCGGCCTGGCGCCATCCAGTAACAGTTGCTGCATTTGCGCCGCCCGATTTATTAGCGTCATATCATCCCGATACGTTAATTCTTTGCTCAGCGCGTTATAGAGCGTCCAGCTAATGCCGGTACAGGCGAGGATAAGGATGGCGATAAAAGAAATTGTCAGGCGCAGCGTCATTGATAACTTAACCATTCTGCGACGTTTCCGCCTGTAATCGATAACCCATCCCCCGGACGGTCATAATGAGCTTCTTTTCAAATGGATCGTCTACTTTGGCGCGCAGCCGACGAATCGCGACATCAACGGTGTTGGTTTCACTATCAAAGTTAATTCCCCAAACTTCGCTGGCGATCGCGGTTCGGGGCACGATTTCTCCTGCCCGGGACGCCAGTAACCAGAGGAGCAGGAATTCTTTGCGGGTCAGGGAAATCGGTTTGCCATTTCGTGACACTGATTGCTTTGTGGCATCCATGTCCAGACCATTGATCGTCAGTCGAGTAAAGGCAGGGACATGCTGTCTGAGTTGAGCTCTCACCCGGGCCAGCAGTTCGGCGAAGGAAAAAGGCTTAACAAGGTAATCATTAGCGCCCGCCTCAAGACCTTTGACGCGATCCTCAACCGAGTCGCGCGCCGTCAGGCAAATAACAGGGGACTGATGCGCAGTGCGTAACGCGCGTAAAACCTGCCATCCATCAAGCCCCGGCAGCATAATATCAAGAATAATCAATGAATAATGTTCCTGAAGGGCCAGGTGTAATCCGTCTCGTCCATCACAGGCATAATCAACCACATAGCCTGCTTCCGTGAGTCCCTGACGTACCCACTCAATGGTTTTCTGGTTATCTTCAATCAATAAAATCTTCATCAACGCAGTATGCCATAGGCTTGTTAGCGAATCCGTAAATCTCCAACAAGATGACATAATTGTCATGTCCGTGTAAGGTTAATCCTGGACGCGCCAGATATATTTTCCTGCATCAATACCGTAAAGGAGTGAAGCATGAAACGATATATACTGGCTACCGTGATAGCATCTCTTGTTGCAGCCCCGGCAATGGCGCTGGCCGCTGGCAACAATATTCTCAGCGTACATATTCTCGATCAGCAAACAGGTAAACCGGCGCCCGGCGTGGAGGTGGTACTGGAGCAGAAAAAGGATAACGGATGGACGCAATTAAACACCGGGCATACCGACCAGGATGGACGTATTAAAGCACTGTGGCCCGAAAAAGCTGCCGCGCCGGGGGATTATCGCGTTATTTTTAAAACCGGCCAGTATTTTGAAAGTAAAAAACTGGATACGTTTTTCCCGGAGATTCCCGTCGAGTTTCATATCAGCAAAACGAATGAACACTATCATGTGCCGCTGTTATTAAGTCAGTATGGTTATTCAACCTATCGCGGGAGCTAATTTAGAGCCTATCCCATTAGGGTTATTTTACTTGCCATTTTGGTCCTGGGCAGTGCTCGCCAAAACGCGTTAGCGTTTTGAACGCCGCTTGCGGCGGCCCGAAGGGCGAGCGTAGCGAGTCAAACCTCACGTACTACGTGTACGCTCCGGTTTTTGCGCGCTGTCCGTGTCCAAACTGGCTGCGCCAATAACGCCTGGTGGGATAGGCTCTTAGATTGTATTAATCGCCGCGATTTATGGCGAGCAAACATCGCGGCGGGAATAAAAATCTTCAGCGTATCGACTCTTCTCCCACAAGCGGTGGTTATCCCGCTTGTGGGCATGAGTGACGGTTAAACAGGCGCTTCCATCTCAAGTCTGACCGGATGAAAACGGCGTTTGAAATAAATCAGGCCATGCCCATCCTGGCTAAGAATAATATTTTTGATCGCCACCAGATACACCAGATGCGTGCCAATGGTTTGTACCTCGCTGATCTCGCCTTCAAGACCGGCCAGCGCGCCGTTAAGTACCGGCTGGCCCAGCGGCCCGTTTTGCCAACATGGCTGGTGAAAACGCTCTTCCATCGCCATCCCCGTCATACCGGCAAAGTGGCGCGCCATCAGCTCCTGCTCATGGTTAAGTACATTAATGCACAGCCTGCCGTTACCCTGAAAAACGGGGTTCATGGCGCTATTGGCATTAATACATACCATTACGGAGGGCGGCGTATCGGTGACGGAACAGACCGCTGTTGCGGTGATACCGCAGCGTCCGGCGTGACCCGCCGTGGTTACGATGTTGACCGCTGCCGCCAGACTTGCCATCGCATCGCGAAAACGCAGACGTTGTTCATCTACTTGCATGAGAACCTCCTGCCGCGTTATTTCAGCAGCTTATCCAGTTGATTGATGTCGTCGTTATTGTGCAAATGCGAAACCGTCCAGCCATTCTGATCGTATTCGGAGAGGCAGCGATCAACCATTGCCATCATCTTATCCATATTGCCGGAGCTCTGGGCCTGACGCAGGCACTGCAGACGAATTTCATCCTGGCTGCCCGAGTAGTTAATCTCGTACAGCTCATGGCGACCGCCAAACTCGCTGCCGATGGCATCCCACATCAATTTAAGAATTTTGATACGTTCAACATGGTCCATTCCGTTAGAGCCGCGTACGTATTTCGCCAGGTACTGGTCGATTTGCGGATTATTCAGATCGCGGGCGCTGGAAGGCAGGTAAATCAGGCCGCTGGTAACGTTACGTTCAATAATATTTTTAATTTTCGCGTAGGCCATTGGGGCCATCACACGATAGGTTTGCAGCGCGGCGTGGTCCGGTAGCCAGGCGCCGTTTACCCACGGGGTTGCTTCGGAACACATAGAATCGCTCAATGCCCAGAACATATTGCGCCAGGCCACGACTTCGCCGAGATCGGCCTGCACGCCCCGGAACTCTACGGTACCCGTACATTCGAGCGATTTTTTCAGCAGCGCGGTAATGAAATCAAGTTTAACCGCCAGACGAACACAGGCTTGCAGTGGATACATACGGGCAAAGCCGCCTTCCATCGTCCAGCGACGGCAACGATCGAAATCACGGTAAATTAATACGTTTTCCCACGGGATCAGCACCTTGTCCATCACCAGAATGGCATCGTTTTCATCAAAGCGGCTGGAGAGTGGATAATCAAACGGCGAGCCCGTCGCGCCCGCGACCATTTCATACGAGGCGCGCGAAATAAGTTTTACGCCTTCGGCATCCATTGGCGCGACAAACATCAGAGCAAAATCCGGGTTTTCGCCCATCACCTGGGCTGAGCCGAAACCAATCATGTTGTAGTGAGTCAGGGCGGAGTTAGTGGCGACGACTTTCGCCCCGCTGACAATAATCCCGGCGTCCGTCTCTTTCTCCAGCTTGATATAGACGTCTTTCACTTCGTCGGCAGGTTTGTGGCGATCAATGGGCGGGTTGACGATAGCATGGTTAAAGTACAGGCCGGTCTCCTGAATACGGGTGTACCAGTTACGGGCGTTCTGCTCAAACTGGCCGTAGAAGGCTGGGTTAGCGCCCAGAGCGCAGCCAAAGGCGGCTTTGTAATCCGGTGTGCGTCCCATCCAGCCGTAACTCAGGCGTGACCACTCGGCGATAGCATCACGCTGTTGGCGCAGATCGTCTGCGCTTTTCGCCACGCGGAAAAATTTATGCGTATAACCGCCGCTGCCGGTATCGGTATTCCAGCATAGGGTATCTTGCATCGACGGTTTATGTAATGCGTCATACAGTTGTGCGACAGAGGCTGCGGCATTGCGGAATGCCGGATGTGTCGTAACATCTTTAACGCGTTCGCCGTAAATATAAATTTCCCGCCCGTCCTGCAGGCTTTTTAAATACTCTTCGCCCGTTAACGGACGCTTGTTATCAGTACGAAAATCTTCAGGTTTCATTGCGGCCTCTTCCTCGTTAATCGGAATGTTTTGTTAATAATATGTTTCTTATTTGTTGTTCAATTGAATAGGCAGAAGCGTAAACTGTGAAGAGACTTTCAGGACAACGGCGGGTACTTTTCAGATGAACGTCGAAGAAGAAGAGTAAAATGCGATCGCCGTCAACGTTGTAAGCGGGAGGGGATTCCCGTGTCGGCGGCGTGGGAAGGTAAGAATACTATGCTTCCGCTTCGCTATCAGGATGCTGGCGTCCCAGAGCAATAAGATCGTCCAGCAGCAGCATCAATTGCTGTGTTTTTTCGGGCGTGAAATCGGCCTCAATTTTTCGATAAGCCTCTTCTACCTGGCTTCGGGCACGGGCGTACAACGTTTGTCCCTGCTCCGTCAACATGACATATAACTTACGCTGATCGTTAACCGGCTTGAGTCGCAACACCAGTCCGTCTCGCTCCATGCGCGTCAATATTCCGGTCAGACTTGGACGCAAAATGCAGGTACGAAAGGCCAGCTCGTGAAAATCCATAGAGGGGCTATCGGCCAGGATTCGCACAATGCGCCATTGCTGGTCGGTCAGATTGTGGCTTTTAACGATGGGGCGGAAATAGGTCATTGCCGCTTCGCGCGCCTGAAGCAATGCGATGGTTAATGAATCATGCATAAGCGTTTCTCTTTTGCAGAATTATTAATACCTGAATAATCGTGTTTACCGATGTGAGCTATGACATCTGTTTTATGTCCAAAGTTTAACAGAAACAAGGGGCTTTATTTAACTATTTGATATGTATGTGTTTAATAATAAATTTGTGAAAATATTGTTAATCACATCACAAATACTTTACTTCAGCTTGCTAAATGTACAGCGAAAGCATAAATCTAATCATTAATATATTAATGAAATCACAGCCCGTTAAATCGGCCTGAGGAGTTTATGTATGAAGGGTACTGTTTTCGCCGTTGCGTTAAACCATCGCAGCCAGCTTGATGCCTGGCGAGAGGCTTTCTCTCAGCCTCCCTATAATGCGCCGCCTAAAACCGCAGTGTGGTTCATCAAGCCGCGTAATACGGTGATTCGTCACGGCGAACCCATTCCTTATCCGCAGGGAGAAAAGGTACTGAGCGGCGCGACAGTGGCGCTCATTGTGGGGAAAACCGCCAGCCGGATACGCCCTGAAGCGGCGGCGGACTATATCGCCGGGTATGCGCTGGCTAACGAGGTCAGCCTGCCGGAAGAGAGCTTTTATCGCCCGGCGATTAAAGCGAAATGTCGCGATGGCTTTTGCCCGCTGGGTGAAATGGCGCCGCTGAGTGATGTGGATAACCTCACCATTATCACGGAAATCAACGGACGAGAAGCGGACCACTGGAATACTGCCGATTTACAGCGTAGCGCCGCACAACTGCTTAGCGCGTTAAGTGAGTTCGCTACGCTTAACCCTGGCGATGCGATCTTACTCGGTACGCCGCAGAATCGCGTTGCGCTGCGTCCCGGCGATCGGGTGCGTATTCTGGCGAAAGGTTTACCCGCTCTGGAAAATCCGGTTGTCGCAGAAGATGAATTCGCCCGCCACCAGACTTTTACGTGGCCGCTGTCAGCGACGGGTACGTTATTTGCGTTGGGGTTGAACTACGCCGATCACGCCAGCGAGCTGGCATTTACGCCGCCGAAAGAGCCGCTGGTATTTATCAAAGCGCCAAACACCTTTACCGAACATCACCAAACGTCGGTGCGCCCGAACAACGTCGAATATATGCACTACGAAGCCGAGCTGGTCGTGGTGATTGGCAAAACGGCGCGTAAGGTGAGCGAAGCCGAAGCCATGGAGTATGTGGCCGGTTACACCGTCTGTAACGACTACGCGATCCGCGACTATCTGGAAAACTACTACCGTCCGAATCTGCGGGTAAAAAGCCGCGACGGCCTGACGCCGATAGGCCCGTGGATTGTGGATAAAGAGGCGGTTTCTGATCCGCACAACCTGACGTTACGCACCTTTGTCAACGGTGAGCTGCGGCAGGAAGGGACGACCGCCGATCTGATCTTCAGCATCCCGTTCCTGATTTCTTATCTGAGCGAATTTATGACGTTGCAACCGGGCGACATGATTGCCACCGGTACGCCGAAAGGGCTGTCCGATGTGGTGCCGGGGGATGAAGTTGTCGTGGAAGTAGAAGGCGTGGGCCGCCTGGTTAACCGAATCGTCAGTGAGGAGAGCGCAAAATGAAGAAAATAAATCATTGGATTAACGGCAAAAATGTTGCAGGTAACGACTACTTCCAGACCACTAACCCGGCGACCGGTGACGTGCTGGCGGAAGTGGCCTCCGGCGGTGAAGCAGAGGTGAACCAAGCTGTCGCGGCGGCAAAAGAGGCGTTCCCGAAATGGGCCAACCTGCCGATGAAAGAGCGCGCGCGCCTGATGCGCCGCCTTGGCGACCTGATTGACCAGCATGTGCCGGAAATCGCGGCGATGGAAACCGCCGACACCGGCCTGCCTATTCACCAGACTAAAAACGTGCTGATCCCGCGCGCCTCGCATAACTTCGAATTCTTCGCCGAAGTGTGCCAGCAGATGAACGGCAAGACCTATCCTGTTGACGATAAAATGCTCAATTATACGCTGGTGCAGCCCGTCGGCGTCTGCGCGCTGGTGTCGCCGTGGAACGTGCCGTTTATGACCGCGACCTGGAAAGTCGCGCCGTGCCTGGCGCTGGGCAACACCGCGGTGCTCAAAATGTCCGAGCTGTCGCCGCTGACTGCCGACAGGCTGGGCGAGCTGGCGCTGGAGGCAGGAATTCCGGCAGGCGTGCTGAACGTGGTGCAGGGCTATGGCGCGACGGCGGGCGATGCGCTGGTACGCCACCATGACGTGCGTGCGGTGTCGTTTACCGGCGGTACCGCCACCGGTCGCAATATCATGAAAAATGCCGGGCTGAAAAAATACTCGATGGAGCTGGGCGGCAAATCGCCGGTGCTGATTTTTGAAGATGCCGACATTGAGCGCGCGCTGGACGCCGCGCTGTTCACCATCTTCTCGATCAACGGCGAACGCTGCACCGCCGGGTCGCGCATCTTTATCCAGCAGAGCATTTACCCTGAGTTCGTGAAGCGCTTTGCCGAACGCGCGAATCGCCTGCGTGTCGGCGATCCGACCGACCCGAACACCCAGGTCGGCGCGCTGATTAGCCAACAGCACTGGGAAAAAGTCTCCGGTTATATTCGCCTCGGCATTGAAGAGGGCGCAACGCTGCTGGCGGGCGGTGCGGAAAAACCCACTGACCTGCCTGCGCATCTGAAAGGCGGTAACTTCCTGCGCCCAACCGTGCTGGCCGATGTCGACAACCGTATGCGCGTCGCGCAGGAAGAGATCTTTGGGCCAGTCGCCTGTCTGCTGCCATTCAAAGACGAAGCGGAAGGGTTACGTTTGGCGAACGACGTGGAATACGGTCTGGCCTCTTATATCTGGACCCAGGACGTGAGCAAAGTGTTGCGCCTGGCGCGTGGGATTGAAGCCGGCATGGTCTTCGTCAACACCCAGAACGTCCGCGACCTGCGCCAGCCGTTCGGCGGCGTGAAAGCCTCCGGTACCGGGCGCGAAGGCGGCGAATATAGCTTCGAAGTGTTTGCGGAAATGAAAAACGTCTGCATCTCAATGGGCGACCATCCTATCCCAAAATGGGGAGTTTGATATGGGCAAGTTAGCGTTAGCAGCAAAAATTACCCACGTGCCGTCGATGTATCTTTCTGAACTGCCGGGAAAAAATCACGGTTGTCGTCAGGCAGCCATTGATGGGCATATTGAAATTGGCAAGCGTTGCCGCGAAATGGGCGTTGACACCATTATCGTATTCGACACCCACTGGCTGGTGAATAGCGCTTACCACATTAATTGTGCCGACCATTTCCAGGGCGTCTATACCAGCAACGAATTGCCACACTTTATTCGCGACATGACCTATGACTATGACGGCAATCCGGAGCTCGGCCACCTGATTGCCGACGAGGCAGTCAAACTGGGCGTGCGCGCTAAAGCGCATAACATCCCGAGCCTGAAGCTGGAGTATGGCACGCTGGTACCGATGCGCTACATGAACAGCGACAAGCACTTCAAAGTGGTCTCCATCTCGGCGTTCTGCACTGTGCATGATTTTGCCGACAGCCGCAGACTGGGCGAAGCCATTCTCAAGGCGATTGAGAAATATGACGGTACCGTAGCGGTATTCGCCAGTGGTTCTCTGTCGCACCGTTTTATTGACGACCAACGGGCGGAAGAAGGGATGAACAGCTACACCCGCGAGTTCGATCATCAAATGGATGAGCGCGTGGTCAAGCTGTGGCGCGAAGGCAAATTCAAGGAGTTTTGCACCATGTTGCCGGAGTACGCCGACTACTGCTACGGCGAAGGCAACATGCACGACACGGTCATGCTACTGGGAATGCTGGGGTGGGACAAATACGACGGCAAGGTGGAGTTCATCACCGACCTGTTCGCCAGCTCCGGTACCGGCCAGGTAAACGCTGTTTTCCCGCTGCCTGCGTAAGGGGTGTTTATGCCGCACTTTATTGCTGAATGTACTGAAAATATTCGCGAGCAGGCTGATTTACCCGGCCTGTTCAGCAAGGTAAACGAGGCGCTGGCCGCCAGCGGGATTTTCCCCATCGGCGGTATCCGCAGTCGCGCCCACTGGCTGGATACCTGGCAGATGGCTGACGGTAAGCATGATTACGCGTTTGTGCATATGACGCTGAAAATCGGCGCCGGGCGCAGCCTGGAGAGCCGTCAGGAAGTTGGCGAAATGCTGTTTGGGCTGATTAAAGCCCACTTCGCCGACCTGATGGAGAACCGCTATCTGGCGCTGTCGTTTGAGATTGCCGAGCTACATCCGACGCTCAATTACAAACAAAACAACGTACACGCGTTATTTAAATAGCACACTCTTTCGCCCGGTGGCGCTGCGCTTACCGGGCCTACAAAAAAACGATGCACGAAGCAATACCGAACCGTAGGCCGGGTAAGACGCACCCGCGTCGCCACCCGGCACAGCAGCACCGAATGACGTAACAGGAAACACTATGCTCGATAAACAGACCCATACCCTGATCGCCCAGCGACTTAATCAGGCTGAAAAACAGCGCGAACAGATTCGCGCAGTGTCGCTGGATTATCCCAACATCACTATTGAAGATGCCTATGCCGTACAGCGTGAATGGGTCAATATCAAGATTGCCGAAGGGCGCACGCTCAAAGGCCACAAAATCGGCCTGACCTCAAAAGCGATGCAGGCCAGCTCGCAAATCAGCGAACCGGATTACGGCGCGCTGCTTGACGATATGTTCTTCCATGACGGCGGCGATATCCCCACCGACCGTTTTATCGTCCCGCGTATTGAAGTGGAGCTGGCGTTCGTGCTGGCGAAACCGCTGCGCGGCCCTCACTGCACGCTGTTCGACGTCTACAACGCCACGGATTATGTGATTCCGGCGCTGGAACTGATTGACGCCCGCAGCCACAACATCGACCCGGAAACCCAGCGTCCGCGCAAAGTGTTCGACACCATTTCCGACAACGCCGCCAACGCCGGGGTGATCCTCGGTGGTCGTCCCATCAAACCAGACGAGCTGGATCTGCGCTGGATCTCCGCGCTGCTCTATCGCAACGGCGTGATCGAAGAAACCGGCGTCGCCGCAGGCGTGCTGAATCATCCGGCCAACGGCGTGGCGTGGCTGGCGAACAAGCTTGCCCCCTACGATGTCCAGCTTGAAGCCGGGCAGATCATCCTCGGCGGCTCGTTCACCCGCCCGGTGCCGGCGCGCAAGGGCGACACCTTCCATGTCGATTACGGCAACATGGGCGCGATCAGTTGCCGGTTTGTGTAAGGAAAAAACGATGAAAAATGCTTTCAAAGACGCGTTAAAAGCGGGGCGTCCGCAAATCGGTTTGTGGCTGGGGCTTGCCAACAGTTACAGCGCTGAACTGTTAGCGGGCGCCGGCTTCGACTGGCTACTGATCGACGGTGAACACGCGCCAAACAACGTGCAGACGGTGTTGACCCAGTTGCAGGCGATTGCGCCTTATCCCAGCCAGCCGGTGGTGCGTCCGTCATGGAACGATCCGGTACAGATTAAGCAACTGCTCGACGTCGGCGCGCAAACGCTGCTGATACCGATGGTGCAGAATGCCGATGAAGCGCGAAACGCCGTGGCGGCTACGCGTTATCCGCCTGCCGGTATTCGCGGCGTGGGCAGCGCGCTGGCGCGGGCATCGCGCTGGAACCGCATTCCGGAGTATCTCCACCTGGCCAACGACGCCATGTGCGTACTGGTGCAGATTGAAACGCGTGAGGCGATGAGCAATCTGGCGTCAATTCTCGACGTGGATGGCATTGACGGCGTGTTTATTGGTCCGGCGGACCTCAGCGCCGATATGGGCTTTGCCGGCAATCCGCAGCACCCGGAAGTGCAGGCGGCGATTGAGAACGCCATCGTGCAGATACGCGCGGCGGGGAAAGCGCCGGGGATTCTGATGGCCAATGAAGCACTGGCGAAACGTTATCTGGAACTGGGGGCGCTATTTGTCGCCGTCGGCGTTGACACTACGCTGCTGGCGCGCGGAGCGGAGGCGCTGGCGGCGCGCTTTGGCGTAGAAAAAAAACTGTCCGGTGCGTCCGGCGTCTATTAAGCCTGGCCCCGTAAGCGCAGCGCTACCGGGCAACCGTAGTACCCTACAAAATTCCCATCAGAGGAAAAAAAATGAGCGACACATCATCTGCACTTCCGGAAAGCCCCGAGTCTGTCAGTTCGCACAACGCGCTCAGCACGGGTCAACAAACCGTCATAAATAAACTGTTCCGCCGACTGATCGTATTTTTATTCGTGTTGTTTATCTTCTCGTTTTTAGACCGTATCAACATCGGTTTTGCCGGGTTGACGATGGGGCAGGATCTGGGGTTAAGCGCCACCATGTTTGGTCTTGCCACGACGCTGTTTTACGCTACCTACGTCATTTTCGGCATTCCCAGCAACGTGATGTTGAGCATCGTCGGCGCCCGCCACTGGATTGCGACCATTATGGTGCTATGGGGCATTGCATCTACCGCCACGATGTTCGCGGTGGGACCGAAAAGCCTGTATGTGCTGCGAATGCTGGTGGGCATTACCGAAGCGGGCTTTTTGCCAGGAATATTGCTCTATTTAACCTACTGGTTCCCGGCATTTTTCCGCGCCCGCGCCAACGCATTATTTATGATTGCCATGCCGGCCACTACCGCGTTGGGGTCGATTGTCTCCGGCTATATTTTATCGCTGGACGGCATATTCAATCTGCATGGATGGCAGTGGTTATTCCTGTTGGAAGGATTTCCGTCAGTTTTGTTAGGCATTATGGTCTGGTTTTACCTGGATGATACCCCGGCAAAAGCCAAATGGCTGACGGCAGAGGATAAAAAATGTTTGCAGGAGATGATGGATAGTGACCGCCTGACGCTGGTTCAGCCGGAGGGGGCCATCAGCCATAACGCCATGCAGCAGCGTAGTCTGTGGCGCGAAGTATTCACGCCAATTGTACTGATGTATACGCTGGCCTATTTTTGCCTTACCAATACGCTTAGCGCCATTAGTATCTGGACGCCGCAAATCCTGAAAAGTTTTAATGAAGGCAGCAGCAATATCACCATCGGCCTGCTGGCGGCGATCCCGCAGATTTGTACTATTCTGGGCATGATTTACTGGAGCCGCCATTCGGACAAACATCAGGAGCGTAAACATCACACGGCGTTGCCGTTCCTGTTTGCCGCCGCGGGCTGGCTGCTGGCGTCGGCGACCGACCATAACCTGATCCAGCTCCTGGGGATCGTGATGGCATCCACGGGTTCCTTTAGCGCGATGGCGATCTTCTGGACCACGCCGGATCAGTCGATCAGTTTACGCGCCAGGGCGATAGGCATTGCGGTCATCAATGCCACCGGCAATATTGGCTCCGCGCTCAGCCCGTTTATGATTGGCTGGCTAAAAGATATCACCGGTAGCTTCAATAGCGGACTCTGGTTTGTCGCTTCTCTGTTAGTCGTCGGCGCCGCCATTATCTGGCTTATTCCCATGAAAGCATCGCGTCCGCGCGCCACCCCTTGAGGAGAAACTATGTGCCAACGTGCGATCGCCAATATTGATATCAGCAAAGAGTATGACGAAAGCATGGGCAGTAACGATGTGCATTATCAGTCGTTTGCTCGTATGGCGGATTTCTTTGGTCGTGATATGCAGGCGCATCGCCACGACCAGTTTTTTCAAATGCACTTTCTTGATACCGGGCAGATTGAGCTACAGCTCGACGATCATCGCTATTCGGTGCAGGCGCCGCTATTTGTGCTTACGCCGCCCTCGGTGCCGCATGCTTTTATTACCGAATCGGATAGCGATGGCCATGTTCTGACGGTACGCGAAGAGCTGGTTTGGCCGCTGCTGGAAGTGCTTTATCCCGGCACCAGAGAGGCCTTTGGCCTGCCGGGAATCTGCCTGTCGCTGGCGGATAAACCCAACGAGCTGGCGGCGCTCAAACATTACTGGCAGCTAATTGAGCGGGAGTCCACGGAACAACTGGCTGGCTGCGAACATACCCTGGTGCTACTGGCGCAGGCGGTATTTACCTTGCTGTTGCGTAATGCGAAGCTGGACGATCACGCCGCAACCGGGATGCGCGGTGAACTGAAACTTTTTCAGCGCTTTACCCTGTTAATTGACAACCACTTCCATCAGCACTGGACGGTGCCCGATTATGCCTGCGAGCTGCATATTACCGAATCTCGTTTGACCGATATTTGCCGACGTTTTGCTAATCGCCCGCCTAAACGCCTGATTTTTGATCGGCAATTACGCGAGGCGAAACGACTGCTGCTTTTTTCCGACAATGCTGTCAACGAGATCGCCTGGCAATTAGGTTTTAAAGATCCGGCTTATTTTGCCCGTTTCTTTAATCGCCTTGCTGGCTGTTCTCCTTCGCAGTTTCGCCAACGTGAAGTTCCCTCTTTTCTCAACTAAGAAGAGTAAAAACATGATGAAAAAAAGCGTCGCTATGCTGGCGGTGTGTATGCTGGCGCAAAGCCACCTTGCCATTGCTGCCGGTACTCCTGCGCCTCAAGAGATCAACATTGTTTTACTGGGCACCAAAGGCGGGCCTTCTTTGCTCAATACAGCCAGACTACCGCAAGCGACGGCGCTTACTATCGGCGATAAAATATGGCTGATAGATGCCGGCTACGGCGCCAGTCTGCAACTGGTGAAAAATGGCATTCCACTGCGCAACATCAATACTATTTTGCTCACCCATCTGCACAGCGACCACATACTGGATTATCCTTCCTTGCTGATGAATGCCTGGGCGAGTGGTCTGAAAGACCATACCATACAGGTTTATGGCCCGCCGGGAACCCAGGCGATGACGAAGGCTAGCTGGAAGGTCTTTGACAGGGATATCACGCTACGCATGGAAGAAGAGGGGAAACCCGATCCGCGCAACCTGGTTAAGGCGACCGATATTGGCCAGGGCGTCATCTATAAAGATGAACTGGTCACAATAAGCGCGCTGAAAGTGCCTCATTCCCCTTTCCCGGACGGTGAAGCGTTTGCTTACCGTTTTGATACCCAGGGTAAGCGAATCGTCTTCTCTGGCGATACGTCCTGGTTTCCGCCGCTTGCAACGTTTGCCCAGGGGGCGGATATCCTGGTACATGAGGCGGTACATGTCCCCTCGGTAGCAAAACTGGCTAATAGTATTGGCAACGGAAAAACGCTGGCTGAAGCGATTGCGTCGCATCACACCACGATTGAAGATGTCGGTAAGATTGCTCGCGAGTCCCACGTGAAAAAACTGGTGTTAAGTCATCTGGTGCCTGCGACGGTTGCGGATGACGTCTGGCAACAGGAAGCCATGAAAAATTACCCGGGCCCTGTCATTGTCGGTCATGACAATATGACGATAAGCGTACCGTAGGTATCAGAGCAGGGATAAACCCACGGGCTGACATGATGTCAGCCCGTTATGCTTTTGGCGATCAGCATGACGCGCAGAGCTTTTGTCTAAAACATTATTTTTTCTAAACACTACTTGCTGATTTTTATGCACAATAAAGGTAAGATGATTGCTCTGGTGAAATATCACTAAATAAGAATGTCACGGATGGAATTTATACAGTGTTAAAAGCAATGCGTTTCTTTGTCTGCCGGCCATCAGTAATATCCTCTGTACCGGCTCCTCGTTGCCAAAGTGAAGGTTAGATTAAACGAATCAAAAAATATCCGAACTGTACAATTTTTATATCAAACATATTTAACTGCAAAATACTGCAAACGTGCGCGAATACACTTAATCAGTAGTATGGCTAATGCATACTTTATTTCCTAAACTTTCTTATTATCTATTTGAATATTTCTGGTTAAACCAAATGGACAAACGGATACCAGACACTCGAAAGGATAACTGCAGGCTTCTGATTTAGGATTGCAGTTACCAGGACAATGGCTATTTTCTTTAAGCGATTTCCATAGAACAGGATTAAACCTGGTAACGTTGTAAACAGTAACGGGATAAAGTTTATCGTTTATTAAGACCCCCTTATTAAAGGGGATGATAATGCTACCTGGAGGCATGTAAACATCTGCCTGATACCATAAGGTCAATCTAAGATTTTTTAGGCTATGTATGCATGAGAACGACACTCCGGTAGAGGGACTTATAACTGTATCAACGACCTTCCATTCCATTACAGAAACCTTTTAAGTGAAATAGTCAATGGTGTAAATTACATTTTCCGCAAGCCTATTCAGGATAGATGAAAATCTGAGAAACATAACTCGTTGAAAACGATCGTTTTTTATTGACCACTCTATTTATATTGATTTTTTAATAAGTTATTTATTTTATGCTCTTATTTTGTTTACATTCTATTACATTTTTGTATTTTAGGCGTGGTGTAAATATTGGGCGGTAGTGGATGTTATAACGCTCAATTATTAAACTGTAAGTGACTGTTGTATTTCTTATTTATAAATACCGCAACCTGTAAGCGCAGCGGTACATTTTACCCGGCATTGACAGGGAGAAGGTACGTATCAACCAGAGAGTACAAAACAGTGAAAGAATATATTCTTCAGGCAATAAATGATCGCTAACGTGTAAAAATAACCGACGTATCTAAAAAATGTGAACGTGTGGCTGGTCTTTATTTAAACGATGATCTTCGCAATGGCGCATTAATGGCTGACATTGGCGGTTCGTTGATCGGGTTGTGCGCGGTGAAAGGCTATATTTCTTCCGTTGAGGGAAGTATGTCAGAGGCATTCTGGTATTATACCGGGTGCATGTAAATCCGGGGTGGGCAGAAAGCCCACCCTCGGTTTATTGCCTTTATCGTGGATTAGGGATGCGAGATAAAGCGAGAAAGGCGTTGCAGCAGTAACCGGTTTTCTTCGCGCAGCCGTGAATTCTCTTCCAGCAGCGTTAACGCGACCGCGATCCCAGGCCAGTCGAGCGCCAGCTCCTCGCGTAAGCGTAGCGCGCGTTGTACCACGCTCGCTGCGCGATCGTCGAATTGCCAGTCGGCGTTATCGTCTTCGTAAGGCTCAATTACGCCAAGTCCGACGATTTCGTTTAGCTCCTCTTCCGTCACGCCGGTGTGCAAACAAAATTCGGTGATGGTAAAGGTGACAGTGATGTTAGCCATTATGCTTTCCCCCATTGCTGGCGTGGGTCAAAGGACGACTGCGCGTCCGCCAGTTGTTGCCACAGGGCAGCTGTTTTCTCGTCAGGTTTCGGCGGCATAACGATTTTGATGATGGCATAGAGATCGCCAGTGTGCTTTTTACTGGCTAATCCTTTTCCTTTGATACGCAGCCGCTGACCTGCCTGGCTGCCGGGGGGAATGGTCAGCAAAATACGCTCTTTAAGCGTTGGCACAGACACCTTAGCGCCGAGCGCCGCCTCCCATGGGGCAAGCGGAAGGACGACTTCCAGATCCTGATTGACGATATCAAAGAGCGGATGCGGGGCAATATGGATAACGAGCCATAAATCGCCATTAGGTCCGCCGTTTTCCCCCGGCGTGCCCTGGCCTTTCAGTCTGATTCGTTGCCCGTTGCTGACGCCAGCCGGGATTTTCACATTCAATGTCTTGGGAATTTCCCGCTCCACCAGGCCGAACGCGTTATAAACGGGGACGGAATAGCTAATCGTACGCTGGTGCTCTTCCAGCGTTTCTTCCAGGAATACCGCCACTTCAATTTCGATATCATGACCGCGTGCGGCGTGGCGGTGATGCGAATGGCGACCGTGCTGACCAAAAATAGACGAGAAAATATCATCAAAATCTTCAGCGTTATACGGCTGGCCTTCGTGTTGCTGGAACTGGCGATTAAATTGTGGATCGTTACGGTGTTGCCATAACTGGTCATACTCGGCGCGCCGTTGCTCATCACTCAGCACTTCCCATGCTTCAGCAACCTCTTTGAAACGGGCTTCGGCATCGGGTTCTTTGCTGACATCTGGATGGTACTTGCGGGCCAGTCGGCGATAGGCGGTCTTAATCGTCTTGAGATCGTCCGTCGGTTTCACGCCCATAATGGCGTAATAATCCTTAAGTTCCATAGCATCATCTCGCTAAATCAATACATACAGAAGGGACCCCAAAAGGTTTCTCCACTAAGTGTAGGGTAAACCTGAAAAGTGCGTATGAAAACACCAGTTATATCATTAGTAAGAATAAATTACGTTGTTCGACTATCAGAAGGTTGCGCAGCGCGCCGACATAACTTTACAGGGGAAAGGTTGCCAAAACCGCGCCAGTGGCTAAGATAACTCGCGTTAAACAGTGAGGGCGCAATGGCGAAACAACAACGGATGGGCTGGTGGTTTCTTTGCCTTGCATGTGTCGTGGTAATGGTTTGTACCGCGCAACGCATGGCGGGCCTGCACGCCTTGCAGATGCAGGCGACGGCCTCTGCTGCGGTGGTCAGCGCTCCCTCCTCGACAGATGACGGCTCGCCGGTCACCCCCTGCGAATTAAGCGCCAAGTCGCTGCTGGCGGCGCCTCCGGTACTCTTTGAAGGCGCTATCCTTGCGCTTTGTCTACTGCTTTCCTTACTGGCGCCTGTCCGGGTCATGCGCCTGCCGTTTTCGCCTCCACGGGCTATTTCGCCGCCCACATTACGGGTACATCTACGATTTTGTGTCTTCCGTGAATGACAGACCGGTTATTGCTAACGGTTAATTACTCATTCACGGAGAAAAAATATGATGATTTTGTTCAGGCGGATACTGTTCTGCCTGTTATGGCTTTGGCTGCCCGTCTCCTGGGCGGCGGAAAGCGGCTGGCTGCGTTCGCCCGATAACGACCATGCCAGCATACGGCTACGTGCCGATACGTCCGCTAACGGTGAGACCCGGCTGTTGCTGGATGTCAAACTGGAAAACGGCTGGAAAACCTACTGGCGCGCGCCGGGGGAAGGGGGCGTGGCACCCTCTATCGCCTGGAAAGGCGACATGCCTGAGGTAAGCTGGTTCTGGCCAACCCCCTCGCGCTTTGATGTGGCGAATATCACCACCCAGGGATATCACGACGAGGTGACCTTTCCGATGATCGTGCGCGGTACGCTGCCGGCGACCTTGCGCGGTGTGTTGACGTTATCAACCTGCAGCAATGTTTGTCTGTTGACCGATTACCCCTTTTCCGTGACGCCTACTGTGCAGAATGCCGATTTTGCCCATGACTATGCGCGGGCGATGGGTAAAATTCCGCTCCGCAGTGGACTAACGGACTCGCTTGACGTCGGCTATCGCCCGGGAGAACTGGTGGTCACTGCTACGCGAGCGGCGGGCTGGTCATCGCCCGGGCTCTATCTTGACACCGTAGATGACGTCGATTTTGCGAAGCCTCGTCTGCGCGTAGAGGGCGACAGGTTACAGGCGACGGTGCCGGTGACGGACAGTTGGGGCGAAAAGGCGCCCGATTTGCGCAACAAATCGCTGACCCTCGTGTTAGCCGATGGCGCTATCGCCCAGGAGAGCACGCAAACCATTGGCACTGCGCCAGCGCAAACGCCGGACAATGCGGCGCTACCTTTCTGGCAAGTTGTAATGATGGCGCTGATCGGCGGACTGATTCTTAATTTAATGCCCTGCGTACTGCCGGTTCTGGGCATGAAGCTTGGCTCTATTTTATTGGTAGAGGAAAAAAGCCGCTCTCACATCAGGCGACAATTTTTGGCTTCGGTCGCCGGTATCATTGCGTCATTTATGGCGCTGGCGGCGTTTATGACCCTCCTTCGCCTGTCAAACCATGCGCTGGCCTGGGGAGTCCAGTTCCAGAATGTATGGTTTATTGGTTTTATGGCGCTGGTGATGTTGTTGTTTAGCGCCAGCCTGTTCGGGCTTTTTGAGTTCAGGCTTCCCTCATCTATGACCACGAAACTGGCCACTTACGGCGGTAACGGTATGTCGGGACATTTCTGGCAGGGGGCATTCGCCACGCTGCTGGCGACGCCTTGTAGCGCGCCGTTTCTGGGCACGGCGGTCGCCGTGGCGCTCACGGCGTCGCTGCCGACGCTGTGGGGGCTGTTCCTTGCGCTTGGCCTGGGGATGAGCGCGCCGTGGCTACTGGTCGCGATACGACCAGGGCTTGCGCTACGTTTACCGCGCCCCGGGCGTTGGATGAATGTCCTGCGCAGGATCCTCGGTCTGATGATGCTGGGGTCGGCTATCTGGCTGGCGACGTTACTCCTGCCGCATTTCGGCTTCACTGCGTCAAAGAGCGCGCAAGACACGGTTCAGTGGCAACCGTTGAGTGAACAGGCAATCCAGTCGGCGCTGGCGCAGCATAAGCGGGTATTTGTCGATGTCACTGCGGACTGGTGTATTACCTGTAAAGTGAATAAATACAACGTCCTGCAAAAAGAGGATGTGCAGGCCGCCTTGCAACAGCCGGATGTTGTGGCGCTGCGGGGAGACTGGACGCTGCCGTCCGATGCCATTACAGATTTTCTGAAAACGCGCGGCCAGGTCGCCGTGCCGTTTAATCAGGTATATGGCCCCGGCTTGCCGGAAGGGGAGGCACTGCCCACTTTGCTGACCCGCGATGCGGTATTACAAACGTTGAAAAAAGCGAAAGGAATAACCCAATGAAATACATGATTGTTTTACTGCTGGCGCTGTTTTCGACGCTGAGCATCGCGCAAGAAACCGCTCCTTTTACGCCGGATCAGGAAAAGCAGATTGAAAATCTGATCCATGCGGCGTTGTTTAACGATCCTGCCAGCCCGCGGATAGGCGCTAAACACCCTAAGCTGACGCTGGTGAACTTTACGGATTACAACTGCCCGTACTGCAAACAGCTCGATCCGATGCTGGAAAAGATTGTGCAGAAATATCCTGACGTTGCGGTCATTATTAAACCGCTGCCATTTAAAGGAGAGAGTTCCGTTCTGGCGGCGCGTATTGCGCTGACCACCTGGCGCGAGCATCCGCAACAGTTCCTCGCGCTACATGAAAAACTCATGCAAAAGCGCGTTTACCATACGGATGACAGTATTAAACAGGCCCAGCAGAAAGCAGGGGCTACGCCAGTGACGCTGGATGAAAAAAGCATGGAAACGATACGCACTAATTTGCAGTTGGCAAGGCTGGTCGGCGTGCAAGGAACGCCAGCGACGATCATTGGCGACGAGCTGATTCCGGGCGCAGTGCCCTGGGATACGCTGGAAGCGGTGGTGAAAGAAAAACTGGCGTCTGCCAATGGCGGGTAAACTGCGGCGTTGGCTGCGTGAAGCCGCGGTTTTTCTGGCGCTCCTCATCGCGATAATGGTGGTCATGGACGTCTGGCGCGCGCCGCAGGCGCCTCCGGCGTTTGCCACGACACCATTACGTACGCTGACGGGAGAGTCGACAACTCTGGCGACATTGAGCGAAGAACGCCCCGTACTGCTCTATTTTTGGGCCAGCTGGTGCGGGGTATGCCGCTTTACTACGCCTGCGGTCGCTCGCCTGGCGGCGGAAGGGGAAAACGTCATGACCGTTGCGCTCCGCTCCGGCGATGACGCTGAGGTTGCCCGCTGGCTGGCGCGCAAGGGCGTTGACTTCCCGGTCGTCAATGATGCTAACGGCGCCTTATCCGCTGGCTGGGAAATCAGCGTGACGCCAACGCTGGTGGTGGTTTCACAAGGTCGGGTTGTGTTCACCACCAGCGGCTGGACCAGCTACTGGGGCATGAAGCTTCGGCTATGGTGGGCAAAAACGTTCTGAATATGCGCCGGGGTTTCCCGGCGCTAACGCGTTTACTGTAAGAAAAACCCCCGTTTTGCGAAATCGTTCCCGGAAAAATGATCCATTTCTGTCACACTCAGAACGATTTGATAACAACAAGAGGTCATAGGGATGAAAAAATCATTACTCGCTGTTGCTGTGGCAGGGGCTGTTTTGTTGTCATCCGCCGTACAGGCGCAGACAACGCCGGAGGGTTATCAATTACAACAGGTGCTGATGATGAGCCGCCATAATCTGCGGGCGCCGCTGGCGAATAATGGCAGCGTACTGGCGCAGTCGACGCCGAACGCCTGGCCGGCGTGGGACGTTCCCGGCGGGCAACTGACGACGAAAGGCGGCGTGCTGGAAGTCTATATGGGACACTACACACGTGAATGGCTGGTCGCGCAGGGGCTGATACCGTCGGGAGAATGTCCGGCGCCCGACACGGTATATGCCTATGCGAATAGTTTGCAGCGCACCGTCGCCACCGCGCAATTTTTCATTACCGGCGCTTTCCCCGGCTGTGATATTCCTGTTCATCATCAGGAAAAAATGGGCACTATGGACCCTACCTTCAATCCGGTAATTACCGATGATTCTGCCGCGTTCCGGCAACAAGCCGTACAGGCGATGGAAAAGGCGCGTAGTCAGCTACATCTTGATGAGAGTTATAAACTGCTTGAGCAGATAACGCATTATCAGGACTCGCCGTCCTGCAAAGAGAAGCATCAGTGTTCGCTAATCGACGCGAAAGATACCTTCAGCGCGAACTATCAGCAAGAGCCTGGCGTGCAGGGGCCGCTTAAAGTAGGGAACTCGCTGGTGGATGCGTTTACCCTGCAATATTACGAAGGGTTTCCGATGGATCAGGTCGCCTGGGGCGGGATCCACACCGATCGGCAGTGGAAGGTGCTGTCAAAACTGAAAAACGGCTATCAGGACAGCCTGTTTACCTCACCCACGGTGGCGCGCAATGTCGCTGCGCCGCTGGTGAAATATATCGATAAGGTGCTGGTTGCCGATCGCGTTAGCGCGCCGAAGGTTACCGTGCTGGTGGGGCATGATTCCAATATCGCGTCGCTGCTGACGGCGCTGGATTTTAAACCCTATCAGCTCCATGACCAGTATGAGAGAACGCCGATTGGCGGTCAGCTTGTCTTCCAACGCTGGCATGACGGCAACGCTAACCGGGATTTGATGAAAATCGAGTATGTCTACCAGAGCGCCCGGCAGTTACGCAATGCGGAAGCGTTAACGCTCAAATCGCCCGCGCAAAGGGTAACCCTGGAACTGAAAGGATGTCCGGTGGATGCGAACGGCTTCTGTCCGCTGGATAAGTTCGATAACGTCATGAACACTGCTGCAAAATAGCCATATGCCCCCGCGCAGGCGGGGGCGTTTGTGTTATACGTTTTTACGTTCGATGATTTGTTCGCCCCAGAAGAGCGAGTCTTTGTCCGTTTTCTCAAAGGCTTTGATCAGCACCTCATCGCTACCTTCTTCCCATATTTTTTCTGCCAGTTTCTCGTCATAGTGAGCGACTTCAAAAATGGCTTCGGCAATTTCCGGCGACGTATTACGCAGGCTTGCCCATTCGCCGACGCGGTGCGCTTTTGCTTCTTGAGTTGGCATTCGAATCCTCCTGTTGAAGATTAGCCGTTGAGTTTGACTGCCAGACCGGCGACGTATTCCCCCTGATAGCGAGCGATAGAGAGTTCCTCCTGGCTTGGTTGACGTGAACCGTCGCCTCCAGCGATAGTCGTTGCGCCGTAAGGCGTGCCGCCGCGAACCTGGGAGACGTCAAAGAGTTCCTGTGCGGCATAGCCTATCGGGACGATCACCATCCCATGATGGGCAAGCGTAGTCCAGGTCGAGGTGATGGTCTGCTCCTGGCCGCCGCCCGTTCCGGTAGAACTGAACACGCTGCCGAGCTTGCCGTATAGCGAGCCGGATGCCCACAGTCCACCGGTTTGATCCAGGAAGGTACGCATCTGGCCTGACATATTGCCAAACCGGGTTGGCGTACCAAAAATAATGGCATCGTAATCCGCCAGCTCCTGTGGGGTGGCAACCGGTGCGTTTTGCGTTTTACCGCCAGCTTTTGCGAAGATTTCAGGCGGCATTGTTTCTGGCACACGCTTTATAATGACCTCTGCGCCGTCGACTTTCTTTGCCCCTTCCGCCACCGCGTGCGCCATGGTTTCAATGTGTCCGTACATGGAATAATAGAGCACCAGAATCTTTGCCATTTGTACTACTCCTCAGATTAATCAGGTGTGTAGCGATTCGCTACGTCTATTTAAAGATATGCTCTCCTGTGAAGAGTGCAAATTTCAGCGCCATTTCTTTGATTTATAACAATAATTAATTTGGCGACCTTTGTTGCAAAATGATACATTTTTAAGCGCTTTGATTTTCCCAAATATAAGAATAACTTATTTATTTCTTATGGTTATTATTCTGCGTATTCGGCTTCCAATGTTGCAGAATATTTCGGTAAGCGGCCTACTACGACGTTTTTCACTATGCTTAATGTTACGCGGCGTTACTGATGATATCGTTCATACGCTGCGCGAGGAGATACTCCTCATTACCTATGCAATATGATGTCTAATCTATGACGGAGGTCAGTAATGGCAAACCATCGTGGCGGTTCCGGTAATTTTGCGGAAGACCGCGAAAGAGCATCAGAAGCAGGTCGTAAAGGTGGTCAGCACAGCGGGGGCAATTTTAAGAATGACCCGCAGCGTGCATCCGAAGCAGGCAAAAAAGGGGGCAAAAGCAGTAACCGTAATAGCTAGCCTGCGTCACAACAGCAAGACGCTGAGCGTTTCGCGCTAAAAAGTGTCATGCGCCACCGCCGCCGGATTTCCGGCGGTTTTTTTGTTTATAAGCCGGATTTGGTATGCTTGCGTCCTGACAAAAAGGAGAGGGCGCATGTCGCAACGCACAGAGAAAAAAATCGGGAAACGCTCGCAGGCCACCGGTGCAAAACGGCAGCTTATCTTAACCGCCGCGCTTGCTGTTTTTTCCCAGTATGGCATTCATGGCGCGCGTCTTGAGCAGGTCGCCGAGCGGGCAGGCGTCTCCAAAACCAATCTGCTTTATTATTATCCCTCGAAAGAGGCGCTGTATGTCGCGGTAATGCGACAGATTCTGGATGTCTGGCTGGCGCCGCTCAAGGCGTTTCGCGCAGAATTTTCCCCTCTGGAGGCCATCAAAGAGTATATCCGTCTCAAGCTGGAAGTTTCGCGTGATTATCCGCAGGCGTCGCGGCTCTTCTGCATGGAGATGCTGGCGGGCGCGCCGCTCTTAATGGAGGAACTGACCGGCGATCTAAAAGCGTTGATAGATGAAAAATCCGCGCTGATTGCCGGATGGGTGCACAGCGGGAAACTGGCGCCCATTTCTCCGCACCATTTGATCTTCATGATTTGGGCCGCCACGCAACATTACGCCGATTTTGCCCCTCAGGTTGAGGCGGTAACCGGCGCGACGCTTCGCGATGAAGCCTTTTTTAACCAAACGGTCGAAAGCGTTCAGCGCATTATTATTGAAGGGATTCGCGTGCGTTAACCGGCTGGCGGCAGTGGGCAGCTCAAATCCCCCTCTTCACATTGCAGCAGCGAGGCTAAAAACGCTTCGCGTTCGTTCGTTTTATCGGTCAGGCACTGGCTGGCGATCATGGGTTGCACGCTGCCGCCCTCCGTACCTGAGCGAATCAGCGCGCAATCGGCGTCGCGCAGGGCAATCCATGCCACCTGTGCTTTTTGTAACAGCTCGCGCTGCGGCGGTTGCGCACGCTTAAGCGCGCTTTGATAGGTTTCGTTCAGCTTTTTATCTGCCGCCTGGTATTGCGCGGCGGCGCAGCGATTCATTTCCAGCTGCGTACTGGCGCTGGCACACTCATCGGCCAACGCCTGACTGCTGATCAACAACGCCGCGCAGGTAAGGAAAATTCGTTTCATACGGTCCTCTGACGCGAGTAAAAAGGCTCCATTGACGGAGCCTTAATTAACCACAGTATTAGCCAATTGTCATCAGGCTGGCATTACCGCCAGCGGCGGCAGTGTTTACGCTCAGCGAACGTTCAATATAGAGCCGTTCCAGCAGTATATTGCTTTCGCCGCGGGCGAACCCCTGTACCGACACTATCGCGCCTTCGCGGGCGGCGACGGCTTCGCACACGGTTCGCAGCTTGTCGGAGTCGCCGTGGAAAATCACCGCGTCAAACGGCTGCGCCATCAGCGTTTCCGCTTTCGCAAACTGGACACGCGCCGCGACGGCGGCGGGGAGACGTTTCGCCAGATCGCGGTGGAAGGCGTCGTCTGACCATAGCGCCTGACTGCCGACGGCGAGAACGGCGGCAAGCTGCGTCAACGCGTCCTGTTCATCATCAGCCAGGCATAATACCCGTTCACGCGGCAACAACGTCCAGGTATTGCGCTCGCCGGTCGGCCCCGGTAGCAGGCGCTGCGTGCCGGCCTGGGCCAGATCGGCGAATTGTCGGCAGAGCGTCTGTAGCGCCGGGCGATCCGCCGCCCATTGTGTCAGGGCGGTCAACGGCGCGAGTAGCGTGGTTTTAAGCTGCGCATCCACCGGGTAACGCGCATCCTGACGAGTCAGCGTCGTATTGAGCGCATTGGGCGGGCGGTGTGCCAGCAGGCGGTAGAGATAGAGCGGTCCTCCCGCTTTTGGCCCGGTGCCGGACAGGCCTTCGCCGCCAAACGGCTGGACGCCGACGACCGCGCCCACCATATTACGGTTAACGTACAGGTTGCCGACATGGGCGGAACCGGTGACTTGCGCAATGGTTTCATCAATACGGGTATGTACGCCCAGCGTTAGCCCGTAGCCGGAAGCGTTAATCTGTTCGATAAGCTCCGCCAGTTGGTTACGGTTATAACGCACGACGTGCAGCACGGGCCCGAAGACCTCTTTTTCCAGTTCTGCGAAGTTTTCCAGCTCAATAAGCGTGGGCATAACAAACGTACCGGTCTGCCATTCCTGCGCATCATCGCTGTTTTCACGTGCGGCCTGGAAAACCGGGCGGCCTTTGGCGCGCATCGTCTGGATGTGACGTTCAATGTTGGCTTTGGCCTCGCTATCGATCACCGGCCCGATATCGGTCGTCAGACGGCCTGGATTCCCCATCCGACACTCCGCCATCGCGCCGCGTAACATTTTCAGCGTATGTTCGGCGATATCGTCCTGCAAACACAGCACGCGGAGCGCGGAACAGCGTTGTCCGGCGCTGTCGAAAGCGGAAGCCAGCACATCCACGACCACCTGCTCGGTGAGCGCGGAAGAGTCGACAATCATAGCGTTCATACCGCCGGTTTCCGCAATCAACGGAATAGGGCGGCCCTGGGCGTCAAGACGCGTGGCGATGTTGCGCTGCAACAACGTCGCGACCTCCGTGGAGCCGGTAAACATCACGCCGCGTACACGCGCATCGGCGGTAAGCTGGGCGCCGACGGTTTCTCCCCGTCCCGGCAACAGTTGCACGACGCCCGGCGGTACGCCCGCTTCCAGCAAAATGGCAATGCCCTGGGCGGCAATCAGCGATGTCTGCTCTGCCGGTTTCGCCAGAACGCTGTTACCTGCCGCCAGCGCGGCGGCGATTTGGCCGGTGAAAATGGCCAGCGGGAAGTTCCACGGACTGATGCAGACTACCGGCCCTAACGGGCGATGCGTTTCGTTATCGAAATCGTCACGCACTTGACCGGCATAATAATGGAGGAAGTCTACCGCTTCGCGCACTTCGGCAATGGCGTTGCTGAACGTTTTCCCCGCTTCACGCACCAACAGGCCAATCAACTGCTGCATTTGGTCTTCCATTAATACCGCCGCCCGCTGCAAAATAGCGGCGCGTTCTTGCGGCGGCGTCGCAAACCAAACCGGCGCCTGATTGACCGCGTTTTGCAATGCCTGTTCAACCTCGCTTTCTGTCGCTTCGCGTCCCCAGCCAACAATATCTTTCGGTTCCGCCGGGTTGATAACCGGCGTCATCTCACCGTCGGCCACCGGTTGTTCCAGCACAGGTTTGGCCTGCCATTTCTGCATGGCGTTGCTTAACAGGGCAGAAGAAAGCGAGGCGAGGCGATGTTCATTCGCTAAATCAAGTCCGGCGGAGTTTATCCGACCTTCGCCGTACAGATCGCGCGGCAGCGGAATTTTCGGATGCGGTATGCCAGCCTGACCTTCCTGCTGCGCCAGTTTTTCCACGGCCTCGACCGGGTCCGCCACCAGTTCATCGAGCGGTAGGGTGGCATCGGCGATACGGTTGACAAAAGAGGTGTTGGCGCCGTTTTCCAGCAGGCGTCGTACCAGATAGGCCAGCAGGGTTTCGTGTGTTCCCACCGGCGCGTAAATACGGCAGGGACGGTTAAGTTTTCCGTCCGCCACTTTACCGGTGACCTGTTCATACAGCGGTTCGCCCATGCCGTGCAGGCACTGGAATTCGTACTGACCCGGATAGTAATTTTGCCCGGCCAGATGATAAATCGCCGCCAGTGTGTGAGCGTTATGGGTCGCGAACTGCGGGTAGATCAGATTAGGGACGGCGAGCAGTTTTTTCGCGCAGGCCAGATAAGAGACATCGGTATACACTTTGCGGGTATAAACCGGATAGCCCTCCAGCCCTTCCATTTGCGCGCGTTTGATCTCGCTATCCCAGTAGGCGCCTTTCACCAGACGAATCATCAGCCGACGGCGGCTACGGGAGGCCAGATCGACTAAATAATCAATGACCAGCGGGCAGCGTTTCTGGTAAGCCTGAATCACAAAGCCAATGCCGTTCCAGCCCGCCAGTTCGGGTTCGAAGCAGAGTTTTTCCAGCAGATCGAGCGAGATCTCCAGACGATCCGCCTCTTCGGCGTCGATATTGAGACCAATGTCGTACTGGCGCGCCAGCAGCGTCAGGGATTTCAGGCGCGGATAAAGCTCCTCCATTACCCGATCGTATTGCGCGCGACTATAGCGTGGATGCAGGGCGGACAGCTTAATCGAGATGCCTGGCCCTTCGTAAATACCGCGACCGTTAGACGCTTTGCCGATGGCATGAATCGCTTGCTGGTAAGAAACCATATAGGCCTGCGCATCGGCGGCGGTTAACGCGGCTTCGCCCAGCATATCGTAAGAATAGCGGAACCCTTTCTCTTCCAGTTTTCGGGCATTCGCCAGCGCCTGAGCAATGGTTTCGCCAGTCACGAACTGCTCGCCCATTAAACGCATCGCCATGTCGACGCCTTTGCGGATTAACGGCTCGCCGCTCTTGCCGATAATGCGGTTCAGCGAGCGCGATAGATTGGCTTCGTTATGCGTTGAGACCAGTCGGCCGGTAAAGAGCAGCCCCCAGGTGGCGGCGTTTACAAACAGCGACGGGCTACGGCCAATATGCGACTGCCAGTTGCCATTACTGATTTTGTCGCGAATTAACGCATCGCGCGTAGCTTTGTCGGGAATACGCAGCAGCGCTTCCGCCAGACACATCAGCGCTACGCCTTCTTGCGAAGAGAGGGAAAACTCCTGCAACAGGCCTTGCACCATACCCGCGCGACCGCTGGCGGATTTTTGATTGCGCAATTTCTCCGCCAGTTGATACGCCAGTTTATGCGCCTGCTCAGCGACAGGCGGCGACAGGCGCGCCTGTTCCATTAGCATTGACACCGCATCGGTTTCCGGGCGGCGCCAGGCGGCGGTGATGGCGGCGCGAGAGACGGATTGGGGAAGAATTTGTTCGGCAAACTCCAGAAAGGGCTGATGCGGCTCATCCTGCGGCGCGACCGGCTCCTCGCTTTCATTTGC
This sequence comes from Salmonella enterica subsp. enterica serovar Typhimurium str. LT2, assembly GCF_000006945.2. Lineage (GTDB taxonomy): Bacteria > Pseudomonadota > Gammaproteobacteria > Enterobacterales > Enterobacteriaceae > Salmonella > Salmonella enterica. The sequence continues at coordinate 1,211,368 of NC_003197.2, forward strand.
CGCGCCGACAAACAGCGCAGGTAGCTCCGGTAGCGTATCGCTATTTTCCAGCTTGTCCAGATAGCTAAAGATTGCCTGTTTTATTAACCAGTGCGGCGTGCGATCGATACGCGACGCGGCCATTTTGATCCGTTCGCGCGTGGCGTCGTCCAGCTTAACCCCCATCGTGGTGGTTCCCATACCCTCTACTCCTGTTATTCGCTCTATCTGCTAACCAATAGTTAGCGGAAAATATCCACCATGTTGCAACTTTGTGCAACCGCGTTAAATGTGACCTGCGTTGCAAGCTTAAAAATGAATGAATTGTTAAAAAAAGATAAGGGAGTGTCTGACGAGAAAACCATCTGGATTTATTTTCTCTGCGGTAGTTAACACTTTTAAAAGGTGCAACCGCAAAAAATGTGAGAGAGTGCAACCTGGAGAAAAATAGTATCCCTCTGCAATCAAATTTGATGTAAATGGTGTGTTAAATCGATTGTGAATAACCACCGCTTCCGGCAGGATACGGTCGCCCTGGTAAACATAACACCCTTGCCACGTTCCGGCAGGGTACAAAACGGCACGCTACGGTAGTGCCAATAAATAAATTTGGAGAACCTTGATGGCTATTAGCACACCGATGTTGGTGACATTCTGTGTCTATATTTTTGGCATGATATTGATTGGGTTTATCGCCTGGCGCTCAACCAAAAACTTTGATGACTATATTCTTGGCGGTCGCAGTCTGGGGCCGTTTGTTACGGCTTTATCAGCCGGCGCGTCGGATATGAGCGGCTGGCTGTTAATGGGGCTGCCTGGCGCTATCTTTCTGTCGGGGATCTCTGAAAGCTGGATCGCCATTGGCCTGACGTTAGGCGCATGGATTAACTGGAAGCTGGTGGCCGGGCGCCTGCGCGTGCATACCGAATTTAACAATAACGCGCTCACGCTGCCGGACTATTTTACCGGTCGGTTTGAGGATAAGAGCCGAGTCCTGCGTATTATTTCCGCGCTGGTCATTCTGTTGTTTTTCACTATCTATTGCGCGTCAGGTATTGTCGCTGGGGCACGACTGTTCGAAAGCACCTTCGGTATGAGCTATGAAACCGCACTGTGGGCGGGGGCCGCGGCAACCATTATTTATACCTTTATCGGCGGGTTCCTTGCCGTTAGCTGGACGGATACCGTTCAGGCCAGCCTGATGATTTTTGCGTTAATCCTGACGCCGGTGATGGTTATTGTTGGCGTAGGCGGTTTCAGCGAGTCGCTGGAGGTGATCAAGCAAAAGAGCATCGAGAATGTCGACATGCTCAAGGGGCTGAATTTTGTCGCTATTATTTCCCTGATGGGCTGGGGACTGGGTTACTTCGGTCAGCCGCATATCCTGGCGCGCTTTATGGCGGCGGACTCCCATCACAGCATTGTTCATGCGCGTCGTATCAGTATGACCTGGATGATTCTGTGTCTGGCGGGCGCGGTGGCGGTGGGCTTCTTTGGCATTGCGTACTTTAACAATAACCCCGCGCTGGCCGGGGCGGTGAACCAAAACTCAGAACGCGTATTTATTGAACTGGCGCAGATCCTGTTTAACCCGTGGATTGCCGGTGTTCTGCTGTCTGCTATCCTGGCGGCGGTGATGTCGACGTTGAGCTGTCAGTTGCTGGTATGCTCCAGCGCGATTACAGAAGATTTATATAAGGCTTTTCTGCGTAAAAGCGCCAGCCAGCAAGAGCTGGTATGGGTAGGGCGAGTGATGGTGCTGGTGGTAGCGCTGATCGCCATTGCGCTGGCGGCGAATCCCGATAACCGTGTGCTGGGGCTGGTGAGCTACGCCTGGGCTGGATTCGGCGCGGCATTTGGACCTGTTGTCCTGTTTTCTGTGATGTGGTCGCGTATGACACGTAACGGCGCGCTGGCGGGAATGATTATTGGCGCGGTGACGGTTATCGTCTGGAAACAATATGGCTGGCTGGATCTGTATGAGATTATCCCTGGCTTCATTTTCGGCAGCCTGGGGATCGTAATCTTTAGCCTGCTTGGCAAAGCGCCGACAGCAGCGATGCAGGAACGCTTTGCAAAAGCGGACGCGCATTATCATTCCGCGCCGCCGTCGAAGCTACAGGCGGAATAACCGACATGTCCGATAGCATTATTGCCATCGGACATATTTTACCAGGCGGCGTTATACGCCCGCCTGGTCCTCTGATAAGTCCCGGACCGATTGACTGAAGATGTTCAGGTAAATGAGGACGCACTCTCAAACTATTTTTAGCCCTTGAGCGCCGTTAACGCGGGCGTAATACATCTCGAGTAATCACTAACTAGCCATATATGAAATCGCCTGTTAATGGTACCAATAGCCTTGACGCAATAGAGTAATGACAAAAATTAAAACAAGTCAGCGTTACTGGCGTAAGTATGCCGCATAAAATTTTGCATAAATAATGCCGTTTTAGCGATGGGAGAGAGGACACGTTAATTATTCCATTTTAACCTTATATATGTTCAATATTCAATGGGTTATGGATGTTTTCAGCATTAATACCCGCAGTAGCTAATGATTATCTTTTTTAGTCTCCTGCCGATGAAATAATCGTGTAATCTTTCTGTAAGAGACTGACAATGACGCAATAATGTTTGGTTAATGCTTGGTGAATATATTGTTGCATTATTGATGTTTTGTGTTGTACTTAGTAGTAATAGCGGTAGTTCCCCGGCAGTGATGGTCACTCACTATGGAGATCGCGAATGGTAATGTCCGCACCAGGACACATTGTTTACAGTAGTTACAACACCCTGTACGGACATTCTCTCTCCGGTGGTGGTCTTGTCATCTTAAAAGCTCTCATCATTTCCCTTACTGACCATACCCATGACGTCATATGTGGTGCGCGTAGCCGTGTGTGGCGTCGTTTCAAAAAGCAAGCTAAGGCTTACAAGGAAGCCAACCCTCAGATGTGTGTGCGCATAATCGCGTTCAAGAGAACGCGGGTGATGTATACCTACAACTCAAGGT